>NZ_CP082275.1:0-1252886 GCF_023746615.1 Grimontia kaedaensis | reverse complement strand
CATTGCTAAAGTGACCAGTACCGTTTCCGTCGGGCAATGCTATGCCCCTATTCACTGGACACATACCAACTGTTCAGATGGCAAGGTGTGCACTGTCATTCCTTCCAACACGGATCCGTTCTCCGGCCAGCCTGAGTTCAAAGCGACGCCTGTAGAGGTTAAATCGGTAAAAACCTATCTCGATGCGCAGATTGTTTCTAGATCCCCGTTGGATAAAACAAAACTCAATGCTATCCCCGCTGCTTTTTGGGTATCACAGCAATGTGATAGCGGTATCTTGTATTCACTCAAGCTAACCGTCAAAACATTGGAGTTGGAAGATTTGTTGGCTGCATTGATAGATGATGAACAGCCTACTCTGGTCACTGCATCCAGTGGCGAGACGCAACGGGTGGTTTCTCTTCAGTCAGGAGAATTTGAACTTGCTGCTGCGATATATCCATCGTCGCTAGCCGGATCTCAACCGGATATTTCCCAGTTAGTGTCAGCCGAAGCTGAACCGGAAATCATGCATGGTTTTCTTGCCGGCACGCTGAAAGCAAAATCACGAACCATCTGCACCTGTAAAAAGGTCACCAAAGCAGACATTGAGAATGCCATCGATAACAGTGGCGTTTGTTCTGTGAAATCGCTGGGTGAGTCAACGGGAGCAGGAACCGGCTGCGGCTCCTGCGTGGCGGAACTGGAACAGTTTATTGGGAACGCAAAGCCGATTTCAATCACGCCGTATGAGCGTCAGGTTGAAAGCGCATGCGGCAAGTAGTCGGGTTTACTTGGCAAACAGCTTGCCTTCGATGTCTTTGAAGGCTTTGAATTCGAGCGCGTTACCGGTTGGGTCAAGGAAAAACATGGTGGCCTGCTCACCGGGCTGGCCAACAAAACGGATGTAGGGCTCAATCACAAATTCGACGCCTCTGGATTTCAATCTATCCGCCAGTTGTTGCCAGTCTTCCATTTCCAGCACAACACCAATGTGCGGAACAGGCACTGACTTGGCATCAACAGCATTGTGATGAAGCTTGAGTGTGTTGTTTTCACCAATATTTGGATCATGATGAATCACCAGTTGGTGACCATAGAGATTGAAATCGACCCACTCATCGCTGCTGCGCCCCTCTCCACAATTGAGGACATCCGCATAGAAACGTCGGGATTCTTCCAAGTGTCGCACTGGAATGGCGACATGAAATGGGGTTAATGCCATGACTTTCTCCTTGTCGAACTACCTCTAACCAGCCTACGCCAAAAATAACATTGTCATTGCCTTAAGGCTCGGAACAGGCACAAAAAAAGCACCCGAAGGTGCTTTTTCGTTTTAGCGTGAAGAGATTACTTCTTCTTGCGTTTGTCAGTGATTTCCCACTTACCGTCGATAAACAGACCCGTCCAGCCAGAAGGCTTGCCGTCATCTTCGGTACGCACGTAGTTCTCTTTGCTCTTACGGCTAAAGCGGACCACTGCTTTGCGACCATCTGGATCTTCTGATGGTGCATCTGCCAGATATTTGAACTTCTCAGGCAGGCGTTCTTTGAAACGTGCCAGTTCTTCAACCAAAGGTGCACGGGTTTCGCGCGATTTCGGGAAGTTACTTGCCGCCAGGAATAGACCTGATGCACCGTCACGAAGCACAAAGTACGCGTCTGAATTCTCACAAGGCAGTTCAGGGAAGTGAACTGGATCTTCTTTCGGTGGCGCGACTTCGCCGTTCTTCAGGATCTTACGGGTGTTCTTACAGGTTTCGCTGGTGCAATCCATGTACTTACCGAAACGGCCGTTTTTCAGCACCATGTCGGAACCACACTTGTCACACTCGACCACCGGGCCGTCGTAACCTTTTAGCTTGAACTCACCTTTCTCAACCACATAGCCATCACAACTTGGGTTGTTACCACAAACGTGCAACTTGCGGTCTTGGTCGATGAGGTAAGCATCCATCGCCGTTTCACACTTCGGACAACGTTTCTTCGCACGCAGCGCTGCGGTTTCAACGTCTTCTTCAAGAACGTTAACGATGCCTTCTTCATCCATCAGGTTGATGGTGGTTTTACAACGCTCTTTCGGCGGCAGTGCATAACCAGAACAACCGAGGAATACACCGGTCGATGCAGTACGGATACCCATCTTACGGCCACAGGTTGGACAGTCGATGTCGGTCATAACGATGCTGTTAGGCTTCATGCCACCTTCACCTTCTTCCAGCTCTGCTTTTTCAAGATCGCCAGTGAAGTCTTTGAAGAAGTTGTTCAGAACATTTTTCCAATCTTCTGAACCCATCGCGATTTGGTCGAGATGCTCTTCCATACGTGCTGTGAAGTCGTAGTCCATCAGATCAGCGAAGCTGTCATCCAGACGGTCTGTCACGATCTCACCCATCTTCTCTGCGTAGAAACGACGCTGCTCTACACGCACATAACCACGATCCTGAATCGTAGAAATGATCGCTGCATAAGTCGATGGACGGCCAATGCCACGCTTTTCAAGTTCCTTAACCAGTGCAGCTTCAGTGTAGCGTGCAGGTGGCTTGGTGAAGTGTTGCTTCGGATCCACTTTTTCCAAAGACAGAATCTCGCCCACATCAACATGTGGCAACGTGGTGTCTTCGTTTTTACCCATCGGCCGTTGAACACGTGTCCAACCATCAAAGCGTAAGGTGCGGCCTTTTGCTTTCAGGGTAAATTCACCTGCTTCCACAGTAATGGTGCTGGAGTCGTACTTCGCTGGCACCATCTGACAAGACACAAACTGACGCCAAATAAGGTCGTAAAGACGATGTGCGTCTGGATCCATGCCCTGAAGATCATCAGCTTTCACATCCACACTTGAAGGACGGATCGCTTCGTGCGCTTCCTGTGCATTACCTTTTGAGCCGTACACATTCGCTGAAGATGGCAGATAGTTGTCACCATACTCAGAGCCAATGAAACTGCGCGCAGCTTCAACCGCTTCTTTACTGAGATTGGTCGAGTCAGTACGCATGTAGGTGATGTAACCTGCCTCGTACAGACGCTGAGCCAGCATCATGGTCTTCTTAACACCGAAGCCCATGCGGGTGCTCGCCGCTTGTTGCAGCGTCGAGGTAATAAATGGTGCAGACGGCTTGCTTGAGGTTGGACGGTCTTCACGGTCAACCACTTTGTAAGTCGCTTTCTGCAACGCCGCCGTTGCTGCCATTGCCTGCTCTTCGTTCAGCGGTTTAAACGCTTCACGATTTTGCTGGGCAACAACCAGACGTAACGCATTTTGGCTCGCCGTGGTGGTGTCAGTGTGAATGTCCCAGTATTCCATTGGAATAAAGGCTTTGATTTCGTGCTCACGCTCAACCAGCAGCTTCACTGCAACTGACTGAACACGGCCTGCAGACAAACCACGCGCGACTTTTTTCCAAAGCAGCGGAGACACCATAAAGCCTACAACACGGTCGAGGAAACGACGCGCCTGCTGAGCATTTACGCCATCCATGTTCAGCTCGCCCGGTGCTTCGAACGCCTGCTGGATTGCGTTTTTGGTAATTTCGTTAAACACAACGCGCTTGAAGCGGCTTTCGTCACCGCCAATGATTTCCCGCAAGTGCCAGGCAATCGCCTCTCCCTCGCGGTCCAAATCCGTTGCGAGATAAACGTGGTCAGCTTTCTCTGCCAACGTTTTCAGTTCCTGCACGACTTTTTCTTTGCCCGGCAAGATTTGATAATTTGCTTTCCAGTTGCGGTATGGGTCGACACCCATTTTGTTGATCAGCGCGTTTTTGTCTTTCTCTTTTTTGATGCGCTCTTTCTCTTCCGCACTCAACCCTTTGGTTGAAACTGGCGTTGCTTTCTTGCCGCCTTGCGCGGCACCGGTAGGCAGATCTCGGACATGACCTACGCTCGATTTAACGATGAAGTCTTTGCCCAGATATTTATTGATCGTTTTTGCCTTTGCCGGGGACTCCACGATAACGAGAGATTTACCCATAGTGACCCAATACGCCCTCGCGTTTCTCATTCATAAAATTCATTCAGATCGCAGGCAATCGATGAGCTTTCCAACTCCAGTGCCATGCTGACGCTTTTTTTAATATTGAGCGACTCGATCCGAATATCAACCAGTTTCTATCTAATTTCCCCTGATTGGTCGCTGCTTCCCCAGTTGTTGTTCATTTGTTAACAACAAGTCTGCACTATCAGGGAAATGTTGCCGTCTCACTTTTATTAGTCGAGGATATCTTAGACCGCTAGCCCTTTAGCGCTGCACTTTTACCCTCTATTCGTCATTGCTAAGAAAGCATGACTTAAAGTGCAGGCCAAAGCAGGCAGGCGCGCTAATCATTACCATTGACCGAAGCATCTTTACCATTTCGCTTCGAATTTTTCTGGCTTGGCTCACAATAAGTAGCGGAAGCCGCAAAATAATGAGGCTTTGTTCAAACCTACTGTTTTTTCCTTTCCCAGCGCTATAATGCCCCTTCATTTCACTACCCGAATCGAGAAGAAAATGGCTGAGAAAACACCTATCAGCGCCGACGATTTATTGAAAATCGCAAACGAAATGATCCGTGAGCATGATGCTTACATAGAAGGCATGAACACTGACTCTGTCGAAGAAAAAGCCGGTGTCATGGTCTTCAAAGGGGAGTATTTTTTAGACGACAACGGACTGCCAACCCCTAAAACCACTGCCGTTTTTAATATGTTTAAGTACCTGGCACACCAGTTGTCAAAACAATATACGATTCAGTAAAACGTTGCGTTCGGTGATAAAAATGCCACCTTTCGGTGGCATTTTTATCTTTAACCTTCAAACACTGCTGTGTCTTTTTTCTCGTCCTGATGGACATCATCACCGCCACCAGAGCCCGGCTTCTGACCGCGTCCTTTCGGATCTGGGCCAAACTGATTTGGACCCGGCGTTCCATCAAGAATGCCTAACTCCACCAGCGCGAAGATAGGACCTACCAACGGCAGAAAAGTCACAATAATCCACCAAGGACTCTTGTTTCTGTCTTTCAGCCGTTTGATGTTCAGCGCGATAGAAGCATAAATGGCAAACAGTGAAATCGCCAATGCCAGTGCATCAAGCACCACATTCCCGCCCTGATAGAAGAAAGTTGGCAGCACCATAATCAATACCGGGACGCTGTACAGCCAGTAATCTCGGCGTCGCATCCGGCCTTCAAACGAGAGCAGTGCCCACTTTTGATTGTTCATTTTTACTCCTAAACGATTGGTCGCTGACCGCGGCTAATCCACTTCAGCAGCACGCGGTCTAGCGCTTCTGCCGATGCACCGGCCAGTTTCTCTGCCAGTTTCTTACGTTGAACATAACGTACGCCCAGCACATCTTTTTCTTTCACTGCCGACACCAGATAATCGTCACTGGTACCAATGCTGTCAATTAATCCCAGTGGCAGTGCCTGATTGCCAAACCAATGCTCACCAGTAGCCA
Organism: Grimontia kaedaensis; assembly: GCF_023746615.1. Lineage (NCBI taxonomy): Bacteria > Pseudomonadati > Pseudomonadota > Gammaproteobacteria > Vibrionales > Vibrionaceae > Grimontia > Grimontia kaedaensis. The sequence goes on along the minus strand of NZ_CP082275.1, from coordinate 1,247,465 downwards.
CTTTTTCAAGATCCAACGATGGACGGTGGTCGGCAATAAAGTCTTTGAACAGTGTGTGAGTTTCTTCCAACTCGCTAACAAATTTCTCACGCGCCTTGTCGGTATTTTCGCCAAACATGGTCAACGTGCGTTTGAATTCACCTGCGGTTAGCTGCTCAAATTCAATGTCATGCTTTTTAAGCAGTTTGTTGAAGTTTGGCAACTGTGCAATCACACCAATGGAACCTACTACGGCAAAAGGCGCTGCAACGATCTTGTCTGCCACACATGCCATCATGTAACCGCCACTTGCAGCCACTTTATCCACCGCAGCTGTTAAAGGAATACCTGCCTGCTTGATGCGATCAAGTTGGGAAGAAGCAAGGCCATACGCGTGAACCATACCGCCACCACTTTCAAGGCGCACCAGCACTTCATCACCCTCTTTGGCAACAGCCAGAATTGCTGTCACTTCTTCACGCAAAGCAGCGACTTCACGTGCATCGATACTGCCTTTAAAATCCAAAACGAAAACATGTGGTTTACGGCTTTGTTCCAGCGTTGCCGTATCTGTCATTTTCTTCGCTTCAATCTTGGCTTCTTTAGCCTTCGCTTTCTCCGCTTTTTTATCTGCTTTGTCGCGCGCTTTTAATGCCGCTTCATCGTAGAGATGCGATTCCATCGAATGCACTAAATCTTTATGTTTTTCAGTCAGATTAGTGATTTCCAACTCACCTTTTTGAGACTGTTTTCCGCCAGCGCTTTTAGCAATAATAAGCACGACGATCACGGCGACTGCAAAGGTCAGCACTTTCGCCAGGAAAAGGCCGTAATCAAGCAAGAATTCCAAACTTAGTTCCTCGTTTATTGTTGTTTCTGTGTACTTTTATTGAGCACAGATTTTTATCTATTGCGCCATTCTACTAGACATAGATACCCAAACAACCCGAAGTTGCAGGTTTCAGCGATTATACCAGCCCGTATCGTTGACAGCTCAAAGCATGTTCAAAACCATTAAGAACCCCTGATTATTCTTCGCCCTTCGGGAAGCCATCGGCAAGCTCACTACTTCAGCAAATTTCAAGACAATAGAACCACTATTCATCTTAAAATTTGTTTCGTATTGAACATGCCGATGACCTCTGAAATCCAGCACCTTCAGGTAGTTTGGGTATAGAACAACCTCGTATGTCGCTTTCTTTACATCGCTAGGTTGTTTCTTCTTCCCAAGCAGCCTTAAAATGCGAGCTTACAATAGTGTCTTTCACTCGTATGATGACGAGTGGCAAGTTTAGCAGGCACGCAAGATCAAAATGAAAAGGATATTGTAACGTGGAGTATCAAGTAGCAGCCGACGCATTGAATGGCAAAGTGATTCTGGTGACCGGCGCAGGCGACGGTATTGGCCGCCAGGCTGCCATCAGTTACGCACAACACGGTGCAACAGTCATTTTGCTGGGACGCACAGTGAAGAAGCTGGAAAGCGTTTACGACGAAATCGAAGCCGCAGGTTACCCGCAACCAGCGATCATTCCACTCGATATGATGGGTGCAACCCGCCAGCATTATCTGGATATGACCGACACCATCGCGCAGCAATTCGGAAATCTGGACGGTGTTTTACACAACGCAGGCATGTTGGGTGTACTGAGCCCATTCGATCAAATAGAAGAAAAAGCCTTCGACGAAGTTATGCAGGTGAACGTGAAAGCGACATTCCTGATGACACAAGCGCTGATGCCTTTGATTCAAAAATCTGAAGATGGCCGTATCGTTTTCACCTCATCGACGGTAGGGCATTCAGGACGCGCGTTCTGGGGTACCTACGCTATCTCTAAATTCGCAACAGAAGGCATGATGCAGGTGCTGGCTGATGAGCTCAGCAACACCACGGTGAAGGTCAACGCCATCAATCCCGGCGGTACTCGCACTAAAATGCGCGCCTCAGCTTTCCCTGCCGAAGATGCCAACAACCTAAAGACACCACTGGATATCATGCCGCTATACCTTTACCTGATGGCACCTGAGGGTAAAGACGTGAATGGTCAGTGTATTGATGCTCAGCCGAAATAAAGCATCTAGATACCATAAAACGACAAAAGCCAGCATCTCTGCTGGCTTTTTTCTTTATATATTACAAACCATTAACGTGGTTTTCTGTTTCCACCTGCCTTCTTCTGGCGAGTAGAAGACTGACCGGAACGGTTTGCGCCAGGTTTACCTGGACGACCGCCACCTGTGCGGGTACGGTTACCAGCTGCTTGACCACCACGACGGTTGCGTGGCTTGCGGGTTTCACCAGACTCAACACGCTCTTCATAGCGACGCACTGCACGACGAATCTTTTGCGCGCGCGCTTTACGTTTCTTGGTTTCTGGGTCGATCATGGTTTCTTGTTCTGCACGCAGTTCTACCATCTCGCGAAGGTAGTTCACATCGCTCAGTTCAAGCTCCATCCAACCGCCACGGGGCAGTTCTTTGCTCAGGTAGATATCACCATAGCGAACACGCTTAAGACGGCTCACAGTCACGCCCTGAGTTTCCCACAGACGGCGTACTTCGCGGTTACGACCTTCAGTGATCACCACGTAAAAGGTGTGGTTTGAACCTTCACCACCTGCGTAAACCACGTCTTCGAAACGTGCTTCACCGTCTTCCAGTTCAACACCTCGAACCAGATTACGGACCATCTCTTCGTTAACTTCGCCGAATACACGCACCATGTATTCGCGCTGCACCTGACGGCTTGGGTGCATCAAACGGTTTGCCAATTCACCATCTGTGGTGAAAAGCAGAAGACCTGAGGTATTTGCGTCCAGACGGCCTACTGCCACCCAACGCGCGCCATTCAGGCGTGGCAGGCGGTCAAAAACAGTGCGGCGACCTTCCGGATCGCTGCGGGTACACAATTCGCCTTCAGGCTTGTTGTATGCCAGAACACGACAAACTTGTTCAGAAGACGCAGAAATTTGCACATGGTGACCATCAACACGTACGTTAGCATCCAGGTCTTCCAAACGGTCACCCAGTTTTGCTACTACACCGTTAACACTCACTCGGCCAGACTGAATCATGCCCTCGATTTCACGACGTGAACCAAGACCTGCACGGGCCAGCACCTTCTGTAATTTTTCGCTCATTGACTAACTACCTTACTGTCGCCTTCACAGGCGTCGATGTCGGAAAGAAAACCTTTGGAGGCGCGACTGAGCGCGGATCTAAGGCAACGGCGTATTATGCCAAAATGCACACAATGACACCACATAATTTCACGGAATCGATAATGGCTGAATCTGGCAATTTTCGTTTGCACTCAGCGATTTTATTTAACTGAGAGTTTTCGCCAAATTGCCCTTTTTAATTTGTCTCTTTCTAGCCTATTCGAAAGGAGAGGTATCGCCTGTACCACGACGGAGAATTTCAGGCTCATCTTCGCTGAGGTCGATAACCGTGGTTGGCTGTTCCCCCAGGTAACCACCGTTGAGAATACAATCGACGGCATGTTCCAACTGGTCGCGGATTGCTTCCGGATCTGACTCTGTATGTTCATTCCCCGGTAATATCAGCGATGTGGACATCATCGGCTCGCCCAAAGCCTCAAGTAAATCCAGCGCAATTTGGTTTTCCGGCACGCGGATACCGATGGTTTTACGCTTAGGGTTCATCAGTCGACGAGGTACTTCTTTGGTCGCTTTCAAGATGAAAGTGTAACAACCCGGCGTGTTGTTACGAATCAGGCGGTAAGCACTGTTGTCGACGCGCGCATAAACCGACAGTTCAGACAAATCACGGCACATCAGCGTGAAGTTATGTTTGTCGTCCAGTCGACGAATTCGACAGATTCGCTCCAGTGCTTGTTTGTTTTCCAATTGGCAACCAAGCGCATAACCAGAATCCGTTGGGTAGATAATCACGCCAGCGTTACGAACAATCGCAACAGCTTGATTGATAAGACGTGCTTGCGGGTTCTCGGGATGCACGTAAAAGAATTGGCTCACACTTCCTCCTCATGAGGCACTTTTGCCTCGGCAATCTCGGGCAAAGACCAGTTTTCCCAGACTTCCTTACAACCTTTCGGTAAGTATAAGTTACGACCCAACTCCAGCCACGGTGAGGGGTAATGAAAATCAGAGCCTTGGGAGCCGGCTAACCCAAACTGAATAGCGTAGTCGCCCAGCAGACGACGTTCATTGGGCGATTGTTGTGGCTGTGCAACTTCCATTGCATCACCACCTGCATCAACAAAAACCTGAAGCAGGCGTTTCAGCCATTTAGCGGTAAGTTTATACCGACCAGGGTGAGCCAGCACGGCTTGACCACCCGCTTTGTGAATAACATCAACGGCTTCCTGAATCGTACACCAGCTTGGTGGTACATAACCTGGGTTGCCGCGGGTCAGATATTTTTTGAATACGGCCTGCATGTTTTTCACATGCCCCTGCTCCACCATCCAACGGGCAAAGTGGGCGCGTGTAAGCGCAACATCACCTGCCAGCGCTTTTGTCCCTTCAAGCGCGCCGGGCATACGCTGCTTTTCCAAGCGTTCTGCAATTTGTACTGCACGTTCATCGCGGCGCGCTGACTGCTCTACGATCAGTTTCTGCAATTCAGGAGACTCAGGATCGATATTGAGACCGACGACATGGATGTCTTTGTTTTCCCAAACCGTCGATATTTCAATACCATTGACGATGTGTAACGGCAGATTGTCACGGGCGATGACTGCTTTGGCTTCTTCCAGCCCTGCCACCGTATCATGATCGGTAATCGCCAGCACATTGACGCGAAAATCAACCGCGCGCTTAACCAAGTCTTCCGGTGTGAAGCGTCCGTCCGACGCTGTTGTGTGGCTATGTAGATCAAATAGCATTCATTTTCTTCTATTTGTTGCTTGACTTCGCCAACATATACTAGTTAACTAGTACACGATTACTTATTCAAATGGATTTCGTCTTCATGGTACAGCATAACCTCATCCAACAAACAGCACTGATTAACTGGTGGTGGCACTCCCAATAGCGGGCGGTGTGATGAGTGATATCTCAAGGAAAGACGACACCAAGCCCGCATAACGCGGGTTTTTTTGTACCTATTTTTTCCCGGGAACTGGATTGGGAATGACAAGCTAAGGACTCAAATTATGATCATCGTGCTAAAGCCTCAAGCAACAGAACAAGAGGCAAAACACATCCTGAGCAAGATTGAGAACGCTGGCTTAAAGCCACTTTATATGCCGGGTGTAGAACGTATTGTTTTGGGCGCACTGGGTGATGAACGCGTATTGCAGAAGCTTCATCTGGATAGCGACCCACTGGTTGAAGAAGTCAAACCTATCCTGACCAAATACAAAATGGTGTCCCGCGAGGTACAGGCACACAACAGCGTGGTCCGCATCGGTAATGTGCCAGTTGGCGGCGACAAATTCGCGGTTATCGCAGGTCCTTGCTCGGTAGAATCAGAACAACAATTGATGTCTGTTGCTGATGTCGTAAAAGGTCATGGCGCCGTTGCCCTTCGCGGCGGCGCTTACAAACCACGCACCAGCCCTTATGACTTCCAAGGCATGGGCGTTGAAGGCCTGAAACTACTTAAACAAGCAAGTGAAGCCACTGGCATGCCAACCGTTTCTGAAGTCATGGAAGTCGGTCAGGTTGATTCATTGTGTGAATACATCGACTGCTTGCAAATTGGTGCGCGCAATATGCAGAACTACGGATTGTTAAAAGCCGTGGGCGAAACTGGTAAACCGATCTTGTTAAAACGCGGACTTTCCGCCACTATCGAGGAACTGTTGCTGGCGGCAGAATATATCTATGATGCTGGCAACCCGAATATTATTCTCTGTGAGCGCGGCATTCGTACATTTGAAACAGCAACGCGTAATACTTTGGATTTAAATGCAGTCGCTTACATCAAGCAGCGCAGCCACTTGCCAGTGGTCGTAGACCCAAGTCATGGCACTGGCGTACGTGAGCTTGTCATTCCATTGTCTCGTGCGGCAGCAGCGGTAGGCGCCGACGGTATCATCGTTGAAAGCCACCTCAATCCAGCAGAAGCGCTGTCAGATGGGCATCAAGCACTGACAGGGGAAATGTTCTCGCAGTTAATGCAAGAGTTGAAACCATTTGTAGAAGCAGCAGGGAGAACGCTGTGAAAAACCACGCTTTAAATAAAGGCGAACTCGACGTATTGAGCCTGGATGTGCCATACGTCGCCGCACCCACTGAATTGTATGCGGCGATCTGTCAGGATCGACCACATAGCCTGTTACTTGAATCTGCCGAGATTGATTCCAAGCAGGACCTGAAAAGCCTGATGTTGGTCGACGCAGCAGTGCGTATCGTTTGTCGTGGCCGCACAGTTGAACTCGAAGCTAAGAGCCAAAATGGCCACAACGTGCTTGATGCCGTTGAAGCCGAGCTTGCCAGCCAACAACTTGCTATTGAAAGTGAACGTCAGCCAGAGCTGCTAACCTTAAACTTCGCTGAAGAAAACCGCACACTGGATGAAGACGCCCGTCTGCGCCAGCCATCCCCTTTTGATGCGCTGCGTTTGGTTCAGCATGCTTTCAAACTGGATGGTCTGCCAGACGAAGCATTGTTTGTCGGTGGTTTGTTCGCGTACGACTTAGTCGCGCAATTTGAACCGCTGCCAGAGGTTGAATCCGGTAACCGTTGTCCTGACTACCTGTTTTATGTTGCGGAAACCCTTTTGGTTATCGACCACCAGCGTCGCAAAGCCAAGCTCCAGGCAACCCAGTTTGGTGGCAACGAAAACACCGAAACCTATTTTGATTTGAGCCGTCGCTTGCAGACGATTCGGGAAAGCTGCCTGAATCCAACCGAAATGCCTTCTGCGATGCAACTGGACAGTGTTGATGTAGCCGTGTCCGTTAGCGATGAAGATTTCTGCAATGCGGTCGACGAGCTCAAAGGCTATGTGGTAAAAGGCGATGTTTTCCAAGTTGTTCCAAGCCGTCGCTTCACTTTGCCATGCCCTTCCCCGCTAAACGCGTACCTAAAACTCAAACAAGGCAACCCGAGCCCTTACATGTTCTACATGCAGGATGAGGAGTTCACCCTGTTTGGCGCATCTCCGGAAAGTGCGCTGAAATACAGCAAAGACACCAATCAAGTGGAAATCTACCCGATCGCTGGTACACGCCATCGCGGCAAAAACAGTGATGGTTCCATCAACCTTGATCTGGATGGTCGTATAGAGCTAGAGCTTCGCAACGACATTAAAGAAAAAGCCGAGCACATGATGCTGGTTGACTTGGCGCGAAATGATGTGGCTCGCATCAGTGAACCTGGCACCCGCTATGTCGCTGATCTTCTTCAGGTAGACCGTTACAGTCATGTGATGCATTTGGTGTCGCGTGTTGTCGGACAGCTTCGTCATGATTTGGATGCTCTGCATGCTTACCAAGCTTGTATGAACATGGGTACCTTGACGGGTGCCCCGAAAATCCGTGCCATGCAATTGATTCGCGAGTTCGAGCAAAGCCGTCGCGGCAGCTATGGTGGCGCAGTCGGTTACATTACCGGTCATGGCGATATGGATACCTGTATCGTTATCCGCTCCGCTTATGTAGAAGATGGTGTAGCGCAAGTACAAGCCGGCGCCGGTGTGGTGTTTGATTCTGTGCCTCAGGCAGAAGCAGACGAAACCCGTGGCAAAGCCGCTGCCGTCCTTACCGCCATTCGCGCAGCACACATAGGAGCATAAAGATGAGCAATAAAATCAATGCACATATTGTGCTCGTCGATAACTTCGATTCATTCACTTACAACCTGGTCGACCAGTTCCGCTCACTCGGTTACCCGGTCACGATTTACCGAAACAGCCTGAGTGCAGACCAAATCGAAAAGGCGCTGTCTGAACTCAACAACCCAGTGGTTGTGTTGTCGCCCGGCCCTGGCGCACCTTCAGAAGCAGGCTGTATGCCAGAGCTGATTCTAAAGCTGAAAGGCAAAGTGCCCATGATTGGTATTTGTTTGGGCCAACAAGCGATTACGGAAGCTTACGGCGGCACTGTTGCCGGCGCAGGTGAAATCGTTCACGGCAAAGCGTCACTAATGACACACAACGGCCACGATGTATTTGGAAGCATCGAAAGTCCGCTGACGATTGCCCGATACCACTCTTTGGTCGCGACCAATGTGCCAGATTCACTGGATGTGATTGCGGATGTGGATGGATTGGTGATGGCTGTCGTTAACGACGCAGACAAAGTGGTGGGTTTCCAATTCCACCCGGAATCCATTCTTACAACAAAAGGCGCAGACCTTTTAACCAATACCATTAACTGGGCTACACAAGCGCGCTGATCGACAAAGACAAGGAGAGCATTATGGAAGCGATTATTAACAAACTTTATGACCAGACATCTTTGTCGCAGGAAGAGAGCCATCAGCTGTTTGACACCATTATCAAAGGCGAGCTTGACCCAATTCTGCTGTCAGCAGCGCTGACCGCATTGAAAATCAAAGGCGAAACGCCAGAAGAGATCGCGGGTGCAGCGTCTGCACTCACAGAAAACGCCAACCCATTCCCAACACCAGATTATGATTTCGCTGACATCGTAGGCACTGGCGGCGATGGCGCAAACACCATCAACATTTCAACCACCGCAGCATTCGTTGCCGCAGCATGTGGCGTGAAAGTCGCCAAGCACGGTAACCGCGGTGTTTCGAGCAAATCGGGTTCTTCTGACCTGTTAGCTGCATTTGGTATCGACCTGGCGATGAGTCCTGAAACCGCGCGCGGCGCACTGGATGACTTGGGCGTGTGCTTCCTGTTTGCACCTCAGTATCACAGCGGTGTTCGCCACGCGATGCCGGTTCGCCAAACCATGAAAACCCGCACCATCTTCAACTTGCTGGGTCCACTGATTAACCCTGCGAAGCCAACGCTGGAATTGATGGGTGTTTACGACAAGGCACTGGTTCGCCCAATTGCCGAAACCATGCTGAACCTCAACATGAAACGCGCAGCCGTTGTTCACGGCAGTGGTTTGGATGAAGTGGCGATTCACGGTGAAACAACGGTCGCGGAAATCAAAGATGGCGTCATCACTGAATACACACTGACACCGGAAGATTTTGGCGTTCAGACCTACCCACTTGAATCCATAAAAGGCGGGACGCCAGAAGAAAACCGCGAAATCATTTCGCAAATCCTTCAGGGCAAAGGCACCGACGCACAGCAATCTGCTGTCGCTGTTAACGTGGCTTTACTGCTGCGCCTGTTTGGACAAGAAGATCTCAAAGCTAACACGCAAAAAGCGCTGGATGTGATGAATAGTGGTAAGCCATTCGAACTGGTTCAGCAACTGGCATTTCGGAGCAACTAATGGAAACGGTACTGGCAAAAATTGTTGAAGACAAAAAACAGTGGGTAGCGGCGCGTAGAGAGTCGCAACCACTAGAGAGTTTTATTAACGACTTGGTACCCAGCGATCGTAGCTTCTACGACGCGCTTTCTGGTAACCCAGCGAAGTTCATCCTTGAGTGTAAAAAGGCGTCACCTTCCAAAGGCCTGATTCGTGATGACTTTGATCTCAACTACATCGCGGGTGTTTACGGCAACCATGCTGCTGCGGTCTCAGTGTTGACGGATGAAAAGTACTTCCAGGGCAATTTCGATTTTCTGCCAATTGTTCGTTCACAAGTCCCTTGCCCTGTGCTTTGCAAAGATTTCATGGTCGACACCTACCAGGTGTACCTTGCGCGCCATCATCAAGCCGATGCCATTCTGCTGATGCTATCTGTACTTAACGATGAAGAGTACCAAACACTAGCAGCGGTCGCGCATGAGCTGAACCTCGGTGTATTGACGGAAGTCAGTAACGAAGAAGAACTGGAGCGTGCGATTGCTCTAGAGGCCAAAGTTGTTGGCATCAATAACCGCAACTTGCGTGACCTAAGCATTGATCTGAACCGTACCAAGGAACTGGCACCTCGCCTGCCTGATGATCGCATTGTGATTTCAGAGTCGGGTATTTATACCCACCAGCAAATCCGCGAATTGGCACCGTTTGCGAATGGCTTCCTGATTGGTAGCTCGCTGATGGCAGAAACCGATGTCGAACAGGCGGTTCGCCGTGTGCTTTACGGTGACAACAAGGTATGTGGCCTAACCCGCTCGGAAGATGCCAAAGCGGCTTACGATTCTTATGCCAACTACGGCGGCCTGATTTTCGTTGAAAAATCGCCTCGTTATGTCGATTTAGAAGCAGCGCGAAAAGTGATGGAAGGCGCGCCGCTGCAATACGTTGGCGTTTTCCAGAACCACGACCTGAACCATGTCGCTGACACTGCAAAAGCGTTAAGTCTGGCTGCGGTTCAACTTCACGGCGCTGAAGACAGCGAATACGTGAAACAGCTCCGTGCCGAGTTGCCTAAAGGTACCCAAATTTGGAAAGCGCATGGCGTAAGCGACACGGTTCCTCACATTGAGCCTAACGCTGATCGCAATCTTCTGGACAGCCGCGTCGGCAATCAAAGCGGCGGTACAGGAACACAGTTCGACTGGTCTTTGGTGCCGGATGAACAAAAAGAAAGCCTGATGCTGGCCGGTGGACTGTCATCAGAGAACGCAAAAGAAGCTGCGCAAATCGGCTGTGCGGGACTCGATTTTAACTCGGGCGTGGAAAGCGAACCGGGTATCAAAGATAAAGACAAATTGGACGCTGCATTTACGGCGCTGAGAGATTACTAAGGACTGTTATGACTAAGTTAAACGCCTATTTTGGAGAGTTTGGCGGACAGTATGTTCCTCAAATTCTGGTTCCAGCGTTAGACCAACTGGAGCAAGCGTTTATTGACGCACAGAACGATCCAGCTTTTCAGGAAGAGTTCATTTCTCTTCTGAAAGAGTATGCGGGTCGTCCTACTGCCCTCACCCTTTGCCGCAACCTGACCAAAGGGACGAAAACCAAACTTTACCTGAAACGTGAAGATCTGCTCCACGGCGGTGCACACAAAACCAATCAGGTATTGGGTCAGGCGCTACTGGCCAAGCGTATGGGCAAAAAAGAAATCATTGCCGAAACCGGCGCTGGCCAACACGGTGTAGCAACGGCACTGGCTTGTGCCCTGCTGGATTTGAAATGCCGCGTGTACATGGGTGCAAAAGACGTTGAACGTCAAAGCCCGAACGTATTCCGCATGAAGCTGATGGGCGCAGAGGTCATCCCGGTTCACTCTGGTTCCTCCACACTGAAAGATGCCTGTAACGAAGCGCTGCGTGACTGGTCTGCAAGTTACGAAGAAGCTCACTATTTGCTTGGTACCGCGGCGGGTCCTCACCCATTCCCGACGATTGTTCGCGAGTTCCAGAAGATGATTGGTGAAGAGACCAAGCAGCAAATTCTGGAAATCGAAGGCCGCCTGCCAGACAGCGTTATCGCCTGTGTGGGCGGTGGTTCCAACGCTATTGGTATGTTCGCTGATTTCATCGAAGAAACCGATGTAGGTCTGATTGGCGTTGAGCCTGCAGGTCTGGGTCTGGACACAGACCAACATGGTGCGCCGCTTAAACACGGAAAACTCGGCATCTTCTTTGGTATGAAAGCGCCACTGATGCAGGATCCAAATGGTCAGGTAGAAGAGTCTTACTCTGTGTCTGCCGGCCTCGACTTCCCATCGGTTGGCCCTCAGCACGCGCACCTGAATTCTATCGGCCGCGCCGAATACGTGGCAATTACCGATGACGAAGCGCTGGAATCCTTCCAGGAACTGGCTCGTCACGAAGGCATCATTCCAGCACTGGAATCTGCTCATGCTTTGGCGTATGCGCTGAAGATGGCAAAAGAAAACCCAGATAAAGAGCAGCTGCTTGTAGTGAACCTGTCAGGCCGCGGTGACAAGGACATCTTTACTGTCCACGACATTTTGAAAGAAAAAGGAGTGATGTAATGGCTGCTACCTTGTCTCACCGCTATGAAGCGATGTTCGAAAAGCTGGATGCTAAAGGTGAAGGCGCATTTGTTCCTTTTGTCACCATTGGCGATCCAAATCCAGAACAATCACTGCGTATCATTGAAACGCTGATTGAAAATGGTGCTGACGCGCTGGAGCTGGGCATTCCGTTCTCAGATCCACTGGCCGATGGCCCAACCATTCAGGGTGCCACAATCCGTGCATTGGAGTCTGGCACTACCCCAGATAACTGCTTCAGCATCCTGAAGGAAGTGCGTGAGCGTCATCCTAATATCCCTGTTGGCCTTCTGATGTACGCAAACCTGGTTTTCGCCAATGGTGTCGATAACTTCTATGCTAAGTGTGCAGAAGCCGGTGTGGATTCGGTACTGATAGCTGATGTGCCTGCCGGCGAATCTGCCGAGTTCCGCGAGTCTGCTACCAAACATGGTGTCCATGCTATCTTTATCGCGCCACCAAACGCGAACGAAGAAACCCTGAAAACCATTTCTGAACTTGGCGGTGGCTACACTTACCTGCTTTCCCGTGCTGGTGTTACTGGTGCAGAAACCAAGGCTGGTAAGCCAATTGAGCACCTGCTCGCTCAACTGTCGGCGTTCGATGCACCTCGCCCTCTGCTGGGCTTTGGTATCTCTGAGCCAGCACAGGTGAAAGAAGCGATTACAGCAGGCGCAGCAGGTGCGATTTCAGGTTCAGCGGTTGTTAAGATCATCGAGCGCAATGTGGCTGATGAAGCAAACATGCTGAAGGAGCTTGGCGAGTTCGTTGCAAACATGAAAGCGGCAACAACCAAGTAAGCAGAAGTCGTTCCAAATCTCCGATGTTTAAGGCCATCATCCGATGGCCTTTTCTTTTCTCTATCGCCTTTACGTTTTAACTGCCAGAAGTTTTCGGTAAACTTTGGGTCTTATTGAGCATGCCTAAAGCTCTGCCACAAGGATCACTCTCTGAATGAAACAGCTTCTCGACTTTATCCCGCTCATTATCTTCTTCGCGCTTTACAAGATGTACGACATCTACACAGCAACGGGAGCGCTGATTGTCGCGACAATTATCCAAGTCGCCGCTACGTGGGTGCTCTACCAAAAAGTCGAGAAGATGCAGATAGTCACAGCAGTATTGGTGGCCGTTTTCGGCGGTATGACGCTGTTTTTCCAAGATGACAATTTCATCAAATGGAAAGTAACGATCGTTTACGCCCTGTTTGCCATTGGATTGACGATATCTCAGGTTCTGGGTAAGCCGCTTATCAAAGGCATGCTTGGCAAAGAAATTACCCTGCCAGACTATGTGTGGCGAAACATCAACTCGGCATGGGTTGGTTTTTTCGCTGCGTTGGCGGTGCTCAACGTTTATGTCGCCTATCAGATGCCACTGGATGTTTGGGTAAACTTCAAAGTGTTCGGTTTGTTAGCACTGACGTTGGCATTTACCATGGTGAGCGGTGTTTACATCTACAAGCACATGCCAAAAGAAACCGATTCAGAAGAACAATAAATTGTACTTAAAACAATCTTAGGGTGTTAGGAGCTGCTGACCTTTGGTGATGATTTTTTGCAGCTGCTTTTGGGGATTTTATGCAAGGCAGAGGCTTCGATGTGTAGCTAGCCTACATGAGAAGCTGATAACGCAGCAGAAATTCCTTACAAACGCTGCCTGAAGGGTTCGACTGCGCGTCCCGTACTCTAAGCGTTTTATACTTTGTTGAGGTGTGTTTGCTTAGAATGACTAGGCGGCACATACCTCGCCGCGCCTAAAACGCTTATAGTCAGAACAAAATTTAACCACCAAAGGTCAACAGCCCCTAGGCTCACCCTTTTTCAATTTCATTTCCCGGAAGTCGTATCATGTCGGAAACGAATAATTGCCCTCGCGGTCAACTCTTACTGCGAACACTTGCTATGCCCGCTGACACCAATGCTAATGGTGATATTTTTGGCGGTTGGATTATGTCCCAGCTTGATTTAGCTGGCGCCATTTTGGCGAAGGAGATCTCCCACGGTCGCGTGGTTACCGTCTCTGTTCAGGAAATAGTGTTCAAAACCCCTGTCTCAGTCGGCGATGTCGTTTGTTGTTACGGTGAATGCACCCGCATTGGCCGCACTTCAATGAGTGTCAGCCTGGAAGTCTGGGTGAAGCCCGTGGCAACAGACGGCATTGGTACCCGCCGCAAAGTCTGTGAAGCAACGTTCAATTATGTTGCTATTAATGGTGACGGGCGCCCAAGACCGATAAATAAGTCATAAATCAGAAAAACTTGCCTGCGCAATCGTGTAGCCTTGCATACAATAGGCCGAAGACACTAGACGAGAAAAACTCGGAGAAAGCACGGATGTGGTACGTCATTTTTTCACAAGATGTTGAAAACAGTTTACCGTTAAGAATGCAAGTGAGGGAACAACACCTCGCCCGTTTACGCGATTTGGAAACACAAGATCGCCTTTTAGTAGCAGGCCCGAATCCAGCTATCGACAGTGAAGACCCAGGCGAAGCGGGTTTCACTGGCTCAACCGTGATTGCTAAGTTTGATAGTTTGGAAGATGCCAAAGTATGGGCAGATTCAGATCCTTATATCGAGGCGGGCGTCTACAAAGACGTTATCGTGAAGCCATTTAAAAAAGTTTTGCCCGCGTAATTTCAGCGGCAGATTAAACGCATAGGAATATTCAATGCGAAAGACTCTCAAAACAGGACGTATCGCGCTGATGAGTGCCGCAGCACTGGTGCTTTCGGCCTGTTCAAGCACTTCAGATCTCGAGATAGCGGAATCCTTCGCTTCACAGCGTGCAGACATGCTGAGCAAACTCGTACCGATTCAAATGAACGGATACAATTTGATACGCGCAAAATCTAACAGCACTGAAATTGAACTGACGTTGCTGTATTCAGGTAGCGGTGATGTTGCACCCGCTGCGCTGGCTGAAGGTTTGGAGAAAACCTATTGTACGGATAACGAAATCTATTCGCTGATGGAAAAAGGTGTGCACTACAAACTGCTTTTCCGCGATGCACGCGGACGCCCAGTTCTGGATCGAACCATTCGCAGTGAAGATTGCGAAAAACACCTATAAAACAAAGCCCGCAAACGCGGGCTTTGTTATTTTTGTATCTCAAAACCGAGGATAAATAACATCACTTTCTCTCTCGGCATTTCGCAGGGTTTCAACGACCAGATATCATCAACAAGATACAAATTCCCGCTGATAAAATCAGATCCCGCCAGAGACTCTGCGTAAACTTTTACCGCATGTCCGTTGCTGTAGCGCTTCACTGAAAGTCCCCAACGCACACCTTTGTAGCGAACGTCATGATGACCTGAGTCTAGTGTTTCTATCCGTTGAAATGCGTCCATAAAGCTTCGAACCTAAATTAAGCCTTATGTTTAAAATGCATCACTTTAAGCGCACTGTCAGTATCAATATCTTCAAATTCCGGTGGGTTTTCGAGTCGAGAGATGTAGCTGAACGCTGGTGCCTGATCTTTCATTTGCTCTGTCAGGAAATCAGGTTTCACGTCTGGCGCGTTAACACAAGCCAACACATCACCACCTTCCGAAACTAATTCGGGCAAACGGCGCAGAATTTTTGCGTAGTCTTTGGTCAGCACAAAGCTGCCTTTCTGGAATGAAGGCGGGTCAATTATCACCAGATCGTAAGGACCAAACTTCTTCACCTTGCCCCATGATTTGAAAAGCTCGTGACCAAGGAAACTTACCTTGCTCAAATCGTGCTGATTCAGGTGATGATTTTCTCTACCTCGTGAGAGCGAAGATTTCGCCATATCCAGGTTCACCACTTTTTCTGCCCCGCCTTCAATAGCAGCCACAGAGAAGCCACAAGTGTACGCAAACAAGTTCAATACGCGTTTGCCAGCTGCATTTTCTTGAACCCATTGACGGCCAAGGCGCATATCCAGAAACAGACCGTTATTCTGGCGCTTACCCAAGTCCAGCTTGTAGTTAAGCCCATTCTCAACCACTTCAATCTGATTTGGCATTTCTCCGACAAGCGTTTCGGTTTCTGAGCCTTCACGGTCACGATGCTGAAGAATGACCGTCGTGCCTTGGCATTTCGTCCAAACATCGCTTGCTACCAAAGCGCTTATGCCTTCTTTCAACGCTACATAGAATTCACTTTCTGATTCTTTGAATATCGCAATCTGCAGCACGCCATTCCCAAGCCAGTCTGCGGTTAGCTGCTCTAAACCTTCGTAGCAACGCCCGCGTCCATGAAAAACACGGCGTACCTCTTGGTTACACTCAGCAAGGCGAGCGCTAAGTACTTCAAAAAACGTAGGCAGTGCAGCGGCTGTCATCATTGATTTGTTTCCTTTGCAGCATCAGCGAATACATTTTGCTCTACTATCTGGCTGCTCAGTTGCAGGTTATAGAACTCACAATTACGGCGGTTGCATCCGCGCGACTGTTTCTTTCTCAATTGACGGCGAAAATTAGCCAGATTCCAGTAACGACTGGAAGAACCTGATTTTCTCAACGTACTCGTTTTCTTTTGTTTCAGTGCCATGCTCGACTCCATACTACTTCCATCCTTGGAGTACTAAATTGCTATTTTTGGTGCGGCAGCTTGGGCCAGTTTAACGTTTCCGGTGTTTGCCATTCTTCTGGCAGTTCAGGCCATTCGTTGCCAATGCTTGGCATTTGTTGGAATGAAAATGCCTCGCCACCGTGATTGAACCTAAGCGCGAAAGCATGAAGATACCCCCTGTCTGCCCCCGCCCCGCTATAGGTTTCATCACCCAGAATTGATGATCCAACACTTTTCAGCGCTACGCGGATTTGATGTGTTTTACCCGTGTAAGGCTTGCAGAGAAATAAGCGTTTACCTTCACCACCAGACGTGGAAAAGAACTGGGTAATAGCAGGATTGGTTTTGGTTGGCAGAAGCTTCCACATTGAGCGTCGACTTTTGGTCATATCACCAATAATGGTTCCCTGCTTTTTATTCGGCTTCTTTGCAGACACAGCCAGATAAAACTTCTGCACCGTTTTATCAGCAAACATTGAAGAAAGCTCAGATGCCGCTTTTTGATGACGTCCTAATAGCAGCAAGCCAGAAGTCATTTTGTCCAGTCGATGGATCAGGTAGAGCTTTTCGTCGCCCGTTTGCTTCGCCACTTCACTCAAAAGAGGCTGATCATTATCGTCTTTGTGAACGCTAATGCCAGGATGTTTATCGATGACCAGAAAGTCATCATTCTGAAAAACCAGACTGAACATGGGTAAACCTGTCGCTGCAGAAAAATAAGCGCAGAGTGTAAACCCAATCGCCCCAAATTTCTCTAATCAGAAAAGAAAATCCCCGGTATTTACCGGGGATACGAGGTTGAGTTTTTTCTTGATGAGGATTACTTAATCAAGGGCCATAGGAAAACCAACGCCATAAGGATTGGGCACACAGCACGAACGTAGGTTGGCCATACTTTCCAGAAGAGACTCTCCGAAATTTCTGGGTTACCTTGACGCAACTCTTCCAATACCTGATTACGCTTCCAAATCCAACCCGCAATCAGCGCCATGATAAGCCCCAGAATTGGCTGCATGTACTCTGTGGTAATGCTGATCACCAGACCAAACAGTGAACCAAAGTTGAAGATAATAACGGTAGAGAACAGAGCAATTGCACCACCAATCCACCACACGACTGTCTTACGGTCTTTGTTCAGTTCTTCAGAGGCACAAGACACTGGCACTTCAAGCATAGAAATCGATGATGTCAGTGCTGCGATGACCATCAGTGCAAAGAAGGCCACACCAACAATCAGACCCGCGCTGCCCATGGTGTCAAACATCGCTGGCAACACACTGAATACCAATGTATCACCATCCAAGAGGCCACCCGCTTCGTTGTAGATCTGCACGCCGTTGTGTTGAGCCGCAAACATTGCCGGGAGAATCAGAAGGCCCGCAACAAAAGCAACACCGGTATCTAGCAAAGCAACCTGCGCTGCAGTTTTAGGCAGATCTGCATCTTTGCGAAGGTAAGAGCCGTAGACCATCATGGCGCACACGCCGATAGACAGAGAGAAGAACGCCTGACCCATTGCACTGACCATCAGATCAGGAGAGAAGTGCGAGGTATCCGGAACCAGATACATCTTCAAGCCATCAACAGCACCTGGTTGGAAAAGGGTGTAAATCACCATCAAGATAAACAGCACAAACAACACTGGCATCAAACGGCTTGACCATTTCTCAATACCATCAGCCACACCGTTGCGCACAACCAGAATCGTCAGCAACATGAACAGTGCCATCAGAACGAGATTACGTTCAATACTGAAGCCTTCCAGCCAGGCCGCTGCCGCATCCATTCCCACTGCGCTCAGCAACGGGCCCACCAAAAATCCAAAGAACCAGCCAGCGACGATGGCATAGAAGCTAAGAATGCCACTCACGCCCAACATACCGGTGATACCCACTACAGAACCAAGTGCTTTTTGTTTTGGTGCAACGGAAATCAGGGAACGAATAGGGTTGGATGCACCGTAACGGCCGATGGTCAATTCAGCCACCAGCAGTGGGTAAGCCAGAATAAATACCATCGCGAGGTAAATCAGTAAAAAGACAGCGCCACCGTTGCTGGCTGCCTGTGTTGGGAAACCCCAGATATTACCTAGCCCCACTGCAGAACCAGCTGCAGCGAGAATAAATCCGAGACGGGAAGAAAATTGGGCTCTACTACCGCTTGCCATAATTACTCTCTAAAAAGTTATTTTTAATGTTGTTATACCCAAATCGCCCCAAGGCGCTGCTTTTAGCGAGAGTTGAATGGGTAACTCCTTTCCCAGCTTGCTGATACCTTCCCGTGGCAGCTCTCGCCAGGCTGTAAATAAAAGCTTACAGAACACAAATGTGCTGTTTGAAGAACAGGCATGGCAAGTAAACCAGTTTGAGAATAAAATTTGAAGCGATCGCGCTATATTTTTCGATCAGACAACATATTTCCCCATTTATCTCACCGATTTGATTACTTTATAAACACTTAGTGACAAACACTTTTTAACATTCGTCTAATCAGCCAGCGAAATACTTCTCTTGTGCCTCGCGATTGGGAATATGCAACGCTAAATACAGTGCATACTGTTCTTGATCACTCTATATTGAGGATTGATTTGAGCTAAGTGGATTGAAATGGAAAAGATTTATCAGTTTTTGGTATGGGCAAGCGTCTTCTTTTATTGGCTGCTGATCGCCGGTGTGACCATTCGTGTTGTGCTAAAACGTCGAGCCCTTGGTGTTTCCATTGCCTGGCTGATGATCATCTACATCATTCCGATTGTCGGCGTGATTCTTTATCTCCTCTTTGGCGAGCTTAACCTTGGCCGAAAACGCGCCGATCGCGCGAGAGCGATGTTTGCACCTTATGGTAAATGGCTCGAAACCATTAACGAATGTGAAGCGCATCGTCCTCAACACTTGAGCTTCCTGGCTCGTCCTGTCCATGACTTGTGTTTACGACGGGCAGGGATTCCGGCATTGGCGGGTAATCAACTCACGTTATTCAACGAAACGGCAGACATTCTCCGTAACATTGCCCAAGACATTAAAGAAGCAGAACAATCCATCAATATGGTGTTTTATATCTGGCACCCTGGAGGTCATGCTGATGACGTTGCCAAAGCAGTCTGTGATGCCGCTAAACGGGGTGTAACCGTCCGCATTTTGCTTGATTCAGCCGGGAGCAAAACCTTTTTCAGAAGCCATTGGCCTGATGCGATGCGTAAAGCCGGGGTTGAAGTAATTGAAGCACTTGCCGTTAGTCCAGCGCGAATGTTCCTTCGCAGACTAGATATCCGTCAGCACCGTAAAATCGTCATTATCGACAACAAGATTGGCTACACGGGCTCGATGAACTTGGTCGACCCTCGTTTCTTCAAACAAAATGCAGGCGTAGGCCAATGGGTCGACATTATGGTCAAAGCCGAAGGCCCATCTGTGCCCATTCTCAACAGTATCTTTGCCTGGGATTGGGAAGTGGAAACCGGCCTTCGCTACCTACCCGATTTACCTCAATGCAGCTTAATTGAGGAACATCGACATGCAAACCACTCGGTTCAGGTCGCGCCTTCAGGTCCCGGTATGCCGGATGGCATCATTCAACAGGTACTGATGCTAGCGATTCATCAAGCGAAAAAGAGTCTGACAATCACTACCCCTTACCTAGTGCCAAGCGAAAGTTTGCTTAGTGCTCTGCAAACCACCGCTCAGCGTGGCGTGACAGTAAATATTATTATTCCGGCCAAAAACGACAGTCTGATGGTGGAATGGGCCAGCCGTTCTTTCTTCAATGAACTACTGAGAGCGGGTATTAATATCTATCGTTTCAATGGTGGATTACTGCATACAAAGTCAGTAATGGTGGATGATAAATTCTGCCTGATTGGTACCGTCAATTTGGACATGCGAAGCCTTTGGCTCAACTTTGAATTGACACTCTGTGTCGACGACCCTGAGTTTTGCGCTGACTTGGTTTCTCTTCAAAACGCCTACATGGCAGACTCTTCATTGGTTGATAAAACGAAGTGGTCTCGACGCTCTGTATTTAATCGCCCTATTGAGCAGTTCTTTTATATGTTCAGCCCGCTTTTGTAGTATATCTCACTTTTGATGAAGGCTTGGTCATCAAAAGGGAGGAGCTATCTTCTTACTCAGCAAAAACGGATATCTATCTCTTTGAAAGGGATATGAGCTATCCAGATACTTACCACTGCTACTCGCGTTAAAAGTATTCAAAAGATGGAGCTTTATATCAATTCATAAAGTTTTACAAAATCGTAGAGCATCAAATATAAGCTTCTAAAGCCCACTTTTTGTTTACCAATTAACCTGATCGCTCAAAATAAAACCAGCCGTGTGAGTGACAAGTATCACATTTGCTACAAGTCGATTTATAGGCTGGTTATAACTTCTTATTTTTCATTATGTTATTTTTACAAAAAAAATAAATTCACTTCAATATATTCTCATGCCGCAACCGCCTAAGAGAATAGACTTTATTTCAATTCCAGATGTAATATGCGCGCCACTTATAACACCAATAAACTAGTGATAATCGTGTATATTCAATCGGAACTGAGTTTTTTATGCCGACTCGTTGCTCTCAAATCAGCCAAGCGCCATCACGATTGGTTGAAACAACAAGGAGTAACATTAAGTTCTGAACAGGCAATTGCTATCGCAGCTGTGGCAGATAAAGGCGAATTGCGTCAAGGTGACCTAATGGGTTTACCTTATCTGGCTAGTGAGAAATCAAAAGTCAGCCGTGTTGTGCAAGGCCTGGTTTTAGAGGGTTACATTGACCGTCGTGACGACATTCATGATCGCCGTTCTAAGATTCTGACTTTATCAGAAAAAGGACAAATGATGGCAGACATGATGTCTCAAGCAGAATCAAATAATAAGTTGCTTCTGTCTTCACTACTCTCAGGCGAAGAAATGTCTTCACTCCATAATGCACTGGAAAAGATTGCCCAAGCATTATGATTTCCGTAGAACCCGAGCCCCGCTCGGGTTTTTCTTTTTAACACATAAATCTCCTCGAACTCCTTCAAAATTACCGTATTAAATACGCGAAAAAAATATCCGTTTACGCATCAATATCTTGATCAATGTTTGTGCATTTTTACGCACTTTTCCGCGATCTATATACATCCAGTTGTCTACACTTGAAGTGCGGAATGGGGACGCAGCTAAGGGGTGGTCTATGTTGGCTCGACACAGAAATTATTTGCTCAAAGATACCAAGCAACTACACGCTCACGTTCAGGTGAATCCTACTGGCCTGATCGAAGTTGAGATTGTAGAGAAAAGACAATGCCATGCTGCAGAGTTCGAACATTTGCGTTTCGAACGCAGCGGCAGAGTAACGAAGCTGGTAGGTAAACATACGTCAAATGGCAAACCAGTACATTGGCAATTACCTCTTGCAAATGATGATGCCAAGGAACTGGAAAATCTCATTGAAGAAGCCACGGAAGAGCTTGAAATACTAATGAGAGACTTATAACAAACTCATAGCGCAACAATGCCTTTTAACGCTGCTCCGGCAGCGTTTTTTCTTTTTAAAGTCACCATTGTTCCTACATAATGTCTACTGGTTTCGAGATGGCTTAACTCCCGATGTCTAAAGATATTTTCAATACAATCGACCTCAATCTGCTCCGCATCTTTCTGGTACTGTTTCAGGAAAAAAATACGAGAAAAGCCGCCGAACGTTTGTTCGTGACGCAACCTGCTGTCAGCCAAAATCTCAAAAAACTCCGTCACTTCTTCAACGATGAACTGTTTATCAAAGTGCCTGAAGGATTAAAACCAACCCCAAAAGCCGAGCAAATTGCTGCGAAGATAACGCCATCGCTAAACGACCTTCAGTCTTCTTTAAATGAGTTAGAAGATTTCGACCCTCTCACTCAAAATAAAAAAATCCGCATTGCCTTTGCACCCCAAGTGATGATCAGCTTGTCCGGCACTTTTATTTTGGACTTGAAGGAAAAGGCACCGCTTTTGGAGGTAGAAGTTGTTAACTGGTCCCCTTCTACATTTGCTGAGATCGAAAGCGGTCAGTTGTTAATGGGGATTTCCTACAGTTATAGCAACAAGCCAAAGCACATTCGTGAACATGAGTTGGTTACGCTCACAGGATGCTGCGCAGTAAGGCGGGAGCACCCCATTCAATCCTCTATGGCGACGCCGGAAGAGTTTTCCAAATACGAACTGGCATCTCTTTTCATACCGGGTTGGAGTGAAGACCTGCCGTTGGCAGCCAAAAAGCTACAAGCTTTGTCGCTACCCTATAAAGTGGGCTTCCGCTCGGCTTTCCCCATGGCGATTGTCGATGTTCTAAAGAAAACAGATATGTTCTTTGCCGCCAGCAATCTTTTTCCTTTCAATGACTATCCCTCCCTCCGTAGAATAGATATTGATTCAAAGGACATTGAATTGAAGTACTCGTTAAAATGTCACTACCATCAACGAAACAGCAATGATCCGCTCACTCAATGGCTAAACGAACTCTTGAAAAACGAGCTTGAGCAAGCCATCCAATAATCTTTGCTTATCAGCGATATAACCATTGCTAATTACGATTTATGACGATGATTTTCTATCATGGCCTTGCCACTTAAGGACAGGCTCACGTAATTAGCAAGGATGCTCCCTTTTTTAAGAGAGCAATCATGAAACGACTCCTTTGCGCCGCCACACTTTTAACTAGCTCATTCGCCATCGCGGATATTCACTTTTCTCCAGACCTGAAAATCGGAATGCAGTGGGGCTTGGGTGCCCAACTTGGCGTTAACGATGTGATGGGCTTTGAAGCCGTTTATGGCAGCTTCGGGATTGCCGATTCCTACTGGTTCTCTGATAAAGAGTCAGTCAAACACTACCGCGTTGGCGTTCAGTACTTAGAAAAAAAACACCAAGCTTATTCGGTTCAACTCGAAGCTGGTATTGCTGAATATCACGGTACCAGAAACTATTACAGCCGCGACCGGGAAGATCTCAAAGCTTATGGGCCAAGCCTGGGCGCCGCGCTGGTGTTTGATTACAACCTGCCTATCAAAGTGAGATACGGATTAGAGATGGGGTACTTCAGACATCAAGAGACCCTCCTACCAAGCGGCTTATCTCCTCAGCTCAATGTTGGTGTCATCTTACCTCTTTGAACACTGCAAATTTCATCACCTTTCGCTTTAAATTTAATGCTCAACGCATGTTGGGCGTTTGTTACATCCTCATGCTATGGATGAATGTACATTTAGGGTCACTCTGGTAAAATGCGCCAAAATTCAAATGTGAGCATGACGAGAGCCAAATATGCCAATGTATGTTGTGGGTCATAAGATCCCTGATTCTGATTCAATCTGCGGTGCAATTGCACTTGCGTACCTGAAAAACCAAATCGGTGAGCCAGCAGTAGCGGCACGTCTTGGGGAGCCTTCTCCTGAGACTGCGTTCATTCTGGAGCGCTTTGGTTTCGAAGCTCCTGAGCTGAAACTGAGCTACGCAGGCGAAGAAGTCTACATCGTTGACCACTCTGAACTGACTCAAGCACCTGACGACATCGCAGAAGCGACTATTGTTGGTATTGTTGACCACCACAAACTGGGTGATCTGACTACATCTACCCCACTGGAGTGCTGGATCCGTCCTGTTGGTTGTTCAAACACCGTCATCAAAATGATGTACGACTTCCACGGCGTAGAAATTCCAAAAGAGATCGCAGGCATCATGATGTGCGCGATTCTAAGCGACACCGTTATCTTCAAATCACCAACTTGCACCACAGCAGACATTCGTTGCGTTGAAGATCTGGCGAAGATTGCGGGTATTGAAGATTACCAAGCAATGGGCTTGGAAATGTTCAACGTGAAATCTGCCGTAGCAGGTACTCCGATTCGTGATCTCGTTATGCGTGATTATAAAGACTTCAACATGAACGGTAACCTTGTTGGTATCGGCCAGCTGGAAGTTGTTGATCTGTCAGTTTTTGATGAGATCAAAGCAGAATTGGAAGCGGACATTGCTGCTCTGAAAGCAGAAGGCGAGCGTCACACGGTTATGTTATTGCTGACTGACATCATGAAAGAAGGCTCTGAACTACTAGTTGTTTCAGACGACGTTTCTGTTGTTGAGCGAGCATATGGCAAAGAGACCGAAAATGGCCGTGTATGGCTGGATGGCGTTTTAAGCCGCAAGAAGCAGGTTGTACCACCACTTCAAGATGCTTTTGCTTAATTGAATAGAAAAAGGGCGGAGTTCCGCCCCTTTTTATTTTCTATGGCTTCAATATTTATGGTCATCCTTAATCTAGCACATACCAAAATGCCATCTGAATATAAGAGCATTGTGATCAATTTAACTAAGTAGCCTCTTAATGCAGCCAATTCTGTTTAGTAATATATTACTAAACCCTTTAATTCTCTTCCTAACATCACCCTATAAAGGACAACTTTTCTTTCATTCAAACCCGCCACGCTCCTCTCTAAACCTTAAAAATCTCAAATTCAACACATCGCATTTCAATCACTTTTTAATCAACCAGTTGCTTAAAGATCAAACGCACATCATAATTTTCATCCACATTGTATTCTCAATTATTAAACACATTTAAATAATAATTTAAAAACCACCATTCTTTTAATCACAATATTTTAATAAAGCCCTACTCTAATCATGTAATTATTCTTAAAAAAACTGGCATTAATTGAGGGTTCATGGATGTCCGAAGAGACTCTAAGTCAGATGGCTAATCAAACTGTATTTATTTCCAAAGAAGGTAAGATTGGATATGCACAAAGTGGAGTAAAAATAAGTCAGGGAGATATTATTTTTATTCCTAAAAATCAAGAGACTGATAATTCATCTCATTCTGTATTGCTTGTTGATGATTCTTTGCCTTCAGGGATGGTGTTACCAGAGGGTTTTGAAGAAATCGTCACTGCGATCGAAGAAGGGCGAGATCCGCTCTTGGTTGCGGATGTAGACCCGCAAGCTGGTGAAGCAACAGCTGGTTCCTCCTTGGCACCCCAAGCAGTTATTCTGGCGAATTCCCTTTCTGTATTGGCAACAGCAGGATTCGACACAGATATAGCTCTACCACCAACAACAACGCTGATTCAGCAAACGCTTGCAAGTTCCCTATTCGGTATCCAGAGCCAAGAAACAGACACGCCAACCATTCCTACCCGCTTGCAGGCTACATTGCTTGGAAGCGATACCGTCTCGGAAGGTGACAGCGCAATATATAGAATCTCTCTCTCCGAAGCAGCAGAGACTGATGTCACCATCACTATAAGTGTGCAGCACAAAACTTCTGAGTCAGACGATATCATACCTGTCCAACAACAATTGGTAATACCCAGAGGTCAAACCCAAGCAACATTTACTGTCGACATTCTCGACGATTCGTTTGATGAGGAGAACGATGACGACAGCTTTGAGGTTTCCATCATCGAATCCGTCGCGACAGATAGCGAACAAATAGTAGATTCATCAGCAACTTTAACCACCACAATTTTGGATGAAGATACTGAGGACCTGAAAGTCGGCGAAGATATTCCAATGTTGACTCTATCTGGTGACAACAGTGTTGAAGAGGGCGAATCAGCAACCTATCTGCTCGAACTTTCAGAAACTCCTCATTCCGACATGGAGATTACGATAACTATCACCCATGTCTCTAGCGAATCTAGGGATATCACGACTTCATTGCAAACAGTCACTATTCCTGAAGGCAGCAACAGTGTCAGCTTCAGCGTTGAAACACTTAACGATGTATATGAAGAGAGCAAAGATACTGACGTTTTCCAAGTTGCGGTAACTGGCTCAACAGGAGGCGAATTCGAAGGTCAGCCGGATGCACCTGAAGCCATAGAGACCACAATCGAAGACAGCGCAACAAAAGATGCACCAACACTGACTTTAATGGGTGATACTTCAGTTAGGGAGGGTGAATCGGCCAGTTATACACTCACCTTGTCTGAAGCACCTAACTCCGACTTCACTGTTACAGTGACGGTTGGTCATAGGACCACCGAAGATAGCGATATTCAGCCAGTCACACGTAATGTCTTGATAGCGGCCAATACCACTTCCATCAACTTCACCGTTGATACCCTGGATGACAGCCTGAATGAATCCGCCGATGATGATGTCTTCACCGTCTCTGTCAATAGCACCTCCGGCGGTGACTTTGAGGCGCAACCAACAACTCCGGCCGCCGTGGAAACCACCATCAATGACGGCACCACGACAGACGTGCCAACTCTCACCTTAACTGGCGATACGTCAGTGAATGAGGGGGAATCAGCCAGCTACACGCTTACCCTGTCGGAAGCTCCAACAGCGGACTTTACTGTCACGGTTGTTGTGGGTCACAAAACCACCGAAGATGGCGATGTCACCCCAGTGGCCCGTGATGTGGTGATCGCCGCCAACACTACTTCGATCGACTTTACCGTTGATACCCTGAACGACAGCCTGAATGAATCCGCCGATGACGATGTGTTTACTGTCTCGGTCAACAGCACCTCCGGCGGTGACTTTGAAGCGCAACCAGTGGCGCCGGCTGCCGTGGAAACCACCATCAATGATGGTACAAACACAGATGCGCCAACTCTCACCTTAACTGGCGATACGTCAGTCAACGAAGGCGAAGCTGCCAGCTACACGCTCACCCTGTCGGAAGCTCCAACAGCAGACTTTACCGTCACCGTAGTTGTGGGTCACAAGACGTCAGAAGATGGCGATGTCACCCCTGTCACCCGTGATGTGGTGATCGCAGCGAACACCACTTCCGTCAACTTCACCGTTGATACCCTTGATGACAGCCTGAATGAATCCGCCGATGATGATGTGTTTACTGTCTCGGTCAACAGCACCTCCGGCGGTGACTTTGAGGCGCAGCCAGCGGCGCCGGCTGCCGTGGAAACGACTATCAATGACGGCACCACCACGGATGCGCCAACCCTAACACTGATTGGCGATACGTCGGTGAATGAGGGTGAATCAGCCAGCTACACATTGACACTCAGCGAAGCACCGACAGCAGACTTTACGGTCACCGTGGTTGTGGGTCACAAGACCTCGGAAGATGGCGATGTCACCCCTGTCACCCGTGATGTGGTGATCGCCGCCAACGCTACTTCCGTCAACTTCACCGTTGATACCCTGGACGACAGCCTGAATGAGTCGGCAGATGATGATGTGTTTACCGTCTCGGTCAACAGCACCTCCGGCGGTGACTTTGAGGCGCAGCCAGCCGCACCAGCTGCCGTAGAAACGACTATCAATGACGGCACCATCACGGATGCGCCAACCCTAACACTGATTGGCGATACGTCGGTGAATGAGGGCGAGTCAGCCAGCTACACATTGACACTCAGCGAAGCACCAACAGCAGACTTTACGGTCACCGTGGTTGTGGGACACAAGACCTCGGAAGATGGCGATGTCACCCCTGTCACCCGTGATGTGGTGATCGCGGCGAACACTACCTCGGTCAACTTCACCGTTGATACCCTGAACGACAACCTGAATGAATCCGCCGATGACGATGTGTTTACTGTCTCGGTCAACAGCACCTCCGGCGGTGACTTTGAAGCGCAACCAGTGGCGCCGGCTGCCGTGGAAACCACCATCAATGATGGCACCACCACGGATGCGCCGACCCTGACGCTGACTGGTGATGCCTCAGTGAATGAAGGTGAATCGGCCAGCTACACATTGACGATCAGCGAAGCTCCAACCGCGGACTTTACGGTCACTGTGGTCATTGGACATAAAACCTCGGAAGACGGCGATGTCACCCCAGTGACCCGTGATGTGGTGATCGCCGCCAACACTACTTCGGTCGACTTTACCGTTGATACCCTGAACGACAGCCTGAATGAATCCGCCGATGACGATGTGTTTACTGTTTCTGTTGACAGCACAACTGGTGGTAACTTTGAAGCGCAACCAGTGGCTCCGACTGCCGTGGAAACCACCATCAATGACGGCACCACGACAGACGCGCCAACTCTCACCTTAACTGGCGATACGTCAGTCAACGAAGGCGAAGCTGCCAGCTATACGCTTACCCTATCTGAAGCACCGACGGCAGACTTTACTGTCACCGTGGTTGTGGGTCACAAGACGTCAGAAGATGGCGATGTCACACCTGTCACCCGTGATGTGGTGATCGCGGCGAACACCACCTCGGTCAACTTCACCGTTGATACCCTGAACGATAGCCTGAATGAGTCGGCAGATGATGATGTGTTTACCGTCTCGGTCAACAGCACCTCCGGCGGTGACTTTGAGGCCCAGCCATCGGCTCCAGCGGCGGTGGAAACGACGATCAATGATGGTACAAACACAGACGCGCCAACTCTCACCTTAACTGGCGATACGTCAGTGAATGAGGGGGAATCAGCCAGCTACACGCTTACCCTGTTGGAAGCACCGACGGCAGACTTTACTGTCACGGTTGTTGTGGCTCACAAGACGTCAGAAGATGGCGATGTCACCCCTGTCACCCGTGATGTGGTGATCGCGGCGAACACCACTTCCGTCGACTTCACCGTTGATACCCTTGATGACAGCCTGAATGAATCGGCGGATGATGATGTGTTTACTGTCTCGGTCAACAGCACCTCCGGCGGTGACTTTGAGGCGCAGCCAGCGGCGCCGGCTGCCGTGGAAACGACTATCAATGACGGCACCACCACGGATGCGCCAACCCTAACACTGATTGGCGATACGTCGGTGAATGAGGGTGAATCAGCCAGCTACACATTGACACTCAGCGAAGCACCGACAGCAGACTTTACGGTCACCGTGGTTGTGGGTCACAAGACCTCGGAAGATGGCGATGTCACCCCTGTCACCCGTGATGTGGTGATCGCCGCCAACGCTACTTCCGTCAACTTCACCGTTGATACCCTGGACGACAGCCTGAATGAGTCGGCAGATGATGATGTGTTTACCGTCTCGGTCAACAGCACCTCCGGCGGTGACTTTGAGGCGCAGCCAGCCGCACCAGCTGCCGTAGAAACGACTATCAATGACGGCACCATCACGGATGCGCCAACTCTCAACTTAACTGGCGATACGTCAGTGAATGAGGGTGAATCAGCCAGCTACACGCTTACCCTGTCGGAAGCTCCCACAGCAGACTTTACCGTCACAGTGGTTGTGGGTCATAAAACGTCAGAAGATGGCGATGTCACCCCTGTCACCCGTGATGTGGTGATCGCGGCGAACACCACTTCCGTTAACTTCACCGTTGATACCCTGAACGATAGCCTGAATGAGTCGGCAGATGATGATGTGTTTACCGTGTCGGTTGACAGCACGTCTGGCGGTGACTTTGAGGCGCAACCAGCGGCGCCGGCTGCCGTAGAAACGACGATCAATGACGGCACCACCACGAATGCGCCGACCCTGACGCTGACTGGTGATGCCTCAGTGAATGAAGGTGAATCGGCCAGCTACACATTGACGATCAGCGAAGCTCCAACCGCGGACTTTACGGTCACTGTGGTCATTGGACATAAAACCTCGGAAGACGGCGATGTCACCCCAGTGACCCGTGATGTGGTGATCGCCGCCAACACTACTTCGGTCGACTTTACCGTTGATACCCTGAACGACAGCCTGAATGAATCCGCCGATGACGATGTGTTTACTGTTTCTGTTGACAGCACAACTGGTGGTAACTTTGAGGCGCAGCCAGCAGCGCCGGCTGCCGTGGAAACCACCATCAACGACGGTACCACCACGGATGCACCTACCCTGACATTAACGGGCGATGCGTCAGTGAACGAAGGCGAAGCTGCCAGTTACACACTTACCCTATCAGAAGCACCCACAGCAGACTTTACCGTCACCGTGGTTGTGGGTCATAAGACATCAGAAGATGGCGATGTGACACCTGTCACCCGTGATGTGGTGATCGCCGCCAACACTACTTCGGTCGACTTTACCGTTGATACCCTGAACGACAGCCTGAATGAATCCGCCGATGACGATGTGTTTACCGTCTCGGTCAACAGCACCTCCGGCGGTGACTTTGAGGCGCAGCCAGCAGCTCCGGCTGCCGTGGAAACCACCATCAATGATGGTACAAACACAGACGCACCGACACTGACATTGACAGGCGATGCCTCGGTCGTTGAAGGCAACTCAGCCAGCTACACATTGACACTCAGCGAAGCACCCACAGCAGACTTTACCGTCACCGTGGTTGTGGGTCATAAGACATCAGAAGATGGCGATGTGACACCTGTCACCCGTGATGTGGTGATCGCCACCAACACTACTTCGATCGACTTTACCGTTGATACCCTGAACGATGGCCTGAATGAGTCGGCAGATGATGATGTGTTTACCGTCTCGGTCAACAGCACCTCCGGCGGTGACTTTGAAGCGCAACCAGTGGCTCCGGCTGCCGTGGAAACCACCATCAATGACGGCACCACGACAGACGCGCCAACCCTCACCTTAACTGGCGATACGTCAGTCAACGAAGGCGAAGCTGCCAGCTATACGCTTACCCTATCTGAAGCACCGACGGCAGACTTTACCGTCACCGTGGTTGTGAGTCATAAGACGTCAGAAGATGGCGATGTCACCCCTATCACCCGTGATGTGGTGATCGCGGCGAACACTACCTCGGTCAACTTCACCGTTGATACCCTGGATGACAGCCTGAATGAGTCGGCAGATGATGATGTGTTTACTGTCTCGGTCAACAGCACCTCCGGCGGTGACTTTGAGGCTCAGCCAGCGGCCCCGGCTGCCGTGGAAACCACCATCAATGACGGCACCACCACGGATGCGCCAACTCTCACCTTAACTGGCGATACGTCAGTCAACGAAGGCGAAGCTGCCAGCTATACGCTTACCCTATCTGAAGCACCGACGGCAGACTTTACTGTCACCGTGGTTGTGGGTCACAAGACGTCAGAAGATGGCGATGTCACCCCTGTCACCCGTGATGTGGTGATCGCCGCCAACGCTACTTCCGTCAACTTCACCGTTGATACCCTGGACGACAGCCTGAATGAATCCGCCGATGACGATGTGTTTACTGTCTCGGTCAACAGCACCTCCGGCGGTAACTTTGAGGCGCAACCAGCGGCGCCGACTGCCGTTGAAACCACCATCAATGACGGCACTACGACAGACGCGCCAACTCTCAACTTAACTGGCGATACGTCAGTGAATGAGGGTGAATCAGCCAGCTACACGCTTACCCTGTCGGAAGCTCCCACAGCAGACTTTACCGTCACAGTGGTTGTGGGTCATAAAACGTCAGAAGATGGCGATGTGACACCTGTCACCCGTGATGTGGTGATCGCGGCGAACACCACTTCCGTTAACTTCACCGTTGATACCCTGAACGATAGCCTGAATGAGTCGGCAGATGATGATGTGTTTACTGTTTCTGTTGACAGCACCTCCGGCGGTGACTTTGAGGCGCTACCAGCGGCGCCGGCTGCCGTAGAAACGACGATCAATGACGGCACCACCACGAATGCGCCGACCCTGACGCTGACTGGTGATGCCTCAGTGAATGAAGGTGAATCGGCCAGCTACACATTGACGATCAGCGAAGCTCCAACCGCGGACTTTACGGTCACTGTGGTCATTGGACATAAAACCTCGGAAGACGGCGATGTCACACCGGTGACCCGCGATGTAGTCATTACTGCTGGTACCACTTCGGTCGACTTTACCGTTGATACCTTAGACGACAGCCTGAATGAATCCGCCGATGACGATGTGTTTACTGTTTCTGTTGACAGCACAACTGGCGGTAACTTTGAGGCGCAACCAGCGGCCCCGGCTGCCGTGGAAACGACGATCAATGATGGCACCACGACAGACGCGCCAACTCTCACCTTGACTGGCGATACGTCGGTGAATGAGGGCGAGTCAGCCAACTACACGTTGACGCTCAGTGAAGAACCGACCACTGATTTCACTGTCACGGTTGTTGTGGGACACAAGACCTCGGAAGATGGCGATGTCACCCCAGTGACCCGTGATGTGGTGATCGCGGCGAACACCACTTCCGTTAACTTCACCGTTGATACCCTGGATGACAGCCTGAATGAATCCGCCGATGACGATGTGTTTACTGTCTCGGTCGACAGCACCTCCGGCGGTGACTTTGAGGCGCAACCCACCGCACCGGCTGCCGTCGAAACCACCATCAACGACGGCACCACCACGGATGCACCAACCCTGACATTGACCGGTGATGCCTCAGTGAATGAAGGCGAAGCGGCCAGCTACACCCTCACCCTGTCGGAAGCACCGACAGCGGACTTTACTGTCACGGTTGTTGTGGGTCATAAGACATCAGAAGATGGCGATGTGACACCTGTTACCCGTGATGTGGTGATCGCGGCGCACACCACTTCCGTTAACTTCACCGTCGATACCCTGGATGACCAAAATATTGAAACGTCAGATTCTGATGTGTTTACCGTCTCTGTCGACAGCACCTCCGGCGGTGGTTTTGAAGAACAGCCTTCAGTACCTGGCATTGTTGAAACTTCGGTAATAGATGTTGAGCCTTATCTCCATGGCAAAAATACAGGTAGTGTCATCGTCAACCTTACACCTGACGCCGCTTCCCCTGGCTTTGAGGAAGATACCTCCAATGGCAGCGTTTCGTTTTCTTTGGCCGACTATACGTCTGATTTGGTTGATGATGCCAATAGTGGAGACTCACTGATAACATCAATCAACATCACTTCACTGCCGGATAACGGCACACTTTACTACCTCGACACGGGTGGAAACCAAGTCGCTGTAGCTGTTGGAGATACACTGCCAGATAACACTGATTTTGTTTTTGAGCCCGATAAAGTATCGAAAACATTCTCTTCAGCGGACATAACGAGCTCTACGCAATCTACGATTGTTACTGATGGTATGACTGTAACCGGGGGAACCTTTTCAGGCACTAAACCAGACTTAGGCAGTACGATTACTGACGCACCAGTCATCTGGGAATTTGCTACCGGTGAAGATGGCATTGGGGTAGGCAGTGATCGCGAATTAAGTTCCTCTGGCAACGAAGTACTAATTTTTGATTTCACAGGTAATTCAAGTGTCACTAGCGTAGATATTCTCGTGAACAGTGCCTATGCGAATTTCTCCAATACCCGACCCGCAAATGGGGTAGTGAACTTTATCGCACTTAAAGATGGCCAAGTCGTTAACGAGTTTTCTTTTGAAAACATTTATGAAGCCTCAAACAATACCGGCACAACAACCATAAATGTGAGTGATGCGGGCAGTTTTGACGAGCTACGTATGTATATCACTGCCAACCGAAACACCAACCTTACCGTCGCTAGTGTCTCAGCAGTATCAGTCGATACTACTGATGCTTCGTTTACCTATAAAGCGATTAACTCTTTGGGTAATGAAAGCGACGTTGCCACAGTAACGCTGGGAGACGCCATCAACGACACCGCAGAACAAAGAACACCGCCAACAGTTTCCGGCACACTAGTTCTGGTAGATTCATCTGGGACAAAAACAGGTATTTTCCCAGACACTACCGAACAAGGTCAGTATGGCTCCGCTCAGCTAGCGAACGGTACCTGGACATATACTTTGGATCCAACGCTTCTCGCGAACATCCCAGACGGACAGACGCTTCAAGACACCATCACCTTCACTGCCAATGATGGCATTACCTCTGACATCCAGATTGTGATTGGCGAGTCTGGAAGCAGTATTGCGTCATATTACGCCACT
Organism: Grimontia kaedaensis; assembly: GCF_023746615.1. Classification (NCBI taxonomy): domain Bacteria; kingdom Pseudomonadati; phylum Pseudomonadota; class Gammaproteobacteria; order Vibrionales; family Vibrionaceae; genus Grimontia; species Grimontia kaedaensis. The sequence goes on along the minus strand of NZ_CP082275.1, from coordinate 1,213,259 downwards.
GACGTGACAACGGGTTTGAGTGATTTGGTTGATCTGAGCCAAACGACGGCACTTGGAGGTAGTGAAAGCGATTTGCTGTCGGGCTTGGGCGACGAAGACATCATGCTTGGTCTCGCTGGAGACGATGTGCTCAGCGGTGGTGCAGGGAATGACATACTTGATGGCGGAATGGGTGATGACATTCTTACTGGTGGCCAAGGAGACGATATCTTATTCGGTGGAGACGACAGTGACATTTTCGCCTTTAATGCTGGCGATCAGGGAACTGGCGCAACTCCCGCTCAGGATCAGATAGCCGATTTTGATACCACTCTGGACACTTTAAGTCTGGCTGATCTACTTCAGGGAGAAAGTGAAGAAAATATCGGAGACTATCTGTCAGTATTTGATAATGCGAGTGGTGACGCGGTCATCAATGTTGCTTCATCAGGTGCCGGTGTCGATCAAACAATCGCGTTAGACAATGTCTCGGTTTCAGATTTAGCCACTGCATACGGCGTCGATTCAACAGGATTGAACAATGACCAGATCAGTTCTGCGGTTATTGATGCCATGATCATCCAGTCAAAAATCATTATTGACTAAATCTCATAATATATTGAAAAGCCGGCGAATAATTCGCTGGCTTTTTTCTTTTCCTAAATATAACCCTGCATAACCCATCCATCTTTCCGAATAGATAGAGAAAGTCACTAATCACCGACTAAAATAAAAAATAAAACACCATTCATTTAATATTGATGCAAGTCACATTAAAGTGCATAATTTGTGCAATGATTCACAAAGAGGTAAACATTGTGTCAAAAAAGATCGCCGTTAAAATTACTAACTACATTCCACTTTTCGTCCTGATGGGCGCGACTATCGCTTTCACTCTAGCGAACGCGATGTACTGGGGCGGCGTACTGTAAACACAGTGAATTGCAATCGGAGTGCGATGCCTCCCAACGGTAAAATTCAATAAAGCTCGGTACTTATCGGGCTTTTTTATTTTGCGAGTCAGACTGAGACTCAAAAAGAAAAAATACCCTTTATATTCAACAATTTAAACATAGATAAACCCCAAGTCATGAGCTAAATTGATTGTTAAGCGTCATGGACTTTCTTTGCCGAAGTCTTGTGTTTGACTATCAAATTGGGGGCAGCTCTATGCAGTTTCAGAAAAAGAGCTTAATTCCGAAGCCTACACTCGTCGTCGATTTAGATGGCACACTCTTACGCTCAGACATTCTCTACGAAACATTCTGGAATGCTGTCGGAAAGAATTGGCGGAATGCTTTTCTCGCGGTTCAAGCACTCATGCAAGGAAAAGCCGCCCTCAAACGCTGTTTGGTCTCACACTCCGATATCGATTCCAAGACCCTCCCCTACAACGAAGATGTCATTGGCTACGTCAAAGAGTGGCGAACCAAAGGCGGTCGCACTGCCTTAGTAACAGCCAGTGATGAAACGGTCGCTCGAAAAATAGCAGAACACCTCGATATCTTTGACGAAACCTATGGCTCCAATGGTGTCACCAATCTTAAGGGTGAAGAAAAAGCCAGATTCCTCACTGAGAATTACAAAGATTCTGGTTATGTTTATGTTGGTGATGCAGAAGCGGACATCCCTGTTTGGCAAAGTGCTTCTCACACAATCACAGTCAATGCTTCTGAGTCTCTTAAAAGAAAAGCCCAATCCATCGACCAAAATGCTGAGCATCTCTCTCCCTCATCCTCCAAAATATCGTCCTATTTAAGAGCGCTTAGACCGCACCAATGGCTAAAGAATGTCCTAATCTTTCTTCCTATGCTGCTCGCCCACCAGTTTGACGCAGTCACGCTGACAGCATCTCTTCTAGCGTTTATCACATTTAGCCTTTTAGCGTCCGGGGTTTATGTACTCAATGATCTGGTGGACTTAGCTTCCGACAGGGCACACCCCCGCAAATGTAAGCGCCCTTTTGCCTCTGGAGAAATCCCAATTGCCCACGGAACATGGATGGTGTCAGGGTTACTGATTGCCAGTTTTTTGATGTCTCTTACACTGTCGCCTCTTTTTCTCGCAGTTTTGATTGGATACTTCTTAACGACATCACTCTACTCGTTCCTCCTAAAACAAAAGCCCATTGTGGACATTTGTTTGCTGGCTGGTCTTTATTCAATCCGACTTGTCGCTGGCAGTGCAGCAACAGGTATTGAGCTCTCGGTCTGGCTTCTCGCGTTCTCAACTTTCTTCTTCCTCTCCCTCGCTACGGTAAAACGTCAGGCGGAGTTGGTCGATAGCGCGGAGCGAGGGTTACTTGAAGCAAAAGGACGAGGATATCGAGTATCTGACTTGTCACTAGTTTCCCAAATTGCCATTTCATCTGGCTATGTGTCAGTGCTAGTGATGGCACTCTACGTCAATTCACCATCGGTGGCAGATCTTTACAATTTTCCGGCAGCTCTCTGGGGCATCTGCCTCGTGTTGCTTTATTGGGTTTCACGAATGGTATGGGTGACATCTCGGGGGAAAATGCATGACGATCCCATCGTATATGCTGTGAAGGATCAGATGAGCAGGCTCTGTTTTCTGCTTATTGCTGCATTTGCCTTTCTTGGAGCAGCAATATGAGCAAAGTGATGTTGGCCAGTCGCTACGCCGTTTTTGCAATGGTCGCGACCTTGGTGAATCTCGCCACCCAGCGACTGATCCTGTTTTTCGAACAGTCAGGTATTGCGCTCATTCTCGCGATTGGCGCAGGGACAATAACAGGACTAATCTGCAAATATATTCTTGATAAAAAATGGATTTTCTTTGACCAAGCCAAGGGAATTATAGCGAACAGTAGTCAGTTTTCTCGCTATACCCTAACGGGCGTTATTACAACCTGCGTATTTTGGGGTAGTGAGGCCGCATTCTGGCTTTACTGGCAAACCGATAACATGCGCGAAATCGGCGCAATTATTGGGCTCTCAGTAGGATATGTCATGAAATACCGCCTCGACAAAGAGTTGGTATTTAACGCCGTTCAACCTTCATCGAAAGGAGAACTGACGACATGAAGTTAAGTGGGTGGGGACGCTTCCCCGTCATTGAAGCATCATCAACGGCTCCACGCACGGAACAGCAAATTGCCGACGCCATCCAAAAAGGCGATGCCATTGCCAGAGGTAATGGCCGCGCTTATGGCGATAGCGCTATTTCTAAAAGCAATACCATCCAAATGCGGCATTTCAACAGAATGCTCAAGTTCGATGACAAAAAAGGTCAGTTAATCGCCGAATCCGGTGTTCTGTTAAATGACATTATCGAAACCTTTCTTCCGCGTGGTTGGTTCCCAGCCGTCACGCCCGGCACCAAGTTTGTCACTTTGGGCGGTATGCTTGCTGCCGATGTGCACGGAAAAAACCACCATAAAGACGGCAGCATGGCCAATTACGTTGATTGGATAGAGATTATGCTGGCTACTGGCGAAACAAAACGTTGCTCTCCAACACGAAACAAACAACTGTTCCGCGCAACAATTGGAGGCATGGGTTTGACGGGCGTCATACTCCGCGCGGCAATCAGGCTGGCCCCAGTTGAAACGGGTTGGATAAAGCAGAAAACCTTGGTAGCTGAAAATTTGGAAAAGGCCATCGACGCCTTCGAGACCAATCTCGATGTGAAATACTCTGTTGCCTGGATTGATTGCCTCGCCAAAGGAGAGGCTCTTGGTCGCTCAGTCGTTATGCTCGGAGAGCATGCCAGGATCAGCGAACTTCAGGAGAAGCATGGCGACAACCCATTTGCTTTTACTAGCAAACGGCAGATTCGGGTACCTTTTGATCTCCCGGGATGGACACTCAATAAAGCCTCTGTTGGCGCCTTCAACTCCCTGTATTTCGAGGCCGGGAAGCGAAAGACTGCTGAAGTACTGGTTGATTGGGAAAGCTATTTCTACCCATTAGATGCCATTCTCGAGTGGAATCGCATTTATGGAAAGCGTGGATTTGCCCAGTTCCAATGCGTCATCCCTTTGGATAAAGCGAAAGCGGGCATGACTGCACTTCTAACCCGTATATCTGATTCCGGTTGCGGTTCATTTTTAGCAGTGCTCAAACGGTTTGGCAAACAAGAAAGTCTGTTTTCCTTTCCTATGGAAGGCTATACCCTCGCTCTCGACTTTCCAGCAGACGAACGCAACCTCGACTTGATTAGCGAACTCGATGACATCACGGTGGAGCACGGCGGACGTTTCTATCTCGCCAAAGATGCCCGTCTTCCAAGTTCTACCCTCAAAGAGAGTGATACCCGCGTCACCGATTTTGTTGCGCAGCGCAAAACACTCAGTGCTGACACTGTTTTCTGTTCCGAACAATCTGAGAGGCTAAGTTTATGAGTAAGCAACCGGTTCTTATCTTAGGTGGCCGCTCAGATATTGGCCTCGCCATTGCCCATCGATTTGCCTCTTCTGGGCACCCAATTTATCTGGCAGCAAGAAATGCCTCTTCATTAGATAGAGAAAAGTGCGATATCTCATTACGTCATGAGGTTAATGTGGACTTAGTAGAGTTCGATGCGCTGGACACAGCTAGTCATGAGGATTGGGCGACATCGCTTTCTCCAGCCCCAGGCATTGTCATTTCTGCCGTGGGGTATATGGGTGAACAATCGCAAAGTGAGCGCAGCACCGAAGATGCTGCCATGGTCATGAGAAGCAATTTCGAAGGCCCAGCTAGTATTTTGAGTGTTTTTGCCAACCGCTTTGAGCAGCAAGGCAAAGGCGCACTTATCGGCATCAGTTCTGTTGCCGGAGAAAGAGGTCGTGCAACCAACTATGTCTATGGTTCCGCCAAAGCCGGATTTACCGCATTCCTATCCGGGCTAAGAAACCGTTTGTCAAAAAAAGGGGTACAGGTCATTACTGTGCTGCCCGGGTTTGTCGAAACTCAAATGACAGAAGGATTAGACTTACCGAAAAAGCTTACCGCGAAGCCAGAAGAAGTGGCCACGAAAGTGTTTCAGGCAGTGAGGCAAAATAAGGATGTGGTTTACGTTAAAACTATCTGGAGCATTATCATGATGGTGATTCGTAGTATCCCTGAATTTGCCTTCAAACGTATGAGCATTTAGCTATGGACCGTTTGCTCCGCAACCCCTACACCATCTTTCAATTTGTGATGGCATCGTTCCTGATATTTGGTGCTGGCTTTCTGTTATCAGAACTGGCAACAGATGTTCTAGCCAATGGGGGACACAAATGGAAGCAAGGCGACTGGCTGGTAAATACCTTGAATGCAGATGTAAGACGAGGTCCGTTGGGCACGCTCTTTATCGGGATAAGTGATGTCCTCAACGTAAGCCCGATAATTATTGTCGGGGCTTTTCAAGCTTCACTCGTCATTCTAAGCTTCTTCCTGCTGGGAAAACTGGTGAGTTTTGCAAGCTTTCAAAATCTGGCATTTGCATTGCTGCTGGCTTCTCCCGGGCTATTCGCGATTTTCTGGGTTGTAGATCCAGATGGGGCTTTCCGAAAAGAGCTTGTCGCTTTCACTGCCCTACTCACCCTTCTCTATGCTTTTAGAGTAAATAGCGTTGCCTGGGCAATGTTAGGGACTTTGCTGTTTTCGTTGGCCGTGTATGGTCATGAAGTAAATGTGCTTTTCCTTCCCTTGGTTCTACTTTGTCTTTCCATCTGGTATCGCACCTCAGCTCAACCCAAATTTCTACTAGTGCTAGCCATTTTGTCAGCGTTACTAGCTTGCCATGCTTTGTACTACCACCTATCCAACAAAGAGGTTGATGACGTTGCACGCGTTTGTGCACCATTGCTTGAAAGAGGCGTGTCAAACCACGTTTGCGAGGGGTCTATCAATTGGCTCAACAAAGATCTTGGCGACGTAAAAACACGCTTCAGTACAATATCCGTGATAGATATGGCTGTCATTTTCCCGCTCGCATACATTGGAGCAGCACTCCCCTTACTGATGCTGCTATTTAGACTAAACGAAAGGAAGTATTTATATTTAGCACTGATAAGCGGTCTTCCCTTTGCGCCACTCTACTTCGTAGGTATTGATTGGGGTCGCTGGCTTAGCATGCATATATTCTCGATGACATGTATTTTACTGTTGTCGATCATCTCAGGAAATGCTTCTTTCAAAGAACCTCCGAGCTGGAAGTTTCTCGGCGTGATTGCCATAGCAGGTATGCTTTGGGCCCCCCTTCATATTACAGGTGTCTACGAAGGTGGTTTCGCTTTGCGGTTTCTCTATGAAGTGTATGGAAGTTACCTAGCCTTAATGCGCTGAATAGAACGCCCACAAGCCAGAAACGAGAAAACCCGAGCATCTCTGCTCGGGTTTTGAATATGGCGGTGAGGGAGGGATTATTCGAAACAACTGCAATTCGTGGCATCTACCCGAACCCTTTTACTCATCCGCCATATGGGAGTACATCGGCTGCCCTGGGAGATCTAGATCCGCCCGCAGAATAGTCCCGGTTGAGGAATCGGTGATAAATAGCGAACTATTCTTTTCACCGCCAAAGGCCAGGTTGGTAATGGTGCGCCCCTCGGTACAACTGCGGATACGGTACAGAGGTTCTCCAAATCGGGAGAAGGCCCATACGCATCCATTCCCCGCATCACATACAAATAGGTTGCCTTCAGAATCGACCGCCATGCCATCGGCACCACTAACGCCACCCGCCATTGCGGTGAAGACACCTGCTTTAGACGTCGTCCCACCCGGCAGCATGGGAAGACGCCAAACTGCGTTACCGCGGGTCATCGCAACATAGAGAGTTTTCTCGTCCGGACTCAGCACCAGGCCGTTGGGGCTTGGCCCATTGGAGATCAATGTCGTCAGCTGCTCTGTTTCGAAGCAGTAGAGAAACACCCGACCCGTGGGGTCGTGCATACCGGTCTGACCCTGGTCGGTAAAATAGAGGGTCCCCTTCGAATCGAAGATCAGGTCGTTTACCCCTTTAAAGCTCTCGCTGCGATTGTGGGTGAGAAAGGGCGATATCGCACGTGACTCTGGATCCAAGAGCAGGATGCCGTTTTTGTAGTCCGCGACGAAGATACGACCATCCCGATGGATCTTTAGCCCATTGGGCCAGCCATCATACTCGACAACCAGTTCCCACTCTCCGCCCGGGGTGACTCTAAAAATTCGGCCGTAAGGGATATCGGTTACGTAGAGATTCCCCTGCCGGTCGAAGGAAGGACCTTCGAGAAAGCTGTGGACCTGTTGCCCGGGTTTGTTGGCAGCGACCCAGTCTGAGGGTTTATCCGGCTGCCGGAAACGTTCGGGAACTTCGCTGAAAATGGCCGTCGATAGATCTTTGGGAGGCGCGTACAGACTCATGCAATATACCCCTTCTAATTCTGGATCAGATCCCGTTTCTCGGGTCCGGTGTAGCTCCAAAGCAAGTTTCTCGGAATGGGCCCCTTATTGCGCCCACCCTGACCAGTCTGCTCCCAGGCATGGGCCAAAATGCCCACCGAACGAGAAAGGCAAAACAGTCCCCGGGCAAGCGGCGCAGGCATATCGAGCTCAGCGTAGATCACAGCTGTAGCCCCGTCGATATTCATGGGAATACGTTTGCCTTTGCGCACGGCCAGCTCCGTCTCGATACGATCGGCGATAGCTGCAAAACGTCCACTGACCACGCTCTTTTCGGCGGCCTGACGCACGATCTCCATTAGCCGGGGAGCCCGGGGATCGACAGGATGAAAGCGGTGGCCAAATCCCGGGATAAACTTTCCGTGATGTTCGATATATAGATCCAACTCTGCGCAAACCGCGTCTTCCAGGCGCGCCCCCTGATCCAGGCGCTTCGCTACGTTTTGATAAATATCTACGGCCTGCTCACCGGCCCCCCCATGCACATCGCCCAACACGTTCACGGCAGATGCCATCGCGTTGTTGAGTCCGACGCCACAGGTAGCCGCCATGCGGGCAATGGCGATACTGGGCGCCTGAGGACCATGATCGACGGCAGACATCAGGGCTGCATCGAGCAGCTCAGCCTGCCCTTGACTCGGCACATCGCCCCTCACCATCAGCCAGATCATCTGTGCAAAACTGAGATTGCCGATCAGCTGTTCAATGGGATAGCCGTGGTAACGGATGACACCCGGCTCCATCTCGATGACGTCGGTCTTCCACCAATCGGACACTTCCCGACCAATCCCCTCTGAGGGTCTCGAAATGCTCATACCACCCCCTCCGCCACCAGCGAATACTGTGCCTCTTTGTCATAACCCAACTCGCTCAGGATAGCCTCGGTATGCTCACCCAAAGAAGGCGGAGGGCTATCGACTTTGGGACGCTTGCCATCGACTTTGAATCCGGTCCTGACAATCTTGATCTCCCGCTCGATGCCAGAGACGTTATCAAAGCTTCCCTGGAGTTCACGTTGTTGAACCTGGGGCAATGAAAGAGCTTCCGGCACGCTGAGAACACGACCGGCGGGCACCCCGGCGCCGTTCAGCAACAGATCCCATTCACTGGCCGGCTTACGCGCAAATTCACCTTCAATGAACGAAGTGAGTGCATTGCGATTGTCCAGGCGCGCCTGACGGGTGGCGAAGCGAGGATCGGTTATCAACTCGGGCCGGTCGATTACTTGGCAGACCGATTCGAACTGTTCCTGCTTGTTGGCGGCCATGTTGATCAGGCCGTCCTGGGTCTTGAAGGTGCCTGACGGGCTGGCGGTGAAATTGTCGTTACCCATTGGCGCGGGAGTTTTCTCACCAACCAAGTAGTTGGAAACAACCCAACCCATGGTCGCCAGCGTGGACTCGAGCATGGAAACGTCGATAAAGCAGCCTTCGCCGGATTCACCGCGCCCCGCAATGGCGGACGAGACGGCAAAGGCTGCGGTCATCCCCCCGATGGTATCTGCAATGGGATAGCCCACCCGGTAGGGCGCATTTTCCGGCGCACCGGTAATGCTCATCACCCCAGACATCCCCTGGATAATCTGGTCGTAGGCTGGAAGCTTCTTCATGGGACCGTCGGCTCCATAGCCGGAGATAGCACAATAGATCAGCCTCTGGTTTTCCTCTTTGAGTTGCTCGTAACCCAGCCCCAGTCGATCCATCACCCCCGGCCGGAAGTTCTCCACCAGAACGTCAGCTGTCTTCACTAATTGGCGCAGTATCGCTTTGCCTCTATTCTGCTTGAGATCGAGCGTGATTGATTTCTTACCGGCATTTTGAGCCAGGAAGGAGATCCCCATCTTCTGGCGATTCAGCTCAGCATCGGCCCCTAACTGACGAGCCAAATCCCCGCTCTTTGGCATCTCCACCTTTATGACCTCAGCCCCCATGTGGGCGAGCTGATGGCAGCAGTAGGGCCCAGCCAGCACATTGGTCATGTCGAGTACGCGAATCGATTTTAGAGCTTTACACATGTTTTGGGCTCCTCAAAAAATTGAAGACAAGCACGCCAACTAGAAGCGCCGTCCCAAGATAGATAATTTCAGATACCGAACTGATAACCAGACCGGCGCTTATAACTAGGACTAGCCGCTCCAGCCAGGATAGGTGGCTCCGGAAATAGCCAATCAGGCCGGCGGAAACTCCCACCGTAGCGATGATCAGCGCCAGCACATACGAAAGAGTCGATAGTGCCGTTTCGGAAGAAAGGTCCTGAAGATTAATTTCCGGGTGATAGATCCAGGCCACGGGTATGACGAAAGCCACGGCTGACAGCTTCAACGCTTTCCCCGCCACCTGCATAGGTCCGGCACCGCAGATCGCCGCAGCAGCAAATATTGCCAATGCGACCGGCGGTGTTATGGCCGATAGAACGGCGTAATAGAAAACAAATAGATGGGTTTGAAGTTCGGGCACCCCCAGCTTCATAATCGCCGGCCCGGCTACAAAGACCACCATCAGGTAGGAAGCCGCTGTCGGCAAACCCATGCCAAGAACAATGGAACAGATGGCGGCCACTACCAGCGCCAGCAATAAGTCATGGGAGCCGAGGGCCACGATAACTTGGTTAAGCTTGATTCCCAACCCAGTTGTCGATACTGCTCCAATGATGATGCCGATGGCAGCGCAGGATACGAGCACGGACAGACCGTCCCGCCCCCCATCGATAAGAAATGCTTTCGCGTCGGCCAAGCGCATCCGAGTCGCGGTAAACAGGTTGGACATCACCAGAACAATACCGGTGGCAGTCAAACCGCAGAAGGTGGGTGAGTACCCCATCAGCAGCATGGTCACCAGAGACCCAAAGCCGACAACCAAGGTCAAACCTTGTGCTAATCGCTCTTGGTTGAAACTCAGGTCCTGATCGTCCTGGCGTTCCTTCAGGCCGATACGCCCGCCCTCAAAAGCCACGGCACATACCAATGACAGAATAAACAGAAACGCCGGGACACAGGCCGCGATCATTATGTCGGTGTAGGCGATGCCGGTAATTTCCGACATGATAAAGGCCCCCACACCCATGATCGGCGGCATGATCTGCCCCACGCAAGACGCAGTGGACTCCACACCACCAGCGAATGCCGAGGGGAAGCCCGCCCGCTTCATCATCGGAATCGTCAACACCCCGGTCGCGGATACGTTGGCAGGGGCAGATCCATTGATGGAGCCAAACATGGCAGACGCAAAGATCGCGCACTGAGCAGGCCCCGACTTATACTTGCGGGTAAAGCGCATTGCGATGTAGTTGAAGAAATCCCCAGCCCCGGTGATGCGCAACGCAACCCCGAGGATGACAAAGACGTATACAACATCCACGACCGCACCCAATGCAACGCCATAGATACCCTGGTAGCTGTAAGAGACTTCCAGCACCTCTTCCGGATCCATGGGACGATGCTCGAGTACACTAGGGAAAAACTGGCCGAAAAAGAGATAAACAAGCGCGACCAAGACAACGCTGATCAAAATCCATCCTTCGGCACGCCTAGCCCCTTCCAACACCACCAGGGTCCCGGCCCCGTAGCAAATCAGATCGGCGTTATTGGGTAGTCCCTCGCGCATATCGGCAATCGCCTCGTAGTTGAGGAGAAAGTAGATACCGCTGGAGACAGCCAGGACGATAAAGAACAGGGTGATTAGCTGATCCAAGAGGCCAAATTGTTTAACACCGACAAGTCGGAATGGTTTAAAGGCGAGAATGGCAACCAGCCCCAGCAGCAGGGCTACCCCATACTGCACCTGGGCTGGAAATTTTCCGAAGGCGGTTGTCCATAGGATAAAAACCGCCAATGCAACGCAGCAGAGCTGACCAAGCAGCATCCGTGCTGATTGAAGAGTGGGGAGAGCCCCACCCTCGACGCAGCCTTGAGATCCGGCTGACTGTCCAAAAGTACCCATAGCGAGACCCTCCTCACAAAGCCAAAGAAAAGGTTGTTAGTTGATCAAGCCTTTTTCTTTGAAGTAGCGGGCCGCACCTGGGTGAAGATCGGCCGAGAGGGCTTCAGTGGCACCGTCAATGGAGATCAGAGAAAGCGCCAGGCTTACTTCATTCACTTCGCTGATGTTTTCCCACAGCGCCTTAGTGATCTCATAAGCCACATCGTTGCTCAGATCCTTGTTCACCACATACATCATCGGGAAGGTCCAGAAATAGATATCAGAATCTGCCTTGACCCGCCCGTCGTATGCTTTGGCAATGGTCTTGGCGGGTACCTTCTTCAGTACGTAGTACTTGCCGTTGGTGATGGCCTTGCGAAAAGTGTCCATCTTGGACGGATCAGGAGATACAAAACGCAGATCCATGGTACGCGAGGCGTTATCAACTGCGGCATGGGGAAGGCCACCCCAAACAAACGTGCCATCCATGGAGCCGTTAGCCATCTGCTCCAGCGCAGGACCATATTTGAGGTGCTGACCATCTACATCACCACCTTTTATATCCAATCCATGGGCGGAAAGCATCGCCGCGGTCACACGACCCGCATTCCCTCCTGGCCGGCCGATCGCCAGTGATTTTCCCGCGAAATCGCCGAACTGTTTTACGCCGGCATCATCGCGAGCAACGTACTGCCCCGCGCTGGTCTTGATAGCGAACAGAGCACGGACGTTCTTGTAATTGCTCACTAGAGATTCAGGATCCGCTTTGAACTTACCAGAACGATTAACAGCGTCCTGATAGTGAGGAGCACCAATGACAGCCACATCAACTTGGCCCTTGGCCAGCTTTCGTAGGCCTTTGACAGTTCCGTTATCGACTACGGTCATGCTGCTGTCACTTCCAGACTTCGCCAGAATATTCGACCAGGTAACGGAAAGTGCGTAGTCGTCAGAAGTCGGCGAAACCGCATTGACAACCAAATCGGCTGCGTTTGCGCTAACAGCAGCAAAGGTGGAACCAAGGATAAGTGCAGCGGCAGCAGCTGACTTCAGAGAGGTAGCCTTCATTGTTTTTCCTCCAGCACACCTAAGTGCTTTTGTTGTTAACAGTATAGTAGCGTTCTCTTCTGTAGAACTGCGTTCTATCCTACATCACAAGTTATGCTAGATGCAATAGCGTTCTATTCTGTTAAAATCAGCTGAGATATCTTTGAGGTTCAAGTTATGGCAAAAGATCGCGTAGAAGCCGTTGAGAGAGCCCTGGCGGTTCTAAATGCTTTCAGTGATAAGCAGAGTGTTCTGACGCTGAAGGAGATTTCCGATAAAACCGGTCTATACAAGAGCACGATTCTCCGGCTAATAGGATCGCTTGAGCATTTTGGCTTTATCTCCAAGCAGCTGGATGGCCGCTACCGCCTTGGCCCTTCCCTTTGGCGACTTGGCTCGATCTACCAAAAGAGCTTCGACAGCGAGACCGTTATCCGCCCGATGCTCGAAAAGCTACGGGATGCTGTAAACGAAACAGCCGCGTTCTACATCAAGAGCGGTGACAGCCGTATCTGCCTGTACCGGGAAAATGCCAAAAGAGAGGTCTGTCATAACATCAATGAAGGATCGGAGATTCCGATCAAAAGAGGAGCTGCGGGCCGCGTACTACTGGCCTACACCGGTGCTGAAGGGCAACCATTTGAAGCGATAAGAGAGCAGGGTTGGTACCTATCGAAGGGTGAGCGAAACCCGGACCTAGCAGCCATAGCCGTGCCAGTACTGACACCAGACGGTGTCCTCAAGGGAGCGCTTAGTATTTCAGGGCTCATTTTCCGATTTGACGGCCCACTGGTCGACCAATGCGTAGAGCTTCTAAACCAAGCTGCTGATGTGATGGGTAAGGAATTAATCGACTCACCTCTGATGTGACTCAGCCGATTCCAGCCAATGGCCGAGCCTGAAGGAAACAAAGGGACGAACATCCTTTCCACGTTGTTGCAGAAACACCAGCTCCACCAAAATACTCTGAGACGATGACCCTCAAAGGGTGAGCATGTCTGGTTTACGGAATTTAACCTGCTTCAGCAGAAACCCAGTGCACCTGCTCTCGATGTCAGAAATGGGCGCATAAGCAGCCCCGTAAGATGCCGGGCGCACCTCTCCTGAACATGAACTGTGCTCACGATGGTGCGCCCCCCCCCCCCACCTTAAACCTCCGTCTCTTCTGACAGTTCTAGGGCATCGTCCACTTCTACCCCTAGATACCGGATGGTGCTATCCAACTTGCTATGACCCAGTAACAGTTGAACCGGTCGTAGATTGCCAGACCGCTGGTAGATGAGCGTAGGCTTGGTTCTCCTCATCGTATGTGTACCGTAGTCAGCACTGTCGAGGCAGATGCTCTCTACCCAGCTATCAACGATCCGAGCATATTGCCGCGTGGTTAAATGCGTTTTGGTGCTCGATCGACCTGGGAAAAGAAAGTCGCTACCGGTTAATCCAAACGCTTTAAACCGCCGCTATGTAGTGAACCGCGCCGTTTGAAAATGAATTTGTCGTAGCTTGAGTCCCGAACAGCGGCATCTCATCGGAGACCGATCCGATCGGAACAAAAGGAAATCGCAGAATTAGGCATATGAGCAAGTGAAGCTGTAACTGAAGGAATCGGTCACAATCTGGTCACAATAAGGAAATTTGAAAAATAAGATACTGCTATATCAAGCAGTTAAGTGGCGGTGAGGGAGGGATTACTCGTCTCTTCGTTCCTCACCCCTTCGGGGCCATCGGCAAGCCAATGTTGCGCGGCTTCGCCGCTTTGCGAACCCTAGTCGAGGGTTCTCACCCTCCCTCGTATATTTTCATAAGCCAGAAACGAGAAAACCCGAGCATCTCTGCTCGGGTTTTAAATATGGCGGTGAGGGAGGGATTATTCGTCACTTCGTTCCTCACCCCTTCGGGGCCATCGGCAAGCCGATGTTGCGCGGCTCCGCCGCTGTGCGAACCCTAGTTGAGGGCTCTCACCCTCCCTCGCATATTTTCATGAGCCAGAAACGAGAAAACCCAAGCATTTCTGCTTGGGTTTTGAATATGGCGGTGAGGGAGGGATTCGAACCCTCGATACGTTGCCGTATACACACTTTCCAGGCGTGCTCCTTCAGCCACTCGGACACCTCACCATATTGTCGTTGGGCTTATCGCCTCAACGGAGCGCTACTATAGGGAAGCACGGATTTAAGGTCAATAAGATTTCTGAAAAAACCATGCAAGTGTTTAAGATTCAAGCGACATTGTGTGATTTCCAAGCTCTCACCGCTTTTCTTTCTCCGTTTTTAGCTCAGACTGTTAGAATGTCAGCCTCCATAGGAAAAGAGAGCCTTTCATGTCTATCTCGCTATCACAATTTATTACCGAAAACGGATTGGAGCCAAAACTGCTTTCCGCCACGCAAACAGAAGGCTTTGTGACTGCAATGGCCGCAGCCCCGCACCTTATCGACCCAAGTGAATGGCTTGCATTTATGTGGGGTGGTGAAGAAGAAGCGCCGTTCGGTAGCCATGAACAACTCGAACAATTCGCAAACATCATCGTAGAGATGTGGAACGAACAGCGTGGTGCTTTGCTTTCAAACGAATGGCAGTGGCCTGAAGCTTGTGCGCTGAGCGAAAGCGAGATTGTTAATGATGCTACACGCGAATACTGTGAAGGCATGCTGCAGGGCTGGACACTGTGCCGTGATGACTGGGAAACGCTGATGCCTGAAGATTCGCAAGAAAACGCGCTTCTGGGCGGTGTCCTGCTTTCTATCAGTCTGCTGTTTGATCCAGAGGCTGCATTAGCCGTGATGGAAGAACAAGGTGCTGCGGAACTTGCGCAGTTTGAAGAAGTATTCAATGGCATGCCTGTGATGCTTTGTGGCCTGATGATGCGCGCCATGCAGATGGTTGAAACGCAATAATCCGCCATTACTTTAGTATCACTAAAAAGCGGTCTATGACCGCTTTTTTTATTTCAAAGTTTTCGCGCAGTTTTCAACCATTCCTGATATAGTCGCGCCCCTGAATATACTCGCCGCTCAAACGGCACTGACAACGAGACTCTCCCTGTGACGAATCAAGTATTCTCAACACTTCCGTTGAAAGATGAATTGCTTTCTACACTCAATGACATTGGCTACAAAACCATGACGCCAATTCAGGCCCAGAGCCTACCTTCCATACTTGATGGGAAAGATGTCATCGGTCAGGGAAAAACAGGCTCAGGCAAAACAGCAGCTTTTGGTCTTGGATTGCTGAACCGACTCAACGTTAAACGTTTTCGCGTTCAATCACTCGTGCTCTGCCCTACCAGAGAGCTGGCCGATCAAGTCGCCATTGAAATCCGCAAGCTGGCACGTGGTATTCATAACATCAAAGTGCTGACACTGTGTGGCGGTGTTCCTATTGGCCCTCAAATTGGCTCACTGGAACATGGTGCGCACATTATTGTAGGCACACCTGGCCGTATTCTGGACCACATGGAAAAAGGCCGCCTATCTCTGGAAGAAGTGAACACTCTGATTCTGGATGAAGCTGACCGCATGCTGGAAATGGGTTTCCAACCTGCGCTCGATGCTATTTTTGACCAGGTACCTTCTGACCGCCAAACGCTGCTGTTCAGTGCTACTTATCCGGCGCAAATCCAAAGCATCAGCAAACAAATCATGGCAAACCCAGTGATGGTGAAAGTGGAATCAAACCATGATGACACCAGCATTACCCAACATTTCTACCGCTGTGCAAATAATCGCGAGCGTATGGAAGCACTTCAGCTTCTGCTGCTGAAGCATCAGCCTGAAAGTGCGGTGGTGTTCTGTAACACCAAGCGCGACGTGAAAGACGTGGCTGCAGTACTGGATAACGAAGGCTTCTCTGTGGTTGCGCTACATGGTGATTTAGAGCAACGCGACCGCGACCAAATGCTTTTGAAGTTTGCTAACAAGAGCACCAACATCATGGTGGCGACGGATGTTGCTGCACGTGGTTTGGACATCGAAGCATTAGATGCGGTGATTAACTACCACATGGCGTTCGATACCGAAGTTCATATTCACCGCATCGGCCGCACGGGTCGTGCAGGCAGCGAAGGTGCTGCGTATACCTTCTTCGGTGATGAGGATGGTTACCGTGTTGCATTGCTGGAAGATCATCTTGAGCGCGATATCAAACCTTCAGCGTTGCCGGATTCCAGCGTATTGAACAACGTGCCGCGCACTCCTGCCATGGTGACACTGCACATTGACGGTGGTAAGAAAAGCAAGGTTCGCCCCGGTGATATTCTTGGCGCGTTGACCGGAGAAAATGGCATTGAAGGTAAACAAGTCGGCAAAATTAAAGTCACCGATTACCGTTCTTATGTTGCCGTTGAGCGCAACGTGGCGAAGAAAGCCTTGAAGAAACTCTCCAGCGGGAAAATCAAAGGTAAAACCTACCGCGTTTGGCAGCTTCGCTAAACCCAATAAATTGAAAAAAGCCGTCTTAACGACGGCTTTTTAGTCTCTCTAATATGTATCTAGGGTCTGCTGACCTTTAGTATCAGCTTGGCAGGAATTCTTCTGACCAGCCATCACTCAAAATACCTTTGTCTATCAAACTCTGGATATCTGACTCACCAAATCCAAGCTCACCTAAAACTCTCCGGCTAGAACGCCCGAAACGTTCAGTTTGCGGGGCTGCGATAATCTTTGCTTCTTTCGGGCGAATCGAATAGTGATCAACCATGGTCGTTACATAGCCACTAGGGTGTTCGTCATGGGTCGAAAACGCATAACTGCCAGAATCAAACCCAACCTGCCCATCTTGTGGGCGGCTGTAACGCTTTCTGAGCCATTCAATGCTGCGTGTTTGCGCTGCCGCAACATCTAACTGGGATAGTTTATTAAGCCAAACATCATTAGGTTTACGTTTGAATTGATTCGCAAGCATGGCCTTGCGCCCTGCCTCGTCGCACGTAGAAATACCTCTGAGCTCTTCAAGCATTTCGAGTTTATTGATATCGGCTTCCGTCGCATCAAGATATAGCCAGCCATCATGAGTTTGATAAAAGTGTGACAAGGCATCATAACCCAATGCTTCACGACCAGATGGCTCATCGCGCGGCGGCGCACCTTCGTAATCATGACTGTATTTAATCTGTGCCAAATTGGTCGTCGATGACAGTGACGTTCTGGGGCGCAGTACTTGTCCTGTTTTCGCCCGCACATACAAAGCAACCGACATCGCGAGCCCAGCAGCGAAACCACAATTCACATCCAGCGTTCCAATATGAGCATGTTCTTCCGGTGTTTCCGCGCCGCCAAAGCGGGTCATGATGCCACTGTTTGCTTGAATGATATCGTCATAGCCAATGTAATCCGTTTTCTCTCCGCGCTTAGGCCCTCCAAGACAATCCAAGCGGCAGAAAATCACGTCTGGGTTAATCGCTTTTAAGCGCTCTTCGTTCAACCCTAGTGGTTCAACCTGGCGTGAAGGCGCATTGATAACGACGATATCGCAGGTCTTCACCAAAGCTTCGAAAATGGGTTTGCCTTCGTCAGTCAGCATATCGAGCAGCAAGCTCTTCTTCCCGATATTGGAGAGATAACTGAAGAACACACCAATCAGCGGATCATACATTGGCTTGGTCGGATCCAGTTTGATTACTTCTGCCCCAAATCGCGACAAAAACGCAGTGGAATGTGGCCCTGCAATGACGTTTGTCAGGTCGAGAACACGAACGCCCTTGAGCCATTGGCGGTCGGGTTCGACATTGGGCGAAGCTCCGCAGTTCTTGGGCAGTCCAGCTTGGCTAAAAAGCCTTTCCGCATCGTGATATTCAGCAAATTTCCGCGGGACTATCTCGCATAGCTCTTCACCCAACTCTTCAAACCACACCAGAGGGCCGGGCTGTTTCATTACTCCATATTCAGGATCATTCACTTCTACGATAAGGCCGCTTTCCAGCGAATAAGGTGCATTGACCCACTCTTGCGTCGAGCGGTGCGGTGCGCCTGGAATTCCCCCTTCGCCAAAGAGCTTGCCCCATTCTTCAGATGTTTTGGTGATGAAGACACGCTTCATTTTCTCAGAGATTTTGGCAGCCCAGTTCGCAGGTAAAGGGTAAACACCAATGGACGTTTCAGCTTCCCATTGAGAATGCGGAAGATAGAGGTTTTCGACGTCTGGTAGACCTTCAGCCACCAGCTCATCATAAATGCCAGCAAGCTCAAGGCAGCGACGGGCATGGTTACGGTGTGACGGACAGACCACATAGAAATAGCGGCCATCTTTGCATTTGTAGGTACGAAAAAAGGGGTCGAGGTACTCTTGAAGCTCATCGTAGGAGACGTCCATAGGGAGCCCTGCGTCGCGGCGACGGGCAATCTCTTTTTCCCGCATCGTGTGGTAGCGCTCTGGCATGCCCTCAATATTGATGGAGTTGTAAGAAAGGCCTTCCATCAGAGCAGCAGCCACTGGCACTTCAATATGATCTCCTTGGCCACTTTTTTCTCTATCAAACAGTGCCAATGAAACACCACTTGCCGCCAACATGGTAGCGTATGCAGAACCCAGCGTGAGTGGGGAAAAGCTCGGATCACACCCCATTAATACCCGGTTGTAACCCATATCGTTAAAGGCGCCAGAAGAAGCAGCAATCACAGCTTCCGTTGCTTTCCATTGTTTGCGTAGTTGGTCATTGGAAGCGAAGCCAGGCAGAGAAAGCGTAATCAAGCTGGGGTTTGTTTCACGCAGGGTGTCTAAATCGATACCCAGCTTCTTCATAGTGCCAGGACGGAAGTTTTCAATGATTACATCAGCCTGTGAACACAAGGACAAAGCCCTATCGAGATCCAAGCCAGATTTTAGGTCCAGCCGAATATTGGTTTTATTCCGATTAAGAACAGCGTTGGCCGAATGTTTCCAAAGTGGTCCGTTAGGCGGGTCAATATGAACCACATTGGCCCCTAAGTCGGCAAGGATCATAGCGACGGCTGGGCCAGAAACATACTGACCAAAATCGACAACATTTAGACCTGAAAACGGCAATGCATTTCTCATTTATCTCGCTCCTTGCTAAAGAGACATAATCATTGAATGAGAACCACCGAAAGGTGAATTCATTGCCGGATGTTAATAACTTTAAACTTTAGCGACCATTAATTTAAATTTAGTCTCGTCATAAATTTTTTAATGCAACTAGGAATGACTAGTTATAAAGTGGGCGATGTATATTATTTACTTCATCGTTATTAACCTCTTCCATCACCCAGTCAATAAAAGCTTCAGCATGAGGATGTAAGAAACGGGATTTGTGATTAACCAAATAGAAAGCTTCTGTTGTTAAAACTTCCTGTTCAAATAAGGAGATAAGCTTTTCACTTTCGAAATACCCTTGAAGTAAACTACTCCTCCCCAAAACTATACCACCGCCGTTAGCCGCTACTTCAAAGGCATTGATTAAAGTATCAAACTGACTGCCAAGGTTAAATTCGGTGTATGGCATACCAATCGACTGAAACCATCTATTCCAGCCGTCTTCGTAACCGATAACGTGTATCAGATTTTCATTGACGATATCTTCAGGAACGGGTTTTCGTTGGAAACGGGAAGCGTAGTTTGGGCTGCAAACCGGTTGGAGCAGATCCCATGTAAGCCTGCGAGCTTCATACTGCTGCCATCGGCCGTTGCCGTAGATAATCTCTAGATCACAATCAGGCGCCTTCTGTTGGCTGTTCACCCAGATATTGCTGGTGATCTTCAGGTTGATATCCGGATACCGCTCATAAAAATCGGGCAAACGCGGAGCGAGCCAGTTAACAAAAAAGACAAGATTAACTCTAACATTCAGTAGCTTATTTCTTCCTTTACCAAACAGCTCGTCAGTCACCTCGTTCATTTTCTCAATAGATTCATGAAGCACAGGTAAGTACGCCGCGCCTGCTTCAGTCAACTCTAAACCTCTCGGTAACCTGACGAAAAGCATAGTACCGAGCTGGCTTTCCAGTGCTTTGATCTGCTGACTCATAGCGGCCTGCGTTATGTGTAATTCCTGTGAGGCATGGGTAAAGCTAAGATGCCTTGCCGCAGCTTC
The DNA here is from genome assembly GCF_023746615.1 of Grimontia kaedaensis. Taxonomy (NCBI): domain Bacteria; kingdom Pseudomonadati; phylum Pseudomonadota; class Gammaproteobacteria; order Vibrionales; family Vibrionaceae; genus Grimontia; species Grimontia kaedaensis. The sequence goes on along the minus strand of NZ_CP082275.1, from coordinate 1,192,894 downwards.
AAACGACCTAAGCCAGTTCAGCGGAGGTAGCCGTTTCTTCATGTGTTGTGTTCCTTGCATCATGTTAAAACCAACCGGTTTTTTTGAGAAAAATCCACCTTGCCGACATCAAAAAGTGCCGACTTTTCATTTTTATAAATTCACTATGTACACCCAATCAACACAGAAAGAAATGGTCAAAATGTAAAAATAGTGACACACAGCTTTAATGCATAATTATTTTTATACCAATGGCTATAAATTTATTAATTGATGGAAAGCATTGAATTGTGAAAGGTTACTACCTCAAGTAAAACACGTCCTACTTACCCAAATGCGACATATATAAGTCGCAAATAAGTAAATTTAAAACGTAGAGAAGGAAAATTAATAAAAACCATGGCTTTTATTAATTTGCTAGCGTTTTAGAGAGGAGCATTGCAATCAGATCAGAACTTAATTCTATAGAGGGAAGCAATATCTTCATCGCACTTACATTCCCAGTGGTGACCCTATATAGCGCCATTACCCGGAAACCAGATACCAATACAGTAGGAGCCTTAAAATGAGCACTTCAGTTGCTATGCCACGGATGATGGAGTTCGGCGAAGACGCAACCAAACGGCTGCCGGATATCGTGAAAGGATTTAACGCATCTCGCGTCCTGATCCTTACAGACAAAACCATGGTACAGATGGGCTATGCCGCCATGGTGACAGAACTGCTGTCGGAAGCTGGGATTCAAAGCCATATCTACGCTGATACCATTCCGGAGCCAACCTCACAATCGATTGAAGAAGCGGTCTCAGTGACACGCGATAGTCAAACCGACTGTATTGTCGCCCTTGGAGGCGGCAGCGCCATCGACAGCGCCAAGGCGATTAGTATGCTTGCCAGCCACGGCGGCATTATGCGTGACTACAAAGCCCCTCGCATCGTCAATGAAACCGGTATTCCGGTGGTAGCAATTCCGACCACAGCGGGTACTGGCTCTGAAGTGACCAAGTTCACTATCATCACGGACTCAGAAACCGACGAAAAAATGCTCTGTATTGGCCTGGGCTTTCTTCCTGTCGCTGCTTTGGTGGACTACAAATTGACCATGTCCCTGCCCCCTCGTATTACCGCGGATACAGGGATAGACGCACTTACTCATGCTATCGAAGCTTACGTGAGTAAGAAAGGAAACCCGTTCAGTGATTACAACGCCTTGGAGGCAATGCGCCTTATCGCTCCAAACCTTCGCAAGGCCTATCACGATGGCCAAAACGTTGATGCGCGTCAGAAAATGATGATGGGTTCCACGCTCGCAGGCATTGCCTTCTCCAATGCCTCAGTTGCCTTGGTTCACGGTATGAGTCGGCCTATTGGCGCGTTTTTCCATGTACCACATGGATTGTCCAATGCCATGTTGCTGCCAAGTATTACCGCCTTTTCCATTCCGGCTTGCCCTGAACGTTACGCGCAGTGCTCGAAAGCGATGGGATTGGTTGATGAGTCTGCCAGTGTTGAAGAAGCCAATAGCCGCCTGAAACAAGAGTTGCTGGCACTCAATGAAGAACTGAAAGTCCCCTCTTTGGAAGAGTTTGGTGTTGCAAAAGGTGATTTTGACGCCGTGCTCGACACCATGATTCAGCAGGCTTTTGGATCCGGCTCTCCAGGGAATAACCCAAGAGTGCCTTCTGAAGACGAGATGAAAACACTCTACATCAGCCTCTGGAAATAGGAGAAAGATAAATGACGGATATCGGGCATTTGATCAGTGGAGAGATCAGAGAAACTTGTTCCAGAAAGCAAGCAGTGTACAACCCAGCAACGGGTGAGCACGCAAAGGATGTATTGTTAGCGCCCGTTGAGCTAGTAGATGAGGCAGTCGACATCGCAAACACTGCGTTCCCTGAGTGGCGCAACACACCAGTCATTAAACGCACGCGTATTATGTTTCGATACAAGCAGTTGCTCGAAGACAACAAGGAAACCATTTGTCGATTAATTGGTGAAGAGCATGGGAAAATTAAGCATGACGCAATGGGCGAGCTTCAACGTGGTATCGAAAATGTCGAATATGCTTGTTCCGCCACTGAATTGTTGAAAGGTGAGTTCAGCAAAAACGTCGGCGCAGGTATCGACTCTTGGTCTGAGCACCAGCCACTCGGTGTCGTTGCGGGTATTACCCCCTTCAACTTCCCCGCCATGGTACCGCTTTGGATGTTCCCTATGGCATTGGTTTGCGGTAACTGCTTCATCCTGAAACCGTCTGAACGCGACCCTAGCGCAGCACTATATATAGCTGAATTGCTAAAAGAAGCTGGATTGCCAGACGGTGTCATGCAGGTCATTCAAGGCGATAGAACCGTCGTAGACAGACTGCTTGAAAGTAAAGGCATAGAAGCCGTCAGCTTTGTTGGCAGCACGCCGATTGCGCAATATATCTACGAGAAGGCGAGTCAGGCTGGCAAGCGCTGTCAGGCTCTCGGCGGCGCGAAAAACCACGCGATTGTCATGCCAGATTGCGACATGGAAAACGCAGTGAACCAGCTGCTTGGTGCTGCATTTGGCTCTAGCGGAGAGCGCTGTATGGCACTGTCTGTGGCAGTAGCAGTCGGTGATGATGCGGCTGACAGATTGGTCGGTAGTCTCGCAGAGAAGCTTTCATCACTGCGCGTTGGACCCTTCTACGACAACGACAACGATTTCGGCCCTGTGATCACTCAAGAGCACAAAGAGAAAGTCGAAGCTTATATCGCTTCTGCCGAGAAAGATGGCGCAAGACTTGTGGTTGATGGACGAAACCCTGAAGTGAAAGGCTATGAGAATGGCTTCTACGTCGGTGCAACACTCATCGACAATGTTCGACCAGACATGGTCAGCTATCAGGAAGAGATCTTTGGCCCAGTGCTGCAGGTCGTTCGCGTGAATTCCATGGAAGAAGCCATGACACTCATCAACGAGCATAGATATGGCAACGGCACATGTATTTTCACCCGTGACGGTGAAGCGGCGCGTTACTTCTCAGATCATATCAAAGTGGGCATGGTCGGGATCAACATTCCCCTGCCCGTTCCTGTGGCTTATCACAGCTTTGGCGGTTGGAAGCAATCACTCTTTGGTGACCTGCACGCGTATGGACCAGACTCCGTGAAGTTTTATACCCGACGCAAAACTATCACCCAGCGCTGGCCTTCGGCCAGTGTGCGTGAGAGCACTTCATTCTCTATGCCAACGCTATAATTTGAAAACACAAAGCAAAAAGAGCTGCCAATGGCAGCTCTTTTCTTAAGAGGCCTATTCTCTTTGACCTCACGCGTTGCCTTTAACCTGCAATTGTAGAGAAGCAGCAAAGTCCAGCATACGGTTTAGTGGAATCAGAGATTTCACTCGGATCGCTTCGTCAACGAAGATTTCATGCTCTTCGCCACCTTCACGCAATGCCAGTTCGATGGCCTTCAAGCCGTTCATTGCCATCCAAGGGCAATGCGCACAGCTTCGGCATGTTGCACCAGCACCGGCGGTTGGCGCTTCAATCAACTCTTTTTCCGGCACCATCTGCTGCATCTTGAAAAAGATGCCTTTGTCTGTGGCGACAACAAGTTGCTTGTTTGGTAACTCTTTCGCTGCTTTGATCAGCTGGCTGGTCGAGCCGACAGCGTCTGCAAGCTCTACAACACTGGCTGGGGATTCTGGGTGAACAAGAATCGCAGCGTCTGGGTAGACAGCTTTCATGTCTCTCAACGCTTTTGCGGAGAATTCATCGTGCACCACACACTCGCCTTGCCAAAGCAGCATTTCTGCCCCGGTCTTATTGGCGATGTATGAACCTAAATGGCGGTCAGGACCCCAGATAATTTTCTTATCTTCAGCATCGAGATGTTCAACGATTTCCAACGCAATAGATGAGGTAACCACCCAATCCGCACGAGCTTTAACGGCTGCAGAAGTATTGGCGTAAACCACCACAGTATGGTCAGGGTGGGCATCGCAAAATTCGGTGAAGCGATCTTCTGGGCAGCCCAAATCCAATGAACACTCTGCTTCAAGCGTTGGCATCAGAACGGTCTTTTCCGGAGTAAGGATTTTGGCGCTTTCGCCCATAAAGCGAACGCCAGCAACCAGAAGGATCTTGGCAGGGTGCTTGTTACCAAACTTCGCCATTTCCAGAGAGTCACCAACGAAACCACCTGTTTCTTCGGCCAGCGCCTGGATTTCAGGGTCGGTATAGTAGTGAGCAATCATCACCGCATCTTTTTCCTTAAGCAGTTGCTTGATGCTCGCGATGTAGTCAGTTTTCTGTTGCTCGGACAAGGCCTCCGGCTTCGGAGGGAAAGGATATACTGTCTCTGCAGTATTAATAATCTGGCTCATCAACTTACTCAGATTTGGCTTCCAATCCGATCATTATACCCAGCTTGGTATCGAGTTTTCATCTTTTATGACAGATCGTTTACGCCGAAATGCGTCTTTTTAGATATAAGAAAGCCAGCAATCATGCTGGCTTTCTTAAGCGACGCTTTTAGAACTTATTGGCTCAACTGCTTCTCAGCTTGTTTTGCCGTGGTTGTGCCGGGGTATTCCTTCACAACTTGTTCAAAAAGACTTTTCGCCGTTGCGGCTTCTTTCTGGCGCTGAGCAATGATACCTAACTTCAACAGTGCATCTGCACGTTTACTTGATTTCGCAAACTGGCTGACTGCTGTAAAGTTTTTCTTCGCATCATCTAACTGGCTTTTTGAGAAGTACAGCTGTCCCAGCCAGTAGTGCGCGTTTGGCTTGTAAATTGACTGAGGGTATTTCGCTAGGAATGCGTTGAACGCCTCTGTCGCGCCTGAGTAGTTCTTCTCTTTAAGGATGAGATTTACTGCCGCATCATATTCCGCATTCTCAGACTGATTCGCCGAGTAATTCTCCGTTGAAGCATTTTCTTGAGGCTTAGCTTCAACAGCAGGTGCAGGTTTCGCATTTCTCAGCGAATCAATCTCACGGTAGAGATCGCGCTGACGTTCCAGCATCTGATTTAATTCGTAATTGTTTCTTTCGACCGTGCCACGCAACTCGTCGAGTTCGCTCGCCATCTGGTCCAGTTGGCGCTGCATGTCGATTTGCATCTGGTTTCGAGCTTCCAGCATTCGCTCCAAGCGCTCAACAGAGCTACCACTACCGCCCAACTCAGTCACCGGAGCAGGTGCGGCAGCCACAGGGGCTGCCGCACTCACCAGTAACGCCAGCGATAGAGCACGCAAAGTGTTACTGTTCATAAGATTTACCTTTAATTAGTAAACCAGAACCGCACGACGGTTCTTCGCGTAAGCTTCTTCACCCTGGCCAAGAACCAGTGGCTTTTCTTCACCGTAGCTTACGATAGAGATTTGAGATGCTGGTACGCCCAGTGCTTGCAGGTACTTAGCCACTGCATTTGCACGACGCTCGCCCAGCGCGATGTTGTACTCAGGAGTACCACGCTCATCAGCGTGACCTTCTACAACCACTTTGATGTCTGCGTTAGCGCGCAGGAATTCTGCGTGTGCATCCAGCATATCTTCAAACTGTGGCAGAACAGAGTAGTCGTCGAAGCTGAAGTAAACAGTTTGAGACTGACGCAATTCGTTGTTACGGATCTCTTGCTCAGTCAGGCCGCCTTGACCGCCATCTACTGGAGTCACAACAGTAGTTTGTGAACCGCTGTTAGTTTCGGTGCCAGTGCTGTCGGTAGAGCTGTCGCTTGAGCTACATGCCGCCAGAGTAAACATAGGCAGCGCTACAGCCAAACCCTTAAGTACTTTATTAACTTGCATCTTGTTTTCCTTATATCAAATAAGCGCAAATATTTATTGGAACGGGGACCATGCTGGGGCTCTCACCCGGCCATTGGTAGCTGGTAGTCTTGCTTTGAAGCGTCCATCAATGGACACCAAAGAAAGCACGTTATTACGCCCGTAAACTGAGCTGTAAATGACCATACTGCCATTTGGCGCCAGGCTTGGAGATTCATCCAACATAGTTTTCGTTAGAATCTCAACAGCACCCGTTTGCAAATCTTGTTTTGCAATGTTGTAGCCTGAGTCCGAGCGGTGAACCATCACCAGGTATCTACCATCCGGGGTAAGCTGACCGCCGAGGTTCTGGCTACCTTGCCAAGTAATCCTATTGGTAGAACCGTCGGCTAAATTTACTCGATAAATCTGTGGTTTACCACCCCGGTCTGAGGTAAAGATCAAAGACTGCCCATCTGGATCCCAGAATGGTTCGGTGTTATTCGCACGGCCTTTGGTAATCTGGTCCATCTTGCGGGTCTTCAAATCCAACACGTAAACCTGAAGGCTGCCAGTTTTCGACAGTACCATCGCCAGTTTGCTGCCGTCCGGAGAGAAGCGTGGCGAACCGTTGTGACGTGGGAATGACGAAATCATTTCACGTTCACCGGTGTAGATATTCATCAGGAAAATCTGCGCCTGACCGTTCTCGAAACTCACGTAAGCCAATTGCTTGCCATCAGGAGACCATGCTGGAGACATCAACGGCTGTTTGGAACGAAGTACCAGCAATTCGTTGTATCCATCGTAGTCCGCAATACGAAGTTGGTAAGGGTGTTCAGCTTTGTCGTCGATAACCACGTATGCAATGCGCGTCAGGAATGCACCTTTTTCGCCCGTTAGCTTTTCATAAACCAAATCGGAAATACGGTGGGCATATTGGCGAAGCTGTTTATCACTAACCACTTTGCGGTTGTTCAACAGCAGGTGATCTTTAGTCAGCACCAATTCGCCAGTTGCAGACAGCCCTTTGCTTTGACCGCCGGTTAACTGGCCGCGAACGATATCAATCAGTTGATAATTGATCAGGTATTTGCCATCCGCCGTTGGGCTGATGGTGCCTGTAACCAGCGCATCCACACCCATTGCAGTCCAGTCGTTAAAGTCCACCTGCTCATCGTTGTATGGCGTTTGTGGCATTTTGTCGGTTGGTACTGGGCTAAACTTGCCGCTTCGCTGTAAATCCGAAGCCACGACCGCTGAAACATCCGTAGGAAGCTTGCCCTCACCTTCCCATTTGAAAGGAACAATGGCAATTGGGCGCGCGGAGTTTACCCCTTCGGTGATGACCAGCTTCAACTCTGCATGTGCAGGTTGAATCACGGCTAGCATCATCACTACTGCTCCGAAGAGTACTCGTTTCAACATGAAGGATCCCTCTTACTCTGGTTTCACAGTCAGCTCGATATTCTGGAGCTCAGCTGCGATATCTTTGTCATCTGGCATTGGGAAAGATGACACTTTTAAAACTGCAGTTTTGGTCGCACGGCAGAGTGAACGATTACCGCCCACCTCAGACACGTCCAGTAACAAACCAGTGCCAGAAATGCGCATTTTAACGATACATTCCTGCCCGCGGAGATTGTCATCTACCAGCAAATTTTGCTTAATCATTTGTGTGTAGATGGAGCCATAGCGGGCAACTTCATCATTCACAAAACGTCCTCGAGCCGTATCGCGCGTGGCGGATTCCGACTCGAGACCGCTAAAAAGCTCGTTAAGGGCAGCCTCCTGCTGCTGTTGCTTCTGGCGTGCTTCTTCAGCCGCTCGCTCTGCTGCTTTACGTTCCTCTTCAGCTTTGCGGGCTTCCTCTTCAGCTTTTTTCTTCTCGGCTAACTTACGCTGGCGTTCTTCTTCAGCTTTGCGGGCTTCTTCTTCAGCACGCTGCTTTTCAGCCAGTTTACGTTGACGCTCTTCCTCAGCTTTACGCTGCTCTTCAACGGCACGTTGGCGGTCTGCCTCTGCTCTCTTCGCCGCTTCTTCCGCTTTGCGTTGCTCCTCTACGCGACGAACACGCTCAGCTTCGGCTGCAGCCGCTTTTTCCTGAGCAATACGTGTAGCTTCTTCGGCTTTGCGCTGTTCTTCAGCGGCTTTTTGCTTGGCATCAGCAATACGCTTGCGCTCGACTTCCGCTTCACGGGCCTCTTTTTCAGCAGCCAGTTTTTCAGCTCGCAACTCACGTAGGCGTTTTTCTTCCTGCTCACGCTGCTGTTCAAGTAAATCAGCTTGCTGTTCCAAACGACGAAGACGATCGTCTTCCTGACGTTTGGCTTCATCGCGCTGCTGGCGAATTTTTCTCGCCTGCTCGTTCACCACACTTGGGTCTATAACAACAGCTTCAATACTCTGCCCTGCAGGTTGGTGCGAGACTTTCGTAAAGTCCGCCCCCCAAAGTAAGCCACCAAATAATGCAGCATGTAGCAACACAGAAACGAAAGTTGCGCCCGTGTAACTCGACTTCTGAGTTTTCTTCATTCCATCTCTCATGAATCAAGCGGTTCCGTCATCAAGCCGACTGATGAAACCCCAGCTTGGTTCAATGTATCCAAGGTGAGAATGATTTCTGAATACGGCACGCGCCCATCACCACCAACAAGCACAGGTGATTTAGGGTTAATTTCTAGCTCTGCCTTCACGCGGATAAGTAGATCCTGAAGTGACAGACCGCGTTGCATGTCTCCGTTATTCACGGAAAGTCCCAAACCGCCGTTCTGATCAACTTCTACGATAATAAATGCGCCGCTGTCTTCTTCTTTTGCAAGCTCTGCCGCCGTTTTAGCATTCGATGTTTGTGGAAGATCCACATCTACACCCTGCGTAACAAAAGGCGCTGTCACCATGAAGATAATCAAGAGTACCAACATCACGTCAATGTATGGCACCACGTTGATTTCGGCGTTCATTTTCCGCCGTTTACGCTGGTAAGGCATACGTTACTCCTTCGGTGAAGCAAACGCCTGACGGTGAAGAATGCTCGAAAACTCTTCCATGAAGTTGATGTAGTTGTTCTCAAGCTTGCCCACTTTCGCAGTAAATCGGTTGTACGCCATCACCGCTGGAATAGCAGCAAACAGACCCATTGCAGTTGCAACCAGTGCTTCCGCGATACCCGGTGCAACCATGGCAAGGGTCGCTTGCTTAACAGCGCCCAGCGCAATAAATGCGTGCATGATGCCCCACACAGTACCAAAAAGGCCGATGTATGGCGTGATTGAACCGACCGTTGCGAGGAATGGAAGATTGGTTTCCAACGATTCCACTTCTTTAGAGAGAGAAACGCGCATGGCACGGGAGGTGCCTTCCATCACAGCTTCAGGCACTTTGCCGTTGCTACGGTGAAGACGGGCAAATTCTTTAAAGCCAGAGTAGAAGATTTGCTCACTGCCTGACAGATTGTCTTTACGCGCCTGCACTTCCTGGAACAGTTGAGACAAATCCATCCCGGACCAGAATCGGTCTTCAAAACGCTCCGCTTTCGATGACGCTTCTGAAAGCACCTGCGAACGCTTTATGATCATTGCCCAAGACACGACAGACATGCCTAGCAGAACCAACATGACTGCTTTAACCAGCAGACTCGCCTGCAAGAACAGATCAAGAATTGAAAGTTCAGCGCTCACTTAAAATCTCCGATTGAATCGATTTAGGGATGGATTTCGGTTTCATTTTCTCAGAATCGACACAGGCTACCTTAACGGTGGCACGACACAACACATCGCCTTCTGAATTCACCAAATCTTGACAGAATGTGAGGGTCGCCCGACGAACTTCAGGTACCGTTGTTTGAACGGTAAGTTCTTCGTCAAGCCTTGCGCCTTTGAGGAAATCGATGTCCATATGACGTACGACAAACGCCGTATGTTCTTCAAATAACGTATGTTGATGGACACCGATGCTGCGCAGAAGTTCTGTTCTCGCACGCTCGAAGTATTTGAGGTAGTTCGCATGATAGACGATCCCACCAGTATCAGTGTCTTCGTAGTAGATGCGAACAGGCCAGCAGAACGGATGGAGAGTCCTCATCCTGATAATTACCTGAAATCCATAGTAAGGTTTAGCGAAATACTATAACTGACTTACTCAGTGTAATAAAAGCACCAAGCGACGAGGCTGGTCACGAATGGCGCAAAATAAAACAGCCCAGCTGTTTTAGGCCGGGCTGTCGGTAACAGAGTGTTACAACGGGATGTCATAGAAATGCTTTTACAAGCACAAAACTCATAACTACCCAAGCAAACGGTGGAAAGAAAACGAGCTGCCAAAGCCAGAATCGCGGTTTGAACGCCATACCGTGGATCATTCCGGTACAGGTTGCCCAAATCAGTGCAGGACCATTGGCAACAGTGAAGCCACCAATCTTATCTGCGAAAGTCTGAGGATCCCACATGACTAACCCGCCGCATGTTAGCGCCATTGCCAGCGATAACAGCATGAGCACACGGATATGGAGACGGTCATGCAGACCGTCTAGCATAGTCGTGAACTTATTCTTCACTGTCACGATCCATGGCTTCGGTGTGTTCCAACCAAAGCGCATTGATAATACCGAACGAGCACGCCAGCAATACACCCAGAATCCAAGCGAAATACCACATGGTTAACTCCTTCTCTTAGTACAGTGAGGTTTTGTTTTCTTCGATGAACTTGTCATCAAGACGGCCGAACATCTTGTAGTAACACCACGCGGTGTAAGACAGGATGATTGGCACCATCACAATCGCAACGCCAGTCATAATATTCAGCGTCAACTCGCTCGACGTCGCATCCCACATCGTAAGACTGTGCGATGGGAACAAACTAGAAGGCATTACGAATGGAAACATCGCAAAGCCAGCCGTCAAAATCACACCCGCAATCGCAAAGCTGTTGAACAAGAACGCAAAACCGTCACGCTCGAAACGCGCACATACGGCAACCAACATTGGCATGAATACTGCCAACGCCGGTGCAGCCCATAGTAGTGGGTAAGCTTCGTAGTTATTAAACAGTGCACCGGTTAGGGTCATCACTTCTTTATTCAATGGGTTCGACGTTGCATTGGTCATGATTTCGCTGGTGATCACATAGCCTTCAATGCTTTGAGCCCAGAAGCCAGCAAGTGCAAAACATACCGCAGTCAGAATCGCAGAGATCTGTGCCACGTTACGTGCACGAACGTGCAGCGCATCTGTGGTTTTCATCTGAAGATAAGTCGCGCCTTGCGTCACGATCATGAACAAGCTGACCAAACCACATAGAATCGCAAACGGATTCAGCAGGCCAAAGAGAGAGCCTCGGTAAGTTGGGATCAAGAACTCGTTCAGTTCAAACGGAACACCTTGCAGCAGGTTACCAAATGCAACACCGAAGATGATAGGCGGCACGAAGCTACCCACAAAAATGCCTTTATCCCAGGTTTTACGCCAGCGTGGGTCTTCAATTTTTGAACGGTAGTCGAAGCCAATTGGGCGGAGCCACAATGCCGCTAGCGTCAGAATCATCGCTAAATAAAAGCCTGAGAATGACACCGCATACACCAAAGGCCACGCTGCGAACAGCGCGCCACCAGCGGTGATCAACCATACCTGGTTACCATCCCAGTGAGGCGCAATGGAGTTAATCATCACGCGACGCTCGTTATCGGTTTTACCAATAACTGGCACCAATGCGCCGACACCCATGTCAAAGCCATCAGTAATCGCGAAGCCGATCAGCAGCACACCAATCAGTGCCCACCATATCAGACGTAAAATCTCGTATTCAAACATGTCTCACGCTCTCCTTATGCTTCAACTTGACGCGCAAGATCCGTTTCCGGGCTCTTTAGCTTTTCAAAGTGATAACGGCCTGTTTTTAGACTGCTAGGGCCTAAACGCGCGAATTTAACCATCAGGTATACTTCAGCAATTAGGAACACTGTGTACAGTGCAACGATCGCAACCAGTGAAGTGATGATTTCTGACGCAGGAAGATTAGATGCTGCCATGTGTACTGGCAGAATTTCACCCACCGCCCAAGGCTGACGACCGTACTCAGCAACGAACCAACCCGCTTCACAGGCGATCCATGGCAATGGAATACCAAATAACGCCAGCTTAAGAAGCCATGGTTTTTCATCGATTTTCTGGCGACAAGTTTGATAGAACGCCATACCGAAGATGAACAGCATGGCGAAGCCACACGCTACCATTATGCGGAAGCTCCAGAACAGCGGTGCTACTTGTGGAATAGAGTCTTTTGCCGCTTGCTTAATTTGCGCTTCTGTAGCATCAACAACGTTTGGTGTTTGTTGTTTCAGCAGCAGACCGAAACCAAGGTCTTTCTTCACGTCGTCAAACGCAGCCAGATTTTCAGCGGTTTTTTCACCTGCACGCAGTTTCTCAAGCAAGCCGTAAGCAATCATACCGTTACGAATGCGAGCTTCGTGCTCATCAATGATGTCATGTAGACCTGTTACTTCCTTATCGAAAGAGCGAGTCGCGATGATACCCATCACGTATGGGATTTTAATCGCGTAATCGGTTTCCATGGTTTCTTGATTAGGGAAACCAAATACGGTGAAGGCAGCTGGTGCCGGCTCTGTATGCCATTCCGCTTCGATTGCGGCCAGTTTGACTTTCTGAACGTCGCCCAGCTCATAGCCAGATTCATCACCCAGCACAATAGTAGACAGAATGCCCGCCATACCAAATGATGCAGCAATCGCGAAAGAGCGTCGTGCAAACGCAACGTCACGACCTTTCAGCAGGTAGTAAGCACTGATACCCAGAACGAACATGGCACCTGTCGTGTAACCTGCCGCCACGGTGTGAACAAATTTCACCTGCGCAACCGGGTTAAGTACAACTTCAGCAAAGCTCACCATTTCCATTCGCATGCTTTCGAAGTTGAACTCTGCACCCACAGGGTTTTGCATCCAGCCGTTAGCGACGAGAATCCAAAGCGCAGAAAAGTTGGAGCCAATGGCGGTTAGCCATGTGACAGTAAGGTGTTGGCGCTTGGAGAGACGGTCCCAACCGAAGAAGAACATACCGACAAGAGTAGATTCCAGGAAGAAGGCCATCAGCGCTTCGATAGCCAGAGGAGCACCAAAAATATCGCCGACATAGTGAGAATAGTATGCCCAGTTAGTACCAAACTGGAACTCCATGGTCAGGCCAGTAGCGACGCCCAACGCGAAGTTAATACCAAACAGCTTACCCCAGAACTTGGTCATGTCCTTGTAGATTTGCTTATCGGTCATCACATACAGAGACTCCATAATGGCTAGCAAAAACGCCATGCCCAGAGTCAGTGGGACAAACAAGAAGTGATACATCGCAGTCAGTGCAAACTGGAACCGCGACAGATCAACAATATCAGTTAACATAGTAACTCCTTCATCGTCAGGCTGACTGACGCACGACACTTACGTATCGTTAAGTAAATGCTTAATCACCTGCGAGCCTTATAGCCCGCGCTTAACTGAGCTTCCTTACGAGGACCGTGTAAACAGCCATCCTTTTTTATGTTGCACGAATGTGCCGCACTGGTTAGGATTTTGTTAAGCAACTCCTAATATAGCGCTAGCTAATACTAACCATTCTCGCGATGCGCTTCAAAGCATTTGGAGCAATCTCACATTGATTGCTGTCAAAATAATCAATTTCGGATGTTCAAATCGTTTGTATTCAAGATCGAGATCAAAACAAAACGCTAATTAGTACGTGCTAAGACATGCGAGCTACTAACACAGATATATTGCACTAGAAGTATTGTTCAGAGAGGAAAAATAGCAAAGGCTGACACTAAGCCAGCCTTTGATAAAGAGGGAAATAGTGGCGCTTGCTCACTCAGGCATATCAAATCCAAAATGAAGATAAGCACGCTGACTTGCTATACGACCTCGTGGAGTACGCTGCAGGTAACCTTGTTGGATAAGATAAGGCTCAAGAACATCTTCAATGGTGTCTTTGGCTTCACCAATTGCCGCGGCGAGGTTATCCAAACCAACCGGACCACCATCAAATTTCTCGATAATCGCCGTGAGAAGTTTGCGGTCCATATAGTCGAAGCCCTGATTGTCAACATCTAGCATATCCAAGGCTTTTGATGCCACATCCGCATTGATACGACCATCAGCTTTGACTTCCGCATAGTCACGGACCCGGCGAAGCAGACGGTTCGCGATACGTGGTGTCCCACGAGCACGACGAGCGATTTCAAACGCCCCCTCTTCATCCATATCCAGATTCAGGCAATTCGCGCTGCGTTTAACAATGCCTTTGAGGTCAGCAATATTGTAGTACTCAAGGCGCTGAGTGATGCCGAAACGATCACGCAGTGGAGAGGTCAATGAGCCAGCACGTGTCGTTGCGCCTACTAGCGTAAATGGTGGCAAGTCGATCTTAATAGAACGCGCAGCCGGGCCTTCACCAATCATGATATCCAGTTGGTAGTCTTCCATCGCTGGATACAACACTTCTTCCACGACAGGGCTCAAGCGGTGAATTTCATCAATGAAAAGCACATCGTTTGGTTCAAGATTGGTCAGCAGCGCCGCCAAGTCACCGGCTTTTTCCAGCACAGGCCCGGAGGTTGTGCGGATATTCACTTCCATCTCGTTGGCAACAATATTTGCCAAAGTGGTTTTACCCAGACCTGGAGGCCCAAAGATCAGCAAATGGTCGAGGGCTTCTTCACGTTTACGCGCCGCATGAATAAAGATTTCCATCTGATCACGGACATGATCCTGACCTTGATAATCCGACAGCATCTTTGGGCGAATAGCGCGGTCAATGACGTCGTCTTCGCGGCTCGGGGGTACCGTGCCCATCAGTCGATCAGCTTCAATCATTCCAAATCACCCTATTAGACCATTGAACGCAGCGCATCACGTATAATCGCTTCGCTCTTCATGCCATCAACGGCCACTTGCTTGACCACTTTCTCGGCCTGTGCAGCTTTGTAGCCCAGCGCGATAAGCGCGCTGATCGCTTCATCTTTCGGAGCATTCGATGCGGCAACGACAGTTTCATTGCTTGACGCACGGCGGGCCGCCGCATCGGCATGCGGTGTGAAGAGGTCGAATGCATGCCAGTTTTTCAAGCGATCGCGCATTTCAATCACCAGACGCTCAGCGGTTTTCTTACCTACCCCAGGGATTTTGACCAGCGTTGAGACATCTTCACGTTCGACACTGTCGACAAATTGAGTTGCCGTCATACCGGAAAGAATCGCCAGACCCAGTTTAGGACCGACGCCATTGGCTTTGATGACTTCGCGGAATAAAGCACGTTCGATGGTGGTGTTAAACCCGTAGAGGAGTTGCGCGTCTTCACGTACGACGAAGTGAGTGTAAATAATCGCTTCTTCACCCACTTCTGGCAATTCATAGAAGCAGCTCATAGGCATGCTGACTTCATAACCAACGCCATTAACTTCCAGCAGGATTTCAGGGGGTTGCTTTTCAAGCAAAATTCCGCGTAATCGGCCAATCACAATCAAAACTCAAATTGTTGCTAATAATTGTGGTTAGGATAATGAACAACTGGATAAATATCCAGTTTTAAAGCCGAGCGTGTACTTGAAATGGCTATACGATCAGACTAATCCAACCCACTGCATGGTGTAACGAATGAAGTAGGCAAGTGCCGTCACAGCAAGCACACCCGCAAACCAAAGGCCGACAAACCATGCAAAAGCTTTGCCCTGTTTATTCATGATACCCCTCGTCAGCTCTGACCTTTCCGCGGAACACCCAGTAGGAATATGCAGAATAAATGATGATGATTGGCAGCAAAACTACAGCGCCAGCGAACAAGAATGCAAGGCTATTGTCTGGTGCCGCCGCATCCCAAAGGGTCACTGCCCTTGGCACCATGTAAGGGAATATACTGATGGCAAAACCGGCAAATGCCATCAGATATATCATGAGTGTCCAGCAGTAAGCTGCTCCAGCGCGACGCAAACTTAAGGCATACCAAAGTTGGTAAGCCGCGAACGCTGAAATGGCAGGAATAAGGAAAAAGCCCGTGGCATTCGGGAAAGTGAACCATCTCGCGGCGATATCGCTGGAGATAAACGGAAGCCAAACACTCACCACACCGATGGCTCCGAGGAACAGGAAGGTGAGTTTTTTGCACTTTGGAAAGAGTTTTTTTTCGATACTCCCAGAAGTCTTAATTAGCAGCCAGCAGCCACCGAGCAAGGTATATCCTGCTGTTACTGCAAGACCGCAGAAGAGGGAAAAAGGCGTCAGCCAGTCAAACCAGCCCCCAGCGTATTGTCTATCTGCAACTTCGATTCCTTGCAACAATGTGCCGAGAATCATTCCCTGAGAAAAGGTTGCCACCATTGAACCACCCGCGAAAGACCAGTCCCACAGGTAGCGACCCTTCTTGGTACGATATCGATATTCAAACGCAACACCACGAAAGATCAGACCAACTAACATCGCAATAATAGGCGCGTAGACAGCAGGCATAATGATGGCATACGCCAACGGAAAGACTGCAAACAGTCCGCCCCCACCCAGAACCAACCAAGTTTCATTACCGTCCCAAATGGGTGCAATGGAGTTCATCGCGGCATCTTTCTCATCATCATTTAATGAAGGAAAAAGTATACCGACGCCGAGAT
This sequence comes from Grimontia kaedaensis, assembly GCF_023746615.1. Taxonomy (NCBI): domain Bacteria; kingdom Pseudomonadati; phylum Pseudomonadota; class Gammaproteobacteria; order Vibrionales; family Vibrionaceae; genus Grimontia; species Grimontia kaedaensis. The sequence continues at coordinate 1,176,509 of NZ_CP082275.1, read as the reverse complement.
CGAAGCCGTCGAGTATGACATAGGCGAATACTGCAAAAGCAATTATCACCGCCCAGATAAGTGCGTAATCCATTATGACTCCTTACCTGAGGCGGGCTCTGGATTCACGATAATATCTTTGCTTGAGTTACCATGTGAAAGCCGGGTGACAATTCGCCCATCCAAGTCCTGCTCGTATTTGGTCGGCGATTTTCTCATCAGTTTAAGTAGGTAGTAGATACCCGCACCAAATATCACGAAGTAGACCAGCACGAACACAGCGAGCGAAGCACCGACCGCACTAGCATCAATCGGCGACACGGATTCTGAGGTTCGGAGTAATCCGTATACCGTGTATGGCTGACGTCCCACTTCGGTAGTCACCCATCCCGCCAATATCGCTATAAAGCCGCAAGGTGCAGCATATACGCAGGTCCTTAGGAACCAAGCCGTTTCGTACAAGGTTTTCTTGTAACGTAGCCACAGGGACACCAACCCCAAGCCCAGCATCAAGAAACCAATACCCACCATGATTCGGAAACTCCAAAACACGGTAGCAACTGGTGGCCTCTCTTCTGGCGGGACAGACTTGAGACCTTTGATCTCGCCATCAATAGAATGGGTAAGAATAATGCTGCCCAATTTTGGAATTTCGACTTTGTAGTCGACCGTTTCGGTCTCTTCATTTGGGATACCAAACAGGATAAGTGGCGCGCCTTTCTGGGTTTCGAAGTGTCCTTCCATCGCCGCTACTTTCATCGGCTGGTGTTCAAGCGTGTTGAGCCCATGAAGGTCACCGGCGACTATTTGAATCGGCGTGACCAAAACCGCCATCCACATGCCCATCGAAAGGCTTATCCTTCCCAGCTCATTGTGTGGTGCGCGCAGTAAATGCCAAGCGCCGACACCCGCCACCATAAAAGCCGTTGTCAGGTACGCAGCAATGACCATGTGGACGAGGCGATACGGAAAGGAAGGATTGAACACGACTTCGAACCAGTCTGTGACGATAAATTGGCCTTTGTCATTGAAGTCAAAACCTGCTGGGGTTTGCATCCAACTGTTTACTGACAGTATCCAAGTCGCGGACAGCAAGGTGCCGAATGCGACGACTGCGACGGCCAGGAAATGGAGTTTAGGACCAACTCGCTCGCGACCGAAAAGCATGATGCCGAGGAAACCCGCCTCAAGGAAAAATGCGGTAAGCACTTCATAACCCATCAAAGGTCCAAGCACTGGTCCTGTCTTGTCAGAGAATACGCCCCAATTCGTTCCGAACTGGTAACTCATGACGATACCGCTCACTACACCCATGCCGAACGTAACGGCGAAGATCTTTGTCCAATACTTTGAAAGCTCAAGGTACTGATGTTGCTTGGTTTTCAGGTGTAATGCTTCCAGCACAGTGATATAGCTGGCAAGCCCGATAGAAAAGGCAGGGAATATGATGTGAAAAGACACAGTGAACGCAAACTGAATTCGCGCTAGGTCTATGGCAAGCTCCGACATACCCAACTCCACTAAACGTGAGTGACCATAATAGGAACGTCAAATGGTACGACTGAGATCACTTTGATGGGGAATTCATCATCAGAGGCGACTTAGCAAATATAGGAATAAAAAAAAGCGAACCACGCTCGCTTTTTAGTGTCAGGTTGAGGCTTAGTGTTTCGCATTAGAAAATGCAGTGTTTTGCAAAATCAGTCGCTTCGTTGGTCGACCAGTCGCCTTTTGGTTTTTCTTTTAGCTCTTTGCACCACTCATCACTGCCCACTTCCGGTGAACAGCCAGCAATCACAAACAATACTGCAAATACAGCCAATAGCTTTTTCATCTTTGAATCCTATCCTTTCGAGTTATTTTCAACACTGCATCAGACTAACGACTAATCTGTAAAGTCACTCAGATAAGTTGCGGAATTCACCCGTCATTCGCCGACAATTTTTGCTGGTATTTCCTCAGTAGCAGACACCAACTGCAACGCAGCAAATTCGCGATAAAGCGGCGACGAAGCCATCAATTCATCATGTGTTCCTGTGGCGACAATTTGCCCTTTATCCATTACCAGAATCTTGTCTGCATTGACCACTGTCGCCAGACGGTGAGCAATCACTATCGACGTTTTGTGCGACATGAGTTCATCAAGTGCAGACTTCACCTTGTGTTCACTCACGGCATCCAGCGCACTGGTGGCCTCATCCAGCAATAGTATTGGACGGTCTGCCAATATCGCGCGAGCGATTGAAATACGTTGCTTCTGACCACCCGATAAACGCACGCCACGTTCGCCCAATTCTGTATGATAACCATCAGGAAACTCCACGATAAAGTCATGCGCTCTCGCCGCTTTACAGGCAGCTATCACGGCTTCTTCGCTGGCTTTCGGCGCACCATAACGCACGTTTTCAAGCACATTGGTCGCGAAAATCACTGACTCTTGCGGCACCAGAGCAAATTGCTTTCTCAAGGTTTCAATCGAGAGGTCTGAAATGCTGACGCCATCAATATCAATGTGCCCTTCCTGAACATCAAAAAAGCGTTGAAGCAGTGCAAAAACAGTACTTTTCCCAGCTCCGCTTGGGCCAACCAACGCGATGCGCTCGCCCGCTTTCACATCAAAAGAGAGTGAATGAAATACCGGAAGGTTTTCGTCACCGGGATAGGAGAAAGAGACACGTTCAAAACGGACGAAGCCTGAGACGGGTTCCGTTAACTGGCAGGGGCTCTGTGGCTCCTGAATGTCCTGCTCCATTTGGGATAATTCAATCAGGCGTTCAGTCGCACCTGCTGCACGTTGAATGTCCCCGATCACTTCGCCAATGGTGGCAACACCACCCGCCACTAACAAGGCATAAAACATAAAGGCTGACAGCTGGCCTGCGGTCAATGAGCCGTCCAAAACACTCAATGCGCCAACCCAAGTGACCAGCACAATGGCCACAATAGAGAGGAATACCACAGAGCCCATTAAGGTCGCTCGGTAGCGGATACGCGTTTTGGCAGCATCCATAACCGACTCTACGCGACCATTGAAATGATGCGTGTCAGCTTCTTCATGGTTGTAAGATTGGACAGTGCGAATTTCGTGTAGCGTTTCATCCACATGGGCGCCAAGATCGGCCACCCGGTCTTGACTCACACGAGCCAATCGACGCACTTTTCGCCCCAACACGAAAATCGGCACCAAGACGACTGGCACCGCGAGCAACACAAGTCCAGTCAACGTAATGCTGGTAAACGCCATCATCACTAAGCCGCCGATCACGGACACGCCAGAGCGGAGTGCCATTGAAAGACTGGAGCCGACGACTGTCTGAAGCAGCGTCGTGTCTGCGGTAAATCGACTGATGACTTCACCGGTTCTTTCTTTGGCATAAAACGAAGGTGAAAGTTTGAGAAGATGGTGATACACAGTCATGCGGATATCCGCACTGACGCGTTCGCCGAGCCAGCTCATCAGATAGAAACGACAGAAGGTTGCAAAGCCACTGACCACCGTAATACCGAGGATAACCAGAACCAGTTTGTTCAACTCGGTGGCATTGCCTGAGAGAAAGCCTTCATCAACCACAAGCTTCACAGCCTGCCCAAGCGCCAGCCAGCTCAAAGAGCCAAGGAAAAGAAAGAAGACAGCAGCAATGACTTTACTGCGATAAGGCAGAAGATAAGCAGCAATCCATTTAAGGACTGAGCGGGTACTTGAAGACTGCTGGGAATTTTGCTGGGACAAGATAATCACTCTCTCGCTTTTTTCGCTGACTGCGTAACACGTTACAGCAAGTTGCGGTTATCAGCGAGAGAGTAAACCGATATTAATCGACTTCTTCACGGTCACCTTTTCTTGTTTGATAAAGCAAGAATGCCGCTGACAGCCAGACCAAACATGCCATCACAAACAATGTGCCGCCATCGTTACCAACAACCTCACCTGCTTCATTAAACGCTGGCTGCGCAACACCGATTGGTGTGAACAAGTGGAAGAAAATTGCGCCCGTCATCGTACCAACTGCTAAAAAAGCACCCAATGCGTGAAAACGGGTAAACAGCAGGATAGAGGCTATCAATTCCAAGATACCTACCATATAAGCGCCGTATTTACCGAACCAAGCTAGCCCAGACCATTCACCCAAAGTGCCAAAGATAAACTCCGTTTCCGGTGAGCCCGAGAACTTAAAGAACAGCGATTGAATAAACACAAACGCGATAAAGACACACAAGCCTGTTTTGAGGTATTTCATATTTGTTCCTATTCAAAACATTGATATCAACTAACAACGATAGAAAAGAACGGGAATTTCTCTAATCAATTTCATGCTAAGGTTGAGACGTTCAATCCAATAAAACATTAGGCCTTGACGACAATTTTCATCTGCTTTTGGTGCTCGCCATTCGTAGTGAATGACAAATAAAAAAGCAGCCAAGTGGCTGCTTCCTACAATGAACTCTCGAGCTAGCGATAACGGCCACGCCTCGCGCTCTTCGCCTGCCCAGCCATAGCCACCAGCGTATGGTTGGTGTGGGCATGACAAATCGCTACTGCCAGGGCGTCCGCCGCATCGGCTTGAGGGGTGGATGGCAGTTTCAGCATATGGACGACCATGTGCTGAACCTGCTTCTTATCTGCACTACCTTTACCGACCACGGCCTGCTTGATCAAACGGGCAGCATACTCAGAAACAGGTAACCCCGCATTTACCGCGGCAACAATAGCGCTTCCGCGTGCCTGACCGAGCTTAAGTGCCGAATCTGCGTTGCGCGCCATAAACACCTGCTCGATGGCAAACGTATCCGGCTGAAACTGGGTAATCACTTCGCTGACACCTGCATAAATCTGGCCTAATCGCCCGGCCAAATCTTCAGAATCTGTTCGGATACAACCGCTGCCAAGATATTCCAGATGCCTGCCTTGATGGCGGATCACGCCGTAGCCAGTGATCCGCGAACCCGGGTCAATCCCGAGAATAATAGCCACGTATGATTATTCCAGTGTTGCTGCGACTTCGTCAGAAATATCGCCGTTGTGGTAGACCTCTTGAACGTCATCAAGATCTTCAAGTGCATCAATCAAACGAAGCAGTTTAGGTGCTGTGGATTCGTCCAAATCTGCTTTAGTTGAAGGAACGAGCGTAACTTCTGCGTTTTGCGCTTCAAACCCAGCGGCATCCAACGCATCTTTCACCGCACCAAACTCCGCGGGCGTTGTGTAAACGTCCATAGAGCCATCTTCATGAGTCTCAACGTCATCCGCACCACCTTCCAATGCTGCTTCCATCACTGAGTCTTCATCCAGACCTGGCGCATAAGAAATCACGCCTTTTTTATCGAACAGGTAGCTCACGCTTCCGTCAGTGCCGAGGTTTCCGCCCGCTTTAGAGAACGCATGACGGACACCGGATACGGTGCGGTTACGGTTGTCTGTCATACATTCAACCATGACCGCAGTACCCGCAGGACCGTAACCTTCATAGATCACGGTTTCCATGTTCTCTTCGCCTTCACCACCCGCACCACGCGTAACAGCGCGGTTAACGGTGTCTCGGGTCATGTTGTTTGACAGCGCTTTATCAATCGCAGCGCGCAAACGAGGGTTGTTCTCTGGCTCAGGACCGCCTTCTTTAGTCGCCACCACGATTTCACGAATTAGCTTGGTGAAAATTTTACCGCGCTTGGCATCTTGCGCCGCTTTACGGTGTTTGATGTTGGCGAACTTACTATGACCTGCCATTTTTCACTCCTTTATCGATGGCCGACACACCACCGACGTTATTATTCAGTCATGGTTTTATAGCAAAACAGATAAAACCTTTCTGAGAGAAAGACCATATCTGCTGGCTTTATAACCTGGTTTCAGAAACAAATAAGGCCAGATAATCTGGCCTTATTGTTCTTAAAGAGTAACGATTTATGCGTCGTTTTCTTCTTTCTTAGCTGCTGCAGTGATTGCCAGCGCAAGCTCTTCCAGTGCTGCCGGGTTTGCTTCACTTGGTGCGTCAGTCAACAGACATGCTGCTGCAGTGGTTTTCGGGAACGCGATAACATCACGGATGTTTTCGGTGCCACATAGCAGCATAACAAGACGGTCAAGGCCGAATGCCAGACCCGCGTGTGGCGGTGTACCGTACTTCAATGCTTCAAGCAGGAAGCCAAACTTCACTTTTTGCTCTTCCGCATCGATACCCAGCAGGTCGAATACCGCTGTTTGCATTTCAGGGTTATGGATACGAACAGAACCACCGCCCACTTCGTAGCCATTCAGAACCATGTCGTAAGCGTTAGAATTTACGCTCTCTGGGTTTGCCTTCAGCTCTTCAGGAGACACATTCAGTGGAGACGTGAACGGGTGGTGCATCGCATGCAAGTTACCTTCGTCGTCTTCTTCGAACATTGGGAAATCAACAACCCACAGTGGCGCCCACTTGCTGGTGTCAGTCAGACCAAGGTCAGTACCCAGCTTCAAACGCAGTGCACCCATCGCTTCAGTTACCACTTTCTTGCTGTCAGCACCGAACAGGATGATATCTCCAGACTCTGCGCCAGTGCGGTCAAGAATTGCGTTAACCACTTCCTCGTTCAGGAATTTGGCAACCGGAGACTGAACACCTTCAAAGCCTGCTGCACGGTCGTTCACTTTCATCCATGCCAGACCTTTCGCGCCGTAAATACCAACGAACTTGGTGTAGTCGTCGATTTGCTTACGAGAAAGCTCAGCACCACCCGGTACACGGATAACTGCAACACGGCCTTTCGGATCGTTTGCAGGGCCAGAGAAAACTTTGAATTCAACGTCTTTCAGCAGGTCTGCCACATCAACCATTTCCAGCGGGTTACGCAGGTCTGGTTTGTCAGAGCCGAAACGACGCATCGCTTCAGCGAAAGTCATTTGTGGGAAAGCGCCCAAATCAACGTTAAGCAGCTCTTGCCACATGTCGCGAACCATTCGCTCAGTCACTTCGCGCACTTGTTCTGCGTTCATGAACGATGTTTCGATATCGATTTGGGTAAATTCTGGCTGACGGTCTGCACGCAGGTCTTCGTCACGGAAACACTTAACGATTTGGTAGTAACGGTCAAAACCAGACATCATCAGCAGCTGTTTGAACAGCTGTGGAGACTGAGGCAGCGCGTAGAAGCTACCTTTGTGAACGCGGCTTGGTACCAAGTAGTCACGCGCGCCTTCTGGGGTCGCTTTGGTCAGTACTGGTGTTTCGATGTCTAGGAAGCCGTTGTCATCCAGGAAACGACGGACAAAGCTCGACGCTTTTGCGCGCAGCTTGATACGGTCACTCATTTCAGGGCGACGCAGGTCAAGGTAACGGTGTTTCAGACGCTGTTCTTCAGAGTTGTTCTGGTTGAAGTCCAGTGGAAGTGGGGCTGCACGGTTGATGATCTCAACGCCACGCGCCAGCACTTCTACTTCACCCGTCGCCATACCTTTGTTGATTTGGCTGTCAGGACGCAGACGCACTTCACCGGTGATCTTGATACAGAATTCGTTACGCAGTTGGTTAGCAACCTCGAAGATATCTTTCATATCTGGGTCTACAACTACCTGAACGATACCTTCACGATCTCGCATATCGATGAAGATAAGACCGCCTAAATCGCGACGACGGTTAACCCAGCCGCATAGTTCTACAGTTTGCCCTGCGAGGGCTTTGTTCAGGTGACCACAATATTGGGTGCGCATATGAATTTCCCGATCTGTTACTTACTGTCCTTTTACGCCACAAGACGCAAAGTATCGAATGAGGGTTTGCAGCTTTCACTGCTGATGCCCGCTGGAAAAACTGCACCAGCGAACCTCTAAATATTTCAAAAAGACGGAGCATTATAAAGGAAAAAATGAGCCTGCGGTAAATCGTAACCAGACTAAGGAGGGAAATCGTCGCAACTGCGCAAAAAAGCAGCAAAGATTGACCTCTCACCAGAGTTAATTCCACAATAGCCGTTCAAACAACAGAAAGGACTTTAGGTTTGCAAACGCCGCTTTCCCAACTGACTTCACCGCCAATCCGCCTTGGTATGACTCAATGGTCACACAATTCATGGCAACGTGTGTTCTATCCTTCAGGCACAAAAAGCGGCGAACGACTGGCCCGTTACGCAGAAGTGTTCAATTCAGTGGAAGGAAACACCACCTTTTACGCGAGTCCTTCCCACGCCACGGTAGCGAACTGGAAAGCGGCCACCAGCGATGCATTCAGCTTTACCTTTAAGTTTCCCCAACCCGTGACGCACCAAATGATGCTGCGCCATTCCGATGAAATGGTCTCAGAATTTATTACTCTGATGCAGCCACTCCACGAGCGCATTGGCCTTTGGAAAATTCAGCTTCCTGCAGCATTTGGGCCTGAGAATTTGCCCGACCTCAAACGTTTTCTGAGCGCAATGCCAAAAGGCTTTAAACTGGGTGTGGAAGTTCGTCATCTCGCGTTTTTTGCCAAAGGTGAAGAAGAACGCGCGTTGAATGCGATGCTGATGGAGCTTGGCGCCAACCGCATCATCATGGACAGCCGCCCTGTTTTCGCGGTTCCACCCGATACCGACGCCTTGGTCGATGCCCAGCAGAAGAAACCCAAAGTGCCAGTGCATGCCATTTCGACGGCAGAAACCCCCATGGTGCGCTTTATCGGCGACCCAACCCTAGAGCGAAACGATAAGTTCTTCGCCAACTGGCTGAAGAAGATCCCGGTCTGGATAAATGAAGGTAAAACGCCTTATCTCTTTATCCACACCGCCAACAACGACGAAGCGCCGCAGTTAGCGGCGCGTTATTACGAAAAGCTGTGTGAGCACATTACCTTGCCACCGTTGGCACCCTTAATACCGGAGCAACCTAACAGTAGCCAGATGAATTTGCTATAGATCGGTTCTACACACGTTTTAGAGGCCTAGGCTAAACATCAACCGCATTGCTCTCCTAGGACCCGCTCTTCCTAGAACCTAGGACCTGTTCAAAAATACCAACTGATTTCCGCTTCCAGAAAATCGTCTTTGCGGAGCGAGTAAACAGGGTCAGATGGAGTGTCAGAATCAAACATCCAACCTGTGACTGTCCAGCTCCAGTCGTTACTGAAACGCCCACTGGATTCGAGCCTCACGGTGACCGAATCAGAGTTATCCAAATCCAGCGTGCCACCAACCAGAAACTCGGTACCGTCTAAATCGTTCAACACCCAACGAAGTCCCGTAAACAAATCATTCTGACCTGCCACTGGTGCTTTTTCACCTCGGTTGTCATAAAGGTATTCCACCAAAAAACCAAGGTCGGTTATGCCGTCGTTTACACCAACATGGGTGTATTCAAAGCCTCCAGTAAACGCCGTGTGATTGTCTAAGCTGAATCTTCGAATAGCTTCTGCTTTCCACAGCCAGTCTCCGAAAATTGCCTGTACATCCAGTCCAACCTGACTCATCAAGGCATAATACGGTTGCACAGTATTCGACAAACCCTGCACGAAATAAGGGTCACGATTAGTGCCATGAAAAGCACTCACACCGAAGTCCCATTGGTCCCACATTAGCGAGTAACGCCCCGCCACATCCGGATACCACTCTTCATGTCGCGATTCGTATTGCGCTTCTGTATCGCCCAATCCCGGGAAAGCCAGTCTGCCATCATTGCTGGCGAAGGTTCGTTCCCGAAAGTACGGAAGCAGGTACAAATCGAGCAGGCCGTCATCAAACTCCCAACCTATGCTCACCATGGGTTGCCCGAGTTTTACTTCACCATCAATGGCTTCGACTGCGTCGGTTTGGTTAATCACATCGACTAAATGTTGTGATTCTGTCACGCCCCAGAAAACAATGCCGACACCCGCACGAATTTCATAATTGCTATCATAGTGCCGCCACAAGGCTTCGCGAACATCACCATGAGTGCGGTCGTCATCCATTGAATCCCAACGGAAAAACGGTGAGAACACAAAACTCGAGTTGCCCTCTTCGGTTTCCCAATAAAGCTCTGGCTCTATTGCCACCGAAGTCTGGCTTTTGCTTTGTCCCATCAACCCGGTTTCTGCAAACTGACGTTGCTGGAATGAGATTTCGCCTTCTGCCTCAAAATGCTCGAAGGCAGAAAGGGGAAGCGCAGTCAGCGCCAGTGCTGTCCCCAATACTGCTGATTTCATCCAGCCTCCTAGCGTGCACGTTTTAGGCTGGATTTGGAAAAGTCTTTCTCTTCCAAACCGGTATTGAACGCCAGTTTGCTGGTGGTCAGTGTCGTCACTTTTCCGGTCTGGTGATTTTTCATCACCATTTCAAGCGCACGCCAATACTGGTCTAGATACTTCTGGTAATCAGCGAAGGTCAGAGTTTTCAGTAAAGTGTCACGACGATCGTAAAACTCGATTTTCAACGGGCGGTAGTGCTCTTTATCCAACCAAACTTTCTGACGGGTGTAGCCTGAATATTTGTCAGTCGGAATTTGCTCTAACACAAAGCTATCCAGACCTTCGACAGACTCATCACCTAAGTAATTGAAACGGTACTTTTCCAGCTCAAATGAGCTCAGATCTTCATAGGCAAACTCACTGCCCATAAATGGACCTGATTTGTTGCGCGATGCAATTCGCTTAGTGCGCTTAAGCGCTGGCAGATATAGCCACTGGTCATCCGGGCCTGTCACGTGTGAATAGTTCAGGAATACCGTGCCACGCACATCGCGCGGCTCATCAAAAATCGTCAGGCCTTTATCTCCGTCATCTGCCACTTCCAATGTGTTGATGCGCAGTTTGCGCTCACTGGTATCACCATTGGCGTTTTGCAGCACCATCGTCAGGGTAGAAGCGCTGTCGCCCCACCCTTCATCACGCTTTTTGCGCTCTTGAGCAATTTCCAAACCGCGAGCTTCATCCGCCATCAGCGGCATTGATACGCTCAACAGGCTTAATGACACCAACACCGCCTGACTTAACTTCTTCATCATACTCATAGTTCTCTCCTTGATTCTTTTTGTCTTTTGTCTGTTCGTCTATTGGGCGGGTTGTGTCACCAGGTTTTCCGATTCACAGGCGTAAGGCTTACGGTCAGCAACCAGCAATAACGCAGGGAGAAGGATGAAATCGACCACCAGTGCAATGAAGATGACCATGGCACTCAACATGCCCATATCAGCGTTCAAGCGGAATACGGAAGTCGCCAGCACACTAAAACCTGCCACCAGCACCACGGTGGTGATCCAAAGTGCGCGGCCAACAGTGCTGAATGCGTAACGGATACCTTCTTCTACATTGCGTCCTTGAAGGCGCGCATAGCGATACTTGGAGAGGAAGTGAACCGTGTCATCCACTACGATGCCAAGCGTAAGAGTCACGACAATAGAAAGTCCCAGATTGATTTCACCTGAAATCACAGCCCACAAACCAAAACCGATAATGGCAGGAGCAAGGTTAGGCACAAGACTGATCGCGCCCAGTCGCCATGAACGCAGCGCAAAGACCAGCAGACCAGAAATCAGCACCAGTGCTATCGGCAAGGTCTTGAGCATACTCTCCATATTGGTTTCGCCAATGTGGGCAAACATCAGGTTAGGACCAGAAGGACTCATCTCATACGGTCCCGCATTATTTGAGAACCATCGAGTCATTCGCTGCTCTAGCTCAATCATTTCCACACTACCGAGATTGGCCACTGTCAGAATTAATTTCACTGCCGACTTATCAATATTGACTTCATTGTTCAGGTCTAGGCCGTAAGGTAACGACATTTCATAGAGAAGCAGGTATTGCGCGGCTAACTCGGGATCGGTCGGCAACAGATAGTAAGCGTCATCATCACTGTGCATGTTTTTATTCAGGCGCTGGAACGTATCAGAAATAGATGCGACATGCTTGATTTCAGGCTGGGCACGAAGCCAGTCGGTAAACTGACTCACCGCTTCCAGAAACTCAGGCTGCGTAATTCCCTGAGGTTGACCAGATTTAATGGAAACGCTGATTGCGTTGGTGCCGCTAATGTTCTCTTCGATGAAATCAGCTGCCTGACGGAAGGTGTTTTCAGGGCCAAAGTATTCCACCGAGTTATCGTTTACCTGATTTTGAACCATAAGCATACCGCTCAGCACAACAACCACAGCGCTCACAGGCAAAATCATCTTATGATATCGAATCACTGAATCTGCAATCCAACCCATAATCTTGTTACCCGAACTTTGCGATTGCTTCACTTTTACAGGCATCAGTTGTAGTAATGCAGGTAGCAAGGTAACGGAGAGGAAGAACGCAATCATCACACCAACCGCCGCAAGGTTACCCATGTCTCTCAGTACCGGTGAATTTGAGGCATTCATCATCAGGAAACCGATCGATGTAGTGACCGAGGTGATCAATAGTGCAAGGAAGTTTAGCTTCAAGGCATACCTGATAGCCTCGGATTTTTCTTTCCCTTCACGAAGCGCGTGAACATAAGATGTGATCAGGTGAACACAGTCCGCCACCGCCAACGTCATGATCAGAGTTGGTACATTCACGGTGCCGTTATTGAGGTAGTGCCCCACCCAGCCAAGTAATCCCATTGTGCTGGCAATAGTGAGTACGATGACCACCAGCGTGGCGAAAACAAACTTCCACGAACGCAACATGAAACCCAGAAAGACCAGAATCACCAAGAACATCATGGGTACCAATGTATTGCCGTCATCCATAGCAGCGAGAGCAAAAGCATTGTTTAACGCAATGATCCCACCAAGATGGAACTCTACATCGCTATGCGTTTGACCAACTCTGTCGAGCAAGCGGTCAGCAAAAACAGAGATTTCATTGATTTCAACACTTTGGTCACCGTCAGGAAGTTGGAATGTAACCGTCACGACAGCAACACTGCCATCTTTCGAAATACTTGAACCTACGAGTCGCGGCTCGTTCAATGCGACATCTCGCATGTAAGTGAGACGTGAAGCATCCAACTCGATGTAATCTGCCGCCAAATCTTCTACAAGCAGGTCATCTTCTTCGGCGGACGTATGTTGATAGTTGGTAATGGAATCGACGCGGCTGGCATAAGGGGTTTGCCACGCCTCATCCGTCAACTGCTTCACCAGTGACAGATTTTCTTCGGTGAAGACATCACCATTAGCAGGTGCAACTACGATAGATAGGGTATCGGTTTTGTTGAAAGTGGCTTCCAGCTCTTTAAATGTTTGTAGTTGAGGGTTTCCTTCATCAAAAAAGATTTGATAATCACCTCGAAAGTACAAATTGGATGCACCAAACGCAGCGATTAAAGAAAGCAAAACACTGAGGATTAAAAACAGCCACGGCCTCACAGTTGGCCAATTAGACAGATCTCTTTTCATCACACACTCCATTTGTGACGATTCGTCAATAAATCTGCTTTAAAAAGCCAAATACACACTGGAACATTTGGCTAAATACAACTCTGACAGATCACGATACAGATTTGACGTTTCGTCAAATCGTTTTTAACAAAAAAGCGCATCAGCGCGGTTCATTTAAATACAGCTAAAAAATGACGATGTGTCATTTTTGACACATCGTCAATATAGGGTAATTTTCAAGCTGTGTGAAGTGTTTTCTGACGAATCGTCACAATGAATTCTGTTGATGGCTGTGAACGGTTGTTAATTTAGTGAAGCCACTTCGTCCGCATAGAGCTCTTTGAGGGCGCGATCCCAAGTTTTTGTATAATCGAACTCTGAAGAAAGAGGTTTCCACCCCATTCCATCCAACAGAAAATTAACATTCTGAAGCACTACATTGGAAGAGAGCTGCCTCGCTACACAAGTGCTGTGCTGAGCGTTGTGAACAAGTGCATTAGTGCCAAATCCCATAGCCCAGTTTGCAAACACGATAGTGTCAGTGGTGACACCTTCCTGAAGAACTAAATCACCTGACTCAAGGCCCATATCGATAAACGTATCGCCAATAGACACCGCGATTTCTTCAAGTTCATTCAGCCTTGCCAATCGTTCTGGCGCGCTTTTTTCAGTCACAGCTGGCGTGCGGCTAACCAATATACACATCGCGAGGATAGGCTCCATTCGCGAAAAAATGGAATAACCCGCATGCATCGCGACACACTTTTCACGGGTGCTGCCATTAAAATCTAAACCCGCACGCAAAATGGGAAGCTCACGACTCAATGCTTCTATCGCCAGCGCTGCAATCAAGTCTTCTTTACTGTTGAAATGATTGTATACCGTACCCTTTGAGTAAGGGCTAGCAGCAGCTACCTTGTCCATCGTTAAGTGGGCGAAGCCTTTCCGCGCAACAATTGAACGCGCAATTTCTAATAGCTCTTTTTCTCTATCGCGGATAGCCAGTTGCTTGCGGGTCAGCGTTGATTCATCAATATCTTTCAGCGCCGAAATATGACTAGCGATGGTTTGCTCTAACATAATCACTTCCTGAACAAGATCAGCTCACTTATAGCATGGAACATGACAAAACGGAAAACGGTCGCTGAATTTAAAAGCTGACAACTTGACGAAATTCAATGGTCCGGCAATCCATACATTGAGCTCAGAACTAGCGGGATAGAGACAAGCGAGGCAAAATTCTCTACAATACGCGCCCTTTGGATGCTGGATGGAAACTGGCGTCAACGAGTGTAGTAATACCGAATCTCAGGAACACAGAGATCGACGGTAAACGGTTCTTTTTTAGGCAGGTTCAGATGGCAAATCGCGACAATATTTTTGCTGCGCCAATCGAAAAACTGGGTGACTTTACCTTCGACGAAAACGTCGCCGAAGTTTTTCCGGATATGATTCAGCGCTCGGTACCGGGCTACAGCAACATCATTTCTGCAATTGGCATGCTGGCTGAACGCTTCGCCACTGATGGTAGCCGTGTTTATGACTTGGGTTGTTCACTCGGCGCAGCAACACTGTCTATGCGCCGTCATATTAAAGCGCAAAACTGCACCATTATCGGCGTTGATAACTCTCCTGCAATGGTCGAACGCTGCAAACTTCACGTGAATGCTTACCGCTCAGACACTGATGTACAAATCCTCGAAGACGATATCCGTAATGTCGATATCCAAAACGCTTCTGTGGTTGTGCTTAACTTTACCTTGCAGTTTTTGACCCCAGAGGACCGTCAGGCGCTTCTTGAGAAGATCTTCGCCGGCCTCAAGCCAGGCGGCATTCTTATTCTCTCTGAGAAATACAACTTTGCCGACGAAACCGCGAACGAGCTACTCATCGACCTGCACCATGATTTCAAACGCGCTAACGGTTACAGCGAGCTGGAAATCAGCCAAAAACGTAGCGCATTGGAGAACGTGATGAAGCCAGATAGCATCGACACCCACAAGCAACGCTTGAGTGATATCGGTTTCAGTAGCGTGGCGGTGTGGTTCCAGTGCTTTAATTTCGGCTCCATGTTTGCCATCAAGTAACTACTAGGGTCTGTTGACCCTAGCTCAACAAACTCATCGCGTTAGGTAAGCTGGCGCAACACGAAAAACCAAAAGACGATACCTATGTTCGATTTTTCTGACTTCTACCAATTGATTGCAAAAAACCGTCTGCAGAACTGGCTGAATGTATTGCCAGCGCAGTTGACGGAGTGGCAAAACCAGCCACATGGTGATCTGCCAAAATGGATGCGCGTGCTGAAGAAGATCCCAATGGATGCGCCTTCTACGATTGACCTGAAAGACAGCGTGACCATTGGTACAGAAGACGAACTGCCGGCCGGACAGCGCGCGAAGATTGAAAACCTGCTGCGCGCTTTCCACCCGTGGCGCAAAGGTCCTTACAGTGTTCATGGCATCAATATAGATACTGAGTGGCGCTCGGACTGGAAATGGGATCGCGTGCTACCGCATATCTCTCCACTGAAAGGCCGCTATGTGTTGGATGTCGGCTGTGGCAACGGCTACCACATGTGGCGCATGCTGGGTGAAGGTGCGGAGCTGACAGTGGGTATCGATCCTTCTGAGCTGTTTCTCGTTCAGTTCGAAGCGATTCGCCGAATGATGGGCAACGACCAACGAGCCCACCTGCTTCCACTGGGTATTGAAAAGCTGCCTGAGTTGAAAGCATTCGATACCGTATTCAGCATGGGCGTGCTGTACCATCGTCGTTCACCACTTGATCACTTAATCCAATTGAAAAACCAATTGGTGAAAAATGGCGAGCTTGTATTAGAAACCTTGGTGATTGATGGCGATGAAAACGCGGTGCTGGTGCCATTTAGTCGATATGCACAAATGCACAATGTCTACTTCTTCCCTTCCGCGAAAGCACTGAAAGTGTGGCTGGAGAAAGTGGGCTTCGTGGACGTTCGGATTGTTGATGAGTGTGTCACCACTACTGACGAGCAGCGCACAACAGATTGGATGACGCACAATTCGCTACCCGATTATCTTGATCCGAATGATCCAACAAAAACTGTTGAAGGTTATCCAGCGCCAAAACGCGCCATTTTGGTTGCACGTAACCCAGACTGAGACTGCTTTTTTCATGGATCTAACAGGCAGCTCAATGACTGCCTGCTAGATTCATGATGTCCAGAAAATCAGTCTCAGTGTTTTGTTGCTAGGCCTGTCTCATTACCGCAAAAAGTCCAATGAATCTTCACAAATCCGGCTTTAAATTGACCTGATTGCTATACATACATGGTAGAAAAATCGTCACGAATCAGAATGTTCCGATAATTGACAATCCTGACTCAGATATGACAAATCTCCCTTCTCGCTTCGTTTTTTTCGGGATAAACTACACTCCTATTTTCAACGCCTTAACCACCCAGCACGGAGCTACACATGCTAACTCGCGGCGGATTGCTGATTCTTTTCTCTGCTGTCCTCTCTGGCTGCAGCATTACATCTCAGGAACAGCACCAGCAAACCCTGAATGCAATCAGTAACCTAGAGACCAACATTCAGAGTGACTACTCGTCGCTAAACCAAAGTGTTCAAACACAGCAAGAACAAATCGCAACCCTTGAACAACAGGTTGCTGATATGTCTGACACACTCAAAATCATGCGTCAGAATCAAGCCCGCGAAGCTGCGAACCGAGCTGAACCGCAAGTGGTATACGTCGAGAAAGAAGTGCCTGTGCCACAAAAATCCGATAAAGCTGTGCTAGGTGAGCAAGAATGGGTTTGGATTGATGCAGCTGGATCCAACTACAAGGCCCGTGTAGACACCGGCGCAACGACGTCTTCCCTGAATGCAACTGACATTCAGGAGTTTGAACGCGACGGTAAAACTTGGGTCCGCTTCAGTCTTGCGCATACCCAAAATGGCGAGGGTGAGTCCGAACCGCTGGCAACGATTGAAGCACCGGTGACCCGCTGGGTGAAGATCCGTCAAGCTTCCACTGAAGGTCTGGAGCGTCGTCCGGTTATAGAACTGCGTGTCAGACTGGGTGAGCTGCATGAAAAAACGCAATTTACGCTGGCAGACCGTTCGCACATGGAATTCCCGGTTCTTCTGGGCCGCGAATTCTTTAAAGACATAGCCGTCGTTGACGTCTCTCAGTCTTACATCCATCCAAAGTTTGTTGCCGAAAAGAAATAGCGCACTGAACTTCAACCCACAGTGCCATTAACGAGGAAAGAATGACTTCACGCGTTCCTTTTTATTTACTCATTAGCCTGCTGATCATTGTCGGCATGAGCATGAGTATCTACCGCCATAACGTCTACGGTGTGCCGTGGACAGCGGGACAAAAACACCAAGTGTGGGAAGTGGAAGCCCGCGTTGAATTCGAAGCCAAAGGCGAGCCAGTTAAAGTATCACTGGCAACGCCGGATACACAGGAAGGCTTTACCCTCATTAATGAAAACACCAGCTCACCGGGCTACGGGTTTGCATTGATCAATACCCAAGATGGACGCAGAGCGGAGTGGAGCAAGCGCGAAGCGAGCGGGCAACAAATCCTCTATTTCAAAAACCAAATGCTGGTTGATGAAAATGCCAACTACCCTACTGAGCCTCCTCTCGGTGAAGTCACCCCTGCCGTGCTTGATGGCCCTATACAAACGGCGGCAGATGCCCTTCTAGAACAAGCAAGACAACGCTCCGCAGACAATGTGACACTCGCACGTGAGCTCATCAAACAGTTCAACGACAAAGAAAGCCAAAACGCAGCCCTACTCACCAAAGAGATGAGCAAAGCTCAGGCTATTGTCGCGATACTTTCTTTGGAAGGTATCCATGCCCGCGTTGTCGGGGCGTTGCAACTGGAAGACGGACGTCGTCGCCAAAGCGTTATTCCAATGGTCGAAATTTGGGATAATGAAGAGTGGCAGCTGTTTAACCTAGATACCGGAACAGAAGATTCTTTCGACAATCTATTGATCTGGAATCAAAAAGGCACACCTTTACTTGAAGTCATGGGTGGCACCAACAGCCAGGTCAGCTTCTCCATCATCGCGCAGGATATAAGCCCTCAACAGGCAACCGACGAGAAAATACAGGCCGAAAGCCTGTTGAATTTTTCAATTCACAGTCTGCCTATTGAAGAACAGGCAATGTTCAAAACCATCATGCTGATCCCAATCGGGGCCCTGATTGTGGTATTGCTTCGCGTGCTGGTGGGTCTGAAAACCTCAGGTACCTTCATGCCCGTGCTGATCGCTGTTGCCTTTGTTCAAACCCAGTTGGTACCCGGTCTGGTGGGCTTCTTACTGATTGTCGGGACGGGTCTGGTTATCCGAAGTTACCTCTCAAGACTCAACCTCCTGCTCGTGGCGAGGATATCTGCCGTGATTATCACGGTGATTATGATTATCTCTGTCTTCACGGTCGTCGCGTTCAAGATTGGATTGGTTGAAGGCCTGACAATCACCTTCTTCCCAATGATTATCCTTTCCTGGACCATCGAGCGTATGTCGATCCTTTGGGAAGAAGAAGGTGCGAAGCAAGTGCTTATTCAAGGTGGTGGCTCGCTGTTGACTGCCGTGTTGGTTTACCTTGCAATGACCAATGATTTCGTGCGCCATCTTACCTTTAACTTCGTTGGTATTCAGTTGGTGATTCTTGCACTGATCCTGATGTTGGGTAACTACACTGGCTACCGCCTGAGCGAATTGAAGCGATTCAAGCCACTGGTGAAGGATTAAGGCATGCTGGATTTCCTAAAGAAATACACATCGCCTTTTAAGCTACACAGTGCAGGCATCATGGGAATGAACCGCCGGAATATCAGCTATATCGGCCGATACAACAAGCGTAGTTTGTTCCCTCTGGTGGATAACAAGCTGAAAACCAAACAGATTGCACAGCGAGCCGGTGCAACGGTACCCGAGCTTATTGGTGTGATCAGTGAACAGCACGATGTGCCATCTATCCACGAGATGGTTAAAGACTGGCCAGGATTTGTGATAAAACCCGCTCAGGGCTCAGGTGGTAAAGGTATTCTGGTGGTAACCTCAAACAAAGATGGCGTTTACAAAAAGCCATCTGGCGCTGAGGTCAGCAAAGAAGAAGTAGAACGCCACATCACCAACACTTTGGCGGGTTTGTTCTCGCTGGGTGGTAAGAACGACGTCGCTGTCGTAGAAAACCTTATTCAGTTCGATGACGTGTTTGATGGTTTCAGCTACGAAGGTGTGCCGGATATCCGCGTTATCGTATTCAAAGGTTACCCTGTGATGGCGATGATGCGTCTTTCTACTGCCGCTTCCGATGGTAAAGCTAACCTTCACCAAGGTGCAGTGGGCGTGGGCATTGATATCGCCACAGGCAAAGCGTTGCGTGCTGTGCAGTTCAACCGCCCTATTGAGCATCACCCTGACACAGGTCGTCTACTGAGTGAGCTCCATGTCCCGCACTGGGAGCTATTGCTGACTCTCGCTGCAAGCGCATGGGAAATGACAGGCCTTGGCTATCTCGGCACGGATATGGTGCTCGACAAAGAAAAGGGCCCGATGGTGCTGGAGCTCAATGCCCGTCCTGGTCTGGCGATTCAAATTGCCAATGGTTGTGGACTGCTGCCAAGACTTCGTCATATCGAAGCCATGGGAGAAACAGCGCATCTCACCACCCCAGAAGAGCGTGTCGCTTACGCTGCGAAAAATTTTTCCGGCACCTACACACCAGGACATTAAGTTCAATAAAGATACATCAATCGGGCTTCAGCCCGATTTTGTTTCAGACGAACTCTGCCCTTTCCCATTTCCATCCAGTTTCAGTAAGCTAGGGTTATTGACCCCTAAGGAACACTGAGAATGGACGCATCAACCCACCAATTTAATTTTGATAAAGAAGTCGACCGCACAAAAAGCCACAGCGACAAATGGGACAAATATAAAGGCCAGGACATCCTTCCAATGTGGGTTGCTGACAGTGATTTCCAATCCCCACCAGCGGTCATCGATGCACTCCAAGAGCGCGTATCACACGGCGTGTTTGGTTATACCCATGCGTCAGATACCTTGACTGAGATTTTCGTCGACCGCATGAAATCCCGCTACAACTGGGACATTCAACCTGAGTGGGTAGTCTACCTTCCCGGTTTGGTTTGCGGACTTAACATCGCCGCCCGTGCTTTAACAGATGAAGGCCAAACCATCATCAGCCCTAGTCCAATCTATCCACCTTTCATCTCTTCCGCCAAGTTTGCTGAGCGCCCGTTAGTGAAAGCCTCAGTCAAGCTAAAAGATGGCCGCTGGATGCCGGATTTGGAAGAAGCTGGAGAGCAACTCTCTGGTAAAGGCGGCTTACTTCAAATGTGTAACCCGCTAAATCCGGGTGGAACGGTGTATACACGCAAGGAATTGGAAGCGACGCTAGCGTTTGCGGAGAAACATGATTTGTTTGTGTGTTCAGACGAAATCCATTGCGACTTGATTCTCGACGGAGGCAAGCAACATATTCCATTCGCAAGCATTAGTGAAAGTGCCGAACAGCGCAGCGTGACGCTCATGGCACCGAGCAAAACCTTCAACATCGCTGGGCTTGGTGCGTCAATTGCCATTATTCCGAATGCGAAACTTCGCCAGCGCTTTAGTAAGATCAAGCGCGGTATCGTACCGGGGGTTAACGTATTGGCCTTCACCGCTGCCGAAGCAGCTTATCAACATGGCGAAGCCTGGCTTCAAGAGCAACTTTGCTATCTGGCAGGCCACCGCGATTACCTGATGCAGGAAATAAACGCCCTGCCCGGCATGAAGCTGGAGCACATCGAAGCCACTTACCTTGCCTGGATTGATTGCAGTGAATTGGCTGTCGACAATCCTCATCGTTTCTTTGAGGAAGCAGGCGTGGGTCTTTCACCTGGGTTGGATTTTGGTAACCGTAAGTTCGTCAGGCTGAACTTCGGGTGTACCCGTAAAACGCTGGAAGAGGCAGTGCGTAGAATGAAAGCTGCGATCAGCTCACTTTCTTAACCACTTCGGTTCAAAGAAAAACAGCGCCAAAAGGCGCTGTTTTTGTCTGTTCGTTATACCTGATTAACGCTTAGTACGAAAACCTCGGTGACACGCTTTACAAGAGCGGTCAGCACTTTTGATTGCCGCTTCCAAAGCATCATCATCTTGCGCTACGGCTGCATCAGCCATCGAAACAAAGCTGGTTTGCAGACCATCAAGACCAGATTCAAACTTATCCCACTTCGTCCAAACAGCTGGCTTACTGCGGCTGTCAAAGCTACTGCCTTCCGGGAACATCCCTTTCAGCGCGCCGACTGTATCGGCGTTTTTGATTGCCAGATTGCGGATGATTTCCCAATCCGAGTCACTGCCATCTTCGGCTTTCTTCAAGCTTTTGAATGTGTCTGCGATAGAGAGGAAGTTTTGCTGGCGATTATCAATCACTTCAGAAAAATCCTGCGCCATCGCTGCACCAGCCACCATCAGCAGAGCACTGACCAACCCGATTGCTTTACTTCTTGTTGCAATTCTTTTCACGACTTTATCCCTGTAATGCTGTTGAATCGACGAATAACATCATAAAACCTAACAATTTTATGGCTATTTCTGTTAAAACTCGACAGAAAATTTGTAACGTTTCGCGTTAAACTCCAAGCCTACATTTTCCGGGAAAATCAGGAACAAATCATGAAGATATGGGACGCACCGACTCGCATTTATCATTGGCTACAAGCCGTATTGTTTACGGCGATGTGTGTAACCGGATTTCTTCAAGAGGGTCCACACCTGACCATTGGCCTCGCACTCGCTGCGTTGCTGGTTTGGCGAATCCTATGGGGTTTAGTAGGCAGCAAGACCAGTCAATTCCTGCATTTTGTAAAATCACCGCGTTCAGCCGTGAACTACCTCCTCGGTAAAGAGGAGCATGACGGCGTCGGCCATAACCCTGCCGGCGGACTCATGGTTATTATCATGCTGTCATTGTTGGTGTTTCAGTGTTTTATAGGGATGGCCCAAGCGGGGTATTTTGATGATTACATCAGCGACGAAAGCTGGCTGTATGACATTGACCTTCTGGCTGCTCTCCACCTTTATGGCGCGTATTTATTGATTGGATTAGTTGGTGTGCACCTAGCCGCCATCGCAACATACAGTGCAAAAGGACAATCATTGGTAACAGCGATGATTACGGGAAGGCAATCCCAGTTGCAGCCCACTTCCCTGTTCTTCCGGTCGAACACACGTGCGGGGGCAATACTGCTCGGGATAGGTGGATTTCTCACTTACTTCGTTTCTGGTTGAGACAAAAACAGCGCCCCGCAGGCGCTGTTTTTTATTCAATTATCGGTTAAGCAATGATGCCAGCTACTTCCCGAACCAGCACGGCCAATTCATCCCAGCGAGCCTCATCAATCAGGTTATTTGGCACCATCCAGGTTCCGCCACAAGCAATCACGGAAGATACCGCTAAGTAGTCCTTCACATTCTTGGGGCTCACGCCGCCAGTCGGCATAAACTTCACTGGATACACTGCTGACATGGCTTTCAGCATGGCAACACCGCCAGAGGCTTCAGCAGGGAAGAATTTCAAGGTTTTCAAACCCATTTCCATCGCCTGTTCAACCAGACTTGGATTATTCACGCCCGGTACAATCGCCATACCTTTTTCCTGGCAGTACTTTACCGTGGTCGGGTTAAAGCCCGGACTCACCACAAAATCGACACCCGCTTCGATAGCAGCATCGACCTGCTCTTTGTTGAGCACGGTACCTGCACCAATCAGCATGTCAGGAAATGCATCTCTCATGTTGCGTATGGCCTGCGCCGCCTGCTCGGTGCGGAAAGTCACTTCTGCGCACGGCAACCCGTTTTCAATCAACACTTCTGCCAGCTTCGCCGCTTTTGATGCGTCGCTGATAGCAATTACTGGCACCACTTTGATGGCATCAAGTTTCTTTTCAATTTCAGTCATCGTTCTACCTTAAATCGTGGGCATGGCGCTTAATGGAATGATTGCACCATGATGTTGAATCACTTGTCCAGCCAGCTTGTGACCAGCGTGAGCGGCCGCTTCCACGCCACCGCCAGTTAATCGTTTAGCGAGATACCCTGCACTGAAAGAATCCCCCGCTGCTGTCGTATCGACCACCTGAATCACTTTCTCTGCTGAGACTTCTGTGCGTTTCTGGTGGGTGAACACTTCGCAAGGTTTAGCACCATGCTTATAAACCACTTCGCTGACACCAAGGCTTTGAGTACGCAGCAATGACGCTTCTACCGTTTCATCTCCCCAGAGCGACTGCTCATCATCAAATGTCAGCATAGCAATGTTAGTAAGCGCTAACATTTCTCGATAGGCAGCCTGAGCTTCATCAAACGAATCCCAAAGCGCGGGCCGGAAGTTATTGTCGAACACCACCCTGCAATGAGGTTTGATAACGGAAAGAAGAGAGAACAGTATCTGTCGCGCTTCACGCGGCAAAATAGCCAGACTGATACCGCTTAAATAGATGAGGTCAAAGCCCTTCAGGCTGGCTTTAAGCGACTCAGTGTCGGTTTCATTTAGCCAAAACTTTGCCGCGGAGTCATTACGCCAATAATGGAAACGCCGCTCGCCATTTGGTTCAGTGGAAATACTGTAAAGGCCTGGAAGTTTGGTTGCGCTGCGATGAACGTATTGGGTATTAATGCCTTCCGCTTTCCAGCGTGCGAGCAACTCTTCACTGAAGGCATCTAAGCCTAAGCCAGTGAGATAGGCAATGTCCGCTTCTGGAAGCAACCGACTCAGGTAAACCGCGGTATTCAGCGTGTCTCCACCCATTCCTTGCACAAGCGCATCGCCTTGGCGACTAAGCTCTACCATGCATTCACCAATGAGTGCGATGCGCAGTGTCATAACGTTCTGAAGTCCCCAAGAAAATCGAACGCCAACTATGGCATAAAGCCTTTGCATATGACATTGCAAGGCCGCCACACATCTTTCATCTGTGATGGAGCACATTGTTTTAAAAAGGGTTAACTTGTTTTTCTACCTAGGGAGCATATTTCATGCGACTTATCTGCTATCGCTCTCTCATTTTCAGCCTCGTAAGATACTGATCTATAGCGATATGTGATTGCCTTCTCAGTCGAATCAAGATGCAACATTTCTCCAGTAAAGGGCTTATTTGTCCAATATATTAAGCAAAATGCCGGGAGCATAATCAGACCAACTCAAAACACAAATCTAATAACTCGAACTTAAAGGTCTGAATCATGAAAACGAATGTTGCTGAACTAAAACGGCACCTTCTCACCGGCACCAGCCACATGCTTCCATTCGTTGTTGCAGGTGTTGTTCTGCTGGCTCTGTCAGTGATGCTGAACGGCAAAGGTGCAGTGCCAGAAGGTGTATTCCTGGAAGGTCTGTGGGACATGGGTATCGCAGGTTTCACCCTGTTTGTACTGGTTCTGGGTGGCTACATTGCTTACTCTATCGCTGACCACTCTGCACTGGCACTGGCACCGGGTATGATTGGTACTTACCTGGCTAACCAGGTTCAAGCTGGCTTCCTTGGCGCTATCGTGGTGGGTTTCATCGCCGGTTACGTCGTTCTGCAACTGAAGCGCATCCCTCTTTCCAACAAGCTTAAAGCGCTGTCTACCTACTTTATTATCCCTATCGGCGGTACCTTCATCGTGTCTGCACTGGTGGTATGGGTTATCGGTCAACCAATCAGCAGCATTCATGGCATTCATGAACGAAGGTCTGCAATCCATGGCTGGCGCTTCTAGAGCGATTCTGGGTGCGGTACTGGGCGGTATGGTCGGTAACATCTTGGGCTTTATGGCGGGAGTTCTGAACCACGCACCATGGGGTGGTCTGATTGTCCGCCCAGTTGTCGAAAGTCGAATGATGTATGTCGTCGCGGTCATCATCGGTGCAGCAACCACAGCACTGATTGTGAACGCACTGAAGAAGGGAAATACGCCGATTACGTCACCTACGTCCGACTTGACCGCGCCAAATTTATGCTTAAGAAGTACAACTTTAAAGTGCACGAAATCGCCCACCGCTGTGGATTTAAAGACACCAATTACTTTTGCAGGGTGTTTAAGCAGAAGACGGGAAACCGCCGCGTGAGTATCGGTTGGGGGCCGTGTAGCGTTTCGGCAACATTTTTTAGAAGAAGCGATTCCAACTACGACCCACACCACTCTAGAAAGCCTTCGATAACATTTGAGGACGTAGTAAGCGACATTTGACCAATCCAAGTCAGAGTATTTGTTTTAAAACGTTTTTGCCCCAATTCCACCCTAATCTCATATGCTTTACATTATTGAAAACTCAACACTTACGATATTTCTTATAATTTGCAGTAAGCATATTCCTATATATACACATAGTGTCATTTAAGGCAACTGAGCAGATGATTGCAACAAACCATCATATTGATAAACAATTAACTTCTATAATTAAAATCAGATATGGTTACTGGAACATGAATGATTTAACCAAGGAGGAAATTATGTTAAGTGTCATCAGGTGCATATTTTTTCCACTTTTTTTATCTTTACTGATTGGATGCCAATCCAAGTTAGCCACCAATGATAAAAATCAACAACATTCTTTTTTCGAGATGGCAAAAAGAGGGGCTGAATTAGGAGATCCTGTGGATCAGTATTTTCTAGCGAATATGTATCAGGAAGGGCGCAATGGTCTTACTCCTAACACATATAAAGCTAAACATTGGTACGAAAAATCAGCAATACAGGGCAATGCAAGGGCTCAGAATAATTTAGGGCGGATATATGAAGCAGGGCTCGGTACAAATGTTGATAATACGAAAGCTTATTATTGGTATAATTTGTCAGCTCAGCAAGGTCATCGAATTGCATTGTATAATCTCGCGAGTTTGTACCTTAATGGTAAAGGTGTAAAATCAGATAAAGAGAAGGCTAGGCATTATTTCGAGCTTTCTGCAAAGAAAAAATTTAGTAACGCTCAGCATAATCTTGGTGTTCTATATGAAAATGGGGATGGTGTTGAACAGAACTATAAACTGGCTTTCGCGTGGTATTCTGCTGCAAGGACTTTTGACCCTAGAGTTCAAGAGTCTTTAGATAGACTAACTGTCAAAATAGGTGATGAAATCGACGAAGCTAAGATTTTTGCAAGCTCTTATATAATAAAATTCGGTAAGGAAAAATAATTAACCCTAAGGTATATTGAATACAAAAAACTTTTCTTGGAGTTAGTATACTTTATCAGAAACACCTATTTACGAGTACCGCTCTCAACTAACTTCTGTCCACATTCTATCTCCAACACTACCCACCCTATCAACAAAAAAGCCGCTCGTAGGGAGCGGCGAATAGATACCCGTTTAATTGGGTGTTTGAGTTACATGGTTTTTATAATGCTAGTTCTGACATCAGGAAGACGATCATTTCGTCTTCCGTATTCATCGTGTTAAGGGTGTTTCTGAAATTCTCGTGGATCAGTTTGCGGGCAAGACCCGAGAAGATACGCATGTGCTGATCGCCCTGGTTTTTGTTCAGGGTCAGCATGATCACAAACTCTACTTCGCTGTCCTTTTATTCCGTCCCAGCATCAACAAGATCTCTAAACCGAAGATAAGAAGAGACGGAGAAAAAGCATCGCTCTAAATCAAAGACTCCAAAACCTTTTCAACGGTAATGACCCCCTTCAGACTGACTGAATTCAATTCATCAGAAAAATCTATGTGGCCTGAATTGAGCCCTCGAGTCATTTCTACAAACCCAGAAATGGCTTGTTCTGAAAACCCCATACCTCCAATAGCATTTTTCCAATCTGACTCCGGTATAGAAATAGCCGTGATTGGTTTTCCAAGCTTTAGAGCCAGGCTATTCGCTACATCTCTAGGCGAATAGCGATTGGGGCCTTCAAGGTCAAGAATACGTATACCGTCCCAGTCAGTATTGAGCGATTCTGCGGCTATTCGACCAATATCTCCTGTCGCTATCATAGGAAGCTTTCGATCTAAGGGTGAAAGAAAACTTGGTAGCCTCCCTTGCCCACTGGCTATTTTCACAAGCGGTGCCCAGTTTTCCATAAAGTATGCAGCACGCAAGAAAGTTACGTTCAGTCCACTACTACCCAGTATCTCTTCAAGCTTTCTGTTCATCCCTATCCAACCAGCATTATCAGCTTGATGAGCGCCAACGGACGAAAGAGCGACTAGCTTAGGTAGCTTCGAGACTAAAGCCGCTTTTGTGATAGATTGCGCCATCGATTCCGCTTGTGAAAAAAGCGCCTTTGACGAATATTGCGGCGGACTCACGATATAAGCACCGTCAGCGCCAGAAAACACCTCACTTAATGCAGGCACGTCATTGATATCAGCTAAGGCAACCTCTGCTCCAAGCTCGATCCACTCCTTTGCTCTCGAAGCGTCACGCATGACCACTCTTACTCGTTTGTTGTCGTTTAATAACGTCTTGGCTGCTACTGAACCCGTGCGGCCAGTCACACCCATGACGACATACAGTTTGGTTTCTATCATCTACTTTCCCCTTTAAATCAGAGCAATGGATTCGAATAAGCAGATGCTATAGAGTCAAAAGACATAATTGAAATGCATATAGGTTATAGTGAGCATGCATAATATGGATATCTATCAGGTCGATCTTAATCTTCTTAAATTGTTCGATGCATTACTCAAAGAAGGCAGTGTGACAGGTGCAGGAGCTCGACTAGGCCTAAGCCAACCTGCTGCAAGTCGTGGGCTGGCGCGTTTACGTAAGATTCTGAATGACCAGTTAATTGTTCGCACAACAGGAGGCTGGGAGTTAACGCCAAAAGCTATCACGTTGTCACCTCAAGTGATCAAATTGCTTGATGATGCACGCTCAATCATTACTCCCTCTAAGTTCTGTCCAGGTAGTGCTTCGGGGCGATTTGTTGTTGCAACAGCCGATCATTTAGCCTTTTTATTGATGCCAGAAATCGTTAAAAAGCTGGCTTCATCAGCTCCTGGAATGGATCTCATTGTCCCCCCGCAATCGGGCGATAATATTGATTTGATTGCGCAGGGAGATGCTGAT
The DNA here is from genome assembly GCF_023746615.1 of Grimontia kaedaensis. Taxonomy (NCBI): domain Bacteria; kingdom Pseudomonadati; phylum Pseudomonadota; class Gammaproteobacteria; order Vibrionales; family Vibrionaceae; genus Grimontia; species Grimontia kaedaensis. The sequence goes on along the minus strand of NZ_CP082275.1, from coordinate 1,148,169 downwards.
CTTGCAATAGGATCCTTTCACGACTTACCTGCTAGGTTTCACTGCAGAACACTTTATGAAGAAGACTTTGTTTGCGTTGTTCGCCAAGAACATCCAGTTATTCAAGATAAGTTAACAATCAGGAAGTTTGCATCGATGGAGCACATATCAGTCGTTATCACGGGGTACGGAAGCAGTCCTGTAGATAAAGCTCTACAGCAAAATGGACTCAGCAGGAGAGTAACAGTAAAAACGCCGCACTTTCTGGTTGCAGCAAGTATCGTGGCAGACAGCGATTTAATTCTTACCATTCCACGCAAGTTAGCTCGTAAATTGTCGAAATTAGTAAGGCTGCACACTCTTGAACTTCCAATCAAAGTTCAAACTTTCACGCCCTCAATCATTTGGCATGAAAAACTACACTATGACCCTGCCCATGTTTGGCTTCGAAGCCAAATTGTAGATGCTGCTCAGGGATTGTAGAAAAACTTCATCCCCCTAATGTTCAAAGGAATATTAGGTAACCCCCCTATACACCTTCTAATGCGACAAAAAAGCCGCTCGTAGGGAGCGGCGAATAGATACCCGTTTAATTGGGTGTTTGGGTTACATGGTTTTTATAATGCTAGTTCTAACGTCAGGAAGACGATCATTTCGTCTTCCGTATTCATCGTGTTAAGGGTGTTTCTGAAATTTTCATGGATCAGTTTGCGGGCAAGACCCGAGAAGATACGCATGTGCTGATCGTCCTGGTTTTTGTTCAGGGTCAGCATGATCACAAACTCTACTTCGCCGTCTTCTTCTTCACTCCAACGCACTGGTTTGTTCAGTCGGGCAATGGAAATCTACGAATAAACAACGTTGTCTGACTTGGTATGCGGAATCGCAAATCCATTACCTAGGCCGGTCGTCAAGACTTCTTCACGCGCCCTGATATCATCTTCCAGCTCTCCCACCAAATTGGTACGGCTTTGAATGCCAAGGTTACCCACCAACGTTTGAATCGCTTTTTCCTTAAAGTTGAAATCTTAATCCAAGAGCACATATTCTGTCGCTAAAAGTGGCTTATCTTCCTGTGAGCGGCTGAATGCTTCCAGTAAATGTTCGACTTATTCCATAGTCGCGCAGTGACAAGCCTGAATGAAAAGCTCACGGCAAAGCTAGGCATCCAATTGGCTCAATTGCGCCTTGGTGGTCGCAATGGGTCGCTACCGGTTCGTCAAAGACGTACTGGAAAGTGTTGAACTGGTTTCTCCTTCTCCCGGAATGGAGACCCACAAAACCCACAATTTGCTCTGTCCACTTGGCTCAGAGAAAAGATCCAAAGTGCGAACGTTCATTAATTGGGTGGCCGGACAAATTGACCAAACGAACTAACAAGAAGCTCATATATTAGGAATAAAATCACGTTCGAGTACGTCCTCGATCGTGTTCTAGGACGCACCAACACTGGCCTCAGCACATACTGGCTCCAATCTCATGGTTTAAGGAGCCACAAGGTGAAACCCATTTATTTACTCGTTATCTTATTAACGTTCGGCCTAAATTCTGCCTTTGCAGCGAATGTTGGGTTTGAGCAATTCTCGCTTGATGATGACGCATCAAGACCACTGAATGTTTCCATCTGGTACCCAACGGTTCAAACGTCACCAAAAACCGTGATTGCCGAAAATCCCGCTTTTATTGGTACTGAAGTGATCAAAACAGCAACGCTAGATGCGAGAAAAGCGCCTGTTGTTTTGCTTTCTCATGGCTATCGTGGAAGCTGGCGGAATCTCAATTGGCTGGCGACTGAGCTTACCAAACGCGGTTACGTGGTGGCCGCGACTGATCACCCCGGTACAACAACTTTTGACCAATCCCCACCGCAAGCCGCGCAATGGTGGCAAAGACCAAGAGATATTTCCCGCTTGCTGAGTTTTCTGCTGGCTGACTCAAAGTGGAGCCACGCTTTGGATACGGACGACATTTCCGCTATCGGTCACTCTTTGGGGGGATGGACGGTGATGCAGTTGGCAGGCCTTGAAATTGATAGAAACGAATTGAAAAAACAATGCCAGCTCATTTTTAATCCAAGAACGTGCGGACTGGCAAAAGAGCTGGGGCTTGATGAGGTTCAGCCAACGGAGCCCGAAACCACTTCGATTAAAGATACTCGCATCAAACGTGTTGTCAGTTTGGACTTGGGTTTAGCGCGCGGATTTTCTGTTCAGAGTATGACTGAAACGCTAACACCGACACTCATTCTCGCTGCAGGCATCGACATCGGCGATTTGCCACAAGCGATGGAATCAGGCTATTTGGCTGAACATTTACCTTTGTCGACAAGACACTACAAGGTGTATGAGCAAGCCACCCATTTCAGTTTCATGCAGCGTTGTAAGGCCGGTGCTATCGACTTGCTTGAACAGGAGTACAAGGGCGATGGCATTATCTGTAAGGATGGATTCGGCACCCAGCGTGAAGCACTGCATGCCGACATGTTGGAGGATATCCTATGGTTTCTTGAGTAGCTCATACAGGAATCAAAGCGTGCCGCTTCGGAATTCGCTGGGCGTTTTTTCGGTGATCCGCAAAAACTCTCTGTTGAAGTTGGATTTAGTCTGAAAGCCCGCTTCAAGATAGATTTCAGTGATCGCCAAGTCGCTATTTTTCAGCAAGGACTTGGCGTGCTCAATCCGATAGCGGTTGATGGCGCGGGAAATATTCTCCCCACAAACCTGATTCACCGACGACGAGATTTTTCTCCCCGGAATACCCAGTTTCCTTGCCAGCTTATTTAAGGTCAGATCAGGGTCTTTAAACAGCTCCCTTTGCTCCATCATCTCGTCCAATCTCGCGACCACCGATTGCGCCTCATCATTCTCGTCAGTGATGAGCTCAGGTTCATGCTCCACTTCAGAATTTAAGTCATTGAGAGCCAACTCCGCGTCATCAGCCTCACACACTTCTGCTTCGGGCACTTGCTCTTGGGAGGGCACACTTCCGTCAACAATCACCACCAGCATACCCATGACAGGTATCAGTATTAGATAGCTGAACGTCAGAATGAAGCCCGTGTGCTCAGCACCAAACGCGACAAAGTCATAGGAGATTGCCCCATCAATGAATGCAGAAAACAGTAACAGTGCACCCGCAACTCTTTCGGAGTAACTTGTCTGATTTGTGTCGCTGAGCCTTACCTTGTCTGCGGTTCTGAAAGAAAGAGACAGTAACCACACACCATAGACTAGGTACAAAATCACCAGCAATACATCTGTTAGCCACAACCAAAGATATGGGTAACTGGCAGAGGATAATGCCACCAGCCCAGGACCAATCCAGTGAACGTCACTGAGCGGCTTGTTCGAGTGTGCTTGAGAGAAACACCACCATGCCACAACAGGAAGGCACGCGCCTAACATGGGTTGGATTGTGCGGAAGAAACTAATATCCGTCGTCCACCTCAAACCCACGACCGCAGTTGCAGCAGCACACAGGATCAGAAACCAAAAAGCACGGTTTGACTGGTGGTATGAACGATTGAAAATGATCGCCGCACCGAAAATCAACATCAAAGACGCCACAAATGGCAATGGGATAGAGAGCATTTTTGTCCTTTAACTTGATCTCGTCACAATGAGAGGGATTCGTTCGCCACTTAGAAGTAATGCGCGATGTCCAGATACCGGTTGCGGATATGTTCGATCAACGCCTTCACCTTGGTCGGAGGCTGTCGGGTAAACGGATACACGGCATAGATGCCGAGCTTCTTACCCACTTGCTCAGGAAGAATATCAATCAGCGTACCTTCCAACAGATCATGGTAAACCAAACAGCGCGGCACGTACGCAATGCCATAACCGCCCAATGCGGCTTTGCGAAGTGCAGTAGCATTATCAGTGGAAAAACTGCCAGACACTTTGACGATGTAGTTACCTTTACTCGCCTTGAATTCCCAGTCCGACGCCCCAGTGGTTTGATACGCGTATTGCAGGCAATTGTGGTCGACCAATGCTTCCGGTGTGGCGGGTTTTCCGTGTTGGGCAATGTATTGCGGCGAAGCACAAACTATCCATTGTGAATCAAGGAAATGGCGGGCAATCAGGCTGGAATCTTCCAGATATCCCGTGCGGATAACCAGGTCATAGCCACCTTCAATCAAGTCGACGAACTTGTTGTCGAGCGACATATCGACGGTGAGACCAGGGTTTTGATAACAGAATTCCGCCACGGCATCTGCCAATAGCAAATCGCCGGAAATGGTTGGCACCGACATTTTGATATGACCGCTAATGTTTTCGCCAAACCCCACGACCGAATCGACCGCTTCCTGGGTAGCCTGTTTGACGTTTTTCGCCCCCTGTAAAAGGGCTTTTCCCGCTTCTGTCAGTGTGAGCTTGCGAGTCGTGCGGTAGAGAAGCTGAACCCCTAATTCTTCTTCTAATCGCGCAACACGTTTACTGACAACGGAGTTTGTCAGGCTGTTTTGCTCGGCAGCTTTACTGAAGTTGCCGAGCTCAACCACTTGGGAAAAGAGAATTAAATCATCGGCGCGCACGACATTTACTCACTCTAAGAAACAATAAAGACCATTATTTCCTTTTCTCAGAGAAAGTAAACTTGTATCAGAACAATCGACGCTTGAGGCCTGTTTTTTCCAGTACTCGGGTGGAGATTTCTTCAACCGACAATGAGGTGGTGTTGATGTAAGGAATCGCTTCACGACGAAACAAAGATTCAATCGTTGCGATCTCCTGTTCACACTGCTCGCTGCTGGCGTATTCACTGCCTGAAAGCCGGTTCTGACGGATCTGGGTCAGGCGTTCTGGCTCAATCGTCAAACCAAACAACTTGTGACGCTGGAACTCGAATTCAGGCAATAAACGCAGCATTTTCATGTCTTCTGCGATAAACGGGTAGTTCACCACACGAAGGCCAAATTGCATCGCCATGTAGAGGCTGGTCGGGGTTTTACCACTGCGAGAAACACCCAGCAGAATGATGTCGGCTTTATCCAAGTCTTTTAAAGAAATGCCGTCATCGTGCGCCAAGGTGTATTCAATGGCCGAAATACGGTCAAAGTAGGTGTCTGAATCCTTACTGACACTGCGGGAACGTTGAAGTTTTGGCTTGGGCTCGATTTGAGTGTCCTCTGCCACACGCTGGACGATATTTTCCAACACATCGTAGAAAAATGCTGGTGCCTGAAGCAGTTGATCACGCATGGCAGGAACGACCATGGAGAAGAAAACCAACGGTTTTACCCCATGTTTATCGTGGGATTGTTGGATCTGTTTGACCAAATCCGCCACTTTGTCTTCAGACTCGACAAAAGGGAACGTTTTCTCGTTTGAGACAAAGGAAAACTGACCCAAAACAACATGCCCTAATGTCTCGCATGTGATGGCTGTCCCGTCCGAGACATAAAAGACGTCTCGGGTTTGAATTTCTGTGTGCTTCAAAGGTTAATCTGCTCGCAAAATTTTATTAGGATACAAACATAACAATAACAACAAATGGTCAGCCATTAACGTTTGCTCAGCTTTTGAAACCCATAGCGTTTTTTTAGCCCAAACTTAAGGTTTACCGCCCAAAACCCAATACAAAAACTGCATAGTTTCTGGAGAAAGACATGCAAAAGAACACCCTCTGGTTCGATACCCTGTCCATGGATGATGTTGACAAGGTCGGCGGCAAAAACGCTTCTCTTGGCGAAATGGTTTCCAACCTCGCTAATGTTGGCGTTTCTGTCCCGAATGGGTTTGCGACCACTTCGTTTGCGTTTAACCAGTTCCTTGATTACGAAGGTCTGGATGATCGTATTCACCAAGTGCTCGATGAACTGGATATTGAAGATGTTGAAGCCCTACGCAAAGCCGGTTCCCAAATTCGACAATGGGTACTGGACGCCCCCTTCCCTACTGATTTAGAGCAGGATATCCGAAACAATTACGAAACGCTGGTAGACGGAAATTCGGAGCTTTCCGTTGCTGTGCGTTCATCTGCGACCGCCGAGGATTTGCCGGATGCATCCTTTGCAGGCCAGCAGGAAACTTTCCTGAACGTCAAAGGCATCGATGCCGTGCTTGAGGCAACCAAGCACGTCTTCGCCTCCCTGTTTAATGACCGCGCGATTTCTTACCGTGTGCATCAAGGCTTTGATCACCGCGGTATCTCTCTGTCTGCGGGCATTCAGCGCATGGTGCGTTCAGACAAAGCTTCATCTGGCGTGATGTTTACTCTGGACACCGAATCAGGCTTCGATCAGGTGGTGTTTATCACTTCCTCATGGGGTCTTGGTGAAATGGTGGTGCAAGGTGCGGTGAACCCTGATGAGTTCTACGTGCACAAACCACTGCTGGAAGCGGGTCACCCTGCAGTAGTAAAACGCACTTTCGGCTCTAAGCTGATCAAGATGATTTACGCCGACAGCCAGGAAATTGGTAAGCAGGTAGAGGTTATAGATACCTCAGCAGAGGAACAAAACCAGTTCTCGCTGAATGATGATGAAATCGCAGAGCTTGCCAAGCAAGCGATGATCATCGAGAAGCACTACAAGCGTCCAATGGACATTGAGTGGGCAAAAGACGGCATCGACGGCAAGCTGTATATCGTTCAGGCACGTCCTGAAACGGTTTGCTCGCAGAAGCAAGGCAACGTGATTGAACGTTACGAGCTGAGCGCCAAAGCAGGTGTATTGGTGGAAGGCCGTGCTATCGGTCAACGTATCGGCAACGGTAGTGTCCGTATCGTGAAATCACTGGATGAAATGTCATTGGTACAGGACGGCGATGTGCTGGTCACTGACATGACTGACCCTGATTGGGAACCAGTGATGAAGAAAGCTTCCGCCATTGTCACCAACCGTGGCGGCCGTACCTGTCACGCGGCGATTATTGCCCGTGAACTTGGTATTCCTGCCATCGTCGGTTGTGGCGACGCCACCAGCAAACTTAGCGATGGTTCGGAAGTGACTATCTCTTGTGCAGAAGGTGAAACCGGTTACGTTTACGAAGGTAAGCTCGACTTTGCGGTCAGCCAAACTGCAGTAGACGAACTACCAATGCTACCGACCAAAGTCATGATGAATGTGGGTAACCCGGATCGTGCGTTCGACTTCGCCCAAATTCCGAACGAAGGTGTTGGTCTTGCCCGTCTGGAATTCATCATCAATAAGATGATTGGTATTCACCCCAAAGCCCTGCTGAACTTTGACGCACAAAGCGCCGAACTGAAAGAGACCATCAATGAGCGCATTCGCGGTTACAAAGATCCGGTCGATTTCTACGTCAGCAAACTGACCGAAGGGATCGCGACCATTGGTGCCGCTTTCTGGCCGAAGCGCGTCATCGTGCGTATGTCAGACTTCAAATCGAACGAATACAGCAACCTGATTGGTGGCAGCGAATTCGAACCCCATGAAGAAAATCCAATGTTGGGCTTCCGTGGTGCTTCACGTTACATCTCGCCAGTGTTTGAAGATTGCTTCGAGTTGGAAACTCAGGCGATCAAACGCGTGCGTGACGAGATGGGTCTGAAGAACGTTGAAATCATGATCCCATTCGTTCGCACTACAGGTGAAGCGGCAGAAGTGAATGACCTTCTGGCGAAACACAACCTGCGACGTGGTGAGCAGGGTCTGAAAGTCATCATGATGTGCGAACTGCCATCTAATGCGGTATTGGCGGAAGACTTCCTGAAGTACTTTGATGGCTTTTCCATTGGTTCAAACGACATGACCCAGCTAACGCTAGGCCTTGACCGTGATTCCGGTGATGTCGCGCATCTGTTTGATGAGCGTAACCCAGCGGTGAAAGCCATGCTGAAGATGGCAATTAATGCAGCCACCAAAGCAGGTAAGTACGTCGGTATCTGTGGTCAGGGACCTTCCGATCACGATGACTTGGCGCAATGGCTGATGGATCAGGGTATCAGCTCTGTTTCCCTCAACCCGGATACCGTGGTTGATACCTGGATGAAACTTGGCAAGGTGGCTGACAAGTCTTAATTCATCCATTCAATAAATGATAAAGCCCGCGGTTTAAAAATACTGCGGGCTTTTATTTTGCGTAGCTAACACATCGTTGAATGAGTTGGATCATAGCTTGATGCCTCAGGACTTATCGGCCAACAGACGATGTTTAGCCCTAGTCATCGTTAACAAGCCTGAGCAAGGTTTCCTTTGTCGCGAATCTCGCTACCACCGCGATTTGCGCTTACTTTACCAAGATAGAATAACGTTGGCTGGCGATGCCTTCCGGTTCTGCTAGATAAAACAGTAATTGTGAATAGTGGCAACACCAGAGCGAGCAGGAAATCGAGGCGGATCAGTGTGAATAAAAAAAGCCCCCGCTCTTCAGCGGGGGACTTTGTCGCCGTATGGCTTGCTTTCAGACCTTATTGCATTGAAACTTTTTAGTATTTCTAAACAGTGAACTGTCCCAGAACATCGTTTTGATCGGACACATTCTGTTTTTGACCTTTAATCACGTCATGCATCTCATTCACTAACCTCGACACTTCCGCGGAAATGTCTTTTGTCACCTGAGCATTACGATTGACCTCCTCACAAACAAGGCTCTGCTCTTCAGCCGCTGAAGCGATTTGATATATCATGTCTGTGATTTGGGCTACTGCTTCACGAATGGATTGAAGCTCAATATCTGCATCTTTTGAGTGCTCTAATGTTTGACCAACTTCCTGTTGGCTAGCTTCCATGACTTCCAACGCCTTTTTGGCCCCACTTTGAAGGGATTCAATCATGGTCCCAATTTCCTCGGTAGACTGCTGAGTTTTCTGTGCCAGCTTCCTCACTTCATCAGCTACAACAGCGAATCCACGACCGCTATCCCCTGCACGCGCCGCTTCGATAGCCGCGTTGAGCGCCAATAAATTAGTCTGCCCTGCAATATCTGTGATGACACTGAGCACTGAACCAATGCCCAATGCAGACGTGTTGAGATCAGAGACCACGGTCACTGCTTCGCATACTTGATTGGATAACGACGCTGTAGAGCGCGCAGAACTCTCTACTAAATGAGCACTTCGGTCCACATTGTTACTCGCACTCTGAGCGGATTCAGAAGCCAGTTGGGAATGGTTAGCCACTTCTTTCGCACTTACCGACATCTGGTTCATCGCGGTTGCTAGCTGATCCACCTCATTCATTTGCCTATCAATCTTGTCTCTAGCTTCCGAGGCACTAAGTGTTGAAGCATCCATACCTGTACCTACTTTATCTCCCAGCAATTTCGTCTCAGAGATCATGGCGCCCAATCGCTGCATAAGTGTATTGACACTCATGGCGACATTGCCAATCTCATCTTTGCTAGTAACTTCTATGTGCTTAGTCAGATCGCCATCCCCTTCAGTAAGCGCTTTTATTTTTTGCTGCAATCCAATGATTGGCTGGAACAGTCGCTGTAAAACAAAAACCAGAACAGCAATCGATACCAACAACAAGACCACAGAGACCAAAAGCATACGGTTAATCAAAGTATCTAAAGACTGATAAACGGTTTCTTCATCCACACTGACCACATAGAACCAAGACTTTCCCGCCCCCAATTCAATCTGATTGTGATAAGCCGTTCTGGTTTTATCATGACTCGGATAATCAAAATAACCATAACCAGGCGCTAATAACTCTCTCTCGTACGGAGCGAGTTCTGGAATTAAGCTGATTGCTGTCTCGCCCGGTTTGCTTTTTCTACTTGATGAAGCAACGACTATTCCTCGCTCATCAAATAAAGAGGCAATACCACTTTCTGGGAGTCTATTAACAATCTGCTGCGCAATAATGTCGATCGTAAGATCAGCGAGTAGTACTCCTTTGATTGTTTTTCCTTCATAAAAAGGCTCAGCAATACTCACCATCAACTTTTTTGTTGTGGCACCGGTATAAATATCGGTAATAATGGTACCGCCTTTCTCTTTGGCCGCTTTATACCACCCTCTTCCTCTGGGGTCATAGGCCTTAGGGTCGTATTTCCCAGAGTTCGAGCTAAATGCACTGCCATTCTCGTATCCCACAATAACGGCAAACACTTGGGAAGAATTTTTGATTTGACTTGTAGATAATAATATTTGCTCATCAGATATTGATTCAGCAAAAAAAGGGGCATTTTTCTGAAGAGAAAGGGAAACATTTCCAATCCAACTTTCTACAGTATTACTTACCGCATCAACACGAAGAGAAATATTCTCATCAATATTTTGGGTTTTCTCTTCGCTCAGAAAATAATAAGATAAGTAGCTCGATATACTTAAAGAGAGAGTAAGAAGAATAGCAGAAATTGCAATAACTCTCTGTTTGAATCCAAGGTTTATCAATTTCACCATAGCTCTAAATCTCAACATCCCGCTGAATATAGTCGGTAAATTCTTCTTATTAACGAAATAAAAACTAGGTTTTATGACCGCTTTATTCACGCCTTTAAGAAAGATTTTTTGACACACTGTTGGTGCTGTTTCATTAGGTATAATTATGACACAACATAAAAACTATATTCGCCATAATGATATTCGTTTATTAATTGATACATACTTTCATTTATGCACATTCATATCTGAACAAATATCACACTTACAGAAAGGAAAGATCAATAGGTTACACTTTAATATGAAGAAATTTTACATTAAGATGTTGATATATATAAATTAATTTCTTCTCCTTTAATAATTTCAATAGAGTTCACAAAAATGACGACGAATAAAAAAGCCCTCTGAGTTCAGAGGGCTTTGATCTTTCTCTGTGTTGCTATTCTAGTAACCCTGCGGGTTCTTTGACTGCCAGCGCCAGGTGTCTTCTACCATGTCGTTTAAGGTATGGGTTGCCTTCCAACCCAGATCTTGCTGCGCTTTGGCTGGATCCGCCCAACATTCAGCAATATCACCTGGACGGCGTGGCGCGATTTGGTAAGCGATATCTTTACCGCATGCTTCACTGAACGCTGCTACCATTTCCAGCACGCTCTTACCGTCGCCGGTTCCCAGGTTATAAATGTGCAAACCTGCTTTCTTGCCGACTTTATCAAGCGCCGCAAGGTGGCCTTCTGCCAAGTCAACAACGTGGATATAGTCACGTACACCACTACCATCACAGGTTGGATAATCATCACCAAACACAGACAGGAATTCACGGCGACCAACGGCCACTTGTGAAATAAATGGCATCAGATTGTTTGGAATGCCTTGTGGATCTTCACCCATCTCACCGGATTTGTGCGAGCCGACAGGATTGAAATAGCGAAGAAGAGTAATGCTCCAGTCTGGGTTCGCTTTTTGGAAGTCAGTCAGACACTCTTCCACCATCAGCTTACTGCGGCCATAAGGGTTGGTCGCTGACGTTGGGAAGTCTTCACGGATTGGCACAGAAGCCGGGTCACCATAAACAGTTGCCGACGAGCTGAAAATCAGCGAGTGAACGCCTGCATCACGCATCGCATCCACCAGCACCAGAGTACCGTTAACATTGTTGTCGTAGTATTCCAGCGGCTTTTCAACCGACTCACCCACGGCTTTCAAACCCGCAAAATGGATGACTGCATCAACTTTTTCTTTTTCAAACACCGAGGCCAAAAACGCTTTGTCACGGATATCACCCTGATAAAACGTCGGCTTTTTGCCCGTCAGCTTTTCAATGCGTTCAAGCACCGCAAGTTTACTGTTGTGAAGGTTGTCGAGAAGGATAGGATTTAGGCCTGCTTCAATCATCTGAACACAGGTGTGACTGCCTATGTAGCCAACGCCGCCAGTTACGAGTACGTTCATGTCAAATCTCAATTGGGTTGTGATTTTAGTTTCCGTGTCTAGGTTCAATTCAAGCACGGATTTGTTATGGCGACCACTATACCTGAGCATGTCAGAAGTGCCAGTTACATACATCGAATCGCATAAAATCCACAGTGTTAGACGCAAATTCGAATAACTGGCTCGAATTCGAATAGGTAAACGTTGTGGTTTTACAGTGGATTTAATTCTAATGTGGCGGAGAGATAGGGATTTACTCGGTCGCAAGCTCCCTTGCCCTTCGGGCCGTTGCCTACTCGGCTTCGCCGGGCAACGTTGTCTCGCTTCGCTCGGCTGAACCCATAGGGTCTAGGGTTCTGCACCCTATCTCTTGCGAGGGTTAAAAATGCAAAAAGGCCGCTGATAATTCAGCGGCCTTTTTTAATGTGGCGGAGAGATAGGGATTTACTCGGTCGCAAGCTCCCTTGCCCTTCGGGCCGTTGCCTACTCGGCTTCGCCGGGCAACGTTGTCTCGCTTCGCTCGGCTGAACCCATAGGGTCTAGGGTTCTGCACCCTATCTCTTGCGAGGGTTAAAAATGCAAAAAGGCCGCTGATAATTCAGCGGCCTTTTCTAATGTGGCGGAGAGATAGGGATTTGAACCCTAGATACGCTATTAACGTATGCCGGTTTTCAAGACCGGTGCTTTCAACCACTCAGCCATCTCTCCGTAAGTGCCGCGAATATTACAAAGCCCTCGCGAGCTTGTAAAGCCCGAATTTAGTCAAATGCGCTTGTTTGAACAGGGTTTAGACACATTGCACACGTAAGCACCAATAAAGGACGCTAAACAGACAAGGCGAGCCGAAGCTCGCCTTGTTAGCATGCAGCTAACGTCGATTAACCGAAACGGCCACCGATGTAGTCGCGGGTCAGCTTGTGCTCTGGGTCTTCGAAAACACGCGCTGTTTCGTTCACTTCTACCAAGTCACCTAAATGGAAATACGCAGTGCGGTCAGAAACACGCTTCGCCTGAGACATGGAGTGTGTCACCATCACGATACTGAAGTTCTCTTTCAGTTCACTGATCAGCTCTTCGATGATGCCCGTGGCAATCGGGTCAAGCGCTGAACAAGGCTCATCCATAAGGATAACTTCTGGTGCAATCGCGATAGTACGGGCGATACAAAGACGCTGCTGCTGACCACCTGAAAGACCCGTTGCTGGCTGATCAAGGCGGTCTGCCACTTCAGCCCAAAGACCTGCACGGCGCAGCGATTCTTCAATCACGCCATCCAGTTCATCTTTTCCATCCACCAAGCCATGAATACGCGGGCCGTAAGCCACGTTGTCGTAAATAGATTTCGGGAACGGGTTTGGACGCTGGAATACCATGCCCACCTGTGAACGAAGCTCAACGATTTCCTGCTCTTTGGCATAGATGTTATGACCATCCAGCAGGATTTCACCTTTCACTTCACAACCAGGAACAGTGTCGTTCATACGGTTCAGACAGCGCAGAAAGGTAGACTTACCACAGCCTGATGGGCCAATCATCGCCAGCACCTGTTTCTCACCAATGTCGAGATTGATGTTCCGAATTGCTGATTTCGCGCCGCCTTCGTAGCTCACGCTAACATCGCGTGCCGTCATGCGTGGAGCCTGAACAAATGGCACACCACAGGTCTCTTTGGGTGCAGCGGTTTTTTCCGCAGCCATTTCTTGAGGGATTTGATTCAGTTCACCTGTGTGAGTCATTACAGTTGTCATATCCATACTCCTACCATCTGCGCTCAAGGCGCTTACGCATGATAACGGCACATGCATTCATCAGTGCCAAGAACGCCAGCAATACCATGATTGCGCCTGAGGTGTTCTCAACAAAACCTTTTTCCGGGTTTTCAGCCCAGAGATAAATTTGTACTGGTAGCGCGGTGGCTGCATCCAGCGGACCAGAAGGAACGTCAACAATGAACGCCACCATACCAATCATCAGAAGCGGAGCGGTTTCACCCAGTGCCTGTGCCATGCCGATAATGGTACCGGTCAGCATGCCTGGCATGGCCAGCGGCAGTACGTGGTGAAGCACCATCTGCATTTTCGACGCGCCTACACCCAATGCAGCATCACGCACCGAAGGTGGGACTGCTTTGATTGCTGCGCGGCTGGAAATAATAATGGTTGGCAGTGTCATCAGTGTCAGCACCAAACCACCCACCACCGGCGCCGAACGCGGCAAGTCAGCCACATTCAGGAACACCGCCAGACCCAGCAGACCGAAAACGATAGATGGCACAGCCGCGAGGTTGTTGATATTGATTTCAATGAGTTCGGTCGCGCGGTTACGTGGCGCAAACTCTTCCAGATAAATCGCTGCAGCCACGCCAATTGGGAAGCTAAGTATCAAGGTCACCAGCAAGGTGTAGAAGGAGCCCACTGTTGCACCCCAAATACCAGCCAGCTCAGGGTCACGGCTGTCACCGTTGGTGAAGAACTTGGTGTTAAATACTGTGCGCACACGGTCTTCACTTTTCAGTTCGTCATACCATTCGATTTGAAGGTTTTTGAACTGACGACCATCTTCCGGCGTGCTCGCCTTGATGTTGCCTTTGTTGTACTGGTTAAAGTTATCGCCTGCTTGTGCCCAGTAAGTGATGGTCTGTCCAATCAAAGATGGGTCAGCCATTACCTTGTCACGCAGGTCATATTCCGCGCCATTAGAAATGAAGCTGTATAGCGCACGGCGTTGTTTTCGGCCGTCGACAGCTATCTCTTCACGAAGGGACTGACGAAGCACTTTGCGAAAGCTCGCACCCATCAGCACTTTAGGATCGGTTTCATCACCATCAATGCCGAGCGCTTCGGGAGAAAGATCTACCTGAAGCTCAATTTCCGTGGTGAAAAACGCGGTGTAACCTTCGGAAAAAATGGTGGTCATCAAGACAATCAAAAACGCAAACGCCATCGAAATCGAAGCAATACCGTAGAAGCGGAAACGTTTCTCTTTGGCACGACGACGGGCTACACCCGCTTTGACACGCTCGCGTTTGGTCTCTGCCAGTTTTAATAATTTATCAGTCATACTGCTCTCGATATTTCTTCACGATTCGAAGTGCAACAAAGTTAAGCGCCAGTGTTACAACGAACAATGTCAGGCCCAGTGCGAACGCAGCCAGCGTTTTAGGGCTGTCAAACTCTTGGTCACCCACCAGCAAGGTCACGATTTGAACGGTGACGGTAGTGACAGAATCCAGCGGGTTAGCAGTGAGGTTTGCCGACAAGCCTGCGGCCATCACCACGATCATGGTTTCACCAATCGCACGTGAAACGGCAAGTAACAAACCACCCACGATGCCTGGGAGCGCCGCGGGTAACACGACTTTGCGAATGGTTTCTGAACGTGTCGCACCGAGGCCAAGTGAGCCATCACGAAGAGACTGGGGCACTGCGGTAATCACGTCATCAGACAGTGATGAAACAAAAGGAATGATCATCACGCCCATGACGGCACCTGCTGCCAACGCACTTTCCGAGGAAACATTGCTCAGTCCAATCGATTCGGCCACATCGCGGATAAAAGGTGCAGCCGTCAGCGCAGCAAAAAAGCCGTAAACCACGGTTGGAATACCCGCGAGGATTTCCAGAATAGGTTTAACGATATTGCGCACCCGTGGCGTGGCATATTCGGCCAGGTAAATCGCACTCATCAAACCGATGGGGGCTGCAATACACATGGCGATAAAGGAAATCATCAAGGTACCAGTGAACAGCGGAATCGCACCAAATGCGCCGCTTGCACCTTGTTGGTCTGCACGCAGGGCAATCTGCGGTGACCATTGCGTTCCGAACAGGAAGTCCGTGACCGGGATAATCTGGAAAAAGCGAATCGCTTCGAACAACACAGAAAGCACGATGCCTGCCGTCGTCAGGATCGCCAATGTTGAACAGAACATCAGGAATATTTGCAGGCATTTTTCCACATAGTGGCGCGCCTTGAGCTTTGGCCGAACCATTCGCCAGCCAGCCGCCAAACCTACCAGAGACGCAGTCAGTACTGCTACCCATCTCAGTGTCAGTCCGATACTTTGTAGGTGGTGGTAGTGTTCTGATGCTGCAAGCAGCGCCGGATCTTCGGTCTTTAAAACGCCATTCGCAATGTGCACGATTTGGCTGTAAAGCAGTGTCATACTTTCGTGCGCTTGTAGCGTGGATGACGGGATCTGGGCCATCACCAGAGAGTGAACCAGACTAGGTTCTATGGCTTGCCAGATCAGAAGAAGAATCACCGCAGGCACCGCTGCTAAAATTGCAGCAAAGGAACCATAGTAGGCTGGTCGGGAGTGAAGTTTTTTCAAACCACCTTCAATGGTAGCCACTTCCCTGGAGCGTTTTTTGGCGAGTACAAAAGCGCTTATTGCAAACAGCGCGACTATCACCATCAATGTGGACGTCTGCATCCGTATTCCTTAAATCCTTTTTTACCCAAACCGAGTTTCAATTCGATTCGGGCAAATACAGCAAAAGGTGGTGCACCTTAAAAAGTGCACCACCTCGGGTTGGTAACTTACAGGTTTGGTTTCAAACCAACCGCGTCGTTACGAACCAGTTTCCAATCACGCGCTGACAGCGGAATCAGACCACGGTCAGTCAGGTAACCTTCGTCACCAATCGCATCTTCAGAAGTGAAGGCCGTTACGTAATCTTTCAGGCCAGGAATCACATCTGCGTGTGCGTTTTTCACGTAGAAGTAAAGCGAACGAGATACTGGGTAAGAGCCGTCACCAATCGCATCAAACGTTGGTACTACACCACCGATTTTCGCACCCTGAACTTTGTCAGAGTTTTGCTCGAGGAAGCTGTAACCGAAGATGCCGAATGCGTTAGGGTTCGCGTCCAGTTTCTGTACGATCAGGTTGTCGTTCTCACCCGCTTCGATGAACGCGCCATCTTCACGAATGCCGTGACAAACTGCTTTGTACTTCTTCTTGTCTTGCTTCTTCATCGCTTTCAGCTCTGGGTATTGCTTACAGCCGCCTTCCATTGCCAGCTCTACGAATGCATCGCGAGTACCAGACGTTGGTGGTGGGCCCAGAACTTCAATTTTGGTCGCTGGAAGAGAAGGGTTAACGTCTTTCCAGGTTTTGTTCGGGTTTTCGATGAGGTTGCCGTTCGCATCGGGAACAACTTTAGCCAGTGCAGTGAAAAGATCTTTCAGAGAGATATCGAACTGCTCAGACTTTTTAGAGTTAGCGAAAGCGATGCCGTCGTAACCTACTTTGATTTCAGTGATGTCTTTAACGCCGTTCTTTGCACACAGCTCGATTTCAGAGCTTTTGATTTTGCGCGATGCGTTAGTGATGTCTGGGGTGTTTTCACCCACACCTGCACAGAACAGTTTCAGACCACCGCCAGAACCGGTAGATTCGATTTTCGGTACAGAGAATTCTGAAGTGCGACCAAAGCGTTCAGCTACAACGGTAGCAAACGGGTACACTGTTGAAGAACCAACAATGCTAATGTAGTCACGAGTCGCTGCAGCAGCGTTATTCGCAGCGAATACTGACAGGCATACTGTCGATGCCGCAATCAGAGCCTTAAGTTTCACATCAACCTCCAAGTCGATAGTTTTTTTGAGTTCAACTGTCAGTGTCCTCACTGACCGTTATTCGATTTCTTATCAAAACCTGCTATCAAAATTAGAGATCGCTTGTGACACTAACCTTAATGAAATGTGAACATTTAATTACAGGGCGTAATGTCACTTAATTGAAATATCAATGACACCCATCCTTCATCGCTTTGACATAATTCCTGCCTAGTTTATTTCCGTGCCTCACCCTCGCCGCAACTGTCTTTTTTGCCGTATCGACAACGCTTTATCGCGGAATTTCGCTTGCTGATTGGCACAAGAGAAGCACAGCTATATGCCCAAGCCATCTGAATCCCGTGAATTAGAGCTGATTGTGCATAGCAACGCTGTCGCTTCCAACACTCCGATAAATAAAAGAGAGTAAAGATATGGCTCAACCCGCCTCAGTTGGCTCAAGCCCCTCATCCAGCGTTGGTTCGTCATCGCTTGCCGATCATGACGTTCGCTTGAAACACAAACCAACCGTCCTTTTCCTGTGTGACGGTCAAGAAGGTTATTCCTTAGTGGCAGGCGCGATTTTGGCACATAAAGCAGACAGTCATTTTGATAGCTACAGTGCCTACACCAGTGCCAGTTGCGATGTCGCCAATGCCTGTCAGGCTTTGAGGCAGTACAATATTGCCTGTTCAGATAAGCATTTCCATCCTATAGAAGCCTACAACCGCAATAATGTGGATTATTTGATTGCGTTAAATCCCGCTTCGGTTCAATCAGGCAAACCTCTGCCAAAGTATGTAAAGTTTATTCCGTGGGATATTACTGAGGGTGGGGAATCGAGCGACCGACAGAAAGCGGTAAAGTACATCAACGATCAGATAAACTATTTTCTGTCTGTCTATCTGTACCGTTGATTTGTTCGTTTGTTCAGGCGGGCTATTTAAGCAGAGTATCGCTGTTGATAGATTCAAAGCGGTTTCGGCCGCTGCTTTTGGCTTGACACAGCATTCGGTCAGCACGGGCAACTAAGTTGCCAATCACGCGTAAAGGACAAATTACAACGATGTAATGGTTACTGGGCGCCTCGACGCTGACATGGCACAGTTTCTGCCCTTGTCCTTAGCATCTTTTAGGGCATTGTGGGCGAGGTTAATCAGCTTGTCGACAGCACGGGCATACGGAATTTGCTTCTCACTGTCACTCCGAAACGCGCAGTAGCCAATACTGATGGTCACGGGTTTATTGTCTATTGCACACAAGGCAACATTTTCCGACATACGCTCGCACACTTTCACAACTTCTGACTGCAAGGTGTCCGGCAGCCAAACTAAGAACTGCTCGCCGCTGTAGCGTGCCACATAGTCATAGTTACGCACAGCTTGCCTAAGCGCTGTTGCTACCCCTTTCAGAATACGATCACCCTCTTCATGACCATGCTTTTCGTTGAGCATACGGAAGAAATCGATATCCACCAGTGCAATCGCGCCTTCGCCGTCGCGACGGATTAACTGGTTCAGCTCACGGTACAAATAGTCAAACAGCGCACGGCGGCTTGGCAGCTCGGTCAGTATATCCACTTGCTGGAGGTTTTCGAGACGTTCACTGAGCTGACGGTAAGATTCACGAGCACCGTTGAGCTCTTCACGGTATTCCTCATTTTCTAACTTTAACTCCAGAATGCCTGCCAGCAGCGTAAGAACGCTGTCACTATCAGGATGTGGACTGCCATCCGCCTCTGCCATCACACTCAGCGTTCCCCACACCGTTCCGCCGAAATAGATCGCTACGCCCCAATACGCAGTGGGCAATCGGTTAACGCCCGGATGACCAGAAAGCTTTTCGTGCTTTCGAGTGTCCGGTGCCATTAGCGGCCCTTCCATGCCAGCAGTCACACTACAAAACGTGCTGCCCAATGCGACGACATCACCTGCTTTTTTTGATAACACGCTGCCGTTTGAATAACACTCCACCACTTCCAACTCCAGATTGTCGATGCGGGAGAGACAAGCGCTGTCAGCGTCGAATTGCCACGCCGCAATTTGAAGTAACTCCCTCACCCATTCAGAAAAATCCAGGTCTTTTCGACGGGCTAAATGTTGGACAAGACTAACGATACTGGTTTGCACAACAGATATTTCAGAATCGGAAGAATGGGATGACATAGCGGTACCTTGTTCAATTGCCTTATAAAAACAAATAGCACAGCAAACGATATATGCTCATTTCTTTGACGACTGTATCAACAACAAAAGTCACTCCGGCCTCACATGCACCGCAAGGATCCGCTTACTTTCCTTTTTCACTTCAGGACGTTTTTTCCAGCTCCATAGCCTGTCACGGGCTTCTTTAGCCGCAGTTTCTAGCGTCAAGCAAGGCTGCGGATAGTCGCCATCGTCCCCAATACTGACGCCATACATTTGTTGTTCCATGGGCGTTAGAAGCCAAGGTTCGAAAACTAGTGGTGCTGGTACGTTTCTTAGCTCGGGTAGCCAGCGGTAGATGAAAGCGGCCTCGGGGTCATGCTCTTCTGCTTGTTTGGTGGGATTGTATATGCGGATAGTGTTGGTACCCGTCACGCTGGCTTGCATTTGGAATTGTGCATAGTGAATACCAGGTTCGAAATCCAGAAAAAGACCCGCCAAGTGCTTCACCCCCAATCGCCAGTCAATATTCAGGTGATGACATAGGAAGCTCACCAACATGGAGCGCATCCGAAAGTTGATGTAACCGGTCGCATGAAGGCAGCGCATGCAGGCATCCACCAGCGGGTAGCCTGTCATTCCTTGCTTCCAATATTCAAGGTCCCTGAAAACTTCTTCATCCTTTCTGTAGGGGAAGGCTTCATAGCCGCGGTTTACATGGCGAAACTCCATGTTGCATTCGCTTTCGAATTTCTGGATGAAGTGGCAATGCCAGTGGAATCGGGATGACAAGGCACTAAGCGACCGCCGCCAACCCTTATCATTCCAGTGCTGCAGGAGTGTCTGATACACCTCCCTGACACTGATGTTTCCCCAAGCCAAATACGGAGAGAGCCGCGAGCAATGGTTGCGGCTTTCGGCAGGTTTAGAAATTTTGTAGGCGTAGTCTTTGCCACGACCTTCGTAAAAACTGTGGAGCGTTTGCCATGCTAGTGTCGCCCCACCAGTCTGCATCCCTTTTTGCTTTTGTTGCCACGACTCAGGCGGACAAAAACTCGATAGATTAGTGTTTCCCTCATCGATGAAAGTTGCGTTACTTAGCTCTGGCGTAACAATAGGTGCCCGCATGGTTTTGTCCCACGCTTTGTCCCATCCATCACGGCTTATCGCTCCTCGTTTAACTGCCCCTGTTTGAAATTCCTGCCAATCAATTGCTCTTTCTTTACACCAGCGTTTGACTTCCGTGTCGCGTTCAAAGGTTTTCATCAAGCCGGTTTCTTCATGGGAATACATAGCTTTCACGGCAAATTGCGAAGAAATATTTTCCAGCATTTCAATACAATCACCTTGCGCCACCAACACTTTTCCGCCAAACGGCAAAAGCTGTCGATTCATGTCTTCCAGCGATTGCCAAACGAAACGCCAGTGGCGCTCTGAGTAATGTTCATCGCCGAGCAGCATTGGCTCGTAGACATAAAGCAACAGGATGGGTAAACGCGAATCTATGGCCGCCTGCAGCGGTGCGTGGTCGGTCAAGCGTAAATCGCGCTTAAGCCAGACCAAGGTGATCGTTTCTCGGTTTTGATTTGGTGATGAGGGCATGAATTGGTCGTGTTTAAGTGTTTTGATTATTTACGCAGTCCATCACACGTTCGATCTTCCCTTCTATCGAGTAGCACCGATAAATTCGAATTATCAAAGCGTTGAATCTACGCTTTAAAAAGCACCTATTTCCAAATATGAAATCACGGCTTTCAGGGAGACTTATGATGCCTAGAGTGACGTTCGGACAAACCGGAAACAGCGTTGAGCTTTCCAGCGGCAGTTCGCTGATTGATTTGGAAGATACTGGCAAAAGTGAGGTGCCTTTTGGATGCCGTTCTGCCGCTTGCGGAACTTGCCTGATTGATGTCGAATCCGGCATGAATAATCTCGGTCCCCGAACAGAGGAAGAGCAGGATCTGTTACATGATTTGGATATGGATGGCGACAAGCGCCGACTTGCCTGTCAGTGCAGGATTTTTGGCGACGTCACTATCACCCCGCTGAACTGAAACTTCCCGCGCCATAGAAAAATGTGCATGTGTGTTTGATCTAAGCCGCATGCACGCTGCTCTAATGAGGTAAAATCTTCCCGCTCCCTAGGGGCTATAGCCCGCATTACACATCTACTCCAATGAAGGTTTTCGCGTGATATCCAAACTGCCCAAATGGGTTGAGTACGGCGCATTTATTCTTGCGTTGACTGCCGGCTTTGTTAATGGAATTGGTATGCTCGGATTTGAGCACCAGGCCATCTCACACCTTTCGGGAACGGCAACTTTGATCGGTACGGATATTATCAACAGCCACCCGGTGAAACTCGTGCACTTGCTTTGCATTCTTGCGGGCTTTTTCGGTGGCGCCATGCTCTCTGGCTTGATCCTGAAAGATGGCACCTTATCGCTGGGGCGTCGCTATGATTTTCTTCTGCTTGTGGAAGCAGCATTGCTGCTCGGTGCCATTTACCCAATGAGCCAGAGCACGGTGTATGGTTTGTATTTCGCCGCTGCAGCTTGCGGCATCCAGAATGGCTTGGTCACTAGTTACAGTGGTGCAATTGTGCGAACCACACACATTACGGGGATCATCACTGATTTGGGATTGATGTTCGGGGCATGGCTACGAGGACAGCCTCTCAATCAACGCAAACTGGTTTTATTTATTGTGATTGCGATTGGGTTTATCTTCGGCGGCACTCTGAGTGCCATTTTATTTCCTATGCTGAAAGAAAAGGCCTTTGTACTTCCCGCCAGTATCTGCGTGATATTGGCCCTGATCTATCGTATTCATATGAGAAGAGCGAGGATCCACCTTAAAGCAATCGCTCCCAATCAGCAGGCGCGAGATTGACGGCGGAATTTGGCTTTATACATTTCACCATCTGCACGATTTAGCAGTTCATCGATGTTGGCATCAGCTTTCACTTCAACACTGCCGATACTGACATCCACACCATAGTCTGCAATGCCAACACAAAGTGAAGCAGCAAGCTCCCTAAAATCATGTTCTTTTTTGCTCAAGGCAACAAATTCGTCCCCACCCACCCGAAAAGCGGCCTGAGTACCAAACATCGACGATAAGTTTCGGCCAAAGATTTCCAACACCTTGTCCCCGACTCTGTGGCCATGAGTGTCATTGCATTGCTTAAATTTATCAAGATCAAAGTAGTAAAGGTGATGGGTAATCAAGCCGAGTTTGGAGAAACGCTCAAAGCAGGCGCGGCGGTTGCCTAACTGGGTGAGTTCATCTAGCCTGGCATCTTTATATAGCTTGGCGCGCAGCGATTTGTTCGCCGCTACTTCGCCACTCAAACGCGCTATCATTTTTTCACCGGCTACGGTTTGCTTCAAAAAGCCATACGAGATAAGCACCATTCCCATAATGGTCAGGCTGGTATCGAGATAAAGCACTTTGAATTTCTCGCTGCACACCAACTCATCAAGCACATCGAAGAGATTACCCAAACCGTAGACGAGCCAGCCTATCCAGAGCCAGGTTGCCATTCGCATACTTTCATAGCGAAAGCACTCGAATGCCATAGATAAACCAATCCCTAACCCTATAATTTCCTCATAGACTCCAGCATCTTCCTTGATAGTGATGGCGTCAACACACACCATCATCGTGACGAGGATCGTCCAGATAACCAAATGGTACAGCCAACGTATTGAAATTCGATTCAAACCGCCCTCCTGGTTACTTTTTGATCGATTTAGGTCACTTTAAAAGAAATCTGATGCAAACCCGCATTCGAATTCATTGATTCGAGAAGTGACTCGAAACTGGAAGAAACGCCTATTGACAGTTATGCCAGTTAAAAATGGAGAAAATCTTGAACACGTACAAGTAAACCGAGCGGGCTTTATGCCATAGTGAATCTTTTCGGTTAAATCACGCACAAGGACGAAGTATGAAAGACGAAACTCTCTCGATCCACGCTGGCTATCAGACGGATCCAACGACAAAGTCGGTAGCAACACCGATCTACCAAACCGTCGCCTATGAATTTGACAGCGCGCAACACGGCGCGGATCTGTTCAACCTTGAAGTCCCTGGGAATATTTACACCCGTATTATGAACCCAACCAATGATGTACTGGAACAACGCATGGCTGCGTTGGAAGGTGGTTTAGCGTCACTGGTTGTGAGTGCAGGTAGTGCGGCGATTAACTACGCGATCCTGACACTGGCAGAAGCTGGCGACAATATTGTTTCAACACCACAACTCTACGGCGGCACTTACACCCTTTTCGCGCATATGCTGCCGAAGCAAGGCATTGAAGTGAAATTCGCTAAAGACGACAGTCCTGAATCGCTGGCTGAACTTATCGATGACAACACCAAAGCCGTTTACTGTGAAAGTATCGGTAACCCTGCGGGTAACATTGTCGATATTGGGCGAGTGGCAGAACTGGCTCACGCGAAAGGCGTGCCGGTTATCGTGGATAACACAGTCGCTACCCCTGTGCTTTGTAAGCCAATCGAACATGGCGCAGATATCGTAGTTCATTCTCTAACCAAATACATTGGTGGTCACGGCACTACACTGGGCGGTGTGATTGTTGATTCAGGTAAGTTTCCCTGGGCACAACACAAAGAACGTTTTCCTGTGCTGAACCAGCCAGAGCCTTCTTATCACGGTGTGGTATACACGGAAGCGTTTGGTGAAGCTGCCTTTATCGGCCGCGCACGCACCGTACCGCTGCGCAACACAGGTGCCGCGCTATCGCCTATGAATGCCTTTATGTTGATGCAAGGTTTGGAAACCCTGCCACTTCGCATGGAGCGTCACGTAGAGAATGCAATGAAAGTTGCCGAATACCTTAAGGGCCACGAGAAAGTGAGCTGGGTAAGTTACGCCGGTCTGCCAGAATCTGAGCACCATGAACTGGCGCAGAAATACATGGACGGTAAACCTTCAGCAATCCTTTCTTTTGGCCTGAAAGACGGTTACGACGCAGGTGTCCGCTTCTATGATGCACTGGGTCTGTTCAAGCGTTTGGTGAACATCGGTGACGCGAAGTCGCTGGCTTGTCACCCTGCTTCAACAACCCACCGCCAATTGAGCGTTGAAGAACAGGCGCAAGCCGGCGTTTCACCGGAAATGATCCGCTTGTCTGTCGGTATCGAACATATTGACGACATAATTGCGGATTTGGAGCAAGCGCTGAACGCTTAATTCCTGTTTTCGCCAACAAGCCCACCTTGTGTAAGGTGGGCTTTTTTGTGCAAAAGATCACCCAAAGTTGCTCCGCATTGAATAGTAAGATTTTTCCTTTTTTTTATTAAAGTATTACGTCGCAATACCGATACATAGGGGGTGAGAAGTCAAAGTCAGGTTCACATGCAAATTCACGCGCTCGATAAAGCCCAACTCATTACAGATATACAGCTAGGGGGAAACCTCAACCATGCTGTGTATCAGGGCCGTCGTTCAGATTTTGCTTTGATGCTGGCGCTGCTCTCTGGCGATGCAACAGAAACCACGCCGCTCAATCCTCCTTATCCAGAAAAGATTACAGAAGCGCAGCTTCGAAAAGCGTTTGATCTTCCAGAGCCTACTCGTCTGATTGCTGAAGATAGGGACTATGAGCTTTGCGAATCTCAGGCAGATGCCTTTCAGAAAGCGGGTTTAGCGAGCGCAAAACTCAATGATTGCGTCAGCCCCTCTGCACTACATTTTCCTGCTATTGGAACACACAATTTGGGTGAAGATGTTTATCATAATTTGTCAGGACATCAACGAAGACAATTAGATAGCGAAAATGGCAAGACTGCCGCATTAGATCCGGTAAATTTATATAACCAATTGGTAACTGCGAAGCGCTTCAATGAAATGCATGTTAAAGCATAATCCATTGATTTTATTGCCATAAAAATAGTCGCTACCACACTCATCATATCAATTCAACTTCTTCCACCCCAAAAAATCAAACTGTGATCACTTACTAAAAAAATCATTTTGCACACAGTTTGCACAACCTTTTTTGAACAAATTCACACCACTTTCGTAGATCATGGTCCAAGATTGTTATCCGCCTCTTAAAAAGCTGGGTATAAGTTGTTAGTCATCGTCGTATAACAATGAAGTGTGTCGGAAATAAAATAGAAAGGTCAGACAATGGATATTGCTAAATCCGTCATTGTGATTACAGCTGCAGGGACTCCAACAGGTCGCGCTATGGCTGAACACTTTTGCAGGCTAAATGCCCGCGTTGCTCTCGTGGATACGGACTCTCACCAACTTCAGTCAACGTACGAATCGTGCCTGCAAGTCGGAGGAATTTGTTTTTCTTTTTACCTCGCCAACCGCAGTGTAGAAAACATTTCTTACCTTTTTGAAGAAGTGAATCGCGAAATGGGGGCTGTGGATGTACTTATCAACTACTGGCAAGGCGGATCTTTACCAAATCTGCTCGCCAGTCAGGATGCAGCCAACGATGTTGTAAAAGACACCATCGCAGACGTCGCTTCCAATTTGTACCTGTTTGGACGAGGCGCAGCATTCAACATGCTGAATAAAGGGCGCAAGGGGGTGATTGTGAATATCCCCGGCGTACTCACCCCCAATAACACTACCCCAGCCTTTGACAGCTCTAACGCAGTGATCAAAGGCCTGACCCGAAGCTGGGCCCAGGAGCTGGAACACGCTAACATTCGAGTAGGCGGCGTATTGCCAAGGCTACGCCACAGTGATGAAGGTAACGTTCACTATCCCCCTGCAGTGAACTACGACATGATTGATGGTGCCGCTTACATCGTCGAAAACGACAGTTTCACCGGCCGTATCTTAGAAGCAGCAAGTTAAACGGCCGGTGAGTTTTGCCGTAGCCGCTTCTATGCCCTGTTAATTTGATTTGACCGCATACCAGGCGATTGGATAGGTCCCATCGTCAGGGAGTTGTCACCTCAAAAGGGTATTTGCCACTGCCAATAAAAAAGCCCGCTTACGCGGGCTTTCTCTTTATTTCTAATTCAGAAATTATGCTTTGGCAGCTTCTTTCTTTGCTTTCGCAGCTGGTTTAGCGGCTGCAGCGTTACGGTCTTCACTTTTCTTGATAACCGTAGTGCCTTCGAAAGTCTCACCTTCTACGAATGCTTTACCGTAGTAAGATGCCAGCAGCACTTCTTTCAGCTCAGTGATCAGAGGGTAGCGTGGGTTCGCACCAGTACACTGGTCATCGAACGCTTCAACTGCTAGCTCATCAATCTTCGCCAGGAAGTCAGCTTCCTTCACACCCGCTTCCTGAATAGACATTGGGATATCCAGGTTGCCTTTCAGCTCGTCCAACCATGCCAGAAGACGTTGGATCTTCTGAGCAGTGCGGTCTCCCGCTTGAGTCAGACCGAGGTGGTCAGCCACTTCTGCGTAACGACGACGTGCTTGTGGACGGTCGTACTGAGAGAACGCAGTTTGCTTCGTTGGGTTGTCGTTTGCGTTGTAACGAACAACGTTAGAAATCAGCAGTGCGTTCGCTAGGCCGTGTGGCAGGTGGAACTCAGCACCGATTTTGTGTGCCATTGAGTGACATACACCCAGGAAGGCGTTCGCAAACGCAATACCAGCGATAGTTGCTGCGTTGTGCACTTTCTCACGAGCGATTGGGTCGTTTGCACCGTTCGCGTAGCTAGAAGGCAGGTATTCTTTCAGCATCTTCAGTGCTTGAAGAGCCTGACCGTCAGAGTACTCGTTCGCCAGAACAGATACGTAAGCTTCCAGTGCGTGAGTTACTGCGTCGTAACCCCCGAATGCAGTCAGCGACTTAGGCATGTTCATCACCAAGTTCGCATCTACGATAGCCATTTGAGGCGTCAGTTCGTAGTCAGCCAATGGGTATTTCGCACCGGTCTTGTCGTCAGTTACAACGGCGAATGGTGTCACTTCTGAACCTGTACCTGAAGTGGTAGTAATACATACCAATTCCGCTTTCTTACCCATTTTCGGGAACTTGTAGATACGCTTACGGATGTCCATAAAGCGCATTGCCAGTTCTTCGAAGTGCGTTTCTGGGTGCTCGTACATTACCCACATGATCTTCGCAGCATCCATTGGTGAACCACCGCCCAGTGCGATAATCACGTCTGGCTGGAAGCTTTGCATTGCTGCAGCACCTTTTTCTACCACTGTCAGTGTTGGGTCAGCTTCTACTTCGAAGAAAGTCTGTACTTCCATGCCTTGTGCTTTCAGCAGGGCAACAACTTCGTCTGAGTAACCGTTGTTGAACAGGAAGCGGTCAGTGACAACCATTGCGCGTTTCTTACCTTCCAGATCACCCAGTGCGATTGGCAGGCTGCCACGACGGAAGTAGATAGATTTCGGTAGTTTGTGCCACAGCATATTTTCAGCTCGCTTCGCTACAGTTTTCTTGTTGATAAGGTGCTTAGGACCAACGTTCTCAGAGATTGAGTTACCACCCCAAGAACCACAACCCAGAGTCAGTGATGGTGCAACGTTGAAGTTGTACAGGTCACCGATACCACCGTGAGTGGTAGGGATGTTCACAAGAATACGTGCGGTTTTCAGCTTATCGCCGAAGTATTTGATGCGATCTTGGTTGACGTCTTGGTTGGTGTATAGGCCAGAGGTGTGGCCGATACCACCGATTTCAACCATGGTGACTGCTTGCGCTACTGCGTCTTCGAAATCCGTAGCACGGAACAGACCCAGTGTTGGAGACAGTTTTTCGTGAGCGAATGCGTCATCAACAGACACTTTGTGCAGACCTTCACCTACCAGTACTTTGGTATCAGCTGGAACGGTTACGCCTGCCATTTCAGCAATGGCTGCAGCTGGCTGACCAACGATATTTGCGTTTAGAGCACCATCAATCAGCAGTACTTTACGTACTTTGTCTGCTTCATCTTTGCTCAGTACATAACCTTTGTGAGAAGCAAAACGCTCTTTCACTTCGTCATATACAGAGTCAACAACAATCGCTGCCTGCTCAGAAGCACACACTACGCCGTTATCGAAAGTTTTAGACATCAGGATAGAAGCAACTGCACGCTTGATGTCAGCCGTTTCGTCGATAACAACAGGAACGTTACCCGCACCTACGCCGATAGCTGGTTTACCAGAAGAGTAAGCCGCTTTAACCATGCCTGGGCCACCCGTTGCAAGGATCAGGTTGATGTCGTCGTGCTTCATCAGCGCGTTAGACAGTTCTACTGAAGGCTGGTCAATCCAACCGATGATGTCTTTTGGTGCGCCTGCTGCGACTGCTGCGTCCAGAACCAGTTTAGCGGCATCATTCGTAGAGTTTTTCGCACGTGGGTGTGGTGAGAAGATAATACCGTTACGGGTCTTCAGAGAGATCAAAGATTTGAAGATCGCGGTAGAGGTCGGGTTGGTAGTTGGAACGATACCACAGATGATACCTACTGGCTCAGCGATAGTGAAAGTACCGAACTCGTCGTTTTCTTCCAAAATGCCGCAGGTTTTTTCATCTTTGTATTTGTTGTAGATAAATTCAGAAGCGAAGTGGTTTTTGATGACTTTGTCTTCGACGATACCCATGCCAGATTCTGCAACGGCTTGTTGAGCCAGAGGAATACGGGCGTTGTTAGCAGCCAAAGATGCAGCACGGAAGATTTTGTCTACTTGCTCTTGAGAGTAAGTTGCAAACTCTTTCTGCGCTTTTTTTACGCGCTCAACCATTGCGTTGAGTTCGGCTACGTTAGTTACAGGCATAGTTGTCTCCTACATACCTAAAGTTTGAAAATTATTTAGTAACTACATGCTCGTTTGTTTCGAGACCTAAGCGTCACACTTCCTCAGTGAGCTTTGGCAAGCATTTAGTAAATAACTTCCAAAACTGATTATATATTTTCAGAAAAGCAGAAAATTGATCGGGATCATTTGTAATTAAATTTCACTACGTTTTTCATCAACCGGTCAATAATCGATCGAATCACGCTATAATCGACGTTTTGAAAGCCTAAAACCACAATGAAACTACGTGAATGTAACACATATGCATTGTGTCTCATACAGCTGTGTAACTTCTTTTACTCATACTGTCCCTCTTAGATTTCCGAGCGTGACTGGAATCACATAGTTAGAATAGTAAGGCAGCGTATAACCAAGTTTCCAGCCATTCCCAATCGATTATATTTAGGACACTTATTGCTCAGATCGCCCGAAATACCTGACCTCTTGGCTGAGGCATATTATTTCTTCCTCACCCGAAGTGTATTGATTGGCATTTCATCTTTCGACGTTATACTAGCGCTCAAGATTGGCACTTTTGCGATCCACATCTAATCCTTCCGTTTCTCAGATTTCGAGTGTTTGGGAATGAACAATATTGAACTTGTAATATTTTTTCAGTTTTTCATTGGTTTGTTTGCAGCCGTGAACCCATTGGGCATCATGCCTATCTTTGTGTCGCTAACAGCGCATCAGGATCCAGTTGAACGGAACAAGACTGCATATACGGCAAGTCTAGCCGTGGCAGCTATTCTGGTTGTCTCATTATTGGCGGGTCAGTTACTGCTGGATTTCTTCAGTATTTCTCTCGACTCTTTCCGTGTTGCTGGTGGTCTGCTACTGGTGAGTATCGCTTTCACCATGATGAGCGGTAAGTTGGGTGAAGATAAGCAAAACAAGCAGGAACAATCTGAATCTGTCAGCCGTGAGCAGATTGGTGTCGTCCCGCTGGCAATGCCACTTTTGGCTGGCCCTGGTGCTATCAGCTCAACAATTGTATACGCGAGCCGCTATCCAAATTCTGTGGATACGCTTGGTCTTATCGGCACTATTTGCATCTTTGCAGCCGGCATATGGGGTCTGCTAAGACTCGCACCAGCCATTGTGAAATTCCTCGGCCAAACAGGTATCAACGTTATCACCCGTATAATGGGTTTGATTCTGGCAGCCCTTGGTATTGAATTTATTGCCAATGGTCTTCGCGCCTTGTTCCCTGGCCTAAGCTAAACATTCCTTGTTTCATAGCCCACTCATCTCCCGAGCGGGCTTCTCCTGCTAAACTTCTCATATCTAAATACTTTCGTAGAGCACTTAGCATGAGCAGGAATGCTGTTCAGGAGTCCCTTTACACGACCATTTTCGGCACCGAAACTCGCGCCGGAAAGACCTTTGACGTTACTCTCATCATTATCATTCTGGCGTCAATCGCTGTATTGATGCTCGAATCTGTCGGCGAGATGCAGGCTAAATATGGGGATTGGTTCTTCACTATCGAGTGGGGGTTCACTCTTTTCTTTACCGTAGAGTATGCACTGCGCCTGTACTGCTCCCCTGCCCCCAAGGCGTATGCAAAGAGCTTTTACGGCATCGTCGATTTACTTGCCATTCTCCCAACCTACATCGCCATGCTCTTCCCAGGCGCAAATTATCTGATGGCAGTCCGATTGCTCCGGGTACTGCGTATATTCCGGGTTCTGAAATTGATGCGCTATCTGGAAGAATCAAACGTCTTATTGGCTGCTCTAAAATCGTCCAGCAGGAAAATCTTTATCTTCTTTTATGCGGTAATGGTATTGGTGACTATTTTTGGCTCTCTGATGTTTGTGATTGAAGGTCCAGAGCGCGGATTTACCAGCATTCCTTACAGTATTTACTGGGCCATCGTGACCATGACGACGGTCGGATATGGCGATTTGGTGCCCCAAACAGACATTGGCAAAGCATTGGCCTCGATAACTATGCTGATGGGTTACTCCATCATTGCGGTTCCCACTGGCATTATCACCGCTCAAATGGGGCAACAAATGACGACACAAAGACAAACGACGCTTTGCCCCAATTGTTCTAAACCAGGGCACGAAAATGACGCTGTTTTTTGTAAGTTTTGTGGTAGCGAACTGTCACAAAAAGAGAAACAAACGTAAACCAAACCTTGATACCCAAACAGCCTGAATCTTCAGATTTTTTGTTTATATTCATCGGGTTAAAGTAGAAAAGATGTTATCGCTATAAGCAATCCTGAATGTGGTATCTCAACGCAGTGAGCCATTTTTTGTCGTACCAAAAGCTTGCATGATTTCCATTTTGTCCTTCTAGGAAATCATTCGCTTATCTCCCCTCTTGAACTTCGAGCTTCTGGGCAGGCTTAATAACCAAAAAAGCGGAGCCATTAGGCTCCGCTTTTTGGTTTCATTCACCCATTAGAACTTATACCGTATACCGGCTTGCAGCTGGTCATCGTTTTGCTTGCCATCCAAGCGGTTAAATTCATAACCCGCATAGCCAACAAAGTTGTCAGTGACGTTGTAAACACCTTCAATTGCGTTGTAGTCGACATCATGGGAAGCATTATCTGAATCGCGATAGTTGAAGACATACCGGAAGACATAGTCATTGATGTTGTACGCCAGAGCAACCTCGTAACCATCTATATCAACGTTATCAACTTCACCGGCAACATAGAGAGCGCCAATGTAGAAATCGTCGAAGGTATAAGACAGAGCTACGTCATATTGGTCGACCTCAACACTGGCTAAGCCAGCCCCAGTTCTCTGATCGCCTGAAACGTAACCAGCACCGATATCCAGGCCAATGGTACTCTTGTAATAAACAGAGCCACCAGCAGAATCATTGTCCTTTTCGTCAGCAGCCACATAATTCAATGTCACTGTGACGCCAACTGGCGTTTCTACCATATAGACAAAGTTGTTTTCTAACTTGTCTTGGTTACCAACAACGATATCTGCCGCACTACCACCAAAGGTTTCCATGATATCGGTGACATTGGTCAGAATGACCTGAGAAGAGTCCTGCTTACCGTATGAGAAGGCACCAAAATTGGTGTCAAAGCCAGCGAACATGTATCGGTTGTTGATGTCGGAATCTTCCGTTGTCATTTCCGCTTCATAGAAGCCAAAAACACTAACACTGTCATTGACGCTGGTTTCTCCAGCAAAATGTAGCCTTGCACGACTCATATCTTTGAATGAGCTGTTGCCATTTGCGTTAACTTCATTTGCATCGGAAACATTGAATCGAGGCTCGATACGACCACCAATATCAAGTGCTGACTCATCACTGGAATAAACCGTGTATGCGTATGCATTAAAGCCCACTGCCGCGCCGATTATCGACGCTGTTACCATCGTTTTTTTCATTTCAATCATCCCTGCGGCTTTACAGCCGCTTGAGTTCCATCAAAACAACTGCACGTAATCGCGCCTACAACGATTAAAAAATAATTACGACAAGCGCCTGAACATCACAGCAAGAATCGCTCAAAGCCAGTAAAAATGGGCTCCCACAAATGAGATTATGAAAACAAACTCAATGAATGAGAGCGCTTATGGAAGCGCCAATAATGAACAGGAGAATTTAGATGTCTTCATGCAAACAATTTGGCGAATAATTTTTTAATATACCCAAACAACCTGAAGATGCCGGATTCAGCGAGGTTGACTGGCGTTGTGATCGCGGCGTCCCTTTGTAGGTGTAGTCACCTCCATCAAAAAGGGACAACAACGAGCACGACGTCAGTCAACTCGCCCGAAGGGAGGCCCTCAATGCGCCCACTTCTTCGTTAAATTCCACGGAAATAGAACCACTATTCCTCGCAAAATTTGCCTTGAATTGAACGCATTGATGACCTCTGAATGCGAGCATCTTCAGGTCGTTTGGGTATAGAGACAGGGCGCAAGGGAAAGGAAAGAAATAAAAAACGGAGCACTAAGCTCCGTTTAATTAAGTATGGGAATTTGGCTTATTTACGACGCCAAGTGGTGCCTGCTGCGCCGTCTTCCAGAACGATGCCCATTGCGGTCAACGCATCACGTGCCGCATCCGCCGCCGCCCAGTCTTTGCTTGCGCGTGCATCGTTACGCGCTTTGATCAGAGCTTCAATTTCCGCCACTTCATCATCGCCACCCGCGTTGCCTTGCAGGAAGGCTTCTGGGTCTTGCTCCAGCAAGCCAAGCACTTCAGCCAGTTCACGCATGCGCGCTGCCAGTTTCGAAGCCCCTTCTACGTCTTCGGCTTTCAGACGATTGATTTCGCGCGCCATGTCGAACAGCACTGAATACGCTTCTGGCGTGTTGAAATCATCATCCATTGCCGCTTTGAAACGCTCAATAAACTCTTCACCACCTTCCGCAGTGACTGAAAGATCAAGGCCACGCAGTGACGTGTACAGACGTTCCATCGACGCACGCGCTTGTTTCAGGTTCTCTTCGCTGTAGTTCAGTTGGCTGCGGTAGTGACCAGACATCAGGAAGTAGCGGACGGTTTCCGCATCGTAGTGAGCGAGGACGTCACGGATAGTGAAGAAGTTACCCAATGATTTGGACATCTTCTCGCGGTCAACCATCACCATGCCGCTGTGCATCCAAGTATTTACGTACTGGGTGTCATGTGCACAGCAAGATTGTGCAATTTCATTCTCATGGTGCGGGAAGGTCAGATCTGAACCGCCGCCGTGGATATCAAAATGATTACCGAGAATCGCAGAGTTCATTGCAGAACATTCAATGTGCCATCCCGGACGGCCTGGGCCCCAAGGAGATTCCCATGTTGGTTCACCCGGCTTGGACATTTTCCAAAGTACGAAATCCAGTGGGCTTTTCTTCGCTTCTTCCACGTCAACACGTGCACCCGCCTGAAGCTGGTCCAGATCCTGACGTGACAGCTTGCCGTATTCGTCAAACTTCGCCACTTCAAACAGCACATCGCCGTTAGAAGCAACATAAGCGAAACCACGCTCAATCAAACGCTCCACCAGCGCAATGATTTCATCGATGTACTGAGTGGCGCGAGGTTCAATATCTGGACGCTTCATGTTCAGCGCATCAAAGTCAGCATACATTTCACCGATCAGACGCTCAGTCAGTGAATCACAGCTTTCTCCGTTTTCAGCGGCTCGCTTGATGATCTTGTCATCGATGTCTGTGATGTTACGAACAAACTTCAGGTCGTAACCCAGAAAGCGCAGGTAACGCGAGACAACGTCGAATGAAACGAAGGTGCGGCCATGACCGATATGACACAAATCGTAAATGGTAACCCCACACACATACATGCCAACCTTGCCAGGATGGATAGGTTTGAATTCTTCTTTTTTCTTGGTGAGGGAGTTGTAAATCTTCAACATGGTAGTCGGGTTACCCATTACAAATATTAAATGATAAGAGGAATGGCATATTACACCTTTTCCGCCGAGTTTAGGCAAGGGTCAACAGAGGCGCGTGTACAATTAAAGCATGCAGGCGCTATGCTGAGTCATAAGGCTGATTTTTCTGGTGTGATCAGTTGAATGTCACGACCACTAGGATAGAATCAAACGTTCAAAGCTAAACGCGAATTTATAGGAACAAATCATGGTTACGCTTCATACCAACTTTGGTGACATCAAAATCCAACTGAACAGCGAAAAAGCGCCAGTGACTGCGGAAAACTTCCTGCAATACTGCCGTGACGGTTTTTACAACGGCACTCTGTTCCACCGCGTCATCGACGGTTTCATGATTCAAGGCGGCGGCATGGCTTCTGGCATGCAAGAAAAAGAAACCAACGCACCGATTAAAAACGAAGCTAACAACGGCCTGAGCAACAAAGTAGGTACCATTGCAATGGCACGTACTATGGAACCGCATTCAGCGAGCTCTCAGTTCTTCATCAACGTTAACAACAACACCTTCCTGGACTTCAAATCTGAAACGCCAGACGGTTGGGGTTACTGTGTATTCGGTGAAGTGGTTGAAGGTATGGACGTGGTTAACAAGATCAAAGACGTTGCTACCGGTAACTGGGGTTACGTTCATCAGGACGTACCTGTAGAAGAAGTGCTGATCGAAAGCGTGACTATCGAAGAATAAGGCACTGGGGGGCAGCAATGACTCGCTGCCCTTATATTATCTATGACCGTATTATTTATCTCTGATCTCCATCTCAGCCCTACCCATCCTGAAATTACCCAGTGCTTTTTGCGTTTTCTGAAAGAGGATGCTCCAAAGGCAAGCGCACTTTATGTGTTGGGCGACCTGTTTGAGTCCTGGATTGGCGACGACGACGGAACCCCGCTTCAAATTGAAGTGGCAGATGCTTTTAAAGCACTCAGCGATCTGGGTATCCCCATCTATTTCATTCATGGAAACCGTGATTTTCTGGTCGGTAAACAATTTGCCAAAGCATCCGGCATGACTCTGCTGCCTGAGCACCAGGTAATAGATTTGTTCGGTAAGCCCACGCTCATCATGCATGGCGACACATTGTGTATTCAGGATGAAGGGTATCAGCGCTACCGTAAAAAAGTGCACAACCCGCTAATCCAGTGGCTGTTCTTTAGATTGCCGCTTTCCGTCAGGCGCCGTATCGGCGAAAAAATCCGGGCTGGTAGCACCAAAAGCAACATGGAAAAGTCGGAAGACATCATGGATGTCGACCAATCTGAAGTGCTACGTGTGATGAAAGACAGTGACGTGACGCAA
Organism: Grimontia kaedaensis; assembly: GCF_023746615.1. Taxonomy (NCBI): domain Bacteria; kingdom Pseudomonadati; phylum Pseudomonadota; class Gammaproteobacteria; order Vibrionales; family Vibrionaceae; genus Grimontia; species Grimontia kaedaensis. The sequence goes on along the minus strand of NZ_CP082275.1, from coordinate 1,112,302 downwards.
CTTATTCATGGTCACACCCACAGACCGGACATTCATGACATTCGCCTTGGAAATGATCCGGCTCAACGAATCGTACTCGGTGATTGGTACACTCAAGGCTCTGTTTTGGTCTGTACAGAAGAAGGCTGCACACTGCAAACCCGCGCGTTTTAAATGCTCGATGAAAATCACTGCAAGCTGATCGAACGGTCAAGATGAGAAAAGCATGATTTTTATCATTAATTTTCTTCGCAAAATATCAGCCATTATTAGCACTCTCGAATATGAGACCTGTTATACAATTGATTTCGTAATCCTCTTTAAGGAATTGTTGGCATTTTATGCGTTCAAACATTGCACGGCAGGCGATCTATAACTCAGAGCAAAAAATCATTGCTTATGAGTTGTTGTTTCGTGAAGGCTGCTGTGATTCTTTTCCTTGTATCGAATCTGACATCGCCACTGACAGTGTGCTGAATGATTTATTCTGCGAGACAACCGGCGGCGTCACGCGTATTTCTGATGGCCTTCCCTGCTTCGTGAACTTCTGTTACGGCAGCCTTATTCAAGGCAAAGCACTTAACTATCCGGCTGAAGAATTAGTTATTGAGGTGCTTGAAGATTGTGTGGCAGATGCTGAGCTATACAAAGCACTGGAAGATCTGAAGTCCCGCGGTTATCAAATCGCGTTTGATGATTTTGTTCCGTCGTCCGACTGGCTCCCTTTCCTTCGATTAGCAGATTACGTGAAAATAGACTTCCGGGCACAGACCCTGACTCAGATTTCCCAGTTTGTCAGCAAATATCGAAAGCGTTTTGACTTTAAACTACTGGCCGAAAAAATAGAGACTGACGAGGAATATCACGCAGCGCTTGTAATGGGCTTCGACCTGTTTCAAGGCTATCAACTGAGTAAACCTGAACGTATTTTCTTTTCAAACGTCGCTTAACGTTCAATCATACCAATCACAGTAGGTAGCTGATCAGAAATAGCGCAGGAAAAATGCTCGAGAACAAGGCGGAAAATTTCGATAAGTATTTATTATACAATAAAATTTTCAACGCAGTTATCGAACATTTTAACAAGCTAGGATGAGCAAATATTTACTACGATTGGTATCAGCACTCCACATGAAAAAAGGAACCATTCGGTTCCTTTTTTCTTTCAGACAAATTGCCATTATTTCATTGTTGGCATAATAAAATCGGCATTTGCCCTGAGCCCGGTTGGCCACCGCGCGGTGATCGCCTTGCGTCTAGTGTAGAAGCGCACACCATCAGGGCCGTGCACATGAAGTGAACCAAACAGTGAACGCTTCCAACCGCCAAAGCTATGGAATGCCATTGGCACAGGGATGGGCACATTTACACCAACCATACCTACCTGAATTTCATGACAGAACTGACGCGCAGCATCACCATTTTGGGTGAAGATTGCCGTACCGTTACCAAACTCATGTTCATTAATCAGTTTCACCGCCGTCGCATAATCTGGTACGCGAACAACAGATAACACAGGCCCAAAAATTTCGTCGCGATAGATAGTCATCTCTGGTGTGACATTATCGAACAAGCAACCACCCAGGAAGTAGCCATCTCCACCTTCAGCCTGAACACCGCGGCCATCAACGAGGAGGTCCGCTCCCTCTTCCACACCTTTCGCAACATAGCCTTCCACTTTGCTCAGGTGTTCTTTCGTTACCAAAGGCCCCATTTCCATACCTTCAATCACGCCATTACCAACACGAAGTTCTTTCACTTTTGGCGTCAGTTTTTCAATCAGGGCATCTGCCACGTTGCCTACCGCAACTGCCACAGAAATTGCCATACAACGCTCACCAGCAGAGCCGTAAGCCGCACCCATCAGGCCCGCAACCGCTTGATCCAGATCTGCATCAGGCATCACCACCATGTGGTTTTTCGCGCCGCCCAATGCCTGAACACGCTTACCGTGCGCCGATGCCGTGCTGTAGATGTATTCCGCAATTGGGGTGGAACCCACGAAGCTGACCGCTTGCACATCTGGGTGAGTCAGCAACACATCTACTGCCTCTTTGTCCCCATTGACCACATTGAATACGCCATCTGGCAAACCCGCTTCAGTCAGCAGCTCTGCGATACGTAGCGTTGAACTTGGATCCTTTTCCGAAGGTTTCATTACAAAGGTGTTACCACAGGCAATGGCAATCGGGAACATCCACATCGGCACCATCACCGGGAAGTTAAACGGCGAAATACCGGCCACCACACCCAATGGCTGATTGAGAGACCAGGCATCAATGCCCGAGCCAATTTGCTCTGTCATCTCGCCTTTCAATAAATGAGGAATACCGCAGGCAAACTCGACGACTTCCAGGCCACGGGTTAACTCGCCTTTGGCATCTTCCAGTACCTTGCCGTGTTCTTTAGTGATAAGCGCAGCGAGCTCGTCGATGTTTTCTTCTACCAACGCCTTGAACTTAAACATCACACGGGCTCGGCGAAGTGGCGACATTTCAGACCACGCAGGAAAAGCGGCTTTGGCAGAAGCAATTGCAGCTTCGGTTTCGGTCACTGACGCTAAAGAAACTTCGCCACTTTGCTCACCAGTCGCTGGGTTGAAAAGCGCTTGTTTGCGATCGCTTTCCGCTGTGTATTTGCCATCAATGTAGTGCGTTACAGACATATCCTTATATCCTCTTAAAGTTAAATCGCTTGCTTGATGGCGCGTTCCAGCGTGCTGACCATCTGATCGATATGTTTGGATTCCATAATAAGTGGCGGTGACATGGCGATGATGTCGCCCGAAGCGCGAACTAACACGCCATCGTAGAAGCAGCGTGTAAAGATGTCGTAGCCGCGTTTTCCGATTCCCTCACTGCTCGGCGCAAACTGAATGCCGGCAATCAAGCCAGTGTTTCGAACATCAATCACATTCGGCAAATTATCGAGCGAATGCAGTGCTTCTTCCCATTCGGTTTCCAACTGCCTTGCACGCTCGAATAAGTTCTCGTCACGGTAAATATCGAGCGTCGCCAACGCCGCTGCTGCCGCGACTGGGTGACCTGAATAGGTGTAACCGTGGAAAAGCTCTATCGTATCTTCCGGCGCGGCGTTCATGCAGGCGTCGTAAATACGATCACTCACCATTACTGCACCCATTGGAATCGCGCCGTTGGTCAAGGCTTTCGCTGTAGTCATAATGTCCGGCGTGACATCCCAGCGCTGTGACGCAAAGGCATCACCCAGACGGCCAAAGCCAGTGATCACTTCATCGAAGATCAACAGGATGTCGTGTTTGGCCGTAATTTCACGAAGACGTTTCAGATAACCTTTTGGCGGAAGAATAACACCACCTGAACCTGACATTGGCTCAATCATCACCGCGGCGATATTTTCAGCGCCGTGCAGGGCAATCAATTGTTCCAGCACCTCAGCACGTTCGACACCATGATCAGGCAACCCTTTGGAAAACGCATTTCGCTCTATGTCCAAAGTGTGTGGAAGATGAGCAACACTCGGCAGCAACTGACTGTTAAACGCTTTGCGGTTATTTACCATGCCGCCCACAGAGATTCCGCCAAATCCTGTGCCGTGGTAGCCCTGTTCACGGCCAATAAACATAGTGCGGTTGGCATGGCCTCGCGCACGCTGATAAGCCAGTGCAATTTTCAACGCCGTATCGGCAGATTCAGAACCCGAGTTGGTAAAGAACACACGGTTCAAATCGGCAGGCGCCAATTCTGCTAAACGTTCAGCGAGTTCAAATGGAAGAGGATGCCCCATTTGGAAGGTTGGCGCGTAGTCCAGCTCCTTAATTTGCTTGCTAACCGCGTCAGTAATTTGATCACGGCTATGACCCGCGTTGCAGCACCACAATCCGGCCGTCGAATCCAGCACTGAATTCCCCTCAACGTCGGTGTAATACATGCCTTCTGCTTTTGCGAGTAACCGTGGCGTGGTTTTGTACTGACGGTTTGCGGTGAAAGGCATCCAGAAGTTGTCCAAACGTGCTCCTTCACTCTGTGGTTTGTTCACTGCCATAGTCAGGGTTCCTTGCTTGCTTTCGTTGTTAACAAGATGTTGCCTAGCGGCCAATATTTGCAATACTATGTCAAATATAACGAACAGTAAACGTGTTTTGTTCAGTATCTAAAGAACAAATTGCACTAATTGTAAAATATTTTGAAATGGTGCACAGTGACCATATTCATCGCACATAACAGGGAAAAGGGGCTGCTATGACTTCGAACAAGTCTCGTCAAGACTGGGATGCACTCGCACAATCTATAACAATCAAAGGACAAGCATTCATCGATGGTGAATACCGCGATGCAGTTTCTGAAGAGACTTTTGCCTGCATCAGTCCGGTCGATGGTCGTGTGTTGGCCGATGTTGCCAGTTGCGACCTTGCTGACGCCAACCTCGCTGTCAGCAATGCCCGTGCAACGTTTGAGTCCGGCGTATGGGCTCACCTTCCCCCTGCCGAACGTAAGAAAGTCGTGATCCGTTTTGCGGAATTAATTGAAGAAAACGGTGACGAACTGGCACTCCTAGAAACACTGGACATGGGCAAACCTATCCGCTATTCCAAAGCGGTGGATGTAAATGGTGCCGCCCGAGCTATTCGCTGGTCAGGCGAAGCAGTCGACAAGATTTACGATGAACTCGCCCCCACTCCACACAATGAAATCGGTATGGTCACCCGTGAACCTGTGGGCGTTGTGGCCGCAATTGTGCCTTGGAACTTCCCCATGCTGATGGCGTGTTGGAAGCTTGGCCCTGCCCTCGCCTCCGGTAACTCTGTTGTCCTCAAACCCTCAGAGAAATCGCCACTCACCGCCATCCGTCTTGGTGAACTCGCCGTTGAGGCAGGTATGCCAAAAGGTGTGCTGAATGTACTCCCTGGTTTTGGGCATACAGTGGGCAAAGCGCTCGCACTGCACATGGATATCGATACTCTGGTGTTCACGGGCTCCACCAAAATCGCCAAACAACTGATGATTTACGCTGGCGAATCAAATATGAAGCGTGTCTGGCTGGAGGCTGGCGGTAAGAGCCCGAATATCGTCTTTGCTGATGCGCCAGATTTAGATGCTGCTGCCTCTGCTGCTGCCTCTGCCATTGCGTTCAACCAAGGCGAAGTCTGTACAGCCGGTTCACGATTGTTGGTGGAAGCGTCCATCAAAGATGTCTTTATCGAAAAGGTCGTCGAAAATCTGAAAGGCTGGCAACCGGGACACCCGCTAGACCCAGACACTCAGGTCGGTGCAGTCGTTGACCAACAGCAGTTGGATACCGTGCTGACGTACATCAACAAGGGCGCTCAAGGCGGCGCCAAGATGGTATGTGGCGGTAGCCGTGTCATGGCAGAAACCGGCGGTTTATTTGTCGAACCTACGGTGTTCGATAATGTGAACAATGATATGGCGATTGCCCGTGAAGAGATTTTCGGCCCTGTGCTGTCCGTGATCACCTTCGACACCCCAGAGCAAGCGGTCGCGATTGCCAACGATACCGACTACGGCCTTGCCTCTGCGGTATGGACATCTGACATCGGCAAAGCGCACAAAACCGCGAAAGCGCTGCGCACCGGCATGGTGTGGATTAACCAATATGATGGCGGCGACATGACAGCGCCATTTGGTGGCTACAAGCAATCAGGCAATGGACGTGATAAATCACTTCATGCGTTCGAGAAATACACAGAAGTTAAAGCCACCTGGATTGCGCTTTGATCTGACGATTTTCTAAATCAGATAAAAAAGACCGGCTCGATGAGCCGGTCTTATACATTCACTGAAGCAGTCTTATTTATCTTTCAGTTCGGTAGTGATAACAATCTTGCCTTCCAGCGTTTTATGCACCGGACACTTATCGGCAATTTCCAACAAACGCTGACGCTCGTCATCGGTTAGATCACCGAACAGCTCGATTTCACGGGACATGACCTCAACCTTCGCGTTGTTTTCATCACAGTGCTCGCAATCCGCACCGTGCTGACGACTGTGCGACAGGGTCACTTTTACATCATCCAACGGCAGCTTTTTACGATTAGCGTACATACGCAGCGTCATGGAAGTACACGCACCCAATCCAGCCAGCACATGTTCGTAAGGATCTGGTCCTAGATTATCGCCGCTGTAATCGACAGGTTCATCGGAAAACCACTGGTGATGGTCTGTTTGGATGGTACGGGTAAACTGTTTGTTATGCTCATGCACCAGCACCTCACCACGTTTCACGCCTTCTTCTGCCTCTTTGACCGGCGCTGCCCTGTCGATGTAGCGGTGTGACCAGGCTGCGATAAGCTCAGCTACATATTGCGCATCGTCTTTGTTGGTGAGCAAGTGATCGGCAGAATCCAGCGTCACAAAGCTCTTAGGATGCTTGGCGCGGGTGTAGATTTTCTCGGCTTCTTTAATCAGCACGATGTTATCGATTGGGGAATGCATCACCAGCAGTGGTACTCGAAGATTTTCGATATCGTCGTTGTCGGCGCGAATATCATCAAGGAATTGCTTTTTGATGGTGAAAGGACGACCTGCCAAAGAAAGCTCTGCTTCGCCTTCGGCCTCAATTTGTTCCACATGCGCTGCAAACTGTTTAGACACATGTTCAGCATCTGCTGGCGCGCCAATGGTCGCCACCGCTGACACTTCTGGAATGCGATGTGCCGCTGACAACACTGCACGACCTCCCAGACTGTGACCAATCAGCAGCAGTGGCGCTTCATAGTTATCGCGCAGGAAATCTGCCGCTGCGACCAAATCATCAACGTTGGAAGAAAAGTTAGTATTGGCGAAATCACCGTCACTGCCGCCCAGCCCCGTAAAGTCAAAACGAAAGACCGCAAAGCCGATGTTCACTAAAGCACGTGAAATACGGGAGGCTGCTGCGACATCTTTACCGCAAGTAAAGCAATGAGCAAACAACGCATAGCCTCTCGCATTTTGCTCTGGTGTCTCCAACATCCCAGCCAACTCAAGTCCATTGCTTAGGAAGGTAACTTTGTTTCTTTTCCCTGCCATTTCCGTCTCCCGGTTATTTGTTAGGTTTATACCCAAACAACCTGAAGATGCATGATTCAGCGAGATTGACTGGTGTTGTGATCGTGGCGTTCCTTTGCAGGTGTAGTCATCTCCATCAAAAAGGAACAACAAAGAACACGGCGTCAGTCAACTCGCCCGAAGGGAGGCCATAAATGCGCCCACTTCTTCGTTAAATTTCAACGGAATAAAACGACTACTCCTCGTGAAATTCACCTCGAATTGAATGCATTGATGGTCTCTGAATGCGAGCATCTCCAGGTCGTTTGGGTATACTTCATTTAGCTCACGCTAACATTCACAGACATGACCGGAACAGGGCATAAAAGATAACAAAGCGCCCCAAGCTTAAGCTTGAGACGCTTTAAACTGATGATTTAAGTATGAGGTTTATTGCAGTGCTTCTTTCAAGCGGTGATAAGTCATGCCGATAGCCAATAAAGGCGAGCGCAACAGCGGCCCACCTGGGAAAGTCATGTGCTTCACCTTGGCAAAAACATCGAAACGTTCTGCAGTCCCTGAGATCGCTTCTGCAATGACTTTACCCGCCATGTGAGTAGCATTAACACCGTGACCTGAATACGCCTGTGCATAGAAGATATTCAGGGCATCCGGCAACCGACCAATTTGCGGAAGACGATTAGCACCAATGCCAATCATGCCACCCCATTCGAAGTCGATACCAACACCTTTCAGTTGCGGAAACACCCGCTCCAGATTTGGCAGCAAGGCGCCAGTAATATCTTTCGGATCTTTTCCGGAATAGGTACACAACCCGCCGAAAAGTAACCGATTGTCGCCGGACAAGTGGTAGTAATCGAGTGCAATGCTGAGATCAGCGAAGGCCATATTCTTTGGAATAGTGCTGGTGACCTGATCATCGGTCAGCGGCTCTGTTGCAATAATATAGCTACCCGCCGGTAGCACCTTTCCGCCGATATAAGGCTCGAGTTTGTGACCAATATAAGCATTACCTGCCAGTAGCAGATAGCTGCATGTTACCTGCCCTTGCGCTGTTTTCACGACCGGCTTTTGGCCTTTAATGATTTCCGTCGCTGCACTGTCTTCAAATAGTTGAACTCCAAGCCCCGCTGCAGCCGCCGCTTCGCCTGTCACCAGGTTCAGAGGATGTAAATGACCACTACCCATGTCCAACATGCCGCCGATATAGCGGTCAGACCCAATCACTTCCGCAAGATCTGCTTTTTCGAGCATACGGATTTCATGGGGATACCGATTTGCAATCAGATCATCAAAATCTTCCTGAAGTTCCTTCATGTGGGAAGGCTTCATTGCCAGATCACAATATCCCATCGCGAGATCGCAATCGATGCTGAACGCTTCCACACGATCTTTGACGATCTGCACCGCTTCCAATCCCATCTGACTGATGGCAGCGACACCCTCTTTACCTATCTGATTGGTAAACTGCTCTATGCCATGACCAATACCGCGGATCAGTTCGCCTCCATTGCGGCCCGACGCCCCCCATCCAATCTTGTTGGCTTCCAGCACAGCAACGGAATAGCCACGTTGAGCCAACTCAATCGCACTGTTAACACCGCTGAATCCACCACCAACAATACAAACGTCCACGCTGATAGATTCAGTCAGAACCGGATAGCGCTGAGGATACTTTGCCGTTGCTGCGTAAAAAGAGGAAGTATGGGGAAGATTTGATGATGTATGCGCCATGCCTCACATCCTTTGTAAAATATAATTAACAAAGGTTACCGTATTTACATCGTCTTAGTGAAGCAAAAAATATACGCTTTGCTCGCTATTCAATACTGGTTTCCACTGCGCCCAAGGAATGGGGAAAGCTTTATTTGACCTGATTAATCTCCTTTCATCAAAGAAAGATAATGATCAACAAGACGAATATTCGCCGTATATCGCTGATTTATATTTTTTACATAATGACGATAGCATCACAAAACACTTGATTACTGCCCCAGTGAAAGTAGGATTGCTTGTTCAAAATCTATTACAGTGATTGGGCACGCTTACAAAAACCCAATTAAAGCAGGGAGAGTCGAACATTGGACATTGGTGCAAACCTTAAAGCCGTTAGAAAAAGTCGCGGACTATCGCAACGCGAACTCGCTAAACGCGCAGGCGTAACCAACAGTACCATCTCGATGATTGAGAAAAATAGCGTTAGTCCCTCCGTCAGTTCACTGAAAAAGGTCTTGTCAGGCATTCCCATGTCTTTGGTGGAATTTTTCTCCGCCGATATTGGTCAAACCGAATCTGCACCTGTCGTCTATCGTCAGCAAGATCTGCTTGAAATTGGCGACGAGTCTGTTTCTATGAAGCTCATTGGTAAAGAGTTCCCGAATCGCGCCATCTCGGTGCTTTCTGAAACCTATCCGCCAGGCGGGCATTCCGGTGAAGAGATGCTTCAGCATGAAGGTGAAGAAGCGGGTTTGGTTGTGGAAGGCAAGCTCGAACTGACAGTCGGTGACGATATTTTCGTTCTGGAAGTCGGCGACAGCTATTACTTTGACAGTAACCGCCCACATCGTTTTGCCAACCCATTCGATGCCACTTGCCGTCTGTTCAGCGCAACCACGCCCGCAAATTTCTAAGCGAGCCCAATTTCAGAAAAACGCCCGACTGAGGGCATTTTCTTTTAGATGCCAAACTTATCCCGCACTGTGTAATACCAGGCTCCCAGTGCCGAAAATGGTACGCTGAGAAGATGCCCTCCTGGGAAAGGCAAGTGCGGCAAATCAGCAAACGCATCAAATCTCTCTGCCTGCCCCTTCAGCACTTCTGACATCAATCTTCCCGCTAAGTGGGTGTATGTAACACCGTGACCACTGCAGCCCTGTGAGTAATAAATATTGCTGCCAATACGCCCTACTTGCGGCAAACGGGACAAAGTCATCAGGAAATTACCCGTCCAACGGTAATCAATGTTCACACCGCTCAGCTGCGGAAAAGTCTTCAGCATTTTTGGTCGGATAATCGCATCTATGTCAGCTGGGTCACGCGCACCATAAACCACACCACCGCCATAAATCAGACGCTTATCACCAGACAGCCTGAAGTAATCAAGAAGATAGTTACAGTCCTCCACGCAGTAATCCTGCGGGAGTAAACTTTGCGCCTGCTGTTCGGTCAGTGGTTCAGTGGCAATCACCTGTGTTCCACACGGCATAGATTTGGCACGAAGCTCTGGCATCAGGTTACCGAGGTAAGCATTGCCTGCAACGATGACGAAAGAGGCGGTAACAGAGCCTTGCTCCGTCACCACTTTCGCCGGCTCACCACGTTTAATGTTCACCACTGGCGAGTGCTCGTAGATTTTTCCACCCAAGCTTTCCACCGCTGCGGCTTCCCCCAAGGCAAGGTTCAAGGGGTGAATGTGACCGCCCGATTTATCCAGCAAGCCACCGACATAACGCTCCGTATCGACAACCGAACGGATATCGCTTTCGCTGAGCATTTCCAGTTGGGTGTTGCCGTACTTTTCCCAAAGCGCTTTTTGGCTTTCCAGTTCATGCATCTGCTTGGCATTGAGTGCTGCAAACACGCCGCCGTCCTTTAGATCGCACTGGATGTTATATTTCTCTACGCGCTCACGAATGATTTTCCCGCCTTCAAAGGCCATCTCGCCAAAAAGGCCAATCTTTTCTTTACCGACGGTTTTCTCAATCACATCAATATCGCGACTGAAGCTATTCACTATCTGGCCACCGTTGCGGCCTGAGGCTCCCCACCCAACTTTGGCGGCTTCCAGCACCACAACCTTGAAACCAGCTTCAAGTAAATGCAGTGCGGATGAAAGCCCCGTATAACCGGCACCAACAATGCAGATATCTGTAGTGATATCTTCATTCAGCACTTCGCGCAGCGCTGAAGTGTTGGCAGAAGCGGCGTAATACGAAGGCGCATGTGCCTGACTGGCTTCCTGTATGGTGTGTTGAGACTGATTTTGTTGGTTCTGAATCGAACTGACTTGTTCCATGATGACAATCCTATTCCTGAAGCTCTTGGTTAAGGCGCTTCATGTCTTCCAGCGATTTTTGCTCTGCGCGACGCGCCACGTACCAGGACAAAAACGCAAACAGCGACACAACCAAAATGATGATGGTGGCAAGTGCATTGATTTTCGGTGAAACCCCAAGCCTGACAGAAGAAAAGACCACCATAGGCAACGTGGTAGAACCTGGTCCAGAGACGAAGCTCGCGATAACCAGATCATCAAGGGAAAGACTGAAGCTCAGAAGCCATCCCGCCACCAGCGCAGGGGCAATCATGGGTACCGTGATAACGAAGAAGACTTTAAACGGTGTCGCACCTAAATCCATACCTGCCTCTTCAATCGAGAAATCCAGTTCCCTGAGTCTTGAAGAGACCACCACTGCGACATATGCAGCACAGAAAGTAGAGTGCGCAATCCATACCGTGGTCATACCGCGCTCTGCTGGCCAACCGAACAGCTCGCCCATCTGCACAAACAGAAGCAGTAAGGACAAACCGATAATGACATCTGGCATGACGAGCGGTGCGGTGATCATATTGGAGAGTGTTAACCGTCCCCATGAACGTCGGAATCGCGTCATCACGAAGGCTGCTAACGTGCCAATGATCACCGCCATGGTAGAGCTATAGAACGCAATGCGAAGGCTAGTCCAAACCGCCTGCAGGATTTGCTCGTCTTTGAACAGCTCGGCATACCATTTGGGCGAGAACCCACCCCAGACGGTGACCAGTTTGGAAGCATTAAAAGAGTAAATCACCAGGATCAGCATGGGCAGGTAGAGGAAAACCAAACCTACCCAGAGCATGACCGTCGAAAATTGCCAGCGTTTCATCGGTCAGCCTCCATGTCCTTGGACTGATAATGGTGGAATAGCGTGATTGGGATGATGAGCAAAAGCAGCATCACAATCGCCAATGCAGAAGCCACCGGCCAATCACGGTTATTGAAGAATTCCTGCCACAACACTTTACCGATCATCAGGGTTTCAGGGCCGCCCAGAAGTTCAGGGATCACCACTTCACCCACCACGGGAATGAACACCAGCATAGAGCCTGCGATAATGCCGCCTTTCGATAGCGGTAAGGTCACTTTCCAGAAGGTGTTGAAGTTACGTGAGCCCAGGTCTGCCGCGGCTTCCAACAAGCTGCCATCCAGCTTCACCAGATTGGCGTATAGCGGAAGCACCATAAATGGCAGGTAGGTATAAACAATACCAATGTAGACCGCAGTGTTGGTATTGAGGATCTGGATAGGATCGGAAATAACGCCCAGCCACATCAGGGTATTGTTGATGATCCCTGTGTTGCTAAGTAGACCCATCCAGGCGTACACACGGATCAAAAATGAAGTCCAGGATGGCAGCATGATCAGCAGCAAAAGTACCGTTTGCATTCTCGCTGGCGCGCGGGCAATTGCGTATGCCATCGGGTAACCCAAAAGCAAACAGCCTAGCGTTGATACAAAGGCGATTTTTACCGAGCTCAGATAGGCAAGGTAGTAGAGGTCATCATCCAGAATCCGTAAGTAGTTCTCGAGATTCAGCGTGATTTCGATGACTTCATCGACATAAGTAACAATGGCTTCGTAAGGAGGAATGGCCAACGCAGCCATCGAAAAACTGATTTTAAATACGATTAGGAATGGCACAGCAAAGAAGAGCAGCAGCCAAAGGTAGGGAATACCCATGGTGATGTGCCGTCCCTTGGGAAACAGCATCTTATTTTTGTGCGGCGCTTTGCTTGGTGCTGGCGTTTTGGTCTGGGAGTTCGTCAAGGTCGTCATACGCGCAATACCACACCACCGGTGGCCTCCCAACTGATGAAGACTTCGTCGTCCCAGGTTGGACGGTCTTGATGGCGTGAAACATTAGCCATGCTGCACATCACCACTTTGTTGCTTGGTAACTTCACGTAGTACATGGATGTGCCGCCAAGATAGGCAATGTCATGAACCGTGCCTTTAGACCAGTTGTATTCACCGTCCGGTTGCTCTCGGCTAATAAAGGCTTTTTCAGGGCGAACTGCCAGCCAGACTTTTCTGTCTTCCACATTAGTTGCCACACCGTGACCCACGTAGATTTGTTGCGCGGTGTCGCTGGACGAAATGACACAGTGATCAGTTTCATCCACCACTATTTCGCCTTCAAACAGGTTCACCGAACCAATGAATTCGGCAATCATGCAGCTGTTTGGCGACTCGTAAATATCTGTGGGTGTGCCAGTTTGGGCAATCCAGCCTTCATGCATGATGGCTATGCGCCCTGCCATGGTCATGGCTTCTTCCTGATCGTGGGTTACCATCACACAGGTCACGCCAACACGCTCCAGAATATCCACCACTTCTAACTGCATCTGGTTACGAAGCTTCTTGTCCAATGCACCCATCGGCTCATCAAGCAGTAAGAGTTTCGGGCGTTTCGCCAGCGATCTTGCCAACGCCACACGCTGACGCTGACCACCTGACAATTGGTGAGGCTTACGCTTGGCATATTGCTCCATGTGCACCAGTTTCAGCATCTCTTTAACACGCTCTTGAATATCAGCTTTTTTGAGCTTGTCCTGCTTCAGACCAAACGCAATATTCTGCTCCACCGTCATGTGTGGAAACAAGGCGTAAGACTGGAACATCATGTTGATGGGCCTGTCATAGGGCGCCATATCGGTAATGTCTTCCCCATCGAGATAGATGCGTCCGCTAGACGGAGTTTCAAAACCCGCCAGCATACGAAGCAAGGTCGACTTCCCGGAGCCGGAGCCTCCCAGTAAGGAGAAAATCTCGCCTTTCTCGATCGTTAAGGAAACATCATCCACCGCGCGGACATCGCCATAAAGCTTGCTGACACGATCAATTTTCAATAGCTCCGGCTTGTGCGCGCCGTTACCATTTCCATTAGAGTTGCTGGTCACCATTTCATCCTCCCTGTGGCTATCTGAAACACATGAAAATAGGGAGCTGAATCCTCAGCTCCCTTTCTCAGCCATTACTGGCCGGTTTTCATGCGCGTCCAGGTGCGGTTGGACGTGCGACTGATTTTCAGCGGAAGCACTTCTGAGACAAAGAGCTTGTCCATCACTTCCTGAGGCGGATAAATAGAAGGGTTGTTCAGAACTTCCGGGTCAACCAGCTTGTTAGAGGCTGGATTTGGGTTCGCATAGGCCACGTAATCCGTGATTGGCGCGATAACCTCAGGACGCATGATGTAGTTCATAAAGGTATGGGCGTTTTTGGCATTTTTCGCATCAGCCGGAATCGCCATCATGTCGAACCAAAGCTGTGCGCCTTTGCTTGGAATCGAGTAGTCAATCACCTGGCCATTGCCCGCTTCTTCAGCACGATAAGCCGCCTGGAAGATGTCACCGGAGAAGCCGTAGGCCAGACAAATATCGCCGTTCGCTAAATCGGTGATGTAGCGCGATGAATGGAAATAGGTCACGTAAGGGCGGATTTTCGCCAGCACTTCACCTGCTTCCTTGTAGTCGCCTTTCTTGGTGGAGTTAGGATCTTTGCCGATGTATTGAAGCACCTGAGGCATCACCTCGTCGGCAGAATCTACGACTGCAATGCCGCAATCTTTAAGCTTTGCGGCATATTTAGGGTCTAGCAGCAAATCCAGCTTGTTTTCTGGAATGTCGTCGCCCAAACGTTCTTTTACTTTATCGACGTTGTAGCCAATACCATTAGTGCCCCACATGTAGGGAATCGCGTATTGGTTACCCGGGTCAGCCATTTCCAAGCGCTTCATCAGTTTTGGGTCCAGGTTGCCACTGTTGGTCAAAAGACTCTTATCCAGAGGCTGAAAAGCACCCGCTTTGATTTGTTTAGCGAGGAAGTTATTCGAAGGGACAACCAAATCATAACCTGAGTTACCCGACAGCAGCTTGGCTTCCAGCACGTCATTGCTGTCGTAAACATCATAGGTAACCTTGATGCCAGTCTCTTTCTCGAAGTTTTCTATCGTGTCTTCCGCGATATAGTCACTCCAATTGTAAATTCGAAGGATTTCTTCAGCCTGTAGCCCGGTTGAAACCATCAATCCTGCCAACACAACGGCAGAAATTTTGTTGCGGATTACCATCTTCATGTTTTCTCCTTTTGGCTCGAATCCCATCGAGCGCGTTACTACATTCCAATGTCCAAACCAGAGCCGAACTTTTGCTCTTTAGCTCTAGTTTTGATGGTTTGCCGGCACCAGAATCTATTGACCTTTGCTGCCGACAGAATTCAATACTTGTTGGGCTAAAGCACACCCTTATCCTCGAGTTCCTGCAGCGTTAAATCCAATGCCAGTTTGGCTTTGTGAATCAGTTCGTCCACCTCAGCACGGGTAATAACTAAAGGCGGGCTGATAATCATGGTGTCACCACAGGCACGCATCACAAGGCCATTTTCTACGCTGATATCACGGCATACTTCGCCAATACCAACTTCCTCATCGAAGCGTTTTCGGGTTGCTTTGTTTTGTACCAGCTCAATCGCCGCTACCAGCCCGACACCTCGCGCTTCACCCACCAGGGGATGCTCAGCCAGCTTTTGCCATTGGGATTGCAAGTAAGGCCCAATATCTTCCTTTACATACTGAACCAGATTTTTCTCTTTCATCACTTTAAGATTTTCCAGCGCAACCGCTGCTGCTACCGGATGACCGGAATAGGTATAGCCGTGGTTAAAATCACCGCCTTTCTCTTCAAAAGCGTTGGCAACGCGGTCGCTGACAATCACACCCCCCATAGGGATGTAGCCGGAAGTCATGCCCTTCGCTATTGGCATAAAGTCCGGTTTGATATCGAACGTCTGGCTGCCAAACCATTCACCGGTACGGCCAAAACCACATATAACCTCATCCGCAATCATCAGGATGTCGTACTTCGCCAGAATACGATTGATTTCTGGCCAATATGTCGAAGGCGGAATGACGACTCCACCAGCACCTTGAACGGGCTCAGCGATAAACGCTGCAACCTTGTCTTCACCAATTTCCAGAATCGCTTTTTCCAGTTCCCGTGCGGCTTTTACACCAAATTCTTCCGGAGTCAGTTCGCCCCCTTCACCAAACCAATAAGGCTGGGGAATATGGTGAATGCCAGGAATGGGAAGGCCACCCTGTTTATGCATGGCTTTCATGCCGCCCAAGCTTGCTCCTGCAACCGTGGAACCGTGGTAACCGTTATGACGACCAATGATAGTGAACTTTTCCGGCTGACCTTTCAGTGTCCAATAGTGGCGAACCATACGCAGGACCGTGTCGTTGGATTCAGAGCCTGAGCCGGCGAAGAACACTTGATTCATATGATCCGGTGCGAGATCAGCAATCTCTTTTGCCAACTCGACCACGGGCGGATGGGCACACTGGAAAAAGCTGTTGTAATAAGGGAGCTCTAGCATTTGGCGGTGAGCTGCATCTGCAAGACGCTTTTCGCCATAACCAATATTGGTACACCAAAGCCCTGCCATACCATCAAGAATACGGTTGCCGTCACTGTCCCAAATGTATACGCCTTGCGCACGAACAATCATGCGCGCTCCCTTTTCCCTTAGCGCTTTATGGTCGCTGAATGGATGAAGATAATGGGCGTTGTCCAAAGCTTGCAGCGTTTGGGTATCTGGGTGTTGCACGACGTGTGTCATTCTGACCTCCACATCCTTGAAGTTTGAAACATTGGCAACCGTCTTGGTTGTCTCCCTTGTAAAACAATGACTAAACGAGTCTGACCGCCTTCACATTACACAGTCAGCAACAGGAACTCTCGCTCCCAAGAACTGATCACGCGTTTGAAGTTCTCTTGCTCTTTACGTTTCACGGCGATATATCCGCGGGCAAAGGACTCACCAAGGTACTCCGCTACCTCATCGCAGTTTTCCATCATCTCCAGTGCTGCTTCTAGTGTGTAAGGCAGTATTGGGCTTCTGATTTCGTAACCACGTCCCTGTGCTGGCGGCGTTGGTTTCAGATCGCGAACCATACCGATGTAGCCACACAACAGACTTGCTGCAATAGCAAGATAACTATTGGCATCCGCGCCTGGTAGTCGGTTTTCTACTCGGCGTGCCTGTGGTGAACAGCTCGGCACACGAAGACCACAAGTACGGTTTTCTTCGCCCCACTCCACATTTACCGGTGCTGAGGTATCAGGCAGGAATCGGCGAAATGAATTCACGTTCGGGGCAAACATTGGCAGCATTTCAGGAATAAACTGCTGAAGGCCAGCGATATGTCCGTAAAATAAAGAAGAACTGGTACCATCTTCATTGGTAAAAACGTTCTTACCTGTTTTAGCGTCAACAATGCTTTGGTGCAGGTGCATCGCACTGCCTGGTTCATCAGTAATAGGCTTAGACATAAAGGTCGCGACAACCTGATGCTTGAGCGCGGCTTCACGCAGCGTGCGTTTAAACAGGAACACCTGATCAGCCAATATCAGAGGATCACCATGACGGAAATTGATTTCCATCTGCGCAACACCCTCTTCATGGATCAAGGTATCAATAGCAAGTCCTTGCGTTTCACACCATTCGTACATGTCTTCGAACAGCGGGTCGAATTCGTTTGCTGCATCAATCGAAAAGGACTGACGCCCAGTTTCCATGCGACCAGAACGGCCAATCGGCGGCTCAAGAGGTAAGTCTGGATCCTCGCAACGTGCTGTCAGGTAAAACTCCATTTCCGGTGCGACAACCGGCTTCCAGTTTTTCTCTTCGTAGAGCTTCAGCACTTTTTTCAATACATTGCGTGGTGTCAGCTCAATGGGGTTACCCATCTTGTCGAAGGTGTCGTGAATGATCTGCGCGGTTTTCTCGACCGTCCATGGCAGGAGGTAGACCGCGTCTTCGTCAGGCTTACAGATAAAATCGATATCTGCTTCATCAAGCAACGCGTAGTAGATATCATCATCTACATAGTCACCCGTCACAGTTTGCAACAAAACACTCTCCGGAAGACGCATTTCACCTTCATTAATGAACTTATCGACTGGTGCAATCTTCCCGCGCGCGATGCCTGATAAGTCGCTGACAACGCACTCAACTTCCGTAATCTCGTTTTCTTTCAACCACTTCTTAAGCTTGTCCATATTCTTTCTCACGCTGATTCGCCCTTATTCGGCAGGCTTCCCCAAACATATCGAAGATAGCTGAATAAAAAGGATTTTTCGTGACCTTCCACTCAGGATGCCACTGAACACCTAAGGCGAAATTTTTTGCATCGATGACAGAGACAGCCTCTATCAGTCCGTCCGGGGCGTATGCTTCTGGTCGCAGTCCTTTGCCTAGTCTGTCGATGCCCTGGGTATGGACAGAGTTCACGTCAGCAGAAGTGCGACCCCAAGCCTCGTAGAGAAGCCCCCCAGGTTCGATGTTAATGGTGTGAGAAATGCCGTATTGGATATCAACGGAAGCCGTTTTGTCTTCGCGGTGTTCGATATATCCGCCCACCTCATGAAGCTTTTGATGCAGGGTGCCACCCATGGCGACATTGAGTTCCTGAAAACCACGGCATATAGCAAGTACAGGCACACCCAATTCAATTGCAAGAGCGAGAAGTGGCAGAGTAGTCGCATCACGGGCGGGGTCGTGCTCAGTGCCTTCTTCGCTCGCTGCTCCCTGATAATGGTGTGGTTCAATGTTTGATGGAGAGCCAGTAAACAAAATGCCGTCCAATGATGTCAGCATGCGCTTCATCGGTAAGTCTTGGCCTAATGCAGGAATGACCATTGGGCATGCACCCATGGCGTCGGTGACGCTTCTGACGTACTTATCGCCAGCAATATGGAAAGGATGCAGACCCAGCTGAGAGGTACACCCTGTCACACCAATCATTGGGATAGTTGAATATTCCATATCTTCCTCTGCATTTCCGGCCGAGTCTCAAAGCAAATCACTGCTTACTATCAGTATGCTATGCGTTCGTTTTTTTTCACGCTACACGTTAAAAATAAATTACGCAAGTGACGCACACAACAATTTCTATCTATTTATTCATCATTTTCTTAACATCGATAACCTTATGTTCTTACGAGGCTTATCGTATTGATTTGAAGTAAAAACTGAGGTTTTGTGAAGTGGAGCGCTGTTGACATAATCAATCCTTTACTATTCACTCAGAACTACACAACGAGGTGATTGATATAATTTACACTCAGGTAGGTGTTTCATGCGATATCAAACAGACAGGGAAATGTTTACACCTGAAGATGCACAGTTACCGGATGCGAAAGAGGCCATTGAATTCCTTGAGCAGAATCCGGATATCGAGTTTGTTGATTTGCTCTTACTCGACATGAACGGCATCGTGCGTGGCAAGCGTGTAGAGAAGGACAAGCTACAGAAAGCCTACGAGCAGGGGATTGCTCTGCCAATTTCCATTTACGGCATGAATATCAAAGGCACTCCTGTTGAAGAAACTGGATTAGGGCTTGAAATCGGCGAGTCTGATGCGATTTGTTACCCGGTAGCAGGCTCACTCACCCGCCAGCCTTGGCAAAAAAGGCCCATCGCCCAGTTGATGCTGGAAATGTATGAAGACAAGGAAACGCCACTTTTCGCTGACCCGCGAATGATCTTACGCCGCATTGTCCGCCAGTTTAAAGCCCGTGGACTGACGCCCGTTTCAGCCTATGAGCTCGAATTCTACCTGATTGACAGCAAGGCGCCCGGCAACGCTCCTCTTCCTCCCGTTTCGCCGATCACTGGCAAGCGACCTGAAAATACTCAGGTGTACTCGCTCGATGAACTGGATGAATACGCAGAGCTTCTTACCCAAATCATCGAAGCCGCGCGCGAACAAGGCTTGCCCGCCGATACCATTGTTGCAGAATCTGCGCCCGGCCAGTTTGAAATTAACCTCAAGCACACGGATGATGCACTCGCTGCGTGTGATCATTCCATCCTACTCAAACGTGTTATCAAGCAAGTCGCCCATGACAATGACCTCGATACCACCTTTATGGCCAAGCCCTATGCAGATCAGGCAGGCAACGGCATGCACCTTCATATCAGCCTTCTCGATGACGATGGCAATAATGTGTTCGAGCCACAAGCCGAAGGTGAAATGACAGATATGCTCCGCCATGCGCTTGGCGGTATGTTAGCGCTGATGCCACAGTACTTGGCAATCATGTGTCCAAACATCAACTCATACCGCCGTTTTGCACCAGATTTTTACGTACCGAATGCTGCAACTTGGGGTATCGAAAATCGCACCACGGCCCTTCGTATTCCGGGCGATATTCCTGCTGCGACGCGCATCGAACACCGTGTGGCAGGTACAGATGCCAACCCTTACCTGATGATGGCAGCTTTACTGGCATCCATCATGTATGGCATTGACAACAAAATTGAACCTTCAGAGCCTGTGGTTGGTAATGCTTACGACTTGGATAACGAGCCACTGCCAACCAACCTTCGGGATGCATTGCGTGAACTTTCAGCGTCTAATGCAATGCGACAGTCCCTCGGCACCGACTTTGTAGACGTATTCGTCACCTGCAAAGAAAAAGAGCTTGAAGAGTTTGAGCAGCACGTTACTGCGCTCGAATACGATTGGTACTTGCACGCCTTCTGATTTCTCGCCTTTCCCCAGACCGTTTTTATCACGGTCTGGGTCGGCACTTCACCTTGACTCACTCCACGCTCACTTGGACAATACCGCCGTTATTTATTCAACGCGGTTTCGAGCTATGACGACAGCGCTGTGCCCTTGTGGCAGCCAAAAACCTTACAGCGAATGCTGTGAGTCCATTCATCAAAATCACGCCAATGCCGACCATCCAGAAAAGCTGATGCGTTCTCGCTATTCTGCACACGTAAAGGGCCTGGTTGATTATGTAGTGAAAACCTATCATCCCTCTTGTGGCGCGGAGCAACATCGTGCCGCAATCGCTGATTCGGTTAACAGCGAATGGTTGATGCTGGAAGTACTATCAAGCTCAGTTGATCCGGGCGGAAAACAAGGTTTCGTTGAATTCAAAGCCCATTACAAAGACGCTAATAAGCAATATTGCCTGCACGAGAAATCTCGCTTCGTCACAGAAGTAAAGGACGGTGAGACACTTTGGTATTACATCGACGGTGAATACCCGAAGGCTGAGAAAGTTGGGCGTAATGATCCCTGCCCATGCGGTAGCGGTAAAAAACACAAGAAGTGCTGTGGTTAAAAAACCATCAAGCTTTTAAGCACTGAGCCTATATAAAGGGGGAACGATCAAGGAGCAGTAATATGACTTGGTTCCCCAATATCTCCGACTATTCGCCCCAAAAAGTGAATAATGTCGTTAAACAGGACAAAACTAAACAGCAGCAGCAAAAGCATGCACGTCAAAAACAGTATGACGAAAAGCAGGAAAATGATCATGCGAAGGGCGAAAACAAGAAAAGTGATGGATTGTTAGATATTTACGTGTAACACCTTCGCAATAGCACATCTTACCCAGTAAGAAATCAAATAGCCTCATCTCCGGTATTTTTGATAATAGATGCGACAAAGTTTCTCGGTTCTACTCTACCCTTGTCATTCATTACTTCTTCTTTTTTGGACGTTTAGTATTTAACCAGTACCGAATTCTCTAAACACGCAAATTTCTTGTTGCAATATTTAAAGAGTTTGTTAGTGTTGATGCCAAGCAAACGTTAAATCGTTACAGCACTAAGAGAAGAAAAATATGCAAAAATCGCTCATGACCATTCATCACCATCATCATCCTGACTAGTCTTTCGGGAGATGTGGTTTCGACTGGAAGACAAGGAGTAAGGTTCTTCCACCGGTCATCAAAGCGAACACAAGATTCAGACCCCCGGAAGCGAACCTTCCGGGGGTTTTTACTTTTAGGATTCAAAAAATTGCGATGACACTTTAAGGAAACGGGAAGTCGTCATAGCGAAAAAGATACAGGGAATAGATCATGCAAACAGAACGTCTAAGAATTGCCATTCAGAAAAAAGGCCGCCTTGCGAAAGAGTGTCACGAACTGCTCAAGCGCTGCGGTGTAAAAATTAACTTTTCCGGCGACCGTCTGATAGTTCACGCCGAGAATATGCCAATCGATTTGTTGCTGGTACGTGACGACGATATCCCAGGCCTCATCATGGATGGTGTGGTTGATTTAGGTGTTATCGGCGAAAACGAACTCGAAGAAGTACGTTTAGAGCGTGTTGCACTGGGCGAGCCAAACGAGTACGTGAAGCTTCGTCGTCTCGACTTTGGTGGCTGCCGCCTGTCTGTGGCTATCGATAAAGACAAAACTTATAACGGTCCACAGGATTTGGCTGGCAAGCGTATTGCCACGACTTATCCAAATATCCTCAAAGATTACCTCGACAAACAAGACGTTAAATTCAGCACATGTATGTTGAACGGTTCTGTTGAAGTCGCACCGCGCGCCGGTCTTGCGGATGCTATTTGTGATTTGGTTTCTACAGGTGCAACGCTTGAAGCTAACGGCCTGAAAGAAGCAGAAGTTATCTTCCGCTCTAAAGCGGTACTTATTCAGCGCATGGGTGAGTTCGATGCAGACAAAACTGCACTGATTGAACGCCTGCTGACCCGTATCAAAGGCGTTATCCAAGCTAAAGAATCAAAATACATCATGCTTCACGCGCCTAGCGAAACCTTGGAGCAAGTGGTTGAATTGCTGCCAGGCGCAGAAGACCCAACTATCCTGCCTCTTGCACACGACAAACAGCGTGTTGCTGTTCACTTGGTTAGTACCGAGAACCTGTTCTGGGAAACCATGGAGAAACTGAAGGCCTTGGGTGCGAGCTCCATTCTGGTGCTGCCAATCGAGAAGATGATGGAGTAAGCCATGAAAACAGTGGTTTGGAAATCCCTCAGTGATACACAGCAGGCAAAAGCGCTAGAGCGCCCTGCTATCTCTGAAAGTGCATCAATCACTGAAGCCGTTGAAGGCGTGATCAAACAAGTCCGCACTGGCGGTGATGCTGCGCTGAAAGCACTGACAGAGAAATTCGATAAAGTGGTACCTGAGAATATTCAGGTTTCACAAAATGAAATCGATGCGGCGGAAGCTCGTCTGGGCGAGGAAATCAAAACAGCACTCAAACAGGCTTATGACAACATCGCTTGCTTCCACAAAGCGCAAAAAGCAGGGCCACTGACGGTAGAAACTATGCCGGGGGTGGTGTGTGAGCTGGTAACCCGCCCGATTAACCGCGTTGGTCTTTACATTCCGGGTGGCAGCGCGCCGCTGCCATCAACCGTATTGATGCTGGGTGTGCCTTCTCAAATCGCCGGCTGCCGTAAAGTGGTGCTATGTTCACCGCCACCAATCGCTGATGAAATTCTTTATGTTGCCAAGCTTTGTGGCATTGACGAAGTCTACAACCTCGGTGGCGCACAGGCAGTTGCAGCCATGGCTTACGGCACTGAAACGGTAAGCAAGGTTGATAAGATTTTTGGCCCGGGTAACGCCTTCGTGACCGAAGCCAAACGTCAGGTCAGCAATGATCACCAAGGTGCTGCGATTGATATGCCAGCAGGCCCTTCTGAAGTGCTGGTGATTGCGGATGAAGACGCTGATGCAGATTTCGTTGCCGCTGATTTGCTGAGTCAGGCTGAACACGGCCCTGATTCTCAGGTTGTGCTTGTCACTCCGTCGCCTGTGCTGGCAGAGAAAGTGGCTGACGCCGTCAAAGCTCAACTCAAGGTACTTAGCCGCGCTGACATCGCTAGCCAGGCACTGGGGTCTAGCATCATCATCATTGCAGACAGTCTGACCCAGTGTGTTGCGATTTCAAACAACTACGGCCCTGAGCACTTGATTGTCCAAACCAAGAACCCACGTGAATTGCTGCCACTGCTGGATAACGCAGGCTCGATTTTCCTGGGTGCATGGTCACCGGAATCTGTCGGCGATTACGCATCTGGCACCAACCATGTGCTGCCAACTTACGGCTATACGCGCACCTACTCAAGCCTTGGCCTTGCCGATTTCAGCAAGCGCATGACAGTGCAAGAGTTGTCATCTGATGGCTTGCAAGCCTTGGCCCCTACTGTCGTTGCGATGGCCAATGCTGAAGGTCTGGATGCGCACAGAAACGCCGTGACCCTTCGTGTTGAAAAACTCAATAACAAAAAATAATAAAGGGGAAGCAATGGACATTGAAAAATTAGCCCGTAAGGACGTTCAGGCACTGACCCCTTACATGTCCGCCCGCCGATTGGGCGGCTCTGGTGATGTTTGGCTGAATGCTAACGAATCACCATTTAACAACGAATACACCATCAACGGTGCTGGCCTGAACCGCTACAGCACCTGTCAGCCTGAAGAACTGATCCGTGCTTACGCAGACTACGCAGGTGTTCGCCCAGAGCAGGTCCTGACCTCTCGTGGCGCAGATGAAAGCATCGAACTGCTGATCCGTACTTTCTGTGAAACCGGTGAAGACAGCATTCTGTTCTGCCCACCAACGTATGGCATGTATGCCATCAGCGCAGAAACAACCGGTGTTGCCCGCAAAACAGTGCCGCTGACCGATGAATGGCAATTGAATCTGCCAGAAATCGAAAAGAATCTTGATAGCGTCAAACTGGTGTTTGTGTGTAGCCCAAACAACCCGACCGGTAACCTGATTAACCGCGACGATATTGAAACGCTACTGGAAATGACGGCTGGCCGCGCGCTGGTAGTCATGGACGAAGCCTACATCGACTTCTGTCCAGAAGCCTCAACCGTTGACCTGCTGGTACGCTACCCGAATCTTGCGATTCTTCGTACTCTGTCAAAAGCCTTCGCTTTGGCGGGCTTGCGCTGTGGCTTCACGCTGGCGAACCAGCAGATCATTCAATTGATGACCAAAGTGATTGCGCCATACCCAGTGCCAGTGCCTGTTACTGAAATTGCCGTACAGGCGTTAAGCGAAGCAGGCCTTGCCCGTATGAAGTATCAAGTCCTGGACTTGAATGCCAACCGTGCCTATCTGCAGGCGGGTCTTGCGATGTTGCCGGGCGTGGAAGTGTTTGATGGCTATGGCAACTACCTGCTGGTGAAATTCCCAGACGCTGATCTTCTGTTCTCAGCCCTTTGGGACAACGGCATCATCTTGCGCCGTTCGCCAATTGAAGGATGCATCCGAATCAGCGTGGGCAACCGCGAAGAGTGTGAAAAGACCCTGACCTTTATCCGCCAGCAACTGGCATAAAGAGCGCAACAAAAGGAATTTGTAGTGAAAGAAAAAATCCTCTTTATCGACCGCGATGGCACGCTGATTGTTGAGCCGCCTGTAGATTTTCAGGTCGACCGCCTCGACAAGCTCAAGCTTGAGCCATTCGTGATCCCTGCCCTGCTGGCACTGCAAGACGCTGGCTACAAGCTGGTGATGGTGACCAACCAGGATGGTCTGGGCACTGACAGCTACCCACAGGAAGATTTCGACGCTCCACACAATATGATGATGGAGATTTTCGAATCTCAAGGCGTGAAATTTGCTGACGTTTTGATTTGCCCACACTTCGACCACGAAGATTGTAGCTGCCGCAAGCCGAAGCTTGGTTTGGTTAAAGAGTACCTCCAGCAAGGCCGAGTGGATTTCAAAACCTCTGCCGTGGTAGGCGACCGTCAGACCGACCTGCAGCTTGCTGAAAACATGGCAATCCGCGGTATTCAATACAACCCGGAAACCATGGGCTGGCAGCAAATCCTGAAGGATTTGACCACCAACCCTCGCGTTGCAACGGTTGTTCGCACAACCAAAGAGACGGATATCCGTATCACGGTGAACCTCGATGAAACTGGCGGCAATAAGATCAGCACAGGACTTGGTTTCTTCGACCACATGCTGGATCAAATCGCTACCCACGGTGGCTTCCGTATGGAAGTGGCGGTTGATGGCGACCTGCACATAGACGATCACCACACTGTAGAAGACACGGCGCTGGCGCTGGGTCAGGCGCTGAAAGAAGCGCTAGGTGACAAACGCGGTATTGGGCGTTTCGGTTTCAGTCTGCCAATGGATGAGTGTCTGGCGCAATGTGCTCTGGATTTGTCTGGCCGCCCATACCTCAAGTTCGAAGCGACCTTCTCTCAGGACAAGGTTGGCGATCTTTCAACTGAAATGGTCGAGCACTTCTTCCGCTCACTGACCGACACCATGGCGTGTACCCTTCACCTGTCATCAGACGGCGACAATACACACCACATCGTGGAAAGCCTGTTCAAAGCCTATGGCCGCACATTGCGTCAGGCGATTCGCGTAGAAGGTAACGAGCTGCCAAGCAGCAAAGGGGTGCTGTAATGAGCGATGTAAAGATTGTCATCATCGACACGGGTTGTGCGAACGTCAGCTCTGTGCGTTTTGCGATAGAGCGCCTCGGTTACGATGTCACGATCAGCCGCGACCCAGATGTCGTGCTGGCAGCAGACAAACTCTTTCTGCCGGGTGTAGGCACCGCGTCCGAGGCGATGAAAAACCTGGAAGAGCGCGACCTGATTTCGCTGGTGCGTGAAGTGAAGCAGCCTCTCCTAGGCATATGCCTTGGCATGCAGCTTCTGGGTAAATCCTCACAGGAAGGCAAAGAGCAGGTGAACTGCCTAGGCCATGTTGATGCCGACACAAGCTTGATGGAAACCGGCGAGTTGCCGCTTCCCCACATGGGTTGGAACACGGTCACCCCAGTGAACAATCACCCGCTGTTTAAAGACATTCCAGAAAACAGCCACTTCTATTTTGTTCACAGCTACGCCATGCCAGTCGGTGATTACACCGTTGGTCAGTGCGATTACGGCAAGCCGTTTACCGCAGCAGTGCAAAGTGGCAACTATTACGGTGTGCAATTCCACCCTGAGCGCTCAAGCAAAGCTGGTGCGCAACTGATTAAGAACTTTTTGGAGATGTAATTAAGGATGATTATTCCCGCTTTGGATTTAATCGATGGGCAGGTCGTCCGTCTCTATCAGGGTGACTACGGACAAGTTACCGAATACAAAGTTGACCCAAGTGAGCAGTTCGCTATTTACCACAACGCAGGCGCAAACTGGCTGCACTTGGTAGACCTGACTGGAGCAAAAGATACCTCTGCCCGTCAGCTGCCATTGATTGAAAAGCTGATTGCCAGCACACCAGCCAACATCCAAATTGGCGGTGGTGTGCGCAAAGAAAGCGACGTGGTAGAGCTGCTACGTGCCGGCGCAAAACGTGTTGTCATTGGCTCTACGGCCGTTAAGCAACCTGAACTGGTTAAAGGCTGGATGGAAAAATACGGCGCAGAGCAAATCGTGCTGGCGCTGGACATCAACATTGATGACAACGGCAACCGCATGGTCGCGGTTTCCGGTTGGCAGGAAGATTCTGGCGTGACCATCGAGGCACTGCTGGACGACTTTCTGACCGTTGGTCTCAAGCACGTGCTGTGTACTGATATCTCTCGTGACGGCACCTTAGCTGGTTCCAACGTCGATCTATACAAAGACTTGTGTGCGGCGTACCCACAGGTTCAGTTCCAGTCTTCTGGCGGTATCGGTTCTCTGGCTGACATCGAAGCGCTGAAAGGCACAGGTGTCGCAGGCGTTATCGTCGGCCGTGCCTTGCTGGACGGCAAGTTCACTGCAGAGGAGGCATTCGCATGCTGGCAAGAAGGATAATCCCATGTCTTGATGTTCGCGATGGTCAGGTGGTGAAAGGCGTTCAGTTCCGTAACCACGAAATCATCGGCGATATCGTCCCGCTGGCCGCGCGTTACGCGGCAGAAGGCGCAGACGAACTGGTGTTTTACGATATCACCGCATCCAGTGATGGCCGCGTGGTCGATAAAAGCTGGGTCGCGCGTGTGGCAGAAGTCATCGACATTCCATTCTGTGTCGCTGGTGGCATCAAAACCGCAGAGGACGCCAAACGCATCCTGGAATTCGGTGCAGATAAAATCTCCATCAACTCCCCTGCACTGGCGAACCCAGAGCTCATCACCGAGCTTGCGGAGAAATTTGGCGTGCAGTGTATCGTGGTCGGTATCGACTCCTACTACGACAAAGACACAGGCAAGTATCAGGTTTATCAGTTCACGGGTGACGAAACCCGCACCAAAGCAACCCAATGGGAAACCCGCGACTGGGTGCAGGAAGTCCAAAAACGTGGTGCCGGTGAAATCGTGCTGAACATGATGAACCAGGATGGCGTGCGCAACGGCTACGACCTTGAGCAATTGAACATGGTTCGCGAAGTGTGCCACGTCCCACTGATCGCTTCGGGCGGCGCTGGTGAAATGGTGCACTTTGCCGAAGCTTACAAGAAAGCGAATGTTGACGGTGCGTTGGCAGCGTCTGTATTCCACAAGCAGATCATCAACATTGGTGAACTGAAACAATACTTAAAACAACAAGACGTGGAGATCCGCTTATGAGCCAGACACAATCAAACGCGGTGCTCGCTGAAAGCATCGACTGGGAAAAAGTCGACGGTTTGGTGCCAGCCATTGTCCAAAACTCGCAGAGCGGACAGGTTCTGATGATGGGTTACATGAATCAGGACGCGCTGGCAAAAACGCTCGATACCGAGCAAGTGACCTTTTTCTCACGCACCAAGGAGCGTCTTTGGACCAAAGGCGAAACCTCCGGTAACGTGCTGCGTCTCAAGCACATCGCTGTGGACTGCGATAAAGACACCCTGCTGGTGCAAGCAGACCCAATCGGCCCAACCTGTCACCTTGGCACTGAAACCTGCTGGGGAGAAGACGACGCAAACAAACCAGCTCTGGTGTTTCTTCATCAATTGGAGCAGGTGCTGGCTTCCCGTCGAGGATCCGATCCTTCAACGTCTTATACGGCGTCCTTGTATGCCAAGGGCACCAAGCGCATTTCGCAGAAAGTGGGCGAAGAAGGCGTCGAAGTCGCGCTTGCAGCGACGTCGGGCGATAAGGAGGAGCTAATCAATGAGTCTGCAGACCTGATGTACCACTTGCTGGTGCTGCTGCAAGACCAAGGCTTCTCGCTCGAAGATGTAGCAAATAAGCTGAAGGAACGTCACAAGTAAGCTTCTCAGCTAATCACAATAAAAGGCAATTTCGAAAGAGATTGTCTTTTTTTTCGTCATCCAATCACGATGTAGGCAATTTTCTCCCACCGAAATTGGCGCTATCAGTTAAAATTTCAATCAGATACTGAGACGAATGCTTAAGGATTGAAATGTTTAACGGCAAGTCGATTTTGATCACCGGTGGTACCGGATCATTTGGAAAGAAATACACCAAGACCATCCTTGCGCGTTACAAGCCTAAGCGACTCATCATTCTCTCGCGCGATGAACTAAAGCAATTCGAAATGCAGCAAGAGTTTAATGACCCTTGCATGCGCTACTTTATCGGCGATGTACGCGACGCTGGCCGCATGATGGAAGCCATGAATGGCGTTGATTATGTCATTCATGCAGCTGCTCTCAAGCAGGTGCCTGCCGCCGAATACAACCCGATGGAATGCATCAAGACCAACGTCCACGGTGCAGAAAATATCATCCGCGCAGCCATTGCTAACAAGGTCGAAAAGGTTATCGCCCTTTCTACTGACAAAGCCGCCAGCCCAAATAACCTCTACGGTGCCACCAAACTTTGTTCAGACAAACTCTTCGTTGCAGCGAACAACATGACCGGTGGCGGACAAACCCGTTTTGCGGTTGTTCGTTACGGCAATGTGGTGGGCTCCCGTGGTTCTGTGGTGCCGTTTTTCAAAAAGCTGGTTGAAGAAGGTGCAGATGCGCTGCCAATTACACACCCTGATATGACCCGTTTTTGGATTACCTTGCAGCAAGGCGTCGACTTTGTTCTGAAGAACTTCGAACGCATGCAAGGCGGCGAAATCTTTGTCCCGAAAATCCCATCAGTCCGCTTGATGGACCTAGCGACCGCTTACGGTAATGGTTTGCCGGTGAAAGAGATTGGTATTCGTCCGGGCGAGAAAATGCATGAAATCATGTGCCCAAGTGATGACTCTCATCTGACACTGGAATTTGCTGACCACTATGTGATGCGCCCAACCATCAAATTCTATGCGGCAGATTACGACTATTCAGTGAATCCTCTCGGTGAAAAAGGCGAGCCTGTCGCGGCTGGTTTTGAATACCACTCAGGTAGTAACCCGGATTTTCTGAACGTCGAGCAGATCCTGGAATTTGAGCAACAAGCATGATCCCTTACGGCAAACAAAACATTAGCCAAGACGATATCGATGCTGTCGTTGACGCTTTAACGTCTGACTTCATCACTCAAGGGCCGCGCGTTACTCAGTTCGAAAACGCTGTCGCCCAAAAGGTCGGGGCTAAGCACGCTATCGCAGTTAACAGTGCGACTTCCGCGCTGCATATCGCTTGCTTGGCACTGGAGCTTGGTAAAGGTCAGCGCCTATGGACCTCTCCCAACACCTTTGTGGCGTCAGCAAACTGCGGTTTGTATTGTGGTGCAGATGTCGACTTCGTCGATATCGATCCAGCTACCTACAACCTTTGTCCAAAGCGTTTAGCAGAGAAGCTGGAACACGCAAAGCTGACGGACACCCTGCCGCATATAGTGGTCGTGGTACATATGTGCGGGCAAAGCTGCGATATGAAAGCTATCCACCAGCTTTCCGAGCAATATGGTTTCCGCATCATCGAAGATGCCTCTCACGCCATCGGCAGCAAATATCAGGATAAGTATGTTGGTAGCTGCCAATACAGCGATATCACCGTATTCAGCTTTCACCCAGTAAAAATCATCACCACCGCAGAAGGGGGCATAGCGCTGACCAACAATCCAGAGCTCGCCAAAGCGATGGAGAATCTTCGCAGCCACGGTGTTACGCGGGATTTAGAATCTTTGGTCGACAGCAACCAAGGCGCTTGGTACTACGAGCAGCAGTCACTGGGTTTCAACTACCGCATGACGGATCTTCAAGCCGCGCTGGGAACTTCTCAGCTGGCGAGACTGGATGCATTTGTAGAACGCCGACAAGTACTTGCAGAGCGCTACACTGAAAAGCTGTCGGCACTGCCACTGACCACACCAACATTACTTCCCGCCAGTAAATCGGCATGGCATTTGTATGTCATCCAGTTAGCGGAACCTGATTGCCGCCGCCGCGTATTTGATGAACTTCGCGCGAAAGGCATCGGTGTACACGTGCATTACATTCCGGTTCACACCCAACCGCATTACCGCGAGTTGGGATTTGAGTGGGGACAATTCCCTGCCGCAGAAAATTATTATCAAGCTGCGCTCAGCCTGCCTCTTTACTTTGATATGACGGAAGATGAGCAGGACACAGTGATTCAGGCACTGGCTGACGCGCTGCGCTGAGGACGAAATGAAAGTCTGTATTATTCCTGCCCGTGGCGGCAGCAAACGTATTCCGGGAAAAAACCTCAAGACCTTCATTGGCAAGCCAATCATTGCCTATGCCATTGATGTCGCTAAAAAGTCTGGCCTGTTTGACCGCATCATTGTCTCGACAGACAGCGAGGATATTGCCGGTGTCGCCAAAGAACATGGCGCAGAGGTGCCTTTCCTTCGTCCTGCAGATATCGCGAATGACCATGCGACAACGTTGGACGTGATCAAACATGCCATCGAATGGCTTCAGGAGAACGACACCCGTCCATTGGGCTCGGTCTGCTGTCTTTACGCCACCGTGCCGTTTACCCGCGCAAAGGATCTTGAAGAGGGTCTTGCGCTATTGGAAAAAGAACAGACCCAGTACACTTTCGCC
Source organism: Grimontia kaedaensis (assembly GCF_023746615.1). Lineage (NCBI taxonomy): Bacteria > Pseudomonadati > Pseudomonadota > Gammaproteobacteria > Vibrionales > Vibrionaceae > Grimontia > Grimontia kaedaensis. The sequence continues at coordinate 1,080,629 of NZ_CP082275.1, read as the reverse complement.
GCCACACGCTTTTCATTCCCCATTCAGCGTAGTATCCGAATGAATGGCGAAGGCAATGTGGAGATGTTCTGGCCTGAGCATTTCTCCACCCGCTCACAGGATTTAGAGACTGCATATCACGATGCGGGGATGTTTTACTGGGGCAAGCCGGGCGCTTTCCTTTCCGGCAAACCGATTTTCGCGCCACACTCAAAAGCCGTTCAGATCCCTCATTTCCGGGTTCAGGATATCGATGAGCCCGACGATTGGATCCGCGCTGAAATGCTCTATCAAATTCTTGAACAGCGAGGAGAGCTATGAAGGTTGCCATTCGCGCCGATGCTTCCAGCCAGATTGGTACCGGACATATCATGCGCTGTCTGGTATTGGCAAAAAAGCTGATTCAGCACGGCCATGACGTTGTACTTCTTAGCCGCCCTCTGACGGGCAACCTTATCGATTACAGCAAAGCTCAGGGTGTAGACGTAATTTCCCTGAAAACCATTCAGGAAACCTTCTTACCCGATGCCGGTGATTACAAACACTGGCTTGGCGTGACACAGGAAGCTGATGCAAACGAAAGCTTGGCAGCACTGGAAGGATTTCAGCCTGACTGGATTGTTATGGATCATTATGCGCTCGACCGTGAGTGGCAAGACTTGATGCGTACATCGGGTGCCAGAATCTTTACCATCGACGATCTGGCTAACCGTGAACACAAGTGTGATGTGCTCTTGGACCACAACCCGTGGCCGGATTTTGAAAACCGCTATCATCAGGTTGTGCCCAAGGAATGTACTCAACTTCTGGGACCAAAGTTTGGCCTGCTACGTCCACGCTTTTCCGAGCTTCGCCAGCAGCCTCCAGCACTAAAGAATGTGGTACTGGCTTTTTTCAGTGGCACTGACCCAAGTGGCGAATGCATTAAGCTTCTGAACGCCAGCAGACACTTCGATTCACTCCCTTTCCGTCTTCATGTCGTGCACGGATTGGCGAACCCAAGGAAAGACGACATTGCGTCGCTGCCTTTACCGGAGTTCGTGACGCTTTCTGAAAACCTTCCCGACTACGAAGCTGAGCTTGCCGCCTGCAGATATGCTTTTGGCGGCGCGGGTGTCAGCGCGATTGAACGCGCGAGTCTCGGTGTGCCGGGAACCCTCGTTTCCGTGGCAGAGAACCAACGTCAAATGGCCGAACACCTTGGGGCAAGCGGCCTCTATCGTTACCTTGGTGTCAGCGATAAAACCACCGAGCACGATTACGCCAATGAGCTGAAGTGGTTGGCTGACCATTGGAAGACTTTGCCTTATCGCTTGGAAAAATCAGATATCGATGGCAATGGTGCGCAGCGTGTAGTCGAAGTCATGGAGAGTTATTGCCCGTCAGAGACGAATAATCAGATGATATTCCGCCCCATGACGACCAGAGATTTACCCATGGTTCGAGGTTGGCGAAATGACCCTGGCGTTCGCGAGATGATGTTCACCCAACATGAAATCAGTGCTGAGGAGCATGAGCGCTGGTTTGCCAAAGCTTCAACTGACGCCACGAGACAGTTTTTTATTGCGCACGCTGAGGGAACGCCGGTTGGCATGGTCTCTTTCACAGAGATTGAAAGACAATCAAACACCGCAGAATGGGGGTTTTATAAATCCCCTGAAGCGCCCTCAGGCACTGGCTTTACGCTGTTATCGGAAGCATTGCACCTAGGCTTTGATAAGTTGGGGCTTGAAGGTATTCGCAGCCGGGTACTTTGCAGCAATCCAAAAGTCCTTTACCTTCACCACAAGCTTGGCTTTTCAAAGGAAAAGGACACGCAAACCCTAATCACAGCAGAGGGGAACAAAGACTATTTTGCTTTCTTCCTTTCACGTGAAGACTGGAACAGTAACACAGCATCATGACCCCGTTTATTACCATCGACGGCCGTAAAATTGGCCCAGACCACAAGCCTTACATCATCGCTGAAATGTCAGCAAACCATAACGGCTCCATCGAACGTGCTTTCCAGACCATTGAAATGGCCAAACGCGCTGGCGCTGATGCGATTAAGATGCAGAGCTATACCGCTGACACCATCACCCTTAATTGCGATTCTGACGAATTCCAAATCAAAGGCGGGCTGTGGGATGGTCGCACTCTTTATGACCTTTACCAAGAAGCACACACGCCCTTTGAATGGCACAAGCCGCTGTTTGATAAAGCACGCGACGTTGGCATTACACTGTTCAGTACGCCGTTTGATTTTACAGCGGTAGACTTGCTGGAAGATCTCAATGCGCCCGCATACAAGATAGCGTCGTTTGAAGCGGTCGATTTACCGCTAATCCGTTATGTGGCGCAAACCGGAAAACCGATGATCATTTCCACAGGCATGGCTAATGGTGATGAGATTGCCGAAGCGGTGGCGACTGCCCGTGACAATGGTTGTGAGCAACTGGTACTTCTTCATTGCATCAGCGCCTACCCTGCTCCAGCTTCCCAAAGCCATCTGCGTACCATTCCCGATCTCGCAGAAAAGTTCGGTGTGATAGGCGGCCTGTCTGACCACACATTGGGCACCACAGTGTCTGTTGCTGCTGTTGCGCTCGGCGCGTCCGTGATTGAAAAACACGTCACTCTGAGCCGCAATGACCCAGGCCCAGACTCTACCTTCTCTCTGGAGCCTGATGAACTGGCATCACTCTGTCGGAACACAGAAACCGCTTGGCAGGCATTGGGACGAGCAGGTTATCAACTTAAAGAAGCGGAGAAAGGCAATGTGCAATTCCGCCGTTCGCTCTATGTTGCTCAAGACATCAAGAAAGGTGAAAACCTCAATCCACACAACGTAAGAAGCGTTCGTCCGGGGTTTGGTTTAGCGCCCAAGCACTATGATGCTGTCATGGGACGAATCGCGCTCTCAGATATTCCCGCAGGCACTGCCCTTAATTGGGAGCTCATTTCTAAATAGCCATTTCTAAACAAGCAACAGTGTTCCAGATACTCAGTTGCTTAGCTCACCCTTCTAATATGAAGCTTTCATGACATACCCTTTTTCCTTGTTGACTCCTGCTTTGATGAAATTAATATATGGATATTCGCATATGGAGATATTCAAATGTTACCTCATCAGTTTTTCAAACTGCTCGCAGATGAAACCCGCGTGAGATGTTTATTGCTCATCGCGCGGGAAGAAAAAATCTGCGTGGGCGAGCTAACGAAAGCGCTCAACGAGAGCCAGCCAAAGATCTCCCGACACCTGGCACAACTTCGCTCAAGCGGCGTGATTTTGGATACCCGCCAAGGTCAGTGGGTGTTTTACCGTCTGTCTGACCAACTTCCCGGTTGGATGCGCAAACAAATTCAGGGGCTGGTCGATTCGAACTGCCTTAAACAAGAATACCAGCAAGATATCCAGCGTCTCTCGGAGATGAAATCTCGCCCAGAGTGCTGTGTTTAGAGGAAAATTGAGATGTCTATTAAAGTAGGAATTAATGGTTTTGGCCGCATCGGCCGTCTGGCACTTCGCGCCGCATTCGACTGGCCTGAACTTGAGTTTGTTCAAATCAACGATGTCGCCGGCGATACAGCGACGCTGGCTCACCTTCTGGAGTTCGACTCTGTTCAGGGCCGCTGGCACCACGAGGTCACCACCGATGGCGATGCCATGCTGATCAACGGGAAAACCATCCGCACTACACAACAAAAGAACATCAGTGATATCGATTGGTCTGGCTGTGACGTTGTTATCGAGGCAACAGGTGTACACCGTAAATCCGAGTTTCTGAATCAATACCTGGAGCAAGGTGTTAAACGCGTTGTTGTCTCTGCACCGGTGAAAGAAGACGGTATTGCCAACATTGTTGTAGGTATCAACGACAACATCTTCGACCCAGAAATCCACCGTATCGTGACCGCAGCATCGTGCACCACCAACTGTATCGCTCCCGTGGTGAAAGTGATTCATGAGAAACTGGGTATCGAGCAATCCGCTTTCACCACGATTCACGATCTCACCAACACCCAAACCATTCTGGATGCACCGCATAAAGACCTTCGTCGAGCGCGCGCCTGTGGCATGAGTTTGATCCCAACTACCACAGGTTCTGCTAAAGCTATCGTTGAAATCTTCCCTGAGCTGGAAGGCAAAATTAACGGTCATGCAGTCCGTGTTCCACTGGCGAATGCCTCTCTGACTGACATCATCTTCGATGTGAAGCGCGACACTACCGCAGAAGAAGTGAATGCCCTGCTGAAAGAAGCGTCTGAAGGCGAGCTGAAAGGTATTCTTGGCTTTGAAGAGCGTCCACTGGTGTCTATCGATTATAAAGGCGACCAGCGTTCTACCATCGTTGATGCCCTCTCGACTATGGTCGTTGGCAAGCGCATGGTGAAAGTCTACGCCTGGTATGACAACGAAATGGGCTACGCTACACGCACCGCAGAGTTGGTCCGCAAAGTAGGCTTGGCATAAATATAAAAGAGATATCAAGAGCTGCAAACGCAGCTCTTTTTTGGGCGAGTTGTTATGCTGTCTCAATTAAATTCCCACGTTCGCCAGTACATGCTGGTGACATTCAATTACTGGAATTTCACCATCACTGACGGTGCACTGCGCATGTTAGTGGTGCTTTATTTTTATGATCTGGGTTACTCCAGTCTGGAAATCGCTTCACTCTTTCTTTTCTACGAATTCTTTGGTGTGGTGACCAACCTGATTGGCGGCTGGCTCGGTGCAAGGTTGGGTCTTAACCGGACCATGAACATTGGTCTAGGCATGCAAATTGTCGCGCTCGCCATGCTGGCGGTCCCGACGGCTTGGCTAAGCATTCCTTGGGTAATGGCAGCACAGGCCATGTCCGGTATTGCCAAAGACCTCAATAAGATGAGCGCCAAGAGCTCAATCAAAACGCTGGTTCCTGAGGATGCACAAGGCGCACTCTACAAGTGGATTGCGATTCTCACAGGATCTAAGAACGCATTGAAAGGGGCCGGTTTCTTCCTGGGCGGTGCACTGCTTTCCTTGATTGGTTTCCAATCTGCTGTTGCTGCAATGGCTGGCGTCTTGTTGCTGGTATTTATCGGTAGTCTGCTATTCCTGAAATCGGACATGGGCAAAGCAAAAACCAAACCCAAGTTTTCAGAGATTTTCTCAAAGTCCAGCAGCGTGAATATTCTGTCTGCTGCCCGTATGTTCTTGTTTGGTGCCCGTGATGTGTGGTTTGTGATTGCACTTCCCATCTATCTCGGTACCACCTTTGGCTGGGACCACAGTGCCGTTGGCGCATTTCTGGCGACTTGGGTGATTGGCTATGGCTTTATTCAGGGGATTGCTCCGAAGATCACAGGCAAAGCCTCGGGTAAAACGCCGGATGGCAAAGCCGCGATTTATTGGGCGCTGTTGCTTTCTGTCGTCACCGGGATCATCGCCGTCAGCGTTCAACAACAGTGGCATCCGGAAACCGTTATCATTGTAGGCTTGATGGTGTTCGGTGCTGTTTTTGCTGTGAACTCTTCACTGCACTCTTACCTGATTGTCAGCTATGCCAAAGGTGACGGCGTTTCGCTGGATGTGGGTTTCTATTACATGGCGAACGCAATGGGACGCTTGATTGGCACCATTCTCTCGGGGTGGGTATTCCAGGTCTGGGGGTTTGCAGCGTGTCTCTGGGTGTCTTTCGCTTTCCTAGCAACGACCACAGTGATTTCGTTTTGGCTGCCTACGGCCAAAAACGAGTCTATCATCTAGGGGCTGTTGACCTTTGGTGATGATTTTTGCAGCAGTTTGTGGGGGTTTTATGCAAGGCAGAGGCTTCGATGTGTAGCTAGCCTACATGAGAAACCGATAACGCAGCAGAAATTCCCCACAAACGCTGCCCGAAGGGTTCTGCTCTAAGCGTTTTATGCTTTGTTGAGGTGTATTTGCTTAGAATCAATAGGCGGCACACACCTCGCCGCGCCTAAAACGCTCAGAGCTAGAACAAAATTTAACCACCAAAGGTTAACAGCCCCTTCCAATAAGCACAAAAAAGCCCGCGACTGCGGGCTTTCGTTTACTTCTCTAAATGTCAGGTACTTTGTTGCTCTTTCGCTTCTGTCGTTTGAGCACTGCTTTGGCCTTCTACTTCATCCAGCCAAAGCTTGTGGTGTTGCTTCGCCCAACTTTCATCCACGTAGCCTGTCGCCATGCCTTCAAGCGCGCCTTCCGTACCCACTGTACCGATGTAGATGTGTCCCAATGCAGCTGCGAACAAACCCAAAGAAGCGATACCGTGCAGCAGGTTTGCTATCTGCATATCCTCACGGGTTTAACCAAAGAGTGGGAAATCCATCACCAGACCGGTAATACAGAGCACCACACCAACGGTTGCCAGCAGCCAGAACCAGATCTTCTCACCACCATTGCAAAAACCTGCATCCGGGTGTTTACCGTTTGGCAGAACACCACCGCCTTGCTTGAACCATTCAATGTCGACTTTGTTGATGAAATTGTTCTTCATCAACTTCACCAACATACAAAGCAGTCGAGCACAAACAGCGGACCCAGATAGTTATGCGACACTTTAGCCGCATAGATGATGCTGCCCCAAACTGCTTCAGGCGCCACAGGTTTAATAAAGTGCTTACCGTATAGCAAGAGCACGCCACTGAACCCCAAGATCAGGAAGTTGATGGCGGTGAACCAGTGCATGGCGCGCTCAAACGGTGTCCAGCGCATCACCTTTTTGCCAGCGCGCTTATGCGATAACTCTATGCACTAAGCCGCTAATCTTTTCGACGGTACCGTGGCTGAAAACGTAGCTTGTGGTCTGAAAGGCAGGCATTTCTGTCAAAGAACTTGCCGCCAGCTTACAATGCAGGCCTTGCGAATGATTGGGCTGGAAAGCCTGAGCCGGGAGCATATCTCTGTGCTTTCCGGTGGTGAAAAACAAAAAGTGGCAATGGCTCGCGCCTGGGCGCTAAACCCTTCTATCCTTTTGATGGATGAGTCCTGCGCTAACCTTGACCCTGATGCCATCGAAGCACAGAAGGTCATGGTCAAAGATCTGTTAGATCGTGGTTCAAGTCTGGTGATCACCAGCCATCACCCTAACTCGCTAACTGCTTGCTGCAATCAGCGCTGGTCGATCTAAAGCCAACGCTTGATCCATAAGCCAAAACTTAACTTAATCAACAAGGATAACCATGCAGTCCCTTCCTGAAACCACGTGGGTCATTCTTGCCGGCGGCCAAGCTCGTCGCATGGGCGGAAAAGACAAGGGCCTTGTGACCCTGAATAACAAACCTCTCATCGATTATGTTCACGACCGCTTGGCTGAACAAGGCGCACATATCGCGGTCAATGCCAACCGCAATCAGGAAACCTACGCACAATATGGACAGGTTTTCAGTGATGTTTTCGAGGGCTTTCCCGGACCTTTAGGTGGCATCCATGCTGCAATGGCTCAATTAGACAGTGAGTGGTACGGTTTCGTCCCTTGTGACTGCCCTAACCTGCCTCATAACCTGCTAGAAAAGATGTATCAAACTATCTCTGATGATACCGAAATTGTGGTCGCCCATGATGGCGAGTCCGTCCAGCCAGTGGTGACTATGTACAAACGCAGTGTGTTTGAGCGATTAGAAAACTTTCTCAATAACGGTGACCGCAAAATCGTTCTTCTCTACGACACATGTAAGACGGAGTTCGTTGATTTCAGTGATGAGCATGATGCCTTCATTAATCTGAATACACCTGACGAGCTGGAAAAATTCGGGGCGCTTTCATGAGTCTTTCCAACTGTTCCTTACCTGTACTTGGGTTCGCAGCCTTCAGTGGTACAGGTAAAACCACCCTGCTTGAAAAACTCATGGGCGTGCGTATTGCCATGGTAAAACATGCGCACCATGAGTTTGATGTCGATAAATCGGGTAAAGACAGTTACCGCCTGAGAAAAGCTGGCACCTCCCAAGTGCTGATCAGCTCGCGCAATCGCAATGCCTTGATGAAAGAAACACCGGAAGAAGAAAATACACTCAATCAATTGCTCAGCCGCGATGAGCTCGCTAAGCAGTGGCTTCACAAAGAAGATAAGAACATCATCGCTATTGCCTGCGACAGCCACCTGTGATTCCTTATCCCCAACCATGCTTTCAGTGGATGCCGGAAGGGAGAAGATTTTAGCAGCCTTTGATGAGCCAGCCTCCAGCGAGGTTCACCCGCTGGAGTCTTTATCTGGACGGGTTTTGTCAGAAGATGTTATCGCGCCGGTCAATGTCCCTTCCAGCACCAATTCAGCCATGGACGGTTTCGCTATTCGCAGTGATGATTTAGAGCGCGACAGCTATCAAATCGTAGGCGAAATTTATACAGGTCATGGTCTTGGCATACCACTGAAAAAAGGCGAGTGTGTCCGCATCATGACAGGCGCGCCTGTTCCCGAAGGCGCTGACACTGTCGTGATGCGTGAGCAGGCAGCGATGGACGGCGATCTGGTGATGTTCGATACCTGAACGGACAAAATGTACGTCAAGCAGGTGAAGATTTAAAAAAGGGCATTGCGGTATTTAGCACAGACTCCCGCCTTAATGCCGCCTCAGTGGGTATGTTGGCATCACTGGGTTTCAATGAAGCCAAGTGTTATAAGCCTCTCACCGTTACTCTGTTTTCAACCGGTGATGAAGTGCAGGCACCCGGAACTCTTGCCAAAGAAAGCTGCATCTACGATGCCAATCGTTTTACGGTTCGCAGCATGTTGGAAAACCTCCGTTGCCGAATTCTTGATTTGGGCATTATTGAAGACAGTGAACAAGCACTGACAAACACACTGACCACGGCTATGGAAAAAGCCGATGTGGTGATTTCCTCCGGAGGTGTATCAGTCGGTGATGCGGATTACATCAAGAACGTTCTGGATGCTTTGGGTGATATTAACTTCTGGCGTGTAAATATGCGTTCAGGTCGTCCTCTCGCCTTCGGCAAGTTAGGCAATACACCTTTCTTTGGCTTACCGGGTAATCCAGTGGCAGTCATGGTGACCTTTCTGCAGTTTGTAGAACCTGCCATTCGTAAAATGCAGGGCGATGTGAACTGGCAACCTCAGCGTTTCTCGGCTGTGACCCAATAGAAAATCCGCTCCCGTCTCGGCCGTACAGAGTACACCCGCGGTATTTATTCCATCAGCGCCAACAGTCAAATTGAAGTGCGTTCTACGGGCTCGCAGGGCTCGGGCATTTTGCGCTCGATGCATGAAGCAAACTGCCTGATTGAGGTGTCACCGGAAGTGGAGAGCGCAGAAGTGGGTGATCGCGTTAATATCATTCCTCTAGCTTCGAGACTTTAAGCCCACCAAACCAAAAATGCCGCTGAATTCAGCGGCATTTTTTATCGATTTTCGACAAATTTTATTTACCCAGCGCTTCTTTATAATGTACGCGACACACCGACACGTATCTGTCGTTACCACCAATCACGACTTGATCACCATCAGCAATGGCATTGCCCTCAGCGTCGGTGCGGATCACCATGTTCGCTTTGCGGCCACAGTGACAAATGGTCTTCAGTTCTACCAGTTTGTCTGCCCATGCCAGCAGGTATTTTGCCCCTTCAAACAGCTCACCACGGAAGTCGGTACGTAGACCATAACAAAGCACAGGAATACGCAGTTTATCGACCACTTCGGTGATTTGATAAACCTGCTTTTCGGTCAGGAACTGACATTCATCAATCAGAAGGCAATCAACCTTATTGTTGGCATTGATATCGCAAACAGCCGCGTAGATATCGTCTTTCGGAGAGTAGAGTTGGGCCTCGGCCTGAAGACCAATTCGAGAACTGACTTTACCCACACCATAACGGTCATCGATTGCAGCGGTAAAAATCAGCGGGTTCATGCCGCGTTCCTGATAGTTAAACGAAGACTGCAAAAGCGTGGTGGATTTACCTGCGTTCATCGCAGAGTAATAGAAGTACAGCTGGGCCATGGAATTCTCCCGAAATTAAGACTGACGAATGCTACCGAAAAATGGGGAACGGTAAAAGCGGCGCAAAGCGCGTTACAAGAAAAAAGCCCCCGAAATCGGAGGCTCAGAGAGTAGTCTACGCCAGCTTACCCGGTCGACGTGACATCCAGCCAAATAGCGCACACACCAGGACGAATACGCACATACCTGCCAGCAGGGAAATACTCAGTGAATCCGTGAAACCCAGCACCAAATAAGACACAGCTGCAATCAGTGCACCGGCCAAAGCATAAGGTAACTGAGTCGCAACGTGGTCGATGTGGCCACAGCGAGCACCTGTTGAAGACAGAATGGTGGTATCTGAAATCGGAGAACAGTGGTCACCAAATACCGCACCCGCCAGAACCGCGGACAGCATAGGCAGCATCAGCGCAATATCTGTTGCACCAGCAAGGTCTCCCGCGATTGGCAGCATGATACCGAACGTGCCCCAAGACGTGCCGGTGGAGAAAGCCATCGCCGCTGACAAAAGGAACAGCAGCACTGGGAGTAATTGAACTGGGAGATTGCCCTGAATCAGGGTCGACAGGAATTTGCCGGTCGCCATGTCACCAATCACACTGCCGATAGACCATGCAAAGAACAGGATCAGGATGGCACCAAACATAGACTTCGCACCAATCCATGTGGTTCGGGCGATATCGGAAACCGCCAAGCCTTGTTTCGCCACAGTGATCAGCGCTGATAGCAAGCCCATCGCACCACCATAAAGCAGTGACATGCCTACATCTGTGTTCTCAAATGCACCCAGCACAGAGAATGATTTACCGTCGGCTTCCAGCGCCTGTGAACCGGAGTAAACCATCCATGACATGGTCGCCACGATAAGGACGATAATCGGCACAACCAAATCAGATACTCGGCCTTTTTCGCTTTCTTCAATGCCAAGTTCGTCATCGATTGGCTCATGGCCACTATCTTCATCACCCAGACGACTGCCGGTTGATGCTTGGTATTCAAAGCGACGCATCGGACCCACATCCATTTGGAACCAAGCCACAGCAAAGACCAATAGCAGTGCGAAAATGGCGTAGAAGTTCATTGGGATCATGTGCGCGAATGCGCTTAGCGGGCTGTAATCAGTAACCCCATGACTGACCAGAATGCCGCCAATCACAGTAATGATGTAAGCACCCCAGCTTGATGCCGGCATAATCACACACATTGGTGCTGCAGTTGAGTCGAGGATATAAGCCAGTTTCGCACGGGAGACGTGGAAACGGTCCGTTACCGGACGACTGATGGCACCGACAGCCAGGCTGTTGAAGTAATCATCAACAAAGATAAATACGCCCAGAAATGCTGCCAGCAGTTTCGCGCCGCGTTTACTTTTCACGCGGCTCTGTGCCCATTCTGCAAATGCACGTGTACCACCAGAAAGCGTCAATAATGCAGTAATTGCCCCCAGCAACAGAAGGAAAACCACAATGCTCATATTCCATGAGTTAACGCCGCCATCTGAAATAAACAGTCCCTTAATCAGGTTGGCGAGATAAGAAGCAGTGCTGGGAATTGAAAAGTCATTGAGCAAAAAAGCGCCGGAAAAAATACCCAAGCCTAGTGACAATAAGACACGACGGGTCACGATCGCGAGTCCCAGCGCCAGCACAGCGGGGAGCAAAGAAAGAGAAGAAGAAGAAAAATCGACTAAATTCATGATCTCTATATCAACCTATTCGGTTGGAGATCTACTGCAGAAATGGAAAACCAGACTGAACGAAGACAACGGTTATACACATCGTTAAATCCTACAGTAGCGCTCCATAGTTAAATCCCAATACTATGGCAGTGTTGTGCCTATTCGGTCACAACCCCAGCAGAGTCTCTTGATAAGCGACATTCTGCTTCGGCGCTATCTCCTTTCATTTGTCCTCATCGGCATCACCCCAAGACAAACTACTTATAAACCGCGCACCTCTACGTGTATCAACTCAAACAACTTTACACGATTGACGGTCTTTGCACCGATATACACATACAAAGTAAGCCCGTTTGAGCATAAAGCCAGCGTATTTTATGTGACATTGGTCTGTTTGCAATACAAAGATAAAAATTTTTACACATCTAACTCAAGATGGTTACAAACCAACCACATTTCACAGTTCCATTATTCTCTTCGCACATAAACTCACACAAGTATGACGTATTTATTGTACAGCCTACCGAAAAAGAAGGGATTTTCTATCAAATCAATGGGAGGGTTAATATTAGATTTGCACTTTAATTAAAATAGATATCTAATAAGCACGAAGTTTATTTTATAAATATTGCAAAGAATTATTTATTCTTGCTACTCTTAGTGAAGCAATAAATTATTACATAACGAGAGAATAGGACTGGCATAATGTCTGATGCACTAAAAGTATTGTTAAACCTGCGCAGCCTTCGTGCCGTTGCGCGTGAACTTACACTGGAACAACTACAAGAAGCTCTGGAAAAACTGCAAGCAGTAGTTAGCGAGCGTGAAGAAGCCGAAGCAGAAGCACGTGAAGCTGAAAAAGAGCGCGTTGAGAAGCTTGAGAAATACCGTGAAATGCTGATTAAAGACGGTATTGATCCAGAAGAACTTCTGGCAACACTTGGTGGCACCAAACCTAAATCCAAGCGTGCTGCGCGCCCAGCGAAATACAAATACACTGACGTAGACGGTTCAGAAAAAACTTGGACTGGTCAGGGTCGTACACCGAAAGTAATCAAAGATGCAATTGATGCTGGCGGTAAAGTAGAAGACTTCCTCATCTAATCGGGCGACGTCTAATACCAAGATAGAAAAGTATCATCATGAAAAAGGAGCAAATTGCTCCTTTTTTTATGCCTGTTGGCAAATCCGTGCGTATCTTAGATCGAAGTACGAATGCCACATACAAAAAAGCACGCTAAATGCGTACCTTTCTAATTAGTACTCTTATCAGCCAAATTTAATACGATCTGCCAAGTGGCTTACTGCCAGCGCAAAGTAGTGAGAGCGATTCCACTTCATTAAGCTTTGATAATTGCCATAGACCAGATAGCTGCGGCCATATTCATCATCAGGCTGAATTAACCAGGCTTTTATTTCCACACCTGGCAGTGAAGCATTATTCATACGTCGTACGCCAAGTGCTTGCCACTCCGCCAAAGTTTTTGCTTTATCCTGACTTAAACCTGACAAATCTCTATCGAGATTTTTAGGAGTGATAACTTGACGTCCCCAAGTATATTCATCATCCCATCCCGCATTTTTTAAATAGTTTGCGGACGAGGCAAACACATCTGGCTTCGAATTCCAGATATCTTTCTTACCGTCGTTATTACCATCGGCTGCGAAAGAGATAAAAGAACTCGGCATAAATTGGCACTGACCCATGGCGCCAGCCCATGAGCCTTTCATCTTATCAATGTCTATGTGCCCTTCCTGCAATATCGTTAATGCAGAGAAAACTTCACCTCGAAAAAACGCTTCTCGTCTACCGTCATAGGCCATGGTTGATAGCGCTTCAATAACGTTAAAGTTACCGGTGAATTTGCCAAAGTTACTTTCAACGCCCCACAAGGCAACTAAAAATCGGGGTTGTACGCCGTATATTTCACCAATGCGCTTTAGGTCATCATAATGCTCGTCGTACAACTTGCGAGCCTGAGAGACTTTCCAATCCGGAACTGCGCGCGGAATATACTCATCCAGAGTTAAACGTTTCTCGGGCTGATTTCTATCTGCTTTAACCGCACGTTCGCGATAAGTCAGATTACTAAACGCCCTTTCGATAAGTGCAGCATCATAACCCTTTTCTGCACTCTCTTTTTTCAGACCCTCAACGTAGCTGTCAAAACTCTGCTTTTCAGCTAGTGCTGATGCAGACAAAGATAACGCAGCCCCAATGAGGATCGAGATTAATCCCTTACGCATAGCGCTCCTTTATAACTTGGTGTTTTTTTGTCGAATATGCTGCAGCGCCGCATCCGGTGCAGGTGGCAACTGCAGGTAAAATCCATCGTTTTTAAGGTTTTCACGTACTTTATTGATATCAGCAATCGCCAGCTTGTCACGTTTATCTAAGTTGACCATCATTACGAACTGCGGGTTCCCGAAATTTTGTAACAATTGTTCGGGCACGTCTGAAAAATCATCCTTACGGCTTACGTAAAGATAGGTCGATTCCTTTTTCGTGCTCTTATAAATTGCGCAATACACCTTGTACCTCTCACTATTCATGTCAGTTTGCAGCAAACGTTTTTTGCGCTGTTCCCAATTTAGAGAAATGGCTTAGAAAATCGCAATGAAATCGGCGATTAAAGCAGCACAGTCAGCGTTGGCGCTTGCCGCAAAGATGCCATGAATATACCATGCAGAACACTGTCTGATAATGCACGAAACCCGCTTTCTTCCCCCTGAAAATGGCACACAAATTAAATTTGTCCGCCATCGGAAAAATTGGGTGACGAAATTTCACGTTAGTGTTGTCAAATCCAACAATACCGTGCCAGCTGGATAACTACCCGAATGACCAAAAATGCTGAACTCAAAGGCAGTTCATTTACACTTTCTGTGCTCCATTTAATGGATGATGATTTGGATGGCGCAATGCAAGTGCTGTCTGACAAAGTGAGACAGGCTCCGGCCTTTTTTGATGGCGCGCCTGTTGTCGTTGATATCTCCAGGCTTCACTCGCAACCCGATTTTTTCCAGCTAAAAGCCACCATCGAAAAGACTGGCATGCTGGTTGTTGGAGTCACAGGTTGCAAGCAAAATCAGGTGCGTGAAGCCGCAAAACTCGCTGGATTGGCGGTAATGAACCCCGCCAAACAAGCAGTACGCGTTAACGACCCTATTCAAACACCAACAAAAGTCATCACAACACCGATTCGCTCCGGCCAGCAGGTTTACGCCAAGAATGCTGATTTGGTCGTGCTGAACCATGTCAGTGCCGGTGCGGAAATTATTGCTGATGGCAGTATTCATATTTATGGCGTGCTCCGTGGCCGTGCCATTGCTGGCGCAAGCGGACAAAAAGAAGCCCACATTTTTTGCCAGAACCTGCAATCCGAACTGCTTTCCATTGCGGGCACATACTGGCTCAGCGAAACCATACCGGAGCAGTACGCTGCCCGTCCGGTGAAAGTCTCGCTGAAAGACGACTCATTAAACATTGAACACCTCACACTCTAACTTTCCAAAGGATTGAGGAATGACTCGAATTATCGTAATAACTTCTGGCAAAGGCGGCGTGGGTAAAACCACCTCAAGCGCTGCCATTGCTACCGGCCTTGCGCTGTCGGGAAAGAAAACGGCTGTTATCGACTTTGATATTGGTCTTCGTAACCTTGATCTCATCATGGGCTGCGAACGTCGCGTGGTTTATGACTTTGTTAACGTCATCAACGGCGAAGCTAACCTTCACCAAGCATTGATCAAAGATAAGCGCGTAGAAAACCTGTTTGTACTTCCCGCTTCCCAAACCCGAGATAAAGACGCCCTGACCAAAGAAGGCGTGGCCCGCGTGTTGGAAGATATGAAGGCGATGGACTTCGACTTCATTATCTGTGACTCTCCAGCAGGTATCGAAGCTGGCGCACTGATGGCGCTCTACTTTGCCGATGAAGCCATCGTCACAACCAACCCTGAAGTGTCATCTGTTCGCGACTCAGACCGTATTCTGGGCATCCTGGATTCTAAATCTCGCCGCGCTGAGAACGGCGAAGAACCAGTAAAAACTCACCTACTGCTGACCCGCTACAACCCAGCGCGCGTTGCACGTGGTGAGATGCTGAGCGTCGCAGACGTCGAAGAAATTCTGCGCATACCGCTACTGAGTGTGATTCCAGAAAGCCCTTCTGTGTTGCACGCGTCGAATAAAGGTGAACCTGTGATTCTGGATCAAGAGTCTGATGCAGGGCTGGCATACAGCGACGCCATTACCCGTTTGCTGGGTGACGAATGTCCTTTCCGCTTCCTGGAGGAAGAGAAGAAAGGCTTTTTGAAGCGACTGTTCGGAGGATAACCAATGGCATTGCTGGAGTTTTTCCGTCCAAAGAAGAAGACGTCCGCATCGCTTGCTAAAGAGCGTCTGCAGATCATCGTTGCAGAACGGCGCAGCGCAGGGAGTGCTGAGCCAACGTACCTACCCCAGCTGAAGCAAGACATCCTTGAGGTTATCCGTAAGTATGTGGATATCTCTCCTGAACAGGTTTCTGTTGCACTTGAGCAACGTGATGACGATTTGTCTGTTCTCGAGCTCAACGTCACCCTGCCAGAAGACAAGTAACCTTCATAGTTACTGATCTTCTCGGGATGAATAAATGAAAAAACCGGCGATTTCGCCGGTTTTTCTTATTTTTGCGTTCTGACTATTTATCCAAAACTGCCAACACTTTTTCTTCCAGATATGGCTTGCGCCAACCCGAGAGAATATCTGGTGCTTTTTCTGGATTCCGGTCATTCATCCACGCCCATTTAAGCACCTGGTGAATTTGCTTTTTCGACCCGATGAATTCAGGCACCATGCCCAGCTCCTCGGCAACTGCGTTGGTTTGTTCTTTGATGTTTTTCACTGCCTGTTTGTAGCCCGGCATATCGACAAGACGCTGAATCTCTTCAGGATAATGAGCAACAGGCGTTTTGTCTGTCTCCTGCGCCATTCGAATCAGACGGCTGCCATGGCGTTCAATCTCAAATCGGTCGAAGCCTTCATCTACCATCTTGTCCAATGAACGAATGTTAAAACGCGCCATTTTCCATAGGTGTAACTCTTTCACCACGAAGTTCAACGCCAAGTCCCGGCGCTGCGCTTCTCTTAGTCGCCAGCTCGCGAGCTTTTGCAGCACGGCCAGTTGTTTCGGGCGCAGTTGCCACGCATTTTTGATATCGAGGTAGGCTTTTTCGGGATCCGGGGTTTTACCGCGTTTGCTTACCATCAGCGCACATTCTTGCTTCACCGCCTCTTCCCAGCCTTTTTCAGTGACGCGTCTCGCAAGCAGATTATAGAGTGGTAAAAGGTAGTAAACATCGGCAGCAGCGTACTCGAGCTGTTTTTCACTCAACGGGCGAGCACACCAATCCGTTCTGGCCTCACCTTTGTCCAATGTCACCTCAAGATATTCTTCAACCAGTGTTGCAAAGCCCGTCGACAGACCATGACCCAAGAATGCTGCCATTATTTGGGTATCCACCATTGGCGTAGGCATCACACCCGCATGATGATGAAAGACCTCCAGGTCTTCGCTGCATGCGTGTAACACTTTTACCACCGACTCGTCCGTCAGTAACGCCCAAAGCGGCGACATGTCTTCCAGCTCAATCGGGTCAATCAAGGACAGCGTTTCGCCATCATAAAGCTGGATAAGACCAAGGCGCGGATAGAGTGTGCGGGTACGAACGAATTCGGTATCCAGCATCACTGCTGGTACTTGGCGTGCTCTCTCACACACACGTTCGAGTTGGGATAGCTCAGTTACAATGTCAAAATTCACGCTGTCATCCACATTTAGGTTCTGGGCTCGCTCTTTGAGCCCAGAAAACAAACATGCTGGCCTGAGCCAGCATGTTTTCAAAGGCATAGGTAGTTTAGTTACTACCTATTGTACGCGCTTAAGCGAGTCGACGCATGTCCGATTATGCTTCTGCGCTTTTGGTGTCCTGCTCTTCACGAAGAGCACGGCGCAAAATCTTACCGACGTTGGTTTTCGGCAGATCTTCGCGGAATTCGATCACCTTAGGCACTTTGTAACCCGTCAGGTGTTCACGACAATGCGCAAGAAGCTCATCTTTCGTCAGGCTTGGATCGCGTTTCACCACACAGATCTTCACGATCTCACCAGACGTTTCATGTGGCTGGCCGATTGCCGCAACTTCCAATACTTTACCGTGCAACGCGACAACATCTTCGATTTCATTTGGATAAACGTTGAAGCCAGACACCAGAATCATGTCTTTCTTACGGTCAACAATGTGCAGGAAACCGTCGTCATCGAATTTGACGATATCGCCTGTTGAGAGCCAACCGTCTTCGGTGATCACTTCTTTGGTCGCTTCTGGACGCTGCCAGTAACCCTGCATCACCTGAGGACCTTTCACCTGCAACTCACCGATCTGATCGTTTGCAAGTACGTTACCTTCCTCATCAACGATGCGGACATCAGTTGATGGCACTGGAAGGCCGATTGAGCCATTGTACTCTTTCAGATCATACGGGTACGCCGCGACCAGCGGCGAACACTCGGTCAGGCCGTAACCTTCCAGCAAGTGTTTGCCCGTCAGCTTCATCCAGCTTTCAGCCACGGCACGTTGTACCGCCATACCACCGCCGACTGTTAGGCTGAGATTACTGAAATCCAACTCATGGAAGTCTTCATTGTTAAGCAGTGCATTGAACAGAGTGTTTACGCCAGTGATTGCCGTAAACGGATGCTGTTTCAGCTCTTTCACAAACGCGGGAATATCGCGTGGGTTGGTGATCAACAGGTTCTGACCACCCATTTCGATAAACAGCAAGCCATTCACGGTCAGAGCAAACACATGGTAAAGCGGCAGCGCAGTGACCACTAACTCACGGCCTTCTTTCAAGATAGGCGCATACATGGCTTTCGCCTGGTTCAGGTTCGCCAGCATGTTGTTGTGGGTCAGGACCGCCCCTTTTGCAACCCCCGTCGTTCCACCTGTGTACTGGAGGAAAGCAATGTCATCACCCGTCATAAATGGCTTCACGTACTGCATTCGACGGCCTCGTTTCAATGCAAGGCGCATAGAAGTCGCGTGTGGCAGATCGTATTTCGGCACCATCTTCTTGATGTATTTCACAACGAAGTTAACGATGGTTCCCTTTGCACGTGGCAGTTGGTCGCCAAGGCTGGTCAGAATAACGTGACGCACACTGGTGTTATCGACGATTTTTTCCAGCGTATGTGCGAAGTTCGACACGATAACAATCGCGGTCGCACCCGAGTCATTAAGCTGGTGTTCGAGTTCACGTGGAGTGTAAAGCGGGTTAACGTTAACCACCACACAGCCAGCACGCAGAATACCAAACAGCGCAATTGGGTATTGCAACAGGTTTGGCATCATAACAGCCACGCGGTCGCCTTTTTTCAGGCCAAGATCATTTTGCAGGTAGGCAGCGAAAGCACGGCTACGCTCTTCCAGTTTGCGGAAGGTCATCACCTGCCCCATATTGATGAAGGCAGTCTGATCAGCATATTTCTGGACAGACTTCTCGAACATTTCTACCAGTGAAGGGTACATGTCCGAAGAAATTTCCGCTGGTACATCTGATGGGTAGCGGTTAAGCCAAACCTTATCCACTTGATCTCTCCTATTTTTTTACCGCGAACAGAAAAAGTCCGCGACAGACGCAATAAATTCAAACGAGTGTTTTAACTCGCAATTAGACCAGAAGTAACATTCAATTAACATCGCTAAGCGCTGTGAGATGTAGCTTGGTCACAAAATCAATGATCAGAGACGCTGTTTTCGCCTGACTCTGAAGGTGGCAGTGATGTGTACCTTCCACCATTTCTACGGTCAGGTTCTTGAACCACGCCTTACGTTTTTCAGCCATGGGGCTACGAAGCTCTGGATAACCGTCTTCGCCGATAATTGCCATTACTGGACATTCAATGCCACGGACCAAATGTTCAGCATGATGTGTCGACATCCGGTAAATCGATTCCGTCTTCAACTTGGCATCATGACGCCAGCGCCAGATATCGCCTACTTGCTCAATACCGCGCGTAACCAACGGTGTCAGATCTTCAATGCTGACTTTGTTGATACCCCGGCGAAGTTTCAGCGCCGCATCCAGCGAAGGTAAGTCACGAGGCAACTTCATATTCTCGCGGCTTTCAACGCCGTGTTTCAGCCTTTCGACGACTTTATCTTCGCGCTCAGACATTGGGCCAAGCGCTTCTATCATCACCAACCCTTTCGCCCTTTCAGCGAAGGCAGCACTCCAGCAAGACGCCACTAATGCACCCAACGAATGCCCGACCAGATAGATCGGCCTGTCGCCCAACTGGAGGATCAGTTGGTGGAGGTCGTCCACATAATCAAAGAAGGGATAGAAGCTGTCGGCACCTTTATGGTCGGAATAACCGTGCCCGGGCCAATCTGGCATGACCAAATCAAAGTGCTCGCTGAGCTGCGGGGCGAGTGGCGCAAAGCTTCCGCTATTATCTTGCCACCCATGCAACATCAGAAGAGTCGGCGTGTTTCGCTCGGTCAGATAAACCTGCGCGGCGAGATCGCCAAATCTCACTGCATATTTTTGTTCTTGTAATGTCATATTGGACCGTTTGAGAGCGCGCGAAGCCTACCACAGAGAGTGTAGACTAAGTGGTACGAGGAGTTACTTAAACGAAGACATCTACGCCGAACATGGCGATAAGTTCTTCACGACGGGCCTGGTTTTTTACATCCATATAGGACGCCAGCGCATGGCGGCTACGCCCATCGGGTAAATCATAATGAATGTTTTGAAAGGCATCTTCCGCCATTTCAGGGTTTCGAATACCACGGGATACCGCTTTTGCCACCACGGAAGGCTCTGAGACATCACGGGCCTCCTCCTTCTTCTGCGCGGGTTTGCGTCCAGCTTTTCCTGGACGCTGTATCTGCTGTGGTAATCCCTGTATTGAAACCATGAAAGACCTTATCGGTTAGCTTTAGATAAAACTATTCGCGACCTGGTAATTTCTTCCATGCCACAGTATCACGAAGGTATACCGGGCTGGCATGTTCTGCATCCACTGCCTCTCCACGCGCAAACGCATGATGAGCAAGGATTAACATATCCTGCGATTCAGGATACAACACACCGCTGTCGCTTACCGATAAGTGTAGCTGGCCTTGCAAATCAGGGTAAGCTTGCCAGCCTGTTCCTGCTACAAACCACTCACCTTTTGCCAATTCTGGCTTGAGCATTTCAGGAGGCAGTACTGCTTCTTCAACGACCGTTTCCCAATCGCCGTTTTCAAGGCGCACATAGCCACCTGCATAGATTTCGTTCATGCGTGCATCGATGGTGGACAGCACATGGGTTGCCTGCTGTTTACGATGAGCTTGCTCCGCCATTGCAGCCAGCGTGGACACACCGACCATTGGCAGATCTGCACCAAATGCCAAACCCTGAGCGATACCAATACCAATACGCACACCGGTAAAACTGCCAGGACCACGCCCAAACGCCAGCGCATCCAGCTGGTTCAGCTTTAAGCCCGCTTCAGCCAGTACACTATCGACCATAGGCAGGATTTTCGTGGTGTGTTCACGCGGTGCCATTTCACAACGCGCGATAATGTCGTTCCCCACCTTCAGGGCGACGGAGCAGTTTTCAGTGGCCGTATCGACGGCAAGGATCTTAGAAGCCATTTATACCTCTGACGCTGCAGACGATTCTGCAGACTGGTTGTTCGTATCTATTTCAGCGAGAAATTCGCTGACTTTTGCCAGATCACGCGTTCGCGGGATTGGCGGTAAGCTGCGCAGGAAGGTTTCACCATAATTTCTGCTCACCAAGCGGTTATCACAGATAATAAGCGCACCATGATCGTTTCTATCACGGATGAGTCGACCAACTCCCTGCTTGAGGGTGATCACTGCATCAGGGATTTGAACCTGGGAAAACGGGTCGCCGCCCTGAAGGCGACAATCTTCAATCCGTGCTTTTAGCAGCGGATCGTCCGGCGCAGTAAAAGGCAATTTGTCGATAATAACACAGCTCAGCGCCTGCCCTCTAACGTCTATCCCTTCCCAGAAGGCACCTGTGGCAACCAAAAGCGCATTACCCAACTCTAAAAATTCAGCGAGCAGTTTTTGTTTCGACATTTCCCCTTGCACTAACACAGGCAAGTCTGACAATTCGCGGAAACGCTCAGACAAATCACGCACCATTTGATGTGAGGTACAAAGGAAGAAACAGCGTCCGTTGTTTTGCTCAATCACTGGCTTAAGCATGTCCACCAGCTTGTCAGCCAAGCCATAGCTGTTTGGCTCTGGCAAAAAGCGCGGAACACAGAGAATCGCCTGAGATTCGTAATCGAATGGACTAGGCAGGGTAAACTGCTCTGTGGGCTCTAAACCCAAGCGGTTGCTGAAGTGACTGAAGTCATCGTTCACCGCGAGCGTTGCAGAGGTAAATATCCACGCCCCTTCCTGCTGCTGAATTTGCTCGCGGAATTTTTCAGCCACGGACAATGGTGTGATGTTCAGGCTGAAATGATGGCGGCTACATTCGTACCAATAGGAATAGCCAGGGATAGAGGTATCTTTTACCCGCTCAAGTCTGGCTTTAAATAAAGTAGCGCGATCGAAGGCGGCATCCAACAACTGGCTTCGACCCAATGACAGCTTCATCACGTCATGGGCAAGCTCTAGTGCGTCGGTCAAACGCACCAGCTCCCTTGCTACCGCCGGAGAAGTGCTTATTTCACGCCAGTTACCACGAAAGCCCGGCTCGCCCAGTACAATGCGCAAATCCGATGCCGATTGAGAAAGGCGATCAGCGACTTTCTCAAGCTGTTTGGTATCGCGAAGTTCAGTGCGATACGCAATGTTGATGTCTTTGGCGAGTTCCTGAAGCTGACGACTGGAAAGACTCTGGCCGAAATACTGGCTGGCGATATCGGGGATCTGGTGCGCTTCATCGAAGATAAACACTTCCGCTTCCGGAATCAGTTCACCAAACCCTGTTTCTTTGATCGCCAAATCGGCTAGGAAAAGGTGGTGATTCACGACCACCAAGTCTGCATCCATGGCGCGTTTGCGGGCCTTCACCACAAAACAGTCTTCATAGCTTGGGCATTCCTTGCCCAGACAGTTGTCATTCGTCGAGGTAATTGTGGGGATGATTGGGCTGTCTTCCGCCAAATCATCGCACTCGCCCAGATCACCGGTTTTGGTTTCTGAAGACCAGCTGCGTACTTTCACTAACTGGCTAAGCAGTGTCGGATCAGCGTGACCGTCGTGACTCTCGATCATCTGGCGACTCAAGCGTTCTGGGCAAAGGTAGTTTGCTCGCCCTTTCAGCAAGGCAACACGACCTGAGAAGCCGAGGGTGTCGACCATCAATGGTAGATCACGGTGAAACAGCTGTTCCTGAAGATTTTTCGAACCTGTACTGACAATGGTTTTCTTTCCACTAAGCAGTGCAGGCACCAGATACGCATATGTTTTACCGGTACCCGTCCCTGCCTCGACTACGAGTTGAGTTTGGTTTTTGATTGAACGCTCAACTGACAACGCCATATCGGTCTGCGGCTGGCGTGGCTGGAAACCTTTTATCGCTCGAGCCAACGCACCTGTGGTGGAGAAAACCTTCGAAATCATTGGTCATTTATACAGTATTTGAAAGGATTGCATTATGCCAACAATCCCCCCTTATCGCCAGACATGCAGAACCTCACCGTCAAGTCTTTGACCTTGAGGCCAATTCAGAGTAAAACGTGATGAATAGCAAATTAAAATTCATCACGAGTAATACGTTTCTATGGAAAGAAAAATCCTGCTGACGGACTGCCCTGACGCGCAAGGCCTCATCGCCAAGATCACCAACATCTGTTACAAACACCAACTCAACATCATCCATAACAATGAGTACGTTGACCACAGTACCGGTCAATTCTTCATGCGTACTGAGCTGGAAGGGATTTTCAATGATGAAACCTTCCTGATGGATATCGATCAGGCGCTCCCGGCAGGCAGCCACCGCAATCTCGTTGACACCAGTCGCCGTAAACGTGTGGTGATCATGGTGACCAAAGAGTCACATTGTCTGGGTGACATCCTGATGAAAGCCTATGACGGTTCTTTGGATGTGGATATTGCCGCCGTAATTGGTAACCACGATAAGCTGGCAGCATTAACGGAAAAATTCGATATTCCGTTCCACTTTGTGAGCCATGAAGGCTTGGAACGTGAAGAGCATGAAAACCAAATCATCGACATCATCGAAGGGTATGAACCGAACCATATTGTTCTGGCAAAATTTATGCGTGTGCTGACACCAAACTTCGTTGCACGTTTCCCTCGTAAAATCATCAACATTCACCACAGCTTCCTGCCAGCATTCATCGGCGCACGCCCTTATCATCAGGCATGGGAACGAGGCGTAAAAATCATTGGTGCAACGGCACATTTCGTGACCAACGATTTAGATGAAGGTCCAATCATCGACCAGAACGTGAAACATGTTGACCACACCTTCAGTGCAGAAGACATGGTGAAAGCGGGTCGTGACGTAGAGAAAACCGTGCTGAGTAATGCTCTGAGCCAAGTGATCGAAGACAAAGTCTTCGTTTATGGCAATAAGACCGTCATTCTGTAAGCAGGAAATCGACCAAAGAAAAAGGAGCCTCAGGCTCCTTTTTCACTTTCTATCACTTGCTCCAGAGTCACGGGGTGGAGCTTGACGCAAATGCCCTTGAACTTGAATGCCACAGTCGGGTTGGCAATACGCTCGCCCTCGCCTGCGGGAGAGCTCAGTTTCACCTTCACACCCAGTGATGCCAGTTGATCCCACTTTGCTGCAAGCGCTGGGAACAAGCCAAACACATCCTCGAGCAGTGCTTCCGGTGTTGTCGCCTTTGAGGGTACCACCCATTCGGCGTGTTCCCATCCTTCCACCGGATAAAGCTTGTCACCCGGATACGGCAACTCGACACATTGCGTTTGCCATTGACCGAAAGACAGCGGATCGTTGGCTTTGATCACCACAATAGGACGGCCATTGATGTTATTCACGGAAAGTTCTTCACCCGAAGAGAGCCAGGATTGGTGAAGTTCCTCAGCCGCTTTTCTGTCGTTGATGCGCAAAGCGATGTGGTCGGCACGATAGGCGCTAAGATCCAACTCCAACACTTCTAACAGCGCATCCAAGCGAGCAGAAAAATCGGGGAGTGTGGCGTAGAGGGAATCGACGGTTAATGCTGGCATGGTCATCTCGTTACCTTCAAAGATGACAGGAATTTACCACAGCGTTGATATCACTGGAACGCACACGCTTTTACTTGTTATGAAATCCACCTATTTCGCAGGATTCAGCTTTTAAACTGCGCCTGTTTGTGGGTATTATTACGCCTACATACGCGCATCACACTTTGATGCCCAAGTTTCAGTGCTAAAGCCGTCAACCATGCCCTGTTTGCCTCAAATTGCAGTGGGTATTGTTGACGGATTTTTTGCTTTAACCCGGCTGTATTTTGCCGGGTGTCAGAATTAAGGTAAGCAAGTGAATATTCAAGCCCTTCTTAACGACAAAGTCGCTGCAGCCATGGTTGCTGCAGGTGCACCTGAAGGCAGCCCAGCGGCTGTCCGTCAATCAGCGAAACCACAGTTTGGTGACTACCAGGCAAACGGCATCATGGGTGTTGCCAAAAAGCTGGGTTGTAACCCACGCGAATTCGCGCAGAAAGTGCTGGATGTTCTGGATCTGGATGGCATGGCGGAAAAAACCGAAATCGCTGGCCCTGGGTTTATCAATATTTTCTTAAGCACTGAGTGGCTTGCAGCCAAAGCAGACGAAGCGCTGGCGAGTGACCGTCTGGGCGTGGCAGAAGCTGAAAAACAAAACATTGTGGTTGACTACTCAGCACCAAACGTAGCGAAAGAAATGCACGTTGGTCACTTGCGTTCAACCATCATTGGTGACGCGGTTGTGCGCACTCTGGAGTTCATGGGTCACAACGTTATCCGCGCTAACCACCTTGGCGACTGGGGTACCCAGTTCGGCATGCTGATCGCAAACCTTGAGCGTCATGAAGCGCAAGGCGGCGACATTTCGATGGATCTTAGCGACATCGAAGGCTTCTACCGTGAATCGAAGAAGCTTTACGACGAAGACGAAGAGTTTGCAAAGACTGCACGTAACTACGTGGTTCGCCTGCAAAGTGGAGACGAGTACTGCAAAGAAAAATGGCAGCAACTGGTAAAAATCACTCTGGAACAAAACCAGCGTAACTACGACCGTTTGAACGTATCCCTGACCGATAAAGACGTGATGGGTGAAAGCATGTACAACGGCATGCTGGCTGGCATTGTTGAAGACCTTAAAGCACAAGGCCTGGCAGTCGAAGATGACGGCGCCATGGTTGTATTCCTGGACGAGTACAAGAACAAAGATGGCGAGCCTATGGGTGTGATCATCCAGAAGCGTGATGGCGGCTTCCTGTACACCACTACGGATATCGCATGCGCGAAATACCGCTACGAAACCTTCAACGCAGATCGCGTGCTGTACTTCATCGACTCACGTCAGCACCAGCACCTGATGCAGGCGTGGACTATCGTTCGTAAAGCCGGTTATGTACCTGAAAGCATGAGCCTTGAGCACCATGCATTCGGCATGATGCTGGGTAAAGACGGTAAGCCATTCAAGACCCGTGCAGGCGGTACCGTTCGTCTGGCTGACCTGCTGGACGAAGCAGAAGTGCGTGCGAAGAAGCTAATTGAAGAGAAAAACCCTGAACTGTCAGTGGAAGAAAAAGACAACATTGCGAACACAGTAGCAATGGCAGCCGTAAAATACGCTGACTTGTCTAAGCACCGCACTACTGACTATGTGTTTGACTGGGACAACATGCTGGCATTTGAAGGCAATACTGCGCCTTACATGCAATACGCTTACACCCGCGTGGCCTCTATCTTCAACAAAGCTGGCATTGATGCGAACAGCATCGAAGGCCAAATCATTGTGTCTGAAGAGAGAGAGAAAGCACTGGTTTCTAAACTTCTGCAATTTGAAGAAGCAGTTGATGGTGTCGCCCGCGAAGGTCAGCCACACATCATGTGCAGCTACCTGTTTGATCTGGCTGGCACCTTCTCAAGTTTCTACGAAGCGTGCCCAATTCTGAATGCAGAAGGCGAAACTAAACAAAGCAGAATGAAACTAGCTGCATTGACATCACGCACTATAAAACAAGGTCTTGATCTACTGGGTATTAACACGTTAGAACGTATGTAATCAGATAAAATAAGATTGAGATCACAATTCTCAAAGACCCTGTGCTTATGTACGGGGTTTTTTACACCTAGTGTTAATTTATCGCACATAATCCTGTATCAATAGTGGATAAAGTGTTCGATAAGGAGACACTAATGAGTGATTACGCCTTTTTTGAAGCAACCAGTATTTTCAAGCGCGCCGTACCTTTAATGGTAAAATATAAGGTACCGACAACACCTCACTATTTCTCGCTTTGGTATACCTATTGTGCAGGTACTAACCCTCAGTTAAATCAAGCAGTTGATAATAAAGTCAGCCTTTTTGGGGCCTGCTCAATTAAACACTGCGATGAAATTATCGATACGTATCTCATGGATGATGCCAAACGCGAAGTGAACAATTTCCGTCAAAAGCTCCAAAACCTGACTGCTGATCTTGGCGAATCCATGGAACACACGGTATCAGATACCGAAGAGTTCAGAGACATCCTAAGCAGTTCTGTAGATAAATTAAAAAACGTAAAAGGTGATATCGCCCAAAACGGGGAAAGCAAGCAAGTGTTGCATGAACTTCTCAAAGGTTCCCAGCATCTACTGAGTGCTACGTCCCAATACCAGTTACAAGTTACCTCGCAAAAAACTGAAATTGACGCACTAAAAAAACAACTCCAGGAATATCAGAAACAAGCTTCGCATGATGCTTTGACAGGCTGCTTAAACCGTCGTGAGTTCGAAAAGCAGCTTGATGAACACGTCGATCAAAACAATGTATTCAGCGTGATGATGGTCGACATTGATCACTTCAAATCGTTTAATGATGAGTTTGGTCATCAAATGGGTGACAAGGTTCTCCAGATTGTCGCAGCGAAACTCAAACAGGTAGTCGATACTTCGGGCGCAATATTTAGGTATGGAGGTGAAGAGTTCGTGGTAATCCTACCAAGCCTTCCTTTGAAGTCGACCTTTGTTGTCGCTGAGAAAATGCGTTTGACACTCGAAAGGTTGTCGGTCACAGACAAGCGTTCTGGACAGAAAATCAATTCGATTACTGCATCATTTGGTATCGCGGAAAGAGCAGATGATGAATGTGGACTGGCGTTAGTAGCCAGGGCAGACGAGGCCCTGTACAACGCTAAACATAAGGGCCGCAACTGTGTCATGCCGCAGGTTCGTTAAGCGAACCTGCTATTGGGTGAGTTTTGCCCCTCCACCTGCGAGCCATTGCAGCTCTGCTTCAGTAGAAAGCCGACCTAGAGATGCATTGCGGGTAGGAAAGCGTCCAAATCGCTTGATGATATCGAAGTTGTTCCGGGCATGACGGAAAATATTTTCGAACAACCCAGCATCTTCCTGCCCTGCCGAACTGCACAACTGACTGAACCTGAATAACGCCTCCTCCTGATCTTCCATATGCTCGGAGTGCTGCAAAGGCATATAAAAAAACGCCCTCTGAATAGTCGGTAAATCTAAATCCTGCGCTTCTGCCAACCCTCGCTTACATACGGCCAGCGCAAACTCATCATAACGAAAAGCCGCACTCAATCCGCGGTAGATTCGACGACTGAACTGATCGAGTAAGATGATAGTAGCCAGGGTCCCTTGCGGGGAACAAAGCCACTGGCTGAGCTTTCCTCCCCCCGCCATACTCACATGAGGAAGAAATTGCTCCCGGACCTGTTTGTCCAGACTGTCATTGTTCTCAAACCACATAGATTTGAGCACATCGTCTGTTTTGGGGGCGTCTGGGTCGCCAAACCAAAACTCCAGCACTTCTGTGTAGTTCATTCGCGCCTCCATGTGACGCCGAGTTCTATTGACCTTAAGTACCCTTAAAGCCTAACTGCATATTTGATGAAGCGTGGTTCAATCAAACGATAGGGACTGGTTTTGTGATTTTACTATGACATTTACGCAAAACGTGTACTCTCAAACAGACAAGAGTTTAATCTTGGTCATACAGCCCAAAGGCTCGGCTATCGTTTCATTCATGAGATTTTGCCATCCATCGATTATTTACATTAGTGCGGAATCCCAGTAGTTTTGACCTGATTTCCTGACATCAAGAGAAGATGAAATGCCATTCGAACTCCACCCACGATTGGACGCAGACACGACATGGCTGGGCGATTTTCCGCTCTGCCGTGTTCTATTAAGTAAAGAAGACATCGGCCCTTGGCTGATTTTGGTTCCTAAAGTCGAAGGGATTCGTGAGATTCATCACCTGACGAAAAGTGACCAACAACAGTTCATACAAGAATCTTCGCTGGTTGCAGAAAAACTGGAAGCGCACTCAAACGCTGACAAACTCAACATTGGTGCGCTGGGGAATATGGTTCCTCAACTACATGTTCACCACATTGCCCGTTTTCAAACAGACATCGCTTGGCCTGGTCCTGTTTGGGGAAACACCAATGGCGCGCAGCGCCATGAGTTGGCTCAAAATGAAATGGCAGAGAAGTGGCGCAGCCTGCTCGGAGACGCGGCTGGGTTTACCCCAGCAGGATAAAAGAAAAGCGCGGATTCGATCCGCGCTTTTTTGTTTTCTATTGATAAACAGTCACGCCAAGCTCAGAGTCATCAAGCCAGGTGTATTGCCTGACAGTGATTGACGCCCAATCAGAAACGGTTACCTTGAGTTTTCCCCGTTTTACCCATTCACTCAGCATGGCTTCAACCCCATCCTCGGAAAGAACGAAAACTTTTGCTAACTCTTTCAATGAACATTTGGGGTGAGACTGAATGTAATCCCTCAGACAAAACAAAATCATACTGCAACAACCCTGAGCGAATTACTGAAAGAACCGTTACGCTTAAGTAGTGAAACAGTCGCTACCATTAGCGCGATGCTGCCCGCAATCCAAAGCCCACTCACTAAAGGTGTCACCATCAACATCATCGATTGATAAATAATAGTTGCCACGACTACACCCAGCAGCATGGTCCACCCGGCAATGAAAATGGCAAAAGGTCGACCGAATTCACGCACATAAGCACCCATCGCTGCGACACAAGGTGTGTAGAGTAAAACAAAAACCAGATAAGCAAACGCACTTGCAACGGTAAAGTTTGCGCTTAAGTTAGCAAAGATGCTCGGATCGACTTCCTGTTCCTCAGCCACCGCTTCGTTATCAGCCAAATCTCCGACTTGAATACCCAATGGATCGGAATAATTAAGACCCATGAGGTTTTCAGGAATAGTCTGTAGTGCTTCGCTCAGGCTGCCCAACAAATCATATTCACTGGCTTCTTCACTACCCGGCGAGGCGTAAAGGTTGTTTAACGTTCCAACCACTGCTTCTTTAGCAAAAATACCAGTAATGATACCCACCGTCGCCTGCCAGTTGTCTTCCTGAATACCAATCGGCATAAATACGGGGGTAACAAATTGAGCGGCTTTTGCCAGCACAGAGTTGTCTGAGTCTTCGTTACCAAACGAACCATCAGTACCAATAGAGTTAACAAAGCTCAATACCGTCACGACCACAACAATAGTCTTACCGGCGCCGAGCACAAAACGCTTCAGTTTTTGCCAGGTTTTTACGCAGATATCTTTTACTCGTGGCCATTCATAGCGAGGCATTTCCATCAACAAAGCCTCACTGTCGCCAGGATAAAGGGTCCGACGCAAAACCACGCCCGTAAAAATAGCTACAGCAATACCCAGCAGGTAGAGCAGGAAAACAATGTTTTGCCCATTGCCTGGAAAGAATGCGGCAGCAAAGAGCGCATAAACTGGCAACCTTGCACCACAAGACATAAATGGAGCCATTGCTGCTGCAAGACGACGTTCTCGCTCTTGATCGAGTGTGCGCGTTGCCATGATGGCGGGTACGTTACAGCCAAAGCCTAGAACCAAGGGAACGAACGCTTTCCCAGGCAAGCCAATCTTCTGCATCGCCTTATCCAGCACAAATGCTGCACGTGCCATATACCCCGAAGCTTCAAGCAACGACATAAAGAGGTAAAGACAGGCAATCACGGGGATGAACGTCGCGACAGTTTGAATACCACCGCCAACACCATCGGCAATAATCGTCACTAACCAAACGGGCAAGTGATTATCCAACAGGTAGTGACTGCCATCGACTAACAAAGCCCCTGTACCAATATCGAACAAGTCGATAAAAGCGCCACCAATATTTATGGAAAACATGAACATCAGGTACATCACGCCAAAGAAGATCGGCAATCCAAAGTAACGGCTCAATACCACGTTATCGATAGCGTCAGTCACTCGCGCTTTAAATGGGATTACCTGAGTTTTGGATTCTCGGCAAACTTCTGCGACGCGCGAATAGCGGACGTCAGCAATAATAAGATCTATATCTGTGGCATCGAGATTGTCGGTCACATCGAATAGGATTTGTAGCGTTACGTCTGAAACTTGGCGTTTTAATGCACTGTCGCCGCATAGCAGTCGAATCGCACTCGCGCGGGTGTACGTCTGACCCTCTTTATGCATCGCTGTCGAGAGGGTTTCAATCCCCGCCTCTAATGCCTGCCCGTAGTTCAGCATCAAAGATACGTCGGGTTGAACCTCTGACAACGCATTTGATAAAGAGGCTTTCAGCGAATTTACTGAATCCATGTCAGTCGCTGTGACTGAATAAACAGGACACTGGAGAAGACTCGACAATATGGATGTGTCAATCTCAAAACCCTGCGCTTTAACCACGTCCATTTTGTTGAGGACAACCACCATAGGTCGCCCCAGCTCACGAAGTTGAAGCGTGAGGTACAAGCTACGCTCCAGACTGCTGGCGTCGAGAACATTAACAATCAAATCGCAAGGAAGGTTAAACAGAGCGGAAATCGCGATCGATTCATCGAGACTGTTTTCACCATCGGCATTATCCAGTGTGTAGATGCCCGGCAAGTCAGTGAGAACAGCATCTTGCTCTTGAAGAGATAATTTGCCTTTCTTTTTATCAACGGTGACACCTGCCCAGTTACCAATCTCCTGCCGAGAGCCAGTCAGTCGGTTGAACAGAGTCGTTTTCCCTGAGTTAGGGTTACCAACGGTAAGTAATTGCTTACCCATAATGAGAAGTCACCTCAATGTTTTGGGCCAAGGAAAGTCGGAGTGCAATATCACACCCTCTGACTCTGATTTGGATTGGGTCTCCCATTGGAGCATAACGAATGACGCTTACATCTGTATCCGGCAGCAAGCCCATTGCCATCAGTTTTTTTCGTGGAATTGTTGGTACAGAGGAGAGAGAGATAACCCGCCCAGCCATGCCAGGTTTGAGTTCTGTAAGCTTCATAAATACAACCAAAATGAGAATCATATACATTTGCAGTCAAAAGTATTGCAAATTGTTTCAGAAAGAAAGTTGTTTTTGATCAACAAAATTAGGGGATTTAGGAAGAGTTTCGCGCGCCGACATGTCAAAACCAACGTCAATTTCGTCAAAATTTCCGTTAACTTCGTAAAATTCCACATAAAATCGTCTATTTGACGCACGTTACCTGCAGGGTTCAAAAAGAAAAATTGCCCGTGAATTTTTCGTCAAAAACGTTAAAAACCTAAAATTCTCTGGTTTCCACCCAGTAAAAAGTTAGAGGCGGTGCAAAGAAATGGGGACTTTTTAATCGAAATGAAATAATGGCGGGAAATTACTATCGGCGATAGCAGTTAAATCGTTTTAATACACCCAAGTTATTTAAAACCTAATTCCAGATGGTGTGTGGTCTCCCACGCACCTCCGGCAGCAAGCGAAGGTGTCTTTGACGCCCGTGGTATAGTCAGCAGGCTATACCACGCTCTTTTTTTTCCCCTCCAAGTTTAATATCCCATGCCAACGACATATCGCATTAGCCTTTTTGGGATTTCTCGTCGGTCTTGCCTGAAATTCAGCCACCTGTTTTACACGTGATATTCGTTGCTACACGTATCCCGGAACTGTGATGGCGTTACTCCATATTTTAATTTGAATGACTTGGTAAAGTAGGAGGGCTCATTAAATCCACATGCCACAGAAACATCCGTAATCTTGTCTCCCTGACATAGCATCCGCTTAGCGTTTTCCAACCGCGTGGCAATCAATACTTCTTTGAAGGTGTTCCCTAGTTCAAGTTTGAATCGACGCTGCAAGCTTCGTTCAGAGATGAACAGCGCCTTTGCTAACAACGCTGTGGAATATTCGGGATCGTGGAAATGGCTTCCAATTTCCAACAGGACACGTTCTCGCCACTCTTCAGCTTCTTTATCAACACCATTGCTTACAGGCTCTGTCACCGCCAGTGGGTTTAGTGTAACAGGCGCCGGCTCAAGCTCGGGTAAAATGCTGCTTGAACCGCTAGAAAATCGCTTGGCTGACTCCTCACGCTTGTCAATTTCAATGACTTTCCGGTGAACAGTTTCTCTTAGCTGCTTATTTTGAAACTTGATAGTGGTGTTCTTTTTTCGGTAATAAAACGCCACGAAGATAATCGCGACTGTCACGACCAGAAAGAAGTAACCCATTCGTTCATACCATGGCGAATCTACAACAAAACTGAGCAGGCGTACTTTTTCTCCAACTCCATTTCCTTTCGACAAGTTAAGAACAAGGGTATATTCACCAGTATTCAGGGCATTGAATACCAGTTTCTGATCGTTGGTCGTGTACCAGCTATCATCGCCATTACCCTCCAAACGGTACTCGAGTTTATCTTGAGTGCCAAACGGCATTTGTCCCATCTCAATCACTACCGTTCCTTTGGTGGTAATGGTTAAAGGTGTGTCTGAAGAGGGCCCAAGGCGCCACGGAATACCGTTTACATAGACAGCACTCGGAGAAACAGGCGTTGGTGGGGCACTGAATAGAAAAGATAATATCGGCTCAGGAATTGAGAAAACGCCAAAATCACCGGCTATCAACATCTTCTCTTCATCTTTCTCACAATAGTAACGAAGAGAAGGTACGGAATTGGGCGCACCTTGAACAAATTGCAGTAACTCGTTTGAAAACTGCTGCCTGTATATTCCTTTGGTAGTGACGTATAGAGAAAATGTCCCGTTAACAACCAAGCACTTTGCGATATCATCTGATGTATTCACAAAACGCTCTTTGGGTAGCATTTGGTTGACTGCGTCATAGGTATAAACGCCCCTCTGGGTAAGCATCCAGATCTCCCCTTTAGGGCCCACTTTCAGTGACTTTATGGCACCGACTTGTTCTCGGGTCAGTTTAGGGATAAACCTGCCATCAAAGTAGAAATACAAGCCATTGGTGGTTCCTAGCCAAGTACCGCTCTCCTCGAGATCGATCACAGATGTTAGCCGATTATTGAATACACCTGACCAGTCGCTGCCAAAATCTACCAAAGTACGGCCTTTTGGCCAAAACCGCATAACATTAGAACCTTGAGCAAGCCAAAGGGAGTGGCTGTCACTCACAATGCGGTCTACTGGTTTATCCTCAATTGCCCTCGGCACTTTCCCATTCAGTAAAGAAAACGTTTGAGGGTCATAAGCTTTAAGCCCTGATGCCGATGCTACCCATAAGACACCATCAAACATCACCATACTGTCGATCGCTGAGTCCAACTGCGTCGACTTAATCGGCTCTAAGCGTTCATTGAGCATAATCAGCTTATACCGCGTGCTCATCAGGAAATCGTTTCCATACTGAACCAATGCGGACAATTGTTCTTCACCTGGCTCGGGCGACAATACATACATAGGAAATCGGTTGATTTGACTTGCAACCATGTTTCGATAATTCAGCCCTGCATCTGTTGCCACCCAGAGTTCTTCCATCATTCCTACTTCAAGATCTTTGATAGCTTGCCCTGAAAAGCTGAACGCATCGTCACTTTGACCAGTGAGAAGCTTGAATTCAGAATCTTCTATTTTCTTAAGATACAAACCTGAAGGAGAACCGGCCCAAACGCCCTCTGCCGTTACAGCCAAATGATCAATTCGAATACCTGATAGATAACGCTGCAGCTCTTTTCCCTGCTCAAAGACAACAATGCCTTGCGCTGTACCTGCCCAGAACTGCTCCCCCACTTTCTCAAGGGCATTTAGCTTTGCGTCAACGTCAAATAGCACTTTTCCAGAAGGCAGTTCGACTCCTTGATTATCACGCTGCGCGATAACGCGCTCTCCATTTTCAAAGATATCGGAAAAAGGCTCAGCCAGGCGCATTTCGGGTTGGGTGGTGTTTGCAGCTATCGAATAAGTATTGGTGGCGGTTAGAACCCACAGATGTTCAGTCGTTCCTACAATTTCGTTTACCCTCCCTTCAACCGACAGAGGGTGTAATTGGTTATTGTCTATATCGTATTGGAGCAACTGCCCTTTTGAGATTAACCACAGATCACCATTAAACAACTCGATATGCGAGATCCTCTTACCGATTGGCGTGAATGCATCAAGCTTGTGGTAATGAACACCATCGTAGTAACTGACACGTCCATTAGTATCAAGAAGCCAAATGCCTCTATTGTCCGCGTATTCGATCTCTTTTATTTTTGCTGTATCGCTGGCTGAAGGAAATGGAAAGGCATAGAAAATAGGTGACGCCTGAACCGATGCCGCCAAACTGGCAAAGGCTGGGATCACCCAAAAGAAAGATCTGCATTGAGCAAGCAAATAGCGAAGCAGTGACATCATTGTTTTGTATGATTTTTTACTGACACCGCATTTTCGCAGTTTTTTGGATTCGGTCTTGTCCGCAATGCAGGGTTATGCGAACAAGCTCACATTACCCAAGCTCAAACTTCGCCGAAACAAGCCAAATACTGACTTCCTAATTGATTCAGAAAATCAACGTATTGATTCGTTTCCATCTTCAGGTCTGCTGCCATTGGGTCAAGAACTAGCACTTTCGCATCCGTCCCTTTCACCAGAGTTGACACCATGGCGGGATTGAATTGAGGTTCACTGAATACGCACTGTGCCTGTCCCTTTTTAATAGCTCCACGAATCGCTACTAGGGTTTTAGCACCCGGTTTACGTTCCGGATTGATGGTGAGATGCCCCAGCGAGTTAAGCTTAAACGCATCTTCAAAGTATCCATAGGCGTCGTGAAATAGAAAGTACCCTTTGTTATCAATGGCTGAAAGGCGTGTTGTCAGGGAAGATTTCGCCTTTTCCAGGTCCACTTTGAATCGAGCGTAGTTGCTCTCGTAATCTTTCGCATGAGAAGGATCGAGCTTGACCAATTTGTCTTTCACTGCCTGAGCAATCACAATACTTTGGTCTGGTCCCAACCAAATATGTCCATCAATGCCGTC
Organism: Grimontia kaedaensis; assembly: GCF_023746615.1. Taxonomy (NCBI): domain Bacteria; kingdom Pseudomonadati; phylum Pseudomonadota; class Gammaproteobacteria; order Vibrionales; family Vibrionaceae; genus Grimontia; species Grimontia kaedaensis. The sequence goes on along the minus strand of NZ_CP082275.1, from coordinate 1,044,532 downwards.
ATGAGAGTGACCATGATGGTCATGATCATCATGTCCATGCGCTCCCTCTTCGAAGTAGCGGACTGGCATGCCAGGATAAGTTGTTAAACGGACTGCATTGTCCGCATCGCCCAGTAGCTTCTCCAGAAACAACTCTAGTTCTGGTCCAACCCAGAATACAGCATCTGCCGCAGAGATCTTTTTAAGGTCGGATGGTCTCAGCGCGTAGTCATGCGGAGATGCGCTGTCCGGTAGCAACACTTCCACGTTTGCATGGTTACCCGCAATGTCATTGGCTATCAGACCGAGGGGTTTGATAGTCGTCACCAAGTTTGGTTGGGCACTCGCAACTGCTGGAAGAAATAACATTAAGGCTATGAAAAACTTCTTTGTACTACTGATCATCGTGTCATCCATCATGCGAATTTAAAAACAGCGAGAAATGTTATATTATAACATTTCATTTTTAAACCACTTGTTCAAGATATGTCCGCAGCTCTCGTTAAACTCAACCAGGTTTCCGTCATTTTTGATGGAAAAAGCGTTTTAGATCGTGTCTCTCTGTCTCTCTATAGAAATAAAATCACAACGCTTATCGGCCCAAATGGTGCTGGAAAATCCACACTAGTGAAGACAGTTATTGGCTTGACTGAACCTAGCATAGGGAAAGTAGAAAAGAGCAAGGGATTGAAAGTTGGCTACGTACCGCAGAAGCTCAAACTAAATGAAAGCCTTCCCCTTAATGTAGAGCGCTTTTTAAAGTTATCTCCTGGCGCTAACCGTAAAAGTATTAGTGAAGCACTGATGCTTGTTGGAGCAACAAAATTACTTCACGCCAATATGCACACATTGTCCGGCGGTGAGTGCCAACGCGTCTTATTGGCAAGCGCGGTTCTAAAAAAACCCGACTTGTTGGTTTTAGACGAGCCAGTACAAGGCGTAGATGTGTCAGGCCAGTTAGAACTTTACAGCCTGATAGGTGAGCTGAAAGATAAGTTGCAGTGTGCTGTACTCATGGTTTCCCACGACCTTCATATCGTCATGGCAAAAACAGATGAGGTTATTTGTCTTCAACACCATGTGTGTTGTTCTGGCGAACCTGAAGCGATTTCATCTCACCCAGAGTACATTGCGTTGTTCGGTCGTAGAGAATGCGAACAACTGGCGCTCTACCAGCATCACCATAACCACGAACACGATCTGTCAGGAAGCCCTATTGGTCCCTGCCAACACGGAGACCATCATAATGCTTGAGTTCCTTGCCATACCGTTTTTTGCAGGTGTCCTCATTGCTGCCACTGTAGGTCCTCTCGGCTCGTTTGTTGTGTGGCGCAAGATGGCTTACTTCGGCGACACACTTGCTCACGGCTCACTGCTGGGGTTAGCCCTCGGGTTTATGCTTCAGATAAACCTGAACATAGCACTCATCTTCAGCTGTATTGTCATTGGCATTTTGTTGGTTGGACTGCAACGTAAAAGCAGCGTTTCGACAGACACCCTGCTTGGCATCATCGCTCATACGTCTTTGTCACTCGGCCTTGTGACAATCAGTTTTGTCGACGACTTACGTGTAGACCTAATGGCATATTTGTTTGGCGACCTTCTGTCTGTCACAACGGCAGACATTAGCTGGATTGCAGTAGGGTGTGCGCTGATATTGGCGCTTCTGTATAAACTATGGACGCCATTTCTTGCAATTACGGTTAACGAAGAGATGGCAAGGGTCGACGGATACAATGTCGATAGGCTCAAACTGGTACTCATGTTATTAGTCGGCCTTGTAATTGCCGTTGCAATGAAGTTTGTCGGCGCATTGATCATTACTTCACTAATGATTATTCCTGCCGCGACAGCACGGCGTTTCTCAAAAAGCCCCGAACAAATGGCCATTCTTGCCAGTGTCATTGGTGTGATTTCGGTGTTTGGCGGTATTGCCTTGTCATGGTTCGAGGATACCCCAGCAGGGCCTTCAGTGGTTGTCGCTGCAGGTTTTCTTTTCTTTCTCAGCCATTTTTATAAACAAGCTGAATAGCATTTCCTAGATACAAAAAAACCGCTCCGAGGAGCGGTTTTTTACATCTGGTTTCTTACCAGCCAGTGCGTGAACGCAGTGCTTTACCGATATCGGCAAGACTTTTCACTGTAGTTACGCCAGCTGCTTCCAGTGCTGCAAATTTGTCTTCTGCAGTACCTTTACCACCTGAGATGATCGCACCAGCATGACCCATACGCTTACCTGGAGGAGCAGTCACACCAGCGATGTAAGAAACAACAGGCTTAGTCACATTCTCTTTGATGAATGCAGCTGCTTCTTCTTCGGCGGTACCACCGATTTCACCGATCATCACAATCGCTTCAGTCTGTGGATCTTCCTCGAACATTTTCAGAACGTCGATGAAGTTAGAACCTGGGATTGGGTCACCACCGATACCTACACAAGTAGATTGGCCGAAACCTTCGTCAGTCGTCTGCTTAACCGCTTCGTAAGTCAACGTACCGGAACGGGATACGATACCTACTTTGCCTGGCTTGTGGATGTGGCCAGGCATGATACCAATCTTACACTCTCCAGGAGTGATAACACCCGGACAGTTTGGACCAATCATACGAACGCCAGCTTCATCAAGCTTAACCTTCACTTCCAGCATATCCAGCGTAGGAATCCCTTCGGTGATGGTTACAATCAGTTCGATACCTGCATCAATCGCTTCTAGAATCGCATCTTTACAGAAAGGAGCTGGTACGTAGATAACAGTCGCCGTCGCGCCAGTTGCTTCCACGGCTTCTGCCACAGTGTTGAACACTGGAAGACCAAGATGAGTCGTGCCGCCTTTGCCCGGTGATACACCACCAACCATTTGCGTTCCGTACTCGATGGCTTGCTCTGAGTGGAAAGTACCCTGACCACCGGTGAAACCCTGACAGATTACTTTGGTATCTTTGTTAATCAAAACAGACATTATTTGCCCTCCGCTGCAGCAACAACTTTCTCTGCTGCTTCAGTCAGTGAGGTCGCAGCAATAATGTTCAGGCCTGACTCAGCCAGTTTCTTCGCGCCAAGCTCAGCGTTGTTACCTTCAAGGCGAACAACAACTGGTACTTTAACGCCAACTTCTTCTACCGCACCGATGATGCCGTCTGCGATCAGGTCACAGCGCACGATACCGCCGAAGATGTTCACCAGAACAGCTTTTACGTTGTCGTCAGAGAGGATGATTTTGAATGCTTCGGTAACGCGCTCTTTCGTTGCGCCGCCACCAACATCCAGGAAATTTGCAGGGCTGCCGCCGTGCAAGTTAACGATATCCATGGTACCCATTGCCAGGCCCGCACCGTTAACCATACAGCCAATGCTGCCGTCCAGAGCAACATAGTTCAGTTCCCACTGTGCAGCGTGTGCTTCACGTGGATCGTCCTGTGATGGGTCGTGCATTTCACGGATTTTTGGCTGACGGTATACAGCATTGCTATCAACAGCCAGTTTTGCATCCAGACAGTGCAGATTACCCTGGTCAGTGATAACCAGTGGGTTCACTTCCACCAGCGCAACATCGCGCTCGATGAACAGCTTTGCGATACCCATGAAGATCTTGGTGAACTGCTTGATTTGCTCGCCTTGTAGACCCAGCTTAAATGCCAGTTGACGGCCTTGGTATGGCTGAGGCCCTACCAACGGATCGATCGCCGCTTTGTGGATCAGCTCTGGCGTCTCTTCAGCGACTTTTTCGATTTCCACACCACCTTCAGTCGATGCCATGAAAACAACGCGACGTGAACCACGGTCTACTACTGCACCCAGGTAGAGCTCTTGAGCAATGTCAGTACACTCTTCAACCAGGATTTTGCTAACAGGCTGGCCATTTGCATCTGTCTGGTAAGTCACCAGATTTTTGCCCAACCAGTTCTGTGCGAATTCTTTGATTTCTTCTTTGTTGCTAACCAGTTTCACACCGCCCGCTTTACCGCGACCACCAGCGTGTACCTGACATTTAACAACCCACTTGTTTCCGCCTAGTTTGTCAGCGGCTTCAGCAGCTTCTTGAGGAGTGTCACAGGCATACCCTTCGGATACTGGCAGCCCGTATTCAGCAAACAGCTGTTTTGACTGATATTCGTGCAGATTCATGATGTTCTATCCGTGTCTATTTCCGTTTTATAGGTTTAATTTGCTTTCCACACAGGGGGCTCCAGCCCCCTGCTCTCCGGTATAACCGGGCTGCTTATACGTCAAGCAGCAGACGCGTTGGGTCTTCTAAAAGCTCTTTTACAGTCACCAAGAAACCAACAGACTCACGTCCATCAATCAAACGGTGATCATAAGAGAGAGCAAGGTACATCATTGGCAGAATCTCAACCTTTCCATCAACTGCCATTGGACGCTCTTGGATCTTGTGCATACCAAGAATAGCAGCTTGTGGTGGGTTGATAATCGGCGTCGACATCAGAGAACCAAATACACCACCGTTTGTGATGGTGAAATTACCGCCGGTCAGTTCATCAACCGTCAGCTTACCGTCACGACCTTTAATGGCCAGCTCTTTGATCCCTTTTTCGATCTCAGCCAGGCCCAGGCGGTCACAGTCACGTAATACTGGTGTTACCAAACCACGAGGAGTCGAAACAGCCATGCTTACGTCAAAGAAGTTGTGATAAACAATGTCATCACCATCGATTGAAGCATTCACTTCTGGGTAACGCTTCAGCGCCTCAACAACAGCCTTCACGTAGAAAGACATGAAGCCCAAACGAATACCGTGGCGCTCTTCGAAGACGTCTTTGTATTGCTTACGAATGTCCATGATTGGCTTCATGTTCACTTCGTTAAACGTGGTCAGCATCGCTGTGCTGTTTTTCGCTTCCAGCAGACGCTCAGCAACACGCTTACGAAGGCGTGTCATAGGGACACGTTTCTCGCTACGGTGGCCAAGCGCAGGCGCTTCATCTTTCGCTGCAGCTGGTTCAGCGGCAACCGCTTTCGCACCGCCACTTTTCAGGAATGCATCTACATCTTCGCGAGTGATTCGGCCACCAACACCTGTGCCTTTAATTTGTTCAGGCGTCAGATCATTTTCAGCAAGAAGACGACGAACTGCTGGGCTCAGCGCATCGTTTGACTCTTCTGATAGCGACGCAGTGTGACGCTTGTCAGGAGATGCTTCCGAAGACGTTGGCGCGTCTTGAGTTGGCTCACCAGCAACAGCACCAGGCTTGAGCTTGGCAAGTAGTTGCTTAGACAGAACGGTTGCGCCTTCTTCTTCGATGATAGCTTCAAGCACACCATCATCCGGTGCTGGAACTTCCAGAACCACTTTGTCAGTTTCGATATCAACCAGAACTTCGTCACGGCTAACCGCATCGCCTGGCTGCTTGTGCCATGTCGCCACTGTTGCGTCTGCAACAGATTCAGGTAGGTCGGGAACCAGAATTTCGATTGTCATTTCGTTTAATTCCTTAGCTTTCTAGTTCTTAATTCAGGGTAAGAGCGTCTTCAATCAACGCTTTTTGTTGTTTTAAGTGCACCGACATATAGCCTACTGCCGGAGATGCAGAAGCCGCACGGCCTGCATAGCTCAGGGTGGCGTCAGCCGGAATCGCCAAGCGGAAATTGTGCTGGCTGCTATACCAAGCGCCTTGGTTCTGTGGCTCTTCCTGGCACCAGACAAAGTCTTTGGCGTTAACATATTCGCTGATCGCAGCCTGTACGTCCTCTTTCGGGAACGGATAGATCTGCTCAATACGAATGATGGCGACATCTTTAATTTCTTCTTTGCGACGTGCTTCCAGCAAGTCAAAGTAGACCTTACCTGAACACATCACGACGCGTTTGACCGCTTTTGGATCCAGCTCGTCAATCTCGCCAATTGCCGGTTGGAAGTTACCGTCTGCCAGCTCATCCAGTGTTGAGGTACACAATGGATGACGGAGCAATGATTTAGGCGACATCACTATCAGAGGGCGACGCATTGGGCGGAACACTTGACGACGCAGCATGTGGTAAACCTGTGCTGGCGTTGAAGGAACGATAACTTGCATGTTTTGCTCTGCGCAAAGTTGCAAATAACGCTCAAGGCGCGCAGAAGAGTGCTCTGGGCCCTGACCTTCATAGCCATGTGGTAGCAGCATGGTCAAGCCACACATACGACCCCACTTCTGTTCACCCGAACTAATGAACTGGTCGATCACAACCTGAGCACCGTTTGCGAAGTCGCCGAACTGAGCTTCCCAAACTGTCAGACCACCCGGTTCTGCCGTTGCATAACCATATTCAAAGGCCAGTACCGCTTCTTCTGACAACACAGAGTCAAAGACCTGGAATGGGCCTTGTTTGTCGTGAATGTTAGTCAGGGGAATATAGGTACTTGCATCGTTTTGGTTGTGCAGCACAGCATGACGGTGGAAGAAGGTACCACGCCCGGAGTCCTGACCTGTGATACGGATGCGACGGCTCTCATCGACAATTGTTGCATAAGCCAGTGTTTCAGCCATGCCCCAATCCAGCGCTTTATCACCGTTAGTCATCGCGAGGCGATCGTTGTAAAGCTTGTTAACACGGCTGTGAAGCTTGTGGCTCTCTGGGTAAGTACAAATACGTTTAGCAAGCTCAACTAAGCGCTGCTTATCAAATGTATTTGGCCATTCAACGGTCCAGTCGTGACCTAGGTATGGAGACCAGTCAACAGAGTGAAGCGCCATTGGGCGATATTCTTTCACCACGATTTCGCCGTGATCCAGCGCGTCACGATAACCATTCACCAACTCAGTGGCTTTCTCGACATCGGCAACGCCTTTGTCTGCCAGCACATCAGCATACAATTTACGTGGTGTCGGATGTTTTTTGATCTTCTGATACATCAGCGGCTGAGTCGCATTCGGCTCATCCGCTTCGTTGTGACCGTGTCGGCGGTAACACACAAGATCAATCACAACATCACGCTTGAATTCATTTCGGTAATCAATTGCCAAACGCGCTACAAATGCCACCGCTTCCGGGTCATCTGCATTTACGTGGAAAATTGGCGCCTGAACCATCTTTGCGATGTCGGTACAGTACTGTGTGGAACGGGTATCGTTCGGGTTTGAAGTGGTGAAGCCCACTTGGTTATTGACCACGATACGAATGGTGCCGCCGACTTTATAGCCGCGCGCCTGAGACATGTTGAATGTCTCTTGCACCACACCCTGACCTGCAATAGCAGAGTCACCATGAATAGTGATCGGCAATACCATTGAGCCATTCTTGTCACCAAGACGATCTTGACGGGCACGCACGGACCCCATCACTACAGGGTTTACGATTTCAAGGTGTGACGGGTTAAATGCCAGCACCAAGTGAACATCGCCGCCCGGTGTTGCGAAATCGCTAGAGAAACCTTGGTGATACTTCACATCACCTGTACCCCATGATTCACCATGTTTACCCGCAAACTCGTCAAACAGCTCTGAAGGTTTTTTACCCAGAACGTTGACCAGCATGTTCAAGCGACCACGGTGCGCCATGCCAACAACCACTTCACGCACACCTTGTGTGCCTGAGTGGCGAATGACTTCTTTCACCATTGGGATCAGCGCATCACCGCCTTCCAGCGAGAAACGCTTTGCGCCTGGGAACTTTGCACCGAGATAACGCTCGAGACCTTCCGCTGCAGTCAGCTCTTCCAGCAAAGTTACTTTCTCATCGCTGGAAAATTCTGGTTGACCAACCACAGATTCAAGACGTTGCTGAATCCAGCGCTTCTCTTCTGTGTTGGTGATGTGCATATATTCGGCACCAATAGAACCACAGTAGGTCTTGGTCAGTGCTTCATAGAGGTCGGCAAGTTTCATGCTCTCTTGCCCAATGGCAAAAGAACCTACGTTAAACGACTCTTGGAAATCGTCTTCATTCAGACTATGAAAAGATGGGTCTAAGTCAGGCACGCGGTCGCGCTGCCAAAGACCGAGAGGGTCCAGATTTGCTTGTTGGTGTCCACGGAAACGGTAGGCGTTAATAAGTTGGAGAACTTTGACCTGTTTCGCGTCGACGTCCGGATCACTGACTGATGCACTGAAATGCGCTGTCTCGGTAGCAAGTCTGCGGAAATATTCACGAACTCTTGAGTGGGGTTGCTCGGTTGCGTTGCCATTCACGACAGGCAGCTCATCAAAAACTGCTCGCCATTCGCTATCTACAGACTCGGGGTCACTGAGGTACAGTTCGTAGAGGTCTTCTACGTAAGTTGCATTGGCGCCAGCCAAATGAGAAGACTCAAACCAAGCCTTCATCACGCCATTTTGCATTGTTATCCCTTAACCACTTAGTTTTTATGTTGCTACGACCGGGGGTTAACCGGCGTTCCTTTTAAGCTCCCCCGAAAGGGAGCCTAAATCTTGATATATGTAGGTGTACAGAGGCCGATATTACACTGCGCGCTTAAGCAGCATTGAACGAATATGGCCGATTGCTTTCGTAGGATTTAGTCCTTTGGGACAAACATTTACACAGTTCATGATGCTATGGCAACGGAAAACGCTAAAAGCGTCGTCCAGATCTGATAAACGCTCATCTGTCGCTGTGTCGCGGCTGTCAATCAGCCAACGATATGCCGCGAGAAGGCCTGCAGGGCCTACGAATTTATCAGGGTTCCACCAGAACGATGGGCACGAGGTGGTACAACATGCACACATGATGCACTCATAGAGACCATCAAGATGAGCACGGTCGTCAGGCGACTGAAGATTTTCACGCGATGGCGGTGTGCTGTCATTAATCAGATAAGGCTTAACGCGCTCATAATTCTGATAGAACTGAGTCATATCGACAATCAGGTCACGAACTACGGGCAGTCCAGGCAGTGGACGAATCACAATGCTTGATTTGTCAGTCAAGGCTGACAGCGGTGTGATACATGCCAAGCCGTTCTTACCGTTCATGTTAATACCGTCAGAACCACACACACCTTCGCGGCATGAGCGACGGAATGACAAGGTTGAATCTTGCTCTTTTAGCAAGATAAGTGCATCCAGCACCATCATGTCAGAACCATCTGGCACTTCCAAGGTGTACCCTTTCATGTGCGGCGCATCATCAACGTCCGGGTTGTAACGGTATACAGAAAAATTCAGTTTCATAATCTTCTACCTCCCTTAGTAAGTTCGCGCTTTCGGTGGAAATGCTTCACGATGTACTGGCGTCATGTTCACATCACGCTTGGACATCGCTTCTGTTTCCGGATTGTAGATGGTGTGGCACAGCCAGTTTTCATCATCACGCTCTTGGAAGTCAAAGCGTGCATGTGCACCACGGCTCTCTGTACGGTAGTTTGCAGAAACCGCAGTCGAGAAGGCAGTTTCCATCAGGTTGTCCAACTCCAGGCATTCGATGCGCTGAGTGTTAAACTCTGATGAAGTGTCATCCAAGCGCGCTTCTTTAAGGCGCTCACGAATAACTTTAAGCTCTTCCAAGCCTTTCGCCATCGCATCACCTTCACGGAATACCGAGAAGTTATTCTGCATGCATGATTGCAGGTCTTTGCGGATTTGAACTGGGTCTTCGCCTTTCTGAGTAGTGTTCCAACGATTTACTCGCGCCAGTGAGGCTTCGATGTCAGACTCAGACGCATCGCGTGCTTCCACTTGTGCAGCCAAGGTTTCACCCAAGTGCAGGCCAGTTGCGCGACCAAATACAACGAGGTCAAGCAGCGAGTTACCACCCAGACGGTTTGCACCATGGACAGATACACTCGCAATCTCACCACAAGCAAACAGGCCTTGAACTTCAACATCGTTGCCGCTCGCGTCCTGCTTGATAGCCTGACCGGATACTTGTGTCGGTACGCCGCCCATCATGTAGTGACAGGTCGGGATTACTGGGATTGGCTCTTTAATTGGGTCAACGTGTGCGAATGTACGGGACAACTCGAGGATCCCAGGCAGACGCGCTTCAAGAACATCTCTACCCAAGTGGTCCAGTTTCAGTTTGATATGAGGACCCCAAGGGCCCTCACAACCGCGCCCTTCACGAATCTCTACCATCATTGAGCGTGCAACAACGTCACGACCCGCAAGGTCTTTCGCGTTTGGTGCATAACGCTCCATGAAGCGCTCGCCGTCTTTGTTAAGGAGGTAACCGCCCTCACCACGACAGCCTTCTGTTACAAGTACGCCTGCACCAGCAATACCGGTTGGGTGGAACTGCCACATTTCCATGTCTTGCATTGGTACACCGGCACGCAGTGCCATACCTACGCCGTCACCGGTGTTGATGTGGGCATTTGTCGTTGACTGATAAATACGACCTGCACCGCCTGTCGCCAGAACAGTCGCTTTCGCTTTGAAGTAGCAAATTTCACCGGTTTCCATGTCCATCGCAGTTGCACCAACAACCGCGCCGTCTTGGTTTTTCACCAGATCCAATGCATACCACTCCGAAAAGATAGTGGTCTTGTTCTTAATATTTTGTTGGTACAGCGTGTGAAGCAGTGCGTGACCGGTACGGTCAGCTGCAGCTGCAGTACGAGCTGCCTGCTCGCCACCAAACGCTTTCGACTGTCCGCCGAATGGACGTTGATAAATACGGCCATTGTCGAAACGGGAAAATGGTAGACCCATTTTTTCCAGTTCGATGATTGATTGTGGACCGGTTTTACACATGTACTCGATCGCGTCTTGGTCACCAATATAGTCGGAGCCTTTGACCGTGTCGTACATGTGCCATTCCCAGTTATCTTCGTGGGAATTACCAAGTGCTACCGTAATACCACCCTGAGCAGAAACGGTATGAGACCGGGTTGGAAATACTTTAGACAGCAGAGCACAAGACAGGCCCTGCTCAGAAATTTGCAGTGCCGCGCGCATACCTGCACCACCTGCACCAATAACTATTGCGTCGAATTCTCTTACTAGAATACTCACTTACACACCCCACAATACAAAAAAGCCAGTCAACAGGTAGACGAACAGCAGCGCGACAATGCCAAACTGCATAAACATACGCAGCACAGTCGGCTTGATGTAGTCAGTCAATACCTGCCACATACCTATCCAAGCGTGGATAAGTACGCATACCAGCGCCAACATGGTGAAAACTTTATTGCTTGTTTGTCCCCAGAACTCGATCCAGCTCTGATATGTCAATTCGGGACCAAACGCAAAGAAACCCACCATATACAGGGTGTAAAGCGTCATGATAATGGCAGTCGCACGGATCAAGATCCAGTCATGAACCCCGTTTCTGCCGAAAGAAGATACGTGTCCTACCATACTAAAATCCCCGCTAAAACAGACATTACTGCAGTGATAATGAAACCGATTTTCGCACTCTGCGAACCACTTTCCATCTCTTCAAAATGGCCCATGTCCATCAACAAATGACGGATACCGCCAACAATGTGATAGGCAAGTGCAGTCAGGATGCCCCATAAGACAAACTTGGCGAAGAAACTGTTTACGATGTCAGAGGCGGCTTCGAAACCACTAGGGGATGATAGGGAGAGGCTTAATAGCCAGAGAAGGATGGCGACCGAAATGAAGGTGATAACACCCGACACACGGTGCGCAATAGACGCGATCGCTGTGATAGGGAAGCGAATCGTCTGGAGGTCGAGGTTTACCGGTCTTGGCTTTCTTACTTTCACGATATGGCCCACTCAGCTCCATTGAGCAAATTATTGTTATTACACTCTCTGGAATCACATCTCGCTATTGCGCCAGACCTACAACATCATTTATTACGTTTTCACGCGCCACTGCTATTAACTGCAGTTCAAGCACTGAAATCCGCATTGAAAATATCGATTTGAGCCCCGAAACGCCCCGGCTTTATGTAATATCCAGAGACCTGCCGCAGAGTATATGCCCCGTAACATTTAAACACAAACCAATAAAATTGACGGAAATCCCGAAACAGAGCATTAACTTAAAGCGTACAGATTTTTGATACTTGCGCACACCCGACAAAGTTCACTTCTGCAAATTGACATCCAATGAGACGATCGGTACAACAACGGGGTCCGTATCCGGGATAGGATTATAAAAAAACAAAGGAGAATGTTATGGCAGATAAGAAAGCTACCCTACAAATTGAAGGGAAAGCACCTATCGAACTGCCGATCAAAGGGGGCACAGTCGGTCCAGAAGTGATCGATGTACGTGCATTGGGTGCGAACGGCTTTTTTACGTTTGACCCAGGTTTCGTTGCAACAGCGTCGTGTGAGTCACAAATTACATATATTGATGGCGCAGCTGGCGTTCTGTTGCACCGTGGCTACCCAATTGATCAATTAGCCAATAACGCTGACTATTTGGAAGTTTGTTACATCCTACTATATGGTGAAGCCCCAAGCCCTAAACAATACGAAGAGTTCCGTCGTATCGTAACTCGCCACACCATGGTTCACGAGCAAATTGCGAGTTTCTTCCATGGTTTCCGTCGTGACGCCCACCCAATGGCCGTTATGGTAGGTGTGGTTGGCGCACTGGCTGCGTTCTACCACGACTCTTTGGACATCAACAACGACACGCACCGCGAAATCACTGCGTTCCGTCTTCTGTCGAAGATGCCTACGTTGGCGGCGATGTGTTACAAGTACTCGATCGGACAACCGTTCATCTATCCACGTAACGATCTGGATTACGCTGAAAACTTCCTGCATATGATGTTTGCAACACCAGCAGAAGAGTATGAAGTGAACCCTGTTGTTGCGCGTGCAATGGACAAAATCTTTACCCTTCACGCAGACCACGAGCAAAATGCTTCTACGTCTACTGTTCGTTTGGCTGGTTCTTCCGGTGCAAACCCATTTGCATGTATTGCAGCGGGTATTGCTTCACTGTGGGGTCCTGCTCACGGCGGTGCTAACGAAGCGTGTCTGCGCATGTTGGAAGAAATCGGTTCTGTCGAGAATATTCCAGAGTATATTGAACGCGCGAAAGATAAAGATGATCCATTCCGTCTGATGGGCTTCGGTCACCGCGTTTACAAGAACTACGACCCACGTGCTACCGTAATGAACGAAGCATGTCACGAAGTTCTTGATGAGCTGAAGATCAATGACCCTCTGCTGGATGTAGCAATGGAGCTGGAAAGAATTGCACTTTCTGACCCTTACTTCATCGAGAAGAAACTCTACCCGAACGTAGACTTCTACTCAGGCATCATTCTGAAAGCAATCGGTATCCCAGTGTCGATGTTCACCGTGATTTTCGCGATGTCTCGTACCATCGGCTGGATCGCTCACTGGAATGAAATGCACAGTGACCCGCAAAACCGAATCGGTCGTCCACGTCAGCTTTACACTGGTTACGACAAGCGCGATTTCAAACCTCTGAAAGACCGCGAGTAACAGGCAAAAGCCAAACAAAAAAACGCCGCTTCTCGCGGCGTTTTTTTGTTTTGTAAGCGACCTCATACTGGATTGTCGATATCGATAAAGCTCACCTCGAAACCATGCTCGTTCGCCAACCACTCGCCGAGAGCCTTCACACCATAACGCTCTGTCGCGTGGTGTCCTGCACTGAAATAATGGATACCCAGCTCTCTGGCTGAATACGTCGTACGCTCAGAAATTTCACCCGAAACAAAAGCATCCATACCTTTACTTGCTGCCAGGTCGATAAAGTCCTGACCACCACCTGTGCACCAACCTACTGTCTTTATAGACTTGGCAACACCGCTTTCAATATGCAGTGGTTCGCGATTTAATTTCATTCCCAGTAATTCGCTAAACTCCTTCGCAGACAGTGCATTCGGTAATTCTCCCCAAACAGCAACCGAATTTAGATTGCCATCTTCTAAACCACCGCGTTGTTCGATACCCAGCAGTTTTGCAAGTTGTGCGTTGTTACCCACCTCAGGATGCACATCCAGTGGTAAATGGTAGGCATAGAGGTTAATTCCATTCTCAATCAACGCTTTGATACGCTTAAACTTCATGCCTTTGAGTGGCTCAGACTCTCCTCGCCAAAAGTAACCATGGTGAACCAGCAGCGCGTCTGCACCCTGCTCAATCGCGGTATCTATTAGCGCCTGTGAAGCAGTGACGCCGGTGACGATTTTCTTCACCTCAGCATTCCCTTCTACCTGCATACCATTTGGGCAGTAATCTTTAATCGCGAAAGGCTTTAGAAAGTCGTTGAGGAGCGATTCGAGTTGGTAATTGTTCATGTTCTTCCTGAATCTCAATGTCTGTTACACATATTCTAACCACCATGACGATGCAGGTGAACCTCGTTTGCTATATGCTCTCGGTACAGTTATCAAGGAAGGTCATTCATGTTCGCAGACAGTGTTCAAGTTCAACGGGATATTGCTTGGATTCAGCAGTCAACAGACATTATCGTTCAAGACCCCGCAAGCGTCGTCCCTCCAACATTCTGGTCTTCTATTTCATTCCAGCAATTCCCAGCCTATGAGGGAAGTCAACGGATTGGTTTCTACTACCAATGGCTGATCAAACAATGTTTGCACCACAATGGTACTTACCGACTGGTTGCCGAAGAATTACAGGTAGAGAGAGATAAACGCACACTCGGTGCCCTTGATTTTGTCGTTGCAAGCCCTAACGGAGAGTTGGAGCACTGGGAAGTTGCCATCAAGTTTTATCTGGCGTTTGACGGAGAATGGCGAGGCCCGAATGCCAAAGATACATTGGCGAAGAAACACAAAAAGATGGCCGACCAACAGTTGATGCTTACCGATACCGAAGAATACAAAGCGCAGTTTTCCCAATACCCGATAGCCAAACGCAGACTGCTCGTTCAGGGCAGACTTTACACCAATCCTTTCTTACCTCTCAGTGATTTGCCTTCGCCTCCAGATGTGCAAGAGCAGAGCGTCAATGGATTTTGGTGTTGGCCTTCCCAATTGCCTATAGATGTAGAGTTTTTCGCATTGACCAGAGCGCAATGGATGGAAGCCCCATCTTTGGAAGATCTGCCTGTATATTCGCGGCCAGAAACTGTCACTAGGGCAACGCACCTTATTGACGAAAACCGTCACCGCTGGTTTGTTGTTCCAGATAATTGGCCTTCTCTTTGAGCCGCCCCCCCCCTTGTTTAGTAGATACAAAAAACCACCGCGATGCGGTGGTTTTTCAATTTTCACTTCGCTGAGGAGTATTAAAGCCCTGCCGCCTTAAACACATCGCTCACGATGCTTTGTGCTTCTTTCTGGATCAGCGCAAGGTGTTCTTCGCCTTTAAAGCTCTCACAGTAAATTTTGTAAATATCTTCTGTGCCGGATGGGCGCGCAGCAAACCAACCAAACTCGGTGGTCACTTTCAGACCACCAATTGCCTGGCCATTGCCTGGCGCGTGAGTCAGTCTCGCTGTGATGGCATCACCAGCCATTGTTTCGGCGGTGACCATTTCCGCAGAGAGTTTACTCAACACCGCTTTTTGCTCACCATTTGCCGGTGCTTGCAGGCGAGCATAGCTAGAAGCACCAAACTTCTCAGCAAGCTCATCGTAGTACTGCTGTGGGTTTTTACCTGTAACAGCGGTGATCTCCGCTGCCAGAAGACAAAGCAGAATACCGTCTTTATCTGTTGCCCAGGCTGTACCGTCCATGCGAAGGAAAGACGCCCCTGCACTTTCTTCGCCGCCAAAGCCAATTTCCCCCGTGTAAAGGCCATCAACAAACCATTTGAAGCCTACAGGTACTTCGCACAATGTGCGGCCGAGATTAGCAACCACTTTGTCGATAATTGCGCTCGATACCAGTGTTTTACCTACACCGACTTCTGCGCCCCACTGTGGACGATGCTGGTAAAGGTAATCGATACACACAGCGAGGTAGTGGTTCGGATTCATCAGACCTGCTGGCGTGACAATACCATGGCGGTCAAAATCAGGGTCGTTACCGAATGCCAGATCATACTGGTCTTTGTAGGCAAGAAGACCAGCCATTGCGGACGGTGATGAGCAATCCATGCGGATCACGCCATCTTTATCAAGCGACATAAAACGGAACGACGGATCCACATCGTCGTTAACCAGTGTGATATCCAAATCAAAGTGCTTGGCGATCGCTTTCCAGTAATCAATACCCGAGCCACCTAATGGATCAACACCGATACGAAGACCCGCTTTTTTGATGGCATCCATATCAACCACAGAAGCTAAATCCAGCACATACGGCATCACCAGATCCGCTTCAACAAACAGATCGCTCGCCACCGCTTCAGCAAACTTCATACGGCGAACACCCGCTAAGCCTTCAGCAATCAGCGCATTGGCTCTCTGCTCAATAGCTTTAGTGAGATCACCTTCCGCGGGACCACCATGTGTCGGATTGTATTTGATGCCACCATCTTGAGGTGGATTGTGCGAAGGCGTAATCACAATGCCATCCGCTTTATCGTCGTTTTGCTGATTGTGCGTCAGGATCACGTGAGAGATGCCTGGTGTCGGTGTATAGCCACCCTCTTTCTGTGCAATCACAGTCACGCCATTTGCCACCAGCACTTCTACAACGGAACAGAACGCTGGCTCTGACAGCGCATGGGTGTCTTTACCCACAAATAGTGGACCAGTTACACCTTTCTCTGCTCGCACTTCTGCTACTGCCTGAGCAATAGATAAAATGTGGTGCTGGTTAAAAGTCACTTTGTCCGAGCAACCACGGTGACCAGAGGTACCGAACTCTACTTTGTGGGCGGGATTCGCCGCATCTGGTGTCAGTTGGAAATAGTTCGACACTAGCATCGGAATATTATGGAGATCTTGTTGCTGGGCTCGCTGTCCAGCGCGTTCATGGCTAGCCATTACTCGCATCCTTACAAAAAATTCTGACATTAACCTGTTGAGAAGCAGCAGAACCTCTGCACTAAACGCCCAACAGGCCTAGATATAGTGAGAGGCCCGTCAATGACAAGGCCTCTTCATTCGTTATGTTTATTCGACACCAAACTCTGCGGGGTTAAATCTCGCCCACCACTTTCTCGGTGATGTCGTTGGTGAAGCTCATCTTGGTCATCAGCTGCTCAACCATCTGGCGTTTACGTCCAGTATTGGTATTGGTGATTACCCAAAATGGCGTTTCCGGAATGTGCTTCGGTTTGGTCGTCTTGCCGCTTTCCAGCAGCGTCTGCTCGTTATCAGCAAAATAAACGCGCGTACGCCCTTTTAGCGCTGTCGCTTCAGCAAACGCGTGATTATCAATACGGTACAGTGTCGAAAGTACCAGCATAAATCGGCCAATCGCTTTCTCTTGCGCCGCGAATTCATCGGAGATCAACAGGGAGCGCATTTCTTTTACACGATCAACGGTATCGCTTTTGCCCGCGTCTTTACTGACGACAATGCCCTTTTTCTCTGGGCTCGGAGTCAACGTCGCAACGGGTTGTTGCTCCACCTGCGGTGCCATCAGCAGCCTGCGCAGAATGTCCGATGCACTTTCACCAATGTGCTGGGTCTGGCTGGCAATGTACCGGTATAGCTCTTCATCAACCTCAATTGTCTTCATCGTTTGATCATCGTGTCCTGTTTACAATTCAACACTGTGATTATACAGGGTTAGGGGTACCCGAGCCACCTCAAGATGCTGGTTTCAGTGAGAATAACTCTCTTCGTGATCGAGGTAAGGTTTTGAGTCGCGTTCAGGATCGCTATACTACGCCCACGCATGAATTTAACAGGAAAACCGCTGTGCAATTGAACTTCAAGATCCAAGGCGAAGGAAGCCCTCTCCTGTTGATCCACGGACTGTTTGGCAGCCTGGACAATCTTGGCGGACTGGCAAAGGTACTGGCTGACCACTATCAGGTCTATCAAATTGACTTACCAAACCACGGCCAGTCTCCACGCTCCAAAAACGTTGATTACGTATCCCAAGCCACTGCAGTGAAAGATTTTTTAGACCAGCAGAAACTGGATAAAGTCTCTGTTGTCGGGCACTCAATGGGCGGAAAAGTCGCCATGATGTTAGCGCAGCTACACCCTGCTTACCTCGAAGATCTGGTGGTTATGGACATTGCCCCTGTTAACTACCAAAGACGCCGACACGATGCGGTATTGGCAGGTTTGAATGCCTCAATGGCGCAGCCCATCTTGAGTAGAAAAGAAGCGGAAGCAAAACTTGCAGAACACATTATAGAACCGGGCGTACGACAGTTTCTTTTGAAATCTCTGGCCAAACAAGAAGATGGCACCTTTGACTGGCGTTTCAATGTGCCAACACTTGAATTGCATTATGAAGACATTACTGGCTGGCCTGAACAAGGCATATTCGAGGGAGAAACGCTGTTTTTGAAAGGTGCTAACTCAGATTACATTTCTGGTGAACACCGTGCCGATATTGAGCGTCAGTTCCCACACGCAAAAGCACATGTGATTGCGAACACGGGCCATTGGTTACATGCCGAAAAACCGGATACCGTGGCACGTGTGATCACTCGCTTTTTAACAAACTCAGAGCGTTAACAGAGCGCTCTCACTTATGCTATAGTGCGCGGCGAAAATGGGTTCCCAACGGAGGCAGGAATGCTATACGAGCACTTCGAATTGCTCGAGAAGATAGGCCTTGATCTGCTATTTGCAGCTATCTTCTTTTTTATTGGTATGGCGATCAAGGATGTGCTCAAAGAGGGAAAAGTCCCACCATTTGGCCGAAAAATCGTGTGGCTGGTGCTTTTCCTTGGGTGCGCAGGTTTTATTACAAAGGGCGTGATCCAGCTTTTCTGGGAAGGCGTAGGCATTTAAGCCAAAGGCTAGGGCACCTTAAAAGATTCCAACGGCAAGAAGGTTTAGCCTTCTTCTACACTTTAGATTCTGGGCTGTGTATATTACGGCTCGATTAACAATAAATAGGTATTCTCTATTATGGCGAGCGTAGGTCTCTTCTTTGGTAGCGATACAGGTAACACTGAAGCTATCGCCAAGATGATTCAAAAACAACTGGGCAAGCACATGGTCCACGTTCAGGACATTGCAAAGAGCAGCAAAGAAGATATCAATAACTTCGATTTGCTTCTACTTGGCATCCCAACCTGGTACTACGGGGAAGCACAATGTGACTGGGACGATTTTTTCCCAGAGCTTGAGCAAGTAGACTTTTCAACCAAGCTGGTTGCCGTCTTTGGCTGTGGTGATCAAGAAGACTACGCTGAATACTTCTGTGACGCGATGGGTACTGTCCGCGACATCGTAGAAACCAAAGGTGGTACCATCATTGGTCACTGGCCGACGGAAGGTTACGAGTTCGAAGCGTCGAAAGCGCTGGTTGATGACAACAACTTTGTTGGTCTGTGTGTTGATGAAGACCGACAGCCGGAACTGACTTCTGCCCGAGTAGAAAAATGGGTCAAACAAGTCTACGAGGAAATGTGTCTGGCTGAGCTGGAAGGCTAATCAAGCACGACAAAAAACGCGCCATGGGCGCGTTTTTTGTATCTGTTGAAACCGCTCAAGCTGGATTTTGCTCGCGGTACTTCGGCTTTTTGCGCACGTATAGCACGCGTCTAACGCGACTGACAACTTCCCCATTGGCATCCTGCACATTCACGATAAATTCTGGAAAGACCTTATCTCCGTTCGCCGTCGCTTGATGAATAGACGCTATGGTTTCCTCGGAAATCACAAATTCCGCGAACAGGTCTGTCGTTCCAGGCTTAATGAAATTGATGTCGGCCTCCTTGTCCCAAACGAAATACTTCTCGCCAAGGATTCCCATCAGCATGAGAGCATAGGTGGGATCTGTCATAGAAAAAATGCTGCCGCCATATTGGGTTCGGTTGGCATTTTTATTCCACCATCGGAGTTTTAAGCGTATCTTAACGTGACGAAAATCTTCGCTGATATTCAGGATCTTAATACCCGCGCCCCAGAATGGAGGCCAACAGTTCAAGGCGAACTTCACAATGCCGGGTTTGTAGTATTTATACACAGGAATTCCTTTTCTGGTCATACCAGTCAATACTGCCAGTTTTACAATGCGACAACAAGCCGCAAAACCAACCAATTAGGTCAGATATTTACCCCTTTGTACTGGCGGCGTCTTATCACATTTGTTACGCTTACTATCAATTTTCCCGTTCTCTCACACAGGGAAAAAGCAATTACGTAGGAAAGAACCGGATGTCAGATAATAACAAGGCACTAAAAGACGCAGGCCTTAAAGTTACGTTGCCTCGCTTGAAGATCTTAGAAGTTCTGCAAGAGCCGGACTGCCAGCACATTAGCGCTGAAGATCTTTACAAAAAGCTTATCGATATCGGCGAAGAAATTGGACTTGCGACCGTATATCGCGTTCTTAACCAGTTCGACGATGCCGGTATTGTCACCCGCCATCACTTTGAAGGTGGCAAATCGGTTTTTGAACTGGCAACACAGCACCATCATGACCACTTGGTTTGTCTGGATTGCGGGCGTGTCATCGAATTTACGGATGATGTAATTGAACAGCGCCAAAAAGATATAGCAACCCAGTTCAACATCAGACTGACCAACCACAGCTTGTACCTTTACGGGCACTGCACAAAAAGTGGGTGCAAAGATGACCCAAGCATCCATGACGCTTAACTTCGCTGATTGATGGACATAAAAAAACCGGAGCTATGCTCCGGTTTTTTGTATTCATGGCAACTTAGTCACCAATTTTCGCCCATGTATCGCGAAGACCGACGGTACGGTTGAATATCAACGCACCTTCTTTGCTGTCTTTACGATCTGCGCAAAAATAACCCATACGCTCAAACTGATAGCCATGCTCAGCTTCTGCTGCTTTCAGACTTGGCTCCACGTAACCAAGAACCACAGTCAGTGACTCAGGGTTAATGGTTGATGCAAAGTCATCAGCCGCGCCAGGGTTTGGTAGCGTGAACAGACGATCATACAAACGGAACTCTGCCTCAACACCAGCATCCGCAGATACCCAGTGGATAACACCCTTCACTTTACGGCCATCTGCTGGGTCTTTACCCAAAGTTTCTGGGTCATAAGAACAGTAAACCGTCGTGATGTTGCCATCCGCATCTTTGTCACAACGCTCAGCTTTCACCACATAGGCGTTACGCAGACGCACTTCCTTACCCAAAACCAGACGTTTGTACTTCTTGTTCGCTTCTTCGCGGAAATCTTCAGCCTCAATCCAGATTTCGCGGCTGAATGCGATTTCACGTTCGCCCATTTCTGGTTTGTTCGGGTGGTTAGGTGCATTCAGCGTTTCGATTTCACCTTCTGCGTAGTTCTCGATAACCAGTTTGATTGGGTCAAGCACAGCCATCGCACGAGGTGCGTTTTCGTTCAGGTCATCACGCACACAAGACTCCAGTGAGCTCATCTCAATGGTGTTGTCTTGTTTAGTGACGCCAATACGCTTACAGAACTCACGAATTGATGCAGGCGTGTAACCGCGGCGACGCAGGCCAGAGATAGTCGGCATGCGTGGATCATCCCAACCATTAACCAGATTTTCACTGACCAGTTGGCTCAGCTTACGCTTTGACATCACTGTGTATTCCAGATTCAGACGGCTGAACTCGTACTGACGTGGCTGACATTCAATCGTAATGTTTTCCAGAACCCAGTCGTACAGACGGCGGTTATCCTGGAATTCCAGCGTACACAGTGAGTGAGTAATGCCTTCAATCGCATCTGAAATACAGTGTGTGAAGTCGTACATTGGATATATGCACCACTTATCACCGGTTTGGTGATGGTGTGCAAAACGCACGCGATACAGCACTGGATCACGCATGACCATAAACGGCGAAGCCATGTCAATTTTGGCACGCAGACATGCTTTGCCTTCAGCAAATTCGCCATTCTTCATTTTTTCGAACAGCGCCAGGTTTTCTTCCACAGTGCGAGCGCGGTATGGGCTGTGTTTACCCGGTTCAGTCAGGGTGCCACGATATTCGCGGATCTCTTCAGCACTTAACTCTTCGACGTAAGCCAGGCCTTTTTCGATAAGTTCTACCGCATAACCATGCAGACGGTCGAAGTAGTCAGACGAATAACAAACTTCACCGTCCCATTGGAAGCCCAGCCAGTTCACATCGCTTTTGATAGATTCAACGAATTCGATATTTTCTTTCTCTGGGTTGGTATCGTCAAAGCGCAGGTTGCACTGACCCTGGTAATCTTGCGCGATACCAAAGTTCAGACAGATCGACTTTGCGTGACCGATATGCAGATAGCCATTCGGCTCTGGCGGGAAACGCGTGTGAACAGTGTTGTGAACACCACCTGCCAAATCTTTATCGATGATTTGACGGATAAAGTTAGTTGGACGAGCCTCAGACTCACTCATCAAAAAATACCTCGTTGGAAGATCCAGATCTTATACTCAGGCGAACTTGATATGCTGCCGATCAGCGCCTAGGTTGGATAGATTTCAAATAACGTCCAATAATCCCCGATCGTGGCTATTTACTCAACCACTACTGAACGCTCTAACGCCATTTGAACAAAAAAAAGCCCGCGAAGTGCGGGCTTTGATACTTTAAGGGGAAATTACAGAGAAACCGCGCGACCTTCGCGTTGTTTATCTGCACTCAATGCACGCACTTCTACGTTAGCATCTTTGTCAAGAGCTACGGGAGCGACGTAGTCCATCCAAGATTGACCACCATCCACAGAATATTGCATTGGCAGACCCGGCATGCTGATGTTCATGTGCAGTTTACCGTCTTGCATGATGGCACCCGGAACAGGAATACGGTAGTTGATACCTGATGCATCCAGTTTCGCCATTTCGCGCTGGCCCATCACATTCGCAAAGCGCGTCCAGTCTTGCAGTTGCGCGTCTTTGTTAACGTGAGAAGTCTCTTGGTTGAATTGCTTACCCACTTGGTAATCCAATTCCCAATCAGCTTTGTGCCATGCGCGTTCAGCTGCGGCAATCACACGAGGGAAAACCATGTATTCGTATTGCTCATCAGTACGAACGGTTTCACTCCAAAGTTGTGCAGACAGACCGTGGAAGCCTTCGTTGTGTTCAACGGTACCTTTACCATTGAATCCGTTACCATCGCGGTCCAAAGACGTTTCTGCGTTCTGAGGCAGGTTCTCTGGCGCAAACCCAAACATCTTGCGAGTGTCAGTCGCACGGGTTGCCCAATAGTAGCCTCGCTCTTTCGGGTCAACTTCGTATGGCATATCCATGTACACATAGTCCGGGTTAGAGACGATCAGATCGTACCCTTTTGCTGCCCAGTCGTATGCAGATGCATCACCGCCCCAGTAAAGTACATCCCAGAAGTTCACGCGGGTGTTTTCAGTTTTGAACGCTGAGGCATCTTTCGAGTACTTCAGGCCGTCTTGCCATGCCTGGAAGTTCTCAATGCCTTGCTCAGCAACTGCGCCACTCACTTTCTCCGCAAAGAAGCTTGGCAGGTGACCAAAGTCAGATACCACGCCTTCTTGAATCAGCTTCTGACACATTGGAGACTTAGCAAACGGCTTGTCTTGCTGGCTCAGATCAATATTACCTTTCCACGCCACCTGATCAGTCGCGTTGATATCTTGGAAGCCAGCATTCAGCTTGATGTTCTTCGCTTCGTCACCACCGAAATGCCAGGTGTTCAGAGGCATACCAGCAGCGTCATGCATCGCTTTCACTTCAGTGAGCACTTTGTTCACGAAGTTCATGGACGAATCCATACATGGATTGATGAAGCTGCGTTTGTCGTAGAACTGAACCGTAGTTACGTTAGATGTATCCTGCGGATCCATCAGACGGAATTCTTCTGCTTTTGCCAGTTCGCCCTGCTCCGCGTATTTCTTGTATCGCGCTTCCATGGAAACCACCGCCGCACGTGAGTGCGCAGGCATGTCGATTTCTGGGATCACTTCAATACCGCGTGCTTTCGCATGACGTAGAATTTCCATGTAATCCGCTTTCGAGAAGTAGCCAGAACCAAAGTTGTCAGTGCTTGGACCTGAGCCCAACTGAGGCAGAAGACATGATGTTTCACTCAGGTCGTGACAGCGGTTTGCACCTACGTCAGTTAGCTCAGGGAGGCCCGGAATTTCCAAACGCCAGCCTTCATCATCCGTCAGGTGAAGGTGTAGCTTGTTCAGCTTGTATGCCGCCATTTGATCGATAGTGCGCAGCATCGCTTCCTTAGAGTGGAAGTTACGCGCAACATCTACCATCACACCCCGGTATTCAAAGCGAGGTGCATCTTCAATCGCTACCCAAGGCAGCATCTCGTCGTCACCGTTGTCCATCAGCGCCAGCATAGATTGCAGACCGTAGAATGCACCCACACTGTCGAAGCCCAGTACTTCAACACCACCAGCATTCACTGCCAGTTTGTATGCGCCTGATACCGCTTCTTTACCTTCGAACGCTTTCGCATCAACATTTATGTTCAGCGCGATGTCACCCTCAACATTCACGCCCAGAAGCTCAGCGCGCTTTTCGAATGCCGCCAGTTGGTCAGTGTCCAATGCGTTGTTGGTTACTGCGAAGCCTGAGGCAATGTGCAGCGCGCCACGCATTTGCTTGGTTTTCAGCGGAGTTGGAATGATAGAGGCTTCAATTGCACCTTCTGCCAGTGCTGCGACATCGCTGTTTTTCGCATAACGGGATGCAGAAGTCGCCAGCACGTTGTTATCTTCCGGCGTACGCTTCCAGTTCTTGCCTTCGATCTCTGCCACGTAAGCATCGACGTTTTCTGTGTTCAGCGAAGCAATCGCTTTAGGAATAGCATTACCTGCTGTCACGTATGCACGAGGCATAAAGTCAGTTTCAAATAGCGTCCAGTATTCCTGAATAAGAGGGATCTCGATTGTTTCGCCAGCTGCAAAACCCTCGAAGGATGCCGTTGGAGTCATCACATAAAGGTCACCGGTGATGTGTTCAATCGCGAAGTCTTTGTTTTCAACATCCAGAATGACACGAATGCTGTGCAGGTAAATTTTCCAGTCATTGCCGGAAACCGCTTCACCATCATTAACAACAGTCATCAGAATCTTGTTACAAGACGCCCACTCAGCACCCATGTCCTGACACGTCATGCCTTCCTGTGCACCATGGTTTGTCTCCACGTCGTAGCTGATATTCAGCTGAGAAGCCAGTGCATCAACCTTTCCTTGTTGCGCTGCGTCTGACTGCAGAGAACTGCAACCAGCCAGACCTGTAGCAATCGCAACAGACAAAAAACCCATCTTAAATGTTTTGTTCATTGTTCATTTTCCCTACGAATAGCCTCAAAAAAGGCCCAAAAAAAGCCGACCCCGTTAGAGGCCGGCTGTATTGACTGTTTAGTCAGTATTTTTTACTAAGGCAGTTTTACGTCAGACAGGTCTTCGGTAGTGCCGACTTTTTTCATTTCGCCAGCTACGATTTCTGCCAGTGGGCCCAAGATAACCTGAAGGTTGTTGGTGCCTAGTTTAACAACACCCATCGCACCCAGTGCTTTCAGTGTTTTCTCGTCGATTTGGCTGCCGTCTTTAACAGTCAGGCGCAGACGAGTGATACATGCATCGATGTTAGTCAGGTTGTCGTGACCACCTAGAGCTTTCAGGTACTGACGAGCCAGGGTACCGGTCTCTTGAGAACCTTGAACATCTGAAGAAGTTTCATCGTCTTCTTCACGACCTGGAGTTGCCAGGTTGAACTTCAGGATAGCTGCACGGAACACGGTGTAGTAGATAACCGAGAACACCAGACCTTGAGCAATCAGCATGTACCAGTTAACCGCCAGTGGGTTACGGGTAGACAGAACCATATCCACCAGACCAGCAGAGAAGCCGAAGCCAGCAATCCACTGCATAGACGCTGCGATGTATACAGAGATACCAGTCAGCAATGCGTGCAGTACGTACAGACCAGGTGCCAGGAACATGAATGAGAATTCCAGAGGCTCAGTTACACCGGTGAAGAAAGATGCGAAAGCAGCAGCCAGCATGATAGATGCAACTTTCTCTTTGTTCTCTGGCTTCGCACAGTGGTAGATAGCCAGTGCTGCACCTGGCAGACCGAACATCATGATTGGGAAGAAGCCTGCTTGGTACATACCAGTCACACCAGCAACACCGGTGCCTTCAGCGATAGACTTAGCACCACCCAGGAAGTTAGGGATGTCGTTAATGCCGGCAACGTCGAACCAGAATACTGAGTTCAGAGCGTGGTGCAGACCAACAGGGATCAGAAGACGGTTGAAGAACGCATATACACCCGCACCCAGCTCGCCCATACCTTGGATACCTTCACCAAAGCTTACCAGACCACCGTATACGGTTGGCCATACGTACATCAGGATGAACGCAATGAAGATACCGGCAAAAGAGGTCAGGATAGGTACGAGACGCTTACCAGAGAAGAATGCCAGTGCTTTGTGCAGTTCAACGTGTGAGAAACGGTTGTACAACTCAGCAGATACGATACCAACCAAGATACCTACGAACTGGTTGTTGATCTTACCGAATGCTGCAGGTACCGCGCTTGGGTCGATGCCCTGAATTTGCGCAACCGCACCTGGAGACAGCAGCGTGGTCACAACGAGGAAACCAACGAAGCCTGACAGTGCAGCTGCACCATCTTTATCTTTTGACATACCGTACGCAACACCAACTGCGAACAGTACAGACATGTTATCGATGATTGCAGCACCAGCTTTGATCAGGAATGCTGCCAGTGCGCTGTTCGCACCCCAGCCATTCGGGTCAATCCAGTAACCAACACCCATCAGAATTGCAGCGGCAGGAAGCGTGGCGACTGGCACCATCAGCGCTTTACCTACTTTTTGGAAATAACCGAGAATATTCACCTTTGTTCCCCCTATAGTGGTTCTTTCTCAGATGTGTAATGACAACATGGGACTTTTTTTACTATCCAATGTGAGTCAGGAGGAGTTTATTCCATTAATTTCGCCCCGCAAATTAAAACGGATGCAATTGTGATTATGGTCACTCAAAACACTACGAGATCAGGTTTTTTGCTAGCACGCTCATAAAACTTATTTTATGATAAAAACTAAGATGCAAGTCCACTATCATGTATAGTCAGAATTTGAATTAACTGAGAGGTGTCCCGTGAGACTTATCCCGCTACAAACAGCACATGAAGTAGGCCTTTGGTCAGCGCGTCATATTGTTGATACGATTAACAAATTTGCCCCAACCGAAGATCGCCCGTTTGTTCTTGGCCTGCCAACCGGTGGTACCCCTCTGAACACTTATAAGCAACTGATTAATCTTCATAAGCAGGGCGAAGTAAGCTTCAAACACGTTGTGACTTTTAATATGGACGAATACTGTGGCATCCCAGCTGACCACCCAGAGTCATATCGTTCATTCATGTACAACAACTTCTTTAATCATATTGATATTGAGGAAGAAAACATCAATCTTCTGAACGGTAACGCCGAAGATCACTTCGCTGAGTGTCAGCGTTACGAAGACAAGATCAAATCTTACGGCAAAATTAACCTGTTCATGGGTGGCGTAGGTAACGATGGTCATATCGCATTTAATGAACCAGCGTCTTCTTTGTCTTCACGAACTCGTATCAAGACACTGACCGAAGACACGCGCATTGCAAACTCACGCTTCTTCGATAACGATATCAATCAGGTGCCTAAGCACGCGTTGACTATCGGTGTTGGCACTTTGCTGGACGCAGAAGAAGTAATGATCCTGATCACCGGTCATAATAAGGCACTGGCGCTGCAAGCAGCAGTTGAAGGTTCAGTTAACCATCTATGGACTGTATCTGCACTGCAACTGCACCCTAAAGCTCTGATGGTGTGTGATGACCCATCAACTGCTGAGCTGAAAGTGAAGACGGTTAAGTACTTCCAGGAGCTGGAAGCAGAAAACATCAAGAACCTGTAAGGGAAGGAAGTATTCATGTACGCACTGACAAACTGCCGAATTTTCACCGGTAGCGAAGTGCTGGATAATCATGCCGTTGTCGTTGATGGCGGCCTGATCCAGAACATCTGCCAAGAAAACGAATTACCAGAGGGCATTGAAACCCGTTCATTGGACGGCGCATTCCTAACACCTGGTTTCGTTGACCTACAACTGAATGGTTGTGGCGGTGTAATGTTCAACGACGAAGTGACGGCGGACACTATCCACACGATGCATTTGGCAAACCTCAAGTCTGGCTGTACCAGTTTCCTGCCAACTCTGATCACATCTTCAGATGAAGATATGAAGGCATCTGTCAGTGCGATCCGTGATTACCAAGACCAATACGCCAACCAAGCGCTTGGCCTGCATCTTGAAGGTCCTTACCTGAACGTTGCCAAAAAAGGCATTCACAGTGTCGATTACATCCGTCGCTCTGACGATGCAATGATCGATTTCATCGCTGCTAACGCAGATGTCGTGACAAAGGTTACTTTGGCACCTGAGCTGACTCCTTCTGAACACATTGAGAAGTTGGCAAAAGCGGGAATCGTTGTGTCAGCTGGTCACACCAACGCAAGTTATGTTGAAGCACGCGCAGGTTTCAAAGCAGGTATTACTTTCGCGACTCACCTATTCAACGCAATGACCCCAATTGCTGGTCGTGAGCCGGGAATGGTTGGCGCAATCTACGATACACCTGAGGTTTACACCGGCGTTATCGCTGATGGTTTCCACGTCGACTATGCAAACATCCGCATTGCACACAAACTCAAGGGTGAAAAGCTTGTTCTCGTTACCGATGCAGCAGCGCCTGCAGGAGCGGACATGGATCACTTTATTTTTGTTGGCAAGAAAGTATATTACCGAGATGGTAAGTGTGTAGATGAAAACGGCACACTTGGCGGTTCGGCATTGACCATGATTGAAGCAGTACAAAACTCTGTCGAACATGTAGGCATCGCTTTGGATGAAGCGGTACGCATGGCAACCTTGTATCCTGCACGTGCAATCGGAATGGATGACAAGCTTGGCGCTATCAAACAAGGATATGTGGCCAACCTGACCGTGTTCGACCGTGAATTCAATGTCAAAGCGACTGTGGTTAACGGCGAATACACATTGAATTAGGAAACTTATGACAGGCGGACAAATTGGTAACGTAGATCTGGTTAAACAGCTAAACGGTGCCGCCGTTTACCGACTCATCGACCAACAAGGGCCGATTTCTCGAATCCAAATCGCTGATGTAAGTAGCCTTGCACCAGCCAGTGTTACCAAAATTACCCGCCAGTTACTGGAGCGCGGCTTAATTAAAGAAGTCGCGCAACAGGCATCCACCGGTGGCCGTCGGGCCATTTCTTTGACCACCGAATGCGCACCTTTCCACTCATTGGCTGTTCGTCTTGGGCGTGACCGTATCGAGCTCACTCTGTTTGACCTTGGCGGCAACCCACTTGCAGAACATGACGAGCCGTTCCACTACCCAAATCAGGACACACTGATTGAAGGGTTGATCTACAAATTGCATACCTTCCTTGCTTCACACCAAGGTGTGCTGAAAGAGCTGATCGCAGTTGCCATTTCCCTCCCAGGCCTAGTTGATGCAGAGGCCGGCATTGTGGAATATATGCCACATATTACGATCGACAAATTACCGCTAAGTGACTTAATTCGCGATGAATTTGGCGTTCAGTGCTTTATCGGAAATGACACCCGTGGCCAGGCTCTCGCGGAACATTATTTCGGGGTGAGTAAAAATTACTACGATACCCTATTAGTCAGCGTTCACAATGGCGCGGGCGCAGGTATCATCGTGAACGGTCAGGTCTTTTTGGGGTATAACCGTAACGTCGGTGAAATTGGCCATATCCAAATTGATCCACTGGGTAAGAAATGCCAGTGTGGAAACTTTGGCTGTCTGGAAACTGTCGCTTCAAACCCGGCCATTATTGAACATGCTCAACAACTGTTGGCTCAAGGCCACGAGAGCATGCTTCAGGGCAAGAAAGATTTAAACGTGTCAGACATATGCCGCGCAGCTGTCGCAGGTGATGAACTGGCGCGTCAGGTTCTGGTGAAAGTAGGCAATCATTTAGGTAAAGCTATTGCCATGACCATCAACCTGTTCAATCCACAACAGGTGGTTATTTCAGGTGAAATCACAGAAGCGAAAAGTGTCGTTTTCCCTGCTATTCAACGCTGTGTAGAAAACCAATCTCTGCGTACGTTCCATCAGAACTTGCCTATTGTCGCAGCGGGTCTTTCTGCAACGCCTACACTGGGCGCCTTTGCTTTGGTTAAGCGCGCAATGCTAAATGGTGCGCTATTGCAGCGACTGCTGGAAGACTAAAAACTCATACTGACGCTGAATTAGGCGCATAGTTTGTAAAATGTTACAAAGGCAATGCTGGTGACCAGCATTGCCTTTGTTTTATTATTGCTACTAACTTTTCAGAGTTGATACGCCACCTTTTCGTTGGCAGTGGCACAGCTCACCCATTTTTAGGATAGTTACTGCTTTATGGATTTAGTGATTATTGCCGTGGCCTTCATCAGCGGCTTTCTTATGTTGCGCTGCCATATGCCTCCTCTGGTGGGCTTTCTCATCGCTGGTTTTGCGCTTCACGCTGCAGGCTATACAAGCACGCCTCTCATCCAGACACTGGCAGATCTTGGCGTCACGCTGCTGCTTTTCACTATTGGCCTGAAGCTAGATGTAAAGTCCCTTCTCAATAAAGAAATTTGGCTTGGCGCGACACTTCACAACATCGCGACTACTGCCCTGTTTACTCTTTGTATGGTTGGCCTAAAAGCGGTCGGCATATCGACATTTTCCAGCCTGAATCTCAATGATCTTGCTCTTATTGCCTTTGCCCTTTCCTTCTCAAGTACTGTTTTCGCCATCAAAGCGTTACAGGAAAAGGGGGAAATGAATGCTACCTACGGCACACTCGCTATTGGTATCCTGATTATGCAGGATATCTTTGCGGTGATTTTCCTAACCATCGCTTCAGGAAAAGTGCCGGGCATTGAAGCACTATTACTGTTCGCATTACCATTGGCTCGCCCTATCCTTTTCAGGCTGCTAGATCGCGCCGGACACGGCGAAGTCTTGGTGCTATATGCTGTATTTCTCGCGCTAGTTGCCGGAGCCGGTTTGTTCGATGCGGTTGGTATGAAGCCAGATCTGGGCGCACTCATCCTAGGCATGTTGATGGCAGGCCACATCCGTGCATCGGAAATGGCAAAGTCCCTTTTCAATCTGAAAGAGCTCTTTCTTGTGTGCTTCTTCCTCAACATTGGCCTTTCAGAACAGCCAACCGTCCAGGGCTTTTTAATCGCCGTCATTCTCCTTATCCTACTTCCTTTGAAAGGCGCGCTGTACTACCTGATTTTCAGTGCTTTCAAATTCCGTGTCCGCACATCACTGTTCGCGACACTGACCTTATTCAACTACAGCGAGTTTGGCCTCATTGTCGGTGGAATCGCTTATCAAATGGGGATCATGCCGGGTAGCGTCTTGGTTGCTATTGCAATTGCTGTTTCCCTCTCCTTTGTTTTGGCGGCTCCACTCAACACCTTCAGTCACAAAATCTATGCGTATGCTTCTGGTAAACTTCATGACCCCAACCCGAATAAGCTTCACCACAATGACCAGCTCATCTGCCTTGGGAATGCGCGAGTGGTGATTTTGGGGATGGGACGTATAGGTACGGGGGCATATGACGAGCTATCAGAAGACTACTCTGAAGCAGTGTTAGGCATTGAGGCTCGTGAAGACTCTGTCGAGCGTCATGGCAATGAAGGGCGTAAGGTTATTCTGGGAGACGCTACAGACCCTGACTTCTGGTCGCGAGTAATATCTTCAAAGCAAATAGAACTCATCTTATTAGCGATGCCAAACAGCCACGCCAATACCATTGCCATGGAGCAGATTAATCAACTTAATTTTAAAGGCAGAGTTGCTGCTATCGCCCGTTACGCTGATGAACTGGAGCAGCTTAAGGGGCTCGGCGTAGATGAGGCCTATAACATCTACCGAGAAGCAGGATCAGGTTTCGCGCGTCACGTGAAAGAACAGTTAAATCGTTAAGCAGATTCTTCGCCTAGTACACACTTGAAAGCGCCATCTTACCCTCTTGATTGGCGCTTTTTTCATCACACAATAATCCATATTCACCAAAATACGAACTTAGCCAAATATTTTCTAATCACACACCAGGTTTGATATTTTTTTTCTCGCTCTTGCTTGCTTTTTTTATCCAAGTTGGCAAATTGAACACAACGCAAAATAAAATGAGCCTTACAAAGGCGGCAGCAGGAAGTTTAGAGAGGGATTTATGTGTTCTGTATTTGGCATTCTGGATATTAAGTCAGATGCGTCTGCACTTCGCGAAAGTGCTTTGGAAATGTCCAAGAAACTGCGTCACCGTGGCCCTGACTGGTCAGGTATTTACTCATCTGAGCGTGCTATTCTTGCGCACGAGCGCCTGGCCATCGTTGGTTTGAACTCCGGCGCCCAACCTCTCTATAGCCCAGACGGCAAAGTGGTACTGGCTGTGAACGGCGAAATCTATAACCACAAAGAAATTCGCGCACGTTACGAGGGTAAGTACGAGTTTCAAACTGATTCCGATTGTGAAGTGATCCTTGCTCTGTATCAGGATAAAGGCGCTGATCTTCTTGAAGAGCTGAACGGTATTTTTGCTTTCGCGCTTTACGACGAAGAGAAAGACGAATATCTGATTGGCCGTGACCACATTGGTATCATCCCTCTCTATCAGGGTTATGATGAGCACGGTAACTACTATGTTGCGTCTGAAATGAAAGCGCTGGTTCCAGTATGTAAAACTATCAGTGAATTCCCTCCAGGTTGCAGCTACGGCTCTAAAGATGCTGAGCCTGTTCGTTACTATGTGCGCGATTGGAATGAGTTCGCAGCGGTTGAAAACAACACCTCAAGCAAAGAAGAACTCACAGCGGCGTTAGAGGCTGCGGTTAAGCGTCAACTGATGACTGATGTTCCATATGGTGTTCTGCTTTCCGGTGGTTTGGATTCTTCTATTACTTCAGCTGTGGCTAAACGTTTCGCCGCAATGCGTGTTGAAGATGATGACAAGAGCGCTGCATGGTGGCCTCAGCTTCACTCCTTTGCGATTGGCCTGGAAGGCGCGCCAGATCTGAAAGCTGCTCGTGAAGTAGCAGAGAAAATTGGCACTGTTCACCACGAAATGACCTACACCATTCAGGAAGGTCTGGACGCTATTCGTGATGTTATCTACCACATTGAAACTTACGACGTAACAACTATCCGTGCATCTACCCCGATGTACCTGATGGGTCGTAAAATCAAAGCTATGGGCATCAAAATGGTACTGTCCGGTGAAGGTGCAGATGAAATCTTCGGTGGCTACCTGTACTTCCACAAAGCGCCTAACGCCCAAGAGTTCCATGAAGAGACCGTACGTAAGCTTTTGGCACTGAACATGTTTGACTGTGCCCGTGCGAACAAATCACTGGCGGCATGGGGTGTGGAAGGTCGTGTTCCTTTCCTCGATAAAGAGTTTATCGATGTAGCAATGCGCTTGAACCCGAAAGACAAGATGTGTGGTAACGGCAAGATGGAAAAACACATCCTGCGTGAGTGTTTTGAGCATTACCTACCAGATTCGATCGCATGGCGCCAGAAAGAACAGTTCTCAGACGGTGTTGGTTACGGCTGGATTGACACTCTGCGTGCCGTTGCGGAAGAGAAGGTCACCGATCAGCAAATGGAATCGGCTAGCTTCCGCTTCCCTTACAACACACCACAAACCAAAGAAGCTTACGTTTACCGTGAGATCTTTGAAGAGCTGTTCCCGCTGCCATCAGCGGCAGAATGTGTTCCAGGTGGCCCATCAATCGCCTGTTCAAGCGCCAAGGCGATTGAGTGGGATGAGAGCTTCAAAAACAGCGCCGACCCTTCTGGTCGAGCTGTAGCTGCTGTTCACAACGAGGCTTACAACAAAGCATAAGCTTCAGCACTTAAACCGCTATTAGAAAATCCGCCCACGTGGCGGATTTTTCTTCATGAAATCGGCAATCACAAATTAGTTGGCGCTCAGGCAAGGCGGTAAAATGATTTCTGCTCGGGAGCTTAGTCCGCTAAGTGACCGAGAGAAATCATGAAATCAACGCCACATAAGTGTCAAATAAGGCAGTGATTTAGCGTTCCCAGTAGGCCTCTTCGAGCGAATCCTCTTTCTCTGGCAAACCACGAGACAAACGCGGTGAATGCTGCGCCAGTACTTCATAGCTTACGCGGTTGGCGTATTTACATACCTGAGAGAACGAGCTGTAGGTCAGGAATGAATGGGCGTGCTTGCTGGAGTTTGGCACATTATCACGGTGATAGCGGTTTGCTGACATATCATGTAGTACCGCTGACAATGCGCCATCACCCGCACCATTGGTGTTTTTGATACGCTCTGGACCACCCATGTAAGGCGCAATGTGTGAGTAAACCTTAAATGGGTTTTCACACTCTGACTTTTTCATCGGGCGGCTGAATTCGTAACGGTTGAATTCGGCAATTGAACCAGGGAGCAACGGCAAACTGGTTTCACGCTTGGCTTCTTCTTCGGTATAGCCAGCCATGTAAAGCCCTACCGGTCCTGCTGTACACAGCACCATATCTACCCACTCAAGGGCTTTGTCTGCCGCCAACAATGGATCAGGTTCACCAGTCAGCGCTTCCGCTTCTTCTTCGTTCATCGCAACAACAGAAACATGCTCTGACAGGAAGTCACGCCACCATTGCGGATTGTTCTGAATCACGTACTTGGTACCCATGGTCATCACCACTGGTACATCGTGCATCTTCGCAAACTCGATCGCTTTCATGGTCGCTTCTGGCATTGGATCGCCTTCTTTACAGCGAACCAAGTAGGCTGTAAGTACCAGTGCTGACGCATTTTGGAAGATGTGCTCTGGGATAGAATCTGCGTGGAGCTGGTTCATCAAACCTTCACTGATCGCAAAGGTACGTTCACCTTCTTCACTGATCAACGTGTAACAACGACCAATTGGGCCCAGAACCGCCTGCAAATAGTTCAAATCCATACGGCTTGAAGTGTTGCAGAGGTAACGATACGCATAACTGCCGATAGTAATATCCTGGCTCATGACACCAAGCAGGATGGATTTGTCGTCAGCAAGCGTTGAGTAGTTATGCAGCGTGTTGCCAATGGTACCACCCGCAAACTCATGGCTAACCATATTGTTGTCTTTTAGTTCCTGATACAGCGATTCTGCACGCTTGTCATCAATCACCAAAGAATGGCCCTTACTCAGTTCGTATTTCGCAACGAAGTCGTCTGCTACTTTTGCTTCAATATCCACCAGCGTCTGGTCGATACCGATAACATGTGGACGTTTCAGCTTGCGCTGCTCGCTCGCTTGCACCAATAGTGGATCGCGTGCATGGACAGGAAAGTAATGCTTAGACTTGCGTTGGCCCGGGAATTTCATGATTCAATGCGTCGTTGTTGTGGCGAAAGTGCGAATTCTATCACACATATTTCAACGAGGAATCTTTCGGACAAAAATATGCCCGGGTGAAAAGTCAGCCCAGGCATAAATAAAAATGAAAAGAAGGCGTTACCAACTTTTGGTATTTCTCTCCACCAACAGTTTCATCATGTCGATATGAGCAGGAGAATCATTGAGGCAAGGGATGTATCTGAACGTCTCGCCGCCCGCTTCTATAAAACTCTCGTGACATTGCTCAGAAATCTCTTCCAAAGTCTCCAAACAATCCGCCGAGAATGCTGGCGTAATAACATCCAGACGTTTTACCCCCTCGCCAGGCAACGTCTCAAGGGTCTTGTCTGTATAGGGCTGTAGCCACTCTTCACGACCAAAACGTGACTGGAATGTCGTTTTCAGCGGTACATCGCTGGACAATCTTGCTACTAGTTTTTCTGTTGTCCCTAAGCAATGTGTCTTGTAAGGATCACCGTTATCTGCGTAACGTTTAGGAATGCCGTGATAAGAGCACAGCAGCATGTCAGGTTTACCATGCTCTGCCCAATGCGCTTCAACCGATTGCGCCAGTGCTTCAATATAGCTTTCTTCGCTGTAATAGTGGTTCACAAAACGGAACTCTGGCAATTCGGGCATTTGTTTGAGTGATTTGGCAATTTTGTCGAAAACAGCCGCCGTCGTGGTGCGCGAGTACTGTGGATAAAGCGGCAATACGAGAATTTTATTACAGCCTCTGGCTTTTAATGATTCAACCCCCGCCAGAATGCTTGGGTTTCCATAGGTCATACCCAACTCCACTGGTAGTCCAGTTTCACGCTCCAACGCGGCTTTTTGACGTTTTGAGTAGACCATCAGTGGTGAACCCTCTTCCATCCAGACGGTTTGATAGAGTTTTGCTACCTTAGGAGAACGCACAGGCAAGATAATCCCGTGCAATAACGGACACCAAAGCCAACGTGTCATATCGACGACACGCTGATCATGAAGGAATTCGCTGAGAAAGGCTTTTACTGCTTGTGCGGTCGGTGCTTCCGGTGTGCCGAGGTTAGCCAGCAACACTCCTACTTTGTTGTTTTTGTTTTCCATTTCGTCCTGCAACACAGATTGTTTTACCCCGAGGATACCACTACTTCTCTTTGGGAGAAAAAGATCAAAAAAGGGCAATCGCATTGATTGCCCTTTTTTTAAACACTGAGGTTATTAACCCAGCGCTTTAGCGATTTCTTGGCTTACTTCTGCAACCTGCTGAGTACCATCAAATTTCAGGTACTTGGTGTTGCCTGCTTCTGCTTCTTTCGAGTAGTAAGCGATCAGTGGCGCTGTTTGGTCGTGGTATACACCCAGACGTGCGCGTACAGTTTCTTCTTTGTCGTCATCACGAACAACCAGATCTTCGCCAGTCACGTCGTCTTTACCTTCCACTTTAGGCGGGTTGTAAACAACGTGGTAAGTACGGCCAGAAGCTAGGTGCGCGCGGCGACCACTCATACGTTCAACGATAACGCTGTCTGGCACGTCAAATTCCAGTACGTAGTCAACCACTACGCCGATGTCTTTCAGGCCGTCTGCCTGTGGAATAGTGCGTGGGAAGCCATCCAGAAGGAAGCCTTTCGCACAGTCTTCTTGTGCAATGCGCTCTTTAACCAGACCAAGGATGATATCGTCAGATACCAGTTGGCCCGCGTCGATAACTGCTTTCGCCTGTTTGCCCAGCTCGGTGCCGGCTTTGATTGCTGCACGCAGCATGTCACCAGTGGAAATTTGTGGAATACCATATTTTTCCATGATGAACTGCGCTTGAGTCCCTTTACCTGCACCTGGTGCGCCCAGAAGAATGATGCGCATAGTTATCCCCTTTATTTACTTTGGAGTTTCGCAAAAACACGAAACATACACGTATATTGATACCTAAACAACCTCGTGCCCGACGTTTTCAACACAATTGGCGCTGGTATCGGTTCTAGTCTCTCTGTTCCTTCATTCGACATTGGTCGGCAAAAGAAGAGGCGATGGATCACAAAATCATTTAGGTATTGAAGCTATCAAGCCCAGCATTCCCGCTGAGCTCGTCATATTAATAACGATAATGAATCGTTATTCAATTAGCCTTTAGTCAGAAGTTGGTTCACCGCACTCAAGAACTGAGATGGGTCATCCATCGAGCCGCGCTCTGCAAGCATCGCCTGACCTAACAGCATCTCAACCCAGCGACCGAACACTTCTTCGTCCGCTTCGTCGGCCATTTGCTTCACCAGCGTGTGTTCTGGATTCATTTCAAAGATGTATTTCACTTCTGGCGCTTCTTGCCCAGCCGCAGCCAGTAGCTTCGCCATCTGTGTTCCCATTTCAAACTGATCGGTGACCACCACAGCTGGTGTGCCGGACAGTTTGAAGGTAGGGCGAACATCTTTCACACGGTCACCGAGATATGCTTTAGTTCTATCAACAACAGAAGCAAACTCTTTCTCGGTTTCTTCACGTTTCTCTTTCTCAGCGTCGTCTTCAAACTTGCTGAGATCCAGATCCGCTTTAGTGATCGCTTGGAACTGCTTGCCGTCAAACTCCGGCAGGTAGCTCATCAGCCATTCATCGATGCGATCGTACATCAGGATCACTTCAATGCCTTTGGCTTTGAATTGCTCTAAGTGAGGACTATTTTTTGCTGCCTGATAAGAATCTGCAGTCAGGTAGTAAATCTTGTCCTGCTCTTCCTTCATGCGAGATACATAGTCAGCGAGGGAAACCGTTTGTTCACTACTGTCCGTTTCAGTCGAGGCAAAGCGCAGCAAACCCGCGACTTTCTCACGGTTTGAGAAATCTTCCGCAGGACCTTCTTTCAGTACCAAACCAAATTCTTTCCAGAAGCTCTGGTATTTGTCCGGGTCGTTATTTGCCAAACGCTCTAGCATAGTCAGAACACGCTTGGTGCAAGCGTTACGCAAAGACTGAGTCACTTTATTGTCTTGCAGAATTTCACGGGAAACATTCAATGGCAGATCGTTTGAGTCAATCAAACCACGGACAAAGCGCAAGTAGTTCGGCATGAACTGCGATGCATCATCCATGATGAACACGCGTTGCACATAAAGCTTCAGACCATGCTTATGATCGCGGTTAAACATATCCCATGGTGCTTTAGAAGGGATGTAAAGAAGGCTGGTATAGTCATTTTTACCTTCTACGCGATTGTGGCTCCACTGCAGTGGGTCAGCGAAATCATGGGACAGATGCTTATAGAACTCATTGTACTCTTCATCAGAAATATCTGATTTTGAACGAGTCCAAAGCGCCTGAGCTTTATTAACCTTTTCCCACTTGCCTACATCGGTTTCTTTGCCTTCTTCGTCGCGTTCCTGCTCCCACATTTCGACAGGAATGCCGATATGATCTGAGTATTTACCAATCACGTCACGCAGACGCCACTCGTCTAGAAACTCTTTATCCTCTTCTCGCAGGTGAAGAGTAATCAAGGTACCGCGAGTGGTTTTTTCAACACCTTCGATGGTGTATTCACCTTCACCTGCCGATTCCCACTGCACACCCTCTGAAGCATCAGTGCCTGCCGCACGGGTCGTGACGGTGACTTTGTCGGCCACAATAAAGGCAGAGTAGAAGCCCACACCAAACTGACCAATCAGCTGACTGTCTTTCGATTGATCTTCTGAAAGTTGTTTAAAAAAGTCAGCCGTGCCAGATTTTGCAATTGTTCCGAGGTTCTCAATCACCTCATCGCGGCTCATGCCAATGCCGTTATCTTCAACGGTCAAAGTGCCCGCTTCTTTGTTAACGCTTAGGCGAACGCGAAGATCACCATCATTCTCATACAGCGCAGAATCAGACAGTGCCTTGAAACGCAGCTTGTCAGATGCATCCGATGCATTAGAGATCAGTTCACGCAGGAAGATCTCTTTGTTGGAATAGAGTGAGTGGATCATCAAGTGCAGCAGTTGCTTCACTTCAGATTGGAAACCACGCGTTTCCTTACTTTGTAGAGTCGCTTGATCGGTCATTTTAACCCCAAACTAAATGTATTTTGATTGAATCACTTCCTGTAAATATGGCCGCAATTTTCCAATTCAAGGGCGAGCAAGGAATTTTTGATTTCTTGAGCTATTTTTCGCATTTCAGGTATAATCGTCTTTATTTTTAGCCAATTTAGGCGCTATTCACCTCCAAGTTCGAGGTTAACCCGCCAAACTTTTCAAGATTCGCGCAGGTAAGTAAATCGAATGTTAAATAAATCGAACCGTTACCTTCTGGGAGAGCGTTTTGTTTTTTCTCCCAGCGACAGTTCTTTGATCGATCTTTATGAAAATGATGAGTTGATTCGACTGGGCAGTAACGAGTGCCGAGTATTGATGGTTCTGATAGAAGAGCCTCACGCTATTGTCACCCGAAACCGAATCCACGACTTTGTATGGCGTAAGCAAGGTTTCGAAGTCGACGATTCAAGCCTGACACAATCTATTTCTACCTTAAGAAAAGGCCTGAAAGACTCCACGAAAAGCCCGATGTTTGTCAAAACCGTGCCAAAACGCGGATATCAGGTAGTGTGTTCAGTAGAGGTCTATAACGATCAAGAAGTTGACCTGCCAAAATCTACTGCCACTGAGAAGGAAGACGATGTTGTAGAAGCAGAGATCGTAGCCACTGAGGCTGAAAGCGAGTTGCAAGAGTCACCAACAAACGTTGCTATAACGGCACCTCAGCCAGAACAATTGGACATTCCTAGCACTCCGGTTACGGTAAAAATCCCGCTGGGCTCATGGGTAGCATTCGTGCTCGCATTGCTGGTACCTCTGGCATTTTACGTTGCTTCCACTCCTAAATCTGAAGCATTTAGGGAAATCTTAACGGTCGAAGATGTACCGGTTTACGTTCCCGTGACCAATGCGCGTATCAACCAATGGCAGCCTATGGTTCAGCGCTGTGTTGAAAAGTACATTGGTTTCTACCGTGAAAAGCGCGAATTGGAAGAAGTGATTGTTACGGGTGGGCAG
Organism: Grimontia kaedaensis; assembly: GCF_023746615.1. NCBI lineage: Bacteria > Pseudomonadati > Pseudomonadota > Gammaproteobacteria > Vibrionales > Vibrionaceae > Grimontia > Grimontia kaedaensis. Next base: position 1,004,246 of record NZ_CP082275.1, on the reverse strand, counting down.
GATAACCAAATTTCCCTGAACTACATCCACACCGCAAAAGACGCTGATGACAACATCACTTATGTACTTCTCACAAGCCAGCAAGGGAGTGATGCACTATGTCGTTGAGTCATAACGTACCAAGACGTCGTGATCAGCTAAAGCGATTTGGCCCATTTGCCATGTTGCTGATTTCAGTATTAGTTAGCGCCTGGATTTTCCTCGGCGAAGATATGCGCACTTCCAACCTGCTGTTATCTAAGGAATGGAAGTCACGCACCATCAATCATATTGAAGAGGCCGACTATCGGGATGTGGCAGGCCTCACACAGACCGAACAACAAAGCAATATGGTGTTTTTACCCGATAATACTTATTCCCGTGACACTCAAATTGTGTTGAAGAACGAGGAGCAAAACACCCAAGTAGTGATGTCTGTTTCAGAATCCGGGGAATGGGAAGTCAGTGGCGGTTATCTGAAACTGAAACTCGGCAGTATCAAAGACGTCACTACCGGTGATACAACTGAGTTCTCTGAAGAGGATTTAACATTGGTTCGTACCTTCTATCGCCTAGGCGCTGAAAAGGTTCGCCGCATTGATGTATTGAATGACGGTTCACTGCTGCTTACCAGTTTGAACCATGGTTCGCTGGTGCTTTATAGCAAATCGTAATATCACTTACGCCAGTGCAACTAAAAAGGCCGCTCAAGCGGCCTTTTTTATCCTAAACGGTGTCTTCCAATAATCGAGTGAGAGAGCGTAGTGCCGTCCACCAGCTCTAATTCTCCTCCCATCGGCACACCATGCGCAATGCGGCTCGCAATGACGCTGTGTTCTAGACAAAGCTCACTGATGTAATGCGCTGTCGCTTCACCTTCTACCGTTGGGTTGGTTGCGAGTATCAGCTCAGAAATTGACTCTGACGATAAACGCTTTTCCAATAAATCCAAACCGATATCAGAAGGACCAATACCGTCAAGTGGCGATAAATGCCCCATAAGAACGAAGTAACGGCCAGAGTATTGGCCAGTAGCCTCGATGGCGGCAATATCTGCCGGACTTTCTACCACACAGATTTGACCATTCTCCTGACGACGAGGATTAGCGCAAATCGCACACTCCTCCTCTTCAGTAAAGGTCCGGCATTTTTCGCAATGACCGATGTCGGTCATTGCTGCAAGCAAGGCTTCGGAGAGCTTTACGCCACCTTGACGATTTCGTTGCAGAAGATGAAAAGCCATACGCTGTGCAGATTTGGGGCCGACCCCAGGTAAACAACGCAAGGCTTCCATCAACTGCTCAAGCAGTTGGCTTGTACGCATATTTAGAATGGCATTTTGAAGCCTGGTGGCATCTGCATACCACCAGTCACTGAAGCCATTTTCTCTTTCTGCGCTTCTTCAATGCGACGTGCTGCATCATTGAACGCAGCGGCAATCAGATCTTCCAGCATGTCTTTGTCGTCTTCCATCAAGCTGTCATCAAGCTCTACACGACGAACACTATGGCTGCCAGTGATGGTCACTTTTACCAAGCCTGCCCCAGCTTCGCCAGTGACTTCCATATTCGCAATTTCTTCCTGCATCTTTTGCATGCGCTCTTGCATCTGCTGCGCCTGCTTCATCAGGTTGCCCATTCCGCCTTTACCAAACATATTGTTCTCTCTAAGTAGCTTTGGGCTGACATTCAGTGAATCACAGCCCATTAGGTTTATATAGGTCTAACGCTCTCTTCATCTATCTGCGCAGAAAAACGCTGGCAGATGAAGCGAACATTGGGATCATCACTCAGGCTTTGGGAAGCCTGAGCCAATTTTTCTGCATAAAGTCTGTCGCGCCATTCGAGTGGCGTGATACCAGCATCTCCAAGCGTGACCGACAAGGTTATTGATGCGCCTAGTTGGATGCTTAGCGCTTCCAACAAGGCTGCTTGCGATTTTTCTGTATTCAAATGCGCCTGCTCAGAACGGAGACAAAGATTAATCTGGTCACCATCTCGTTCCATGGATGCATTAAGCGCCATTTGCTTTACTAATCGTGGTGCATCCAATGCGCAAGCAATACGGCTCCATTCGTCAAGTTCAACCGACTCTTTTTCGAGCTTGTCACGCATCTCAGGCGTGCGCTCATGTTGAAGCGCTTTTTTAATTTTGTCTGGCGTAACAGAAACAACTTTCTCTTCTGTCGATTCTATCTTGGTCGGTTTCCAACGATAAGCTTCATCTTGGGTCGCGGCATTTTCATTCGGCATCGACGTTTGTTGAAAAACTTCGGGATCAGCAGGCTTATGCTTTGCTGCGATCCGGTCGATAACCGACAGTGCATCACCGCCGGCTGTTGCCGCACTACCCTTTTTTGGCGATTGGTCCTCTTGTTGGCGGACGCGACTTCTCAACATGTTACGCGCGGCCACTAAACTACCAGCAGAAGAAGGCGATGTTTGCTGAGGCTGCTGAGGTGAAGAGCCCGCAGATGACTGGGAAGGTACATCGTATTCAGTATGAGACTCGGTTTCCCTTTGCGCTTCCATCTCCATCGCTGCCATGTGGGCAGACATTTGAGGATCGTCCTGAACCATATTTGGCTGAGGATCCGGCAATTGCTGCGGCCGTGTTGGCATCGTTTCTGGCTGCACGGCTACATGAGCTGGAGCTGGAGCTGGAGCTGGAGCTGGAGCTGGAGCTGGAGCTGGAGCTGGAGCTGGAGCTGGAGCAGCTTTGCTCACTGTTCGACTGGCTTCAACCTGTGCTTTTAAGGTTTCTAGGCGAGTATTAGCCTGAGGCACTGTTGCTGCAGAAGGTTTGTCTGGCTCACTTGAAGGAACACTTACTGCAGAGGGCTCATACTGCTGAGAGGTGACTGGCCTAAATGCCAACATACGCAGCAAAACCATTTCAAGACCAGCACGGCCATCCGGAGCATAAGGCAGATCCTGACGTCCTTGCAGTGCTATCTGATAGAAAAGTTGCGCGTCTTGCGGTGAGATAGATTGGCTGAGCATTAAAATACGCTCTGCATCCGGTGAAGTTTTATCAACAACTTCTGGCAAAGCTTGCGCCATAGCCACGCGATGCAACTGCCCCGCAATTTCCTTTAATAGTCCATTCCACTCTACACCGACTTCGGACAAGTGTGTCAGGCACTGCATAACATGATTTGCATGACCTTCAGCCAACGCTTCAAGCAACAAAATCGCCTGATCAGTACTCAAGGTACCCAGCATCTCTGTCACCTGCCCTTCCTGCACACTGCCATTACCCAAGGCAATTGCCTGATCAGTCAAAGACAACGCATCACGCATACTGCCTTCTGCTGCACGCGCGATAAGGGACAAGGCGCGAGGTTCAGCCGCAACTGCTTCTTGCTCTAGGATATGCGTGAGTTGATCTTTAATCTGCGTGGCATCTAAATGCTTTAAATGAAATTGCAAACAGCGCGACAAAATGGTGACTGGCAGTTTTTGCGGATCTGTGGTCGCCAACAGGAACTTTACGTACTCAGGCGGCTCTTCAAGTGTCTTGAGCAGCGCATTAAAGCTGTGACGCGAGAGCATGTGCACTTCGTCTATCAGATAGACTTTGTAGCGACCACGAGCAGGTTTGTACTGAACATTGTCTAAGAGGTCACGAGTGTCTTCTACTTTGGTGCGCGAAGCAGCATCAATCTCCAACAGGTCAACAAACCTACCTTGATCGATTTCCTGACAAGTCGAGCACACTCCACAAGGCGTTGAGGTCACACCCTGTTCGCAGTTCAACCCTTTCGCAAAGATGCGGGCGATAGTGGTCTTACCCACACCGCGCGTGCCGCTGAACAGATAGGCGTGATGCAAACGATTATGATCGAGCGCATTCGCTAAAGCGGTCAATACATGGGATTGGCCAACCACATCTTGGAACTGGTGTGGTCGCCATTTTCTGGCTAGTACCTGATAACTCATGCGTTATAAATTCTTTCTATAGTCTTTTGCCATGCTAGCACAGACACAAAAAGAGCGCGATCTTGACGATCACGCTCCTCTCTCTTTAAGTGTTTAAACGCTCGATTAGTGACCGTCAAACTGGCAGATACTGTATACGTCAATGCCACTCTCTTGAAGGCGCTTTTCACCGCCGATTTCAGGCAGATTGATGATAAAAGCAGCGTGAGCCACATCGCCACCCAAACGGCGGATCAACTTGGTTGTAGCTTCGATCGTACCACCAGTCGCAAGCAAGTCGTCAACCATCAGCACTTTGTCGCCTTCAACGATAGCATCAGTGTGGATTTCCAGTTTGTCTACACCGTATTCCAGCTCGTAGCTCTCACTGATCACTTCGCGTGGCAATTTTCCTGGCTTACGTACTGGAACAAAACCCACACCCAACTCTAGCGCCAACGGAGCACCAAACAGGAAACCACGGGATTCAGTCCCTACGATTTTGGTGAAACCTTGATCTTTATATTTTTCGACAAGTAGTCCAATGGTGGCTTTATAGGCGTCTGCGTTTTCCATCAAACTGGTGATATCGCGGAACATGATACCTGGCTTTGGATAATCTGGGATGGTTTTGATGCTGTCTTTGATAAATGCGATTTTGTCTTGGCTCATAATGACTCACCACGTTATGTGGCTTCCGATAATGCTGGAAGTAAATGACCCCATTTACGCCTGCTATCACAAGCCAGCTGATGGGGAGACGAAGGAGTCATGTTATGTATTTTCTGTGGCGCGGGCAACAGGTTCGATTTCACGCAAACGGTTAAACCAAAATAAAAGTGCGGCGCACATTGAAGCCAACATGACCTTGTGCCAAAGCTCAGGAACAATGGCGATCGAAAGAGAAAAGCTGAGCACAATAAAAAATGTTGCCCTGCGCTTTATTTTCTTGTCGATAGCCCGATGTTCATTCCAGTTATTGATGACTGGGCCAAAAGTAGGATGGTTATGTAACCAGTTGGCAATGCGCGGAGACCCACGCATAAAACACGCACTGGCCAGAAGCAAGAAAGGTGTTGTGGGTAACAACGGGAGAAAAATGCCAATGACACCTAAAAGCACACAGAGCCATCCAACACATAGTAGAAGTATTCGTTTTATCGATTCTTGCACTCTTCCTCCCGAAAAGGTCTCTACCTGCTTAGCATACCAATCCACGTCAAGGTTGCAGGCAAGGTTGGTATAAACAGTACTGCAATCATTCCCAAGAAATAAGCAAAGTTAAACGGGTCTTTGAAATTAGCGTCCATCTTTTTACATCCTTTTAGTTCTGACTTTATTGAGCTGGCTGCAAATATAACCGTTTAACGTACGGCTAAATACCGACAAACAGCAGGGTTTATCTCTTTTTGTCTTGATATATATCAGAACAAAGACAGTCGGTTTCACTACACTGTTTCGGTCACATCGCGCACCGAGACATCACAATGATTAATACAGAAACTGTAGCACAGCTACAACAAAAGCTCGCGAATGAGAAGGAAGCGGTACGCAGCAGATTAGAAGATGCACTGATTAGCCTGACTGGATTGGACGTTTCTAACGTTCCGACTGCACACCTTATTAAACTGTGTAGAAAGGAAAAAAATGCCTCTTTGCATGAAGAGGGTTTACGGCTTAAAAAGATAGATGCCGCGCTTTGTGCCATTCATACAGGTTTGTATGGTCTTTGTGCAGACTGGAGGAAGAGACAGAAGAAGAGGACATATTGTCTGATCCTGCCGAGTCTCGCTGCCGTGCTTGCAGAGCTCACAGTCGATATCGTCACGCATAAAAAACGCCTTTCGGCGTTTTTTACTCTTGGTCAATCACCCATATACGGAACGCTTTGCGTTCTTCTTTTGATGCCTTGGTGTACCAGAGTTTGAGCTGTGCAAGCGCGTCGCCGGTTAATTCCACTTTGCCAGTTTCAGAAACAGCAACGACAACCTCTTCATTGAGATCTTTGATTTCCTGGCCTTCGAAGTAGATACCGTTTTTCTTGTTGTACGTAGCCAGTGCTTTTGGGAGATCGCCATATGGAAGAAAACCCGAATTACCAGGAAGCTCATCGAACTGGAAAGCGACCTTTTTATCCGTACTATCTTTAATGAACCACTCTGCAGTTCCTTTTTTAAATGCTTTCTCAGCCTGGATATGTTTCCGGAAACGCTCAATAGATATAGAGAGATCTTGTCCCATATTGGTAAATTGAAACACATAAGGTTTAGATTCAAAGAACTTAGTGTTTGAACCATCGTTTAGAATGGATTTGTAACGGACAACCAATTGATTGCTTCCATCAACTAAATTGAGCCTATCACCACTACTAGCATCCACTTCCTTTCCGTTTAAAACATACGCTTGTAGATCTGTACCAATTTCAATTTCAGTCGCCGCAACGACAGAAGTAAAAACTAATAAGGCACTATATACGGCTAACAGTCTCATTAACTTCCCTTATCCTGATAAAAAAAGAGCTGCCACATAAGGGCAGCTCCGGCAATGTTTTCAAAGTTAGAAGTTATATTAGAATTTAACTTCCATACCTACTAAGAAACCAGTCGCATCGCCGTAATCCTTAGCATTGGTGTTTCCGCTTGCGTCCTTTTTCTCAGCCCAGCCCAGTTCTACATAGGTTTTAACATTGCTGTGCATCTTATAAGTTGCATTTGCGTAGATGTTGCTACCTTCAGAGTTATCGTCGTTCTCGCCGAAATTATAACCCAAGTAGTATTGGAAATCGCCAACGCCATAACCAGCAAGAAGCTCTACATAGTGTCCAGATTTGTCTTTATCTTGAGCACCGGCTGTTTTCTGCTCAAAATCAGTGTAAGAAGCGCCTACAGTAAACGCGTCAACGTTGTAAACGGCGCTCACTTGGAAAGCGTCTGACTTGATTTTGTCATTTTTAGTGTCGTTTACAGTCGGAGTCTTCTCCGCAGCGATGAAGTAGGCAGCCAAGTCAACACCAGCAAAAGAAGTACCTACACCAGCATCTGTGTGGGTTGCATTGTTAACTGTCACTTCGCGAACCAGGTTGCCGCTTACGTCTTTGAAAGTTTCTTCTTCAGAACCGTTTTGCTTTAGATTGTGCGCAACACCAAACCAGAATGCGTCGCCATCGTAACGGTACTTAATTACGTCATTGCCGCTTGCAGGCAGGCTGCTATCAACACCTTCCAAACCTAGTTCAATATCTTCATTGATATTTGTATCATCCCAAAAAGTGTACATACGACCAGCAGTCAACTGACCGAAATCGCCTTTAAAGCCAGCCCACAGTTCGGTGTTCTTTACAGAACCGCCTTCGTTTTCGAAGTCAAAGTAGCCAAGTGCTGTGAGGCTTTCGCTAACTGCCACATCGATGCCAAAGTTCAGCTCGCCATCGTCAAGACGTACATCCAAATCGACGTCTTGCTGATTAAACTCATATTCTTGAATGATCTGTACTTCAGCAGCACCGCCGATAGTTACAGTTACACCGTCTTGATCGTAAACGGTTGCTGCATTTACTGCACCAGCAGCCAGCAGAGCTGGTACTGCCATCGCTAGGATAGTCTTTTTCATGTTAATCCACTGCCTTTTCTTTATTAGATTGGAATTCCTGTTCCAGGATCCCTTTTATTTTGTACATGTCACAACGTCACTAAAACGTCACAACAAGTACGCTTAAACTTCGAAACTTAGAGTGCAGAGAAATCTAAAATCTGTCAAATCAATCAAAATCAATATCAAAAAATAAAAATAACCTTTAAATACAATCACTTGAATTCATTGCATCGAGTGTGGTCACGAAAATGAAACCACATTGTCAATTTTCTGCAAAGTCGATCGCAATGATTAATTAGAGCATAAAACCAATATTGGCCATCAATAAACACAATTTTAGAATATTATGCTACCCTTAGGCGATCTATGCAGTGAATGGCATTCCCTTTGGATTTCATAGTGATAGCTAATATTAGTTCAACTGATATTCGTGATCTAAATCGCACATTTCAGAATGAATGATCGAATACTTGAACTCTTTCACATTCTCCACGCGTGATATAATGCGGTTCTATAACCCAAACTGTGACAATCATGCTTAGTCCATCAACTAAAAAAGACATCCGCTCCAGCTACGAGAATTTGAAGGCGCAATTACAGAATTTTATTCCAAGAAAAGCGCAAAATTACCTCGTAGCCGAAATCGCCAAGACACTTGCAGGGGAATACAATCCCAAAAGACGCATTTTAGTTGCCGAGGCGGGTACAGGCATTGGTAAGTCAATGGCTTACCTGATGGGTTCTATTTCATACGCACTGAATAACAATAAAAAGGTCATAGTTTCGACGGCCACTGTCGCACTCCAAGAGCAATTAATAGAGAAAGACCTGCCTCTCTTTCGCCGCGTCGTTCCACGAGAATTCAGTTTTGTTTTGGCCAAGGGTCGTCAGCGTTATTGCTGCGGCGAAAAGTTGGCCGCAGCAGCCAATGCAGAAGGCCACGGACAACAAGCACTGTTTACTGAGAAGCCAAAAAAAACAGATATTGATATGGTTAACACCATGTATGACGCCTACACACGTGGAAAATGGAACGGCGACAGGGATGCTTGGCCCAAGAGTATTCCCGATCATCTCTGGCAAACCATTGTTTCAGATAAACACACATGCCATTCAGGATTAGCCGCTCACCGCAACTGCCCATTCGCAAAGGCCCGGGAACATCTCGACAAAGCAGATGTTGTTGTTGCTAACCACAGTTTACTGATGGCGGACTTAGAACTAGGTGGTGGCGTTATCCTGCCTGAGCCAGAGCACGCTCTTTATATGATCGACGAAGCTCACCATTTGCCGACCGTAGCACGTGACTTCTCAGCTGCATCTGCAAGTTTAGTAGGTGCTGCTTCCTGGCTGGAAAAACTAAACCAAAGTGCATCCAAGATTGCCAATGGCGGCGACATCAAACGCAGTGGTCGCTTTTTAGATGCGTTGCAGTCAGGAATCCAAGCGCTTATTCCCGGGCTTCGAGGCATCCGCGACATGCTGATTGGGCTCCCACTGAATAATGATGGTATTTATCGCTTTGCAGATGGCGAATTGCCGGAAGCCTTGCATCTCGAATCTAAAGAAATGCAAAAAGCAGCAAAAAAAGCTAATCAGTCACTCGCTAAGCTCCATGACCTTATCTCAGAACGTATAAAAGATGGAGAACTCGCTTCCAGACTTGCCGACCCGCTTCTTGCCGAGTCCGCCTTCTTTTTACAGCGCTTAGAGAATCTCGAAAAAGTGTGGACACTGATGGCACAACCCAATTCAGATAAAGGTGCGCCACTGGCGAGGTGGATCCAAAAATGTCCCGAACGCGAATCTGATCTGATAGTTCATGTATCACCGTTGGAGATCGGTTGGCGACTGGACCAACTGCTTTGGTCACGAGCAGCTGGAGTCTGTCTGCTGTCAGCCACGTTACGCGCTTTGAACTCATTTACGTATTTTTGTCGTCAGGTGGGACTGGACGAAAATGATGGCACCAAGTTTCTTGCACTGCCCTCCCCGTTCAATTACCAGGAAAACGCACGTCTGGTGGTTCCAGCCATGCCTTGTGAACCGCAAGACGAGAAGTTCACCGGTCATCTTCCCGATATATTGATGGAATACATAGAAGGAGAAACGGCAACTCTGGTGCTGTTTTCCTCTTATTGGCAGATGAATCAAGTCGCGGAAAAAATGCGTGCCGATATCAAAAAACTTGGCTGGCACCTTCATGTGCAGGGAGAAGCATCCCGCTCCTCTATATTAGAAGCGCACCGCAAGTGTTGTGAAAAAGGCCAGATCAGCATCCTTTTCGGAACGGGCAGCTTTTCTGAAGGTCTCGATTTGCCCGGGGAGCAGCTGACCAACCTTATCATCACTAAAATTCCGTTTGCGGTGCCTACCTCTCCTGTGGAAGAAGCACACGCCGAGTATCTTGAACGGAAAGGCGGTAATGCATTCATTCAAATTTCTGTACCGGAAGCCAGCAAAAAGCTTGTTCAATCAGCAGGTAGACTGCTGCGCAAAGAGCAGGACTCTGGTAGAGTCGTTTTGCTAGACAGACGAGTTGTTACAAGGCGTTATGGAAAAGCCTTGTTGGATTCATTGCCTCCCTTTAAGCGTGTTATCGAACACTAAGAAAAAGAAAAATGCTCGAACTTCTGGATCCAAATACCCTTATTATTTTGGGAATGGTCGCCTTTGCGGCGGGTTTTATTGATGCTGTTGCCGGTGGCGGTGGTATGTTAATGGTTCCTGCCTTGCTTTCCATTGGTTTACCCCCGCATATCGCATTAGGGACCAATAAGCTGTCAGCGACTTTTGCCTCCTCGACGGCTGCGTTTACCTATTATCGGAAAAAGCTGTTTTCTCCGTCATTTTGGATTCATGCCTTTATCGCCACTTTCATTGGCGCAATTTTGGGTACTTTGGTCGTAGACTATATTTCCACCGAGTGGCTCGAAAAAGCCCTGCCGCTTGTAGTACTGGCAACTGCTGCCTACACCATCTGGCATCGCCAACCAAAAACGGAAAACCATAATCTGCCGAAGGATGAACCCCACCTAAAAGAAAAACAGTGGGGCCAAGGGCTCACCTTAGGATTCTATGATGGGGTTGCAGGGCCAGGAACCGGCGCATTCTGGACCGTGTCTTCGATGTCGATGTATAAAATGAATATTCTGCTTTCGTCAGGTCTGGCCAAAGCGATGAATTTCGTCAGCAACATTACATCACTCGTTACCTTCATCATTTTGGGTCATGTGAACTGGGCGCTTGGTCTTACTATGGGTGTCTGCCTGATGGTAGGCGCTTACATCGGCGCACATTCTGCTATTAAGTTTGGCGCTAAGTTTATTCGCCCAGTGTTTGTCACTGTGGTTGTGGTTCTATCCGTTAAACTGGCCATCGACGCTTGGCTTTGAGCCCAATAGGTATTAAGAGCTATGGATCTATCATCCCTCAGAACCGAGCTTCAAACGCTGGCAAACCGCGCAGCGGAGATTGACCGAAAGCGCGGTGAGAGTGCAAAGCCGCTGTTCGATGAACGCCTGTTTTCTTGTCTCGCTAAGCTGCTTACACCCTGTGTGTCGGAAGCAAAAAGTGTCGTTGATACTATTGAGCGCGAGCAGGCAAGCGGACGCCTTTCAGCGATACGTGCCGAGCACCTATGTGAAAAACTGGTGAATCAAATCGGTGCACTTCAGCGTGAAATGGCAACACTGGCCATTCGACAGCAAGAAAAAACCATGACTCCTAAGACCGGTGTTTCCATCAGTCAGCTCTACCAGGATCTAGCACAGCACCAAGGTTGGGAAAGAAGACTGGAAGATATGGTTCGTGATGCTGAGGCCAAACTGGGGCAATATGGCAGCTTTGCTGAACAACAGCAAGCTCAGAAGCAATTGCTTGCCTTGGAGAAACGTCTATCGCGCTGTCGTGAAGCCAGACAAAAAATCGAATCCCGTATTTCTTTCCGTGAGCGCAAAGGCTAAAGCTCTAATGTTGCCGATTATTTATCATCCCATTTATTCAAACTTTCCATTGCCTGAAGGTCACAGGTATCCGCTACAAAAATACCGGCTGCTCAAAGAACACATTGATGAAATGGGCTGGCCAGTTAAGACCTTCCAACCAACACCACTCGATAGCGAACGCCTCAAGCGCATCCATGATGAAGACTATGTTAATGCTTTGGTCAGTGGTTCTTTACCTCTGGTAAAGATGCGAAGAATTGGATTCCCCTGGAGTAAAGCACTAATACAACGTAGCCTCACATCACTGGGAGGAACCACGCTCACCGTCGATAAAGCCATTGAGCACGGTGTCGCTGTTCACCTTACTGGTGGATACCATCACTCGCATAAAGACTTCGGCAGTGGTTTTTGCCTTTTTAATGATTTAATTCTGGCATCTGACCAAGCGCTTTCTTATCCCAGCATAGAAAAGGTACTTATCGTCGATTGCGATGTACACCATGGCGACGGCACAGCGACACTCGCTCAAGGGAGGGAGGATATCATTACTCTTTCGGTGCACTGCGACAAAAACTTCCCATCGAGAAAGCCAGACTCAGATATTGATATCCCTATGCCTATCGGAGTCGAATCACACACTTACCTTTCTGAGTTCGTGCCTGTACTAAAACTTGCTATCGCCCAACACCAGCCCGACATGGTGATATATGATGCGGGCGTTGATATTCATGCAGATGATGAGCTCGGCTATATGAATGTTTGCCAACACGGGATTGCAGAGAGAGATAAAGCGGTAATGGAAGCTTGTCACCAACATGGCATTCCTATAGCCGCTGTTATCGGCGGCGGGTATCGTACAGAACAAAGTGCTTTGGTTCCGCTTCATGCCGAATTGATAAAAGCAGCATTCAATATCTATTTTCCAAATTGGAGTAAAGAATCATGAGTCAATCAGGACTGGAAAATGCCCCTGATGAAATCAAACTTGCTGTTGATTTAATCTACCTTTTGGAAAGCAATGAGGTCGATCCTGAGATAGCATTAAAAGCACTGGAGATCGTCAGATCTGACCTTGAACGAAAAGTGTCGAAAGCAAACGATTAACTCTCAGTAACGTCTTCTAACTCCCTCGATTTAGCGGCTAGATTCCCCTTTCAAAAATGTTAACGTTGATAGTAAATAATGTTGCAAAAGCATCCTTTTAGTAAACTATTTGCCTAACATTTAATCTTTTAGTGAAATTTACAGATGCCAGAAGATCAATTTTGGAGTATTATCCCGCCGCTTTATTTGCTTATCTTGACATCAAGAGAGCAAAAAACGGCCACAGATCATGCTCAAATGGATTTGTAAGTAGCGCAATCGAAGCGCAAGTCTGCTGGCTGTAATCTCTGCACGGAAGCGTCGCCAGGACAAGTTATTTGTCCGAGGCAGAGAGCTGAAAAGGAAGTTTCAGATCCCTTGTCTCCTCCTTCTCACTCAACTGCCACTTTAAATTTGACGACAGTAGAGTTTGTATATGACGGAACTAAAAGAACTATTCGTTTCCTTTGTCGACGCCGGGAATGGCTTGTTGTGGGGAAGCGTGCTTATTTACCTTTTGATCGGCGCTGGTCTTTACTTCACTTTCCGCACCGGTTTCCTCCAATTCCGCTCTTTCGGACACATGTTTGAGCTCATCAAAGGTAGCCGTGAAGGTGCCGACGGTGGTATCTCCTCATTCCAGGCATTCAGCACCAGTCTCGCAGCTCGCGTGGGTACGGGTAACATGGCAGGTGTTGCTGTGGCTATTTACCTTGGTGGCCCAGGTGCAGTGTTCTGGATGTGGATTACTGCACTGGTAGGTATGTCTACCAGCTTTGTGGAATCTACACTGGCACAGGCTTACAAAATCAATCACAAAGACAACACCTTCCGTGGTGGACCAGCCTACTACATTGAGAAGGGCTTGGGTCAGCGTTGGTTGGGCATCGCCTTTGCTATCTGTTTGATCATCGCGTTTGGTCTGGCATTCAATGGCGTTCAGTCAAACTCTATCGCTGCGGCGATGAACACTGCTTTCGGCACTGATAACACTTGGGTAGGTGTCATTCTAGCGCTGGCAACAGCACCTATCATCTTTGGTGGTATGCGTTCTGTCGCCAAAGTGGCCGAGCTGATTGTGCCATTTATGGCGATCGGTTACTTGGTTGTGGCTTTCTACGTTATCGGCATCAACATCACGATGCTTCCAGACGTGTTCGGCACCATCATCGGTAGTGCGCTTGGCTTTGAGCAAGCAGCAGGCGGTGCGATTGGTGCAGCCATGATGCAAGGTATCAAACGTGGTCTGTTCTCAAACGAAGCAGGTATGGGTTCTGCACCTAACGCAGCAGCGACAGCAACCACCCGCCCTAACCACCCAGTGGCGCAAGGCTATGTGCAAATGCTGGGCGTGTTTATCGATACCATCGTTATCTGTACCGCAACCGCATCTATCATCCTGCTATCAGGTATGCTGGACTCTAACAGCGGTGTCACCGGCATTGCACTGACCCAAGCTGCTCTGGTTAAAGAAGTGGGTACTTGGGGTGCAGGCTTTATTGCTATCGCCATTCTGCTGTTTGCATTCACCTCGTTGATTGCCAACTACTCGTACGGTGAATCAAACATCGAGTACATCTTCAAAAGCAAAAAGGCCATTAATGTCTACCGTGTTGCTGTACTGGCAATGGTAGTGATCGGCGCTGTTGTTGATTTACCGACGGTTTGGGCATTTGCAGACCTGTCGATGGGTATGATGGCTCTCATCAACCTTGCGGCAATTCTTGCGCTGTCTGGCATCGTGTTTGCGCTGCTTAAAGACTATGAAACCCAGCGTAAAGAAGGCAAAAAGCCAACGTTCGACCGCACCAAGTTCCCGAAACTGGACAAGCAGATCGACAAAGACGTTTGGTAATCTAATACAAAAGGTCAACAGACCCAAGAAACACAACATCTAAAAAGGGAGCCGATAGGCTCCCTTACTTTTTAGGTGTGTCCCGGCTTATTCAGGGTGTGATTTTAGTATGCGCAACGCTTCTTTTGCATGCTCTACCGCATCTCGACCAATCGAAGTTAAATAACCACCGTCTTTTGCAGTGATCAGCTTTTTGTCATAAAGGCGTTCTGTTGCAGCAACAATATCAGGATCCGCATCACTGTGAACCTTGATACCCATGAGATCAGAAGAACGAGAAAACTTCACCAGGACGTTCATTTCGTCAACCAGTTCAGACGTAAATGACATAGCGCCTCCAACATTTATCCGTGTTTCGTTACTCTTGAATATAGTTGGTCGTGCCACATAGAATTTGTGCCGAGATCAAGAACTGATCGATCAGCACAATCAAGCAGCTACAAATAGACAGAAGTTTGAATCACGCCACATCCTGAGCACGTTTTCGACCTAAGAAACTGACTTCATTACCAGATTCTGGTGTCAAAGGCACCATTCTCGACAAAGTCAGTGACCCCAATGCAAGGCCGGTACCAACTAAGAAGACTGTTGTTGGTGAGTACAACCACACCACACCCAAAGCTGCAGGAATCACTACCGCCGCAATGTGATTAATGGTAAAGCTAACACCTGCCGTAGATGCAATGTCTTCCGGGTCCGCAATCTTCTGGAAGTAGGTTTTAATCGCGATCGCCATGGCAAAGAACAGATGGTCTACAACGTATAACACACCCGCCATCGCTGCACTTTCCACAAAGGCATAGCCGGTAAACACACATGCCAATCCGACATATTCCACAGTCAGGGCGCGTCGTTCGCCTACCCTGCCAATCCAGGCACCAATTTTGGCCGCAAACAGCATGTTGAAGAGATAGTTGACGATAAACAGCAGACTGACATCACCCACGGAATACCCAAACTTTTCAACCATCATGAAGCCGGCAAAAACGATGAAGATCTGACGACGAGCCCCACTGAGAAAAGTCAGACCGTAATAAAGCCAATATCTTTTGCGAAGAATCAGCCTTCGGGTCTGAACGTGCGGGCTTTCAAAGGAAGGAAATATCGCCCACAGCACAAGCACTGCCACCAAACTGACAAAGCCAAACAGCATATAAACTGTGTTGTAACTGACCGCCATCCATTCCATCAATAGCCAAACTGCAGCATAAGCGACAAGGCTTGCAGCGCCTTTCCAGGCCAACACCTGTCCCATGAAGTGTGCGCTTTTGTCTTTATCTATCCACTGTAAAGTCAGAGACTGGTTAACCGTTTCGAAATAGTGAAAGCCAATCGACATCACAATCGTGGTCAAATACAGTCCCCACACCGTTGGAAACCAGCCTGTCACGGCAACACCGAGACACATCACCGCCAGAAATAGCAAGGCAAAGCGTTGTTCTTTGATAAACAACAAGAGGTAAATCGCCGTAAACGCCAGGAAACCAGGGACTTCACGCAAACTTTGCAGCAGACCGATCTCTTTACCGGTAAACGCGGCTTTTTCTACCACAAAATTGTTGAGTAATACGTTCCAGACAGAAAACGCCATGGCCATGATAAAAGCCATTGCAATAAGAAGATGGGCGGGAGTTCTAAAGCGTTCCACGTTGTTGTTTCTCGATATTTATTTGAAGTCGTTTCCGCCAATGTAACTGTGAATTAACAAATAAGCTAACGGGAATCATTGAAGTTATTGTTCAATAATGGTGAACAAAAAAAGAGCAGCCACTTGGGCTGCTCTTCTCAGGGGGGAAATAACTGTCTGATTAAGCTTGGATACCAACAATCAACCAAGGTGCGTTTGGTTGCGTCATATCTCGCTCAAGGTGCCAAATATCAGTAATGTCTTCTTCAATACCTTCCTGACGGTCAGTGTAGCGGCCACTGAATTGCAGGCTGAGTTGGGCGCATTTGCTGTCGTAATCAGCGCGCACGATTTCCGCATCGACATACATGACTTCAGTGTGCTGCTCGCCTTCCAGCTTACGGCGCTCTTCAGCCAGATCGTTATAAAGCTCAGGCGTCACGTATTCCTGAATGGTTTCAAGCTGGTTGTGGTTCCATGCACCTTGCAGAATACGATAGTGCTCACGCGCACCGTTTACAAAACCGGCCATATCGAAGTTCGGCGGGAAATTGAACGGTACATCGTTATTCACTGCACCAAAGCCACCCGTCGAAGATGCCGCTGTTGACTCGCGGAACTGAGGCTGCTGTTGCTCGTGGTAGTAACCTTTGTTTTGCGGTTCTTGGCCACCAGCGTAAGCCTGTTGTTGCGGTCGGTTCATCGAACCGTTCTTCGCCGCCATCAAGCTCTTGAAGATCTTAAACAGCACGAATGCGATCAGTGCGATAATCAGGAAATCCATGATTTGGAAGCCTTCAAATGCACCACCCATCATGGCTGCGATCAGTCCACCAGCCAGCAGACCACCTAGTAAACCGCCCATTAAGCCTTTCTTAGAAGACGACTTCGCTGCAGCCGCAGGATCGTTCTGCTTATTGATAGAATTAGTGTTGGTAGGTTGTGATTTTGGCGCTGGCGCCGTCTTAAAGCTTTTGCCGAAAGACTTACCGCCACCGAACTTCTTCGCCTCAGCATGTGGTGCGGATACCACCATCAAGAACATCAGCGCGAACAGAGTAAAAAAGCGTTTCATTGTAAACCTTTTGTTTCAATGTCAAATAACGCAACAAGCGTAAGGTACTTTCATGCTATGTCAGCAGCACGGAAAGTCAAACCTTGTTACGGGCGAATATGTTACCAATCGTTTAAATTTTGCTTAAACAGCAATACGTAACTGCGAGCAAGATTTCTCCTTTTGGCGACTTTTTAATAAAAATGCGGTAAACCATTGAGGAGATAGCGCTCTCTAGGGAACGACTGCCTTACAATGCAGTCCATATTCACAGAGATAAAATAAACAAAGGTTGATGCGATGAACGATACACACAGTAAAACCGTCGGGTACATTTTATGGATCTTCGGTTTTCTCGGTGCACACCGTTTTTATTACGGTAAGCCTGTGACAGGAACCATCTGGCTCTTTACGCTCGGGCTACTGGGTATTGGCTGGTTAATTGACCTGTTTCTGATCCCGTCAATGGATCGCGAAGCAGACCTTCGTTTTAACAGTGGACAAGTTGATTACTCTGTCGCTTGGATATTGCTGACCTTCCTCGGTATTTTCGGTATTCACCGTATGTACATGGGTAAATGGGTGACTGGCATCATCTACCTATTCACTGGCGGCTTCTTCATCATTGGCGTGATTTACGATTTTTGGACGCTCAATGATCAGGTTTCTATCAAAAACGCCGAACGTTTCAGCTAAGCTTTTGCTTTCAAAGCCTCTCAGTTGTTGGCATTTAGCTAAACTGAGAGGCTCGTAACTTGCCCTTTCACGCCCCCACTCCTAGAATATCGAACATTGTTCACTATTTGCAGCAGAAGTAATGGCACGCAGGAACGACCACAGCCGCGAAGAGCTGGTAGAAATGACGCTTAACTGTGTTGAAGAGTACTTAAACACCCAGCCATATCATGACCTGAGTTTGCGAAAAGTCGCTGCTCAAATCGGTTATGTACCCAGTACCTTGGTCAATGTGTTTGGCAGCTACAATATTCTGCTACTCCATGTTGTGGCTCGTACTCTTGATGACTTACGTCATCAGGCCCAGCAAAAGCTAACTGGCACTTCTGACTGCCGTGAAGCCCTCTTTACCCTCGCGCACCTTTACCTCGAGTTTGCCTCAAAAAATCCTTATCGTTGGCAACTGGTGTTTGAGCACAGCATGAAGGGCGACAAGCTTCCTGACTGGCAAAGTGACAGAATTCAAAGTATGACGGGTATGCTGGAAAGTTTGCTCAAGCAACTTTCTCCAACCAAAAGTGAAGAGGAAGTGGTAGAGGCAAGCCGCGTACTCTGGGCGGGCGTTCATGGCATCACGCTGCTCGCAGTTGACGACAAGTTCTTCACCTCAGTGCCTGTCAATGGCGCAGAGCTTATTGATAATCTACTGACAGGCTACCTCAAGAGCTGGATAGACGCTTAGGAGCCGGGAAGGAAAGGATGACAAGCCAAACCGGGCTTCTGAAACAGCGACGTTTCCTGCCTTACTTTATCACTCAGGCACTCGGCGCGTTTAACGACAATGTCTATAAGAATGTCTTGTTGATCCTCGTTGCCTTTGCCGGCCCAGGTGTTATTGGGATAAGTACTGATCTTTTCATCAACCTCGCTGCTGGCCTGTTTATTCTCCCCTTTTTTCTGTTCTCTGCTTTTGCCGGAGAGCTTGCCGATAAGTTCGAGAAATCCCAATTCATCCGTGGTGTCAAATTACTTGAAATTGGCATCATGAGTCTCGCCGCCATTGCTTTTGTTTACGAAAGCTATTTGGCGCTATTGGTTCTTCTCTTTTTGATGGGAACACAGTCAGCGTTTTTTGGCCCTGTTAAATACGCCTTGCTGCCGCAAACCCTGAAGCCTCAGGAATTGGTTTCGGGTAATGCTTTGGTTGAAACGGGAACATTTCTTGCGATTTTGCTTGGTACCATGGTGGCTGGTGTCATCGCTAATCAAGATAGCGCAAGAGATATTGCTGCTGTCTCTGTGGTGGTGTTTGCTGTGCTCGGTTATTTGAGCGCCCGCTCTATTCCTGAGGTAGCTGCCGGAAACCCTTCTCTCAAAATCAGTTTCTCTCCTCTCCGGCAGATGAAAACCACACTGGCCATTGCCCGTAAAGACAAAGTCGTACTTCAGTCAATTCTCGGAATTAGTTGGTTTTGGTTTCTCGGTGCCAGCTATCTCACTCAGTTCCCCAACTACGCCAAGCTTCACCTTGGCGGGAATGAAGCGACTGTATCCTTCTTACTAACACTTTTCTCCGTCGGGATTGCTGTTGGCTCTTTGCTTTGTGACAAGCTTTCAGGCCATCGTATTGAACCGGGCATCGTGCCGATTGGCGCACTGGGTTTAACCATTTTTGGCATTCACCTGATGTTCTCGACGCCTGCGGCGCCTTCAACTGCGGCAAGCTTTGTAGAATTTATTGCCGACCCGTCACTGTGGTGGGTGTTTGTCGATTTAACCTTGATCGGCATCTTCGGTGGTATCTTTATTGTTCCTCTGTATTCCATGATGCAGGCACGTTCAGAAGATAGTGAGCGTTCACAGGTTATCGCCGCCAATAACATCTATAACGCTCTGTTTATGGTGACCAGCGCCATTCTCGCCATGGTTCTTCTGGGTGTTGTGGGCATCAGCATCCCCGAGTTTTTCTTGGTACTCGCCCTGCTGAATCTTGTTGTCACCCTCTATGTCGGCAAGCAGGTTCCACTGTTCGCTTTACGCTTTGTTATTTGGTTCTTAAGTCATAGCTTCTACCGTGTGACCCACAAGAATCTTCAGAACATTCCCGAAAAAGGCGGCGCATTACTGGTATGTAACCATGTCAGCTATGTTGATGCCTTGATTCTTGCTGGCGCTTGCCCGCGTCCCATTCGCTTTGTGATGGACGAAGATTACTACCACCTACCCGTGCTGAATTATTTCTTCCGAGCCAGCCGCGTCATTCCTATCAAAATCACCAGTGGCTCCATACGCTGTGCACTCAAGGAAGTCAAAAAGCAACTGAATGACGGCGAGATAGTGTGTATTTTCCCGGAAGGCCAGCTCACATCTGATGGTGACATGCAGCCATTCAAACGGGGTATAGACTTGATTTTGAAGCAATCACCGGTTCCGGTCATACCCATGGCATTGAAAGGTTTATGGGGAAGTTATTTCAGCCGTGAAGGCGGTCGTGCCCTCCTGAAATTTCCCAAGCGGTTTTGGTCGAAAGTGGAAGTCGAGGCGGGAAATCCGGTTCAGCCTGAAGATGCAAGATGCGACCGATTGTTTAGTGATGTGAAAACACTAAGAGGCGATTATCGTTGAGCCAGCTTTTCGTTAGCCAGCCAGTCAGCTAACGCGCGGTGGGAGATTTTTATCCCGCCATCTAGCAAATGCTTCGGTATCGAGTATGCGGCTTTAGGAACCTGATGGGACGGCAGCAAAGACTTGGCATAAGCCAGAAAGTCACTTTGATTAACATTGCCCGTCACCAATGCAACAGGAACCTGACCCCACTTTGGATCAGCCATGGGCAAAATGAACAGTTGCTCAATCCCTTCAAAACCTGAAAGCACCCTTTCAATACTTTCCGGCTGCACATTCTCGCCGCCACAGATAAACATGTTATCCAAACGTCCGAGAATCTGAAGATCGTCCTCTAGCCATTCACCTTTATCTTTAGTCGCAAACCATCCGTCCGACAAAGGCTCCAACTTTCCGTCAATCAGGTAACCCGATGAAAGCGTAGCTCCTTTCACCATAATTTCACCAAGGCTGGAAAGCATAAGTTCACGATACGGAAGCGGGCGACCTACTGAGAAGCATCCATCCGCCCGTTTTGCTGTGATGGTCGATGCCATTTCTGTCATTCCATAACCACACCAACAGCCAATACCTTTTGCTTCTGCTTCATCCACCAGTGCTTGGGGTATCACTGCACCGCCCAAAAGCACAGATGTTAACAAAGAAGGAAACTCCCCCTGCAGCAATCGCTGCAATTGCGTCGGTACCAGAGAAACGTGCGTCACGCCTTCCAAAGCTGAGCACAACGCATCACCTTTGGTGTCTGCAATCTTCAGAGCCGCCCCGCGTTGTAACCACCGCCAGATAATGGCAAGACCAGAAACATGAAATAACGGCAAGGAAAGAAGCCAGCAATCACTTTCACCAAACGGCATTAGTGAAAACAATCCGCTGGCACTCGCCATATGGGCATTGGCATTGTGAGTGACCGCTTTGGGTATCCCCGTCGAGCCAGAAGTCAGCACAAGGGTCAGAATATCTTGGGTATCAAATGGCACAACTACAGACTGTTGCGACTCAGTTGAAGGAAAAACGGTGCGCGGATCGATAATCATCTCAATCCCCGCGTTATCGAGCACGTCTTTCTGGAGTGCTGGAGAGAATGCCGTATTGATCAGCAGCGTTTTCACGCCTTGTTGCCAGGCAGCCAGGATAACCAAAAGGGTTTGGTAATCATTTTGCGAGTGGATGGCTACGTAGCGACTCTTCGGTTTGGGCAGCAGTGGCATACTGCCTATATCTGAAACAAGGCGCTGCCAGCTGATGGCCTCGCCTTCCAGAAATAAAGCGGTATGTTGGGGTTTAACTTCACCCCAGTAGAGCCAGGGCCAAGTGTCGAAATTTATTGGTGCGCCTGCCATACCACTTCACAGTCAGTCAGTGTTTTCAACGGTAACTCACAGCCGGGCCAAGCCTGCTCTAATTGCTCACCAAACAATGAGACCGTATCAAGCCCCGGTACGGTTCCCGGTGTTAGCCAGTGAGCGATGCGAGACAGTGTGTTCAGGCCAAAACTGGATTCAATACTAGAGCTGATCACCGCTTCCATACCCAATGTATGCGCTTGTTCAACCATTGCTTTCACTGTTTTCAGTGAGCCAACTAAAGTAGGTTTAATCACTATCGCAGACAAGCCTGTTTTGCATTGTAGCGAAAAGCCTTCATCACGCAGGGTTTCATCCCACGCAATAGCAATGCCGGTTTCTTTACTGAAAGCGAGGCTCTGCTCTGGCGTCTGACATGGCTCTTCCAAAAAGGCGATACGGGAACGGAAAGCGGGATTCACATAGTTGGCAAACTGCGCTGCTTTTGCCGGCGTCCACTGGCGGTTGGCATCCAGTCGAAGGCGCAAGTCTGGAAGGATTTCCAGAAACATATTCACCACTATGCCGTCGCGAATAGGCTCGTAAAGGCCCACTTTAATTTTCGCGACTTTCTCGCCCAGCAATTCAGCGAGCTTTTCAACCAACTCATCCGGATCGCCGCTACACAAGGGCGCAGCGAGGAAATTACCTTCAGCCGGGATTTCACCTTCAAGTTCCGCAAGTGCAACGGACAAACCAAAAGCGACGGATGGATAGAGCGATTCCCAATCTATTTCCCCGCTTTCCAGCCACTGCGCTAAGTACAGCTCAATCTGAGTTTGTGCTTGCTCGATGGTTTCAGTACTGAATTCCGGCAAAGGCGCAATTTCGCCTCTGCCAACTTTCTCACCGTTTTTAAGTTTGACAATTAAACCGTCTCGCCTCACCAGACGGGTGTGACGCAAAATCACACCACTGTCCATCGGCAACGAATAACGGTAAAGCGTTGCGTGCTTCATCTTTGCACCCTGTTATGGGTTACGTGGGAATTTGTCGAAGTCTGGGCGACGTTTTTCATTGAAAGCGTTGCGGCCTTCCTGACCTTCTTCGGTCATGTAGAACAACATGGTCGCATTACCTGCCAGTTCTTGTAGACCCGCCTGACCATCACAGTCCGCATTCAGAGCCGCTTTCAGGCAGCGCAGCGCCATTGGGCTGTGCTGAAGCACTTCACGGCACCAACGAGCAGTTTCACGCTCAAGCTCTGCGTAAGGGACAATGTGGTTAACCAGCCCCATATCCACGGCTTCTTGCGCATCGTAAAAGCGGCAAAGAAACCAGATCTCGCGGGCTTTCTTCTGACCGACGATACGCGCCATGTAAGATGCACCCCAGCCGCCGTCGAAAGAACCGACTTTCGGGCCAGTCTGACCAAATTGTGCGTTATCCGCTGCGATCGTCAGGTCACACATCATGTGAAGCACATGACCACCACCCACAGCGTATCCTGCCACAGAGGCAATCACAGGCTTAGGACAGGTGCGGATTTGGCGTTGGAAGTCCAGCACGTTCAAGTGGTGTGTACCTTCGTCGTCACGGTAACCGCCGTAGTCGCCACGGATTTTCTGGTCACCACCGGAACAGAATGCATGCTCACCCTGACCACGCAGCACAATCACACCCACTTTTTCGTCGTAGCGTGCATCGGCAAGGGCTTTGATCATCTCTTTCACGGTTTGAGGACGAAATGCATTGCGGACTTCAGGACGGTCGATGGTGATTCGAGCGATACCGTCTTCCGATTTTTCAAAAAGGATATCTTCATAGCCTTCAGAGCAATCACTCCACACCACTGGTGCATACAGTTCCTGTTCGGTTAAGCCTGTTGTTCTAGCCATAGCGTTACCATTTAAATTATTGAATTAATTAGGTTCAATCAGTTGTCTAACCAACTGGCAAAACAGCCGTGGCTGCTCTGCATGAATGTTGTGGCCGGCGTCTGGGACAATGGAATAAGACAGTCCCGAATGCATCGCCAATGCCTGAAACTTATTATCCTTCTCGCCACACAGGTAGTGCACCTTTGCTGGCAACGTTCTAAGCAAATCGCCCAGAAAATCCTGTTGGGATAAGGATGTGGCACGCAGCATACTTGCCACTTTTGTACCGAGGTTATCACTGCGCTTAACGATCAAACTTTGTCTTTGCGCATGATTTAGTGAGGAAAATACAGGTTGTTGGTACCAATCTTGAAGCACATCAACAATGGGCTCATTTTCAAAACGCACCGCCCATTTTTCATCGTGAGTGTGTCTCGCTGCCCTTTCTTTTTCGGGTAAACCAGGGTGCCCATTTTCGATAATTAGCCCAGCGAAAGGGGCACTGATTACCTTCAGAGAGCTAGAGCAATAAGTGGCGAGATACATCGCAATGCGTGCGCCCAGCGAGTAGCCCACCAGCCAAAAAGGTGAAGACAATGTCTCACTGATTGTCGCTATCACTTTGTTGCAGGTATCTTCAAAACCGACCGCTTCGATATGCTGGCTACCACCGTGTCCCGGCAAATCGATAGCCAGACACAGATATTCTTTGGAAAGCTCTTCGATGACAGTCTGCCAATCCCTATGGTCACCAAGCAGGCCATGAAGGAAAACAAGGGCAGGTTTGTCCGTCTGCCCCTGGAGGGAATAATTCAATCTTTCAGAGCAGTTCTGCATTGGCAATTTCACTAAACAGCGCTTTAAGTGCCTTACCGCATTCGACTGCCCCAACCTTGAGTTCAATGACCGTCGTTCCCGGAGAAGACTGCGCATCGATGCACTGTGCTCGCGCGGTTTCCAGCGATGAAGGGCATACATAATTGAGCCCGAACATCGCCGCTGCGTGGGAGAAATCGACACCATGCGGCATGCGATAGTAAGTTTCTTTGTTCGCATCAGGCACCGGAAGCATATCGAAAATGCCGCAGCCATCATTGTTGATGATGATCAGCACAAATGGCTTCGGATTGTTTGCCAGTAACGCGAGGCTATTAAGGTCGTAGAGCGCGGAAGTGTCGCCCATCAACATTACCATTGGACGCTGTCTTTCGCGCTGAACGCCTGAAGCGGTTGCAATCAGACCATCGATACCTGATGCACCGCGATTGGCAAACACAGCTTTTTCTGGCAGGTGACTACACATGTCCAACAGGCGGATTGCCATGCTGTTGCCAATAAAGAGATCGCTCTCTTCCGAAAGCCAATAGCTGAAGTCAGCAGCTAAGGATACTTCTGACAACGATTTATCAGACGAACCGTCGAAAGCCCCCAACCGCTCAAAATATTGTTGGCTCGCCAAAACCAATACCTCAGCCCAACGTGCTTGTTCGGTATCACGGGTGATTTCCGTCAATGCTAACGCCATATCTGCCAATGACGCATTGATGCGCAAACCGCGTCGATGACTGGGATCCAGCCTTCCTGGATGTTTCTCTACCAACCAGTAGGTGCCCGCAAACTGGTTGATAAATTGACCGAGGCGTTTTGACACCAAACGGCTACCAAATTGAACGACAAAGTCGGCTTGTTTTAGCACTTCGAGACAAGAAGGGTTTTGCAACCAAACATCAAAGCCAGCGAATGCAGAGCCTTGGCTCGCTTGCGGGTCGCAAAGAATAGGCCATTGAAGCTTCTGCGCCAGCAGCTGAATAGCTCGGCGCTCACTTAAAGAGGCCTTACCCACCAACAACACACCTTTTTGGTGCTGGAGCTGAGTCCAATCGCGCAAAGGCTGACTTAAATCTGCACGTGAAGGCGTGAAAGACAAGTAAGGCTCATCATTCTCAAACCAGGTTCTTACTGGATCAAGGTAGGACGAAGCGTCTTCCATTTCCCCGTATAAAGGTTCAGGGAATGGACAGTTGATATGATAACTCCCGCCCAGCTCTGACTGACGATGCAGCCCCTCTGACACCATGGACAATAACCAAGCTGGCGAAATGTGTTCGGTGGGTGACGGCAAGAAACTCGTCACTTCTACGTGCTCGCTGAAAATGCCCTGCTGGCTGATTGCCTGATTAGCGCCACATTGAATAAGCTCAGGCGGACGGTCAGCCGTCAGGAGCACCAGCTTTTCGCGGGTTAAACGGCTTTCTGCCACCGCTGGCAGTAAATTCGCCACCGCTGTACCGGACGTGACAATCACGGCAACAGGATTGTCAGAGGCTTTCGCCAATCCCAGCGCCAAAAATCCCAACCCGCGTTCATCAAAATGGGTATGCAGGCGAATCGAGGAATCAAGGCTTTGAAGTCTTTCAGCTTCAAGCGTTAGCGGTGTTGAGCGCGAGCCCGGTGCAATACAAAGGTCTTTCACTCCCGCACGTTGCAGTGACATCAAAATCAGTCGCGCCCAGATACGGTTGAGGGTTGAAGGCTTCATCCGGCTTTTTTCTCCAATTGTTTTTCCTGTGAGGGGCCTAGGAGATTTCGAAGTGTCGCCATTTTCCGGTCGAGTTCTTTCCACTCACTCTCCGGCACAGAGCCCGGCACGATACCGGCGCCCGCAAAAAGATGGACTTTGTTATCAACAACCAGAGCACTTCGGATCGCCACACAGAATTCACTTTGCTCAGGGCTGAGGTAACCCACTGAGCCGCTGTACCATCCGCGAACGAAAGGTTCATTCTCGACGATAAAATCCACCGCTCTCTCGCGGGGCAACCCAGCCACAGCTGCAGTTGGCTGTAATAGATCCAGCAAAGTGGAAGAAGGTACATCAGCGACCAAACTCGCCTCAATATCGCGCTTTAGGTGCTGCACATTACGAAGACGCACTAAATGTGGCGTGACCTCAACATCCAATTGCTCGCTATGGGGTATAAGCCGTTGCGTAATGTCATCAACAACCAGACGGTTCTCATAAATGTTTTTGCTGTCATTGAGTAGCCAGGTAGCCAGCGACAGGTCTTCCTCGGCGTCTTTGCTGCGACCTATAGTGCCTGCCAATGCTTCGGTATATAGCTCATTGCCGTTTCGCCAGAATAGACGCTCTGGCGTCGAACCGACAAAGCAGTGCTTTTCATCAAGCGCCAGAAGAAAATGAAAGTTTGACTTGTTACTGTCGAGAGAGGCTTTCAGCAGACTGGCAGCCGGCAAAGCTCTGTCGAGCTCCAGTGTCGTCTTACGTGCCAATACCACTTTCTGAAGATCGGTTGTTTCAATCGACGACAGAGCATCTCCCATCATGGTTGACCATTGTTCAAACTCTGGCTGATGCTGCGTTGCCAGTACTTCACAGTCTGGATGGGATAGCGGTTGGGACTGACTGATCAATTTGGATAATGTGGCGCGAACTTTTAACAGGTCATCGCAAACGTTCAGCGTGATGACCCACTGCCCATCACGGCAAACAATCTCAATCTGTGGAAGGAAAAAGAAAGACTTGAGACAGCGTTGGTTGCGCTCTGTGCGTCCATCGAACGACCTCCCTCCCCAAATGCGTTGGCCTTTAGCGAGTTGATGCTCTGCACAGGCAGGATCAGAAAAGGTTTTTACCTGCCCAATCGCCAATACCTGTTCTTTACCATCACGGCTTTGCCAGTAGAATTTAGGAAATAAGGGCTGCGAGTGAAACCAACCCAGAGGGTCAGTATTCGTCGACCAACAAAATGGTTCAGATAGCTGAGGTGGTAATGGTGATACCGTTAAAAGGGATTTTATCAGTCTATCAATAGCTTGCCGCAAATTTGTCAAACCAACCTCGCTTAAAGCCACGGCCCACAAGCAATAGTTCTTGTGGGTAAATGTTCAAGTTCCCAGAAGTTGATGCTTCGAGGCACTGGCGGTGTGGCTAAGAAAACAATCATTCCTCCTCAATGCTACGATGACCTTTGCATTCATTGCCTTCATCTAGATCAATTTCACGTGCTACTTTTTAAAAATTAATCGCCTGCCACTTGAACCTGCTGTGACCACTCTGAACGGCCAAATAATATCCAATGTCTTCTGAAATATGGCCTAACGCTCTCTCATCCATCCGATTTTTACCAACATTTCCTTTTGATAATTCGCACTAAGACACTATCAATTGTGACGAAACTCACCTCCAACAGAACAAAACACCCGTACTTAGGATTTAATTACTGATTTTGGGTGTTTTCGCCATTTCTTACTATTGACTACTTATAAATCGACTTTTATTAGTGTAATTTACTGCAAAACAGCAATATTTAAGCTCAGGAACCAAGATGCAAGAAATCGGGATGTCGACCAAGCTGGACAACGTTTGTTACGACATACGTGGCCCGGTGATGAAAGAGGCGAAACGCCTCGAAGAAGAAGGCCACAAAATTCTAAAACTGAATATCGGCAACCCAGCCCCATTTGGTTTCGACGCACCAGATGAAATTCTGGTAGACGTGATCCGAAACCTGCCAACTTCTCAGGGTTATTGTGATTCCAAAGGAATTTACTCGGCGCGTAAAGCGGTGGTTCAGCACTACCAAAAACGGGGCATGCTGGATTTGGATGTTGAAGATGTTTACCTGGGTAATGGTGTCTCTGAGCTGATCGTGATGGCAATGCAGGCGCTGCTGAACGGCGGTGACGAGCTGCTGGTGCCTTCTCCGGATTATCCACTTTGGACAGCGGCAGTCTCTCTGTCTGGCGGTAAACCCGTTCACTATATGTGTGATGAAGAATCGGACTGGTACCCAGATCTGGATGACATCAAAGCCAAGATTACGCCAAATACCAAAGGTATCGTGCTGATCAACCCAAATAACCCAACGGGTGCAGTTTACAGCCGAGACTTCCTGTTGGAGGTAGCGGAAATCGCCCGTCAGAACAACCTGATCATTTTCGCGGACGAAATCTACGACAAGATTCTTTATGACGGTGCTCAACACCATTCTATGGCGCCGTTGGCACCGGATGTGTTCTGCGTAACCTTCAGCGGCCTGTCGAAATCCTATCGCGTGTGTGGCTTCCGCTCTGGCTGGATGATCCTGTCAGGCCCCCGTCATCTGGCGAAAAGCTATATCGCAGGCTTGGAGATGCTGGCGTCGATGCGTTTGTGTGCAAACGTGCCGATGCAGCATGCAATCCAAACTGCGTTGGGTGGTTACCAGAGTATCAATGAACTGATTCTGCCAGGTGGCCGTTTGCTGGAACAACGTGATAAGGCATGGGAACTGCTAAACCAAATTCCTGGTATCAGTTGTGTGAAACCAAAAGGTGCGCTGTACCTGTTCCCAAAAATCGACACCAAGAAATACAGCATTCATAACGACGAAAAAATGATGCTGGACTTCTTGCTGCAGGAAAAAGTGTTGATGGTTCATGGTACGGGCTTTAACTGGCACAAGCCGGATCACTTCCGTATTGTCACACTGCCTCGTGTAGATGATTTGGAAATGGCGATTGGCCGTTTTGAGAGATTTCTGTCGACGTATCGTCAGTAAGATAATAGGTCCTAGGGTCCTAGGGTCCTAGGGTCCTACAAAGATTTTAAAGTCGTAGCTAAGACGTCAAGCTTTTGCTTTCCCTAGGATCTAGGATCGCTCTTTGCTCTTGTTAGGACCTTCTTTCCATACCAAGGCAAAAACGAGCCCAATGCACGCCCCGGCCGAATGCGCCTGATAAGCAACACCTGCTTCTATCAAATCTGCAGTCATGGCATCTCCACCCGTATAAGCTTCATACCCAAGCTTTACAATCACACCTGCAAGCATCACCCACCCCAATGGCATTTTGTTTTGAATATCCCGCACCACGCCCCAAACAAATAAGCCATGTAACACACCTGAAAGCCCGGCATACCAATCAAAGGGACTGACGAACATAACCGCGCCGATCACCGCCATCATCACCCAAATCATTGGGATGAGACTTCGGCTGCCGTAGTATTCGCGATGAATAAAAGCGAGTACTACCAGCCCGGCTAGATTCATGGCGAGGTGGATACCATTGGTGTGTGTTAGGTTTCCTGTTACGATTCGCCACCATTGTCCAGCAAGGATATCCGTGCGATCCCAAACCATAAGTTGATGGATTGTGGGAATTTGGGCAATGAGTATGATGATGGCGAGTAAGCCAACAAATCTAAGGTGAGCCAATATGTGCTCCAAGCTTTGTGATATTAGTAAGTTATAGCGTACCTTGGTCATGAACCAGAAAGCCAGTCGATATTGTCCGCAGTGCGGAAAAGCCAATAAAGCATGCATCTGCCCTTTCATCCAGAAGATTGAAAGTGATGTGCCTGTGATCGTTCTTCAGCATCCTTCAGAAGTTAAACAGCCCATCGGTACGGCGCGTATTCTTTCCCTTTCGCTCCCAAACTGTCGACTCATCGTGGGAGAGGACTTCAGTGACAATGATGAGCTAAACCAACTTTTGCACAGTGATGTTCATTACGCCCTGCTCTACCCGGCTGAAACATCTGAGCCGATCGGGAACTGGCAATTAGATGGAATGAGTCAAAACAAACAACGCGGTTTAATTTTGCTCGACGGTACCTGGCGAAAAGCCTTTAAAATGTATCAGCTTTCCCAAAATCTGCAGGCGCTTCCTTGCGTAAAATTGGATGATATCCAGAGTGGAAATTACCGCATCCGCAAATCCCCGGTCGATGGTGGCCTTTCAACCGTTGAAGCCGGCTTCTACGCCCTTTCTGCAATGGCAGGAGACAGCGAGCCTTTCCAGCCGCTAATGACTGCTTTCAATGAAATGATTGAGTTTCAGATAAAACAAATGCCGCCCGGTGTGTTTGAGCGGCATTATGGGGGGAAAGATAGGTCCTAGGGTCCTAGGGTCCTAGGGTCCTAGGGTCCTAGGGTCCTAGGGTCCTAGGGTCCTAGGGTCCTAGGGTCCTAGGGTCCTACATAGATTTTAAAGTCGCAGCTAAGACGTCAAGCTTTTGCTTTCCCTAGGGCCTAGGATCGCTCTTTGCTCTTCCTAGGACCTTCTTTTCCTTGCATCTCAAATCTATCGAATCGGATATAGTGGCCCCTGACTTGAAGCGGTAAACATGGTGGCATGAAGACGTTGCGCATAACCATCTGTCATTCCTGATATATAATCCGCGATGGCGCGACGCCCACTTTTTCCTTCTGCGATTTCCTGTTGCCATTGGGTTCGAATCGCGACGGGTAATAGCCTTTGAGGGTCAGCATCGAACGCATCGAACAGCTCCATCACCAATTGCTGGCCCTTGTATTCAATAACCTGAAGTTCGGGCTTTTGTACAACGAACTCGCTAACAAATGCTTTTAGTACTGACAGTACATAGTCCATGGTATCTGTCAGCTTGGCGTTCCATTGAAGCAAGGGATCGTCGAAGCGATTCACGCCGTCCTGAACAGAAGGTTCGATGGCAATCGAAGTCAGTAGCGTATTCACCAAAGCACCAATTGCATCTTTTCGCTCATAGTGCGGACCAAACATTTGATCGCTCAAATACCCAATGTTCTCTTCCAGCCAAGGATCACCGCACTCTGCCAGTTTGCTGGCTACTGCTTCCTGCCATTGGTCCCGGTGAACAATCCCCATCACAATGGCATCTTCGAGGTCGTGGACGCCGTATGCGATGTCATCCGCAAGCTCCATGATTGAACAATCAATGGATTTGTATTGTGTGCGGCCATGCTGTTCACTCGTTGGTGCCAATTTCAACGAGGTAAACAGTTTAGCGTCACCTTCAAACATGCCACCCAACACCCAGTTAAACCTGTCCAGATCATCTTGATAGATCCCCTTGGCTGGGTGCCATTCAGAGGCTTTTAAATGACGAAACTCGACGACATCAGGCGGCAGTACCGAACGCATTACAGATGCAATCGGCACGGGGTATTTCAGCAGGCCAAGTAAAGTACGACGGGCAAGGTTCATTCCATCGTGCTCGGTATAGGGTTCAAGCAAGGTAACAATGCGAAAGGTCTGGGCATTTCCTTCAAAGCCACCATCGTTACGCATCATATAATTCAGGGCGATTTCACCGCCATGGCCATAAGGTGGGTGACCGATGTCATGAGCCAGACACAGACTTTCCATCAAGCTGGTTGAAGGCAAGATATCGCGAAACTCAGGCTGTTTCTCTTTGATTTGAGCGAGGATACCTGTCCCTATTTGAGAGACCTCGAGAGAGTGTGTCAGGCGCGTGCGGTAAAACTCGCTGTGCTCCGCGCCCAATACCTGTGTCTTCGCTTGCAAGCGTCTGAACGCGGCAGAATGCAGTATGCGGGCGCGATCTCGCTGAAACACAGAACGCTTGTCATTGCGGCGTTTCTTATTTTCTTCAGCAAGACGAGCTTCCCAATCAGGTGATAGTGCAAATTCAGTCATCGCTGATTTCATCCAAAGAGAGCTCAAAGCTTGGTGCGAAAGTTGTCATGAAGTACTCAGTCGCTTTGCTACCCCGCTCATTCAACGTTGTTTCTAAGCGGCGCTTAGCTTGTTGGAACTCATGATTACCTGCGGAAAGCTCCTCCAGGCACTTGAGATAAGCACAAATAGCATCAGCCTGTTTCACCAAACGATAATCGCCTTCATCGATAGCTTCGCTGTCGATAAGTGGTCGGTAATCCTCCCGGAACTCTTCCGGTAGCATGCCAACCAACTTGTCTTCGGCTATTTGCTCAATTTTTTTGTATTCATCAGCGATGGCAGGATTGAAGTACTTAATCGGCGTTGGTAGATCGCCTGTCAGCACTTCACTGCAATCATGAAACATCGCTAGCAGTGCAACTCGCTCCGGCGAGTATTGCCCGCCGAATTTTTTGTTCTCTATCAGCGCGAGAGCGTGAGCAACAAAGGCGACCTGAAGACTGTGCTCTGAGATATTTTCATTAGAGACATTGCGCATCAACGGCCAGCGGTAAATAAGCTTCATACGCGCGAGATGGGCAAAAAAGTGGCTGGTTTTCTGACTCATGGCTTCCTTGACGTCATTAGAACAGTTCATTACTCATTCTGTTGTCGTCAGGCGAATTTAACAAGCCTTAATCGTGATTGGCGGGATTTGGGGAGAGCGTGCTCCCCGGCACACAACGGTTGAGATAGTAAATTAACTATGGGGTATCAGAGCACAATGCGGTCGCGGTTCTTCTCAACAATTGAGTCGCCAATACCTTTCACGCCTTTCAGATCATCTGCCGATTCAAAGGCACCATTGGTGTTTCTGTAATCTACGATCGCCTGAGCTTTCGCCTTGCCGATACCGTCCAAATACTTATCCAACTCTTCGACTTCAGCAGTATTGATATTCACTTCAACCGGCACACCCTGAGCATCATCCTGTGCTGATGCCAAAGGCGAAAGTATCAGTGAGATGGCAAAAACGATTGCCGATACGATTGATTTCATGTCCATTTCCTTTGTGTTGTTCAATAAGTTTCACAAAGATACGGATTGGGTAAAGGCATGCTATTTGGAAGAGGTAAAAAAACGACGGGGGACATAAAGTCCCCCGTCGATGCAACTTATCAATTACAGTCGCTTGGCAATCATATCAAGTTGAATTGATTTATTGCTCAGCAGCGTCCAGCGTGTAAGTCACTTCAGTGCTTTCTTTCAGCTGCGCGATAACAGATTCCAAATCGATGTTTGCAGTTGTACGTGCCACTCGATCTGCCATCTGGCTTTGTAGGCTGATGTCTTCCGTCACAGGCTCTTTCACAGCATCCAACGCCACGACCAGCACATCACCACTAAAGGTTCGGGTAAAGCCGTATTCAGCCTTGCCTTCAACTGGCGTAGCCATAGTGAACGCCAGCTCAACCGTTTCACGCTCAGGAGAAACACGCGCCAGTTCAGCAACTTCACCAAACGCATAACCTGAAGCATTCAGACCCGAGTCGTTACCTTCACTTAGCTCAGCAACCAATGTATTTGCCAATGCTTCGGCGGCTTTTTCACCTTCCTGACGCTTCAGCAAATCTGTCACCTGAGTTTCTACCTCAGCAAAAGGCAGCACCGTTTCAGGGCGAACGTCTTCTACACGAACAACTACAACATGCTCTGGGGCAATTTCGATGATGTCAGAGTTCAGACCGTCTTCACGCACTTCCGGTTGTTGCAGCGCCTGGGCAACCAATGGGTTTGCCAGTGCGCCTTGCAGTTCAGACAGAGCAACGAAATCTGTTCTCTCAACTTTCGCGTTCACTGATTCAGCGGCATCTTCCAGGTTATCTGGCATTTCGAATGCTTTCTCAGCCAGTTCGTTAGACAACGCATAGAACTTCTCAGCTGCGTGGTTTTGCTTCAGTTGAGCCATGATTTCGTCACGCACCTCCGCGAAAGGTTTCGCGTCAGATGGCTTCACGTCATCCAACTTGATGATGTGAAAGCCGAAATCAGACTGAACCACTTCAGAAACGTCGCCTTTGTTCGCCAGTGCAAAAGCGACTTCTTCGAACGCTGGGTCCATCACGCCTTTATCGAACCAATCCAGCTCACCGCCTTGCTCAGCACTGAACGTATCGTCAGAGCGGGTTTTCGCCAGCTCAGCGAAATCTGCACCACCATTCAATTCAACCAATACCGCTTCAGCTTTTTCTTTCGCTGCGTCGTCGTCACCTTGAATCATGATATGGCTGACTTTGCGCTGCTCTGCTGTACCGTAGCTTGCTTTGTTCGCTTCGTAGTATGTTTGAGCTTCTTCCTCTGTTACATCAGCAACATCAGCAATGCCCTCACCGGAAAGCTCAACGTACGCGATTTTGAATTGCTCAGGACGAACGAACTGCGATGGGTTTTGTTCGTAGTAGTCTTGCTTCTGCTCCTCAGTGATCTCAGCTTTCTCTGCAAAATCAGCCAGAGGTAGGGTCAAAGTGCGAACCATACGCGTTTGACCTTCAAGCTTGTAAAGCGATTCCAGCTCACCTTCCAGTGCAAATTCACTACTTATCAGTGCATTAACTAACTGTTCGCGAATCAGATCTTGACGAACATATTCGGCAAATTGGTCTGGCGACAGACCATTTCGGCGAAGTGCTGCCAGATACAAGTCGTTGTCAAACAAGCCTGTTGAGCCACGGAATGCAGGCATATCACGAATAGATTGTTTGATTTGCGCATCACTGACACGAAGACCTAGGTCTTGGGCTTCCTGATCCAGCAGCGCCTGGTTCACCATACGGTCCAGTACATTGCGGCGGAATTGTGCCAGGTAATTGGGATCACTCAATAGAGTAGAGAAGAAGTCACCGGCCTGTGCTTGCATCTGTGCACGCTCATTTTGGTAAGCTTGCTCGAATTGATTACGGCTAATTTCTTGATCACCCACTGTTGCAGCAGGTACTACCGTGCCACCTGCCAGGTAGCCGCCAACACCAGCGAAAACAAAGGAAAAGATAATAAGGCCTAAGATGATCTTAACCGCGATGCTGTTTACGCCTTCGCGTAGTCGCTCCATCATAACGCGCCGTCACTCCTGCTTATTGAAACGTTCGTCTTTCATATACCTTCTCTTACACAAAAATTGGCCAATACACGCTTGTGTAATTAGTCAATTTTCATCAAGAGGAGTTGTTTCGATTAAAACTAAAAAAGCGCATCAAGAGATGCGCCTTTACACTCTGATTGAGCCTGATTATACGCTGATGTCGCACACTTTACAGCTTAAAACTAGGACTGCTGCGACAAAGAGCAAAACGAGACGTTTAAGGTTAGTTAACCGCGTCTTTCAGAGCTTTACCAGCCTTAAAGCCTGGGACTTTAGCAGCTGCGATTTTGATTTCCGCACCAGTTTGTGGGTTGCGGCCAGTACGTGCTGAACGCTCACGAACTGAGAACGTACCGAAACCAACCAGTGCAACTTGGTCACCGTCTTTCAGGCTGTCTGATACAGCTTCAATCAGTGCATCCAGAGCGCGACCAGCTGAAGCTTTAGACAGATCAGCATTTTCTGCAATTTTATCAATTAACTGCGACTTGTTCACTTTTTCATCCCCTTTACAAACGAACCACAAATCCCATTTTTTGCGGCGGCATCCGATTAATCGGCGCCAATAGTTATCAAAACAAGACTTAAAAACGCTGTAGCTGTTATGAATTAAGGGCTTGCAGCGTTTTAATTAACTTAGCCCTCAAAAAAAACGCTGACAAGCCTTTTACCGACTGTCAGCGCTTTACGTTGCTTAATTTTGCTGCACGTCACTCTTTTGTGGCGATACAAGCTCAATTCCGAGAGGATTGTCCTGTAGCGCCAGAGTAAGAACTTCGTCGATCCAGCGCACAGCGTGGATGTCTAGGTCCGCTTTGACGTTATCAGGAATCTCTTCCAGATCGCGTTCGTTCTCTTTCGGGATGATGACGGTTTTGATACCACCGCGGTGAGCCGCCAGCAGTTTTTCTTTCAAGCCACCGATTGGCAGCACTTCACCACGCAGTGTAATTTCACCGGTCATCGCCACATCAGCACGTACAGGGTTACCTGTCAGGCTCGATACCAACGCCGTACACATTGCGATACCCGCACTTGGGCCATCTTTCGGTGTTGCACCTTCTGGCACATGCACGTGGATATCACGCTTCTCATAGAAATCATTATTGATACCCAGTTTCTCAGCACGAGTGCGAACCACAGTCATCGCTGCCTGAATCGATTCCTGCATCACGTCGCCCAGAGAGCCCGTTTGTGTCAGCTTACCTTTACCTGGCATTGACTCGGTTTCAATGGTCAGCAGATCGCCACCCACTTGTGTCCATGCAAGACCTGTCACCTGACCAATACGGTTGCTATCATCTGCTTTGCCGTAGTCAAAGCGCTGAACACCCAAGTAATCTTTCAGGTTGTCCTGATTGATAACGATGGTTTTGGTGTCTTTGTTCAGCAGAATTTCTTTCACTGCTTTGCGGCAAAGCTTAGAAATTTCCCGCTCAAGACTACGCACGCCCGCTTCGCGGGTGTAGTAGCGAATGATGCCGATGATGGCTGAATCTTGGATTTCTACTTCTTTTGGCTTCAGACCGTTACGCTTGACCTGCTTCTCGACCAAGTGCTGCTTAGCAATGTTGAGTTTTTCGTCTTCGGTGTAACCCGACAAGCGAATCACTTCCATACGATCAAGCAAAGGGCCAGGGATGTTCATAGAGTTCGACGTCGCCACGAACATCACATCAGACAAGTCGTAATCCACTTCTAAATAATGGTCGTTGAACGCGTTGTTTTGCTCTGGGTCCAGCACTTCCAGCAGCGCTGAAGATGGATCGCCGCGCATGTCGGAAGACATCTTGTCGATTTCATCAAGCAGGAACAGTGGGTTTTTCACGCCAACTTTAGCCATTTTCTGGATAAGTTTACCTGGCAGGGAACCAATGTAAGTACGACGGTGCCCGCGGATTTCCGCTTCATCACGCACGCCACCCAGCGCCATACGGGTATATTTTCGGCCGGTCGCTTTTGCAATCGACTGTCCCAGAGAGGTTTTACCTACACCTGGGGGGCCTACAAGGCACAGAATTGGTCCTTTGAGCTTGTTCACACGGTTTTGTACCGCCAAGTACTCAAGGATGCGTTCTTTCACACGCTCAAGGCCGTAATGGTCTGAGTTAAGAATCTCTTCGGCTTTCGCCAAATCTTTCTTCACTTTCGAGCGCTTCGACCATGGCACGCTGACCATCCAGTCGATATAGCTGCGAACCACGGTTGCTTCTGCTGACATCGGCGACATCATTTTCAGCTTCTGCAATTCTTGCTCGGTTTTTTCCTTGGCTTCCTGAGGCATCTTTGATTCTTCGATCTTCAGCTTCAGGCTTTCGAATTCATCAGGCGCATCATCCAGCTCACCCAGCTCTTTCTGAATGGCCTTCATTTGCTCATTGAGGTAGTACTCGCGCTGGCTCTTTTCCATCTGCTTCTTAACGCGGCTGCGAATACGCTTCTCAACCTGCAGCAAATCGATTTCTGATTCCATCATCGTCATCAGGAATTCAAGACGCTCAGCGATATCAATGATTTCCAGCACTTGCTGCTTATCATTGAGTTTCAAAGGCATGTGCGCGGCAATGGTATCTGCAAGGCGCGCTGCCTCGTCAATCCCATTTAATGAAGTCAGCACTTCTGGCGGGATCTTCTTGTTCAGTTTGATAAAGCCCTCAAACTGACTGATCGCCGTGCGCACCAAGACTTCCTGCTCACGTTCATCCATCTCTGGCGTTAGCATGTACTCGGCATCAGCGGTGAAGAAGTCGTCTTCACGGAATTTTCTGATTTCCGCACGTTGCAAACCTTCCACCAGCACTTTCACCGTGCCGTCAGGCAACTTGAGTAGTTGAAGAATAGAGGCAACAGTACCGACTTTATAAAGGTCTGAGATTGAGGGGTCGTCAGTAGCGGCGTCTTTCTGCGCTACCAAAAGAATCTGCTTATCATTGTCCATCGCTGCTTCTAGGCAACGGATGGATTTATCCCGTCCCACGAAAAGCGGGATGACCATGTGAGGATAAACAACCACGTCACGCAATGGCAGGACCGGAATATCAATGCGCTCGGAACGCTCCAAGTTCATATTTTTCTCTCTTCCGTTTTCGTTATTACTGAGTATATGGGGATAGATTGTCAGGATTCAACGGCATATACGGCAGAAAGTAAAAAAGGGAGCTAATGCTCCCCTTTTTTCGATAATTTGTTGGTTAAATAAGCAACTTAACCTTAGGGTCTGTTGGTCTTTGGTGGTTAAATTTTGTTCTAGCTATAAGCGTTTTAGGCGCGGCGAGGTGTGTGCCGCCTAGTGATTCTAAGCAAATACACCTCACTAAAGCATAAACTCCCACAAACTGCTGCAAAAATCGTCACCAGAGGTCAACAGACACTATGAGATGTGCGTTTTACTCTGCGCCTGCTGCCTGATTGTCTGAATTTTCATAAATCAGAAGTGGGTCAGACTCACCTTTAATAACCGACTCATCAATCACGACTTTAGTAACGTCTTTGCTTGATGGCAGATCATACATGGTGTCCAGAAGCACAGCTTCGACAATGGAACGTAGGCCACGAGCACCTGTTTTCCTGTCCATCGCCTTTTTCGCGATTGCTGTCAGCGCGTCGTCACGGAACTCAAGCTCAACGCCGTCCAGCTCCAGAAGCGCACCATACTGCTTGGTCAATGCGTTCTTAGGTTCACGGAGAATCTGCACCAGTGCATCTTCATCCAGCTCACCCAAAATCGCCGTGACTGGCAGACGACCAATGAATTCAGGGATCAAACCGTATTTCACCAAATCTTCTGGCTCTACTTTGCTGAACAGGTCGCTCAATGTGGCTTCCTGATCTTTCGAACGCACTTCTGCGCCAAAGCCGATACCACTGCCCTTCGCGACACGCTGGTCTACCACTTTGTCGAGACCTGCAAACGCACCACCACAGATGAACAGGATCTTAGAGGTATCAACCTGCAAGAATTCCTGTTGAGGGTGCTTGCGACCACCTTGTGGTGGAACAGAAGCGATAGTACCTTCAACCAGCTTCAGCAGCGCCTGCTGAACACCTTCGCCCGATACGTCACGGGTGATGGATGGGTTGTCAGATTTGCGTGAAATCTTATCGATCTCATCGATGTAAACAATGCCGCGTTCTGCTTTTGCTACGTCGTAATCACACTTCTGAAGCAGTTTCTGAATGATGTTTTCAACGTCTTCACCCACATAACCTGCCTCGGTCAATGTCGTGGCATCAGCCATAGTGAACGGCACATCCAGAAAACGCGCCAGCGTTTCTGCCAAAAGTGTCTTACCGCTACCGGTAGGGCCAATCAGAAGAATGTTACTTTTACCGAGTTCAACACCATCTGCCGTTGTATCGCCGTTGCGAAGGCGTTTGTAGTGGTTATATACCGCTACAGACAATACTTTCTTCGCCCGGTCTTGACCGATAACGTAATCGTCCAGGTGCGCACGGATTTCTTGCGGAGTCGGAAGCTCGTTGCTGTCGCGCTTCGGCATGACCTCTTTTATTTCTTCACGAATGATGTCGTTACACAGGTCAACACACTCATCGCAGATATAAACAGAAGGTCCAGCAATTAACTTGCGTACTTCATGCTGGCTTTTGCCGCAGAAAGAGCAGTAAAGCAGTTTGCCGCTGCCACCGTCTTTTCGCTTGTCTGTCATTCGCTAACCTCTTTAGGCTTTAGCCCATATTTACCATGATCTGAGTCTATAACATCTCTGGAGATTTTTCCGAACACCGAGAGACTCAATTCTGGGACAGAAAGTATCAGGTGGACCTAACTGTCTCAGAATTAAAAATTAATCGCGCTTGTTCAGTACCGCGTCAACCAGACCATAGTCAGCCGCATCCTGTGCAGCCATAAAGTTGTCACGATCAGTGTCGCCTTCAATCACTTCCAGCGGTTGACCTGTGTGCTCAGCCAACAAGGTGTTTAGCTTTTGCTTGATGGTCAAAATTTCTTGCGCGTGGATTTGAATGTCAGACGCCTGACCTTGGAAACCACCAAGTGGCTGGTGAATCATCACACGGGAATTCGGCAGACAGTAACGCTTACCTTTCGCGCCACCGGCCAACAGGAACGCGCCCATTGAACATGCCTGGCCCATACATACCGTGCTCACGTCTGGTTTAATGTACTGCATCGTATCGTAAATAGACATACCCGCAGTCACCGAACCGCCCGGTGAGTTGATATAAAGGAAGATATCTTTATCAGGATTTTCTGATTCCAGGAACAGCAGCTGCGCAACAACAAGGTTCGCCATGTGGTCTTCAACCTGACCTGTCAGGAAGATCACACGCTCTTTCAAAAGGCGGGAATAGATGTCATACGAACGTTCACCGCGGGAAGTTTGTTCAACCACCATCGGCACCAATGCATCCATGATAGAAGGCATTCCGTTTTTTTCTTGAAAGCTCATAGTGTTATATCCCTAAAATAAATGGCCCGGATGAAATTACTTCATACGGACCATTGTTATCAGAAGAGTGAATTCTAAGTCAATTGTCCACTCAACAATTCTAGCACTTATGCTTGAGCTGGGTTCATCAGCTCAGAGAAAGCTTGCTCTTTTTCAGAAACTTGTGCTTTACCCAGCAGCGCGTCGATTGCTTGTTCTTCCAGAGCAACGTTGCGCATGTTTTCCATCAGGCGCTGGTCTTTCTCGTAGTAAGCCACAACTTCTGATGGATCTTCGTATGCAGAAGCCATTTCTTCGATCAGCGCTTTTACGCGGTCTTCGTCAGCTTTCAGCTCTTCAGACTTGATCACTTCACCCAGAAGCAAGCCAACCACTACGCGGCGTTTTGCTTGTTCTTCAAACAGCTCGCTTGGCAGTTCTGGCGCGTTTTCCATGTTGCCACCAAAACGCTGAACCGCTTGCTGACGCAGAACGTTAACTTCTTGGTCGATCAGTGCTGCAGGTACGTCGATGTCGTTGTTAGCAACCAGACCATCGATCACTTGCTCTTTCACTTTGTTCTTAACCGCTTGCTTCAGCTCGCGTTCCATGTTTTTACGAACTTCTGCTTTCAGGCCGTCAACACTGCCGTCTTCAACGCCGAAACGTGCAACGAACTCTTCAGTCAGTTCTGGCAGTTCTTGCGCTTCAACTTTGCTCAGTTTGATATCGAACTTCGCTGCTTTACCTTTCAGGTTCTCAGCGTGGTAGTCTTCTGGGAAAG
Source organism: Grimontia kaedaensis (assembly GCF_023746615.1). Classification (NCBI taxonomy): domain Bacteria; kingdom Pseudomonadati; phylum Pseudomonadota; class Gammaproteobacteria; order Vibrionales; family Vibrionaceae; genus Grimontia; species Grimontia kaedaensis. The sequence goes on along the minus strand of NZ_CP082275.1, from coordinate 962,996 downwards.
TCACGTCGATAGTGAACTCTTCGCCCGCTTTCTTACCAACGACGCCGTCTTCGAAACCTGGGATCATGCGGCCTTGGCCCATTACCAGTGCGAAGTCTTCTGCTTTACCGCCTTCGAACTCTTCGCCGTCGACAGAGCCAGAGAAGTCCATAGTTACACGGCTGCTTGCTTCAGCAGCTGAGTCAACTTCTGACCAAGAAGCCTGCTGCTTACGCAGAGTCTCGATCATTTCGGCAACGTCTTCTTCTTTCACGTCAGCCAGTGGCTTAACCACTTCTACTTTGTCCAGATCTTTCAGCGCGATTTCTGGGTAAACTTCGAAAGAAGCTTTGAATACCAGATCTTTGCCTTCTTCAGTATCAACTGGAGTGAAAGTTGGCGCGCCTGCTGGATTGATTTTCTCTTTGATGATCGCTTCGATGAAATGACGCTGCATCACTTCACCCATCACGTCGTTACGTACAGCTTTACCGTACATACGCGAAACCATCTTCAAAGGCACTTTACCTTTACGGAAACCATCGAAACGACGATTTTTAGCAATGTTGCGAAGCTCTGCAGTTACTGCGTCTTCGATGTTTGCTGCTGGAACGGTGATAGTCAGGTGGCGCTCTAGGCCTTCTGTGGTTTCAACGGTAACTTGCATTGTATTAATAACCTCAAAACTTACTCAGGGTCGCTGAGTGATGTTGCCCGGCTCCTGCCGGTAGCATCCTTTCGTGCTACAGCGAATCGTTCGCCATAGCGCCTGTGAATCTGGATACACAGCGCGTTTGCGCGGGTATCGAATAGCCTCAAAATACGAGGCATGATTTTTAAGACGCGCCATTATAGCGGCACCGCCCTGTCGAGTCGAGACGGGCTAGGTTCATCGTCATGTTTCTGTGAGATTGGGGCGAGAAAATGGAATTCAAGGGGTGGAAGGAAAAAGAAAGGTCCTAGGGTCCTAGGGTCCTAGGGTCCTAGGGTCCTAGGGTCCTAGGAGACGATACTTGTGAGGTTTTGATGTCAAGCGGGGATATTCATGTATCCACGCACTTGATAGAGCAGCAGAGCAAAGGAGCCTAGGTCCTAGGTCCTAGGTCCTAGGTCCTAGAGAAAGATAGAAGTGGTATTTCAACGATAAGATAGAAATGATGACCAAAACCAATTAAATCAGACACCCACCGCTCTTGGCTCTGGCTTTTCCTAGGATCCAGGACCTGCTCTTCCCTAGGACCTATCAGAAATACGGAAGTTGTATTTCAACTTTAAGATAAAAGTGATGACCAAAACCAATTAAATCAGACGCCCCACCGCTCTTGGCTCTAGCTTTTCCTAGGATCTAGGACCTGTTCTTCCCTAGGATCTTCTTTTCAATCAACTACGGGAATCTATAGTGAGATGCGTTTGGGAAAAATTGCGATGAGAATATGTACGAGGAAGAAGTAGAAAGTGGCACGCCCTACAGGATTCGAACCTGTGACCCACGGCTTAGAAGGCCGTTGCTCTATCCAACTGAGCTAAGGGCGCACTTCATTCACACAGTGTGTGAACGCAGGGCAGGATTATAAAGGCACGAGTTTCTTCGTCAACGCTTTTCCTTGTGCTTTGCTGTTAAATGCCTAAGAAACAAACATTGTTGTTACCTTAAGACGAAAATTTCCCTTTCTTTTAACCCGTCGCTTTATCGTCAAACAACATCTCTTCTGACGATAAAATGATTTCATCGTGCTACCTATTGTTCTTTTCCCCGCTAAAGCGGATATTTCTGCGCCACAAATACCCCAGGGTCTGCAGACCCGAGGGGCTAAATTTTTTCTAGCCCGGAAGTAAAGAGAATGAATGAGTTTTGGGATATCACCCCGTTTAGCTGGGAAGGCGTACTTACCTGTGCCGCCTGCGGATGGATTTTAGGCCTCGAGCGCCAACTCCGCGGAAAACCTGTAGGTATTCGCACGGCGATCCTCATTATCCTAGGTACCTACCTTTTTATGCGTTTGGCGACCTCCCTCTCTGACAACTCACTGGATCATGCCCGCGTATTGGGTCAAATCGTAACAGGCGTTGGTTTTCTGGGTGCAGGCGTCATGATGGCGCGCGATGGTCAAATACAAGGGGTGACCTCTGCTGCCGTCGTTTGGTTGATGGCCGGCCTTGGTATGGTGATCGCTTTTGACTACGGACGCCAAGCACTGCTTCTTTGTACATTTGTACTTTTTATTCTTGTTGGTCTCGATAAAGTTGAAACTACGTTTTCATCCTTAACAAAAGGCGTTCATAAACGCTGGGAGAAGAAGCGGAAAAAGACGGCAAAACATGCAGATATCGTCGACTAGTCATCGGTAATTCTGCATAACCATTTCCATCAAAAGATTTCATCGTTACCACAAAATTATCTCTCTTTACGTTTGTGGATGGTGAAATAATAATCGCGCCTGAACGCACCTTTCTCTGCGTAAAAACCTGCACTTCCTGTGCAGGTTTTTTAATTTCAATTCAGATAATTAAGGAAAAACATTGCAACAGAACCCTGTTATGCAGGCTGATCGCAACAGTCCACTTGTACCTGTTCTCAGCCTAAGCCTTTTTGCCGTTGCGTCAGGTTTCCTGATGAGCCTCATTCCGCTTGCGCTTGACGCACGTGGTATGTCGGTGAATCTTGCCTCCTGGCTCGCGAGCGTGTTTTACGCAGGCCTGCTTGGCGGTGCGTTGATCAGTGCGCGCATCGTTGGCAAATTTGGCCATCGCAGTGCGTTAGTTGCGTTTTTGCTTATCGTTGTCACCACTGTGGGTTTGATGGCATTCAGCGCATCACCCGCAGCATGGCTTTTTGCACGTTTTGTTGCAGGCATCGCGGTTGCCGGTGTGTTCGTCGTCATCGAATCCTGGCTACTGATGGCAGACACTGAAAAAGCGCGAGCCAAGCGTCTGGGTCTTTACATGGCATCACTTTACGGCGGCTCTGCGTTGGGTCAACTTGGTATCGGTATGTTTGGTACTGAAGGTGCGATGCCACTGATTGTCGTCGCCAGCCTATTCTCAGCAGCTATTTTGCCACCGCTGGTGTTTAAAAAAGGTCGCCCAAAAGCGGTTGGTCACGCAAGCATCAAAGTCAGCGAGATGAAAACACTGCCCGCGGCAGCTTACATTGGTTGCATCGTATCAGGTTTAGTGTTGGGCTCTATTTATGGCCTGCTGCCATTGGAGTTAGAAAGCAATTACAGCCACGATCAGGTAGGCGCACTGATGGCTATCGTGATCCTTGGTGGCATGGTGGTACAACCGCTGGTGAGCTGGTTAAACTCACGCATGGAAAAAGCACTGTTGATGGCACTATTTTGCTTTCTGGGTTTGCTTTCCATTGCCATGATTGAAATCGCTACCGTCTCAGCGGGCATGATGGCGGGTATGTTCCTGCTGGGTGCATCAGCATTTGCCCTCTACCCTGTTGCGATTACGCTGGCTTGTCGCAACGTAGATGAGTCAAAAATCGTTGCAGCCGCAGAACTGATGTTGCTGAGCTACAGCGTGGGTTCCGTGATCGGTCCTGTATTGGCAGGTGAAGCGATGTCGATGAATGGTGGCTTGATGTTGTACTTTGTGGTCTGTTTCGCGGCAACCCTTCTCTACATGCTGGGTTCAACCAAACGCAACCGCTCTACCGGTACAGACGGCGTCGACGAAGCAATATCTGTTGATATCTGATACCAAAACTAAATGAAGCAAGGTGTTCACTGATAGCACCTTGCTTTTCCACTCTGCTCTTTTCCGCTCTACTTGGTATCACATCCTTCTCTGTGCAAAATTTTCTATACAAATAGCGATAAAAACGCGTTTAAGGTATGAGATACGCCTAATCACTACCGTATTTTTTTGACGCCAATCACACAGAAATAGTGCTCAACTCTAACCCTTTCATTTATTGATAAATTACTTTATTAGCGATACCAAATAATCACCGGTACATCAGACGGTTAATGCTGGCACCAGTAAATATTGAGGCAGATAGGATAGAATATTAACGAGGTTTCAGGGCATCTGATTGAAAAAAGAACAGACGACGGTATAAAACTGTCACAAACCCAACTTTTTGGTCATAACCACAAGCTGAAAGTGGTTATCTAACATTATATTTCAATGATTTAATAGTTTTAATGACGAAATAATCAATAGCATTTTGTACATTACTTGAACGCTTTCTACGCTCACATTGTAGGTCTCCAGTTTGGGACTCACATCACAGCGTAGGAGGTATCAGCATGTCCCAAGCGTTTGTTCGAGCGGCAATTTGTTTTTTTTCTTTCATCTCTCTTCAAGGCTGCTTCCTTGTCAATGGGCCTCTTGACTACGCTCAAGAAACCAACGCACCATCTGTTAGTTATCTTCCGATCGGAATACCCTTTGTCCTCGGCGGACACGGTTCCAGTGTTCCGTTGACAAGTGAACTCAGCTTAACCGCCAAGCACGTCGCCCAGTTGGATTACAGCGATGTGATCGCTTATCACCCCAACTGCGATGTAGCAGTGATCAAGCAAAGTAACCATGACAAAACGATTGCCCCTTTGGGGACAGTAAAAACCAAAGGGTCTGTTACGACTGTTGGGATGGGACTTACCGGTAAGGTGTTAATCGGACACGGTAAGTACTACTTAGATGTTAATTTTGTTGATTCAGATATGTTTGAAAACTGCCCGGCCAGTATTACTGACGCCCCTGTTCAAAGTGGAATGAGCGGCGGTGGAGCCTACAACAAAGAAGGCGAACTCGTCGGTATTATATCAGGCATGTCTGGCTCAGGGTTTAGGCTACTTGATGGCACCGAATTGGGTAATGAGCGAACCAGCATTTTCGTATCAACCCTTCACATCCGCCCCTGGCTTCTCAAGGTGGTTGAAGACTTTTACGACGACTCCCTAAATAACCTCGCAGCGTCAACCATCACCCTTTCCAAAACCTATTTAGAAGAAGATTTAGACTAAGCGCAAACGTTTGCGCTATAGCCATGTCACACTTTTTTTGTCAAAATAGCGCCACTTTCCCGTCTCTCTTTGCCAAAGGAAAAACATGGCCGCTCAAATCATTGATGGAAAACTTATTTCGCAGACTGTTCGTCAGGAAGTTGCTGCACGTGTAGAAGCCCGAAAAGCAGCAGGCCTCCGAGCGCCGGGACTGGCGGTGGTATTAGTCGGTGATGACCCTGCCTCCCAAGTTTACGTTGGGAGCAAACGTCGCGTTTGTGAAGAAGTTGGCTTTGTTTCCAAGTCTTACGACCTCCCTTCAAGCACCAGCGAAGCAGAGCTCTTGAGCTTAATTGACGATCTGAACGCTGACCCAGAAATCGATGGCATTCTGGTGCAATTGCCTCTTCCTGCACAAATGGACCCTACCAATGTGCTTGAGCGTATCCACCCAGAGAAAGATGTCGATGGTTTCCATCCATACAATGTAGGACGCCTTTGCCAGCGTATGCCAAAGCTGCGCTCATGTACGCCAAAAGGTATCGTTACACTGCTTGAGCGCTACAACGTCCCTCTGCGTGGCAAACATGCTGTCGTCGTCGGCGCGTCAAACATTGTTGGCCGTCCAATGACGATGGAACTGTTACTTGCAGGCTGCACCACCACCACGTGTCACCGTTTTACCAAAGATTTAGAAGGACACGTTCGCCAAGCTGATCTCTTGGTCGTTGCTGTGGGCAAACCGAACTTTATTCCCGGTGATTGGATTAAGCCTGGCGCAGTCGTCATTGATGTGGGTATTAACCGACTGGAAGATGGCAAGTTGGTGGGTGATGTTGAATATGGTGTGGCAGCGGAGAAAGCCAGTCACATCACACCAGTACCTGGTGGTGTTGGCCCAATGACAGTGGCAACGCTGATTGAAAATACCCTGCTGGCTTGCGAGCAATACCATTCATAACCATTCCTAATACTTGACTGCGGATCACATTCCGCAGTCGAATGATCGATAAAGTTCCTCTACATTTGCCTCCACTTTCCACTGTTTTAGCTTCCCACTCCGAATAATATTAATCACACATTGAAGTGTCTCGCATATGAGACAATGTAAATACATTATTAATAACATTAAAACATTAAGTTGAAAATAATAGGCCGATTTTATCCAAGGAATCGGACATATGCTCAAAACTAAACCCTCGATCTTAGCCATTGCATTGGCTTCGATACTCGTCGGTTGTGGCGGCTCAGGCGACGACTCGCCCAACACTTCCACACCAAATGTTGAAACCCCGGAAACGGGCACCCCAGATACCGGTAACCCCTCACCTCAGGCTACTTTACTCCAAGCAGTATCTGGCACCCTGACTACTCCAGATTATCAAGCTATCCCTAACGCTGACGTTAGCATTAGCATCGTCGACAAAACGGGAGCATCCCTGTTTCTACAATCGTCAACAACGGATTCAGACGGTGTTTTTGAAGCACAGTTGCCAACATTTGAGAATGCCAGCAGCGCCACATCAGTTATCGTAAGCTACAACAAAGCTGGCTTCACAAGCGGTGAGCGATTATTCGCCATTGATGAAAATTCCGTTGCCATTGCAGCAGACGCCATCATCTCCCCTGTTGTTGTTCAATCTTTCAAAAAACAAGATCTACAGATTGTTGCAAGCAGCAGCGACAAACAAAGTGTCACCTTCTCGTTGGTCAAAGACAGTGACGGTCGCAAAGCAATTCGTGCCGGCACGCCGCTGGCGATGTCTGAAACAGCGTCAAATTTAAAGATCGACCTTCCGATTGAAGCAATCGGAGATGATGTCGAAGCGCTAACAGTTGAAATGGCGCACTTCGATTCAGCCGATATAACAGACATTCAATCCTTTCCGGGTGATTTTGTCGGATATGGTGAAACGGAAAACCAAGGTGTCGGCACCAACTTTGCTGTCGATAATTCACAGGAAGACCCTTATCGCCTCATTTCCACCACCTTTGCGCAAATCTCTATTACAGACCAAAATGGTGACTTATTACCAATCTCTGAAAGGCTAGCCGCCTCGGGGGATACCCCAACGGTTCAGGCATATGTTTCTCCTGAAGCCTATCGCACCATTACTGAAGACGTTGCGCTGGATATTGCTGGTATTCAAGTCCCTATCTACGTCTATCGATACAGCAAATGGGAATTTGTTGGTAACGGCACATTGACCGATAACCTAGGCGATCCCCTTGACGGACAATTTACTGGCACCTTACCTGACTACCTGGCGAGCCTACCGGGTTCGGTTTACGTCAGCATCCCAGTGACCAGCGCAAACGAGTGGGTTCAGTGGATAAACCTTGACTGGCCCGTTTTTGCCGAGCCAACTCAAACCTGTGTAACCGGTAAACTCTCCTACGAACGCGGCGAAGCTTATACACGTGGTGTAGCGTTAACACTGCCAGACGGCGGCACCCAGTGGCTCTATGCAGATAACAACGGTAATGTTTCAGCAAGCTTCCAAGCAATTCAAGGCGACTCAGGAAACTACAACGTCTACGCCTACAACTATTTCACTCAGGAAGATGAAAACTACCAGCCAAACGTCTCTACCGTTGGCGAATGTGACGTCAACATTGATGTTTCTCACGAACTAATGAATCCCTACCAGTGCTCTATCTCCGGAACGATTGTAGAACCGGATGGCACGACACCAATCGCAAACACATGGATTCAGGCAAGATTAACCGGTACCCGATTCTCCACCATATCCGATGAAAACGGTGAGTTTTCACTCTCTTCAAATTGTGAAGGGGACGTGAGGCTGAGATTGTTAGATCAAGTCGAAACCATCACTTTACCTGACGGTATGCAGCCGGGTGATGTATACAGCGGCATTACTATTGAGAGAGAAAACAGCGCGCCGAGAATCTCAGCGTGGAAGTCTAACGCAAGCAATTTGCGCGTTTCTGATGAAGGCAAGTTTTCATACCGCATTTTTGATCGCGATGGTAATGATTTCACCCATCAAATCACCTGCACCGACGCCTGCTCAGTCACAGACAATGGCCGCCAATACAGCACCGTCAGATTTACTGCTGAAGGCAAGCATATTGTGACCATCACAGCTGAAGATGAATACGGCAAAGCAGCATCTAACGAACTGATTTTTAACGTCAAACCAAACGGCAATGTTGCACCTGAAATCGTAGGTTTTGATGTCAATGGCCAGCGTCATGCGCTAGGCAATGAAGTCAGCGTCGTTGAAGGACTAGACCTCGCCATTGATGTTATCGCGATTGATAAACAAGGCGACGCCATCAGCTATGCATGGGACAACTTGCCACAAGGTAGCTGTGCAGAGGCTCGTTGCGAATACCCTTCCGTCACGGCAGGCAACATCGAACTCTCCGTCACAGCAACGGATGACAACACAACACCTAAGTCATCGGAAGCAAACCTGAGTATTGCGGTTATTCCTAATCAGGCACCGGAAGTCTTCATTTCACCAAGCTCCAATGAGGTATTGACGGTCAACGGATTCGCACAAGATGAATGGCGTATTCGAGCCATAGTGCGTGATGACCAAGATCCTTCACCAAGTCTTACCTGGGCATTTGTCGATAGCTCTGGGACCGAAAGTGCCGCATTCACCATCATTGACAGTCATCATGCAGCCCTTGTGGAAGGGATGACGATTGAGGCTGGTGAATACACGGTCACCGTCACGGCAACCGATAACCTCGGTGAAACAACGCAAGTTCAAACACGACTTGTCGTAACAGAAGATAATCCACCTGTTGTCGATCTGCTGGCTTCAGATTTAGTTGTTGAGATGACTGACAAAGGCGAAGGCGCAAAGGATATTACCTTTGACGCAACCTTCAGTGACGATCGTACCAGCGAAGACTCGCTGGAAGTGAGTTGGTCAGCCACTAACAGCCTGCCACTGGAAATCTCCGAAGATGGTAAAAAAGCCATACTACGTAAAGAGAACCTGATTGCTGGCATGACTGAAGTGACAATTAGTGTCACAGATGCATATGGGCAAACCACCTCCAAAACGGTCACTATTGATGTCATTGTGACAGAAGACGTCGCACCGGAGGTGTCTCTTTCTGCCAGCCACAATGTGGTAGACATTGCTGAATTTGGCCAAGGCGCACATGACGTTGTGTTTACAGCACAGTTCAGTGATGACATAACACCGACAGCAGATCTGGCCGTCAGTTGGACGACAGATAACGGTGTACCACTTGTTATCTCAGCAGACAAAACCCAAGCCACAATACTTGAAGGCTCTCTGGTCGCCGGAGAGACAAACGTCATCATCACTGTCACAGATGGCTACGACCAATCCACCGTGAAGCAGCAATCTCTGACGGTGAATGTCGCAGACGATGCAGCGCCAGAAGTGACTGTTTCTTCCAGCCATAACACGGTGGAAATGGTTGAAAACGGTCAGGGTGCCCATGATGTTGTCTTCACAGCAACCTACTCTGATGACTTCACCCCAACAGCAGATCTGGTTGTGACTTGGACAGCAAGTAATGGCGCTGTGCTGGTAGTCTCGTCAGATAAACAAACCGCAACCCTGAAAGCTGGCGACCTCACTGCAGGCAATACCACGGTAAGAGTGACTGTTGCGGATGAGTATGGTCAATCAACCAGCGCTTCTCAGTTGCTTGTCGTCTCTGTCTCTGACGATGAAAACCCAACCATCTCTGTGTCAGCTTCGCACACCCATGTTTCAGTGAGTGAAGAAGGTGCAGGTTCAACAGATGTCGTGTTTACGGCTAGCGTATCAGATGACTACACCCAGACATCTGAACTGTCTATCAATTGGACAGCTTCTAACGGCGCGGCCCTGCGCGTCAGTGACGACGGATTAACGGCGACCTTACTGGGTACCAGCCTGACCGAAGGCACCATTATTGTCACTGCGACAGTCAGCGACGAGATGAGCCAGTCTTCTACCGACAGTCAGTCACTGACCGTTGATATGGACAATCGACCTGTTATCACCGCAATGTCCGCCTCTCCATCGCAGCAAAAAGTCGTCGCGGGAGAGAAAAACGGTCAGCCAATCACTATCACCGTTGCAGCGTCTGACGACAAAACAGACGTCCTCTCGTTCGGTTGGGCATCCAACACCGGTATCACCATCACAGACATGGATAACACCGTGGTGTTCCCGGCGGGTTCATTGGGCGCAGGCACCTACAGCGTCACTGCATATATTGCGGATGAGCTAGGTCAGGAAGTTAGCCAAACAGTGAACTTCAGCATCACCGAACAAGACGGAAACATCGACATTGAAATCGAATAATTCTCAAAGGACTTGAATATTATGAAGAAACTTAGACTGAACCCGCTTGCGGCTGTCATTATGGCATCGCTTGCATTGGCTGGCTGTAACTCTGAAGAAATGGCATCAGTGAACGACACCACCGTTAACAATAGCTCTGAGCAAACTGAAAAGAGTGGCTCAGAAAATGGCAGTGTAACGGAAGGTGTAACTGGTGCGGCCTCTCTCTCCGTCGGCGTTAAATTTCCAAAACCGGAGGCTTCTCCAGCTTGGATTGGCGATTCAACGACAGTCGATGTTGAATTTTATGAAACCGGTATTGTTGGCAGTCAAGGCGATGCATGGAAGGTCAAAGAAGTCTATGAGGCCTGTAATCCAGACACTGACGGTGACAACCCGGCCCCTATCCCTGATGGCGAGATCAACTGCGGAAATGCGCATGAAGATGCGCTAAAAGGTAATTTCGCCACCTCTGTTTCGCTGACTCCAGAGGCTTCCAACGCAACGATTAACCTGCTGCCAGGTAAGTACAGAATTGAAGCTAAGTTCTACAACAGTCAGAGCCAATTGCAGGAAACCAGCGTCAGTTACGTGACATTGAACGAAGGTGCCCACTCCCTAAAACTGCGTGGTATTGAAGCGACCTGGACCGCAGACAAGCCGCTGGCGCTTAGTCTGCTAAACAACACAACGGAAGATTGGGATCCTACAGTAGAAGGCACGCAAACCGCGGCTGAAGCGTTGGGCATTACTGGCAACATTGTCGGTTTACACTTGCCATCGGCGCTGACCTACCCGGGTAGCACCGATTCAAATCAAAGTTACTTCCAAGACCTGTTGGTGAACGCCGGTGTCCTTAATGAAAACAACCTGCGTCCAACGGACTATGCCACGGCCTTTCAGCCAATCCTGCGCGTGATGAAGGATGGACAGGAAACCAATCTCTATCCGACTTATTTCTCTGAGTACACACCAAAATATGATGAGTCTGGAGATCCAAACGGAGGCACAAACTTTTGGAGAAATAGTTCTTTAGCTTTCCTTTTCCAGGAATATACACCAGACGGTGCATATACAGGCTTACTCCTGGGTGACCGCTTTATTGGTCTGTCTGACGATGATTGGAACGCGAGCACATGGAGTGCCCGCTATGCAAATCTGGAAATGGGAGTATTCAACGACAAAACCGATGATGGAGAAGAGACTGGACCCGTATATACCATCCGCTACTTAGAAGATGTAACAGACTGGGACAATACTCAAGGTGTGCCAATTGAAACGGTACAAGTTGCCAATATTGGCAGTTATAAAGGTGGCGATAGTTTCTGGCAACAAGCTTTTGTGGAACTCAATGGTGTCAAAAATACCTTTGTGGATGGCAATACTGTTCAGGGGTATCTCATCGAGTCCGTATCCAGTGAAGTGAGTGAGTGGGGCGTTAACATAGAGCCTGCGATGTATCTGAGCGCGACACTCGAAAAAATTGCCGTAGCAGAGGGACTCAAAGCATCCGCTGCAGAGGCAAATTGTACTGAGTTGGAATTTGGAGGCGTCAATCAGGACTCTACCCAATACCGTTGGGATGAGGAAAACCAGCGCTGGGTGGCGGGTATGGTTAACCAAGCGTATCTCGAACGCCAATACCAAGCACAAAACAGTATCGAGCATGCGATCAAAATGCGCGAACAAAATATCGTTGATATGGAAAGCCTCGCTGTAGAGTACCCAAACTCAGCCGACGACTACTTGGCACAGGCTGATAAAGCCAGAAGCGAAATCGAAGCCCTCATTGTTGTTGAAGCCGATTACTATGCCCAAATTGATTTAAACAAAGACGGCATCGCTACCCTATTTGAGGATGGTGTTTTTCCGGTTGAACCATGGGCATCTAGATACTGTCATCTAAATGAAGAAGCGAATTGGGATGAGGTGGCTGGTGACTACAATACTACCTTCAGTCTCACTTGTTCTGGCTTAGAGACAAAGCCAACTGCAACCGGCAATAGTTGGGAAGCAACAGGCAAGATGTGTATCCAACCATTTACGCTTCGCGCCTCTCAGTTGAACGTGGAATACGAAACTGACGGTGACATCGTCATCGAATAATGTTCCGAAATAAAAGGCGGCCTTAGGCCGCCTTTTTGTCATCATCACACAGTAGAATCTTCGTATGCCTTCAATATTCTCGAAAATTACCCGGGCCTTATTTTTTGTCGTCTTGATGCTTATGTCAGGTGCGGCTTCTTCCAGTGACTGGCTGGTTAGAGTGTCTTCCAGCTTTAATACCCAGCCCCATCTCAACGCCGTTACTGTCTACTCTTTTTTAAATGGCGATCAGTTACTTGGCTTGGATGAAGCCTCTTTTGAAAAAGCAGCCAAACAACTTTTTAGCGACGATGCGGTTATTTACTTTGAAAAAGCGCCAGACATTATCAGTCGCAAAAAGCCCGTCGCACGTGCATTTGTTGAATCTCAACAGCAAAACTTTCTCAAAAACGATGGATTCAATGAGTTAACGCATAGCCAGAGACAATGCGATCTGGCAACCATCGCTATTCTTGACTCTGGCATTGACATCGCGCATCCCGCATTCAACCAGATTAACTTTCCGGATGCGTTCGATACGATTACCGACAGTCACACCAGCGACGATCCCTATGGACATGGCACTCATGTCGCAGGGCTCATAGCAGCGCAGCCCAGCCAAACACTTCCTGAACTCCAAGGTGCATGCACATCTGCCACGGTATACCCGATCCGCTTTTTAGACCGCTTTGGAGGCGGCACACTAAAAAACGCCATACAAGGCGTTCAGTGGGCCATTGATAACGATGCCAAAATCATCAACCATTCCTGGGCAATCAGCTCAGAAAACCAAGCGCTGTTGGACGTCCTGACTGACGCCAATGAACGCGGCATTGTGCAAGTTGCTGCAGCAGCAAACGCAGGCAGAGACCTTGCCAACTCACCCTACTATCCCGCCGCGTACTCTCAACGCCTGGGAGGCCTTATCAGTGTGGCGAATTGGGACAATCAAACGGGCAACCTCTACACGCTAAGTAATTATGGAGCGAGCAGCGTCGATCTCGCCGCGTCCGGTACCGACTTACTGAGTTCACTGCCAAACAATGATGCCGGGACAAAAACGGGCACATCCATGGCCACACCACTGGTTTCAGCCACTGCAGCCATGATTTTGCAACATCATCCATCCCTATCGGCCGAAGAAGTTAAAGCACAGATTATTCAAAATGTCGCCCTTGAAACCACGCTTCAACAACGCGTTATTTCCGGCGGTCGGTTACAGGCTCATGCCGCGGTTAACGCTGCACCCAATGAGGCTTTCCTGCATCACAGTGACACCCGCGAAAACCAACTGTCCGTCTATGGTGTCAACTTGCATCAAATCAATGACTGGCAATATGTCACTGCAACTTCCCCTTCAATCATTACCCCAATCCTCCCTGAATCAGTCAGTAAGGAAAGCGTGACTTTCAGTGATTTTTCTCAGCCTGTGGGCTGGATAGAAGCGACAACAGCGACTGGAGACAGGCTTAGTTTACTGGTTAAACCTGAGTTGTCAGCCCCCGAAGAACTCGAATTATTAGATAATAATCAAGATTATATCGTCACCTGGCGTGGTGCCCAGCTTGCCGAGACCTATGAAGTTGAGTGGCGTATGCCGGGTAAGCCCTATGCCGAGAAAGGTATCGTCAAAGCGCCTGCCAATCAGTTTCTGTTACCTGTTGAATCATCACCGGCAGCGATAAGAATTCGGGCGCTATACACTTATTCGACAGATAGAGAACACCTCTCCGTCATAGACGGTCAACAAGCCTCAACGTTCACCGAAATCATGCTCGCTCAAGCGCAGGAAGATAACCTGATCGATTTCGGTATCGTTCCTCAAGGTATTCATATTGAAATCGCGCACACCCTCTTAGGGTTCCCGCAAGGTGCCGTCCCCTATCTGACCCCATCAAATAGCTCGCAAATCGTCAGTGCTATTGAAAATGGGACAATGCTACTGAACACCGAAACCGTTGGACCGCTGTCGAGTATCCTTGAAATAGCTGATGAACACGGCGTAGCGATTTGGCAATTACGCGGACAGGTAGAAGCTTCACAACACTGGCAGTTAGGCCTAGATACCGGTGACTATGTCAGCATAGACACGACGGGCGCGGCGCTCAATGTCGCCTATAAACAAGAAGGAAACTACCGACTTGTTCTGTCTGCCAAACCCAAGGAGAGTGTCATTTTATCACTGACACAATCGGCGCAAACGCCTTTGGAAATAAGGAGCGTGACGTTCGATGGAAAGTCACTCGACCAATCAAACATCACAGTGAATGGAAAGACAACATCACTTCTGATTTCCAACGACTCAGAAAACGAAACGGTATCACTAGCGTTCGCCGTTGGAGCGCCATCCGACTCTCAGGCTACCCCAGCATCCAGTGACAGTCGCTGTTTTCTGGCCACAATGGCATTCAGCCAAAGCCCCCTGATACTTGATCATCTGCGATTTGTCCGGGACTACGTCATCAAGCCCTTGCCATATGGAGATGCTATAGTCGACGCCTACTACCAATACTCACCATTCTGGGTGGTGGAACTTCAAGGCAACTCTTGGGCGATTTTAGCGATACAAGTCAGCATTTTGCTCTCGCTGTATCTGTTACCCGGCTTCTTTGTTGTGCGGTTTATCAAGCGCACGATTTAACAATCCTCTTATTTGACCAATCTCCGCATGGCAGCGTCGGGTTTTCACCCAACGCTGCCATTTTTTGAAACCCCGTCTTAAAAGAAAGACAGGCTAATACCTACCTCACTCAATATCGCTCAGAATTTCCTCGCTTTTACCAAGCAATCAAATGCTTATCGCGACCCAGGTTAAGACAACCACATGGTGTCGCTTAAACGTCAATCGGCAAGCAAATGTTGGTGATAAGGATGTTAACTCCATCCGTAGGAATATCTGTCCTTTCCTTTATAACACTCTACCTATTCAGGAAGATCGCCCACCCTATTGGTTTAGTGGATAAGCCAAGTGAGAGAAAACGGCACATAGGGGCGATTCCTTTAGTTGGCGGCCTTGCCCGTATTCAGCAGCCTGTGCGTCTATTTGGTTTTCTTTACTGACCCTAACACTTCTTGGCTTCAAATCCTCGCCTGCCTTAGCATCCTCACCGTTGTCGGCGTGCTTGATGATAAATTTGATATCAGCTACAAGATCCGCTTCTTCGTCCAAATATGCCTTTCCATCATTATGATGACGATTGTTGGCCTCAAGATAACCTATCTCGGCGATCTTATTGGCGTCGGAAGTATTACCTTTGGGTTCCTGGGCTATATCATTACTGTGCTGGCGGTATTGGGCGCAATCAATGCGTTCAATATGGTGGATGGCATTGATGGTTTATTCGGTGGGCTTTCTGTCATGACCTTTGGTGCACTTGGTTATCTTTTCTCTTCCAGTGGCCAAACGGCGCTTGCGGGAATATGTATTGCCCTCGTTAGTACGCTAATTCCTTACGTGATGATGAACCTTGGGTTGTTCGGCAAAAAACGTAAAGTCTTCATGGGCGATTCTTGCTCCATGGTGATTGGCTTTACGGCGATTTGGCTGCTACTTGAAGCGACACAGGTGAAAGAGCAAGCCGTCATGCGACCCGTCAAAGCTCTCTGGCTTATCGCTCTGTCACTGATGGGCATGGCTGCCATTATGGTAAGAAGAGTGAAAAGAGGCGATTCGCCGTTTAAGCCAGACAGAGAACACTTGCATCATATCTTCCAGCGAGCGGGTTTGAACTCCCGTCAAACACTCACCGCCATTTGTACAATTGCACTGACTTTTGCCGCCATTGGCATTATCGGAGAGAACCTCGCGATACCCGAATACATCATGTTCGGTTTGTTTCTCGTATTATTTGGGGTCGACTATTTGGCGTTAGCTTATGTATGGCGGTTGTTAACCTTTTCCCGTCGTCTGTTGAAGAAAGACATTTTAAGCTATCAAGAAGAGAGTTAGGCTTAGTCAGAACCAAAAAGATCCCGTGTATATACTTTGTTCTCAACGTCTTGCAGGGCATCATCCAATCGGTTAGAGACGATGATGTCCGCGCGGGCTTTAAACTCAGAAAGGTCTTTGACGACCTGAGAGTTGAATAAAGTACCCTCATTTAGCACTGGCTCGTAAACAATCACTTCAATTCCCTTGGCCTTGATTCTTTTCATTACCCCCAGAATCGAAGATGCACGAAAGTTATCAGAGCCTGATTTCATGATCAGTCGGTAGATCCCCACCACCTTGGGTTTTCTCTTTAAGATGGACGTGGCGATATAGTCTTTTCGAGTACGGTTAGCATCAACGATAGCGCCAATAATATTGTTCGGCACAGATTGATAATTGGCAAGCAGCTGCTTGGTATCTTTCGGTAAGCAGTAGCCACCGTAGCCAAAAGAGGGGTTGTTGTAGTGATTGCCAATTCGTGGGTCCAAGCAGACCCCCTCTATGATCTCTTTCGAATCCAGCCCCAGCGATTCCGCGTAAGAGTCCAGCTCATTAAAATATGCCACGCGCATAGCAAGATACGTGTTGGAGAAAAGCTTGACCGCTTCCGCTTCCGTGGAATGCACAAAGAGGGTTTGGACATTATCAGCCAGTGCGCCTTGGTTCATTAACGCTGCATACGCTTTAGCCTGATCAGAAAAATCACCCACAATGATTCGGGAAGGATAGAGATTGTCATAAAGTGCCCGCCCTTCTCTCAGAAACTCGGGCGAGAACAAAATATTGTCAGCCTGGTGCTTTTTTCGTAAAGAGTCAGTAAAGCCAACAGGCACTGTTGATTTAATGACAATAGTGATAGAAGGGTTCACTGACAGAATATCAGCAACGACAGACTCCACAGAGCTGGTATCAAAGAAATTGGTTTCGGGGTCGTAATCTGTGGGGGTAGCCACCAAAACAAGCTCCGCCCAGTTATAGGCCGTTTCTGCTTCGGTAGTGGCATAGAAGCTAAGTTCAGAATTTTGGAGAAACTGTTCTATCTCGCGATCAGAAATGGGAGACTGGCCTTGATTGAGTAAATCGACCTTTTCTTGAAGAATATCAACCGCAACGACCTCGTTGTGTTGCGCCAGCAGCATTGCATTTGAAAGACCAACGTAACCCGTACCCACGACCGCTACTTTCATCTACCGCCCATCCCTCTTTATCCCTGAAGCAAAATGCGTATTTCACTTCAGGTTAAGTATCAAAGATGACACTTTTCTTATTATTCAGAGTATAGGAGATGAACGTTTAACACGTAGGTGCGCAACGCCGAGCGTCAACATGGCTGAAAATAACGCAAAAACATTCACTAACGCATCAGTCAGGCTCCCTGTTCTGCCGGGCAACAAGTTTGCCTGTATATATTCTGACGCCACAGCAACCAATAACAGAAAAGTAAACGAGAGCACTTTCACATGAAGTGGTAGCGGAAAGAGCAGCACACCACCGAGGTAAAACACCCCAAAGTGGATCAGCAAATCACCATATCCCCAAAGGAAAGTTTTACCTTCAATAGAAAGCTGCTTGAGACCGAAGCCTGTAAAGAGTGACAACATCGCCAAGGCGACTAACCCTACAACAAGAAAATACATACCAAACCTGAGCGATAAAAATGACATGGGTTTAGGCTGACTCCTAACTAACTAGCGCACGAATTACGGGTTATGGGTTGTGGGTTATAGAAGGCAACTTATCATTTTTTCCATATAAAAAACAAAGGGCGATGGTTTCCCATCGCCCTTTGCTATGTCTTTGCAATTTGCCGTATGTGTTCGCGAAGAAGGAACTAAGCGACCTCTTCCACTAACGGTGATTTACCCAACCAACTCCGCACCTTTGCAGTAATGCGGAAGATATGGCTAATCACACCAAAGTACACGCTG
Organism: Grimontia kaedaensis; assembly: GCF_023746615.1. NCBI lineage: Bacteria > Pseudomonadati > Pseudomonadota > Gammaproteobacteria > Vibrionales > Vibrionaceae > Grimontia > Grimontia kaedaensis. The sequence continues at coordinate 944,824 of NZ_CP082275.1, read as the reverse complement.
AACAGGACAAGGAAACCGACAAACATTTTGGTTTCGCTCACCATATATAGCTCGCCCAGCACACCAACAAGCGCAAACAGCGAAGCCAAGCCACAAATAAACACCAACGTCATGCGTGGCGATAAACCGATACGCTGACAGATATGATGCAGATGCTCACGGTCAGGTTTAAACGGCGACTGCCCTTTACGCATACGGCGCACCATAATGGTCGCCATATCCATGAGCGGCAATGCGATAAACCACAGCGCTGTCACTGGCTTAATGTAAGTGGAATGATCAGGCTGAGAGCCACGAATCAAGAACCACACCACGGTAAAGCCAATCAGCATGCTGCCTGCATCACCCATAAAGATCTTAAAGCGTGGCCCTAACGGAATACCCAGGTTAAGCAGTACATAAGGCACTAAAGCGGCAATAAACATCAAACAGTTCATAGCGAGTTCTGTATTGCCACCCAGATAAAACATAAACGCCAACGCAGCAAAGGTCACAGACGCCAAGCCACCGAGCAGGCCATCAATCCCGTCCACCATATTAAAGGCGTTAATGGCACCAATCACCGCTATTACCGTCACCGCATAGCTTACCCAAGCAGGCAATGCCACCGGCACATTACCCGCAATGCTACCCAAGCTTTCTAAGCTCACGTTGGCGATGAAAATCATCGCCAACGAGATACCCGCCTGCACAAACAAACGCACTTTAAAGCTGATATCGAACTTATCATCCAGCACGCCGATAACAATCAGTACTGCACCGCAGGCCAGAAACAGCCAATCGGAAAAATCCTTATTAAGGTACAAAACACTCGTTAGAAAAACGGCGGCATAGATAGACACGCCACCCACTAATGGGATAGCGCCCGTGTGCAACTTACGCGCATTCGGTTTATCAACTAAGTTAACTCGTTTGGCCACTTTTCGGAAAATGAAAAGCAGCACAAACGAAAACATAAATGTAGAAAGAATTGGCAAAGACATTGTAGAGCTCACTATTTCAGGTAAATCAAAGGCGGATGCCTACATGATTGGATTTAGTGTTTTGGTATTTAAAGGGTTTTAGGTCCTAGGGTCCTACGGTCCTAGGGAGTTATAAACAAAGCTTAGGTATTGCGTGGAAACTACTGGGAATAAGGGTTTTAGGATCTAGGTCCTAGGTCCTAGGTCCTAGGTCCTAGGTCCTAGGTCCTAGAGAGATTCGTTCATAACCTCGTCCTAGCGCCAGCTCTTTATAGAACCTTGCTCTTCCCCCAGGCTCTTGCTCTTACCTAGGATCCTAGGATCTGCTTCCCCTAGGCCCTTGCTCTTCCCCTAGGATCCTAGGACCTTTTTTCCCCTAGGACCTCTTTTCCCTAGTCCCTATTTTTTATAAACATTCTCAAAGCAGTAGTTCGTCGCTTCTATAAAGCCTTCAACACTACCGCAGTCGAAACGTTTACCTTTGAATTTGTAGGCCAGCACGCAACCAGTTTTGGCTTGTTCCAGCAAGGCATCCGTGATTTGAATTTCGCCACCTTTGCCGGGTTTCGTTTTTTCAATGATGTCGAAGATATCAGGGGTCAGGATGTAACGACCGATAATCGCAAGGTTACTAGGCTCGGTGCCTAGCGCTGGCTTTTCAACCATGTCTGTTACGCGAAGCAGGTTATCGGTCACTACTTCACCCGCAATCACACCGTATTTATGCGTATCTTCTGCTGGCACTTATTCCACCGCGACAATCGAACAACGGAATTTCTTATACAGTGCTGCCATTTGCATTATATTTTTAATTGTGGTCTAAATAAATTTAATATGCTTGAAAACAAGTAGGCTAAGAATATAGTGATTCATAATCAGAAGATATCACTTTCCATGTATACCTCTCGGTTGCCAACTTTTTCATTTTTTTACCATTTTGATCCAACTCCGAACGATTAGTACTAGCGACCAAATCAATTAATTGCTCTGTATCCTTAAAGAAGTGAGCACTATTATTAGTACTAAAACGATTGAAATCACAATCAAAGGCGAAAATAGGAATGCCGAAATGCATCATCTCAACCAGAGAAGGGTTAGTACCACCTGCAGAATGGCCATGCAGATATAATGAACACCCCACTCTTAAGCTGTAAAGGGAATCCAAATCATATATAGGATCTAGCAACTCGATGTTAGGGAATTTTCCAAATTTTTCTTTAAGTGAAATACCATAGGCACTAGCCTCCCAATTTCCCACAAATTTGATTAAATGGTGATTATTAGAGAAAGCTTCAAGAATCATTTCCACATTATTTTCTGGTTCGATACGACAAAGCCCTAAAGCATATTCACTTCTAACATTAGTTATATCAGAGATGTCAACGTCAACATCTCTAATAGCATGATCGCCACCATATGCTATTATATGGTTTTTCTTCCGATATTCCGTATCGACATAATCGCCAATGGCTTTATTATCTGTTACGATGATATCTGAATATTTCACAGCCATCCGCTCTGAAAACTTAAGAAAAGCCTTGACCGCCGTGGGCCACTTTTCTCTTTTCCATTCCAAACCATCGATATTAGTTATGACTTTTGAATTTGACAGAAGCTTAAAAAATGGCAGAAAAACACAACCAGAAACACCAAGAATTAAGACCACATCTGGTTTTATTTTAATACATTTCACCAATGAAAGAATATCATACAAGATACTTTGAACCCCGTTAGCTTTTAGAGAGAGATACACTAACTCAGCATCATTGTGAGTATCTAACTTCTTCTTATACACTTTACTTGAGCAGAAAACATAATAGTCTACATCCTTAGATTTATGTAGGGTCAAGTTTTCAACTAACGACTCAAAACCACCATAACAAGCAGGAATACCTACCGTACCAACAATTGATACCTTCTTGGATTTCAATTTAATCACCCTTGTTTAGAGTTTTCGCTAATTTATAGCCATCTAGGGTCTGCTGAGCTGTATGCTCCCAAGTAAAATTCTCGATAACTCTGTTGCGCATATCTTCATTGAATTCGCTTTCCATGACCCGAACAATACCTTTACGAATAGATTGAACATCGCCAGGTTCACAGTACTCAGCATAATTTTGGAAATAGTACTCAGTATCTCCCCGATTGGTAATGAGCAAGTTGGACTTCATTACCGCCGCTTCCAAACTGGACAACCCAGGAGTTTCCATCCAAGAAATAAGAGCATGCGCTTTACAAACCTTATATAATGCAGCTAGCTCTTCTTGGGATACATGTTCAATAAAAACTACATTTTTACCAGCAACTCGCTTACATTCTTCATAGTACACGACACTGTTTGGGCTAGGCTTACCAACTATAACCAATTTATATGGGAGTTCATTGCACGCTTTAATTAATTCTAATTGGCATTTGCGAATTTCAATTCTTGCTGCACTTAACAAGCAACCTTTATATTTTTCATACTTAGATGTGTTTACTGAGTCATAATCAAAAACGCTCAGGTCAACTGCATTTGCAACAGACAACCCTCTTTTCTCTGGTAACGACATATCTTTCTTAACACGCTCTAATTCAGTAGGACTATTTGGCAGTAAAACATGAGCTGATGAAGCTATTTCTCGCTGCGCTGCATAATGCCCCTTACATAGATACTCTAAAGTACCCTTATGGAAATTTCGATTAAATAATATCCGAGCCGTTGTTTTTAAATACTCGACCGTAGACTCCTGAAAGGTAATAGCAATCCATCTTTGAATCCCCCCTCTCGCTTTTTGATCGCATTCAAGATAGCTACCCCAAATGGTAGACAACACTATAGGTATATTTGCGAGTTTTGCTTTTCTGACATTCTTTAAAATGTCTTGAGGGTTTCTTAAGTTAAAAAAGTGCACCAAGTCGTATTCTTCGAAACTGACATCAGCAGAATTGGCAATATCGACATTTACTCCTAACTTTTCTAAGTATTCTTTCGTCTTTAATAGTTGGATCGTATCCCCACCTGGACCAGAAAACACTGTTGGCCTAGTTATAAATATTACGTGCATTTTGATAAACCTTAATAAAACTGAATATAGTAATTATGGAAAAATAAAAAGAGAGGAATAAAAACTCATGCGTCAAGTTAGGAACTAAGATTGTACAAAAAATGAAATAGGTTAATGTAATACGACGAGTTTTTGCTGGCATATGTGCTCTAAATATAATTATACTACCCAACAAAATGAACACCAGGTAAGTAAATAAACCCAGTGCTCCTAGATAGTAGAAAATGAAAGCAAAGCCATTTTCAATGTAGGTAACCTCATGAACATTTGTGGAAATTGAAAAAGCGGGTTTATCAAAAGAACCAAACAAAATACTTAACAAGCTAGAGTTTTTTATTTCCTTGAATACTTCAGTAACCATTTGTAGGCGACTTGTCAGTGTCTGAGTTGTAAGCAATTCTGCATTCTGGCCTATAACCATAGTCCCACTAATCAAAGCAAAACATACAACTAGCAAACCAATAACAGGGAACCTCACAAGGAACATCAAGATAACCCCGACCAAACCAGTTCTATTAATTGTTAGTGGCAACAGTAAAGCGTAAAGTCTTAGGCTCCATTTTTTTTCGAGAACCACACATGCAAATATACCTAAAATAATAAGCGAGGCAAGTGCCTGGGGAGTGGTTGTAACTCCTTTAAATGCGTATAAAAAAGGTAGACCTTTATTGGCTAGAGAAAAAATGTAGTCACCATACCCTGTCAGTAAAGAGTAAGTTGATAGAATTATACTTGCGAAAATTAACGCTACTAAAGCACTTAATATAGTTTTTATATACATGTAATTTCTCATAGGGCAGGTGATGAGAAACAACAAATGAAAATATAAAACCAAAACTACGGTATCAATGTCCTCTGAGAGTATTGCTTTAATCAAAAATAGTATTGTAATAAAAACCATCAAACGCACGCGAAATTCAGTCATTTTAAACTTGAATACATTAAATGCTGATAAAAGGACGAGCGCCCCCTTACTAATCTCCCCTCCAACCAGGTTAGGTGAACCAGATAAAAACAGTAAAGCAAAGACAATTAAATATGACATATTACTTATAAATTAAGCTTTCGAAGTAGCCTGAAAGATAACTTAAGCTTTTGTACTTGACAGTTTTAGCTGTGGCTAATATCAACATTCCTAATAAGTAGTAATAGTGAGCTAACAAGCCGAATTCAGGGTGTTTTTTTCGAATCAAGAATGAATTTCGGATTGAGTATTTTATGGCATTCAAACTCCTTGAGTTGTCGTTTGCTGCGCGTGTTATCTTACACTTCGTAGTGGAAAGCAACTTATATCCTTTTCGTTTCATCCTTAACGAAAGGTCTACCTCTTCCCAATACATGAAAAAGTTCTCATCAAATAAACCAATTTGCTCAAGAGGCTGTCGTTTCAACATCATACATGACCCTGCAAGATAATCAGTTACCACGGAGTCTCTATCTGTATGCCTGTATTTAGAGGTAAAACCCACCAAATTTATATAATCGTACAATGAATGACCACATTGATCTAAAGCTCCACACATGACCCCGCCCACACCTTGTTCCATCAAAACTTGATGCATCTTTTCAAATGTAGTCGGCGACACTCTCACATCTGGGTTTAAAATAAGAACATCACCGTCCAGGCCATTATTTTTTAGATATTCGTATCCTGCATTATTACCACCAGCATACCCAAGGTTACTACCATTAACGACTAAGTGGGTTTCAAATATATTTTTATACTTATTATATAGTCCTCTGATAGCAGGTTCATCCGAAGTGGCATTATGAATAAGGATTACCCTAAAATCAGCAAAGTGAGATTTAGCGATAGAAATTAATAATCCAGCCACATCATTAGCGCTATTCCAGTTTAAAATTAGCACGTTAAGCTTGATTGTCATCAGATTTTACCGTGGCGGGCTCTTAAAAAAGAGCCAACAAAGCTTCTTACGTTTTTTTTAATTCCAACTTTTAACGCGGCTCTCAATGTACGCTGACCGCCAAAACAGGGTATCGTGCGTTGAACTACCAGTTTTGCTAGAGCGCGCGCGTAAAAAGAACCTTTTCGTTCAAACTGGGTTGGCTGTACACCTTTTAGATCATCTAAATCATACGGCTTCATTGAAATAATATTTTTAGCTACCATTTCGCTTACAAGATCCCTACCTGTATTAGTTCTCGGTAAAATCAAACCCTCGCCATCACTTTCATCGAATAAAGGATAACCGTCTACATCAGAATGCCATACATCGGCACTCACTAAGTCCGCATTTTCGCCTATGCCATCTGCACAAATTTTACACCTTTGCTGAATCGTTGGGCCCAGTATATTTCCCCAGGAATCGCCGTAAGACATTTCTTTTTTTGTCTTATGAGTTTCGGCGATTGTTTTTCCTGGCCAGCCATTACCGCGAAAATCAAACTTTATAATATCATGCGGTTTTACATTTAGCTTCTGTAATACTTTATCAACACCTTCTCTTGATGGAGTACCTGCGCAAAAAAAACTCAGCAAATAGGGAATTGATGTTCCAATATCTGGCTTAAGTGCAATTAAATTCCTCAATGCTGTTACATCGCACGGCTTGCCAATGAAACAAAACTTTTTGTAAGGGTTTTGTTGAATTGTCTGAAGCAATTCTGCCAAGGGAGATGCTGGTGAATATCTCGAGCCAGCTCCGTCCAAAACCTCACTAGGAGAAAAACTAATAGTGACCTGATTCAGCAACGGTTCTTTTTTGCTAGCTTTTATATGAATTACGCCATCAACTAAGCCGGCTTCTAGTAGGTAGATCGCAGACTGACTCAGAATACCGCCCGATGAAGCCCTATATCGTATGTCATCGTTATTACTGTGGCCCAATGAGCTACTAGAATAATTCCCCCAAATAGTATGCTGGTTAAATCCGCTCAATTTTTTCGGCGCGTTTTGGTTCATACCTGGGCAAATATGCTTAAAGCTCTGCTCTTCTACCTTATCTAGAGTGCTATCAAGTACTGGCCTATTAAATGCGGACTCGTAATCAATTTTCACCTTTTCGCTAAAAAGCGATGCACATAGGCCACAACCAGTGCAGAGATTCTTTTCAATTACTCTGTTAATTGATCCCACGCAGAGCCTCCATCAACCTGTTTACATAGTTGTTTGTCAAGCTCGTTATATTAACAGTAGACTCGGCAACCTCAGCGACTATTGTGTCTCTATCGCGAAAGTCCGACATGACTAGATTAACAGCCTCTTCCAAACTTACCTCTTTAGCCTCTAATATTCTCTTGTAGCCAATCGTATTGTACAAGCCTTTAAATTTGCGACTGTATGCGTAGGGCGTTACGGCAACACCCGTAGAGAATGCCGCCACAGTTGCGTGCATCCTGCCTCCGGTGAAATAGTCTAATTTCCCAATATAATTTTTCGCATCAATTGGATTAGCGAATTTATCTGCAAGGATGCATTGTGGGTAGAGCTTTTTAATTTCCTGACATGCCAGGTAGTCATCTTCAATCTCATTCGATGGAACAGTAGCAATGACGTGAGAAACTAAATGTACTTTAACTCCCTTTTCCTGCAAAAACTTATCCATTAAAGCCTGTATAAAGTCCTTGTAGTCATGTTTTAAGCCAAACTGATTTGCTCTTGTGTAACCGCCATTTAGCAATAAGCCCGAAACATTTATGCCAACATGCACAAACCCATCCTCGTCCTTAAACTTATTTTTCACATCAAATGGCATCGAGAATGCCACATCTGTCGCTAATTCACATTCACCTAATTCAGTCGCCAGTTCATGGCTAATTTTATCACGCGCAAATGAGAACTTTGTTTTACGTATAATGTACTTAGTGATTAATTTAGCGAGAGAAGAGTCAAACGGTCCGATTGTCTGCGGAGATAGAATGCTAACTTTACCAAATTTCGCGCTAACAATTTTAGTGAAAACCTGAATGATGAAACGCTTGGGTCCATAGATATCAGAAAAACTATCACCAGCTCCTATATCCAATACCAAATCTAAGCTTTTAATAAAAGATATGAATTTAATTAACTTAATTGGATTTATTAGCAATTGCTTCACGCTAATTTCAACATGACTGAACTTATGCCCAATTTGCGACTCTACCTTTGAATGATTATCAGCAGCTGTGCACTCGCTATCCCCTATGGTAAAAAAGTCGCCTTCTAAACCTAGATTTTTCAACGCCCTCTTCACGAGGATCATATTACTTATTGAGAGAGCACCAACTCCCAAGTTTCCTGAAGAAACATTATGCCATAAAAAGCCTACTCTCAGTTTTTTCACTTATCTTTTCTCCAAAAACTCTTCAATATTTTGGTATTTGTCTTTCATCCACCATTTGGATGCTTCAATTTCTTCTTGCGTTGGTTCGTCAAAACGGTACTTTAGTACTTTAGCCGGAACCCCTCCGACAACAGCGTAAGGAGCAACATCTCTAGTTACAACAGCCCCAGCAGCTACTACAGCGCCCCTGCCAATACTAGAACACGAAGCTAAAATAGTAGCGTTGTGCCCAATCCAAACGTCATCGCCAATTTCAAATTGTGTTCTAGTAACCCTATCATTTTCTACATAACCTAACGCTGAGTTATAAAAGTAAGGGTGCAATGATACCTCCTCTAACGGATGGTTTGCATTCAAGAAGGTACATGTCCTGGAAAAAGAACAATAACGCCCGATTGTTGTGTGAGGAGGGATTCTTACTGGATCAAAACAACCGTAACTATACATCCCAACCTTGGTGCCATATAACTTAAAAAACAAATGTCTTAGAACTTTGCTTTCAAACTCATTGAACCTTAGCTTTTTTCCAAGTAAAAATAAGAGATGGTATATTTTTCTCACGTCTAGCGACCCATATATAACTGATAAAAACCATAAAATTAGAGCTTGCCATTGCATAAAAGATTGATTCTGTTGTAGGTAAGACATATAAAAATGCACTAATTAATCCCGCATCAGTTAACAAGACAATCAAATTCACCTGCGTTCTTCGCTTTTGAAGACCGGCTATTGTAAGGACCGCGCCCAGTATTGCGCAATTAAACCTAACAAAAACCAATAATAAACAAAGTTGCAATATATCGAAAACTTCAAAATAAAACCTGTCTATATTGGGGAACAGGTTTTGTATTTTCAGGTAGGTTCCAGAAAACACCATCAATATGCAAACCAAAGGAATAACGTTAGCAACAATTGTAAACTTTTTTAACAAAACCCTTACATTAGCAACGCTACCCCATAGCCTGGCGAGACTTGGATAAAATACGTTATTAAGTGCTGAAAAAAGCGTATTAAAAGCTTGGATTATCTTTTGACCGTACCCAAAAACTATAAAAGCAGGTGCGTCCAAAAATATTTTTGCCAAGTAAACCTGTATAAGGGGTTGGATGTTTAAGGCTACAGAATCCAATAAAAATTTGAAACAAGATCTGACTTCATTTAACACTTTAATTGCTGACACTCGCGTTGGCTTTAGCCTTAGATATAGAGGAATAAAAACTAAAAGCTTGTAAGCACCATAGAACAAGAAAAGCGTCTTTAACTCAGCCTTCTCTCCAACAAAATAGAATAATGTAAGAAACGGCAAAAAGTGTATAAAAATTGCGAACAGAAGTTCAGACCAGTACCGCCTTTCAAAACGAAGACTAAAAGAAAACGATTCTAACCAGTATGTAAAGACAGTATTCAAAAATAGAAACAGGAATAGCCATTCCAAATTTGTATACAAAGCTACTATTAAAATCACCAATAGGCTCAAAAAAAGAGCAACAAATCTTGCTGAGAAAGATTCTAATAACGCTGCGTTTTTTCTTTTGTTGGTAAAGTCGACAACTATTTTTGTGGCATAACCCAAATCAACAACATATGCGGAAAATGCAGCTAAAATCGACAAGAAAATATAAGTAGAAAAAACACTTGACTCGTAATAGTGACCAATTAGAAAAAATAACCCAAAATTGCTCAGAGTTTTTATACCTGTGCTTAAAGCACTTGGTAGAAGAGTATTAAACTTGACGGCAGCCACTGACAATACTCTATACCAATGAATCACAAATACGTGCACAAGCCTCGCCATCGCCATATGGATTGTGGGCAAAACTCATAGCTTTATACGCGACTTCGTCTACTAATAATGTTGATAGCTCAGTAACTATCTTTTCCACATCTGTACCAACAAGTTTCACAGTACCAGCTTCGACTGCTTCGGGACGCTCTGTAGTATCACGCATAACAAGAACTGGTTTTCCTAAACTTGGTGCTTCTTCCTGAATCCCGCCAGAATCCGTCAGCAACACACTGGCACGATTCATTGCATACACAAACGGCAGATAATCTAGCGGTTCTATTAAAAAGACATTGTTTAAACCACTAAGCAGGCGGCTAACCGGTTCACGCACATTCGGGTTTAAGTGCATTGGATAAACGAACTCAACCTCAGGAAATTTCACTGCTAATTGCGCTATTGCCTGACAAATTCGCTCAAAACCGCCACCAAAGCTTTCGCGACGGTGACCTGTGATCAACACTAAGCGTTTATCTGCGTCAAGGAAGCTAAACTTTTCCTGCATTTGGCTTTTCAATTTTTCTTCAGTATTTAGCTTTTCAATTACCTCAAATAGTGCATCAATCACCGTATTGCCAGTTACGATGATTTTGTCTTCGGAAATATTTTCAGCAAGCAAGTTTTGTTTCGAAGTTTCAGTTGGCGCAAAGTGCAAATTAGTTAACGCTCCCGTAAGCTTACGGTTACCTTCTTCAGGCCATGGCGAGTATATATTGCCTGTGCGAAGCCCTGCTTCAACGTGTCCGATTTTTATTTGCTGGTAGTATGCTGCTAACGTGGTCGAAAGCGTCGTTGCAGTATCGCCGTGGACTAACACATAATCTGGTTCAAATTCCGCTAGTACCGTCTTTAGACCTTGCAAAATCCCACAAGTCACATCCGTCAAATCTTGACCTGGTTTCATCAGGTCTAGATCGTATTCTGGCGTGATCTCGAAAAGTTCCAATACTTGGTCGAGCATTTCACGATGTTGTGCGGTGACACACACCTTCGCATTAAAGCGTTCATCAGCAGCTAAGGCATGGACCAGTGGAGCCATTTTTATAGCTTCAGGACGGGTACCGAATACGGTTAGAATTTTTTTTCTCACAGTCACTCTCCTTATAGTAAATCATTTAGTGAAATTTCGGTAAATTGGAGAGCTTTAGCATCTTTTTCGGAGAGTTTTGGTTCAGATGAAATAGGCCATTCAATTGCTAAGGTTTCATCATTCCATTTAATTGAAATTTCAGAGCTTGGATTATAGTAATCCGTGCATTTATACGTAAACTCAGCCTCTTCACTAGTTACACAAAAACCATGAGCAAAACCCTCTGGCACCCAAAGTTGACGCTTATTTTCTGCTGAGAGATAAACACCAACCCACTTTCCAAATGTCGGTGAATTTTTTCGTATATCGACAGCAACATCGAATACTTCGCCAGATACAACGCGGACTAACTTTCCTTGTGTATTTTCAGTTTGATAGTGTAACCCGCGCAAAATGCCTTTCTTCGATTTAGAATGGTTGTCTTGTACAAACTGGGTCGGTTTACCCGTTACCAAATCTTCAAATCGCTTTTGATTCCAGGTTTCCATAAAGAACCCGCGTTCGTCACCAAACACTGTTGGCTCGATGATTTTTAAATCTGGAATTTCTGTATCTATAACGTTCATTCTTAACTCGTATACTGTTTTAAGTTCTTGAGTGCTAACTGCCAATCACTAGGTTCAATTCCAAATTCACTTTGGATTTTATTGTTGTTTAGTTTGGAGTTTGCTGGGCGTTTAGCTAGTGTTGGGTAATCAGATGTTGAAATAGGGTTTACTGACATATTTTTATTCAGTAAAGCCTGTTCATTCGCTTCATCAAAGATGTATTTAGCAAATTGATACCATGAAACATGCGGTAATCCTGAGTAGTGGTAAACACCAAACCCATTATGATTTTTTTGAGTAATCGAAAACGAAATTTCAATTAACGCTCTTGCAATATCCCCCGCATGGGTCGGGCCACCAAATTGGTCTGCAACAATACCTAAAGAGTCACGGGTTTGGGCTAAACGAAGCATGGATTTGACAAAGTTGCCACCATGTTCGCTGAATACCCAGGCCGTTCTTAGAATAACGTGGCGCTTACAGGCATTAGCCACAGCGATTTCACCTGCCAGTTTGCTTTTTCCGTAAACACCTTGCGGACCAGTTTCGTCACTTTCTATGTATTCGCCATCTTTGTCCCCGGCAAATACATAGTCCGTCGAGATATGAAGGATAGCGGCGCCTGTTTTTTCAGCGGCTTTTGCCAAGCTCTCAGGCCCATCTCGATTTATAGCATATGATAGCTCAACTTCATCTTCGGCGCGGTCGACTGCAGTATGCGCAGCGGCATTTATAATCACATCTGGTTGAAAAGAATGTACAATATCAGCCACGGCACTTGAGTCCGTGATGTCAAGCTCTTCCCGATCCAGTGCGATGAAGTCTACTCCGTCTACGGTACTCAGTTGATCAACTAAACAACGCCCTACCTGACCCAAGCTGCCCGTTACCAATATTTTGATCACTTGGCACGTTCCTCAGTGATTAGACGAGTCAGGTATTGTCCATATTCATTTTTCAACATCGGCTTAGCGAGTGTTTCAATTTCATCGTTAGATAGCCAACCGTTTCGCCAGGCGATTTCTTCCAAACAGGCAACTTTCAAGCCCTGCACATTCTCTATAGTCTGAACGAAGGAAGAAGCTTCATGTAGGCTCTCGTGCGTACCCGTGTCTAACCAAGCAAAGCCACGGCCTAGTAGCTCAACGTTCAAAGATCCGTTGTTGAGGTACATTTCATTGAGGGTTGTAATTTCGAGCTCGCCTCGGTCTGAAGGTCTCACTTCTTTTGCTAAATCGACAACGCGGTTGTCATAGAAATAGAGGCCTGTCACTGCATAGTTTGATTTTGGCTGGGCGGGTTTTTCTTCAATCGAAATGGCTCGCATTTCATCATCAAATTCGACAACACCAAAGCGCTCTGGATCTTTTACTTGGTAACCAAATACAGTCGCTCTGCCAATTGAAGCAAGCTCTCGTGCATTTTTTAGCTGTTTACCAAAAGACTGTCCGTAGAAGATGTTATCACCTAATACCAGACACACACTGTCACTACCAATAAAGTCTTCACCAATAATAAAGGCTTGAGCAAGACCATCAGGGTTTGGCTGAACGGCATATTCCAATGAAATACCAAAGTCGCTGCCATCGCCTAATAGACGCTTAAAGCTCTCGTTGTCTTCAGGTGTGGTGATAATGAGGATCTCACGAATACCCGCCAGCATCAAAGTCGCTAACGGGTAGTAAATCATTGGCTTGTCATAGACTGGAAGAAGCTGCTTTGAGACGCCACGGGTAATTGGGTAGAGGCGTGTGCCAGAGCCGCCTGCGAGGATGATACCTTTCATTATTTCGAGATCCTAGGTATTGAGGTCCTAGATCCTAGGAAGAGCCTAGAGCATAAGACCATAGAAAATTAAACTTAAAATTGGAGATGATTAATTAGAGCCGAGGCGTTCGCGGGAGTATGAGCCGTCGAGGACTCGAGACCACCATGCTTGGTTGTTTAGGTACCATTCCACGGTTTTACGAATGCCTGACTCAAACGTTTCTTCTGGTTTCCAACCTAACTCTCGTTCAATTTTTGAGGCATCTATTGCGTAACGAACATCGTGACCAGGGCGGTCTTTAACGTAGGTAATCAAATCTTGGTATTTTTCGATGCCTTTAGGCTTATTCGGTCGTAGCTCTTCTAGCAGCTCACAGATGGTTTTTACCACTTCAATATTGGCTTTCTCGTTGTGACCACCGATATTGTAGGTTTCTCCAATGACGCCTTCGGTAACGACTTTATAAAGCGCACGCGCGTGGTCTTCTACAAACAGCCAATCACGAATTTGCATGCCATCACCATACACTGGCAAGGCCTTGCCATCTAATGCGTTTAAGATCATCAAAGGGATGAGTTTCTCTGGGAAATGGTATGGGCCATAGTTGTTTGAACAGTTAGTTACAACCGTTGGCAAACCGTAAGTGCGCAACCACGCGCGAACCAGATGATCGCTCGATGCTTTTGATGCTGAATAAGGGCTTGATGGCTCGTAGGATGTTTCTTCGGTGAAGAGATCTGTTGTTCCTTCAAGGTCACCATAGACTTCATCTGTAGAAATATGATGGAAGCGGAAAGTGGCCTTTTTATCACCTTCAAGAGAGTTCCAATATTGGCGGGCAGCTTCTAAAAGGGTATAGGTACCAATGATGTTAGTTTCGATAAAAGCAGCAGGGCCATCAATGGAGCGGTCAACATGAGATTCTGCCGCTAAGTGCATGACAGCGTCTGGTTCGTAGGTCGCAAATACATCATCCATCGCACCACGGTTGCAAATATCCGCTTCTACAAACGTGTAGCGTTTATTAGCTTCAACATCTTTAAGTGATTCCAAATTACCAGCGTAGGTAAGCTTATCAACGTTGATTATACTGTTTTCGGTGTTTTTAATAATATGGCGTACAACTGCAGATCCAATAAAACCTGCTCCACCGGTGATTAAAATTTTCACTATGGACTCTCTTTTTCTTAAATCAAAAATTAGAGTGCTCAGCTTTTAAGCAAAGTACTTTTAAATAATGTAAGACAGAAGCTTATAGAAACGAAACAAAAGACCAAGGCGCTTTTCTTACCTTAGTATTCTTTTTTTAACTTGGGTATTTCCTTATATTTTTCTATTCTGCTAACAGGCTCTGCATGTTGGTTTAATTCTAATCTTTTTTGAATGTGTGCCTTAATAAAACCATGCCAATACCTAAAATTCCGCCCAGCAATGTCACCAACACACAAATCAACGCGCGTTTTGGTTCGGATTTTAGTTCTGGCACTACAGCAGGATCAACGACTTTAAATACAAACTCATCTTGTACTTCGGCAAGCATCAGACTTTTTGTTTGTTCTTCAATCAGTTTATAAAAGGTGCTTTGCATATCCGCAATGGCTGTTTTTTCTAGCTGCTTATCTAAATATGTGAGGTTTTTCTTTGTTTCTTCTATCGAGCGCTCACGCATGACTTGGTTAATATCTTCAATAATCCAAGTCAGCCATTGCTGCGCTAAATAAGGCGAATAATGCTTTACAGAAACGGTAACAAAACCTGTTTTGGTATCTTCATTAACTGAAAGCACTTCTTTGATGAACTGCTCATAAATTTCTTGAAGGGTAGGCTCTGGGCCACGCAGCCCTTCTGCTTCTCTTAACCATTGCCCAGTTTCAACATTATAGAGTTCTTCATCATACACCAAGGTGTTTGAAGCTAGGTTCCAGTCTTTACTTGCCATTAGCGGTACTAACAGTCCATGCTTGTTGACAAAATCTTCGACAAATACGCGCGATGTCATCACCTTAATGGCCATACCCGTTTGCGAGGTTTCACCACCTCCCAGATTTACTCCGGCCAAAGCTGCCAACCCACCAAACTGCGCTGCCATTTTGGAAAGGCCACTACCGCTGCTTTCAGCCGGGGCTAGTAACGCCTCCGATTTGTAGATATTTGGTAGGCTTAATGCATAAAGTACGCCTGCAACAGCGAACAGGAACGTGGTTGCGATGATGATCCACTTGCCTTTCCAGAGAGCGGCGAAGAGTTCACGGAGGTCGATTTCGTCCGAGGCAGGAGCCGGAGGTTGAAATTGGGCGTCGGTTTGGTACTTCACCGAAAGTTGATTATTTTCCATGTTTTTTTTTAGGTCCTAGGATCCTAGGTCCTAGGTCCTAGGAAAAGAGCTAGGAGCTAAGAACAGGATCGTTAAATCGGTATTATGTTTTAGTGCCCTAGGTCCTAGGAAAAGAGTTAGGAGCAGGACAAGAATCAGATTATTAGTTCGTGAGTATTTGCTTTCAGGATCTAGGACCTAGGACCTAGGACCCTTATCGCTTTCGTATTCCGGAGAGGATTCGCGTACCGAACCTTTTCTTCGTTTGATTAGCGCGCCGAGCATAGCTGATATTTCTTTGGCTTCTTTTATTAGGGCTAAGCCAATTTGTTTATCTATAAAGCCTGCTTCTATACCAATGTAGATTTGGGTGATCGCTTCGCCAGCAGAGCCTTTCGCAATATATAAAAACCTTGCAGACTCATTTGCGGTTTCGCGCTCTTCCCCTTCGGCGATGTTCGACGCAATGGATAGTGCACTTCTGGTCAGTTGGTCTTTAAACCCAAAGTTCTTGCAACTATCCATCTGTTTATAGACATCACAAGACAATCGACAACTACGCTTCCAAACGTCTAACTTTTCGAAATCCAGTTGGCGCATATGTATCCCCTCATTGGGTAGATAGAGGTCCTAGGGTCCTAGGGTCCTAGGGTCCTAGAAAAAGCAGAGCACTTGCCTTGGCACTTTCCTAGTACCTTTCTTTCCCTAGGATCTGGGCTCTATCTTTTTCCTAGGACCTAGGATCCTTGCTCTCCACCTAGGCCCTCACTCTTACTTGAGCGCATTCACCGCTACACCTGTCTGGTAAAGGATCTGCGTTGCGGCAGTCCATACGCTGAGTGCATCGCGGTAGTCGGTGTCAAGTGGGACGATGATGGTGTCGCCTGCTTTTAGCGCTTCGCTTTTGTTTCCAAACCAGTAACCGCTGTTTGGTTTGAAGACTGAGCCGTCTGCACGTACCACGAAGATACGGTCTTCATCCGCTTGTTTTTTCATGCCGCCGGCTTTGTTGATGTAATCGTCGACATCCAGTTTGTTGTCGCGCAGGTATGTGATTGCCACTTGTACTTCACCCATCACAGAGACTGTATTGCGGTAGGTTGGTACAAATAGGAAGTCGCCATCTTCCAACATAAAGTCTGCTGCGCGGTTACCTTCAATCACTTCATCAAGCTCAACGACCATGCGGCCAAGGGCTTTGCTTTTGCTCGCCTCTTCTACAAACGCCAGCGTCTTGTCTGGGTTAGTGATCATCGAGCTCATGTTGCTGTCGCGGTGGAATGTCTTTTTCGCGGTTTCTTTGCGAATTTCTGCGGCGTAATCTTCCAGCAATTTTTGCTCTTGGAGGCGCAGTGCTTCACGGGTGAAGATGGCCCCTTGCGGGTTGGCAAATTCGGTTAAGCCACCAGCACGCTGAATAATATCTTGCAGCGTGTCGCCTTTGCTGACCGCGTAGGTACCAGGGAAGCGCACTTCACCTTTTAGTACCACGGTGTTTTGCTCTTTCACGCCAGGCTGTTCCAGTACGTTCAGGCGATCACGCGGTGCAATGGTTAAGTTTTCATTCGCGTCGCCTAAAATGGCATTGCCTAAGTTCAGCTGTGAAATCTGAACACTTGCGCGCTGGCTTTCACTGTTTACTACAGTGCGCGCCAGTTCTGCATTAAGCACATAGGCTTCAGCAGTCAGGCCGCCTGCCGCTGTAACCAAATCTTTGACGGTGTTTTTGTCGGAGATTGGGTAGCGGCCTGGGTTTTTCACTTCACCTACCACTTCTGCAATCAGCGCTGGCGCACCATATACCGATTGCTGTTGTAGTTTTAGCAATACAGGGGCAAGAAGCGTTGTTCGTGTGGTCAAACGCATTTTGTCAAACTGCGCCTGTGTAATTTCTTTGCCTTGATGGATAAGCTTAAATGCCTTGGCATTGAATTTTTCAGAACCGTCTAACGCTTGATTTTCTAATTTCTGTTCTTCTGAAGCTTGCGCCTTGGCTTGTTCCAGCGTTTTTGCCGTTTCCTGTTTCTCGCTTAAATCGTTCAGGGCTCTGCCATCAAAACGGTTGAACACTAACACACGGTCGCGGGAATTCAGTTTGAGATTGTCTTGGCTTGCCGGGTTCAAAATCGCATTTGCCAAGCTAAATTGGAGCACTCGAATATCGCGTTGTGGGTTAATTTCCCTTACCACCAATGCATAGTTGAGGTCAGCAGACGCGTTAAAGGCAGAATCAATCGAAGTAAACAGGTCGCTGATGCGCATGTTTTTCTTCCATTGGGTGTAGCTCGGCTGAAGTACATCACCTTCCAGTTGTACAAAGTGCTTCAGCTCGTTGCTGCGCTTGGCGATTTCGATGTTATCGCCATTTTTGATTTGAACGGATAGGCCTGAGCGGTCAGTTAAGTCCAGCGTCAGCACATCGCGCATACCTCCAGCGGCTGGTCGCTTCACTACCACAAATTCACCCAGTGCATTTGCGGTCAGGCCACCGGCCATTTGCAACATGTCGGCATACGTTTCGCCGCGCTTCACTTCATACACTGCAGGGCGGTTGATTTCACCATTAATGGTTACGGTGTTTTTAACTGGGCCGATAAACACGGTATCACCCGGTTGCAGGCGCACATCGTTGCGTGAATCGCCTTTCAGCAGTAGGTCATACATATCCAAGGTGCGGATAAGTTTGCCGTTACGTTTCAGTTGCACATTACGCAGTGCACCAGAATCGCTAAAGCCGCCGCTGTAATAAATTGCCTGAGAAATGGTGGTCAGGGCGCTGACTGAATAAGCACCTGGCTTGTAGGCATCACCCATCACGAAGATTTGCATACTGCGCATTTCACCCATGGAAATGTCGCTGCGCACACCAATCATTTGTTCGTTAACACGTTTGGTTAGCGATTCACGCACCTCACTAAAGCTCATGCCTGCCACTTGCACGGGGCCAAGTGACGGGAAGTTCACCACACCTTCACGGTTTACACGCAGACGGTGGGTATTGTTTTCTTTACCGAACAGTTGAATAACGATTTCATCACCCGGGCCGACTTGGTAGTCAGAAGGCACCGGCACATCGCTCATTGGCGCAAACGTGGTTGGTGAACCTGCGAACAGGGAAAGGCCAAATCTTTCCAGGTTAGTTTCACTCTGTGCTGCGCTTTTTTGTTTGGATTGTGTTTTTTGGCCAGAAGCAGGACGAGGGGCGACCACTTGTGTGGTTTCAAAGGTTTGCGCTGCCTGACCGCCCGTTGGAAGGCTGATGCCGTATTGTTTTGCCAGTGCTTGCTGTTGATCAGCCGGCAGGCTTTTGAACATTTCCAGTTGCGCGGCGGTCGGGGCTTGCGCAGCTACCGTGATTGGCAGCAAAGATAAAACCAAGACTGCACCCACGCAGGCCAGTTTATTGAGTCGAAAAGTCATGAATTAAAGCTCGTTACATCAATGTAAGAATTCGAAAGAAGGTTTAGAAGCGGTATTGGAAGCCCAGGTTTAATGCGCTTACACCCAAGTTGTCACTGATTGGGGCATTCACAAATTCCAATGTCACGGCCGTTTCACTGCTCAGTGCATAGTGCGCACCCAAACCAAAACTGAAACCGCTATCAGAGACTGAGCCTGTTCCGTGGTGGTCAATGTCTGCCGCCACATAACCTGCCAAAGCGTACATGGCGATTTGGTTGGTGACCGGAATGTTTCCTTTCACATAACCTGAAGCCAGACTGTTTACTGCAATACCGCCGGTGCGTTTTAGTGAGGTACCAAAACGACCCTCTAACGCTAGGTAATCATTAAAGAAGTACCCCGCCTGAGCTTGCAGCAAGATTGGGCTGGCCTCGGTCAAAGTGTCGTTTGGTGCCGTGGCGTATTCGACATTGCTGAAACCTGCCATAGCACCGGCATAAACGTCAGCTGCCGCTTGGGGGGCTGTCAGGGTTGCAACCAGCAAAGAGGCCACTGCAACAGGGTTTGTCAATCGCTTCACCATACTTTCCTCAAACGCGACGAGTAACATAAGCACTGATTTCAAAGCTATCTGAGACGACTAGACATCAGCGTTTTCGTCTAAAAATGAATAATATAATTGACGCAAATTAAGTCTTGCATCATGAAAAAATTGGCTTCTTTAAGTCGCCGCCAGATACGCTACCGCCCTTGGGTGTCGGCCCCAATCCACGCGATAATTCTTGATTCGTTCGTTTCTTCTGTTTTTCGCTAACGTAACTACAAACGTGTTAGCTTGGTGTCTGCACAAATAACTAGGCTGCCATTAAGCTTTTCGCTTAAAAATCACTCAGCACTTAAATGTTAAAAAATCGTATCACTTAAGACACAATCGGATTAACAGTGAGGCAGTTATTTTTTATTTAACTGTCTCGAATTTGAGCATTAACAAGTAAAGTGATGTTTTTTTGAAAAAATGCCATTTTCAACGCTGTTAAATCCCCAGAAAGTTGCGACGCAAATAACACCAATCAGCCTAATGACGAAACACTTATTTACATTTTCAGGATTAGTGATCGGCATATACCGTTAATTGCCCCACGTTCATCACGACACCACTGGTTAATAATTCCACTTCACCTTCACGGCAAATTGTTAAGCGCACTTCGGGTTTTGGCTCGTTAACGTAGTACTCACACCCTGCAGTACTGGCGCCGATTATCTGGCTATAAACAACCACTTGTGATGATGTAAAACTGTTGTAAAGAAAGACTAAATGCTGGTTAGACGGAGAAACACGAACTTTTTCTACCACGCCGTTACTCCACACAATGGCGCCATTCGCTTGAATGGATGAGCGAGGACCTGAGCAGCCTGAGGTCAATAAAAGAAAAACAAATAGCGGAAAGAAAACTAAATACTTCATGGCGACACCGAAACAGCCAATTTAATTGGCACAGAGTGTACTTTTTTGAAACTACAGACTCAATAGAGATACACATGACTTTTCAATGAACTTTGAAATGCTTCATTGCCCAAAGAATTAGTAATTGACATTTTTTATATGTTTACTTAATTCCCAATACTGTTTAGCATTTTAAGAGCCTGTATGATTTATGAAACAGGTGATTCATAAGAGATATGGAGTTTTTCATGAAAAAATCAGCAATTGCAGCTCTGGCAGCAATGATGATGGCAGCACCAGCAATGGCTGTTGAAGAAACTGCAGCAACTACTGGCGGTTCAGCGGGCGGTGCAGGTGCATCAGCTGCTGCTGTTGGTGGTGTAACCGCAACGACTGTTGCTGTTGGTGTTGCGGTGGCAGCAGCGGTTGTTGTGGCGGTTGACGCATCAGACAACGACACTGCGACTACCACTTCAACTTCTGTTACCACTCAAGGTTAATCAGTAAGTTGCGTAAAAAAAACCGAACAGTGCAAGCTGTTCGGTTTTCTTCATATTTATACCCTTAGAATTTACGCCGCATCGCTCGTTTGGGCTTATTGGCGACTCAGTTGTAGTACTATGAAAAATTGTAATTACGGTGTAAAAGCCATTGCGCTAATAGGTGCAGCCATTGCCCTTTCTGGCTGCAGTCAAAGATTTCAGGATGTGCAAGACACGATGTCGCTCGCATTATTCGGACATGACGATGTGGTGATTTCGGCAGATAAAGTCAATGACCTTCCTTATGCCAGCCTGTATGCCAAAACGGAAAAAAGTGGTCAGGCATTTATGGTGTTGGGTTATGCCAACCCAAGCATGTCGAACCTTGCCGAACCTACCCAGGGTTTTCAGTTGAAATGGCTTTCTGCCAACAATGAAATGCTGGTGACCGAATACGGTCGCATTGTGAAAACGGTGAACCTTCACGGCGGTAACCTTTCGGCCAGCTATTCACACCAAGCCGATCCTTTGGCATTGGGTTTACTGAAAAGTGCCACCCCACAAGTGTGGAAGCGAAAAGTGGATTGGCAACCGGGCAACCATGTCGGCTACACACTGGAATCGCGCTTTCAGCTTCAAGGCGAGCACACCCTGCTGATTAATGAAAAGCCGGTTTCGACGCTGCACTTTATTGAGTATGTGCGCGCTCCTCAGCTTGATATCTCCTTTGAAAACGAATTTTGGTTAAAGCCTGATTCCGGCAAGGTGGTTGCCAGCATTCAAACCCCTGCCCCTGGCATGCCAAGCATTGAGCTTACGCTGCTGAAGCCCTTTTCAGGAGGCAAGTAAAAGATGAAAGCTTACTTTTCTTCGATCCGTTGGTGCATTGTGTTGGCGTTGCTTGCTGTTTCTACCGTCGCTCACACCGCAGAACAAACTCTGTTGACGGTAAAAACCGCAGCGGATGACAAACGTGTTTATCACGTCACGTTTGATGGCGCGCCCCGCGTTTCACAAGTGGTGTCGCAAGGCGCTACCGTGGTTCGGGCGAACGCGAATCATATTCTTGCCCACAATACCGATACCATTTTCTGGCAAGGCGCGGGGTTGTTTGATAAAGCTAATTCCGCTGATCTCAACACGCTGAAAGCCCGCATTGAAAATCAATTAGATACGCTCAAAGGGAAGTGGAAGGACGATGCAGAAAAACTTGGTGCTGTTTCTACCCTTTCTAACTTCCTTACATCATCGACATTTGCTTCCCGAATTTCAGTGACGCTGGATGAAGATTTTTATCTTGCGGGTAGCAAGGTGAACCCTTTGGTTCGTGGCGATCTCATGCTGCTCCTTCCTCGCCGGCCAAACAATGTTTGGATAATCGGCGCAGTGACCAAAACCACTGACGCTGATTTTTCGCCTGTTTATATAGCGCATGATTATCTCGGAACTGCTGACACCTTAAATACCTTTGGGATCAGTGAAGTTTTTGTGGTTCAGCCAAATGGCGAGCTTGAAACCCACCCAGTGGCCTATTGGAATGAAGTGCCAAAGAATGTGGCACCGGGCGCTGTGATTTTTGTGCCTTTCCAGGGTTTACCCTCTGAGTTTTCTTCTCTTAACCGCGATATTCCGCGTCTTCTTCAACATCGGGTTATGTAGTCATGCGTTGTACCTTATTTAAGTTATCCACTCTTTCTCTGGCACTGATGCATGCTCTGCCTGCGACCGCAAACGATTTGGATTTCACGCCGTTCACCCCTACCCAAAGCGACTTTGGTGGTGTGGGCTTAATGCAAATGCCCACAGGCCGTGTGGCGCCGGAAGGTGAGTTTTCGCTCGGCGTGACCATGAATGACGATTACCGTCATTACCACAGTTCATTGCAGTTGATGCCTTGGCTTGAAGCGACGATTCGTTACACCCAAGTGCCTGACCTTCTCTATAGTGGTGATGATAGTTTCAGTGGTGACACCTACTACACCGACAAAGGCATTGATGTGAAAGTGCGCCTTTGGGAAGAAAGCTATTGGCTGCCGGAAACTTCAATTGGCCTCCGTGACCTTGGCGGTACCGGTTTGTTTGATGGCGAGTACATTGCTGCCAGCAAACACATAGGACCGTTTGATTTTACCGCAGGTATTGGCTGGGGTTATATCGGTAACCGCGCCAACCTGAAAGGTGACACATCACTCGGCGATGATTGCGGGCGTGATACCTCTTACAAAGGCAAAGGCGGCAGCTTTGACTATGCCCGATGGTTTACCGGTTGTATGTCTGTGTTTGGCGGCGTGGAATATCAGACCCCATGGGAGCCACTGAGCCTGAAGCTGGAATATGACGCGAACGACTACAAGAGTGACTTTATCGTTACCCGCTCCGACAAAGAGATGCCACAAGACTCTCCGTTTAACGTGGGTGCGGTTTACCGTTTCGGCAACTGGGGGGATATCCGCGCCAGCTATGAACGCGGGAATACCTGGACGGTGGGTTTTACTCTAAAAACCAATTTCAACACGCTGGCGCAAAACTGGATAGATACCCCAACGCCTGCATACAATGGTGCGCAGGGCAAATCCGTTGAAGACATTGATTGGGATCGCGTCGCGGCTGATCTGGAAACCATTGCAGGTTATGGCGACACCAAAGTGTATGCAGATGATGAAAGCATCACGGTAGTGGGTAGCCAATCTAAATACCGCAACCGCGATTTCGCCCATGAAAAAGCGGCGATGATTTTGACCAATACTGGCTCGAAAGCGTCGACTTATCATTTGGTAGAGCAACAAGCCAACCAAACCACCATTCAGACTGACATTGATGCGTCTGCCTACCGAAAAGTGGCTAATCAGGAATATGTTGGCGCAAGCGTGACGGAAACGACGACGCGCGTTAACCCTGAGTCTGCACGTGGCATGTTGCAAACTGATACCAGCAAACCTTGGTCAGTGAGTGTTAACCCAAGTCTTCAGCAATCGATCGGCGGCTCGGAAGATTTCTACCTGTTCAATATTGGCGTGACTGCCGGCGCGAGCTATTGGCTGACCGATAATATTGAATTTGGCGGCGGGGTTTACGTTAACCTTTACGACAACTACGACAAGTTTAAATATGACGTACCACCTGATGGTACAGACTTGAAACGCGTTCGTACGCTGGTTCGTCAGTACATTTCTGATAACACTGTTCGTGTGAGTAATCTTCAGTTAACGGCTTTTGATAAGTTTGGTGACAGTTTCTACGTTCAGGCATACGGCGGTTACCTGGAGACCATGTTTGCGGGTGTGGGTGGCGAAGTCTTGTATCGCCCTCTTAACAGCAACTGGGCTTTTGGCCTGGATATGAACTATGTGGCCCAGCGCGACCCGAATTCTGAGTTCGGCATTTTCACAGAAGAAGTACATTACGACCCAATTACAGGTCGTTACTACCGGGTACAAACTGGCACACCAACCGGTCATTTCACTACTTATTATCGCCCTGAGTGGAGCTGGTTTGATGATTTGCTGATTAAAGCAAGTGTCGGTCAGTACCTGGCGGAAGATAAAGGTGTGACGCTGGATGTTTCCAAGCAGTTTGATAGCGGCGTAATTGCAGGTGCTTACCTCGCGAAAACTAACCTGTCAGCGGAAGAGTTTGGTGAAGGTAGCTTTAACAAAGGCTTCTACATTTCGATTCCTTTCGACATCTTTACCGTCAAACCAAGTGCCAGCCGTGCACTGATTGGCTGGACACCACTTTCCCGCGATGGTGGTCAAATGCTGGGCAGGAAGTACAGCCTTTACAGCATGACGGATGCGCGTTACCCGAATTCGGAGTTTACGAATAGGTAATCGCACGAAGTGCGAAGGGACGAGGAAGAGCAGGTCCTAGATCCTAGGAAGAGCTGAGGGCCTAGGAGCCTAGGAGCCTAGGAGCCTAGGAGCCTAGGAGCCTAGGAGCCTAGGAGCCTAGGAGCCTAGGAGCCTAGAAAGAGCTTAAGAGCGGAAGGTTGCTGGGTATAGGGTTAAGGGGATTACGGATTACGGATTACGGATTACGGATTACGGATTACGGATTACGGATTACGGATTACGGATTACGGATTACGGATTACGGATTACGGATTACGGATTACGGATTACGGATTACGGATTACGGATTACGGATTACGGATTACGATTTTTCCGGGGCCTCAGAGATATTCAAGCTTTTTCCTGTATTCAGTATTCCTCGCTCTTTCCGTACTCCCGCTCTTTCGCTCTTTCGCTCTTTCGCTCTACCCTAGGATCCTAGGACCTCGCTCTTACCCTAGGACCTTTTTTATCCCCTAGGCCATGTCTTTCGCCATCACCACCCTCTCCGCCAAACCTCGCCGCTCAACCTCCGCCGCCAGTGCCTCTTGCGCTTTTTCATCACCATGAACAATTCTGATTTCTTTGGGTTTGGTGGGAATGCCTTCGATAAACTGCAGCAGCTCATTTTTGTCTGCATGGGCGGAGTAGCCAGACATGGTGTGAATGTGGGCACTAACATCGATTGGTTTATTGTCGATTTCAACCTGTTGCTCTCCGCGTTGGAGTTTGCGCCCAAGTGTCCCCCTGGCTTGATAGCCAGCTAATATCACATCGGTTCTGGCATCTGGCAGCAGTGCTTTTAGGTAATTCAAAATACGACCGCCATTACACATGCCACTGGCAGCAACGACGATCGCGGGCTCTCCCGTTTGCTTTAGTCTATTTACCAAAGCTTGATGATCACTGTGCGAATCGATAGTTATACACTGTTCAAATGCGAGTGGATGTCTGCCAACTTCTAATCTTGTTTTTGCTTCCTCACTCCAAAGGGCTTTGAATTCACGATACCTTTCAGTCACTTTGGCTGCCATTGGGGAATCCAGTATCACCGGGATTTTCGACCATTCCCGTCTTTCCGATTCATTCAATTGTGTAGCGAGGATGGCTTCAATATCAAAAAGGAGTTCTTGTGTTCTCCCCACGCTGAATGCAGGAATAAGTATTACGCCACCGTCTAACAGTGAACGGTCAATTAAAGCTTTGAGTCTCTGCGCTCTGTGTTCTATTGACTCGTGTACCCCGTCACCATAGGTACTTTCGATCACCAGCACATCTACTCTTTCAGGTGGCGTTGGATCTGGGAGTAGAGGTGTGTTGTTAGGGCCGAGATCTCCCGAAAAGACAATCACCTCTTTGCTGGGGAGTTTTACTTCAACAAAGGCAGAACCAAGGATATGACCCGCTGGCTGAAAGCGGATATCTGCCACACAATCAGGCCGATGATAAACACTTCGCCAAACTCCGTAATGCACAGGAACAGTGAGTGACTCGATAAGTTTAAGAATACGCTGTCTGTCCTTTCGCTTAAGCCCCAGTTGAAGGCGAAGCGCATCGTCCAACATCATGGGAACCAGCTTTGCGGTGGCCAGAGTGCAGTAAATAGGGGATTTAAAACCGGCTGCGAGTAGCCAAGGCAGACGACCGATATGGTCTATATGGGCGTGGGTAAGGATCAAGGCATCGATATCATGCACATCAAACTCGATATCAAGTGGCCGCGTTTCGTCGCCTTGAAACAAACCACAATCAATGAGGAGCTTTCCTATCTCTGTGGTGAGTTGATGGCAAGAGCCTGTTACGCCAGTTTTGGCGCCGTGGTGGATGATGTGCATGGTTTATCTCTGCAATGAGCGGATTTAAATCAGTTTGCGCCATCCTGGGTTCGAGTAAAACGGCGGTATTTCGCTTCGGGGAGGAGTCGGTAGATTCGATTGAAATAAAGAGGCAGTTTCAAAAGAGGTTCGAGCAGATAGGAATATTCGATGGGTACATTGATAAAGCGCTCCAATAAGGAGCGCTTCTGTAGAGCATTTGACTAGTTTTTGATTCTGTCGCCTGCACCGCCACCAGTTGCTGTTTGAATAATGTAAGTAAAGTAAAGCTTCACCGTCAGCGTTTGAATCATCTTTTGATCCCATTCGGCAAGCAATTTAGGTGTCGACATATCAATTTCGTTTACCTGCGCCAAGCCGGTAATTCCAGGTAAAACGTCAAAGACCCCTCTTGAATCACGCTCGGCGATAAGCTCTTCTTGGTTAAAAAGACAAGGGCGAGGACCAACTAAGCTCATCTCCCCCTTGACCACATTAATAAGTTGGGGCAATTCGTCTAACTTGGTTTTTCTCAAGAAAGCCCCTAGTTTTGTAACTGACGATGCACTGGCGAGATGCGTCGCTACTGATGCGGTGTCCGGTGCCATGGTCCGGAATTTTATCAGGGTAAATGGTTTTTGATTTTTGCCTACGCGCGTTTGCCTAAAGATAGGAGAACCTGTATCAAAGTAGCCAATCACTGTAACGATAAGAAGCACTGGCCAAAGGAAAAGAAGCCCCATTAGGGCAAAGAAAAAGTCAAAGAGTCTTAACATCATTTTTCTCATAGATTACTTCATTTATCCGACAAAAATGCACTGACAGTTTCCTGAATACCTTCCTCAAACGAAACAGGAGGTTTCCAGGACAAAGTGTTTAATGTTTCGGTAACGTCTAATTGAAGGTTGCCACAGAGGCGATCAGACAAGTGGGATTTCCCCAACACTTTAGCGCCTACTTCAATCATGCTCTGCGGTATTGGAACAAGCCGAGAAGGTCTGGCCATACTATCGGCAATCTGCTGCATGAGTTTTGTTGTCGAGACATCATCGTTATCCGACACCAGGAATGTTCTGTTGGCTGCATTTGGGTGCTCGCAACAAGTCAAAATGAGTGAGACGAGGTTGTCTATATAAACCAAGCTACGTTGGTTATTGATTGCGCCAAATGGGAGCGGAATGCCTTTGAGCATGAGCTTCATCATGGATTCGAAGTTGGCTTTAACGCCAGGGCCATAAACCAGAGGTGGCCTTATGATAACGACTTCCATCCCTGTTTCAGCAGCCACTTTTTTCAAACCAATTTCTGCTTCATATTTACTCAAGCCGTAGGGATCTAGTGGTGTTTCCCCCAGTGTGGGCTCGAAAGCTTCACCTTTTTCGGTTTTCTCTCCATTGACTTTAATGGAGCTGATAAAAACAAAACGCTTAACGCCGCTTTGAGCGGCCTGCCGAGCAAGGTTTAATGTGCCTAAGGTGTTAACTTCACGATAAGAAGTCAAAACATCTTCAGGGCTTTGGGGTTCTGTCATTTGGTGAACACGAGCGGCGCAATGAACAACCACATCTACACCTGTTAAAGCAGAAGACCAGTCTGTATCGCCATCAATCGAAGAAACAAACTGCGACTCTAGATTTTTAGTTGCGCTGCGCGACTGGTATGTGCACTGCCACCCCAAGGATATTCCAGCTTCAACAACCCGTCTTCCTACAAAGCCACTGCCACCAGTCACAAAAAAGTTCACCGTTTCACTTACTCTAGGTCTTAAAACGCACGATTCTAGCATGAGACGGTAGCGGCCAGCATCAAACATCCCTAAAATGTCTGCATACTTAGCTTGCTGCTACATCAACAATTTATTTTAAAATTATAACGAGAACTACAACACCCAATGTTTACACCAATTCAGTTGCTTCTGAGTGCGCAGCGAAAAAACAAGCGAATTATCAGCATTATATATGACCTCTTAGCCGTTACTTTCTCTTTGTACTTCGCAAT
Source organism: Grimontia kaedaensis (assembly GCF_023746615.1). Taxonomy (NCBI): domain Bacteria; kingdom Pseudomonadati; phylum Pseudomonadota; class Gammaproteobacteria; order Vibrionales; family Vibrionaceae; genus Grimontia; species Grimontia kaedaensis. The sequence goes on along the minus strand of NZ_CP082275.1, from coordinate 916,059 downwards.
GGCTTTACGTCTGGATACATTCAACATTCCCTTTGGCCCAGAGGAAATTGCGTGTCTAGTTATCACAGGTGGTGTCACTATCTTTTGCTTTGTGAAGTTGGGCATGTATCGAGCCATACTTCGCTATATGATGATGCCAGCGATTGGCAATATGTTTATTGCAGTCGTATTGTCTTCAATTACCCTTGCTCTCAGTGGTTTTTTCCTGCAAGCATTTATTCCACGAAGTGTGCCTTTTATCTACTCCGGCCTCGCTATGATTATGCTGGGAGCACCACGGATTATCATTAGAACTGTCTATTATCACTACTATCGTCGCCAGAAGCCTAATGTGTTCATATATGGAGCGGGTAGCACTGGCCGTGATCTCGCTTATGCACTGATCCAGGGCGACGAATACCACCCAGTCGTATTCCTCGATGACGATCCAAAAAAAAGTGGACAGATAATCACCGGAGTTAGAATTCATCATGCAGAGGAATTCGCACGATTAAAATCACTCTATCAACCAGTCAAATTGCTCCTGGCAATAAACAATATTAAAAAGGGTGATAGGTTAAGACTTCTCGACAAACTCTCAACTTGGCCGATAGAGGTACAATCTGTGCCTTCCGTAGAAGACATTGCTGCAGGTAAAGCACTGGCTACGGAAGTTCGTGACCTAGACATTGCTGATTTACTCGGCCGTCAGGCAGTCGAACCTGATTTTGAACTTCTTGGAAAAAACATAACTGGGAAAAATATCTTAGTTACCGGGGCTGGTGGCTCCATTGGTTCAGAGCTCTGCCGCCAAATCATATCTCAATCTCCCGCTAAGCTTGTTCTTTTAGAGCTTAACGAGTACAACCTGTACTCGATCCATCAAGAACTGACTTCTCTCGCTCAACGCCAGAGTATTAACCTTGAGATAGTGGCAGCTCTGGGCTCGGTGCAAAAAGAAAACAGAATGACAAAATTGATGGTCAACAACGCCATTGATACGGTCTACCATTCAGCTGCTTATAAGCATGTCCCTCTAGTAGAGGACAATATCATTGAAGGAATTCGCAATAACGTATTTGGTACCCTCCATTGTGCTAATGCGGCGATAGAGGCCGGCGTTAAAAATTTCACCTTGATTTCGACCGATAAAGCCGTTCGCCCTACCAATATCATGGGCGCAAGCAAACGAATGGCCGAGTTAGTTCTCCAAGCTCTTGCCGACAAAGGAACATCGACTTGTTTTACTATGGTTCGTTTCGGGAACGTATTAGGCTCTTCGGGATCTGTTGTGCCTCTATTTAAAAAGCAGATACGCGAGGGAGGTCCGGTCACCGTTACTCATCCGGATATTATCCGATACTTCATGCTTATCCCTGAGGCTGCGCAACTAGTTATTCAGGCTGGTGCCATGGGACACAAAGGTCAAGTTTTCGTGCTTGATATGGGTGAGCCAGTAAAGATCGTCGATTTAGCGAAAAGAATGATAAATCTCATGGGTATGAAGGAGTTCTATGATGGTCAATCCGATGAGGGAGATGTCGAAATTCGCTTCACTGGGTTAAGACCCGGAGAGAAGTTGTTTGAAGAGCTTTTGATTGGTGAGAATGTAGAAGGTACTAGCCACGCTAAAATAATGAGTGCTAGTGAAGACAAGCTATCTTGGGAAGAGATGCATATGTTACTCGAAAAGCTGGACGTTTGTTGTCATAATTTCGATGTGGAATGTATCAAGACTATCCTACTTACTGCACCAACTGGCTATAAACCAACGTCCCTAAAATCCAAGAGTAATTAATGAAAATTCTACACGTCTACAGGACTTGCTACCCGGAAACCAAGGGCGGACTTGAGCAAGCGATCCGTTATATTTGTAAAGGCAGTACTGATAACGGATATAAAAATACGATCTTGACCCTCGGAGACGAAGATAAAGAATACGAATTTGAAGGCACTCGGATTATTGTTGTTAAAAAACAATGGGAAGTGTCTTCGAACGGCTTTTCTCTCAAACTTATCAATAAGTTTCGTACCCTATCTCAGGAACATGACGTTATCCACTACCAGTATCCTTGGCCAACAGGCGATCTGTTGAGCTTATTTGCGGCAAAGAAGCCGACATTGGTAAGTTACCAGTCTGATATCGTTAAGCAGAAGCTGCTAAAGCTTATTTATCGCCCGCTTGAGCTTATCTTTCTAAGTAAAGTGGGCCGCATTGTTGCTAGCTCTCCGCAATATGCTGCCAGCAGCATTAACCTGCAACAGTTTTCGGAGAAAGTCGACGTTATTCCACTAGGTATTGATGAGTCAACCTACCCAGAAGTTACACAAGAAAAGTTGGAAGAATGGCGCGCAACTGTTGGTGAGGGCTTCTTTTTGTTTGTTGGCGTATTGCGCTACTACAAAGGTCTTCAGTACTTACTTGAGGCTGCAAAGATTAGCGGCTTGCCTGTTGTGATTGCAGGCGATGGCCCAGAAAAAGGAGCTCTCAAGCAGTATATTCAAGAGAATAACCTAGCCAACGTTAAAATGGTCGGGTTTATTGACGAAGATGATAAGGTGGCTCTTCACCGCCTTTCAAAAGCTTTTGTTTTCCCATCTCATCTTCGCTCAGAGGCTTTCGGCATATCTTTGGTTGAGGCACAACTGTTTTCTAAACCAATAATTAGCTGTGATATCGGAACTGGCTCGTCGTTTGTCAACATGCATGATGTGACGGGAATTACCGTAGAGGCAGCCAATCCACATGCTCTTTCCGAAGCAATGTGTCTTCTTCACAAAGATAAAGACTTAACAGATCGACTAGGCAGTAGCGCAAGGCAGCGCTTCGAAGAATATTTCACTTCGAAGCGGTATACAGACAACTACATAAAACTGTATCAGAGTCTGGTTTAGAGTTAGTGTTGCTCTAGGCCAGCTCTTTGACGATGCCCAGAAGTCGATCTGCCGTTGTATTCCAATCATACATTTTAACGTACTTGAAAGCGTTGCAAGCCAACGCTTCAGATTGAGCTGTATCGGATATCGCTTTATTCAAACCTTTATAAATGTCGTCAACATTATAAGGGTTGACTAACACCGCATTTGGACCAGCAACTTCAGCAGTGGCCCCAATACTTGAGGTTAAAACGGGGGTTCCAGATGCCATAGCTTCGACAATGGGTAACCCAAAACCTTCGTAAAGCGAAGGGTAGGCGAACAAGCGAGCCGCAGAGTATAGGTATTTCAGTTCCTGGTCAGCAAGGTAACCCGTAAACACTATCTGATTCGCTGCTACAAGCTCTTGGGCGGATGAAAGCAATTCCTGCATTTTCCAGCCTTGCCCGCCAGCTAACACTAATGGAATGTCTTGACGGACAGCCGCTGGTAATTTTGAATAGGCTTCAACCAATCTAGCTAAATTTTTCCTAGGCTCTAATGTTGCTACACTTAGAATGAAATTTTTGTGTGATAGTTTGAAATGCTCCAGAACGCTATCAACATCGTCCTTAGAATAACGCCTAAAAGCAGGTTCGACGCCTAAATAAAGCGTGCTTGACTTGTTCACGCTGCTGGGAAATTTTGAATGCATTTCTTCTAAAATAAAATCTGAATCGACCACTATGTGGTCAGAAGTGGCAATCGTTTGACCCATTTCACTCGTTAAGAACTCTACCCGACTTTTAGGATGGAACTCAGGGTGGCTAATAAATGATAAGTCGTGAACGGTAGTTATTGTTTGGCCAGAATACCGTAATGGAATAAAGCTAGGCTCAAAATATACATATTTTTGCTTGCTGAGCTTATTAAGTACACGCTTTGCCTTCTTCTCAACCAGTATTTTCTTAATCTTATAAACCCCAGGAAGTTTCTGGAGCAAGCGAATAATAAGCGCTTTTAACTTTCCCTGCTCTCCCAGCTTACTTTCCGGTCTTGAAAAAGTGTCGATCATCGCTAGCAGTGCAGTTTTATCCAAAAAGGTGCCATTTTTGACCGCGACAACATCAACATCTTTATCTAGCAACGCCTTCGCAATGTTGAGTGTGTAGTACCCAATTCCCGTTAACGGTGCTCGGATTGAATTCACATTAATAAGAATTTTAGTTTGCATTGAGCATATCTTTCAGTGTCTGTTCGATGGAGTAAGATGGTCTAAAGCCAGTAAGCTTGGTCAGCTTTGTATTATCTCCGCCCAGCACTTTGATCTCGTTATTACGAACGAACGCTGGATTAACTTTAATCTTAATCTCATACCCAGCAAGCTTTCCAATATTACTGATCATTTCTTTCAAAGAGTAAACACTCCCAGAGCACAAGTTTACAATTTCCGAATTAGCGTCAGACTCTAACAATGCGACATAAGCATTTGCGATATCTCTTACGTCACTGAAATCTCTCGAGACATCGATGTTGCCCAATTCGATCGTTTTTTTATTCTCTTTAAAGTGCGAGACAATTTTAGGGATAAGGAATTTATTATCCTGACCTGACCCTGTGTAATTGAAAGGGCGAGTAATGATAATTGGTAACTTTTCAAACCAATTCTTTACCATAAATTCCATAGCGAGCTTGCTCATCGCGTAGTGATTAACAGGCGATGGCTGCACTCTTTCGTCAATTCGGGTAACGTTTTCAGGATTACCGTAGATATTTGCACTGCTAGCAACAATAATTTTATTTAGGTCTAATTCTAAAGAGTGCACGGCTTCAAGAATGTTAGTAGCACCGAACACATTTACATCATAGAATGCTTTTTCATCACTATGACCAACAAAAGAAAGCGCTGCTAGGTGGATAATGGCACTTGGCTTAACCTGCTTTAGACAACGCTGAAGTGCTTCTTTGTCTGTAATGTCACATCGAACCTCATCTATACTGGGGTTATTGTGGACAAGACCAATTACCTCATAGCCTTTTTCCAGTAGTGCCTTTTTAACATACTTACCTGTAAAACCATCCACGCCAGTAAGCAATACTTTTTCTTTCTTCATACTATTAGAAACCTTATCCCCTTTTGCATTCAGGCAAAGTCTATATACGGCTGGAGATACATACCGTCATAGTTCACTTGGTTTACCCTAAACGCTATCTTATTCATTTTTCAATAACAAAAATGACGCACACTGTGCGCCATTTTTTAATCAATTTAATCGCAGGCGATTAGAATGAAAAGCCTTGTTCATTACGGCGAAGGTCTTCTTTCACCATCATGCTACAAAGTTCCTCCAGCGTAGTTTTTGGTTGCCAACCAAGCTCTGTCTGGGCCTTCTCCGGATTACCAATCAGAAGATCAACTTCTGCTGGGCGGTAGTATTTAGGGTTCACACGAACTACGACTTTGCCCGTTGCTTTATCAACAGCGGTTTCATTTTCTGCCTCTCCAGCCCATTCGAGTTCAATATCAGCAGCTTTAAACGCCATTGTTACGAAATCACGAACCGTTTCAGTGCGGTTAGTTGCGAGTACATATGTGTCCGCTTTATCAGCCTGAAGCATACGCCACATGCCTTCTACGTAATCTTTCGCATAGCCCCAATCACGCTTGGCATCCATGTTACCCAGTTCGAGTACGTCGAGCTTACCCAACTTGATCTTGGCGACAGAGTCTGAAATTTTACGAGTAACAAATTCTTGACCACGCAGAGGTGATTCGTGATTGAACAAGATGCCACTAGTTGCAAAGATATCGTAGGATTCTCTGTAGTTAATCACCATCCAGTGAGCGTACAATTTTGCAACACCGTAAGGGCTACGCGGATAAAATGGTGTGGACTCTCGCTGAGGAATTTCTTGCACTTTACCAAACATCTCAGAGGTTGATGCCTGATAGAAACGAATTTTAGGGTTAACGATACGGATGGCTTCTAGGAGATTAACCGGGCCCATGCCAGTAATCTCTGCTGTAGTCAGCGGCTGATCAAATGACACACCAACGAAACTCTGAGCTGCCAAATTGTATACTTCAGCCGCTTGCGTTGTTTGCAATAAGCGCATGCTCGAGGAAAGGTCAGTTAGATCGTACTCGACCAATTCCAAATTTGGGTGCCTTTCAATACCCAGCTCTTCTATACGCCAAAAGTTTACAGAGCTTGTTCTGCGGTAAGTACCATATACCTTGTATCCTTTTTCTAGTAGTAGTTCAGCTAGATACGCAGCATCTTGACCAGTAATACCGGTAATAACAGCCGTTTTCATTAAGCTCTCCATTTTCTAAAAGTTTGTTGCCTTTATAGACACATCCAGGCTCAGGAATAGTTCAAGATCAGATGGAATTCCTAACCCATACATGCCATTAGCCTCTTCCCCTATATTGAATACCCCTATCTTACCACCTTTTTGGGCAAGGTACGTATAGACGGGTGCCACATAAAACTCGCCATTACTGCGGATATCCTGACGAATCATCTCATCTGCTAGCTGACAGAATTCCTTACCACTGCGAAAATTGTATATTCCAACTGTTGCCTCATCGGAAACGACGACCTTTTCCACTACCTCTGTAACTAGGCCATCACTTCCAACTTTTGCGTAAGACCATTTAGGGTCATCTGCTTTCATTGTTAACATAGTTCCATCTAGGTCGCGGTCAACCATGTCAGTGATGTAGTCATTAATATCCATGTCTACCCACTGATCAGAGTTTGCTATCATCAGCGGTTCGTCGCTTTCAAAAAACTCCCGCGCTTTTAATACGGTTACTGCCGCACCTTCAGTGATACCATTGATACCAACAACTTCAAAATCGTCACAAATGCTAGCAAACACGTCTTCGAGCTTGAATTCTTCAATATGCTGTTCTTGGCAAACAAATATAAATTTGTGATCTTGCTGTGGTCTTAAGTTATTGATGACCAACTCGATCATGTGTTTACCATTCACATCAATCAACGGTTTAGGAAGATTGTATCCTTCCTTTGCAAAGCGGCTTCCTCGGCCTGCCATCGGCACGACAATGTTAAGCACTATTCAGTCTCCTCGAGATATTTGTCATTTAGAGCGCCCGGCAGTTTTACCACTACCGTAGTGGTATCTTCCAGTGCTTCGAAATCGGTATACGTACCCGGTTCGATTGAAACTAACTCACCTTCAGTAAGGATGAGGTCTTTCATACGAGCCTTACCTTTAACAATTGCAGTAATTTCTGTCGCTATTTTATGGCAGTGAGAAGCTTCTTTGTCGCCCTTTTTAAACTGCTGTATTGCAACTTCAACATCGGTAGTTTTGTAGAGGGTTGGCTCAAAGCCACCAACGAACCAACCACGAACAAAGTCTTCAAGCTTGTGATTAGTCATTTTTTTCATATAGGTAAGCATCCATAACTTTCATTAAACCCGAATTATCCCAGTGGATAACATCTGTACCGACTAAGTTGCTTCCGTTAATGCCCAACGAAAACTCAATCACACTCTTACATTCGTTGGATACTATGATGTTCTCCGCTTTAAAGGTCAGCGAATCCGCTGAATTAAAAATGCCTTGGATGTATTCCAATACATCGTTTTTGCCGTTAACCTTGACCGAAGGGTCAGTCAATACGAAATCTTCCGCAAAAAATGTTGCTAGCTTGTCTAGGTCTTTACTATTGAATGCTGCTACATAGCTTTCAGTCAACGTTTTAACTTTTTGAAGTGAAGTTCTATGTTCAGATACAATTGCCTCTTCGAAATTCTCTAAAGCATGCTCATCGTTAATGTGGTAATAACGGTTTTTGTCAATTGGAATTGCCTTAACGACTCCCTCTTTCAAAATTATCTCGTTTAATACCGGCGCTATAAAAAATAGATCGTTAGTTTTTTCATCTTTTCTTATCATTTCTTTTGCAGCTTCTATAAAGCTAGAAGCAGACTTGAAAAAATAGAAGCCGGCTACCGCATGCCGGCTAATTGGTGTTTTTTCCGCGGCCTGGAATACGTTGAAATTTTCATCAAAATTAACATAAGACCATTTAGGGTGGATGGCATCAAAGGTTAATACCCCGGCGTCAACACCATCATCAAGAAAACGTTGAACATATGGGTTTAGGTCAAAATCTAACACCTGATCAAAGCTTGATATAATCAGTGGTTTATCCAAAATCAGATTTTCGATCGCCAGCAGAGCAGAACAAACAGCGCCTTGCGTGTTACCATTAATATTGCAAAGCTCCAGATCGGGACTAAGCAGGCTCAAAACTTTATTGAGCCGATACTTTTCTGACTCTTCTTTTGGTAGTGCGACAACTAGCTTCTTGGAAAAACCTAGTTTTACGAATGACTCTGCTGCCCTTTCCACGAGAAGTTTGCCGCCGACATCGTTTAGGATTTTTGGAAATGAGTTTGCTTGGTTGGTTTTAAACGTATTTTTACCAGCCAAGGGGATAAGAATATTAATCATTTCCTTCTACCTCATTGATGAATTTTTTGATATTTTCGAAAGTCACGTCATGCACAGTCTCAACTTTAAAAACATTGGCCCCAGAAGCCCTAGCCGCCTTCAGCCCATTCTCGTTATCTTCAACGATAACCACTTGCGACGGTTCTAGACCCAACTTTTTTATAGCGAGCTGATAGATCTCTGGATCAGGTTTGCCTTTTGTCACATCTTGGTTAGATAGGTAGAAATCAAGATATTCTGCAAGGCTTGATTTTTCCATCATAACTTTTACAGTGTTTCTTATTGAATTTGATGCAACAGCCAACTTATAGCCTTCTTGACGCAACTTAGACAAAGCAAACTGATGGTTGAATGCGGGCTTACAAAGCTGATGCGTTATATCCATTGTGTACTGTTGCTTCATTTCGTTAATAAACGAATGAAGCGATCCAGGAAGTACATGTGTTTTTGAAAGAATATTTAGTTTCTGGCTTGTAGACAACCCATCAAAAGTGACGAGGTGATCATAGCGGTTAATTTCCAACCCAAATATAGCCAGGGCCTTATTTAGAGCTTCATAATGCCAATCTTTTGCGTCTATTAGAACGCCGTCCATATCAAAGATGACAGCTTTAATTTCATTTACCATAGAAGTATCTCCTAGCTATCTCCGGATAATCCGTACACAAAACCATTGAGTGGCCAAAAGTGGTCTCATTCATATAATTTTTGATTCCTTCCCACTGCGTAAAATGGTCTCTTTTATGAAGCTCCGCCGAAACAATATACACTTTAAGTCCTTTTTTCAAAAATAAATCCAACATGTCAAAATTAATGAAATTATCTTCAAAACTGTCGAACCAAACGCCTTCAGCATCCTCCCAAAGCCGATTTTCGACCTCAAACTCGCTAAACCTTACTAAATAGTTAAGGTTATTTCGCCTGTAAGATAAAGTATCAGGGATTGACATGTCGAAGAATACGTAATTTTTAACTCCATATTCTTTAAGTTTCGAAGAAACGACATTGGATAATCCGTCTGCTTTGATGTTTAATGCTAAGGTACCTTCACAATCTGAAGAAACATATATTTTTAGTAGGTCTTCAAATAAAATTTCGTTGCCTGACGGCATATCATGGCTAATTACCAATCTTCCGGCACAATCACGAACGTCAGTTTCAGTTCCAAAACCTAGTCCAAAACTTCTATCGAAAGCGTGAGCCTGATTCTTTTCATCTTCGTTTTTCCAATACCCGCGATGAGATATTATTTCCATAACTATTACCTATCAAAAATATTATGCATTCTGGAAGCAAACTTCTCCTTCCCCCAATTTGAATGCGCATAGTCTTTATTCTCCTCTACATTTACCAAAGATATACTTTCATTTATTAATAAAGTACATTTCTTTTTATCCATTGGTAAAATGGAGTCTTTGCATACAAGTTTGTTCAGGGGCTCTATATCACTGACTAATACGTTTGTACCGCATGAGAGCGCTTCAATTACAGGTAAACCAAGGCCTTCTGAGTAAGATGGAAAAATAAGTAGATTTGCTGAATTATACAGTCTTATCTGATCTTCAGTTGTTACCTTTGGCCACCATTCAACTGATTTACAAGACAGTTCTTTGAAAAACTCCAAAACAGACTCTTTATTACAGCGAACACCGCCAAATATAATAACCCTTTCTACATCTGTTTCATTTATCAGTTTTGGTATTCTTTTGAATCCTTTTCTATCATCAAAAGGTGCAGCCAAGATCAGAGTGTTATTCTTTCTCTCTTTCGTTTCTATTGATTGAAAACCCAGAGGTAAAAATGGAGGAATTACGAATACCTTACTTGGTTCTATTCCTAATGATGTGATTTGTTGTTTTGCAGCTTCCGATATAGCAAGAATTCCGTCATATCGTACGTTAGCTTTTTCATATCCCAAAAAATGCTCTCGGGCAAAATTGTAGAGTGCCGAATCACTAACATCATCCATTGAATAGGTATTTGGTATGGCATCATATCCAATACAATATTTTTTATCTGCGGAAATTTCGGATTCTAAACGACATAAAATCCAAGGAGAACCTACTATACATATATCAGAATTAGGTAATGTTGCACCGTAATATAACGCAGTAAACGAGAAGTAGTCCCTTTGAGATTCAGAATCTCGCTTACTATTAAATAAAAAATCAACAAGTACCTTGTGCTCTAAACTATCTAACTTATAGCTTTCATTAAATCCGTTATTGACACTATAGTCATAGTCAAACTTTAATTTACTGTAGAAACACTCTCCGAAGTCCCCAAACTGAACACGGAATACTTCAATCTCATATAGAGATTTTAAGCGATGAGAAAAAGAGAGAAGATATCTCCTCACTCCGTGATGATGCTCTAATATACTATCATCAACTACGATAGTAAGTTTTGGCTTTTTCATAAACACCACTTCCTCGAATATTTTTCCGAACTTTTTCCGGTATTTTAAGCCAAACAGTAAGCATCAATCTTCTAATTGAAAAAACTTTGACTCTTTTGAATGAATCACTTGAAATAAATGATTCCGTATATGATTCATCAATACCTAATGTGTGCGCTAAAGAAATGGTATTTATTCTTGGATACAATCCAAGCGAGCACATCTGCATTGAAATTTCCACATCCTCAGCTTCGTTATGCAGCAATAAAGAATTGAAGTTACATTCGTCTGCTAGGTGTTTCTTAAGGATGATTAATCCCCCGTTTATAAATGAGGAATCATAAACTTGATTGAACTTTTCGACCTTAACAGGTGACTGCCAAATTTTTTTATTTACCGGAAAATATAAGTATGCTGGAAATTCGCTACCTGATGGGTATTTTTGACGAACTGTAATAAAATCAAAATCATAACCAAAGTCTTCGAATCCTTTAAAGAAATTATCCGAAAGCTGGTACCTATCATGTATTATCAGAACGTTAGAGTTTCTTGCCTTTTGCATGATCAAGTGTTTTTTTTCTGAAATTCTAGGTAATTCGTCAGTATCAGTAAAAACAAATCTTACGTCTTCCCTATCATCTATCTCATCGATTTTAGGACCTGCAATTATGAATTCAAGACTAACTGAGCTAGATAAACTTTTAGCCTTATTAACTAGATTAACCACGTTCTCATTTTTTGTACCATTCGATAATATTCCAACGGTCCATGATGAATTATTGTAATGTTCTAAGTTCAAACGCTGTATTTTGAAAGTGGAAATTATTTCATTAGCAAAATTTTTCTGGCTAACCAACTCTGTTTTCGTATTAGGATTTCTAGATAGGACAGATTTCAAACTAAATAGTGTTCCATTTTCACTATCTCTTGTTCTGAAAACTAAGATGCCCTCGGATGGAATAAGCCTTATTGCTTCATCTAATACTAGTCTCCAACAATGAGGATACTTTGAAAACAATTCACTTTCGACAAGCAATACTGTTCCGAACTGTTTATGTAGTGAAGAGTGCACTCGATAGTTGGTCGAACTATCTAGTGGCATAGCCTCTGAGCTTAAAACAGGTTTTGAGCCGATCCAAGCGACTCGATTGTCTCTGTTAACATATTGTTGAATATAATAGAAAGCTTCGTCTTTGCTCTTCGTTGAATCCATCAAACACAGTCCTAAATTTTGTAATTTTTGAATTTAACCAATCTTGAGAGCTTAAAAAATATTTTTAGCATTCTACTATTTTGAACAATATTAATTATATCCTCGACAGATGTAACTCTGGAGTCAAGTATGGCAAAAATATTTATAAGTCGTCTCGATTGTTCTGCCTTAATCTCTATTTCTCTATTCAGTTGTCTCGACTGTTCTGTCTTAATCTCTATTTCTTTATCCAATCGTTCAACCGCTAACTTCATTTCATTATGCTGCTCTTCAACAGGTAATAATTTTGGTGAAGGGAAATGCCAAAAAAATTTACCATCATATAAATCAACTCCTCGTAGTGAGAATTTGCTTTCTATTTCTTCACTGTCCATTCCATTTTTGCAAAAGTATAGGTTAAACTCATTTGATGCATGGTCATTTGGCTTTAATTTATATGCTTTAAACCCATGACCTTTGAGCCAATTTAAAATTGACATGAGGTCATTTTTTTCATTTTTATATAGACCCAGTTGAGTATCAACACTTACTTCCATCATTCCAGAATCTATATATTCTATAAAGTCTCCAGCGGAGATCAACACCTCCAAGTCCAAACCTTGAGCATCTATTTTAATGAATCCAACTCGATTTCCTGGCCCCACATTAAACTTACGTAAAATATCGGACAGAGGTACCACATCAACTGCCTGTATGCTATCAAAGTACATATCCTGCCTAGTTGACCAATACTCATCTTTTAACTTATCTTTGGAGAAATCAAGTAGACTAGATACCCCGTAGTCATGATGGTTAGCTACATTCAAATTAGCTTTTCGGGCGACCAGATCGATCGCAACAGGAACTACAGAGACATTATCAATATTTAACTCATTTTTTCTGTTTATAATGAGGTCTACAAGAGCATCAATAGGTTCTATGGCTAATACAGAGAGTTCTCTATTTCGTTTAGCAATTTCTAGAGCAAAGTCACCATGATTTGACCCTACATCAATTATTAACATAAACATTACCTATTTCTAAACTAACTTTAGGCTCTAAAAATGCTGAACCACTAAAAATGAAACATCCTTTGTCTTCTATAACTGTTATTTTCATAATGTTATGACACATCAAAAGTGATTCTTTAAACGAGCGTTCGTCTAAACCCTCGTTTACCAAAGCTAAATCTATAGTATACTCTCCATACCCTATATTAAGCTTTAAAGAAAACTCGATGTTAATTAGTGCGTTTTGTTTGACCACTTTGCTTTTTATACCCATACAGTAGGTATTTGTTTCAAAAACTGAAATTCCAAACCTGTCTGCAATCCTAAAACCTAAGTGTGGCTCCTTTAATTCTCGCCCACAACTAAACTTTGCTCGAATCTTAATCAACTCGCCAGGAAAAAAGGTTTCTCTAGCTATATCACTTTGGTCAAAAGTACCAAACTCTATTACCTCAAAATCAGGTTCTTCAGAAATTTTGTCTGATTTTTGGTTGGGAGCCTTTTGATAGTTATTTACAACTTTATCGTACAGTTGTATTGTTTCTTTAGGTGTACCATCCGCCACTACCTCGCCACAATGTAAAAAAATTGCCCTATCACAGAAATTCATAATAGCTTGCGCATCATGGGACACTAGCAAAATAGCTGTACCTGCCTCTTTGATTTTTTTCATGTGGCTGTAGCATTTAGCTTGGAAGCTAGCATCACCAACACTCAATGCTTCATCAACAATCAATATGTCGGGTCGAAAGGCTGTCGCAACAGCAAATGCAAGCCTAGCTTGCATTCCGCTACTGTAAGTACGAATCGGCAAATCAAAAAACTCACCAATATCAGCAAAAGCCTCTATTTCTCTAATTTGTCCGTCAATAGCGGTTAATGAATGCCCCATTAATCCAGAGGAGTGATACACATTTTCTCTCCCCGTAAGCTCTATATTAAAGCCCATTCCTAACTCTAAAATAGCTGAGATTTTGCCATGAGAGACAACATTTCCAGAAGTGGGATTGAGGGTACCTGTTATCAGCTTCAAAAGGGTACTCTTCCCAGCTCCATTCCTACCAACCACTCCCAGAGCTTCACCTTTATTTAAACTAAAACTAACCCCATTAAGAACTTCTTGATTTTTATAATCAACTTTAATTCCAAACCAGCTAATTATCCTTTTGATTTCATTACCGTAATTGCGATAATGTTTAGCCAGATTTCTAGCCACCAAAATTTCACTCATAAAACATCTGCCATTTCCATTTTTGCTTTCTTGTAAACAAATAGAGAAAGCAACAATAGTACAATCGAGACCGTCACTGGATAAAGGAGTGCCACTAAATTTGGTGAAGCATTGTACAACATCACTTCCTGATATCCCTCAACAATACTCACCATAGGGTTGATATAAATTATATTATGATATTCATTAGGAATGATTGACGTCATATAAACAATAGGCGTAAACCAAAACCAAAACTGAAGAAGTATCGATATGATTTGACTAATGTCTCTTATAAATACATTTAAAATACCAAATAAAAGACCAAAACCAATGGAAAACATTAGAAGAATTATAGTCAGAACAGGCAACCAAATTAAGCCACCAAAAGCATTATGACCCAGTAAAAAAAACACTAAGTAAGATAGTATTACAAACACTAAATAGTTTACTAAAGCGCTTCCTGTCACTACAACTGGAAGCGTTACTTTAGGGAAGTTCATTTTCTTTATTAAGCTAGCATTATCTATAAATACTGATAGCATCCTAGTCACAACTTCAGAAAATAGAGTCCATGCGATCACACCACTCAATATATAAATTGGATACGCATATTGAGTAGCGACTCCTGGCAGTTTTGCTGTTAGTATATTGGATAAAATAAAGGCATAAACCGAAACCATCGCTAGTGGTTGAAGTATTGCCCAGAGCAAACCTAATTTGCTTCTTGCATACCTTGTTTTATAATCTGCCTTTATTGCTGAAACTATATAGAATCTATAACCGTATATGCTTTTAAACATCAACCTTTCAACCTACTCAAAATGAACTTTCCCCGTTTAATATCCTTAACAGTTTTTCAGTGTTATTTAAGAGCAACTTCGAACAGCCTCTTGATTCAACGTTAAGTCTCACAACTGGTTCAGTGTTTGATGTGCGTAGGTTAAACCTCCAATTATCGAACTCAAGACTTATTCCATCTATCTCATTTATGTCTATCGCATCATTTTTATATATTTTTAGGACTGCATCTATAGCTTTCTCTGGTTCATCTAACTTACAGTTTATTTCTCCCGAAGACGGGAATGCATTAATATGGTCTGAAACTGTTTCTGATAATTTCATATTTTTTACAGATAGTAATTCCGTAATTAGGAGCCAAGGAATCATACCGGAATCACAATATGCAAAGTCACGAAAGTAATGATGAGCACTCATCTCCCCACCATAGATAGCATCCTCTATACGCATACGTTCTTTTATAAATGCATGACCTGTTTTTGACATAATTGGAATACCTCCAGCGTCACTGACTATATCGATGGTATTCCATGTGAGGCGAGGATCGTGAATTATTTTTGCGCTAGGCTCTTTTTTCAAGAAGGCCTCAGCTAATAACCCAACAATATAGTACCCCTCAATGAAATCTCCATTTTCATCAAATAGAAAACATCGGTCGAAATCACCGTCAAATGCTATGCCCATATCAGCTTTATGCATTTTCACAGCTTCGGAGGTATCGGAACGACACTCAGGTAGTAATGGATTTGGAATACCATTCGGAAAGTTACCATTCTCTTCATGGTGCACTTTAATTATTGTGATTGGGATGTTTTGCGCTTTAAATCGAGCTTCCAGTGCATCGATCACATGACCTGCCGCACCATTACCTGAGTTAATAACTAGTTTCATAGGCTTGATATTTTCAGGAGTAATGTATCCCATCAAGTGATCGACATAGTCTTCAGTGATACCTATTCTTTGGTAAGTACCTTTTTTTTCAACTTCATCAAAAACATTTCTCTCAGCAAGAGCTTGAATTTCCCCTAAGCCTGTATCACCACTAATTGGTTTGGCACCCTCGCGCACCAACTTCATTCCGTTGTAGTCCATAGGATTGTGGCTTGCTGTTACTTCAACGCCCCCGTCAACCCCTAGATGAAATGTTGAAAAGTAAACCTCTTCTGTACCAGATAAACCTATATCCAACACATTAACACCTGCATTCATCAGACCATCAGCAAGAGCTAGTTTCAAATCTTCACTGGTAAGGCGTACATCCCCTCCTACTACTACAGTTTTCTCTTTTAAGTTTTCACTTTTCAGGTATTGACCATAGGCGCGCCCAATTCGATAAGCAATGTCATTGTCTAGCTCGGTACCAAGTTGACCACGAATATCGTATGCCTTAAAGCATGTTAATCTTTTCATTTTTATTTTTCCTCAAAGCGAACTACATCGTCTTCTTGAAGATACTGACCTGACTGCACTTCAATCAATTCAAGAGGTACTTTCCCTGGGTTTTCTACCATATGATTCATACCGACGGGAATATATAATGATTGATTTTCAGTAATCACTTTCACTGTGTTATCAAAAGTTACCTTCGCAGTTCCTGATACAACCACCCAATGCTCTGCTCGGTGATAGTGAAACTGCATACTTTGCTTTTTCCCAGGTTCAACAGTTATACGATTAACTTTATATCTATCACCTTTATCTATCGCATCTGATTTACCCCAAGGGCGGTAACTTTCGCGATGCTCTCTATATTCAGATCTACTATCTGCTTTCAAACATTCAACTATGCGTTTGACTTCCTGCACTTTGGATTTATCTGCAACCAGAACCGCATCTTTTGTTTCAATGACAACTATGTCTTTGAGCCCCACTGCTGCAACAAGTTTATTTGGGGCATAAATATAACAGCCTTTTGTATCTTCTAGAATCGCATCACCATGATGCACATTGCCGTCTTCATCTTTGTCTGAGACATCCCAAAGTGCAGACCAAGAACCAACATCACTCCACCCAGCATCCATCGGTACAACTACTGCGTGTTTGGTATGCTCCATTACAGCGTAGTCAATCGAATCATCTGGACATTTTAGAAATTCATCTTCATCGACTCGTACGAAATCACTATCGAAGTTGAGCCCATTAAGAGCTTTAGTACATTGTGAAAATATGTCTGGGGCATGAGCTTTTAGCTCTTTGAGATAAGTCGAAGCTTTAAACATGAAGCAACCACTATTCCAATAGT
Source organism: Grimontia kaedaensis (assembly GCF_023746615.1). Classification (NCBI taxonomy): domain Bacteria; kingdom Pseudomonadati; phylum Pseudomonadota; class Gammaproteobacteria; order Vibrionales; family Vibrionaceae; genus Grimontia; species Grimontia kaedaensis. The sequence goes on along the minus strand of NZ_CP082275.1, from coordinate 898,875 downwards.
ATTGCTCGGAAGCCAGATATTGTTCAGCCACCTCTCTTTTGGGCTTTTCAACAAATGCCTCTACTTCATAAGCTTCCTCATCAATTGCCATCCCTCTGTGGATATAACCATATCCAATTTCCGGAGCAGTAGGTACAATTCCAAAGGTGACTAATTTTCCATTGCTTGCTTGTACTAGGGCGTGTTTTATAGCTTCTTGAAAAGCTCTCTTATTCTTAACAAAATGATCTGCAGCAAGCACAAGCAAGATTGGGTCTTCTCCATTCTCTGCGGCAAGCATAGATGCAAGAGCAATCGCAGGAGCAGTGTTTCTACCTGCTGGTTCCAAAATAATACGAGATTTTTTCCCAACACGTCGCATTTGTTCTGCAACAATAAACCGATGGTCTTCGTTTGAAATAATAATAGGCTCTTCAGACTCTAAACCACCCAGACGCTCGATAGTTGCTTGTAGCATAGTTAACTCTGATGCAGTATCGAGTGATAGGAACTGCTTTGGAAATGCTGAGCGAGAGAGCGGCCAAAGTCGGGTTCCCGAACCTCCGGCCATAATGACTGGGATAAACATATTACACTGCCTTTAAGTCAATTTAAAAATAAATAAGGTGGAGCAGTTCAACAATATTTTTATAAAGTTGGTGCCTCATAAAAAGAAATACCGTTTTTATCTTTTTCTGCAAGCAAAGGTAATTCTTTTATTGGCCAGGCTATTTTTAGTGCTGCGTCTTTCCACAAGATCGATTGCTCTGCTGAAGGGTTATAATAATCCGTACACTTGTATACAAATTCAGCTTCCTCACTTGTCACATAGAATCCATGAGCAAAACCTTCAGGCACCCATAATTGGCGCTTATTTTCCGCCGATAGGTATATGCCTACCCATTTACCAAATGTCGGCGAGTCTTTTCGAATATCTACGGCTACATCAAAAACTTCTCCGGAGACCACACGTACTAGCTTTCCTTGTGTATTCTCCGTTTGATAATGCAGACCACGTAAAATCCCTTTCTTTGATTTAGAGTGATTATCTTGCACAAATGGCGTCGGTTTTCCGGTTACCAACTCTTCAAATTTCTGTTGGTTCCACGTTTCCATGAAAAAGCCACGCTCATCACCAAACACAGTAGGCTCGATGATTTTTACATCAGGGATGTCTGTCTCTATAACCGTCATAGTTAACTCGTGTAATCCTTCAAATTCTTTAATGCCAACTGCCAATCACTTGGACTAACGCCAAACTGAGTAAAGATTTTCTCGTTGTTTAGTTTAGAGTTCGCCGGACGTTTCGCTGGTGTGGGATAGTCACTGGTCGCTATCGGATTAACGGTTATGGTTTTGACCAAAACGTCTTGCGCTTTCGCTTCGGTAAAAATGGTATTCGCGAAGTCATACCAACTCACATGTGGCATGCCTGAGTAGTGATAAACGCCAAAACCCGTATTGTTTTCTTTGATAATAGCCACTGCAATGTGGAGTAACGCGGTGGCAATATCACCGGCATAGGTTGGCCCACCAAACTGGTCTGCCACTATACCCAACGTGTCTCGATTTTCGGCTAAACGCAGCATGGATTTTACAAAATTGCCTCCATGCTCACTAAATACCCATGCCGTTCTCAAGATCATGTGACGAGGGCAAGCTTCTGCTACCGCGATTTCACCGGCCAATTTACTTGCGCCATACACACCTTGCGGACGTGTCTCATCACTCTCTAGGTACTCACCGTCTTTGTTGCCTGCAAACACATAGTCTGTCGAAATGTGCAGCATGGCCGCACCAACCTTGTCAGCAGCTTTAGCAAGATTTGCAGGGCCATCCCGGTTAATAGCGTAAGAGAGTTCAACCTCATCTTCCGCTCTATCTACCGCTGTATAGGCTGCAGCATTGATGATCACTTCAGGAGAAAACGAGGTAACCACGTTAAACACCGCACTCTCGTCAGTGATATCTAGTTCTTCACGGTCTAGCGCCAAAAATTCAACACCTGCCATATTGTTCAGTCGCTCAACCAAACAACGGCCTACCTGTCCGAAACTACCTGTAATGAGTAACTTCATTATTTCGATTTCTCTTCATTAATTAGACGGATAAGGTATTGACCATATTCATTTTTCATCATCCGCTTGGCAATCTGTTTAACTTCTTTTTCGCTCAACCAACCATTGCGCCATGCAATTTCTTCCAAACACGCCACTTTCAGTCCTTGAACATGCTCTATCGTTTGTACGAAAGATGACGCTTCATGAAGGCTTTCGTGCGTTCCTGTATCTAACCAGGCAAAACCACGTCCCAGTAGTTCTACATTGAGTGAACCATCATTCAGGTACATTTCATTTAGGGTGGTTATTTCGAGTTCACCGCGGCTGGACGGTTTTACACCTTTGGCCATGGTTACGACACGATTATCATAGAAATACAAGCCGGTGACCGCATAATTCGATCTTGGTTTCACTGGCTTTTCTTCAATCGAGACGGCGCGCATCTGGTCATCAAATTCCACCACGCCAAAACGCTCTGGGTCTTTAACTTGATAACCAAACACGGTCGCGCCGGATTCACGCGAGGCGGCGTTTCTTAATGTATTGCTGAACGACTGGCCATAGAAGATGTTGTCACCCAACACCAAACATACGCTATCATCACCAATAAAGTCTTCACCGATAATAAACGCTTGAGCTAGACCGTCTGGGCTTGGCTGCACAGCGTATTCCAGATGAATACCAAAGTCGCTGCCGTCACCCAGCAAACGTTTAAAGCTCTCATTGTCTTCTGGAGTGGTGATGATCAGGATCTCACGAATACCCGCCAACATCAGAGTTGACAATGGGTAGTAAATCATCGGTTTGTCGTAGATTGGAAGCAATTGCTTCGATACGCCCCGGGTGATTGGGTATAGACGCGTGCCTGAGCCACCCGCCAGAATGATGCCTTTCATTGATTAGGCTCCTAGAGAAAAAGGACCTAGGTCCTAGATCCTAGATCCTAGGTAGGAACTAGAGCATAGAACCAAAAACAAGTATGACGAGAGGTTAATGCCTAGTTTGTACCAAGGCGCTCACGTGAATAAGAACCGTCCAGTACTCGTGACCACCACGCTTTGTTGTCGAGATACCACATCACGGTTTTGCGAATGCCCGATTCGAAGGTTTCTTCCGGTTTCCAACCTAGCTCTCGCTCAATTTTTGACGCATCGATTGCGTAGCGCACATCGTGACCTGGGCGGTCTTTTACGTAGGTAATGAGGTCTCGGTACTGAGCCACACCCTCTGGCTTAGTTGGTACTAACTCTTCAAGCAGCGCACAAATGGTTTTCACCACTTCGATGTTGGCTTTTTCATTATGGCCACCAATGTTGTAGGTCTCACCTATCTCACCTTCGGTCGCCACTTTGTAAAGCGCACGTGCGTGGTCTTCTACAAACAACCAGTCACGGATTTGCATGCCATCACCATAAACTGGAAGAGCTTTGCCATCTAGGGCATTCAAAATCATCAGTGGGATAAGCTTTTCTGGAAAATGATAAGGACCGTAGTTGTTTGAGCAGTTGGTCACGATGGTTGGCAAACCATAGGTACGCAGCCAAGCTCGAACTAAGTGGTCACTCGACGCTTTTGATGCAGAATATGGGCTTGATGGCTCGTAGGAGGTTTCCTCTGTGAACAAATCTGTCGTCCCTTCGAGGTCTCCGTATACTTCATCAGTTGAGATATGATGGAAACGAAACGCAGCTTTCTTGTCGATGTCCAGAGAGTTCCAATACTGACGTGCTGCTTCTAGCAAATTGTAGGTACCAATGATGTTGGTTTCAATAAAAGCAGCAGGGCCGTCAATGGAACGATCTACATGAGATTCTGCAGCCAAGTGCATCACAACGTCGGGTTGATGCAAAGAAAATACGCGGTCTAGTTCTGCACGGTCGCAGATATCTACTTGCTCAAAGGCATAACGTTCGTTTTCAGAAACCGTAGCCAAAGACTCTAGGTTACCCGCATAAGTGAGTTTATCGACATTAACAACGCTATCCTTTGTATTTTCTACAATATGTCGAACGACTGCGGAACCGATGAAACCCGCACCACCTGTCACTAAAATCTTCATCTCTGATTCCAATATTTGGTTTTCTGTACGCTACCGCCCTTAGGTCTCGTCCCTAAATCACGCCATAGCATCTATATTTTTTGCGACTACTTCTTACGAAGCGCCTTGTTTTCTGTTGACACCTCAACCTGACGACTGATCAGGTTGACTAATAAAATTGAGCGAAGCTCTCCATCCGCTTCCTTGTAAATCGCTTCCGTACCCTCAAATTGACCCGAGAGCACTTCCACTTGGTCACCCGGTTTGAATACGTCACTCAGTGCTTCACGTTGCTCATCGCTGTCTTCATGTGACATTAAATGGGTGATGAGTTCCACAGGCACGACAGTTGGTATTGCTCCCTGTCGAACAAAGTCAACAACCCCACGCGTTGAACGCACGGTAGTGTATGAGATTTTTTCAGGATCAAAGGAAGCGAATATATAGTTAGGAAAGAGCGGTTCCAATTCACTGGAACGCTTACCGCGGCGGATTTTTTTAACAGTTACTTGGGGATAGTAACAATCGACGCCTTGTCTTTTAAGGTGCTGCTCAGCGCGTTGTTGCTCGCTGCGTTTACAATAGAGCAGATACCATGGATTCATTTTTTATTCTCGTCGATTTCTTTTGCTAGCCAGTTTTTGCATCGTCTTTGCGAAGCAACTCAAGAGTATATTAGGCTGGCCTTTGTCCAGCAAGCATACAGCCTTCAACTGCATAAATTGTCTGCACTGGTTCATAGTTTGGAATGCAGGGATTGAATTTTTTTCAAAAGGCAAAGAAAAACCGCCTGGTTCGGCGGTTTTTTTTTGAGTAAGACTTTGATGATTCAAGCGCTAAGTCTTTGGATGTCCAAGCTAAAGCTAGTTAATCCAATCTCACTGAGCGATACGCGTACACTACCGCCTGACAGGTCGATAGTTTGAAAGCGAGTAGTCGATGCATCTATGCCTAGCAGATTTTCGTTCTTCACAATCAACGCCTTGCCTGAACCATCCACCACTGCATTGAGTCCAGCAGATAAAACATCAAGCTGGGACTCCGCTGCGTTTAGTATTCCAAACATGGCGCGGATGGGACTCGCGTAGGTTGAGCGTTTAATGGCGTGTTCGATTTGATGGACAAGATGAACAAAGCCTTTTTCGTCCGCATCTTGCGAACGGAGATATTCGTTGAAGAAGGCGCGGATCATCAAGGTTGTCGCTGTTCCGTTCTCTCCAGCCGACGCGCTATCAACCATGTAAAACGCCATCTGACCATCCATCATCCAAGTGTAATCAAGCACTACGGGGTTAGTATCAGCAGACTGTAGTGAGTGATAAGACAATCGCCAGTCACCCTGTTGCGAGTCCTGATCTGGCATCAATCCCATCAACAAGTCTCTTGCGCTACCTGGATTATCTAAGAGATCCTCCAAGTGCCACTTCAATTCCTCTGTCAATGGCTGGTCGCCGTTTTGAGAGACTTTAAACCATTGCTGAGAGAAATCTGCGTCACTATTAACGCCGCCATCGGCGTCTTCCAATACCGAAAGAATGGCGGACTTCACCACCATGATGTCTTCAATAGGCTTGATCAAAAAGTCTTTCACACCAAAGCGCAACGCTTGAGCAACGTCTGACATGCCCCCCGTGCCTGAGATAACTATCACTGGCAGCATAGGGTATTCCATACTGACTTCTTCGACGAATTCTAAACCTGTCATTACCGGCATAGAGAGATCGCTAAGTAACAAGTCTGGAATGCCTTCTCTAAGCGCTTTTAATCCATCCAATCCGTTTTCAGCTTCTCTTACAACGCACCCTTCTTTGCGAAGAAAGCTACTGATGATCCGACTAAACACGGGATCATCTTCAACAATGAGAACTTCTTTTCCTTCCAACACAATATGTTCTCCTGTTTCATCTTGCCTTGCTGGTGTCTAATATGGGCAATTTGCTACTACTAGGATAGTTTGAAAATCAGTGTGAGGTTGTCACTGGCCTGTATTAGACGACTCGAAAGTGGTTAACTTTCTGTATCCTGAAAAGAAAATAATTTGGATATTTTCTATCTTTCCTTACCTTCAGACCACCTGTAGAGTCCTTCTTATTGACATAAGACAACGAAAAACAGGCCATGTTAATTTGAAATAGCCAAAATAACGATTTTTGTTGAAGACAATCGCAACATAGTGAAATCCTATGAAATTAGATGACCTCAATCTTTTCCGACTGATCGTCGAAAATGGAAGCTATACGCTAGCTTCAAAAAAGACGGGAATTCCTGTTGCTACGCTCACCCGAAGAATTCAGGCACTTGAAGAGGATATCAAGATTAAGCTGCTGCACCGTGATGCCAGAAAACTGTCTTTGACAGAAGCCGGACAAAGTTTTTACGACCGTTGCTCTCCTTTGTTGGAACAACTGGTAGAAGCTACAGAAAATCTGTCTGAAAGTTGCCAGGGTACTTCCGGCACCCTCCGTCTGGCCGCACCTTCCAACATTGCAATGAAGCTTTTGCAACCCATGTTGAGCGCTTTTCTGGTGGCTTACCCTGACATCAAAATTGATTTGTCGCTTTACAGTGATACCTCCCCCACTCACTTGGATGACAAACATGCTTTCATCAAAATTGGACCACAGCGAGATTCTTCGATGATTGCGCGAAAGCTCCATACCGTGAGAGACATTCTTGTTGCTAGCTCAACTTATCTGTCAACAATTGCGCCGTTGAAGGGCGCTGGTGATCTCGAGAAGCATCATCTGCTCAAAGGATGGCCGCTTAAGAGATGGCGACTTTCCAATAATAGGGGTCAAGATATCTGTGTCTCTCAACCGGGTCGCTTTGAAGCTTCTGAGCTCCGGATGGTAAGGGCAGCAGCAAAAGATGGATTGGGTATCGCGCTGATACCGGATATTTTGGTGCAGAAAGATATAGATGAGGGTGAACTGATCCAGATTTTGCCGAATTGGACTACAGAACCTCGTGATATCTTTCTGATGTATCATGATAAAACACATCATCCGGCAAAACTTCGTGCATTTATCGACTTTTCACTCTCATACTTTCACTCAGAAAACACTGAAAAGTGAGGTTGATCACCAAGTGTCCCAGATTCGATAAGTGATTAAAAAACCACCACACTTTTGGTGGTTAAAACTTGCTAACGACCGTCCTCAACACCTAATGTTATTAATATGTAACAAAGCGATCGATCAAGCATCGCTGTTGCGTATTACAAACCACTGGTTACCGCACAGGAAGGAGCGACCTATGATTCTGGGACATTTGCTCGGCCTTTATACTCACCCGAAAGAAGAATGGAAAAACATTGACGATCGCCATGAAGGCACTGTGAACAGTATGGGGCATGCTGCGATCATGGCGCTTATTCCACCTATCTGCGCCTATTACTCCAGCGTTCATATTGGTTGGCAGATTGGCGTCGGTGACCCGATTTTCCTTACTCAACAAAGCGCCATCATTATTGCCTGCGCAATGTACTTTGCACTAATAACTGGGGTAATGGCACTTGCTTACCTCACCTTGTGGATGAGCCGCACTTTTGGTTCAACACCGACGTATACTCAGGCTCTAGAGCTCGCTGCGTACACTGCTACCCCGATATTCATGGTTGGTTTGGCAGCGCTCTACCCCGTTGTTTGGTTTGTTATGTTGGTGGGCCTTGCTGGTATTGCTTACTCTGTGTACTTACTCTACACCGGAGTCCCCATTATCATGCACATACCAGAAGAAAGGGGGTTTATTTACGCAAGTTCAGTGGTCACCTGTGGGCTTGTGTTGCTGGTTGCCATACTTGCCAGTTCAGTGATTATGTGGAACGTAGGCTTCGGCCCTATGTTTGTACAGTAAACGGGCTTGTTCAATTACTGGAATCGTCGGTGATTGAAAATAACGAACAGAAAAAACGCGGCTTGATAGCCGCGTTTTTTTAGACGTTCATCTTGTAAGGGAAGCTTAAATTAGCTCTCGTTGTAGATTTCGAGGTTAGCCAGCTCTTGCTGCTGTTCACGAACCGCTTTAGATTCATCGTTACGCAGGCTTTCCAAGTAATCGAGGTATTCTTGGTTAATGTCACTGGTGACGTATTCTCCGCTGAATACCGAGCTTTCAAAGCGCTTCACATCAGGATTGCCTTCACGTACTGCATCTTCTAAATCACTAAGATCTTGGAAGATAAGACCATCAGCACCAATGATTTGGCAAATTTCATCGACCTCACGGCCATGTGCAATCAGCTCATTTGCACTCGGCATGTCGATACCATATACATTTGGGAATCGGATCTCTGGTGCGGCTGATGCCATGTAAACACGCTTTGCGCCTGCTTCACGTGCCATTTCAATGATTTGTTCAGACGTGGTACCACGAACAATAGAGTCATCTACCAGCAGCACTGATTTATCTTTAAATTCTGAGCGGATGGCGTTGAGCTTACGACGCACTGATTTACGGCGTTGCTGTTGACCCGGCATGATAAAGGTACGGCCAACGTAGCGGTTTTTCACAAAACCCTGTCGGTATGGCTTCTCTAGCACTTGAGCAATTTCCAACGCGATATCGCAAGACGTCTCTGGGATTGGAATAACCACATCAATATCTAGGTCTTCCCAATCGCGACGAATTTTTGCACCGAGTTTTTGGCCCATGTTGACGCGTGCACCATATACAGAGACTTTGTCGATGAATGAGTCTGGACGTGCGAAATAGACGAACTCAAAGATACAAGGAGACAAAGTCGGGTTATCAGCACACTGACGGGTAAACAGACGACCATCAAAAGTGATGTAAACGGCTTCGCCCGGTGCCACATCGCGAACAAAGTCAAAGCCAACCGCATCAAGCGCCACTGATTCTGAAGCCACCATATACTCTTCACGGCCATTGACGGTGCGTTTGCCCAAGCAGAGCGGACGAATACCATGTGGGTCGCGGAAAGCAATAAGGCCATGCCCGATGATCATCGCAACAACTGCATAGCCACCGGTGACTTGTGCGTGAAGTTCACGCACCGCTGAGAACACATGTTCTTCAGTTAGTTTGTCAGAAGCGACCTTGTCAATTTGGTGGGCAAGAACATTGAGAAGGACTTCTGAATCTGAAGTGGTGTTAAGGTGGCGGCGGTCTTGTTCAAAAAGCGACTCGCGAAGCTGGTTGGCATTGGTGAGATTACCGTTGTGCGCGAGCGTGATGCCATATGGTGAGTTAACATAAAATGGTTGCGCTTCTGAAGCACTGGAGCTACCTGCTGTTGGGTAACGAGCGTGGCCAATACCCACGTTTCCCTGCAGCCTTTGCATGTGCTTTAGTTGGAAAACATCTTTGACCAGGCCGTTCGCTTTTCTCAGGCGGAAACGGTTATCGTCAATGGTGACAATCCCTGCCGCATCCTGACCTCGGTGCTGAAGTACTGTCAACGCATCGTAAATTGACTGATTAACCGGGGTCTCACCCACGATCCCAACAATCCCACACATGTATGCTGTTCCTTGTAACGCGAAATTGAGCCCAGGGAACTTGTGGATTTACCCGCGAACTTTGCCGCGGGAAAACCTTAGATCACCTTAGGCAGAAAGCTGGAGCTTTGCTCCAAATAAGTGAAAAACCACTCAATCACTACCCCAAATTTAGGGATTAACTGTGATTGTTTCCACTCTGGAGAGCTGGCAAGGCTGGTGAAAGCATCAAGGAAAAATAACAGCGCAGCGACTATCAATACGCCACGAATTCCCCCAAAAACAATCCCTAACACGCGATCTGTACCTGAAAGGCCAGTTTTTTGTACTAACTGTCCAATCACATAGTTAACAACCGCACCAACAATCAGGGTGGCAATAAACAGCGCCGCTATCGCCGCACCGTTTCGAATCATTTCGTCATGAATATTTGTAAAGTAAGCTGCCAATTGTGGGTAAAAATCACTCGCAACAAAGAAGGCAGCGAACCAAATCACCAGCGACAAGGCTTCTTTAACAAAACCGCGGACCAAGCTAATCAAAGCAGAAAAGCTAATCACGCCAATAATGATGTAATCTATCCAATTCATCTTTTAATCATCTGAGTGATTCGCGCGCATTTTAACAGAAAAAATGACGACGCAAACGTTTTCTTATGGGTTGAGTGGGTTAAATCTAAGCAGTTGACCTTTCAAACCGGTCAAAGACTCTAAATCTGCAGTCATCGACTCAAGCTTTTCCTTAGACACATCAGGGCCTACCTCTACGCGTGCTAGGTCACCCTCTTTGATATCGCGCGGCATAAGTTGCGCTGCATACCCTTTACTCCGAAGTGTTGCTACTAGATTATGCGCATTTTCAATGTTACGAAACGTACCTAGACGAATAATCCATGCCGAGTCGGTATAGTTTTCTTTGGGCGCTAGAGCAGCATTCGGTGCCGCCTGCGCGTCTATGGTGACGCCGACAGGCTCTTGTGGCGGCATGAAGCTTTCAACCTTCTCAGGTGCCTGAACACGCTCAGTCAGCACGGACTCATCCACTTCCTCACGTAAGGGAATGGCTTGATAGCTTTCTTCGTAGTGTGCCTTTTCACCGTCAAATACGTCGGGAAGGAAAATAACGCCCAGAGAGACAAGGATGAGCGTTCCGACCAATCGGTTTTGAAACTGGGTAGCCACAATTACTCCTGTTTTTGGAGGTGGTCGGCGATCTCACCGACAGTATGGAAAGAACCGAATACAATGAGAATGTCTCCCTGCCAATCAAGCGATGCTTTTGCGTTATCAAAAGCCAGCGCGGGAGACTTAAAGCCATGGACACTATCCGGTAAGTGTTCTGCGATCTGCTCCCAGCTCGCGGCTCGAGGCCCCGAAAGCGACGCTGGGTACCAATGGTCAACGACTGACTTCATTTCCTCGATGGTCGCTGCAATATCTTTGTCATGGAGCATAGCGACGACGGCATGCACGCTGGCGTTGGATGCCTCTTTCAGCTCCTGAATTTGTTTCGCCAGATAAGCTGCTGAATGTGGGTTGTGTGCTACATCCATCAGAATCAACGGAGACTCAGAAACTCGCTCCATGCGACCAGCCAGTTTGACTGATTTCAGACCATCAACAATATGCTCGTCAGTCACTTCAAGTTCGGATAGCCCTAACGCCATCAATGCTGTGGCAGCGTTCGGGAGTGGTAAGTTGGGAACCGGCAAGTCGCGCAAGTCAAATGCGCCACACTGCCAATGCCACACATCGCCTTCTTTTTCGTAGTCGAACTGGTAGCCCACCTGGTGAAGATTGGCACCAATATCGTCAGCATGGGCTGCAACACTTGCTGGCGGCTCCGGTTGACCACAGACAGCTGGTTTTCCACCTCTGAAAATACCGGCTTTCTCGAAGCCAATTACTTCAATGTCATCACCCAGCCAGTCGACATGGTCGATGGCCAAACTGGTGATCACAGACACATCATGGTCAACGACATTCGTGGCATCCAAACGTCCACCCAAGCCTACCTCGAGCACAACCACATCAACCTGTTTATCCTTGAACAACCAAAGTGCAGCCAGCGTACCGAATTCAAAAAAGCTCAGGCTGGTATCACCTCGCAGTGTTTCTATCGCAGTGAATGCTTCTGAATGCCTTTCATCATCTAATTCCTGACCGTTAATGCGAACACGCTCGTTATAACGAACCAGATGAGGAGAGCTGTAAACGCCTACTTTATAGCCAGCTTTGAGGAGAATGCTTTCGATGATGGCACACGTTGAACCTTTGCCATTGGTACCTGCTACGGTAATCACTTTTGGCGCTGGCTTGGTCAGCTTGCCATTGTTGGCAACCAGAGAAGCGCGGTCTAAACCTAAATCAATTGCGCTGGTGTGAAGAGATTCCAGATACTGTAACCATGCAGATAACGGTGAGTGAGCACCAAGCTTAATAAGTTCTGACATTTGTTATCTATTCAAATTTCCAATGCTTTAATCATATCAGTTAAAAGACAAAGAGCGCCATAAGGCGCTCTTTCGATGTGAGATTCACTTGAACAAATCAGGTTCAATTACTCTTTATCTTCTTCCACTGGCTCAGCTTCAACCACTTCACCTTCAAGCGGTTTGTCGACTGACACGACCAGTGGTGATTCATGGTTGGTCATTTTTGCCAACAAGCCACCAATGCGTTGACGCATTTCACGACGGTCAACAATCATGTCAATGGCACCGTGTTCAAGCAGGAACTCACTGCGTTGAAAGCCTTCTGGCAACTTTTCACGCACGGTTTGTTCAATAACACGTTGGCCAGCAAAACCGATCAGCGCTTTTGGCTCACCGATGTTAACGTCGCCCAGCATCGCAAAGCTTGCAGTGACACCACCGAAGGTTGGGTCAGTTAACACAGAAACAAACGGCAGGCCTTTTGCTGACAGACGCTCAAGCGCGGCACTGGTTTTAGCCATTTGCATTAGCGACATCAACGCTTCTTGCATACGCGCGCCACCGCTGGCAGAGAAACAGACCAAGCCACAGTTGTTCTCGATTGCTGCGTCGACTGCTCTCACGAATCGCGCGCCAACAACCGCACCCATTGAGCCGCCCATGAAAGCGAACTCAAAAGAAGCTGCAACAACCGGCATGCCCAGTAATTCGCCTTTCATGACGATCAGGGCATCTTTCTCTCCGCTCGATTTCTGCGCAGCAGAAATACGGTCTTTGTACTTTTTTGAGTCGCGGAATTTGAGCAGATCTTTTGGCTCCAGCTCATCACCGATTTCCACGCGGTTACCTTCATCGAGGAAAGTCTCCAGGCGTTTGCGCGCACTCATGCGCATGTGGTGATCACATTTCGGACACACATGCACGTTACGCTCGAGTTCTGCATGATACAGCACTTGTTCGCAGGACGAACACTTGGTCCAGACGCCTTCAGGGATAGAAGCCTTACGTGAAGAACCGATATTGCTTTTTGTCAGTATTTTTTCAAGCCAGCTCATGAACGACCTTATTTATTGGAGCACTCGCCGCTTACATCACTATCATGCACTGTTTCGTTCACCATGAACGCGGTCTGTGCAGAGATGGGCAAGTGGCCTTGATATCAAATAATCCAACGAAGAATTAAAACACAACTTGTTAAGACTTTGGACAAAAAACTGGTACTACCTATTGTTAGTCCCACTTCTGTCTACTTTGCTTTGTAACGAAGAGGCGATTTTCCGCGACTTTATGCTGGTTAAAGTTGTTCGTCTGGCAAAAACAGTGGGCCGACCGGCGAAGATGGAAGTTCATATTCCTTCGGGTAATCCACTTCTACCAGATACAATCCCTCTGCCTTTGCCGTTGCTGCCGCTAAGTTGCGATCTTTAATTTCTAGGAGCCATTTCAGCCACTCTGGTTTTTGCTCTTTGCGTCCGACAGCGATCAAACTGCCAGTGATATTCCTCACCATATGGTGAACAAATGCATTGGCCTTGATATCAATGATCACGTAACGTCCCTGACGAGTCACATTTATATGATGAACATTTCGCCAAGGGCTGTTCGACTGACAATGAGCAGCACGGAAGGAAGTAAAGTCATTCTCACCCAATAAGCACTGCGCCGCTCGATGCATCAGTTTATCGTCGAGCTCGCCATGATAGTGGCTCACGCCGTGACGCAGAATTCCGGGACGCAATGCATCGTTGTAGATAATATAGCGATAGCGACGCGCCGTTGCGGTAAAGCGAGCATGGAACTCGTCGGGCACTTCTTTAGCCCAACGCACTGCAATGGTGTCAGGCAGGTGCGTGTTAACACCCATAGTCCATGCGCGCAAAGGCCTTGAACCATTAACATCGAAATGAACGACTTGACCTGTGCCATGCACGCCAGCATCTGTGCGACCAGCGCACTGCACTTCAATCGGCTGGTTGGCGATTTTGGACAGGGCTTTTTCAAGGTGCTCTTGAACGCTTGGCACTTCACGTTGGCGTTGCCAACCATAAAATTTCGCACCATCGTATTCCACACCCAGGGCAATTCTCATCGTGTTTTCTCTGTCTTGCTGGTTATCTAAGGCGGCGCATTATATACCCAAACGACCTGAAAATGCAGGATTCAGCGAGATTGACTGGCGTTGTGATAGCGGCGTTCCTTTGTAGGTGTAGTCACCTCTATCAAAAAGGAATAACAAAGAGCACGGCGTCAGTCAACTCGACCAAAGAGAGGCATCAATCCGCCCACTTCTTCTTTAAATTACAAAGAAATAGAATGACTGCTCCTCGTAAGATTTGCCTCGAATTGAACGCATTGATGACCTCTGAATACGAGTATCTTCAGGTTGTTTGGGTATATACTCAAAGCGTCACACATAAAAATGGCGGGATAACCCGCCATTTTTATTTTGACTCTTTTAGTTGAGCTTCTCAATCATCAATCTGGCTTCATCCTTGAGGTTGGCATCACCACTTTGCATCACCTTTTCAAGAAGCTGAATGGCACCGTCAACGTCGTTCATCTCAAGGTAGGCTTTCGCCAAATCCATGTTGGTAGCGGCTTCGCCACTGCTGTCAACATCGGCAGGTTGAATATCGCTAAGCACATCTGGGAAATCTGCCAGTCCAACATCCAAGTCCATCTTCAGCGAATCAGGGTCTTCCTGAAGCGCGCCGTCGTCTTTCATCAGATCATCAATACTGATGTACTCTTCACTCGGGGACGACTCTTCAACCAGTTCACTTTCAACGTCATCCAGCAATCCGTCGAGATCGCCTTCGAGATCCATCGACTTGATCTCATCTCCGAGGACTTCAGGCTGCTGAGACCAGTCTTCTCTTTCCAATTCCGGTTCTGGTGCTTGCTCTGCATTCCAGACATCACTTTCGTCTTCTGGAATATCGAGTTCTTCGGTTTCAAAGTCACCTAACCCAGAGTGTTCATCATCCAACTCATCGGAGAGCAACGCTTCCATGTTAAGGCCTGCAACCTGATGCTCATCGTCATCCAGTTGCGCCAGCTCATCTAGTTCAGCAGCGCGATAAGGCGCTTGAGACACCGGGGCGGAAGATTGTGTAAAATCCTCTTCTTTAGGTTGCGGGAGAAACTCTTCCAGTTCTCTTTGTTCGTCTAATGCAGCAGACAGCGCGTCGTCTTCATCAAATTCACCCAGCTCGTCCATTCCAATTGGATCAACTTTTGGGAAAGCCAAGGTATTTGGTTCTGTCGCCGTGAAAGCCTGAGTCTCTTCGTTGTCTTCTTCCGGGAACTGGGCTGTATCCAGCAACTCTTCTTGAAGAGCTTCATCTTCTGGAAGTTCACTTTCAACAGGCTCAGCAAAATCTTCCTGAGCAGAAGGAAGCTCGACGTCATATTCCTGCGCAGCATCCTCTTCAGTAAATTCAGGCAGGTTTTCCAAATCCAGTGGCGCATCATCGTCGCCATCAGGTTGCGCATCACTGGTTGCTTCCGGCTCACCTTCACTGTCTGCTAATGCTGCCTCTTCGTCATATTCTGGTAAAGATGACAAATCAAGAGGTGCTTCATCTTCCTCTTCAAACGCTTCTTCAGCATCATGCTCTGGAGCAACTGCAGATACATCCTCTGGCTGCGGAGCCAGCACTTGAGTTTCTTCAACCTCGCTTTCCGCTTCCGGACTTTCTGAAGTTGAAGCCAAGGCTTCATTGTCCTCAGCGTCAAACGCTTCTGGAGACAGCTCATTGCTAATGGGTTCTTCGGTCTCTACTTCGGCTTCTTCTGTGTCAGGCTCTTCGGTAAGTGCTGCCCGTTCACCTTCAATCTCGTTGGCCTCTTCAAGCACTTCAGGGGCAGTGTCTGCCTGTTCTGAAATGACGTCTTCAGACTCAGTTGGAGACTCACCTTCATCGAGTAAGCTATCAAGAAGATCCAAGTCTTCAGATGTCGCCTCTGGCTCTTCGACTGGCACTTCGACTGGTAATTCGTCCAGAACAACGTCTTCCGTTTCGTTTTGCGGCGCTTCCTCTGCCTGTTCATCCTGTTCTAAGACATCATCAAGTAGATCCAGATCTGATTCAGAAGCTTCCGGCTCTGGTTCAGCGCCAACAGGTTCATCTTTAACGATTGCATCCAGTTCTGTGTCTGAATCGTCTGAGCTAAGCGCATCATCCAATTCTGAAGAATCGTCAGCGTCAGACTCTGTCTCTAAAGACTGCTCATCAAGCTCCAGCGCCTCAGGCTCAGGGAGTTCCAATTCATCAGTGGCTTCTTCAAGCACATCATCTAAATCGTCAACCAGTGACTCTTCTTCGCTTTCTGGCAGGGCCTCTGTATCAATATCCAGCTCGCTACCGATATCCAACTCATTGTCGATATCAAGCTCGTTATCAAAGCCAAGGTCTTCACCAAGTATGTCGTCTTCCGGGACCTCATCCAGTAGAGCACTCTCATCTTCGAGTGCATCACCATCATCAATCAATTCATCAAGCAGGACATCGGTTTCACCAAGATCAACATCTTCCTGCTCTTCTGGTTCACCGATTACATCGCCCAATAAGTCATCCTCATCGATGGCTTCATCAAGCAATACATTTTCATCAAGTGGGTCTAAATCATCTTCACTGACAAGCTCATCCAGCAAAGTATCTGTTTCGGACAGATCCGCTTCTGGTTCTATGTCCAGCGACAAATCATCAGTGTCGTCTTTTTCTTCTGACTCGACTGCATTGCCGTCTTCATCGATAAGGTCATCGCCCAACATTTCATCAAGCAGAGCGTCTGGGTCAGCAATGTCTTCCTCTTCAGCAACATCATTACTGATTAGATCTAAGTCACCATCCTCGTCGAGAAGTTCATCCAACATTGCTTCGTTATCATCGGCGCTAGGCTCCGAATCCAAAGCAGGCTCTGCGGCATCACCGATAAGATCATCAATGTCGTCATCCGAAAGGTTAATGTCTTGAGACAAATCAACCTCAGGCTCGTCATCAAGCACGTTGTCGAACAAAGCTTCATTGGTTTCGAGGCCTTCTTCTGAAGTCTCTTCTTCTGCGAATGCTTCTGGTAATGGCTCGGCCTCTTCCGTCGCCGCTTCGTCGCCTCCACCAGACTGCTCTGCGTTTAACAGAGCATCGATATCATCGACTTCTTCATCATCACCACCAAGAGATTGTTCCCACATTGCGGCGAGAGCTTCATCGGGGCTGAGTTCAGACTCTTCAGGCTGGGAAGACATTTCATCGAGCGCACGCTCCATATCTTCCAGGCCAATGGCACCATCGGTGCTCGCCTCTACATCCAAATCAGTGCTGGTATCGAAGTCATCATCCAAACCGACATCAAGATTCGATGTCAGGTCAGTATCGGCATCAATATCCAGGCCACCTTCTTCAGGCTCTTCTGAAAGCTCTAGGGTGTCGGACAGATTGATGTCGTCAAGGTCATCCCCCATGTCGTCGCCAAAGAGTTGGTCGGCATCAATGTCGTCAGTAACTTCGAGTTCATCATCTTCCAGCACCAGTTCGTCGGTGTCGTCATCCACATCGACCATGGCCACTGGCATATCTGGATCTTCGCCGTCCAAGCCTTCTGGCTCTGCCACATCGACATCTTCATCTTTACGACGACGCATGATGAAGAAGGCGGCAGCACCAATCACTAACAACGCAGGAATAATCGCCATGGTAGCCAGCATCAGTGGGCTTGCCATCAGGGATTCAAAGAAAGAAGGCTCCTTCATTTCCATCTGGGCCTGACGCATACGCTGAATTTCAAGGAACTCACGAATTTCTTCTGTCAGCTCTTCATCAGCGGACATTTGATCTTTGAGAACAGCCAGTTCGTTTTGGACCTCGGCCAGACGGATTTTGAGAATGTGGTTACTTTCTACCAGCTTGCCCATTTGCAGGTCAGATTCATTAATCTGATTCTGAACGGTAGACATGTTTGGCTTAGCTGGTGCACCGGATGTGTCCCCTTCGGGTTCCATCATCTCCTGCTCTTGCATTGGCTTCTTCTCAGCCATGGTTTCCGCTGCATCGGCTTCCATTTTAGGCTTCGCAGTTTCTGCCATTGCAGGTTCAGGTTTCGGCGCTGGTTTAGGTGCAGGTTTTGGTGTGGCAGCAGGTGCTGTAACTTGCTGACTCAAAGGCTGGTTAGCAACGCGTTGTGCATCTTTCCGCGCCTGATCGATTTGCAGGCGACTTGCTACGTCATTCGTACTTTCGCGGCGAATTTCCGTCAGGGTGGGCATCAACAAAGTACTGCCAGGAACCAAACCGTGAATATTGGCATCTTCAAACGCGCCTGGATTTAGGCGGAATATAGCACCAATAGTCTGATAGACAGTTACAGAGTTGTTTGGCTGATAGCGTGATGCGATAGACCAAAGGGTGTCGTTGTCGCGGGTTGGACCAACAGATTGGCGTCGGTTCACCGAGGATAGTGGAGCCTGATTTTGTTGAGCCAGAGGTGCAGTAGCGTTAGGCGGCGGAGATTCTTCCACCGGGCCAAGAATACGAATAGCAGACTGCGCAGAGAACGGAACACCGAGGCTCAGCAATAAAGACGAGACGACAAGCGTTTTGCCGAGACGACCACCTGATAAGTATGAAAAAAGAGTTCGCTTCATCGCGTTATAAAAATCTGGGTCAGACACTGCCCGCATTCCCCTATGGCAGAATAAAAGGCTTTTCACAATCGCGGCGCGTTTCCCTACTGAAGTCGTTGGGAGGTAAGGCGTTAAACACCTGCTGCGATTGATATTACTGGTTATTTCCCTAACTATATCGGAAGCCCAGCTGAAAACTGTAGTGTGAAGAGATAAAACTGTGTTTTGTGATCAAACAACCGGCACCAGATCACTGCTGCCGGCTGATTTGACTGACTTATGTACCCAAACAACCTGAAGATGCAGGATTCAGCGAGTTTGACTGGTGTTGTGATCGCGGCGTCCCTTTGTAGGTGTAGTCACCTCCAGCAAAAAGGGACAACAAAGAGCACGACGCTAGTCAACTCGCCCAAAGGGAGGACCTCAATGCGGGCATCTTCAGGTCGTTTGGGTACAACGCATCAGTCAGGAATGATTACAGGTAATCGCGGATCAGAAGTTCAGCGATTTGCACTGAGTTTGTCGCTGCGCCTTTGCGGACGTTGTCAGCAACCACCCACATGTTCAGGCCATTCGGGTGGCTGATGTCGTTACGTACACGGCCGACCATCACATGGTCTTTACCTGTCGCTTCTTTTACCTGCGTTGGGTAATCTTCGCCGTAGTAAACTTCAACGCCTTCAGCGCGGGATAGCAGATCCATTGCTTCGGTGGCATCCAGCGGCTGCTGACATTCAATATGTACGGCTTCAGCGTGACCATAAAACACAGGCACGCGCACACAGGTCGGGTTTACCGCCACGGAATCGTCGCCTAAGATTTTCTGGGTTTCCCACACCATCTTCATTTCTTCTTTGGTGTAGCCGTTGTCCATGAACTCATCAATATGTGGCAGACAGTTAAATGCGATCTGCTTTTTGTAAGTGCTTGGCTCTGCTTCCTGGCTGTTCAACAGTTTCACTGTTTGGCCTGCTAGCTCATCAACGCCTTTCTTACCTGAGCCAGATACTGACTGGTAGGTTGCTACGTTGATACGCTCAATACCTGCAGCATCGTAAATTGGCTTCAGCGCCACCAGCATTTGGATGGTCGAACAATTAGGGTTCGCGATGATGTTGCGGTTACGGAAATCTGCAATCGCTTCCGGGTTTACTTCAGGCACGACCAGCGGTACATCGTATTCGTAACGGAAACGTGAGGTGTTATCGATAACCACTACGCCCTCATCTGCAGCAATAGGTGCCCAACGGTCAGAAGATTCTGCACCCGCTGAGAACAGCGCGATTTGAACCTGGCTCCAGTCAAAGTCTTCCACGTTCTTCACGCGAACGCTTTTACCATTAAAACGGATGGTTTCACCGGCACTGCGCTCACTTGCCAGCAAGTGAAGGTTGCGCACAGGGAATTTACGCTCTTCCAACACCTCGATAATGGTGCGCCCTACTGCGCCTGTAGCACCTAAAACAGCGACGTCATAAGCCACATCGAATTCTTGTGTCATGATTATTCCTCTACGGTAAAACCTAAATTAGCGAGCGACTCTAACCCAAACGCTGCGTCGCCCGCTACTGTAATTGCACTGTACTCGCGTCTGTCCCAGTAATTCTTGCGCAAGCGGTCAAAGCTTGCGCGGTGCAGCTCAACGTCAACCATCGCGCGTCGAAACTCGGCGTCATCACGGCGGATGTCATAAATGAGCTGGCACAGTGCCATCAGATCGCTTTCGTCCCAAGGCTTACTCAGTGATACCTTTGGAATTGGCGCGATCGGCAGCAAAGACGCCGCTTCGACTTTTTCTTCCTGATTACCCAGAAACTCGCAGTAACTGTTGTAGATCATGGTGGTGCCGCGTGCTTTGCCTTCCAGTCCGTAACCCGCAACGTGCGGGGTGGCGAAAGCCAGCATAGGAAGAAGTTCCATGTCCACTTCCGGTTCGAACTCGAACACATCCAGAACAGCAGTTAACTTTTGCGTTTTCAGCGCAGCTTTCAGTGCGTCATTACTGACCACTGGACCGCGAGCCGCGTTGATAAGTATTGAACCTGGCTTCAGTGCAGCGATCTCCGCTTCACCCATCAGATGATGCGTTGGGTGTTCACCGTTTTTGGTTAACGGCGTGTGGAAGGTCAGGACATCACACTCTGCAATCAGCGTTTGTAGAGGATGAAACTCGCGTGTGTCGCCTTCCGCTTGTTTGAGCGGGTCACACAAAAGGTGCGGAATGCTGAGCGCTGACAGACACTTCGACAGGTAGCTTCCCACCTGACCTGCGCCCACAATGCCAACTTTACGGTCAGCAATAGAAAAGCCCTGTTGTTGACTCAGCACCAACAGCGCGCTTATTACGTATTCAGCCACACCCACTTTGTTACAGCCAGGCGCAGCAGTAAAGAAGATGCCTTTGCTGGCAAGCAGCTCCGCATCAACATGGTCGGTGCCTGCGGTTGCCGTGCCGACAAACTTCAGCTTATTGGCTTTTTCCAGCAGCGCTTCGTCAACCTTGGTGACGGAGCGAATCATCAACGCATCAACGTCAATCAAGTCTTCTGCTGTCAGGGTACGACCTGCTTTTGCGGTAACCGTACCCAGCTTGCTGAACAGCTCAGCGGCATACGGCATATTTTCATCAATCAGAATGTTCAAGTGCGTTTACTCTTACATTTATTCCATTGGCGCTATTGTGACGGTTTTCTGCGCCAGATAAAACGAAAAAACCCGGCCAATTGGCCGGGCAAAATCCAGGATCTGAAAGGTAGAGATCGGCTCTCAACGATCTAAACCTGCGTCTGTTGTGGGCATAAAGCCAACGTCCCGGAAAACTAGAGGGCCTGTTTACCTGTGACAACCAGCAGACCCTGGGGACAAGTGAGACGCTTATCCCTCGTATTTTTTGATAACCAGCGTGGCGTTGGTACCACCGAAGCCAAAGCTGTTAGACATGACTGTCTTCAGCTCTACTTCACGGGTTTCCGACACGATATCCAGACCTTCAGCTGCTGGATCCAGATTTTCAATGTTGATGCTTGGTGCAACGAAGTTGTTTTCCAGCATGATGGTGGAGTAAATCGCTTCGTGAACACCCGCCGCACCCAGTGCGTGACCAGTCATGGCTTTGGTTGCAGAAATGGCAGGGCTGTTGTTGCCGAACACTTCCTGAATCGCGCCCAGTTCTTTCACATCACCCACTGGCGTAGAGGTGCCGTGAGTGTTGATGTAATCGATTTGTTCTACGTCCTGCATCGCCATCTTCATACAGCGAATCGCACCTTCACCTGATGGCGCTACCATGTCATAGCCATCTGACGTTGCACCGTAGCCCACGATTTCACCGTAGATTTTCGCACCACGCGCCAGCGCATGCTCAAGCTCTTCGATAACCATCATGCCGCCACCACCAGAGATAACGAAACCATCGCGGTCTGCGTCGTAGGTACGTGATGCTTTTTCTGGGTTATCGTTGTATTTGGTCGACAGCGCGCCCATGGCGTCAAACATCATGGTCAGTGACCAGTCAAGCTCTTCACCACCACCTGCAAAAACAACGTCTTGCTTGCCCAGTTGAATCAGTTCAACAGCGTGGCCAATACAGTGTGCTGATGTCGCACACGCAGAGCTCATGGTGTAGTTCACACCACGGATTTTGAATGGTGTTGCCAGACAAGCTGAAACCGTTGAAGACATGGTACGTGGCACCATGTAAGGACCAACACGTTTTACGCCTTTCTCACGTAATGTGTCTGTGGCTGCAACTTGGTTAATTGAAGATGCGCCACCAGAACCGGCAACCAGACCGGTGCGGTCATTAGACACCATATCTTCTGTCAAACCGGCATCTTCGATAGCCTGTTCCATTGACAGATAAGCGAAGCCCGCAGCATCGCCCATAAAACGAAACTTTTTGCGATCAATGTGATCAGCAGGATTGAGCTTTAAATCACCCCAGACATTACTGCGAAGCTTCATGTCTGCGAACTGTTGGGAAAAGCTAATCCCTGATTTACCCGTCTTTAATGACTCCAGCACTTCTTTAACGTTGTTACCGATGCTGGAAACAATTCCCATACCTGTAATTACGGCTCGTTTCATCTTTTGTTCCTACAATTCGAGTTCGCACCGATGATAGCGGTTTTGATACGCCTAAGTGGTCAGCTTTCCTAGAGTACAGGTGTAAGCTGAAATTTTTCACATACTGACACAGACCCGTTGTCGGTTCTGTATATTCCGTCGAATTGGCGATAGAATCCGCGCTCGACGTGCAAACCCCGTTTTTATTAAGGTAAGGCTTGTGACCCAAACCCGTATTGAACACGCCCAAATTCACTGGAATGACGCCGGAACACCGGTCTCTGACAACTTTGATGATGTTTACTTTTCCAATGCCAATGGTCTGGAAGAAACGCGCTACGTGTTCCTGCAGCAAAACCAGCTACCAAACCGCTGGGATACCTTTTCACATGACCGATTCGTGATTGCGGAAACCGGATTTGGTACAGGCCTTAACTTCCTGGCTGTGTGGCAGTGGTTTGCCCAATTCCGAAAGGAAAACCCTGAGGCTCAAGTCAACCAGCTTCATTTCATCAGCTTTGAGAAGTTCCCGGTCTCCGTGAGTGATTTAGAAAAAGCCCACGCAGCCTGGCCAGAGTTGGCGGATTTCGCCAAAGCTCTGCGCAAACACTACCCAGCAGCGGTTTCTGGCTGCCACCGTTTGGTACTGGCAGATGGCATGATCACGCTGGACTTGTGGTTCGGCGATATCAAAGACTGTATGCCACAAGTGTGGACGTCTGATGACGGTATTGTGGATTGCTGGTTTCTGGACGGCTTTGCCCCCAGCAAGAACCCTGAAATGTGGAGTCAGACGCTGTTCGACGGCATGGCAAGACTGGCTAAACAGGAATGTACCGTAGCCACTTTTACCGCCGCAGGCTTTGTGCGTCGCGGCTTAATTGACGCAGGCTTTGAAATGAAGAAAGCCAAGGGCTATGGCACCAAGCGCGACATGATTATCGGCACCATGGTCGAACGCAACCAACCACTCCAACAGGCCCCCTGGTATAAACGTACCGCACCACAAAACAGCAATGACATTGCCATTATTGGTGGCGGTGTGGCGAGCGCCACCTTGGCACTTTCACTGGTACGTCGTGGAAAATCAGTCACCCTTTATTGCGAACACGACAAGCCTGGATTTGCTGCTTCTGGTAACCGACAAGGCGCAGTGTATCCACTGTTAAATGGCAGTGACGATGCCCTTTCACGCTTCTTTGCACCGGCATTTCTGTTCTCCCGTCAGTTTATTGAACAAGCAGCAGAAACGGTTTCGTTTGATCACGATTTGTGTGGCGTTACCCAATTAGGGTGGGATGAAAAAAGCACGGACAAATTAGCGAAGATGCTGACAGGTGGTTTTCCTGAATCTCTTATCCATGGCATCACCAAAGAAGACGCCGAATCACTGACTGGCATTAAAACCGGGCACGGCGGTGTCACCTATCCTCTCGGCGGTTGGTTGTGCCCTCAGCAGTTAACTCAGGGCTTGATAGCGAATGCGGAGAAAACTGGCCTGTTGACCTGTCACTACAATACCGAAGTAACGAAGGTCAATCATCAGAACGGGGCGTGGACACTGACATCAAACCAAGGCGAATTCACTCACGATACTATAGTCATCGCTAACGGTCACAAGTTCACCCAGTTTGAGCAAACCGCACCCATCCCGGCTTATGCGGTTCGTGGTCAGGTGTCCCACATTAATACCACGCCAGCATTAAAGCAGCTCAAAACCGTGTTGTGTTATGACGGCTACCTGACGCCAGCCAACCCAAAAAATGACACTCACTGCATCGGCGCCAGCTACAGCCGAAATGATACTTCCATGGCGTTTAGCATGGACGATCAGGCTGACAACAAGCAGCGCCTGGTCGATTGCATTCCTGCTGAGTGGCCAAAAGAGATTGATACTGACCATGGTGGTGGTCGTGTGGGTATTCGCTGTGCCAGCCGCGATCATTTGCCGTATGTCGGTGATGTCTGCGACTTTGAAGCTCTGAAAACCGTATACGGTGATTTGCGTGATAAGAAAGACAGTGCCGAAGATGTGCCGGTTTACCCGAACCTCTATAGCCTTTTAGCACTCGGTTCCCGCGGTTTAACCTCAGCGCCCATCCTCGGTGAGCTTCTGGCCTCACAGCTTTGTGGCGATCCACTCCCCATGCCGGTTGATGTGCTTAATGCCTTGCATCCCGGACGCATGTGGGTGAGAAAACTGCTCAAGGGTAAAGCTCTTTAGAAGGGAAAGATAATTCAAACAAAGAAGGCGCCGATTGGCGCCTTCTTCTCATCTGGATGCAGTGTTTAACCCGCCTGTTCTTGTAACGATGCCCAGAGGTTGCCCACCAGCACTTGATCTGAAGGGTTCAGCTCGTTTGAATTCTCTTTCAGGCTTTCGTCGACACGTATCTTCATTGCAGATATCTCTTCAATACCGTCCTGCTCACAATCTGCGGCCGCCAGCGAGACATGACCGCGCAGATATCCGCTGGCAAACAACTCATCATCAGATGCTGTTTCTACCATGGCATCAATCAGGTCGAGGATTTTCTCTTCGTATTCTTGGATCATTTTTATCTCTCAGGAAAAGTCTGCTGGCGTTAAAGGAGGACGATTATAAAACGTTCGAAGGGCGTCTGAATAGGTTTTGGCGCGCGTAGGCATGCCGTCTTTCAGATATTTCATCACTTGTTCACGCACTTTTGCGGTAAATATCGGGCGGTCAGGTTCAAAAGAACCGTTTAGATTGTCGCAACTTACCTGAAAGCGAAAGCCACAACTGGCCGACAGAATCCACTCTACCGCCTGAGGTTTGATTTCTACTTTCTCAAACTCGGCTTGCGTCTGCTCATCGCGTCCATCCGGTAGATACCAGTAGCCAAAGTCTTCCAACAGACGGCGTTCAGGCCCGGCAATGCACCAGTGCGACACTTCATGAAGCGCAGAGGCGTAAAAACCTCGGGCGAAGATGATTCGGTGGTATGGGTTGTCATCATCCGCAGGCAGATAAATCGGCTCATCGCCGCCCAGCAGCAATTCTGTATTGAAAGAATCAATAAAAGTCTGATTAAAGACAGAAATAAGATCGTTGTAATCGTGTTGCATGGCGCGAATTGTAATAATGAAGTTACAGCAAATTCAGTTAAGTGGGCATTTTACCTGCCAAAGCCCCTATTGTCGCCGCAAAAAGGACCGTTTTAGGTCAATTCCACCAGCAAAAGCATGAATTCAATTCATGGGTGACTTCACAACCTTTCATTGGATTGAGAGGTCAATCACAACTATGATTGCGCGAAATTATCCATTCAAATGCAAGTTACTGAATATCATGTTGTTGTCCACGTTATACATTGTTGGAATTACCGCTGAAGCCATGACAGGCGCACTGGCGGCTGGCCGCAGGAATATGGACTGGTTTGGCGTCATGCTGGTGGCTGCCTGTACAGCCATTGGCGGCGGTACCGTGCGTGATATTTTGCTCGGTCACTACCCGCTTGGCTGGGTCGCTAACCCGCACTATCTGGTGATTGTTTGCGTTGCCGGTATCATCACGACCTGGATGGCGTCTTGGGTAGCCCGTAATCACAAGCTTTTCGTCTGGCTGGACTCACTCGGTCTGATTGCTTTCAGCATTATCGGTTGCCGTGTGGGTATGGACATGGGGTTGTCGCCGCTGATTTGTGTAGTGTCTGCGCTGGTGACAGGTATCTTTGGTGGCCTGTTGCGCGACTTACTATGTCGCCGTCAGCCAATGGTGCTGCATAAAGAGCTTTATGCCTCTGTCGCTTTCTTAGCCGGTGCCATGTATTGGATGTTGATGACCTACGGTAACCAATTTGGCATTGATGAAAACATCGCGACCATTTCTACGCTGGTAACGGGCTTTGTTTTCCGTATGTCTGCAGTGAAGTTTGGCTGGAGCCTGCCGGTGTTTAGTTTTGAAGCGGAAGAAGTTTTAGAGCATAGATCCTAGGAAGAGAAGGTCCTAGATCCTAGGTCCTAGGAAGAGCAAAGAACGAAAAAGAAGGGCTGACAGTGTAAACCTTCAGCCCTTTTCTCTTGCATTGGCTTTTGCTGTTTCTAGGACCTGCTTTTCCTAGGCCCTAGGATTTTTCATTCAAATCTTCGGCGTAGTGGTATGCACACCCGCATTTTGCGCGCGGTGACGCAGCAGGTGGTCCATCAATACAATCGCAACCATAGCCTCTGCAATTGGCACAGCGCGGATACCGACACATGGGTCATGGCGACCTTTGGTAATCACATCGACGGTTTCACCATCTACATTGATGGTTTCGCCCGGTACCGTGATGCTTGAAGTTGGCTTCAATGCAAGGTGCGCAACGATATCCTGACCAGATGAAATCCCACCAAGAATGCCGCCAGCGTGGTTGGATTTAAAACCTTCCGGCGTCAGTTCATCACGGTGCTCGCTGCCGCGCTGGTTGATGACGTCAAACCCATCGCCCACTTCCACGCCTTTCACAGCATTGATACCCATCAAAGCGTAAGCAATGTCTGCGTCTAAACGATCGAAAACTGGCTCGCCCAGACCAACAGGCACGTTATTCGCGACCACAGTCAGTTTGGCACCGATAGAATCGCCTTCTTTTTTCAGCGCACGGATCAGTTCATCCAAGGCTTCAAGTTTTGATTCATCCGGGCAGAAGAATGGGTTTTGCTCAACTTGATCCCAGTCGACCTTATCGATGGTCACATCACCCATTTGAGAAAGGTAACAGCGGACTTCAATACCAAACTCTTGCTTGAGGTATTTCTTTGCAATCGCACCCGCAGCAACGCGCATCGCCGTTTCACGTGCTGATGAGCGGCCACCACCGCGGTAATCGCGATGTCCATATTTTTGATGGTAGGTATAGTCGGCATGACCCGGACGGAAGCGGTCTGCAATCTTGGAGTAATCCTTTGAGCGCTGGTCGGTATTTTCGATAACCAGGCCAATCGAAGTCCCTGTCGTTTTACCTTCGAAAACGCCAGAAAGGAACTTCACTTCATCCGGTTCGCGACGTTGAGTCGTGTATTTTGAGGTGCCCGGACGACGACGGTCCAGATCGACCTGTAAATCTGCTTCTGAAATTTCAAGTCCCGGTGGGCAACCGTCAACAATGCAGCCCAACGCCAATCCATGACTTTCACCAAAAGTGGTGACCCGAAAAACCTGACCTATTGAATTGCCTGCCATTACTTCCTCTGTTTCTCTCCGGTCGACGTATCACAACCGCATTAGCATGCACCTAATGAAACATAACCGCGATTGAGAAGCAAAAGCTTTTTTTATGTACAGGTGGAAACTCCCTGTAATACTGGGCTGGTTTCAAGAAATGAGGCAAAACCGGAAAGAGAGATACAAAAAAGGCCGAAATCTATAATTTCGGCCTTTTTCTTAGGGGCAAAGACAACAATTAGTCTTTATAGATAGAAAATTCGTCGGCAACACTGACCAGATCCTGATAGGTCATCAGGAAGACACCGTGGCCGCCATTTTCAAATTCCAGCCAAGTCAGTGGCAGGTGCGGATACTGTTCCTGAACGTGAACCATGGAGTTACCTACTTCACAGATCAGAATGCCTTGCTCAGTCAGGTAATCCGGTGCATTAGCAATGATGCGGCGCATCAGTTTCAGGCCATCGGTCCCTGCAGCCAGACCCAACTCTGGCTCGTGACGGAATTCATCCGGCAGCGAGTTCATGTCTTCCTCATCCACGTATGGTGGGTTGGAGACAATCAGGTCATATTTATCTTTTGGCAGATCGCGGAACAAATCTGAGCGGATAGGGAAAACCTGCTGCTCCAGGCCATGTTCCTGAATGTTCATCTCTGCCACTTCCAACGCATCGGTAGAAATGTCCACCAGATCTACTTCAGCGTCAGGGAACGCGTAGGCACACGCAATACCAATGCAGCCACTGCCGGTGCACAGATCCATGATACGGTTTGGCTCGACTTCCAGCATTGGGCTGAACTGATTCTGGATCAGCTCACCGATTGGTGAACGTGGTACCAGCACACGCTCATCCACGTAGAATTCCAAATCACAGAAGTACGCTTTGTTTGTCAGGTAAGCCACTGGCGTGCGCTCGTTGATACGACGGACCACACGTTCAACAATACGGTGACGTTCACTGGTGGTCAGACGCGCAGTTTGCGTGTCTGCAGGCACATCAATTGGCAGATAAAGTGTCGGCAGTACCAGTTGTACCGCTTCGTCCCATGCATTGTCCGTTCCGTGACCGTAATAAATTCCTGCTGCATTAAAGCAACTTACCGTCCAACGTAGCATGTCTTGCAGCGTACGCAGCTCGTTGACGACTTCATCAACAATAATTCTATCCAAAATGGCCTCCAGTAGCCTCAACACATCACCGTCAGGGCGATTCCAACAGGAAAGCAGACATTGTTCTTATTTTAAGTAAAATGCAGCTAACAGAATTTGGAAATGACTTATGAGTAAGAAATCCCCGATCCCAGAAGATGACGACATGTCATTGTTCCGCGATGCGGTGAAAGGCGTTAAAAAACTGCAGCAGGATACCATAAACCCGCCAAGACGCCAGACAACAGAGCAAGCACGCAAAAAGCAGACAGAGTCCGCGGCGCGCGACCACTCCTTCTATTTCTCAGACGAGTTTGAACCGCTGCTGAAAGAAGATGGGCCAACTCAATATGCGCGCACAGGTGTCTCCAAATACGAAGTAAAAAGACTTCGCCGCGGTGTTTACGTGCCGGATATGTTCCTGGACCTACACGGCATGACGCAATTGGAAGCCAAGCGAGAGTTAGGCGCACTGATTGCAGCATGTATAAAAGAAGGGATCAGTTGTGCCTGTGTCATGCACGGTATTGGCAAACACATACTGAAACAGAAGACACCACTTTGGCTAGCACAGCACCCTGACGTGTTGGCATTCCATCAGGCACCACTGGAATTTGGTGGTGATGGCGCTTTACTGGTTCTGATTGAAATTCCAGAAAAATAGCCTGAAGTACAGATGAAAAAAACGCCCTTTGTTGGGCGTTTTTCTATGTCTGCTTAAAGCTGTTTTCGACCTGGCCGTCAGGATGCGTAACCCATCACTTGCGAAGGACTTTTCATCCACAGCACTTCGCTCTGTTCCGTTTGCGGGTTGTATTCAATACAGGAAATTGAAGATGTCGGGAACATCGGCGGCTGCAAATCAGCCTCAAACTCTGCCGTGAGATAACCCACCAGCGGTAGATGAGAAACCAAAAGAATCGACGCTGGATTATCAACGGAAACTAAAGCGCGCAGGTAAGAAGCAACGTGCTCGCTGTCGCCGTAAGGCGTGATGCCATCTTCCGTCAAGACGCTTTTCGCTTCAGGCAAAACGGCAGCACATGCCGACCAAGTCTGCTGTGCGCGCAAATAAGGACTCACCAAAACCAAGTCCAGTTTTCCCTCTGGCAGCTCTTGTGCCAGCCAGCGTGCCATTTCAACCGATTGTTGCTCACCAAGATCGGTCAGCGGACGTTCTTCATCACTGGCGGCGAAGGTGTGTGCCTCACCGTGGCGCATAATATAAATTCGCATATCACAACAGCTGATTTTGAGTATTCTTCGATATGCTACCAGTCAATTCTTTAATCTGGAACGACTGATCGCACAGATGTTTGCCTCAATTTACTTACGTGGTCATAATTAAGACCTTGCCACTACCAGTGAAGGTGCTTTGTGCAAATCAGTCCCAACGATCATCGTAGCTACCGCCTTATTACTCTCGCCAACAATTTGAGGGTGCTTCTGGTAGAAGATGTGCAAGCACCGCGCAGTGCTGCGGCGTTAACCGTGAATGTGGGGCACTTCTGTGATCCCGCTGATCGTGAAGGTTTAGCGCACTTCTTAGAACACATGCTGTTTCTCGGTACAGAGAAGTATCCTGATGTCGGTGAGTTCCAATCTTTTATCAGTCGCCATGGCGGTAATAACAACGCTTGGACAGGAACCGAAAACACCACCTTTTTCTTCGATATCCGACACGACCATTTCGAAGAAGCGCTGGATCGATTCGGTCAATTCTTCTCTGCGCCTTTGTTCAATGCAGACGCAGTCGACAAAGAGCGCAACGCGGTTGACTCAGAATACCGCCTGAAACTTCAGGACGATGTGCGCCGGATTTATCAGGTGCAGAAAGAGACCATCAACCCGGCTCACCCTTTCTCCAAGTTTTCTGTCGGTAGCCTCGACACCCTTGCCGATCGCGAGGGCAGTTCGGTGCGTGATGAGCTGATTGATTTTTACAAGACCCATTACAGTGCCAACCTGATGGCAGCCTCTATCACGGGTCCATTCAGGCTGGACGATTTGGAAACGCTGGCAAACCAAACATTCGGTGATATTCCAAACCTTGACCTGTCACCGTTTGTGCCAGACGTCCCGTTTGTCGACAAAGCTCAGTCGCAACAGTTTGTCTGTATCGAGCCGCTCAAAGATGTTCGTAAGCTGACACTGGCATTTTCAATGCCAGCGACCGATGAGCATTACAGAATTAAGCCACTTTCCTACATTGCCCATCTTCTCGGTTATGAAGGTACTGGCAGCGTGATGTCTTTGCTTAAAGCCAAAGGGCTCATCAATAATCTGTCTGCTGGTGGCGGGATCAGCGGTTCGAATTTCCGCGAGTTTTCAGTCAGTGTTAGCCTGACCGAGGAGGGACTGACCAAGATTGACGATATCGTGACTTACATTTTTCAGGCAATCAGTCTTATCCGCGAGCAGGGTCTCGATGATTGGCGTTATGCAGAAAAACGTGCGGTACAGGAAATGGCGTTTCGTTATCAAGAGCCTTCACGCCCTATCGATACAGTGAGTCATATGGTGCTCAACATGCAGCATTATCAAGATGATGATGTGCTGTATGGCGACTACATTATGCAGAAATATGACGAAGCCTTGATACGCCAGATGCTTGGCTACCTCACACCTGATCATCTTCGCCTGACGTTAATTGCTAAAGATGGCAATTATGATCGTACGGCAAATTGGTACGACACCCCTTACAGCGTGAAACCATTCACCGAAGCTCAGCTCGAAAAATGGCATGCGACACATATCTCTCCCGCGCTGGCTTTACCAGAGCCAAACCCCTTTATCAGCTATGAACTCGACCCTGCAGATCTAGAAGCGCCAGAACAGCAACTACCTGAGATGATTCAAGAGTTACCGGGCTTTCGTTTGTGGCACTTGCAAGATACAGATTTCCGCGTCCCGAAAGGCGTGGTTTACGTTGCGATAGACAGCCCGCATGCGGTGCAATCGGTCGAGAACATCGTAAAGACTCGCGTCAGTGTTGAAATGCTGATGGAGTCGATCAATGAGGCAGCCTACCCTGCCGAAGTCGCTGGCCTGAATTACAACCTCTATGCCCATCAAGGTGGCGTGACTTTGAAGCTCAGTGGCTTCAATGAAAAGCTCCCGCTGCTGATGGATTTGGTATTGGATAAATTTGCCAAGCGCGATTTCAACCCAGATCGCTTTGACATCATCAAAACCCAGTTGCTAAGAAGTTGGAACAACGCAACTCAAAATAAAGCCATTAATCGCTTGTACAATTCGATGACAGGCATCTTGCAGCCAAACAATCCAACCTATGAAGAGCTCATCGAAGCGCTGGAACCTTTGCAGGTGACAGAGCTACCGGACTTTGTGCATCGCGTGATGTCGGAACTGCATGTTGAGATGTTTGTTTACGGTAACTGGCAGAAACAGCAAACACTGGATTTGGCCGAGCCTGTAAAAGATGCACTTCGCGTACACAACCAGCGTTATCAGGAATCCACACGACCGCTGGTTCTTTTGAAAGGTGCTGGCAGTGCGTCATATCATCTAGGATGTGACAGCCAAGACTCAGCCGTGTTGGTTTACTACCAGAGCCACGGCACTGAACCACAGGATGTCGCCTTATTTACATTCGCTCAGCATTTGATGTCTGCCATCTTCTTCAACGAGCTGCGAACAAAGCAGCAACTTGGCTATATGGTTGGCTCAGGCAACATGCCAATGAACCGTCACCCAGGTTTGATCTTCTATGTGCAGTCACCTCAGGCTGGCCCAGCGAAATTGATGGAAGCAATAGACGACTTCCTCAACGCCTTCTTCCTGGTGCTGCTCGAGCTTAACGAAGCGCAATGGCAAGCCAGTAAACAAGGATTACTCGGACAGATAGAAGAGCCTGATGCTAACCTACGCGCCCGCGGACAGCGTTTATGGATCAGTATTGGCAATAAGGATGCTGAATTTACCCAGCGCCAAAACGTTGCTGCCGCTATTCGCGATATGGATCGCGCAGATATGGTGAAGTTTGTGGTCGAGCAATTGAAACCGCGTACATCAGATCGTCTGATCATGCACAGTTGCGGTGGCGCTCACCCTGATGAATGTAGCCTTGAAGGCACAAAGGAAATCGAATCTGTCACAGCGTTTCGTCGCAATCGCACAGAGCGAATTAACTGAAGTCTGTTGAACTTTGTTGATGGATTTCCATGCTTCAGATATAAAAAATCCCCGGGCTAGCCGGGGATTTTTTTGTTTAAGGCTTAATTAGTGGAACGTCTTACCTTCCGCTGCCATGGCTTTAAGCAGCTCACACGGAGCAAAACGCTCACCGTATTTGGCTTCATGTTGTTCCAGCATTTCTACCAGACGCTTAATGCCAATATGATCCATATAGCGGAATGGACCGCCAAGGAATGGTGGGAATCCGATACCGAACACGGCACCAATATCACCGTCACGCGCAGATTTCACCACACCTTCATCCAGACACTGAGCAGCTTCATTCAGCATCATCAGCACACAGCGAATCGCCAGTTCATGTGCTGAAAGCTGACTTTTCAGATCAACACCCAGCAAGGTGTAGACACGCTTATCGACTTCTTTTTTCTTACCGCTGTAAACGAAGAAACCTTTGCCACTCTTGCGACCTTTACGGCCATCATTCAGCATCACGTCGAACACATCCGGTGCGCGGAAACGCTCACCCAGTTCATTCAACAGGATTGGGCTGATCTTCGCGCCAATGTCGATACCCACTTCATCCAGCAGTGTCACTGGGCCAACAGGGAAACCGAAGTCCAACAGCGCATTGTCAATGTGCTCAACCGACTCACCGGACAGTAAGGTTCTTGCCGCTTCATTCATGTAAGGTGCAAGAATACGGTTCACATAGAAACCAGCCTTGTCAGCGACCACAATCGGCGTTTTACCTTGCTTCTTAGCAAGCTTCACCACAGTTGCGACGGCTTCTTCGGACGTGCCCGCATGTGGAATAACTTCCACCAGCGGCATTTTATCGACCGGCGAGAAGTAGTGCAGACCCACAATATTTTCAGGACGCTTCGCACCCTCGGCGATTTGATGGATTGGCAGTGATGAGGTGTTGGTGGCGAAGATGGTCTCTTCACTCAGATTCTCTTCCACCTCTGCAACCATTTGGTGCTTCAGTGTGAGATCTTCAAATACGGCCTCAACAACCACGTTGTTTTGGCTCATACCGGAATAGTCAGTCGTACCGCTAATGCGATCCATCTGCTTTTGCATTTCTGCCTTAGAGATAATCCGGCGTTTGCGCTTCTTATCCAGCAGTTTGTAGCTGTAAGCCATCGCATTCAGAATACCATCGTTGCTGACATCTTTGACGCGCACAGGTGTATTCGCTTTGGTTGCAGACACATTAGCGATGCCAGCGCCCATCAAGCCACCACCCAGCACAGTCACGCCTGTTACAGTGCGAGGCTCTGCATCTGCACCGGTTTCTTTTTTCATTGCTGTGGTGGCAAAGAAAATGCTACGCAGCGCCGCAGATTCTGAAGACATCACCAGCTCACCAAAGCGTTTTGCTTCCAACGCCAGACCTTTCTCTGTGCCTTTATCCAAGCCATGTTTGATGACTTCGAGAATAGCTTCGGTAGCAGGATAGTTGCCGCGGGTTTTCTCACGGGTTTTCTTTGAAGCCTGATCGAACACAACAGAACGACCAAGTGCATTGCCGCCCATTGCCCAATCCTGCCAGCTACCTTTGCGCTTTGGTTTACCTTTCAGCGCCAACTCTTCAGCAACGCGAAGCAACACAGACTGGGGAACTACATCATCGACCACGCCCATTTTCTTCGCTTTCTTCGCGCGAAGCTGTTTACCGGTCAGGATCATATCCAACGCGCCCGGCACACCAATCAGTCTTGGAAGACGTTGCGTACCACCAGAACCAGGCAACAGGCCAAGCTGCACTTCCGGCAAACCTAAACGGGTTTTATCATCATCACTCGCTACTCGGCTATGACAAGCCAGAGCGAGTTCCAAACCACCGCCCAACGCAGGGCCATGAATGGCAGCAACGACATGGAAAGGTAGCTTCTCAATGCGGGAGAAAAGCTTCTGGCCATGCTCAGCAATGGCTTGAGCATCTTCTGCGGTATTGCAAGCATCCAGCATGCGAACATCTGCACCAGCAACAAAGTTATCCGGTTTTGCAGAGTGCAGCACCAGACCTTTGATATCACTTTTGCTTTCAAGCTCGCTCAGAATTGCACTGATTTCATCAACAAAGGTGGCTTGCAGGGTATTCATACTTTCGCCCTGCACATCAATGCTCAACCACGCCACACCGTTGTCACCGTAGCGCAGCGAGAACGCACCGTTTGTTGGGGTTGTTTGTTCCGTCATTATTCTGCCTCCAAGATCATCGCTGCACCCAGACCACCTGCTGCACAAGCAGTATTCAATGCCAAACCACCACCGCGGCGGCGAAGTTCATTCAAGGTTTGGGTGATCATGCGCGCACCGGTTGCGGCAAATGGGTGGCCGTAAGCAATCGAGCCACCCAACACATTGAACTTGTCCATGTCGATTTCGCCAATTGCCTGGCTTCGACCCAGCTTCTGTTCTGCAAAGCTCTTGGACGCAAACATTTTTACGTTTGCCAACGTCTGCGCGGCAAACGCTTCATGCATATCAATCAGAGTGAGATCAGACAGCGTAATGCCAGCGCGATCTAACGCGATTGGTGTCGAGTAAGATGGACCCATCAGCATGTCATGCTCAACCTGAATGGCAGAAAACGCGTATGATCGGATGTAACCCAGAGGCGTTAAGCCAAGTTCTTTGGCCCGTCCTTCACGCATCAACATCACTGCCGCTGCACCATCGGTGAGAGGTGTACTGTTCGCGGCAGTCACAGAGCCGTGTTTGCGGTCAAAAGCAGGACGCAGTTTCGCGTAGCCTTCTACTGTGGAGTCTTCGCGAACATTGTTGTCTTTATCAATCCACTGGCGATAAGGTTCCGGGAAGGCAGTCATCACCTCATCACGAACCAATCCGTCCGCCCAAGCTTTCGCTGCGAGGGAATGCGAACGGTGTGCCAGCGCATCTTGCTCTTCTCGAGTAATGCTATGGCTCTTGGCCATTTGCTCAGCGGTTTGTCCCATGCTGAGACCCGTCGAATATTCGGCAACTGCTGGAGGAACCGGTGCCAAGTCTTTGAGGGAGAGTTTACTCAGGAGTTTTAAGCGTTTACTCATCGTCTTGGCTTTGCTGAGTGCCAGCAGTGTTGCAGCCATGTGCTTGGAGACACCAATTGGCAGCACGGAAGAGGAATCAGCGCCACCAGCGATACCGATATCAACAGCACCGGCCATGATGCTTTCGGTGACGTTAACGACAGATTGGAAACTGGTCGCACAAGCACGGCTGACACTGTAAGCATCAGTGTGAACATTCATACCTGTGCCAAGCACTATTTCACGTGCGATGTTCGGCGCTTCCGGCATTTGGACCACCTGACCAAAAACCAATTGATCAATCAGCTTCGGGTCGATGTCGGTACGATTTAGCATTTCGCTAACAACCATCTTGCCTAGATCAACAGCTGGCACATCCGCATAAGCGGTGGATTGTCGTGCAAACGGGGTACGTAAACCCGCAACGACAGCTATACGTTCACCCTGACGCGTAGTCAGATTCTGGGGAGAGTTCATTGCCGCTCCTTGCAATTATTAGAGGTCAGACCAGAAGAGTGTAACCAATTTGTTACCGGATTAAAACGTGCGTTTTAATTAAATCTGCCAAGCAAACATAGACCGTTACGACATTTTTGAAAATAAAAACTGAGCCAGAAGTGAAGTTGGAGGGCAACTGAAAACACAAAGCAAAAAAAAACCACACCTATCAGGTGTGGCAACGTATGTGGAAAGCAATCACGTATTAAATCAATTAACGTAAAGCCAATTGCAAATCAGGTCATAGACCTGAGGAGAAAGTAAAGTCAGCCTTCAAAAAGGAAGTTTGTCATCTTGCTCAACACGGTTTCATGCGACAGATTCGGTAAACCAACGAAGTCTGTAACACGTCACCAGATGACATTGCCTACTATACCCACGCGTCAGGAAGCGATTTTGAAGCAGATCAATTTTTTGTCTGATTACTCATCAATCGAAGGAAAGAGAGGTTAAGTCGAAGGGAAGGTTGCGAGTTAAGGTAGATAGATAGGTAGGTAGATAGATAGATAGATAAATATGCATTGAATTGAGTTATTTCGATTCTTAGAAAACTGTATGAAACACTACAACCGCTGCCTAATTGATTAAATTCAAAGCAAATTACCTTCAGAAGGCAGGCTCCTTACATGTAACATGATCATTTATTACCCCGATCAACACTACAATTGCAGAAGAGCGGCTAACCGTCTTAAAGCCAGATTGCTCAGATTAGGGGCTGTTGACCTTTGGTGATAATTCTTGCAGCAATTTAGCATTTAAAATCCTAAATAATCAGGATGATAGAATGGTTTTGAAATTATTTGGAAATAAAAAGTCAGAAACCAAGGTCTCTAATGATATGGAAAAGCAGAGACGATACGAAGCGCTCGTGAGAGCCTGGCACAGAGACCTCTACCGTTATGCATACTGGTTGACGAAAGACCAGCACGTAGCGGAAGATTTGGTGCAGGAAACCTGCCTACGTGCATGGCGCTCGCTTGATAGCCTTCAAGATGACAACGCTGCCAAAGCTTGGCTGATCACCATTCTTAGGCGCGAAAATGCACGCCGTTTCGAGCGTAAACAACTCGAATTGGTAGATATTGATGACCACCAGGTCGCAGACGATGCACGCCCCAGTGAAGAAGCCTCGGTTGAACAGCAATGGCTTCACAAGCAGATCATGCGTCTGTCACCAGAATATCGAGAACCGTTAGTGTTGCAGGTCGTTGCCGGATTTAGCGGTGAAGAGATCGCTGAGATCTTAGACCTAAACAAAAACACTGTTATGACGCGTTTGTTCAGAGCGAGAAACCAATTGAAAGAGTTCATGGACAATCAAACTTCAGGTCAGCGAGGTGCGCTAAATGGATGAACTCGAATTCCGTCGACGCCTTCTGGCGGACCCTCAGGACAAAGATCCTGAGATTCTGGCGGCTAAATCAGAATCGCCAGCCAATCAAAAATTAGCATCAGAGCTGGATCAGCTGGATGCGCTGTTAGATCAAACCCTGCGCGTGGATGTGCCAGGTGACTTGGTAGACAAGGTGCTGTTTAAGCAGAGTAGCGATGTCGCGAGAGAAGCGAGAAAACCCCGTTTCCATCTCGCTATTGCAGCTTCTGTTGCTTTCGCATTCGGCATTATGCTTGGTCAGTTTAACTGGCAGGCACTCCCAGTATTGCCTGGACAGGCAAGCCTTGGACAAATTGCGCTAGAGCATTATTACCATGAAGAAGACTTCACAAATAACGTGTTTGAGGGAGCAACTCTCACACAAGTGAATGCCAAGCTTGCGCCTTTAGGTAAGACATTTAATGGTCAGTTACCCGGTGAAGTGTCTTACATCAATCACTGTAGTTTTGATGATAAACACGCAGTACACATGGTGATCCAAGGCGAAAATGGACAAGACTTCACTGTATTCGTTGTACCGCAACAGTCTCCAGCGATGGAAAGCTACAGCGACGGCAACATGGAAGCTATTTCATTGCCAGCAGCAAATAACAGCAGTGTGATTGTAGTAGGTAAAGAGGGCGCAGATATCATGCCTGTCGCTGAACAATTGAAGCAACATCTCAATCAAAAGGCCTGATACAATCCATTACAATATCTAGGGGAGCTGGCGCTCCCCTTTTTGTTTTCCCACAATAACAACCATCTAACGTAAACTCATGCAGTTACAAAACAGCATTTTATAACTGGTCAGATTTCCAATAAAGCACCTACACAATAGAATTCGCGCAGCTCACTTTGAGCATAAATATCAGAAAAATTATAATTTTATTCGGAATATTCACATTATGAATAAGAAGCGTCTGTTTATCCGCTCAGCAGTGGCAATGGCTGTTGCAGCGAGCTCCACGTCAGCACTGGCCGCTGGCTTCCAACTTAACGCACAATCAGCAACAGGTATCGGCCGTGCTTTTGCCGGTGATGCTGTGATAGCAGACAACGCAGCTGTTATGGCACGTAACCCTGCTGCAATGGCCCTGTTTGATGAGAAAGCATTCTCGATTGGCTTTGAGACTATCACGACTGATATCACCGTCAGTGATGCAACCTACCGCAACGCAGCAACACTTTATCAGCCTCAGCCGATCGCTGACACTGATGATGTGGGCGGCACTTCCGTTGCACCAAACGTACACTTCATTATGCCTCTCAATGAAAAGTTTGCTGTCGGTATCAATGCCTACTCAAACTTCGGTACTAAAACTGAATTCTCAAATGACTATGCAGCGACCGAATACGGCGGCTTAACCGACGTGAAAAGCTTTAACCTGGGTCTTGCTGGTTCATACAGTTTGAATGATCAATGGAGCTTTGGTGTAGGTCTAGACATCATTTACGGCCAAGGCACAATGAAAAGAGAACCAAGTGCTCAGCTTGGTGCTGTTATTTCATCACAGGTTCCACAAGCTGCTGGCTTGCCTCTTCTGGACGTAGATGGTGCAGATGGCTTTGCGGTTGGCTTTAACGTGGGTACCGTATACGAGCTGGATGCAAACAACCGATTTGGTTTTGCTTACCGTTACAGCCCAGAATTTGAAGCCAAAGATGATAAAGGCCAGAAGATCACCCTTCCTCTGCCTGATATCGCTGAATTCTCTGGCTTCCATAAAATTGAAGACACCAAATTCGCCGTTCACTACAGCGTCCAATACATTGGCTGGGGTTCATTTGATGAGATCAAA
Organism: Grimontia kaedaensis; assembly: GCF_023746615.1. Lineage (NCBI taxonomy): Bacteria > Pseudomonadati > Pseudomonadota > Gammaproteobacteria > Vibrionales > Vibrionaceae > Grimontia > Grimontia kaedaensis. The sequence continues at coordinate 859,027 of NZ_CP082275.1, read as the reverse complement.
TTCTCTAACCTTCAGGGAAGTGTTCTTAGTGGCGACTACAACAAACCTTACGGCTGGCAGGATGGTTGGCACTACAGCATCGGTGGTACTTACTACCTGAACAATGATTGGACTCTGCGTGCAGGTTACATGTATGACACTAGTGCGCAGGATGATATTACATCGATTTCAGTACCAGACTCTGACCGTCAGTGGTTCTCTGCAGGTTTGACATACAACCTTGACCAAAGCTCAACCATTGACTTCGGCTTTACTTACCTAATGGGTGAAGAAGTGTCTGTATCTGAAAGTACAGAGTTTAATGGAGTCACGGTGTCTTCGGTCAATGCTACAACCCAAGCAAATGCGATTCTGATGGGTCTGCAATACAGCCGCAGCTTCTAATTAAATTAGAACACAGTGACTAAAGGGGAGCATATGCTCCCCTTTTTGTTCGCTCAAATAAAGCCTAAAGTGAACAAACTCAGTCATTACAAGGCTTTTCAGCGTACATAAGTACGCTTAACTGGCATTTAGGATTAACACGTGTTCGCCGAAACTTAGCGTACACCTGTTCCAAACCACCTAACTTTCAGTGTCTTTTACTGAAATAAATCGCCAAGTCGATATATTTATCTAAATACATTCTCTCCCTATCATCAAAATTGCATATTGATTGCCTGTCAGTACCCTGTACCGACCACAATAATCAAGTAAATACTCTAATGAACAAGAACAAACTTCTTCCGCTGGTGATTGCCGCAGCACTTGGCTCTCTTTCTTCAACCTCTGCAATCGCAGCGGGTTTTCAACTGGCAGAGTATTCTGCAACTGGCCTTGGCCGCGCATACGCGGGTGAAGCTGCGATGGCAGACAATGCATCTGCACAATTCCGCAATCCAGCCATGATGACTTATCTGGAAGGCACCCAAGTTTCTACTGGCCTTATCTACGTTGATCCAAATGTGGATGTGGAAGGCACAAACACTAGCTTAACTGGCGACAAAACTGCTACTTCATCTAAAGATTTTGCAGATTCAGCCTTTATTCCAAACTTCTACTTCTCTCATCAATTTAACGAGAAGGTTTATCTGGGTCTGGCACTGAGCTCGAACTTCGGTATGCATACTAAGCTGGATGATAACTTCAAAGGCACCCAGTTTGGTAATGAAGCGTCAGTGATGACCATGGAAATCAATCCAAACATCGCATACAAAATTAACGACCAGTTCTCTGTTGGTGCAGGTGTTCGCTATGTGATGGGCGAAGGAAGCATTGGGGCAAAGAGTTCCGCAGATGCAGCACTCCAAGTCACTCCCAACTTCTCAATTCCTGTTCCCAAAGGTACTACTCTAAAGTACATGGAAGGTGATGACACCGCTTGGGGTTGGCAAGCTGGTGCCGCGTGGCAGATCAATGAAGACAACCGTTTAGGCTTCAACTATCGCTCTGAAGTTAACCTTAATCTGGAAGGCCATGCCACTGGCCTAGCGTTTGGTACAACTACTGCGCAATTACCTGGCAGTATGGAACTGACGCTGCCAGCAACCGCAGAGATAGCAAGCTTCCACCAACTGACCAACACAGTTGCAGTACACGCCAGCATCAACTGGACTGACTGGAGTACCTTCGAAAAGCTGGAAGCAAATATCCCTTCCCTTTCTCAGCCAAACCAACTGGTTAAACAAGAAAACTGGAAAGATAACTACCGCTTTGCTGTTGGTGCCACTTATCAGTTGAATGCGAAAACTCAGCTTCGCTCCGGTGTTGCTTATGACACAGCAGCAGTTGATGACGCTAACCGCACCATTACAATTCCAGAAACTGATCGTCTTTGGTTAAGCTTGGGTGCGGGTTACAACTACTCTGATACCCTGACGCTGGACGCTGGTTTCACTTACATCTTTGCAAAAGACGCAGATGTCAATGAGCCTCGTGATGGAATCAGTTCTGACCTAACTTCTGTACCTTTTGGAGGCACTTTTGAAGGTCAAACCTCTGGCAACGTATGGCTGGCAGGTGTTCAGGCAACTTACCGCTTCTAATTGCTGAGTAGATATTAGATACAAAAATGCCACTCAATCGAGTGGCATTTCTTTGTTAATTTCTTAGTAATCGTCGATTTCGTCGAGCAAATCGTCATCCAGGTAACTCTCATCAGACTCTGCCAAATCTGCCGCTTTTCCACCGCGCGCCTTAAATTCTTTATTCTGAAGGTAAGCATCACGTGCAAAGGCATACGGATCCGGTGAATTGGTCAGCAAACTTTCTTGTTGAACCAAGGCAGCTCTGTCTTCCATCCCTTCAAACATCCATTTCAAGATTGACTGCGGCAATGTCAGTAATGACAGTGGTGGATACAATCCATCGACGACATCCCCCGCTCCTTCCCTCAGTGTAATGGGACCATAGACCGGGAACATAAAGTAAGGTCCTTGCCCAACATCGTAGTAACCCATTGCATCACCAAACTGGCGATCGGCAATTTTAGGAACATGCGCTGCCGAGGCGATATCGATTAAACCACCAAGACCAAACACTGTGTTTAGCCAAAAGCGGTTGAAGTGCGTCAGTGCTGCATCGCCATCAAGCATGACAATACTGTTTACCATGCTAGCGGGCTCTTCGAGGTTACTGAGAAAGTTGGAGATACCGGTTCGCGTCCAGCTCGGTACATAGTTGACATAAGCCAACGACACGGGTTTTGCTACATAAGGGTCGAGGTAGTCGTAGTTAACAGTCCACATCGCCCGGTTGAAGCCTTCAAAAGGATCATTGGGATGAGCAATGTTGAATTCAGCATTGGTTTCAGCGTCAGCCTTTGATTCTTCTGGGGATTGGGCACAACCACTCAGTAACACCAGCACGCCAACTGCCAGAATAAGTTGTTTCCACATTGTTATAGTTTGTCCTTTGGGTAAAAAAGAGGCCGGTTAAATACCGACCTTTTGTCATTATTGAGGCAGTATAAAGCACTTACTGCTTTTGGTTAATCACTAACTGTGAACTGCCACCTAATTCGAACGGAACGGTTTCCCCAAACCAATCACCGTCACGTGTCATTACGTTGCCGTCGTTATCTATGCGGGCTTTCACCATCACCTCTGGCAAAGAAGACATCAAACGCTCCGGGATCATGCTGTCAGCATCTGTCAGTTCAACTTCTACCGGGAAGCGGCTCAACGGCAGGCGCTTCGCTGCAACCGGCATTGGCGCACCGTCCGCAGAGTGAACCGAAACAATCAATACACCTTCACTTGGCAATTGGACTTGTTCATCCAGCGAAATTGTCACAGAAACAGACTGCCCTTCGCCAGCACCCATTTGTGCTTCCGCGCGTTGAATGCTGCGATCCAACATAGAGATACGTGGATCGTCCGCTGGCAGCAGTTGTTTCATGGTTGACCAAGCAGCTACAGCTTCTTCGTAAGCTCCTCGTTCAAAAGCATCAAATGCAAGCAATGAGAATGCTTGAAGGTTGCCATGATCCACTCTAATCACTTCGCGCAAAAGATTGCGCGCTATATTGCTGTTTTGCTCATCACCTGACAGCATCAGAGACTGCGCATAGCCGAGTTTCACATCGCTGTCGTCAGGCATCAGATTATAGGCTTTTGCCATAGCACCTTCCGCAGTTTGCACATCACGGTTAGCTAAACCAATTCGGCCCAGCAATAGCCAGCCCATCGCGTCATCTGGCGTTTGATGAAGCTTGGTACGAAGGGACAGCGTCAACTCCGCCATCTCCTGATCTGTCATCGGCTCATTGGTGTCCGACATCAAACGACGAGACAGATCCGGCAAGCGAGAAGCTGTATCCTGCCAGGAAACCACTTCACGATAGTTACCCATGGTGTTGTAAAGACCATAACTCATGGCAATCATGATCAAGATGCCTGGCACCAACACCACAAACGGAACTTTGCTTTGTGTCGCTGATTTCTCACTGGCTGGAATATCATCCAACAGCGACTGCTTGAGTTCTACCGCCAATTCGTTCTGGTTCTCTACCAGACCTTCCTCGGCTTCTTCGTTAAGCTCTTCCATCCGATCGCGGAAGAAGGCTTTGTTCAGTTCATCACGGCTCGCCGCTTCGTCCTGTTCCTTACCGCGGTAAATCGGCAAAACAAATAAGCCAACAGAGACCACTATCATTAAGGCTGTGATCAGCCAGAACCACATTTCAGTCATCCGTTGTTATCCTTATTTTTATTGTCAGCCGAGCCTTCATTGAGCAAGGCATCCAGACGTGCCTGCTCTTCGCTATCAAGTTCAGCTTTAACGGTTTTCGCTTTAGGTTTACGGCTGCGCATCACCAAGACAGTGAATCCGACAACCACAAACAATGCCGGGCCAGCCCAAAGAATCAATGTCGACGCCGTCAGTGGCGGGTTGTAAGTCACAAAGTTACCGTATCGGTCGACCATGTAATCGACAATCTCGTCTTCGTTCTTACCTTGCTTGAGCATCTCATAAACCTTCAAACGAAGATCCTGAGCCAAGCCCGCATTGGAATCGGCAATATTATTGTTCTGACATTTAGGGCAGCGCAGTTCTTTACCGAGCTTTTTGAAGGCCTCTTCTTGTTCAGGAGTGTCAAACTCATACACTTCGATCGCAGCAGAAACTGAGAACGCAGCACTTGCAGCCAGCATGATTGCTAACAGAAAACGTTTCATTAGCCTTTTGCCTCCGCCAGCATCTGTTCATACATCGGGCCTAATTTTTCGTTCCAGTTTCGATCGTTAACATCACCGACGTGTCGGTAACGAATCACACCGTTGGCATCGATAAGGAAAGTTTCAGGCGCACCGTAAACGCCAAGATCCAGACCTAGCATGCCATTACCATCAAACAGGCTGACCAGATAAGGGTTACCTAACTGGTTCAGCCAGCCGATCGCTTTTACGCGATCGTCTTTGTAGTTCAGGCCAATGATTTTTACACCATTTGCAGCCAACTCATTCAAGTAAGTATGCTCGGCGTAACAGGTTGGGCACCATGTCGCCCAAACATTCAGGAGTAAGGGTTCACCTTTAAATATGTCCTGGTCATGCAACTTGCCAGCTTGCGCCAGATCTTCGAGACGAAACTCAGGCACCGGCTTACCTACCAGCACAGATTCAAGCTTGGTCGGGTCATCACCGTCAGCATTTTTTCCTAATTGCACAAAGAAAACACCAACCAGCACCATAAACAGTGCAAACGGAATAAAGAGTAAAGGTTTGTTCACCTTTAAGCCTCCTTCACTGGCTCAGCAGAGACTTCTGATTGAGCCTTCTTACGAAAACGGTAACGTTTGTCTGAGATAGCCAGCAAGCCACCCAGTGACATCACCAATGCACCCAACCAAATCCAGCGGACGAAAGGTTTGTAGTAGATGCGCACAGCCCAAGAACCATCATTTAAACGTTCACCCATAGCCACATAGAGGTCACGGGTAATGCCACGGTCAATTGCCGCTTCAGTCATCATCGAGCGCTGGACTGTGTAGAAACGTTTCTCGGCATGCAGTGTGTTTACACGCCTATCTCCACGGTAAATATCGAAGTCCGCGATGTAACCATCGTAGTTTGGGCCATCTTTATCCCGAAGACCTGCGAAATGGAAATCATAACCTTGCAGTTCAATGCGATCGCCCGGTGCCATTTTCACGTCGCGTTCGATGTCATAGTTCTGAACCATTGCAATGCCGAGCACTGTGATTGCCAGACCGATATGACCAAGCACCATAGCCCAGTGACTGCGACCCAGCTTACCCAGACCGGTGACGAAATCATGACGGTGCGTCGCACGCTGATAAACTTCAATGCAAGACAGAATGATGACCCAGAGGCCCATTACTGCCCCGAGCGCCGCCAGCGGCATAAAGACATCAGCGAATACCCAGACGAGCGCCACACCCAGAACAACGGAAAGCACACCACTAAACAGCAGCTCTTTTTTCACATTCTTCAGGTTATCGCGTTTCCAGCGGATAAGTGGGCCAACGCCGATCAAAAAGGCAAATGGCACAGAGAGCCAAGTAAACAGGAGGTTGAAGAACGGTTCACCGATTGATACTGAACCTAAGCCGAGCTGTTTGTGAACCAGTGGCAACAGTGTGCCAAGCAGGACAACCACCAAAGCTGCAACCAACAGAATGTTGTTTGCCAACAAGACGTTCTCACGGGAAACCAGTTCAAAGTTACCACGCACACGGACTTCTGATGCACGCAATGCATAAAGCAACAGCGAGCCACCAATAACCACCACTAGGAATCCAAGAATAAACAGGCCGCGGCTTGGATCAGAGGCGAAAGCATGTACTGAAACCAGTACGCCAGAACGTACCAGGAAGGTGCCCAACAGACTTAGTGAGAAGGCAGACAATGCCAACAGTACAGTCCATGCTTTGAACGTGCCCCGTTTTTCCGTTACTGCCAACGAATGCATTAACGCTGTACCCGCAAGCCAAGGCATGAATGAGGCATTTTCTACTGGATCCCAGAACCACCAGCCGCCCCAGCCAAGTTCGTAGTAAGCCCACCAAGAGCCCAGTGCGATACCCAATGTCAGGAAGACCCAAGCTGCAGTTGTCCAAGGACGGGACCAACGTGCCCACGCCGTATCAAGACGACCCGCCATCAAAGAGGCGATTGCAAAGGCAAATGCCACAGAGAAACCCACATAACCCATGTAAAGCATCGGCGGGTGGACAATCAGCCCTGGATCCTGAAGAAGCGGGTTGAGGTCACGGCCATCAACCGGGAAGTAAGGCAGTGTGCGCTCAAACGGATTCGAAGTCAGAATAATAAACAGCAAGAAGCCGACACCGATCATACCCATTACTGCCAATACGCGGGAGACTGACTCCAACGGCATGCCACGGCTGAAAATGGCAACTGCCAGTGTCCAACCGGCCTGGATAAGTACCCAAAGAAGCAATGAGCCTTCGTGTGCGCCCCAGACTGCCGTCAGACGGTAATACCACGGCAAGGCACTGTTTGAGTTACTCGCGACATAAGTGACCGTAAAGTCGTTAACGTAGAATGCCCAGCTCAATGCGATAAAAGACATCAATAGCATTAGGAACATGCCGATAGCCAATGGACGCGCTGAGCGCATCATGGCCTGGTTTCCGACGTGAGCCCCCCAAAGAGGGTAAATGCTCAGAAGGACGGAGAAACCAAGAGAGATAATAAGGGCGAAATGCCCTAATTCAGCAATCATTAGTAGCTACCCTGTTTTTGCTGCTCGGTGTATTCAAGCGGTTTATGCCCTTTGTTCATCGCTTCTGCGATTTCAGGCGGCATATATTCTTCATCGTGTTTCGCTAATACTTCGCTTGCGAACACGGTGCGTTCATCAACCAGCACACCCTGTGCAACAATTCCCTGACCTTCACGGAAAAGGTCAGGCAGAATACCTTCAAATTCCACGGTGACTTCTGGGCCAATATCTGCCACACGGAAACTCACTTTTAAAGATTCCGGGTCGCGCTCAACCGAGTCACTCACCACCATACCACCAATACGCAGACTTTGACCCACCTCTGGTTTGGTGCCATCAGGCTTACCGTTAACCAGCTCGGTTGGTGTGTAGAACAAATCCATGTTTTGGTTCAATGCGTAAAGCACCAATCCAATCGTCGCGCCTACACCAAACACCAGGGCAAGAGCCAGCCCCAGTCGTTTCTTGCGTCTCGGGTTCATAGCGTGTTCTCCATTTTTTGGGCATTCTTAATACGTTGCTCTCGGGCAACTTTGTTCTTAATTTCTTTAAACAACTTACGACGGGTGAAATGGGTCGCCAATGCTACCCAAGCCAGCGCAATGAAAGTGATCGCGAAAGCACCCCAGACGTAACCGGCGTAGCCGCCCATCGCCAGAAACTCAGAGAAAGAACCGAAATGCATGATTTATCCCCTTTCAACCAGCTCACGGACCCAAGGGCGGTGTGCTTCACGTTGTAGTATTTTGTTTTTCAACCCCATCAGCGATACTGCGCCGAAGAACAGAGCAAAACCAAGGATATTCAGAAGCAGTGGCCATAGCATCTCTGGAGCGATAGAAGGTTTCGCAAATTTGGTGATGGTTGCACCCTGATGCAGCGTGTTCCACCACTCAACAGAGAAGTGGATGATAGGTAGGTTAATGACACCTACAATCGCCAAAATGCCTGCTGCACGCCCCGCAGAGCGGTCGTCATCAAAAGCGTTATAAAGCGCGATCACACCAAGATAGAGGAACAGGAGGATAAGCTCAGAAGTCAGGCGTGCATCCCAAACCCACCAAGCGCCCCACATAGGCTTACCCCAGATGGCACCAGTCACCAAAGCGATAAAGGTGAATACTGCACCAACTGGCGCCATCGCAGCTGCTGCCCAGTCCGACGTTTTGATCTGCCAAACCAAGCCGATAAATGCTGCAATCGCCATCGACATATATGCGCCCATTGACCAGATGGCCGCTGGAACATGAATATAGATGATTCGGAAACTATCCCCTTGCTGGTAATCTGACGGCGCAAACGCCAGTCCCCAAACGGTACCGGTGATCAGTGACAGTACTGCCAATACCGCAAACCACGGCAACAGAGTATTACACAGTCGGTAGGTTGCCTCGGGCTTGGCATATGGATGAAGCCATTTCCACATTGCAAATATCGCTCTCAGTTAATATGCAGGGTCTGCTGACCCTATTGATAATTAGTATTATTGGACACTCACCCGCAGGGCAGCAGAGACTGCAAACGGAGAAAGCGTGGCCGAACCGGCCAGCATTGCGCCCATGATGGCAAGCTGACCGTTAATTGGAAATCCTCCAGCGGCCATATCAATCGCGGATGTCGCGAAGATAAGAACCGGAATAAACAACGGCAGAACCAAGAGGCTTAGCAGCGCGCCACCTTTTCGTAAACCTACCGTCAGCGCTACACCAATCGCGCCAAGAAAGCTCAATGTCGGCGTGCCAAGTAACAACGTGAGCACCACCGCTTTATAAGCTTCCCAGTCTAATGAAAGTAATACCGCCAGAAGCGGACTTATGATCAAAAGTGGTAAACCAGTCAGTAACCAGTGCGCAATAATTTTCGCAAAGACCAGAACTGATAAAGGTTCTGGCATCAATAACATTTGCTCAAGTGAGCCATCCATAAAATCATCGCGGAACAGCCTGTCTAAAGACAAGACTGCCGCTAACAGAGCAGCAACCCAGATGATACCGGGTGCGATTTCTGCCAGGAGATTCGGCCCAGGGCCAACACCCAATGGAAACAGCGTGATGACGATGATGAAAAACCATAGTGGGTTCAGCATGTCGGACTGACGACGAAAAGCGACGAGAAGCTCTCGGCGGATCATGTGAAACATAGCGGATCCCATTACGCCCCCAACCTGATCCTGCGCAACAATGGGTTGCCTTCGAACATGTCTTGATGGGTTGTAAACAACACCATACCTCCGCCGTTTACATGCTGTTCAAAAAGATTCTCAAGTACCTTCACGCCCTGCTTATCAATGGCTGTAAGCGGCTCATCCAAAATCCAAAGTTTGGATTGACTAATCCAAAGTCGTGCTAAGGCTACCCGGCGGTTTTGACCTGCAGATAGCTGAGCAGCAGGCACATCTTCACGGCCCGCCAGACCCACTCTCGCGAGGGCTTCCCAAAGCTTCTCTTCATTCGCTTCACCATGCATACGCTGGTAAAACGCCAAGTTTTCAAACGCGGTCATTTCACGCTTTACGCCTGTACTATGGCCTAGAAACAGCAAGTTGCCATAGAACTCTTCACGGGCTTTACTGACCAATTCTCCGTCCCAGAGAACATCCCCAGACTCTGCCAATCCCAGACCAGCGATGATCCGTAAGAGTGTGGTTTTACCTGCGCCGTTTGGCCCTTCAATTTGGACAAGATCACCGGATGACAACGTAAAACTGAGATCTTCAAACAGCACCTTTTCATCACGGACACAGCTGAGCTCGCGCACTTCCAACATGAGAAATTGGCTTTCCCGATAAAGTTATGAAAAATTTGCCCGATAATACCATAGAGGCGTTTAAAGTCGTTAGCCGCAGGGTCTCGCTAATGTCACTCAAGCAATCAAATCCTACTGATTGATGAGGTCTGGGTATATGCGCTAAGCGTTAATAATTGTGAGTAAATATGAAAATCGACAATATCAATCACATCAATACATTAACGCAGGAAACATTGAAGAATGTTCCGGTAAAAAGCTTGCTCGAAGTAGGCCAGCCAATCCAAGCATCCGGCAACACAGGCAGCCTGAGTGACGGCCAGCGTTCACAGCTTTCCCTGTTACTCGCCCTAATGCCGCTTTATTCCCTGTTGCAAACAACCAAATCGGATGCAAAAACACTCGCCCCTGTTGTGATTGCCCTTCTAAAGCAATTATCCATGCCAAGCGATAGCAAACAGGCTGCGAAATGGCTCGCCGAGCAACAAGCTGATAAAGGGTTGCTGGAAGCATTGCGTCAAGCAACAGCTGCGACCGATGGACAAGAAGGAGCAGGAAAACTTAAGTCTTTACTCATGTTGATGGCTGAACAGCGCATTAACGAGCAAACCAAACCCGGTGACTACCACTGGTTGTTCCCTTTCAGGGACAACAACCTTTCTCCGGTGCACATCAATGTCGAGAAAAAGACCGGAAGGAAAAAGAAAAAGTTGCGCTGGTGTGTCACGCTTAACCTGACTCTAGCCAAAAACCGTCACCTCACTGCGACAGCAGAACTTGAGGACAATTCCCTTTCCCTCAGCTTTTCCACCGATGCTGATGGCTTAAGAAATCAGATAGAGACTGCAATGCCCAAACTGGAGGAAAAACTTGCCCAGCATCATATTGCACTGGAGCAATGTGAAATCAACACCTTAGATAGCGTGCAGACAGAAACCATTTCGTCAGGAGTGAATATTCAGGTATGAAGAAAGCTAAAAGCGCAGTGGCGCTTAAATACGATGGTGTTAATGCGCCAAAGGTCTCTGCCAAAGGCTACGATGTGTTGGCCGAAAAGCTCATCGAAGAAATGGAGAAGAACGGCGGACTCATTCATAGTGACGAAGCCCTGATGAATTGGTTGGCGGCATTAGAAGTGGGTGACGAAATCCCTGAACAACTCTATTTGGTGATCGCAGAGTTGATTGCTTTTGCCTGGTACTTAGACGGAAAAACCCCGCCCGGTTGGGAGGGGTCAATGGTCAACAAAACGGTGTAATGGTTTTAGGTTTTAGGTGTCAGGTTAACGCGTCATACGCTGTTTTCGGATATTCAGAAGAAGCTCTGCTTCTGCTTTTGGCAGGTCACACTCTTCCATCAACTCCCGCAGGTCTGCCCCAAGCTCGACCATCTTACTGGCACGGCTGTATAGGCGACCGTCCGGGTCCTGCATTTCCATCTCGTTTTGTTTATCGAGCAACTCATCAAAGCGCTGCGATAGTTCGGCAAGTTTTTGGCTCATGCCAATGGATCCCGCGCGCAATTCGTTGAATTGCTTAGAGAGACTCTCTTGTTGCTGACGGGCATTTTTATAGAGTAGCTCCATGGCTTGAAACTTGGTTTCCAAGCTCTGACGGGCTTTCTTTTCCCGTCTTAGCATCAGCAAGGCAACCACCGCAACGCTCAAAGAAACGCACAGTGGCAGCCATTGCAACACAAGATCGAGCATTACAGCATTGCCATCTCTGACCACTCTTCATCAGAGAGTAGTTTGTTCAGATCAACCAGAATCAGCAGGTGACCATTGCGGTTGCTAACACCCTGAATAAACTTGGCGCTCTCATCGGTACCCACACTTGGTGTGGTGTCAATTTCAGATGTCTTGAGGTAAACGACCTCAGCTACACTGTCGACCATAATACCAATAACCTGAGATTCCGCTTCAATCACGATCACTCGGGTGTTGTCAGACACTTCGCCTTGGGCAAGGCCGAAACGTGAACGGGTGTCGATAACTGTCACTACGTTACCGCGCAGGTTGATAATGCCAAGAACATAGTCTGGCGCACCTGGTACCGGCGCGATTTCGGTATAGCGCAATACTTCCCGAACCTGCATAACGTTAATGCCGTAGGTTTCGTCTTCCAGCTGGAAAGTCACCCACTGCAAGACTTCGTCATTCACGTTTTCTTTTTGAACTTCAGCTACCTGAGACATTTATTTTCCTCTTTTCGTGCTGTGCTGCGTCACTTACGCCAACGCATTGGCATCAATACCCTGATTCAGCATGGCAATCAGCGCTTCGACGTGGATCAAGGCGCACATTTTTTGTTTGACTAATCCGGCCAACCAAGGCCGTTTGCCAGCTTGTTCGCGCCATCGCACTTGCTCACCATTGAGTGACTCTGTCCCGAGGAGGGCATCACACGCCAAGCCCCATTTACTGTCACCCAATATCACAATATAACTATAGTCATCGCGATGGCTGTTATCCGCTATTTTTTCCGGCATCACCCATTTGGCAGTATCTACTACATCCAACTGCTGATCCCGTTCAGTCTGGAGACCCAGATACCAGTCCGGCCTACCTATCAAGTGATTACAATCTTCGAGTTTATGAATCCCCCCCAATTCAGCCAGGGGAACGGCATATGTCACGCCAAACGACTCAAAGAACAACACCTGAAACGCATACTCGGAAGCAATGTTTTGCCAAGGTGGCGCAATGTCTTCATCAGCCTGAGTTTCTGGCTCACTAGCGGTTTCAATCTCTGTATCGACAGAATCGGTCACTTCTTCAGTAACAGTTTTCTCAGTTGCGACCACAACCTCAGGCTCGGCAACAACTTCTGCTTCTACAGCTTCTTCCACCATTGCTTGAACATCGGCTTCGACGTGTGTTTCGACAATGGTTTCAAAGACTGGCTCAACGACCGCTTCTACCTCAACGGTAGTCTCCACATCAGTTTCTACAGACACTTCGACACCCACCGCAGCTGCGGTGGCGGTATCAGTCTCGGAGACGGTTTCAGTCTCTACCTCTGTCGCTGTTTCGGTCGGCGCTTCAGTATAGGTTTCAACAGCCTGTTCGCTGCTAACGATCACTTCCGTTTCTGTCGATTCCTCGACTTCCACTTCCATGTCGTCATCAAGCTTGAGCTGACTAAGCAGTTTTTCTACCGAAGACAAGTCACGTTTGTCTTTGGTCAGCGTCGCCCCGCTGAATTTTTCAACCGGTTCCATCACCACTGGCTGAGGTTCAAGCGAAACGCACTCTTCTTCGGCTTGTGGCGTCACATCCGTGTCATGCTGCTGAGAAAAGTAATCTTCTTCCAGCAGTGCATCAAAATAGTCATCCAGCGCCTGAACACTGGATAAGGCACGGCTATCTTTCATCCTGTTCGAGTCGCTCCAGATAAGAGAGCAGCGTTTTGTAGGCAAACACGCCGCGACAGTTTTTTGCGTAATACGATGGCGGCATGTGCTTTAAACTTGCATCGCGGAATTTGGTATCAATTGGCACTGCTGACGTCCAAACCTGATCCGGGTAACGCACCTTCAGCTCTTGAAGGGTTTCAAGAGATGCACGGGTACGTTTGTCGTACATGGTAGGGACAATACAAACTTTAAAGGCTGATGCGCGGGACTTTTGCATGATCTGCAATGTGCGCACCATGCGTTCAAGGCCTTTCATTGCCAGAAATTCCGTTTGAACCGGGATAAGAATACGATTACTTGCTGCCAGCGCGTTAACCATCATGACACCCAGAATAGGTGGACAATCAATTAAGGCGTAATCGTATTCGTCTTCAAGGCATGCCAACGTTTTCTTCAGCATCAAGCCCATACCACCGCGGTTGCCCATGGCACGATCGAGCGTCGCCAGTGACATGTGCGATGGCAGAATATCGAGATTTTTGTATTCAGTATTGAGGATCAGCGGTTTAACCGTATCTCGGTTGATAGCCTGCAATTGGAACAGATCGAACAAAGTACGTGGCAACTGCTCCGAATCGTAATTCAGATAAGTTGTGAGCGACGCATGCGGATCGGTGTCGATCAGTAAGACTCGCTTGTTCTTTTCACTGAGAAGCCCAGCGAGGGTAACGGTGGTGGTGGTTTTCCCCACGCCCCCTTTCTGGTTTGCAATGCTCCAGACTATCACAGCCGCTCCTTAAACGAGGTTGAGCTCAACGAGAATACGCTCGCTGATGCGGTCCAACGGCAAGTCTTCGGTTGAAATTCCCGCTTTAGCAACAGCTTGCGGCATACCGTAAACAACACAACTATCTTCGTCCTGTGCCCATACCGTTGAGCCTTGTTGTTTCAACAATCTTGCACCGTCTCGGCCATCTGCGCCCATTCCCGTCAATACCATAGACAACACTTTGTCGTTGTAGACTTTGGCTGCAGAGCCGAAGGTTACATCCACGCAAGGCTTGTAATTCATACGGTCGCCGCCGTCAATAATTTTCACACGCGCAGCCCCCGGACGTCCATCGATCATCATCTGCATACCACCTGGTGCCAAATAAGCGGTACCGGGTTGCAGAGGATCGCCGTCCTGCGCTTCTTTTACTGATATTTTACATAGGCCATTCAGGCGCTGTGCAAAAGCAGCAGTAAAAGTAGATGGCATATGCTGGATAAGCACGATAGGCAATGGGAAATTCGCTGGCAATCCACTCAACACTTTTTGCAGCGCAACCGGCCCACCTGTCGAGGTACCAATCGCAACGAGCTGATAGCGTTTCCCGCTTGCTTTAAAACGTGCTGGTGATGATGCAGGTCTTGCAGCTGGTGCAGCAGGGACACCACCCGTCGCTGGACGGACTGGCGCGCGCGCTGTAGTAGTGGCAGTCGGCGCTGGTGCAGCCATTGCTGGCCGAGCAGCTGGAGCGGGTCTGCGCAGAAACGCGCGCTTACGAGCAATCTCGCTCACGCGCTGTTGCAGCAGGCTGACCGCTTCATCGCGGTTACGTGCGATGTCTTCGAATTTCTTTGGCAGGAAGTCGAGTGCCCCTGCATCCAACGCATCTAAGGTGGCTTTTGCCCCGTCATGCGTTAACGAAGAAAACATCAGAATCGGCGTAGGATTACTCTGCATGATCTCACGAACTGCAGTAATACCATCCATCACAGGCATTTCGATGTCCATAGTAATGACATCGGGTTTTAGTTGTGCTGCCTTTTCAACTGCGTCTTTCCCGTTAACTGCACAGTCGATGACTTGAAGGCGAGGATCCCCGTTAATAATTTCACTAACACGGCGGCGGAAAAAACTTGAATCGTCCACCACCAAAACTTTCACTGCCATGTCTTTCCTTATGATTTTATCGACCAGCGTATCGCTTCAGCAGATTCGGCACGTCAAGAATCAATGCGATGTGGCCGTCACTGGTGATGGTTGCACCCGCCATACCTGGCGTACCTTGCAACAACTCGTCCAGTGGTTTAATTACCACTTCTTCTTGACCAATCAACGAATCAACCACGAATGCGACTGGCTGGTGTCCCATCTGGATGATGACTACGTGACCAGTCTCTCGATTCGTCGAGCGACTTGGGCACAGCCAATCCTGTAGATAGAACAGCGGAATTGCTTTTTCCCGTACGATAAGCGTGAGCTGACCATCAACGGTGTTTGTCTTCGACAAATCCAGGCTGATAATTTCGTTTACGTTCGACAACGGGAACGCAAATGGATTATTACCAATACCCACCATCAGCGTCGGCAGAATTGCCAGTGTCAATGGCACTTTGATTGAGATAATGGTACCGCGGCCCAATTCTGAGTCGATAGAAATCGTGCCGTTCAGTTGGGTAATCGCAGTCTTTACCACGTCCATGCCCACACCGCGACCGGAGATATCTGAAATCTCGGTTTTGGTTGAGAAACCCGCCGCGAAGATAAGGTTGTAGGCTTCAGTGTCGCTCAGACGTGCTGCAGCATCCGCATCCATTACGCCACGTTCTACTGCGATAGAACGTAATTTCTCTGCATCCATACCACCACCATCATCTTCGATGGTCAGCAGAATGTGGTCACCTTCCTGCGAAGCTGCAAGGGTAATGGTACCTGTGCGCGGTTTGCCTTTTTCCTCACGGACATCCGGCATCTCAATACCGTGGTCAACCGAGTTACGCACCAAGTGAACCATTGGGTCCGCGAGTGCCTCAACCAGGTTTTTATCCAAGTCGGTTTCTTCGCCGCGCATTTCGAGCACGATGTCTTTTTTCAAGCTTCGCGCAAGGTCACGTACAACACGTGGGAAGCGGCCAAACACCTTCTTAATTGGCTGCATACGCGTTTGCATGACAGCGCCTTGAAGGTCAGCAGTGACAACATCAAGGTTGGTCACCGCTTTCGCCATGTTCTCGTCGTCGCTACTTGCTCCCAAGCTCACCAGACGGTTACGCACCAAGACCAGCTCGCCCACCATGTTCATGATGGTGTCAAGCGTAGACGTGTTAACACGCACAGTCTGTTCAACCTGAGGTGCAGGCGGCTTTTTGTCGTCAGCTTTTGCTGGCGGCTTAGCGGCCGGTGCAGGCGGTTTCGCTGCCGCAGGCTCAGCTTTTGGAGCTGGCGCTGGTGCAGGTTTTGGCTCTGCTTTTGGCGGCGGTGGTGCTGAAGGCGCAGGCGCTGAACCACTCGCAATTGGACTCTTACCTTTGCCGTGTAAATCGTCCAAAAGCTTTTCAAACTCGTCGTCAGTGATTTCATCACTGGCAGGGCTTTCTACAGTCGCATTTTGTGGTGGTGGTGTTGCGGCTCCCGCTGCTCCACCAGCCAGTGGACCTTTGCCTGAGCCGTGCAGATCGTCCAACAGTTTTTCAAACTCGTCATCTGTGATGTCATCACCACCGCCTGCAGCACCCGCATCGGCGGCAGGTGCAGGCGCGCTTCCGCCCGCTTGTGGGCCTTTGCCCGAACCATGTAGCTCATCCAGAAGACGGTCAAATTCGTCATCTGTAATTTCATCAACAGAATCACCAGCAATCGCTTCGCCGCCTTCAGCAGGCGCCTCAGCAACGACTTCTGGTTCAGGCTCTGGTTCCGGCTCGGGTTCTGGCGCAGGTGCAGCCGCTTCTACCGCTTCATCTTCCGAAGCAGGACGGCTGTATCTGTGGAGGGCTTCAATGAGTGCAGGATCGGCCGCAGGCACCGGTTCGCGCTCTTGCACACAAGCAAACTGCTCGTTAACGGTATCCAACGACTGGAGGATGGTGTCCATCACTTCCGGCGTTAATTCACGTCCGCCATTACGCAGATTATCAAAGATGTTTTCTGCACCGTGGCAGGTTTCAACCAGCTCGGTGAGCGACAGGAAGCCTGCACCACCTTTGACGGTATGGAAACCACGGAATATTGCATTGAGCAGGTCTCTATCATCTGGTGATTTTTCCAGGTCAACCAATTGCTCGGACAACAACTCCAAAATCTCACCGGCTTCAATTAAGAAGTCCTGGAGGATTTCTTCATCCATTTCAAAACTCATAACGCACCCCTAAAAGCCCAGGCTGGAAAGCAGATCATCGACGTCATCCTGACTTTGCATCACTTGTTTCTCTTGACGCTCTTTCTCGGAGACGACCGGACCTTCAGCCACAATGCCAGATTGCTGTTGTTCTGCTTCTGTTTCTGGTTCTTTCTGATCGTCATCCAAACCAAAGGCGGTAAGGATTTCAACCAGTTGTTTTTCTACTTCCTGCACCAATTCAATGACACGACGGATAACCTGTCCGGTTAAGTCCTGGAAATCTTGTGCCATGAGGATTTCGGTCAATTGACCGTGGAGCTTGGTGGTGTCCCCTTCAACCTGTGTCAATAAACCGTCGAGTTGGTGACACAAGTCCTTGAAGCTTGTTATGTCAATCCGCCCCCCCATGAGGTTATTCCACTGCGGACGAACCTGAGCAAGGCATTCTTGCAGGTTGTCGGCGATTGGAAGGGTCGCTTCCACTGCATCCATAGTCCGGTTCGCAGCCAGTTCCGTTTTTTCCATCACAAAGTTCAGGCGATCTTTCGCATCGGGGATCTCGCTGGTAGCCAGATCGCTGACGCGTGGATCTAAACGGAAGTTGGACAACGAGTCATGCAGTTGTCGGGTCAGTTTTCCTACCTCATTGAAGAGCGGATTGCGCACATCACTGGCAAGCTTAGCCAGTAATTCGTTCGCGCCGTCCTGATTCCCTTCTTCAAGCAAACTGACCAATTCTTTAGCTTGGTCGAGAGTTATCATCGTCTAAATAATCCTTCACTGCGCGAAGAAGAAAATCACATGCGCTCGAAAATCTTATCCAGCTTTTCTTTGAGCGTTGCGGCAGTAAACGGTTTAACGATATAACCATTCACACCAGCCTGAGCAGCTTCAACGATTTGCTCACGCTTGGCTTCTGCGGTGATCATCAGAACTGGCAGATGCTTGAGCTCATCGTCAGCACGGATGTTCTTCAGCAGATCGATACCTTGCATGCCCGGCATGTTCCAGTCAGTAACGACAAAATCAATACCGCCTTTCTTAAGGATTGGCAGTGCTGTCAGGCCGTCATCCGCTTCAACGGTGTTGTTGAAACCCAGATCTCGAAGGAGGTTTTTAACGATACGGCGCATTGTTGAAAAGTCATCAACAACGAGGATTTTCATATTTGTGTTCAAAGTGGCCTCCAGTGAGGTTCCTTATTATTGTAGAAACTTACTTTGACCAAGCGGAAAGCTTGGTCCGTAACCGCTGCATTGCCTGATTTTGTATCTGGCAAACCCGGGATTCACTAACCCCGATAATGGCCCCTATCTCCTTGAGGTTGAGTTCCTCGTCGTAATAGAGAGAGAGTACCAAAGCTTCTCTTTCAGGGAGCCCGCGGATAGCGTTCGCTAAGTGCGATTTAAAGCTGTCCCCGGCTACCTCCTCAAAGGGAAGGTTTTCGTCACGATGACTTTCAGTCACGAAAGCATCTTCTGAAACGCCTAAGTCGTCGATACCAATCAGTCGTCCTGCGTTGATGTCGTTTTGAGCTTGGTAATACTGATCCAGGCTCATACCCAGGCGTTTCGCAATTTCTTTATCGTTGGGGTCTCGCCCCAACTCGCCTTCCAGCTGTGAAATCACTTCGCTGATTTGGCGGTTATTCTTATGAACCGAGCGAGGTACCCAGTCGCCTTTGCGGATGTCATCCAGCATGGCGCCACGAATTCGGATACCGGCGTAGGTTTCAAAACTCGCTCCTTTTGTGGAGTCGTAGTTCTGTTGCGCTTCAAGCAAGCCAATCATGCCTGCCTGAATAAGATCTTCAACCTGCACATTGGGGGGCAAACGGGCTATCAGGTGGTGTGCAATGCGCTTTACCAATGTGGCGTATTGCTCAAACACCGTTTCCGTTGATGCTCCTGTCCTGCTGTAGGTGAGCACCCTATTCACTGAGGTAATCCCCCGCTGCCTCGTCTCGAACCAGCAGTCGCTCAACAAAAAACTCCAAGTGTCCGCCCGGATTGCGCGGTACAGGCCAGGTTAGAGCCTTGTTTGCCAGCGCATTCAGTGCAAGCGCAGCCGGAGACTTTGGAAATGCATCAATCACTACGCGTTGCTTCTTTACAGATTGACGCACATGCTCATCTAATGGAACACATGCTACTAATTCTAGATTAGCATTTAAAAATCTTTCTGTTACACGAGTTAATTTTGTAAATAAGTCTCGGCCTTCACGGTAGCTGCGCACCATATTGGCAACGACTTTGAATCGGGTAACGCCGTGTTCTCGGCTTAACAGCTTGATCAGGGCGTAAGCATCCGTAATGGAAGTCGGCTCATCACACACCACAATCAATACGTCCTGCGCAGCACGTGAGAAGCTCAACACCATGTCAGAAATACCGGCTGCAGTGTCCACCAGCAGTACATCGACGTCTTCTTCGAGCGTACCAAACGCCCTGATAAGACCTGCGTGTTGAGCCATGCTCAGCTCTGTCATCCCGCGCATGCCAGAAGACGCTGGTATGATCTTCATACCGTGTGGACCTTCGACAATGATGTCTTTAAGGTCGCATACGCCCTGCATAACATGGCTAAGGTTTTTACCTACACGCAACCCCAACAAAACATCGACATTGGCCAGTCCCAAGTCCGCATCCAGCACCATCACTTTTTTGCCTTGTTTGGCCATGGCTGCAGCCATACCCAAAGTGATGTTGGTTTTACCGACACCGCCTTTACCACCAGTGACAGTTATGACTTTGGTGCGAGTCGGGTTTGTCAGGCGGCGGAGGCCGCTTGCTTGATCATGCATGGTTGTCTCAATCATAAAAGTCCGCCGCATTCGACTCTGGTACATCATGACTCCAGAAATGGTTTTGCTGCTCTGAATCTTGATCCATCAGTTCACTCGCCTTGTTAACCAGGTATCTCCCACTTGCCTGGCGAATGTCCTCGGGTACACGCTGACCATCAGCCAGATAGGTAACCGGAAGGGCGTTTTCTATGGTCACACTCAATAATTCCCCCAGACTGAGGGATTCGTCCAACTTCGTCAGTACGCACCCTGAGAGGGGAATACGTCGGAAGTGATCAATAGTCTCCTGCAGCACGCGACGCTGTGAGGTCGCTGGCAATACCAGGAGGCTTCGAATATGTGAACCACTGTTTTGGATAAGAGTATCAAGTTGTTCTGAAAGCCTCAGATCTCGCTGGCCCATGCCTGCGGTATCCAATAGGATCAGTCGACGGTGACGTAACTGATACAGTATATCGGCCAGTTCGTCCGCATCTTTAGCAACTTTTACGGGGCAACCTAAAATTCTACCATAGGTTGCCAGTTGCTCATGCGCGCCGATACGGAAGGTATCCGTCGTCACAAGAGCAATTTCTTCAGGGCCGAAGTCCATTGCTGCCCTGGCTGCTAACTTCGCAATAGTCGTTGTTTTACCCACACCGGTAGGTCCAAGAAGTGCAATCACACCGCCCGACTCCAGCAAGTTTTCACTGGTGGTAATGACTTGATCTGCCACTAAATCCAGTAACTCCGACCACGCTTCATTCGGTGGGGTATCTTCGGGAATGTAACCAGCCAATTGGTCAGCCAGCACTGGGGAGATACCCATTTTTTCAAGTCGTTTGATCAACATGGCACGTAGAGGCTCTTTGCGCTCTACTTCTTGCCACATTAAACCGGAAAGTTGGTGCTCTAGCAGGCTACGAATCGTCGCCATTTCTTTGCGCATCGCTTCGATTTCTTCGTTGCCTTGACGTGCTGGCTGTCGACGAGGCTCGTTACGCAATTCAAAGCGATCATCACGACCTGGAGCACGACGGTCTTGCTCGTCACGTTTTTGACGATACAGGCGGTCGAGTTCCTGACCTTTAGCCTGTTGCTGCGAGCGTGAGAAACCGTTTTTGCCGTTATTGATTGCGCCATTACGATTGCCATTACTCTGACCGTTTTGCCCATTATGACCATTAGGACGACGGGCTGGCGCAGCACTGTAAGTATTTTCGCTTTGACGGGCACGAGCGTCATTTTGACGTGCTAACAGCGCACTCAGCGAATCAGCCTCTTGCTGTGGCTCATCGGAAGTGTTGCTTTCCGGCAGCTGTGATTGGTAACGATCGAGCAAGCTTGAGAACTTGCTGCCCAGCGCACCACCCAGTGGCTTTCTGGCTGCCTCTTTGCTGATGTCACGGCGTAAGTGCACAGTGTCGTCAGCCAGTCGGCGTGTTTGTTGGGCGCGGTCCATGTTTTGCGCCATCTGCGTTCTCGCCGCTTCCTTGCGCACATCACGGGTTGGTGCGTCAGTATCTACTGCCGCCACGATTTCGACACCGCCAGTCACTTTTTTGTTGGACATGATGACAGCGTCCGCGCCGAGTGCTTCTTTCACTTCGGCCAGCGCTGTTCGCATGTCTTTGGCAAAAAATCGTTTAATCTTCAAAATCGTCGTCCTGAGTTACTGATGTCGCAACATCAGTTGCCAACCGCTCTTACAATTCTTATTTGTTTTTCATCCGGCACTTCCTGATAAGACAGGACTCGCAGTGACGGAATAGTATTTTTTACAAACTTGGCCAGTGTTGAACGAAGTACCCCTGAAGTCAGTAGGACTGCTGGCTCACCTTGCAATTCCTGATGCTGGGTCGCTTCTGACAGACTCTGTTGTAGCCTTTCTGCCAGCCCCGGTTCGATACCGGTCGATTCACCACCTGACGCCTGCATTGTTTTATGCAATATCTGTTCCAGTTCAGGAACCAAAGTGATAACAGGCAATTCTGACTCTACCCCATTGATTTCTTGAACAATCAGGCGTCTGAGCGAAATTCGCACAGCGGCAGTAAGAATGTCGGGATCTTGACTCTTCGGCGCGTACTCAGACAGTGTTTGTATAATAGTTCGTACATCACGAATAGGAATCGCTTCATTGAGAAGGTTCTGCATCACTTTCACCACAGAGCCCAGTGAAATGAGGTCAGGTATCAGGCCTTCCACTAGTCGAGGTGACTGCTTAGCCAGCATATCTATGAGGTTCTGAGCTTCTTCATGGCCGAGCAAGCGCTCAGCGTTGTTAGTCAGCATCTGGCTCAAATGAGTTGCCAGTACAGTCGCAGAATCCACGACCGTATATCCAAGTGCCTGGGCATGTTCACGCTGTGATTTTTCAATCCACACCGCTTCCAACCCAAACGCCGGGTCCACCGTGCCTTCGCCATCTACTGGGCCAAACACTTGACCTGGATTTATCGCCAGTTCTTTGTCAGGACGGATATCCGCCTCGCCGACCGCCACTCCCATCAAAGTGATGCGATAGCTGTTCGGTGGCAATTCCAAATTGTCACGGATATGAACCGGTGGGATAAGAAAACCAAAGTCTTGTGATAGCTTCTTACGCACGCCTTTCACGCGGTCAAGCAGTTCGCCACCCTGGTCGCGGTCAACCATTGGAATAAGGCGATAGCCGACTTCGAGACCAATCACATCTACAGGCTGCACATCATCCCAAGACAGCTCTTTCGGCTTAGGCGGTGCAACTTCTTTTGTGGGAGCTTCTTCAGCTTCTTTCTTGGCTTTAGCCTGCTCTTTGGTTTTCCAATAAGCGAAGCCACCGCAAACAAGCGCCAGCGTCAAAAATGGAATGTGTGGCATACCAGGGACAATGCCCATCACGGTCAAGATACCCGTCGCGATAATAAGTGCGCGTGGGTTGTCTACGAGTTGGAAGACCAGCTGCTGACCCATGTCTTCGTCAGTGTTCTGACGGGTCACCATGATGGCAGCGCCAATCGACAGCAAGAGCGACGGGATTTGTGCCACCAGACCATCACCGATAGTCAGCAGGGTGTAGATTTCAATGGCGTCTGAAAAGCTGACGTCATGCTGAATCATACCGATGGAAAGACCGCCGATAATGTTAATCGCCAGAATCAAAATACCGGCGATGGCATCACCTTTAACGAATTTTGACGCACCGTCCATCGAACCATAGAAATCTGCTTCTTTGGTGACTTCCTGACGGCGGGTGCGCGCTTGATCCTGATTAATCAGACCTGCGTTCAAATCCGCATCGATAGCCATCTGCTTACCTGGTAAGGCATCAAGAGTAAAGCGTGCGCTTACTTCGGAAATACGGCCTGCACCTTTGGTGACAACCATGAAGTTGATGATCATCAGGATAAGGAAGACCACCAGACCAACAGCGTAGTTGCCACCGATAACCACTGAACCAAAGGCATCGATAACCTGTCCTGCAGCACCTGGCCCTTCATGGCCATGAAGCAGTACTACACGAGTGGATGCGACGTTCAGCGCCAGACGCATCAGGGTCGCAATCAGCAATACGGTTGGAAATGCCGCGAAATCCAGCGGTCTACGGGTGTAAACAGTAACCAGCAGCACGACCAAAGAAAGGGCAATGTTAAAAGAGAACATCAGGTCGAGCAGCAATGGCGGCATCGGCAGCACGACCATCGCAAGGGTTGAGAGTACGAGGAGCGGCGCACCAATCGCAGGGAATGCAGACCCTCGCTTGAATGGAATCTTGTCCTGTACCTTGTCGTAGAACGGCAAAGAAAGCTTCATGTGTCGTTATGTGTTCTTCTGGGCTTAATCACTGACTCCTCAGAAGCAAAAAACGAACCAGTTTTACTGCACTTATTAATCAATGAGTTATTGTTAGCACATGGTCAAGTATCACATCAGCGACGTAATTCCGGCGGTATTGGCAATTGCTGATCGGCGAGCGGATTAGGTTTACGCCCACGTCCTTTCTTGTACTGCTTCAACTGGAACACATAGGCGAGCAACTGGGCGATCGCCGTAAACAAGCCATCTGGGATCTGTTGTTCCAGTTCAGTACTGTAATACACAGCACGGGCTAGCGGCGGTGCTGGCACAATCGTGATGTCATGCTCAGCGGCAATTTCACGGATTTTAAATGCGAGGAAGTCTGAACCTTTGGCGACTACCACTGGCGCTTTGTCGATTTTACTGTCGTAACGAAGCGCAACCGAGTAGTGCTCCGGGTTGGTGATAACGACGTCTGCAGATGGGACTTCTGCCATCATACGCCGCTGGGCCATTTCGCGCTGGAGCATCCGGATCCGCCCCTTAACTTCAGGCTTACCCTCGGTTTCTTTGTATTCGTCTTTGATTTCCTGCTTGGTCATCTTGAGCTGTTCATTGTGCTGCCAGATTTGGAACGGCACATCTATCGCCACCACCACAAGCAATGAGCAGCAAATCAGCAGCACGAAATTCATCAGAATCTCAAGCGCGTGATAGAGGTTGGTCGGAAAGGTTTCGATGTTCAGTTGGTAGAAGTCATCGAGACTTACCCACATCAGATAGAAAGCTACACCGGACACCAGCGCCACTTTCAGAATGGATTTGATAAGCTCGACCCAGCTTTGCTTGCCGAACATCCGTTTGATGCCCTGCAACGGACTCATTTTGGACAATTTAGGCCTTGCAGCTTCCCAAGAAAAGGAGACACCACCCAGCGCGGAAGCACCGATCAAACCGGCAATAAACAACATCAGCAGTACAAAGGTGATCGGCCAGACAATATGAAATATCGCCCCATAAGAAATCAGGCCCAGCGAAGTGACATCAAAAATCTCCTCACGCGTGAGCGTAAAGAGTTTTCGCATCATCTCCATCAAGGCTTTGCCAAGACTTTCTCCAAACCACATCAATGCAATTGCGCCCACTACGAGCACGGCGACTGATGCCAGTTCTCTTGAGCGCGGTACCTGACCTTTCTCCCGCGCCTGCTGTCGCCTTCGGGGCGTGGCGTCTTCTGTGCGTTCCTGACCGTCGTTCTCTGCCATCAGGCACCTCCACCTACTGTGCAGTCGAGACGGATAAGGTCACAGATAGTATTCAGTCCTGTGTCCCAGTGATTCAGGTAATGCGGCAAAATTCCGTTGAGCAGATACATACAGATCATCAAACCCACCAGCAACGCAAATGAGAAACCGAGTGAGAAAATATTTAGCTGGGGTGCGGCGCGGGTCATCACACCAAACGAAAGGTTCACCGTGAGCAAGGCGATAATCCCTGCCAGTGCCATTCCAAGTGCCACGCTGAACATGATGCCAAACCAGCTTGCCAGCGCACGGTAATCCGCCACACCGAGCATTTCACCCACTGGCAGGGTTTTAAAACTCATCACCACTAAATTGAGCATTTGTAGATGCCCATCGGTAGAGAGGAAGATCATGGTCGCCACGAAAAGATAAAACTGACCCAGCAAGGGCGTGTTCTGACCATTGGCCGGATCGACCATAGAAGCAAAACCCAAGCTCGACTGCATACCGATGATTTGGCCAAGCAGCACAAAGGTCTGGATGACAAACTGGGTCACTGTGCCCATCGCAATGCCAATCAGGATTTGTTGCGCCAATACCACAAAGCCACCAAAAGAAACCAACTGGATAGTTTCAGGCACTTGAGGAAGCGCGGGCATCACCGCAAAGGTGATAGCAAGAGACAGATACAGACGGATGCGAACCGGCACAAAACGGGCACCGAAAAACGTCATCGTCATCATCATTGATGAGATGCGCGTAAACGGCCAGAAGTACTGTGCCAGCCAATTAAGAATGATATCTGCCGGGTATTCCATGTTTGATGCTCAGTCAGTAAAGCAGCAGAGGTATTTCTTCAATCAAGCGGAAGAAATACTCCATCAGCATGCGTGTCATCCAATGGCCGAAGAACATCAGCGCCACCAGTGTCGCAATCAAACGTGGCAGAAAACTCAGGGTCTGTTCGTTAATCGAGGTAGCTGCCTGGAAAATCGCCACCAGCAAACCGACGATAAGACCGGGGATGATAATGGCGCAAACCATGACCAAGATGAGATACAGCGCATCCTGAAATAGTTCGACAAAAGCTTCTGGTCCCATGACTCACTCCTACCCGAAACTGCCTGCGAGGGTCGATAGGATAAGGTTCCAACCGTCCACCAGCACAAACAACATCAGCTTAAATGGCAAAGACACGATCATTGGCGAGAGCATCATCATACCCATCGCCATCAGTACCGAGGCCACCACGAGATCGATAATCAAAAACGGCAGGAACAGCATAAAGCCTATCTGAAAGGCAGTTTTTAGCTCTGACGTAATAAATGCAGGGATAAGCACTGTCATCGGTACTTCTTCCGCTTCTGTCACTTGCGAGCCAGACATGTTCACAAAGGTTTCGAGATCTTTAACTCTTGTCTGTTGCAACATAAACTCACGCAATGGTACCTGAACGCGGTCAAACGCTTCGCGGGCAGTAATTTCCTCATTGAGATAAGGTTGAACCGCCGCGACATTCATTCGATCAATCACAGGCGACATGATGAAGAAGGTCAGGAACATGGCGATACCGATGATCACCTGGTTTGATGGCGTCTGCTGCAGACCCATGGCCTGACGCAGAATGGCCATCACAACCACGATACGGGTAAACGAAGTCATCAGAATAACGATCGCTGGCAGGAAGCCAAGCGCCGTCATCAACGCCAAGATCTGCAAAGTGACCGAGTAGTCCTCGCTGCCATCCGGGTTTACGGTCATGGTCAGTGCTGGAATGCCACCACCATTTCGTGCCTGGATCATCGAGGCTTCACCCGCATCGTTAATCAGGGTTTCAGTAATAGTTTCTGACGCTGGCGCTGGCTCTTCTTCAGCCAGTGCAAATGGGGGGACAAAAAAGCAGCAAAGCGCCAGAAAAATGGCAGTGACGGATTTAAGACGCATCATTTTTCTTCAGGATTTGGTTGAATTGGGAAGAGAAAGATTTCGTGGATTCCGAATCAGTAATCGGGTTTTCCAACGATTTTATCAGTGTGATTTGCTGGGACGTGACACCAACGAGTACCTGTTCACCATTTACATCGAGCACCACAACACGTTCTTTCTGGCCCAAAGGAAGCTGGCTAACCACTCTAAGACCAGATTTCGCCCCCATCAGCGAAGGCACCTGCATGCGTTTGAGCGCCCAGGCCAAGCCGAAAATCACACCAATCACCAGCACTAACGCTCCAAGAGTCGTCGCCAGGTCTTGACCATCCGGTGCGGCCGCGTAGGCGCTTGGGGCAAACATCAATCCAATTGCAGCTCGTCGCAGGAATACCATGAACTCTCTTTCTCAGCCTGTGTTTTCGGGTAATACACCCCATTAAGCAAAATCCAGGCCTAAAAAAACGCCCACCGCAAAGCGGCAGGCGTCTTCAATAAAGCAAGTAAAGAGTTTGTCGTTAACGTAGCTTTTTGATTCGTTCTGTTTGGCTAATTACGTCAGTGAGTCGGATACCAAATTTGTCGTTTACCACAACAACTTCACCGTGGGCGATCAGAGTACCATTCACCAGTACATCCAGCGACTCACCCGCCAGACGGTCCAGCTCGACGACCGAGCCCTGGTTCAATTGAAGCAGGTTACGAATGTTGATATTGGTACGGCCCACTTCCATGGAAATCGTTACCGGAATATCAAGAATCGCATCCAGCTTCCGGGCTTCATCCGCGTTGATTGGCGGCGTTTCATCCACCAGCTCATCCAGCGGGGCAGTCTGTACGTCATCACCGCCTTCTACTTCAGCCTGTTCGGCAAGCGCTGCAGCCCAATCGTCTTCTACATCACTCATGATTATCTACCAACGTATTAGTTATTCATCCGATTCTTTGTCACTCAAATCTTCGAGCAGCTCAATCGGGTCGTCTTCCAACAGGGTGACATCACTCTTCATCACTTCAGGACGTTTGAGCTTGTCAGTAATCTTTATTGCCAGATTGTCGTTTGACTGTCCCATCTTACCGCGGAATGTCGGCAAATCTTCGATGTAAACAGTACAGGCATCCGGCATTTTTACGGGGATCACATCACCCGCTTCCAATTCCATCAAATCGCGCAGCGACAGAGACGTTTCCAGCAATTTGGCTGTCAATCCCACTTCCACATCCATTACCTCGTCTTGCAGCGCTTTCGACCAGCGCTTGTCAGTATCCATCTTGTCACTCTGGATACCGGCATCGAGCAATTCACGGATTGGCTCAACCATGGAGTAAGGCATGACTACGTGGAAGTCACCACCACCACCATCAAGTTCGATGTGGAACGAGCTCACAACAATCACTTCTGTCGGGCTCACAATATTCGCCATAGCCGGATTCACTTCAGAGTCGAGGTATTCGAACTCAACCTTCATGACCGGCGCCCAAGCGTCTTTGTAGTCTTCAAATATCAGCTTAAGCAGCATTTGAATGACACGACGCTCAGTTGGGGTGAATTCACGGCCTTCGATACGCGCATGGAATCGGCCATCACCGCCAAAGAAATTCTCTACCAAGATGAACACAAGGCGCGCTTCCATTGTCACCAGTGCGGTACCTTTCAGCGGGCGGAAGCGAACCATGTTCAAACTGGTCGGTACAAATAGTGTGTTTTGGTATTCGCCAAACTTCACCATCTGTACGCCGTTAATTGACACTTCAGCCGTTTTGCGCAGCATATTAAACAAGCTGATGCGCATATGTCGTGCGAATCGCTCGTTTATCAGCTCCAGGGTGGGCATTCGCCCACGGACGATACGGTCTTGTGAGGAGAAGTCAAAATTCGAGGCCGAGGCGATATCGCCGCCACCGCCGCTGCCGGAATCCTGTTCCTCTTCTTCAACGTCGTCTACACCATGAAGAAGCGCATCAATTTCGTCTTGACTGAGGAGATCGGTCACATTGCACCTATTGCATTACAAAGCCAGTAAATAACACCCGCTCAACCACTGTTTTGCCGGTGACTTTTTCCATTGCAGCCTGAACGGTATCGACAGCCTGCTTGCGGACTTCCACCTGTCCTTGCGGCGTGCGCAGTTGCTCAACGGTTGCAGCCCCGAACGTTGTCAGAAGGCTATGTTCAACCAGAGGTAAATTCTGCTTCGCCAATGTCTCATTTTGATCGCCACGCACCATCAGCTGCACTTTTACCTGTACTAACCGCTGTTGCATGTCGCCAGTTACGTTAAACACAAAAGGCTGCGGCAACGTAACGTAAATAGCTTGAAGGTTCACCGGTTCAGGCTCTTCAATCACGATATCTTCCTGCGGCGCGCTATCGCCGCCCATCAGGAAGAAGAAAGCACCTGCACCACCGCCGAGTAACAACACTGCCGCCACGATGATAATGATCAGTTTCTTTTTACCGCCACCACCGCCGCCAGCTTCAATATCTTCATCTGCCATGATTCACCTCAGTTAGGGTTTAATTCGATTTCCAGTTTCAAAACAAGCGCAGCAAGAATGCTACATTAAGCATAATAGTCAACACGATCTTTTGGTGTGTTGACGTAGAGATCATGGTTTGTCACAGAGTGATCTGCGTCTTGTTCATCGCCTCGTCCAAACCCGGAGGAATGACCTTGTCCGTTCTGTCCGCCCTGACCTTCACCTTGTTGGGCTTGGTTCCCGGCAAAAGACTGTCTGCCACCTGAATCTTGATGCTGTACCGAAGACTGCGCCAGTTGCAGGCCTTGTTGCTGCATCATTTCACGAAGACGTGGCATGGACTGTTCCACCAGATCTCTCGCCGCCTGATTCGCTACCGTAAACTGCACTGATGCCTGATCGCTGTTTACTGACAGTTTGATTTGCAGCCTGCCAAGCTCTGGCGGGTCGAGGCGAATATCAACATGCTTGAGGTTTTTCGACATCATCATGTTGACGCGTTCAGACAAGGCATTCGCCGCTTCTGTCTGGTTCTGACTCATTTGCAACGGCGTCTGTGCAGCTGCGGCATCAAGTTTAGCTGCGGTTGCACCTGCTTGCTGACCAAAGCTAGATGCCAGTTGTTGTGCCAAATGATCGGCTTTTACTTCAGTGCCCGGGCGAGTTGTTTCTGTCGGCTGCTGAGCTGCAGTGGCTTCTAACACAGCCTGACTTGCCGCAGGTTGAGGTTGATTAGCGCCATTTTGCATTGCCGCTGGCGTCCAAGGTATAGCGGCAAACGCTGACATTGGAGTCGTTGGCTGGGTTTGCGGATTCACTGCCGCCTGAACCGCAGAGGCGGCTTGACTCATGTTTGCCTGAGCAGTGGGGATTAGCCCTTTCGCCTGCAGTTCTGCCGCAAGTGCTTTATCTGGCTCACCATTCATTGTCGATGCTGCAGCCATTTGGGCTCGCATCATCATATCCTGCTGCGCTTTTGTTCCCGCCCACTCCGGAGACTGACTTGCTTTCGCCATCATTTCTGGTGTGATTTCCACGTCACCATTTGCCGCTACCATTGAAGCTGCCTGAGCCATTACCGGCGCTGCAACAGTCGGTGTGTCAGGTTGTATTTCTTGTGCTGTCGATGCACGAAGGGCATCCACTGCGGCAATCAGCTCTGCGTCGCTCAAAGGTTTCGTTCCCGCTTGTGTGACACCACTTTCAGGTAACACATCCAGAGAGCCTTTTTCCGCTGTGACGATCAGTTGCTGGATAACAAGCTTTTCTTCGTCAGTCAGAAGGTTAACAGGCTTGGAAAGCAAAGCATCTACTTCGGCTTCCACTGCCTTATCCAAAGGAGGCTTAGCCATATCAGAGGGGAGCTTTCCGTCAGATTGACGGGTAGCGGCTTTTAGTTCTGCTTTCGGTGCCTGAGCCTGCAATGCCAGTGCGGCTTTTACCTCTTCAGGCAAGGCTTCACTGTTCTTGGCTTGTTGCGGCAAGCTTTTGCCATCAGCCTTTACTGCTTCTACCTGGGCCACTTTCAGCTCTGGTGAAGCCTCTTCTGGCTTGGTCTGAAGCACTTGATTGGATTCATTCAATCGTTGAAGCAGGACTTCACCGTCCTGTTTAGCAACCTGTTGGCGATTCGCGATACTTTCATCACCACTATCAATCGCTTTTGTGGCTTTCAGGACTTCAGCATCTGACTTACCATCAATAGCAGGCTTAACGGCGACTTCTTCACCATCTGCGTCAAAAATTCCTTCATCCAGCGCCAACTTTTCGGCATCTTCACCTTCAGCGCTTGCCAGTGATTTTGTCAATGCGGCATTAATTGCCTTTTCACTGGCAGCATCGCCTTCTGTAGCAACGGCTTTTTCACCTGACACGGCTTCGGCTTCACCGTCACCAGAAACCAGCTGTGCCAGTTGAGCGAAGAAACCTTCTCCTTCACTTTCAGACACTTCTGGAGACATGACAGCTTTGCCTTCGCCCATTGGCGCTTTGCTGTTTGATAAACCGGAAAGTAAGAAACTGGTTTGGCTCATAATTATCCCGCTTCAGATTCTTTGTCGTTTAACGCCGGAAACCTTGTCCGGCAACGTGTTAGAAAGGTAAAAGCAATTATTAGGCCAAAATACTAGAACGAGGATTTCTGACGGGTGTATATCAAGGTGGCGAACTCATCCATCTGCTTTTGCTCCAGACGTTCAGCCCGCATTTTTGCTTCCTTCTGGCGCTTTTCAACCAGCCACTCCAGCGACTTGGTCTTTTGACGACATTGTTGCCAATGCTCGCGGCACTGCTCAACATTGTCTTCAAAATCCATTGCCGCCTGGCGCTGTTTTGCCAGTGTTTCATCAAGTTGGACGATAAAGCGGTTAAGGTGGCCATAGCTACTGGCGCTCAAACCAGCCTGTCCACGCTCGGACATCTGGCGAAAGTAGTCCAAACGATATCGCTCAATTTGCTCGACCTGGACATAGTAGCTTTGCAGCTCCTGCTGAGCGGCAACCAGAGCCAAATGCGCCTGATGCTCCTGCTCTTTAGCTTGGTCGATAAGAAGGTTCATTGCTGCTTCTGACATGATTCACCTATTGGAGGGTCGAACGCAGCATGTTGACGCACATGTCATACGGCACCACGTCTTTCATACCCTGTTGCAGGTACATATCCAAACGTGGCTTGAGGGTGAATGCTTGGTCAATCGCCTGATCGGTGCCCGGTTTATACGCACCGATTGACACCAAATCCTGATTTTTACGGCAGACGGAAAGCACTTGCCGCACCGCACGCGCCATCAGCATATGCTCATCATTCACGATATTTGGCATCACGCGACTCACAGAGCGTTCAACGTCGATCGCCGGATAGTGCCCGGCATCTGCCATTTCGCGGGAAAGCACGATATGACCATCGAGAATCGCTCGTGCAGCATCTGCAATCGGGTCCTGCAGATCATCGCCTTCGGTCAAGACGGTAAAAAATGCGGTAATTGAGCCCTGCCCTTCGTTACCATTACCAGCACGTTCAACCAGCGCTGGCAATTTAGCGAAGACTGAAGGCGGGTAACCTTTAGTGGCAGGCGGCTCACCAACAGACAAAGCAATTTCACGCTGCGCCTGAGCGAATCGAGTCAGTGAGTCCATGAGAAGCAGGACATCCAGACCCTGATCACGGAAGAACTCTGCGATAGTGAGTGCCGTCTGACATCCTTTCAAACGCATCAAGGGTGATGCATCGGCAGGCGCTGCAATCACGACGGAGCGTTCACGGCCTTCCTTACCAAGGATTTCATCAATGAACTCTTTAACCTCACGACCACGCTCACCAATCAAGCCAACCACAACCACCTGTGCAGTCGTGCCTCGCGTCATCATGCCGAGTGTCACCGATTTACCGACACCGGAGCCAGCAAACAGACCAATACGTTGGCCTTTGCCTACGGTTAGCAGGCCATTAATGGCTTTGATGCCAACATCCAATGGCGTATCAATGGGCTTTCTTGCCAATGGGTTGATAGCAGCAGGCGTGAAAGGAGCCGTTTGTCCGGTAAAGATATCCCCTAAACCATCCAGAGGATTACCAACACCATCAATCACACGACCAAGCAATTCGAGGCCAACAGGAATACCTTGTTCGCCAACCATTGGAGTCACGCGTGCCCCAGGTAACACACCGGAGATCTGCTCGCTTGGCATCAAATACAGAGTTTCACCAGAAAAACCCACCACTTCAGCTTCAATCGTGCCGTTGAGGGTTTCGACTTTACAAAGGCTACCAACCGGGGCGCGACAACCAATGGCTTCCAGAGTTAAACCGACGACTCGTACCAGCTTGCCCGAGGCAACCGGACGCGTGGAAAGATTATCGGTTTTTAGCGTGGCAAGTCGCTCAGACAGGCTGACCATCGTCATCTCCTGCCTGAACATCTACGTCAGGGATTTCTTCGACTGCAGATTCTGCATCTTGTGCAGGCTCAGCAGCAGATGCGATTACGTCTTCATCCTGAGGTTCAAACGAAGGCTCCTCAGGCTGCTCAGGCATATCGCCTGTCACTACTTTGTCAGCCCCCAGAAGGACATCCGAACCCAAACCATCAACAGGTGGTTCAGGCTCTTTCGTCATGTTTTGCCCAGCAAAACGGATCAACATTTCACGAATGCGATCTTCCATGCGGTAATCCACCACAGAATCTCCGCATGCGACCTGAATATCACCTCGATTGATCGCTGGCTCAGCAATCAATCGCCATTCGCGATCGCGCAGTGACTCCATGCTGTGAGCAGTAGTCACCACATCCAAATCTTCAGGGTGGAGGTAGATAGTTATTTGACGGCCGGTCATTGGCAGCGCATTCACGGCTTCGCGAAGGGTGTTTAAAATCACCTGAGGGTTAGTTTGAACTTCAGTCTGAATCACCGCTTTAGCAAGATGCAATACCAATTCGACCACTTGATTCTGAACTTGGTGGTCAACCTGCTCCAACGGGAAAGCAAGTTTGGAAAGCATGGCATCCAGGTGATGGCAGCGATTTTCAATCAGCTGCTGGCCCTCTTCCATGCTTTGCTGGTAACCTTCTTCTTTACCCGCTTCGAATCCTTCTGTTTTGCCTTCTTCAAAGCCAGCCTCTTTACCTTCAGTAAAGCCCGCTTCGCGGCCTTCTGCCATGCCCTCTTCAACAGCAGACTGGCGGATTTGCTCCAACGAGTCAGCGGTAAGCATGGAAAGGTCAAGCTCCGGCTCCTGATCTTCTTCGAGAAGCTCAGAAGGTTCCCAGCCCGGATCGTAATTCATCGCCGTATCACGCGGCGGCGCGTTGGACGGATCGTAATTTGGAATATCCCAACGCTCCAGAACGCCTTCTGGCTGCTCGCTTGCACGAATATATCCGCGACGACGCTCTAAGCTCATGTTTCTACCTTATAAAACTCTGTGTTGAAGCGTTGTTGAAATTGAAAAAGGTGGCAGAGTTACAAGAACTCGTCCGCACCACCACTGCTCAGCATGATTTCGCCAGAATCGGCCAACTTGCGTGCCACAGAAAGAATTTCTTTCTGCGCAGCTTCTACATCTGCCACGCGAATCGGGCCCATGGCTTCGAGGTCGTCCTGCAACATTTCTGCCGCACGTTTCGACATATTGCCAAGGATCTTGTCGCGAAGGCCTTCTTCCGCACCTTTGAGCGCTTTGAGCAATGCTTCTTGAGGCACGTCTTTGAGGATGGCCTGGATACCGCGGTCGTCCACGTCGGCAAGGTTGTCGAAAACGAACATGAGATCCTGAATTTGCGATGCCATCTCTTCGTCGGTCTGACCGATTTGTTCCATCAGTGCAGACTCGAGTGAGTTGTCCATGTAGTTCATGATATCTGCAGCTGCTTTCAAGCCACCAATCTTCGCAGCCTGCGCACCAGCTTGACCTGCGAACTGTTTCTCCATGATTTCATTCAACTCATGCAGTGCTGCTGGTTGAACTTCTTCAAGGTTGGCAATACGCATCACCAGATCAAGAGCATCACGCTCCGCGAACTGGGTAAGAATCTCAGCTGATTGTTCCGGTTCCAGATAAGAGAGAACGATAGTCTGGATCTGAGGGTGCTCGTTAATGATGATGGACGCCACCTGACGGGGATCCATCCACTTGAGTGAATCGAGACCTTTTGACCCACTACCCAGAACAATTTGGTCAACCAGGTTATTAGCCTTGTCTTCACCCAGTGCAGCAACCAGCGCATTGCGCACGAAGTCTTCACTGCCCATACCTATTGCGGTATAACCCTGAATTTCTTCGAGGAACGCGCGATGAACAGCATTCACTTTGTCCTGATTCAAATCTGACAGCTGCGTCATGGCACCACCTACTTTCTGAACCTGCTTAGGCTCCAAATGTCGGATGATGCTCGCAGCATCCTGCTCAGTCAGGCTAAGCAGGAGAATAGAGGCTCTTTCTATGCCTGATAGCTGCGAGACGTCAAAGTCACTCGCAGCGCCGTCTTTATCGTCTTTAGCCATCGTTACTTACCCAGCTTTTCACTACCTGAGCAGCAAGATCAGGTTCATTGGCAACCAATGCCCTGACTGCTTTGAGCAGGTCTTCATCTTTGTGGAGATCAGGCAGGTTGAGATTCGATGAGCTCATACCAAAGGCATTTGAACCATCGAGTTCTGCACCAATCAGACCAATATCGTCATCCGGGCTGAGAGGCAAACCGTCTGGTCCAAGCATCTCGCCGTTTGGTCCCAGCATGCCATCGTCGTCTTTTGCTGGGTTGATAAGTTTGGACATGGCTGGGCGAATCAATACCAGCACCACCACGATGATAACGAGTGATGCAGCCAACCAGCGTACCCAGTCGTTAAAGTTCTGATGTTCCCAGATAGGGACTTCACCCAGCGCCACTTCTTCTGGCGTGACAAACGGTACGGAAATCACTTCCAGAATGTCGCCACGGTTCTCAGCGTAACCCACACCGCCAACGAGCAGTCGGCGAATTTTCTCAAGCTCTGCATCACCGACTGGCGTACGGGTGATTTCACCGCTTTCCGGGTTAGTTGAAGAAATATAATCAACAGCAACAGAGACGGTTTGACGGGCAATGGTGCCAGTCTGACCGCGGCGATGACTGATGGTGGTATCTAATTCAAAGTTCCGGGTCGCTTCGCGGCTTAATGAACCTTTGTCCCCAGCACCGCCGTTTTTCAGATCCTGCACATCTTGAGGGATGGCAGAGTCAACCGGTGGTTGATTGCTGAGTGCGCCCGGAACACCGGCTACGTAATCGGTGTTGTTGTAATTCTCACGGGTATATTCGCTTCGCGTCGAAGAAGTCGCAGGGTCGAAACGCTTGCGGGTTTCCTCGATCGAACTGAAGTCCATGGTGACATCAACCTGGGAGGTGTAGTTACCCAGACCCAGTACAGGGATCAGAATAGCGTCGATTTTCTCGCGCAAAGCCTGTTCTTGTTTACGCTCAAGTTCATATTCTTTGCGGCGCTGTGAAGCCATTGGATCCTGACTGCCCGAGCTCAGCAGACGACCATGTTGGTCTGTTACGGTCACACGGGAAGGTTTAAGGCTTGGCACAGCAGACGCCACCATGTCGACAATAGAATCGACTTCCTCCTGACCCAGTTGCGTGTTACCACGAACGGTCAGGAACACTGTGGCCGAGGCCTCCTGATTATGGCGAACAAATACACTCTGTTTTGGCATTGCCAGCAGTACGCGGGCTTTACTGACTGCACGGATTTTCTCAATGGCTGCTGCAAGCTGACGCTCACGACTCAATTTGAGGCGCTCGCGTTCAAGTTGCTGGGATACACCAAAACCCATGTCCTGCATCAGAATGTCATCACCTTCCTCTGAGGCTGAGTTCAGACCTGCACGGCTCAGATTTAGTTTGATGGTCGAGTAATCTTTGGCAGGCACACGAATCGTGTTGCCTTCCAGTTTGTAGTCGATTTTCTGTTGGTCAAGGTGGTCGAGCACCGGGATCAGTTCTTCTGTTTCATAGGTGCCCAGTGGGCGCATCTCAGGTTCCTGAACCCACAAAAACAGCAACACAACAAGGGAGATACAAATGGCGACGGCAGCGACAAGGATGAGTTGACGCGCGATATCAATCCCACCCAGCGGACCGGTTGGGGTGACATTACGCTCCATCATATCCGGATCAGCAAGCGAAGATCCGCTATCCGTGGTGGCGGGTAATGCCGCAGCACCATCGTTGAGGGCGAGTTGTGTGTTGTCGTTATCTTCCGCCACAGGTTACGTCCTACATTAAACAGGCATGTTCATCAGTTCTTTGTACGCTTCGACCAGCTTGTTGCGGGTCTGTACAGTCGCTTCGAATGCAACGCTTGATTTGTTGCGTGCAATCATCACGTCTGACAGGCTGACACTGCGGTCACCCTGATCAAAACGTGTCGCCAGTTCACTGGAGGTCTTTTGGATGCCATTCACTGAGTTGATGGCACCTGACAAAAGTTCGCCAAAGTCTTGTGAGACCTGTTGACCAGTCGCAGCGCGTGACGTGTTCTGCGCTTCCAATGCCATGGTCTGCATTTCATGCTGCATCGGGTTAATTTTCATAGGTCATCCTCGCTGTCAAAACTTTGGCAATTCCCGTCAGTCCGGGCTCTTTGGGCTTTCTGATTACTATTTATGCAATTATTAAGCCAAATATTATAACGTACTCACTCAACAAAAAGCATCGCTTCACTGAGGAATGTCGATACCCGCATCACGCATTTTGGCAAGCTTATAACGAAGCGTACGTGGGCTGATACCGAGACGCTCTGCTACATCTTTACGACGGCCTTCGCAAGCACGAATTGTCTCCAGAATAATGGCAAACTCTTGATCGCGAAGCTCACTACCCAAGCTATCCGCCGAGGCAACGATTGATTCCGGGCGGTGTGGTACCGCTTGAGGCTGAACCACTGGCTGTACAATCTCGCTAGAGGACACCAGATTTTGGAGGCTACCTGCATCCTGCCAGTCGACGCCTTCCAGAAGGATATCTCCAGCTTCAATCACGCCTTGATGACAAAGGATAAGCGCACGTTGCATGACGTTATCCAGTTCACGCACGTTACCTGGCCAGCGGTACTGTGTCAGTTTTTCGGTAGCGCCCTGAGTTAGTTGAGGAACCGCTTGTCCAAGCTTGCAGCAATGGCGTTTCAGCAGGTGTTCCGCAAGCGGAATAATATCTCCTGCCCGCTCGCACAGAGGCAGCCAGGAAATTGGAAAAACGTTCAGGCGATAGTAAAGGTCTTCGCGGAAGTTACCTTCTTCAACATATTGGCGAAGATCGCGGTTACTGGTAGCCAATACACGCACATCCAATTTGATGCTCTTACGGCTACCGAGGCGTTCGACTTCACGCTCCTGAAGCACACGCAGCAGTTTGGCTTGGAGTGCCAAATCCATCTCACTGATTTCATCTAGCAAAATGGTACCACCCTGCGCCTGTTCGAATTTGCCTGGGCATGCTTGAACGGCACCCGTAAAGGCTCCTTTCTCGTAACCAAACAGAGTCGCTTCCAACATGTTTTCTGGAATCGCAGCACAGTTAATTGCAACGAAAGCCCCTTCAGAACGCAATGACTGACGGTGAATATGACGCGCCATGACTTCTTTACCTGAACCGCTTGGACCCAAGATCATCACATTGGCATCGGTTTTCGCCACGCGATCCGCCAAAGCAATCAGCGCCTGGCTTTTCGGATCTGCCACAACGGCATCGCTGTTGTCTGCTTTTACAGGCGCATAACGACTTACCATGTTCAGCAGCACTTCCGGTGCGAAAGGCTTTGCCATGTAGTCGATTGCGCCTTCTTTCATTGCAGCGACGGCATCCTGAATATTGGCGTAGGCTGTCATCAGAAGCACTGGCAGGTTTGGATAATTCAGTTTGAGGTTTCTCAATAACCCTAAGCCGTCCATGCCTGCCATCTGTACGTCAGAGACCACGATGTCGACCGTTTCATTTTTCAACAGCAACAAAGCCTGCTCGGCGCTGTCTGCTTCTAGCCACTGGTAACCTGCAAGTGCAAGGGTATCCACCAAGGCTTCACGCAAGCCTTCATCATCTTCAACGATAAGTACTTTGCTCTGATTCATTGTGCTTCTCCTGATACCTCTTCTTGCGTGGTATCGCAGTTGTCTGCCATTGGTAGGCAGAGCGTAAAACAGGCACCCTGGCCCGGTTGAGATTGAAGTGTCAGCCTACCTTTGTGGGCATGGCAGACCATTTGAACAACAGCGAGACCAAGACCTGTGCCCTGTTGTCTCGTTGTGAAAAAAGGTTCGAGAATCTTACTTTGTAGCTCTGGGGCAATACCCGGACCATTGTCAGCCACAGACAGGAACAGCTGACCCTGAATCTCACGGGCATCGACAACGATTTTGCAGCCTTTGCCCGCCACTTGAATGGCATTAACCACCAGATTCGACAATGCACTCGCCAGTGCATTCATGTTCCCAAGCAGCTGATGAGATTCGTCATCACAGTTGATTTCAAACTCGACTTGCTGACTGCTCACCAAAGCCTCGACCATAGGTTCGAATTCATTAAGCAAGTGCTCGAGACTAAAGGTATTCACGACTTTGTTGTCGCCACCTTTGGCAAACAGCAGCATGTCGTTGACCTGCTTTTCGAGATCGTGAAGCCTATCCACCAGCTTCATCTGAAAGCGCTTACGGGTGGGCTCATTAAGGTTTGGCGCGCCAAGGTTTGCCGCATAGAGCAAGGCACTGGAAAGCGGTGTACGCACCTGATGCGCCAGCGAGGCAACCATCTTACCCAGCGAGGACAGTCGCTGGAGGTCACTAACACGCGATTGCAAAAGGCGGGTTTCCGTCATGTCGGTGATCATAATGAGCTGGCCGGAATCAGAAGCGGAAATACTAAGCTTCACTTTGCGTCCGTCACGCAGCGAAACTTCATGACCGTCATCTTCTCGGGGCGAGAAAGCGCGGTTAATCACATCAACCCAACGCTCTTGAGTTAACGGAGTTCCGAGCAGACGAAATGCCTCTGGGTTGGCCTCCGCTACACGACCGAACGGATCCAGCAATATCACGCCTGCTGGCATGACATCTAATACTTGTTTGTATCTCAGAACCTGCTGATCAACGGTTCCCAAAGGAGAATGATTGGCTTCCATAATGCTCGACTATTTAGCTCTCTTTTTCTGACGCTAGATAGCTCTAAGCAGGTAATGTGCCAATTATTAATATCTTAAATTTCAGTCAACTAGATAAGAAAGGAACAAAAAAGCGAAGTCAAAAAAATGACTTCGCTTTCATATCAATCAATTCCGTATTACGGCGGACAACTACGATCAGGTAATATCTTCTTTGTTGAGACCATACTTACGCATCTTCTCAACCAGTGTCGTGCGTCGCATACCCAGCATATCCGCTGCACGCGCCACAATGCCCATTTGCGCTTCCAAAGCCTGACGAATCATTTCAACTTCCAGATCAGCCAGCAAAGCTTTAAGGTCAACACCTTCCGGCGGGAGCCCGGCGGGAGAAGGGTTAGAGAAACCTGGCATCTCTTCTTCCGGCTCGTCCATCGCAAACACCGCATGAAGCGCATCGCGTTCAAGATCTTCCTCGGATTCAAAGCCACCCAAGGTCTCAGGCTGGAATTCAGGAATATCACTGTAGCGATACTTCTTCGGTAAGCGGTTCACATCCACCATTTGCCCTGGGTACAGAATGACCATGCGCTCAATCAGGTTCGCAAGTTCACGAACATTACCCGGCCAGTCATGCTCCATCAGCGAGCTGATTGCACGTGGGGTCAGATGAACCTGATTCCCGCCTTCCGCTTCCAGACGCGCCATCAATTCCTGAATCAGCAATGGTGTGTCTTCAATACGTTCTCGCAGTGCCGGCATTTCAATTGGGAACACGTTCAGGCGATAGAAAAGGTCTTCACGGAATGAGCCTTCTTCAATCATGGCATCCAGATTGCGGTGTGTGGCCGCCACAACACGAACATTAACCTGAATGGTCTTGTTGCCGCCGACACGCTCAAAACAACGCTCTTGCAGCACACGAAGCAGTTTAACCTGCATCGGCTGAGGCATGTCGCCAATTTCATCTAAGAACAGTGTGCCGCCTTCAGCCAACTCAAAACGGCCTTTACGCGCAGAAATTGCGCCAGTAAATGCCCCTTTCTCATGACCGAATAGCTCACTTTCCAGCAGCTCAGGTGGAATCGCACCACAGTTTACAGGCACAAATGGGCCTTTTCCGCGTTGCGAATGGTAATGGATATTACGTGCAACGACTTCTTTACCGGTACCGGATTCACCCAGAATCAGAACGCTGGCGTCGGTTCCTGCCACTTGCTCAATAAGATGACGAACATCGGCAATCGCTTCACTGCGACCTACCATGCTTCTGAAAAGCGTATTTTTTCGGCTAAGTTGAGGAATATTAAATGCACGCTTGCCGGAAAACTCCTGACAGTGTCGGAGTGCATCAGCAAGTTGGGGATAATTTAGTGGCAGCTCAAGCTCACCGACAAAATTTGGCAGTCCAGACAATTCCGTTTTGTGTTTCGCAAGTGCAATAACAGGAATATGATTGTTTATCGCCAAACTATCCAGCACTTGGGAGAAGCGCTGTGGTGAGTGAATGTTACCCAGAAAACAAGCACCCTCGGCTTGCTTCCAGTGCGAATCATTTAGCTCAGTGGTTGCACATAGCAGGTATTGCTCACCAATAAACTCCAAGATAACGCCTAAATCGTGACGAAATTTTTCATCATCCTCGATAACAAGAATCTTCGTTAAACCTTGCATGTGTGAGATATATCTGCCCTAAAACTATCTAAGTCATCGGCGCGACGGATGTCACCAATAACAGAATAATTCAGCTATTGTAATTATTGCTTGGTATAAGGCAACCAGAGACACAATAAAGCTGTGACTCCAGTGCCAAGACAGAATAGATTGTAGTGAATCTTACGCGATTTTATGCGTCTGCAGAGGTGATATTGTGATACTCAGCCGGTATTTGATCCCACGCTGATTTAATTTCTCGTAAAATATCGATCACATCATCGATGGGTGCATCCAAGTTGTCTCGGTTTGCCTCAGAAATTTGACGGATCATAAAGTCGTAAAGTGCATCAAGGTTAGTTGCAATTTCACCACCATCGTCCATCGACAAACAAGTACGTAGGCTGATGATAATATCCAGCGCCTTACCCAGACGTTCACCTTTCACCGCAACGTCGCCTTGCAACATTGCTGCTTTGCCCTGAACCAAGCGTTCAATAGCACCCGCCATCAGCATTTGAATCACCTTGTGTGGTGATGCTGCACTCAGTTGGCTGTCTACTGAGACTTTTTTGTAGGCCTGAAGTGACCCTCTCATAACATTCCTCACCTACTCGAACTTTTTGTAAATTTGCACTGACTGACGCCCTTTCTTAAAACGACTGGCATGGGCTGCAGCACTATCACGCTGTACTTTTATAAGGCTAAATAACTGCTCGGTTCTGGCGATTGCCTTTGACCATGCAGCTTGTTCCGGCTTTTCCGGCAACATCGTGATTTCTGCCAGACATTGTTTTCTATTATTCAATAACCGTGCCATCTCACTGGAGTCGACAGGGTCTGAATTCAGTACTGCCAGAAGCTGTTCATCAATCTCTGACAGTTGGGACAGCAAAGCTTGCATTGTCATCTCACTTACATTGCCGGCATGATATTCATCATGGCGGACAGTTGAGATTGCATCTCAGCCATCGCATTATCCATGGCGGAAAACTGCTTCAAGGTGCGGTTTTCCAAATCTTCCATTCGGCGATCCAGTTTGTCCTGTTCATCTTGCAGTCGAATTCGCTGGTCACCCAAGCTCGACTCGCGGTTACGGATTGCACCACCCACCCCGGTAAAATTCTGCACTGTTTCTTCTACTTTTCGGGCAAAGCCCTGATTGCCACCGAAGAAACCTTCTAACGCGCCATAGTTACGCGTCAGTTGTTTGTCCAACAGGTTGTAGTTGATTTCCAGACGTCCATCCATCGTGGTGGAGATACCGAGCTCACTGAGTGTTTTCAGTGAATCCGGAGCGCCTTCAATTGGTGTAGAAAACAACGAACGCATTTGGTTAACCGCTGAACGGATCACGCTGTCGCCAACCAATGGGCCACCCTGCTGGGTTTCCGGGTCGTACTTAGACAGCGCTTTGGTCACTTGATAGAAAGCGTTGTAAGCATCAACGAACTCTTCGAGCGACGCTTTCACTGTGTCTCTGTCTTCGTCTACTGTGACAATAACAGGGCCATCTGAAGGAGACGTCAGTTGGGATACTTCAATCTCGACACCACGAATGGCGTCAGAAAACGTGTTGGTATCGCTGGAAACCGATGCCAGTCCGTCAATCAGGATGCGGGCGTCCAAAGCCGCCTGCATCTCATTCATCGAATTAGTTGGACTGGCAGGGTCGTAGGCCAGTGCCTGCAGCGGTGACGTTACCGGCGCATTCACACTAACGGAAATTTGGTTATCTATACCTGTTTTATCACCACCGAGGATCAATCGCGCACCGCTGTCGTCGTTGATCACAGACGCTTTGATACCTGGATTATTCGCACTGCTGTTGATGGTGCGCACAATATCGAGCAGTGAACTGTTGTTCGCGTCGATATCGATGGTGGTGGTTCGACCGCCCAGACTCAGCGTGATTTGCCCTGCGCCAAAATCAGCTTTGGAATCTAAACCGTCAGAAACCAGTTTGTGGGACTGCGCGAGTTGCCGTACGTCGATGGAGTAAACGCCGGTAACGGCTTGGTGGTCAGCGGATGC
Source organism: Grimontia kaedaensis (assembly GCF_023746615.1). Classification (NCBI taxonomy): domain Bacteria; kingdom Pseudomonadati; phylum Pseudomonadota; class Gammaproteobacteria; order Vibrionales; family Vibrionaceae; genus Grimontia; species Grimontia kaedaensis. The sequence goes on along the minus strand of NZ_CP082275.1, from coordinate 815,088 downwards.
GGAGACAGCTTCTTCGTTGTTTGAAACTGTACTCCGCGCCGCGAAGGTATTGTTACGGCGAAAGTCATACATCAAGCCTTTCATCGTATCGAGGGAAGTTTTGAGTCTACCGTAGGCGCTGATGTTAGTTTCAACATCGTTCAGGCCCTTAACGATTCGCTCCTGTTTAGGCGCACGCTCAGCTTCAACAATTTTGCTGACCATGGAGTTGATGTCCATGCCACTGCCAAGGCCCGTTGCGCTTAAACCCATTTTTCACTTACCTCAGTTATACCTTTTCTGCAACGAGCCCCCTCGCATGAAGAGACAGTTGCTGTGCTAGCTCTAGCATTTCTTTTTCAGGAATCTGTCGGATGATGTCACCGCTACTCATTTCATAGACAGTAACTACGCTTCTTCCAGAACTCTCATCGAGTCGAAATGACAAGCCTTTGTTAAAGGTAGACACAAACTCATCCAGTCGCTCAACCAGCATTTCGAGCTGTTCTTGCTGCATCTCCCGTGTAGCTTCAAGCTTTTGGACTTGCTCTACACGGCGTTGAGACAGCTTTTCAACATTCTCTGCCATCTGCCGCTGGTTCGTGATGTTGGGTTGAGTCCCCTCCACAGATTGTTTACTGCTAGCAACTTTCGTGCCTGACTGTGGAGTCACATGAGACAGGGATGACGTCGAAACGGATGATAGGTCCATCGTAGTTCACCTCCTGTTAGCTATTGACGGTGAGAGGCAAGCTCACCGTCATTTTTTGGTCTTGCTATTAGCCTAACAGGCTCAGTGCAGCTGACGGTGCTTGCTTCGCTTGTGCAAGTATAGACGTACCAGACTGCTGCAGGATCTGAGATTTAGTGAACTGCGTCGTTTCCTTAGCAAAATCAACATCACGGATGCGGCTGTTAGATGCGCTAACGTTCTCGTTAACGTTATCCAGGTTCGCAATCGCGTGGCTCAGACGGTTCTGCTTCGCACCCAGCTCAGCACGGTGTGAGTCGATGTATTGCATCGCATTATCCACCAGGCCAACTGCACGCTGAGCGCCACCTGCAGTACTGACGTCAACGTCTTGCACTGTTTGGTCAACTTTCGCTGCACCTGCGATACCCAGAGAGGTCGCCAGTGCACCGGTGAATGCAACATCAGCACCTGAAGCAGATACGATTTGCAGTTCGCCATTTTCAGTCACAGATGCAGATACTTTGCCGTCAGATTGACCGTTGATGTAGGTTGCCACTTCTTCAACATCGTCGCCTGCTTTAGCAGAAACGTTGATAGTCGCAGTAGTACCGTCAGCATTGGTAATTGCCATAGACAGAGTTGCACCACCAGTCGCGGTCCAAGCCGCCATGTCTGCAGATGCCGCCACAGTCGCTTTATAGGTCGCACCACCCATCATCGCTTCGTCAGCACGGATGTTCTTGAACTCCATGAAGACCGCTTCACCCGCGTCAGCACCGATTTGGAATGCTTTTGTACCGTAAGTACCGTTCAGCAGTTTCGCGCCACCAAAAGAAGTGGTTTCCGCGATACGGTTCAGCTCGTCTTGAAGGGCAACGATCTCTTCTTGAATTGCCACACGCTCTTGGTCACCGTTTGCACCGTTAGCAGATTGCAGCGCCAGGTCACGCATACGCTGCAGGATGTTGGTGGATTCTTCCATCGCACCTTCAGCAGTTTGTGACATTGAGATGCCGTCGTTTGCGTTACGTACTGCAACATCAAGACCACGGCTTTGTGAAATCAGGCGGTTAGAGATTTGCAGACCTGCTGCGTCATCCTTTGCGCTGTTAATACGGAAGCCCGAAGACAGACGCTCCATCGAATTGTTCAACGCGTCGGTTGAGCTGTTCAAGTAGCGCTGAGCGGTCATTGCAGGCACGTTAGTGTTTACTGTAATAGCCATAACTATTCTCCTTTGGTACTAAGTCCGGCTTCCGCCCAGCAACCCAGGGAAAACCAGTTCTAAATCTCTCACAACCCATGTAACGGCAGGTTTGGAAAAACCTTTACACTTTTTTTCCTACTTTTTTTACAAGCCACCGAGGAGGGTGAAAAGCCGTAAAATCATGGTGCTATGAAGGTTTTCGCCTTAGTAGGGAAAAACTTTAGTGATGATTTAAAAAACTTGTCGGCAAAAGCAGATAGAAAGACAGAAAGCCCAGTAATAACAAGGCTTAGGGGAGAAGTGATAATTAGGAGGCTCAGGCTGTTTGCTGAAAAAAGCACAAAAAAAGCGGCAATGGCTTGCCGCTTTTTCGGGACCTGTATTCCAGATTACTGGAGCAGGTTGAGCGCCGCCTGCGGCAACTGCTTCGCCTGAGCAAGAATAGAGGTACTTGCCTGCTGCAGGATTTGGCCCTTGGTGAGCTCTGTCGTTTCTTTCGCGAAGTCGGTATCGCGAATACGGCTGTTAGACGCAGAAACGTTCTCTTGGATGTTCGACAAGTTACTGATGGTGTGGCTTAAGCGGTTTTGCTTCGCACCCAAATCAGCACGCTGACTATCAATATATTGCATGGCTGAGTCGATAATGCCCACCGCCATTTGTGCGCCACCCGCATCACTGACGTCAATGTCTTGCGTCGTGGTTGCTGCACCAGCGCCAGTGACGAGGCCAAGAGATGTTGCCAAACCACCACCAAAGGTTACGTTGCCAGAGAGCTTCTCTTCCGCGACGAAAATCTGTAGCTGGCCAGCTTCATCGACAGACGCCGTAACCATCTCGTCGGACTGACCATTAATATAGGTCGCCACTTCCTCGATATCGTCGCCCGCTTTCGCGCCAATGTTCAGGTTGATAGTATTACCGTCTTTGGTCGTGAACGCCATGGTCAGAGTAGCTGCTGTACTTGCCACTTCCCAACCCGCTGATTTACCGTTTGCGGCAATAAACTCGGTACCACCCATACGGAAGTCGTCAGCACGAATACTGGTTAAGCCCATGATGATGGCCTCACCCGAATCAGCACCAATTTGGAAAGATGCTTCACCGAAAGAACCGTTCAGCAGTCGACGGCCACCAAACGCAGTGGTTTCTGCAATACGGTTAAGTTCGTCTTGAAGTGCTGACACTTCTTCCTGAATCGCGATACGTTCAGACTTACCGTTCGCACCATTCGCCGATTGCAGAGATAGGTCACGCATACGTTGCAGGATATTTGTAGATTCCTGCATGGCGCCTTCTGCAGTTTGGGCAATTGAGATACCGTCATTAGCGTTGCGCATCGCAACATCTAGGCCACGGGTCTGGGCGATGAGTCGGTTCGAAATCTGCAGACCAGCGGCGTCATCTTTCGCACTGTTGATCCGACTACCAGACGACAAGCGTTCCATCGACGTATTTAGATCGTTTGTCGACTTGTTCAGGTAACGCTGCGCAGTCATCGCAGACACGTTGGTGTTAACTGTTACACCCATTTTGCTCTCCTTTGACTTTCGCGTATTTTGCGAAACAGACTACCCGCGACAAACTTGTCCGAATGTAGAAGCGGGACCAGCCTTCAGTTCGTTATCAGGAACGGTATCAGTGCAACTGACACCTCATGCCAAATGTCATTCAAATAGCATGCCAATTTTTGGAAAGTCTTGTTTATCATAAAGTTAGGAGCAACGAGAGCGGAGTCGATTAACAAAACGGCAAATAATTTGATTTTCTCCTCAAGAAAATCGGCAACTTGCCGCCTCCGGTCATTGCCTCCTCATAACCATAGCACCAGATCTTGTAATTAAGAGGGATGAATCACATTTTGTTCGAATAAATTTTTATTCTCAAAACAGAGACAAAGCAGTACGCCCTCTAAATACGTGCGAATTTATCCATAAATTAAACGTCTTCCGGCACGGTATTTGCTGTCTTTTATTTAGTTTAAAAACTTAAGTTTTCCGCACGAATAACTATATGGATTCCTTATGAACAATCCCTCCCAAACCAATGAAAGTGCTATGACACTGGAACAAGCGTTTGAGCATGGCGTTTCGCTCTATCAACATCAGAAAAAGCGCGAAGCCAGAGAGGTGTTCGAACAAATTCTTTCTCATGCTCCCGATGCCTTGCCTGTACTGCAAGTACTGGCGGTGATGGACAGCGAAGAAGGTGCCTGGCAAGAGGCACTGAAAAAGCTGGATCATGCGCTGACCGTTGAGCCAGGCGAAGCTTCAATCCTGTTTGATAAAGCGACGCTGCTGGCGCAAAACGGCATGAATAAAGACGCTCTCGAGATCGTGGACGCCTTGCTTGGCGTGGCACCGGATCACCAAGAACTGCTCGCCATGCGGCAACAACTTACCGCCGCTATCGGTAAACTGGGCGAGAGCCGTCGCACGGCAAAGCAGATCAATCAGATTGCCTCGCAGAAAAATGCCGCCATGGATGCCGAAGTATTGGAAACCCTCTCCCTCGCCAACCAAATGGTGACAAGCGGCAATCTGGATCAGGCTAAACAGCTTTTTAATGCCGTGATCAGCGTGGCTGGCGACAATCCTTCTGCTTTACTCGGTTTAGCGAAGCTATACATGGGCGAAGAAAACTTCGGCCTTGCCCGCCAAAACCTGCTGCGTGCATTTGATGAAGACACGTCAGAAAAAGAAATCGTGGTTCTGCTAAGTCACAGTGCCATCAAGATTGAAGATTTCAAAGCAGCACGTGATCATGCTCGCTTCGGCCTTAATGCCTGGCCAGCAGAGCCACTGTTTTGCCGCTTGATTGTGCTCAGCTACGAAAAAGAAGAAAACTGGCTGGAAGCCTACCGACAAGCCAAGACCTTTATTAAGCAATATCCGACCGACACGGACTTGCTGAACAGACTGGCGACAGCAAGCTTCCAGTTACTTCGGACGCGTCATAACTTCACGCCCGAAGCCATCTTGGAATGTCAGCAACACATTCAGCAGGCGGCAAGCGTCGCCAATGAAGAAAACAAGCTGCGCCTTTCCACTTATCTTGCTGAGGTTCTTTGGTACAAGGGTGAAGCCAAAGCATCAAAAGCTTTGCTTGAAGATTACATTGCCAAGTATCCAGATGATGTAGAGGCAGGCTTTAACATCAGCTTTGTTTACCGCACCCTCGGCGAATGGGAAAACTATTACCGCGCCAATGAATTGGGCCTAACCTGTCATCGTCGCTTGCGTTACAGCGGCAACATGCCGCAGTGGAACCTTGAACGCCCGAAAGATGACATTGTTCTGGTGATGCCAGAGCAGGGGGTTGGCGACGAAATACTTTACTTCCATAACCTTGCGATGGTGCTGGAAAACACCCAAAAGGTTTATGTGGCTTGTGACCCGCGCTTGGAATCAGTGCTCAACCGTGCTTACCCAGAAGCCATCATGGTGCCTATTAAGCGCATTGAAGGCGAAGACATTTATATCCCTGAAGAAGTCATGAACAACATTACTTCTTGGGTTGCCGGTGGCAGCCTGGCTGGAATCTGCTTTGAAAAACATGGCCGCCATGTTTACCAGTCCGGATATGTGAATTTGCCGGAAGACACCAAAGCGCACTGGCAATCCAAGTTGACTGAAGTACGTCACCAACATGCAGAGAAGAAATTGATTGGTATTTGCTGGCGAAGTGGCCTTGCTGCGGCAACACGTAACATCCACTACTTGATTGCGGAAGAAGTCGCGCATTTAGTGAAGCAGTTTCCAGACGCAGTGTTTATCAATCTTCAATACGGTGATTGCAGCAAAGAACTTAACAAGATTGAAAAGCTCTCTGGCATAAGAGTTTTGCAGCTGGAAGGGCTGGATCTGCGTGATGACTTTGACGGTACAGCTGCCGTTATAACAGGATTGGATGCAGTGATCACTGCGGGTACCGCAGTACACCGCCTGACTACTGCTGTTGGCACCCCTTGCCACGTATTCTTTGCGGGCACGGAAGAGTCTGATTTCAAACAGCCTGAACCTTTGTATTGCGACAGCGAGTTCGGTTACTTCTACCCACCTATGCTGGAAAACAAATATCCGCTGCTAGAATCGATTGCCAGGCACATTCAGGCAAGCTGATTCAAATCCAAATAAAATGGCCGCATCAAACTGATGCGGCCAATTTTTATCTGAATTCACTGGGTATATTCTTTCGGCGTACAGCCTTCCCAGCGCCGGAAAGCACGATGAAAAGCCCTTGGTTCAGAAAAAGCCAACCAATAGCTGATTTCCTTAATACTCAGTTTTCCTTGCTTCAAATACGCCACCGCTAAGTCATGCCGTGTTGAGTCCAGAATATCCTGAAAGGTTTCCCCTTCTGCTTTGAGTTTTCTGTATAGCGATTGCGCGCTCACTCCAAGACTTTCAGCAATGTCATCCGCACTCGCCTTTTGGTGATGAAGGCTGTCGACAATTCGCTTTTTCACTTCATTGGCAAATGAACCGGAGGCGGCAATCTCTTGCATTAATTGCCGGGCATGCTCCGACAAGACGCCATGGATATACTCATTGCTGTCACTCAACGGCATGTTGAGAAATTGGGAATTAAACACCAATTGATTAAATGCTTTGCTACCCAGCACTTCACAACCCAGTAAATCACTGGCCACTGTTTGCTCTTGCTCTGATAACGAGCGCTCAAGTTCAATAAAGGCTGTCTGGGAGCTACCAAGTGGCAAATTTTGACGGGAGAAGGCAACAAATCCTGCCAGCATTCGGTCAGTGTGCATTTCCATTTCCCACTCATCGCTTTCATTCAATATTCGAAGGCAGGCAAAGTCATTTTCTTCCACTAGCACAATGCGCTGAGCTTGATTGAGAAGAGGCGACATTTCGCTGAGTTGCAGCAGAGAATGACGCAACGTCGGGCTATGTTTGACGGCCTGGCCTAATGCACTTGCACCTTTGAAATCCGGATCGATGCCAACCCTAAATCCAAGCAGCGGATCGTTTCTCTGATCCAAAGCCAGTTTCCAGAACGCGTTATAGATATTGAGCCCGCATCTCTCATCCGGCGAGCTTTTTAGGTCTTTCGGCAGTTTTAGCTGTGTTTTAATGGCTTCGGTATCCCATCCTAAATCTGACAGGATTCTGTCTAGCCCCAGCAAAAAGCCCATGACCAACGTTGGTGAAGTGTCCATTTTCATCCCTTGATGACCAGAGTCCCTATTTGATGTCTACGGTCTCTGTGACTGTCATGGCTCCGATACTAACATTTGGAAAAAATGCAAAGGGAACGAGGGAAGAAAAATGCGTGAAGAAACAAATGGCCGCCGAAAGTTTTTAAAAGGATTAATGGGTGTAGGCGTTGTCGTCGCGGGTGGCACCGTCTACCGTGCCGTGGATAACGGCGTGTTCAGCGTAGGAAAAGGTGACCCGTTTACGCCTTGGACCGACTGGCAATCAGCGTCGAAAAACGGTGAACTCGCCATCATCAATGCTGCCGTGCTGGCTGCTAACCCTCACAATACCCAACCTTGGATTTTTGAACTGCGCGACAATGCGATTTTTCTCTACGCAGACACATCGCGTCATTTGGGCACTATGGATGTTTATGGTCGCGAGCTTTGTATTGGCCTGGGATGCGCGGTGGAAAACATGATCCAAGCTGCTCCCGCGTTTGGGTTTGATGCAAAGGTACTGCTTGGTGACACAGATCTGACCAACCAAACCTGGAACGGCCTTCCTATGCATGTTGCAACAATTTCTCTGACACCAACGAGTAAACAGGAACAAAGCGAGCTCTACCAAGCAATTGGTCATCGACACACTGACCGAAGTGAATATCTGCATGATAAGCCTATTGATACGTCCTTAGTATCAGCGTTGAACGCGCTGGCCAAAGAAGCGTTTCCCGATGTCAGCCTTACCCTGCTGACCAACCCAGCACAACGGCAAGCATTTACCCAACAAACCGTCAACGCCACGCGATTCATTGCCACTGACCACCAAATGTCTGCAGACAGCTTCCAATGGTTCAGACTCAGCCACAAAGATATGCAAGCGCACCGCGATGGTGTTTATATCGATACTGCTGGTCTGCCCCCAGCTATAACTGCTATCAGTAAAATCATGCCGCCTTTGTCGGAAGAGTCTTCTAATCAATACTGGATTGATGGAACACAGCGCACCATGGCATCTACTCCCATGCACGGTCTGCTAACACTGAATAATCTCTACAGCTCAAAGCAAAATATTGAGGCAGGACGACTGTGGCAGCGCATCCACCTTTGGGCGACAACACAAGGTATTTCCATGCAGCCGGTTAATCAGACCTGTGAAGTCGTTGACAGGCAAAGACAATTGGGGCAACCACAGACCTTCGCGGATGACCTGCGCGCGTTATCCGGCAAGCCACAATCGGCAACTTTTGCTTTCCGCGCTGGCTACCCAACGCAGACTGCAATCCCCAGCCCGCGTCGTGCGTTGAAAGACGTAGTTTCCAGTTGATAGGTTGTCTTGGTACCAAAAAAAGGTCAGCAGATGCTGACCTTCTCTGTGTTTTCTCTTACGTTTCTGCTGCCTGTCTTACGCTTCCGCCGCAATGCTCGTTGTGCAAGGAGGACGTCGGGTCTCCCTAGCCGAAAGTAAAAGCAAACCAAAGGCAACAGCACCTGCTGCCAGCATCGCGAGAATCACTGCGTGATAATTGTGAAGCTCGGCCACAAACCCCACTGTCACACTGGACGCCAGGCTTGCCATCATAATGGCGTTATTGAACAAGGTAGTCGCTACGCCCATCTGATTTGGCATTTTGTTCTGAATCACGACCATACCGAGGCTGGCACTGATACCAACAGCTAAACCGTTCAGCAGTTGTAACACATACATTTGCCATAGTGAGTCAGCATTGAACAATAAGATATAAAACAGACACGCCGATGCCGCACTTAAGACCATTAGACGCTGTGGTGCAACTTTAGCTGCCCACAGGCCTGCCAATACCATCACCGGAATTTCTACAAACGCTGCCAAGCCGAGCAACTGGCCTGCCACTGATCCTGCCATATCTAGCTCCTTTGTTACATACAAAGGGATCGACATGACATACATGTTGTTGGCCAAAAACAACATGAATACCGCACCCAAATATAACGGTGCTCCCTGAATCTTGCGCCATGATTGACGCACCTCCACTTCCCCCGTGTTATCAGTATCTTTTGCTTTGGTTGACGGGAACATACGCCAAACAATCAATACCGAAATAACCGTGGTGGCAGTGGCAAACAGGAATGCACCGTTAAATCCAAATGCATCGTACAGGATGAATGCCAGTGGCGGACCAATCACCCAAGACATCGACATCATGGCGCGCATCAGTGAAACAAACAGCGTGCTATTGTCGCCGAGATCCTTATCGGCATATTCACGACCAATCGCAAAAATTTGTGGCAGGGCCGCTGCTGAGAAACTCGAGATGAATACCATCACGGCCAACGCCAGATAAAAGTCACGGATTACCATAAAGAGCGCTGTGACGAGAATAAACGCTGCTTGCGCCAACAAGATAATTTGGCGGCGATGCCAACCTACATCAGAGAGTTTGGCAATACGCTGTGAAACAATCACGCCACTAAATATCGAGATAGCCAGGAATACGCCCATATCAAGTGGTGTTGCATCAAGTCCGTCGACAACAAAAATCCCTAAAAGTGGATAGAAAAATCCATAGCCCAAGCCAGCAAACAAGCTGACCAGCAGATAGCAAAGCGAGGCTCTATCAGTTAAGAAACTTACATAGTTTTTCATTCATTAATTCCCACAAAAAGTGCCTAGACGCATTGATTTGAGCAGCCAGTCGACTTGACCATGTATTCGTTATTTATGTGCAGTTTAGGGACAAATATGCACCTCGTGTGATAGCCATCGAGCAACCACTAATACTATTCATTCAATTTCTTCTACCATACTGACAACCCATGTAAAAATAGTGTCAGCACTTATTTATCACCCAACGAGATTTCTTCATGCGGCCAACCATCGAACGTGTTCAAAAAGATGTCAGTCCAAGCTGGCATTTTGTCGATTATCAATGCACCACATCCAAGCTGGGGGTGCAGTGTGATTGGCACTATCACGATGAAATAGAGCTGGTGCTGTATTACGATCCCCATCATGTGGCCCCTGGAAAAATCATCATTGATGATTACGTCGGCGAGGCGGCACATGGCAATGCCTACGTAACCGGACCCGGTTTGCCGCACATGCTGACTCGCGTTGCTTCAACAGCCACGCCAGAACGCCCCAGCAGCTCTCATGTGCTCTGGCTTGATCAGTCTTGGATTCAATCCCTGGTAGCCACGGTACCGGCGTTGTCTGCCGTTAGTGACATGTTGGTACGCGCAAACAAGGGGCTGATGTTGTCCAAAGCAACGTTTGAGGCTTTGTACCCTTTGATGAATGGCGCGGCGCAGCTGAAACCCGCCGCACAGTTTGTGCGGGTGGTGGAAATCCTTATGCTGCTGTGTGAAGACAAATCAGCGCAAACACTGACCTCTCGCCCTTTCTGCTTTTATGTGGCGAAAGATACGCCGATCCTCGACAAACTGGAAAAAGCGCAGCAGTTTATCGCCGACAACTTCAATGAGCAAATATCTGTTCAAGATATATGCAACCACCTCCACATGAGCGAGAGCTCGGTATACCGGATGTTTGAAAAACACTTCGCGGACAGCTTTTCAGATCACCTGAAAAATTATCGACTTGGCAAAGCCTGCGAGATATTAGTACGCTCAAATATTCCCGTTTCGGTGGTTGCTGAGCGGGTGGGTTTTTCTAACCTGTCTAACTTCAACAGGCAGTTCAAGACAACCAAGGGCATGACACCGACCGACTTCAGAAAATTGTTTGGATAGCAAAAACGGGCTTTACGCCCGTTTTAGTGTTTAGGTACTCTGAATCGGTTAGATGTAATTGAACAAGGAAAGATCTTTGGTCTTAGCAAAAGCTTGTTGCGAAGCCTGCAATGCCAACATGTTTTCATTCATGTCGATCACCGCTGTCGAGTAATCCAAGTCTTCCATGGTGCCGAGAGAACGGTTGAGTACCAACTTGAAGTCTTTGTGCATGCTTTCTTGTCTATCCAAGGTCGTCAGACGGGTACCGACTTCAGAACGCGCCTTGTTCAGGTGCTTAAAGGCAGCAGAAAACTGCTCGGTCACCTGATGCAATTCAGCGGTTGCTGACGCATTGAAGATACTCTCATGTGACAGCTCGATTCCGTTCTTAAAAGCATCAAACACGTTAAACGTATCCTGACGCTCTAACACAATCTTGTCGCCATCCAGCATTTCACCCTCAAAACTCAGGCTCAGTGTTCCCCACTGCACGCCGTTTTGTGGATCGTAGACGCCTGCGCTTACCACGCTGCCATTTTGAGTCAGCTCATAAGTGGTTTGCCCAGCACCGTCCACACCAAAACTCACGGCATAGTCTGAGTTATCAGCATTGTTAGTGTTCGTTGCCTGTGCCAACAGCAGCAAGGAACCGCTGTTCAAGTCATATTCCGGCTGATAATCACCAAACGGGTTTTTGATTTCCATAAACACCTGATCGCCCGGATCGCTGGTTTGCACTTCAACCGCAGGTGCGACTTGCGCTGTACGATGATAGCTGTCGCCGGCGTAACGCACATTTAGCGCACTGTCGCGATAGAAAGGTTGCTTACTGGACTGGGTACCAGAGAAGAGGAAATTGCCCGATTCATCTTTTGCGTTGGCCAGATTCATGAAGTTGTCGAACAGACCTTTCAGATCCTGACGGTGAGCCGTGCGGTCATCATCAGACAGGGAACCGTTGATCATTTCCATCGTCTTGCGCTTTGCGCTGTCGACCAATTGCTCTGCATCATCCACCGCAATTTCCGCACGAGTTTGACGGTTACGGGCAAGCGTGATCGAATCAATGTACTGATCAAGCTGCTTGTCCTGCTGGCGGAAGTTCTGGATATAAATCGAAGCAACCGGATCTTCACCCGCTGTCAGCACACGTTTGCCTGTGGCAAGCTGATCTTGGTTATCCTGCAACTTCACCTGCTGGCGCATCAGGTCATTCGACACTGACTGGTAGTTGTGAAAACTGGCAATACGGCTAATCATCACTCAGATCCTTATCGGGTTGCATTCAGCAGGGTTTCAAACGTTTCGTTCGCAGCCGTCATGATTCGTGAAGACGCCATATAGGCTTGCTGGAACTTCATCATGTTGGCCGCTTCTTCATCGAGGTTAACCCCGGAGATTTCGGCCACGCGCCCTGCTGCTGCATCATGCTCAACTCGGCTGACATCCTCAAGGCGGGCGAAAGAGGCTTTCTGCACACCTAAATCCGTGTTCAGGCCTTCATAAACATCAATCAAGCTAGAACGGCCACCATCCATCAGCTTCTGGGTTTGCAGTTGCTGCATGCGGATAAGGTTTCCGTTCTCACCATCGGCAGGGAGCAGACTGACCGCAAAGATATCTTCAGCCGCTGCACCCTCAGTGAGTTCAAACGTGGTGCCATTCACGGTTACAGGAGATGCCGGTGGATACGCCTGCGGCGCAAGGAGAATATTGCCTTTCATATCCAGCACGGCGAATTGAGAGGCATCCGGCGAGATAGCGACCTGAAATTCTTGCTGCGCCCCTTGTTGAAGGACTTCCAGGCTGCCCTGGCCAGTAATAACCGATTTGGAGCTGACATAACTCTGTGCCGCAATTTTTGCCGGATCTTCCATGGTGACGGCAATTTGACCCGCACCTTGTCGCACTGGACGGAGAATAACTCGCTCACCAGCAGCCAAGCCGACGTCGACTTGAATACGCAAACCGTCATATTCAATGGATGGCGGCGAACCGGAAGGCGTCACCGCCACCATGTTCTTTTCAGGATCGACCAAGGTATATTGGCTGCCATCAAATTTCAGTTGGTAATCGCCGATTTTCAGTTGAGCCAAATCGTCAATGTAGACTTTCAGTTCAGCGGTGGAATCCGATGCTTTCACCACGCGATCGCGGGCGAAATCCTCACTGTTAAAATCCACATAAATGTTTTCACCCACCTGACCGCTGAGATCAAAACCTTGCGATTGAAGCTCGTTAATTGACATGGCAAAGCCTGCTGCCAAACGGCCTAATTCATCGCGCGCCTGTGCCAGCGTGTTGTCGCGATATTCAAACATCGCGCCCAACTTGCCGCGGATGTCATCATTGTCGATAGGTTTTAGCGTTTTACCTTCCACCAGCGCCAAACGGCGTTTCTGGTAGTCCGGTGTACCTGGCACAGTTTGCAGTTCGCTCGAGTGCAAACCGGACACCAGCGTATGACCGCTGCCAATAATGACGTTATAAAGGCCATCATCACGCTGGTTCACGCTTACCTGGGTAAACTCAGACAGTTCATTAATCAGTTTTTGATGACGATCGAGCAGATCGTTATCCACCGCCTGTGATTTCAAAATCGCTTTATGGATATCGACAATTTCCGCGCCGATGTCATTCATGCGCTGGAGTGTGGCATCAATTTCGACCGTGGTGTCCGCTTCCTGATTTTGCAGAACATTGTTGATGTCGTTCAGGCCAGCAGCAACAAGGCGGGATTTTTCCAGCACCACTTTACGGGCGCCCATATCACTCGGGCTGTCCGCCAGACCTTTCACTGCGCCATAGAACTCATTCATATTCTCAGGAATTTTCTTCGCGGAGTGGGACATCATGTCATCCAACATAGTGAGCTGGCCATTGCGGGTTTGAGCATGTGCCAGTGCAGATGTGGTGATGTTGTATTCATTAACCGCAAACTTGTCGTAGTTGCGGCGAACCGCAGCCGCGTGCACACCGTGGCCCCATTGGTTTGCCGACCAATAGGCGGAGTCATTGGCACGCTGCTCAACGGACTGACGGCTATAGCCATCAGTATTCACGTTCGAGATGTTGTGACCCGTTGTATTCAGCTGCCGCTGTGCTGTCAGAACGCCCTGTGAACCGAGCGTCAGCAGATCAAACCCCATTCTGCCCCCGTATGCGGAAACGCATAACCTACGAAATTGTCTATTGAAAAGAACAATTCAAGAATCATGCCATAGAGTTTAGGGTCTGAAATTCAATAAGATGGGTGATATTTTCAACGACTTGGCGTCGCTCTGTGCCGCTAATGGCAAGGGATTGCCGCCATGTTATCTACCGGGACGACCAGAAGATGATCGCTGAAACCGAAATCTTCCGGCTGTTTGGGTATATCAACTGTTAAGCCAGCTCCAAAGACCCAGCGAAAAGTTGGGCAAAAGATCGATGCCAAGGAATGACTTCAGCAAATAAAGCGAGGTGATGACAATAGAAAACAGTACAAAGCTACATACCAACAATGCAACAACCCGCCCTGCACTCGCCGCTCTTTGCTCCGCACGGGTCAGTTCACGACGGTTACGCCCAAACAGGAAAACCAGATAATAATTCCACCCAAAACCGCCAATGATAGGTCGGAAGTCAACTGCATGCTGAGCCTTGGCACGGGTACCAAACATGAGTTTTAGTTGAAGGAGTTGTGCATCGGTGAACGACTCCGCGATATCTTTCGGCGTTTTATCAAGAAAGGCGCGGATAAAGGGATCGCGGTGAATAGAACCCTGAGCATGCTTCGCCAGACTATGGGGAGCTGGCGTTGGTGCCTGTTCAGGAGAAGATGGTTGCTCTGCCATGGGTTTCTACCTTTCGCTGTGACAGAGCGGACAACAACTTACCGCTCTCGCGAGTTATTGCTCCATCATTCCTTTTACGCGGTTGAATACGCTGATCACTTTGTCTGAGTACTGAGGATCTGTCGCGTAACCAGCTTGGTGCAGACCTCGGATAAATTGCTCCGGTTCTGCTGTCTGTTGAAGCGCCGTTGAATAGCGAGGATTCCGGTTAAGGAAGCTCACATAATCGTTAAAACTGTCTTCATATGAAGGATAGGCACGAAATGAAGCCATTTCCTGCACTGGGATATCATCATGGAACTCCAGTGTCTGAGTCGCCACTTTATTGCCATCCCAGCGGGGATCCGCTTTGATGTTGAAAAGGTTGTGGCTGGAACCACGCGCATTGGCGATCACCTTCTTACCCCAACCTGTTTCCAGCGCGGCCTGTGCAATCAAAATCGCAGGATCTGTGCCCAATGTTCGCGCTGCCTTTTTCGCGTAAGGCGTCAGGCGGCTAACGAACTCATCCGGTGTTTCGAATGGCTTACTGCTTTCCACTTTTGGCGCTGCGTTTTGCTGTGCCAGCATATGTGGAGTTGGAATAACCGTGTCTTCAGAAAGCGGCTGCAGTGCTTGCTCTGCTGACTCCTCTTCCGTCGTATTTGGCGCGAGTGGTATGGTTGGTTGTAGGCGAATACGATCGCTCGCACTGTTATCACCTACGTCCATAGGCTCGCTGTTTTGCAGCCCTTTAAATTGCTGAACAATCAAGTCAGCCAGACCCAGGGAGCCCTCTCGTGAAAGTGCACTGGAAAGCTGCTCATCCGCCATTTGTTCGTAGAACTTAGAGGTACGGTTATCAATCAAATCTGACTCGAAGGCTTCGTTAGCACTTCGCATCGATTTGAACAGCATTTGAGTAAACAGTGCTTCGAACTGTTCAGCCGCCGCATACAATGCATCGTCTGACTGCTCACCATTCGCCGCCTTCTGGCGAAGAATATCCAAGCGGCTGAGGTCGTGAATAAATCCGGTATCTAATGGTGCTTTCATGGCTTAAATCACTATCAGTTGACCGTCAATGGCGCCCGCTTGCTTGAGCGCTTGCAAGATTGCCATTAAATCTGATGGTGCCGCACCAACGCCATTCACGGCGCGGACTAAATCATCCAGCGTGACACCTGGCTTGAAGTGGAACATTCGGCCATCTTCTTCCGTCACTTCCACACCGGAATCTGGCACTACCACGGTTTCGCCACCTGAAAACGCGCCCGGTTGGCTCACCTGAAGGTTTTCATTAATGGTGACCGTCATACCGCCGTGCGTAATAGCCGCAGGGCGAAGACGAACGTTTTGTCCAACGACAATGGTACCGGTTCGGCTGTTAACAATGATTTTTGCGGCTGCGTCTGCTGGCACAAACTCAAGGTTTTCTACCGTAGAAAGGAAAGCAACACGCTGGGATAAATCACGTGGCGCACGAACACGCACTGACGTGGAATCCATCGCTGATGCGGTATTTGGTCCAAGGAAACTGTTGATGGAGTCCGCCATGCGCTGCGCGGTGGTGAAATCAGACTCAAACAGATTGAAGGTAATGTGATCGCCACGGCCAAAAGGTGAAGGAACTTCCTGCTCGACTGTTGCGCCATTGGTAATACGGCCAACGGTTGGTGTATTACCAACAATCGAGGAGCCGTCAGCACCTTCTGCACTGAAGCCGCCAACAATCAGGTTACCCTGTGCCACTGCGTAGACTTTGCCGTCGAGACCTTTCATAAAGGTCTGCACTAATGTGCCGCCGCGTAAGCTCTTTGCAGAACCAATAGACGACACTGTGATGTCAATTTTCTGACCTTGTTTAGAAAACGCTGGCAGCTCAGCACTCACGGCAACAGCCGCCACGTTCTTGGTTTTAGGTTTAGTGCCTGGGGGCAATTGAATGCCGAAGTTCTTCAGCATGGCGTTAAAGCTTTGATCGGTAAACGGTGTACTCTCACCCGTTCCGGCAAGACCTACCACCAATCCGTATCCCACCAGTTGGTTGCTTCGTACGCCTGCAACTTCCGACACATCTTTAATGCGGGCAGCCTGCGCCACTGGGGCAATCAATACGGCAATCAAAAACAGCTTTAGCCAACTCTTCACGTCAATTCTCCGGCAACTTTGTTACGCGTTATAGAACGACATTAAAGAATCGTGCCAAGAATCCCTGATCTTGCGTATCTTGACGATCACCAGTCCCTGAGTACTGAATTCGTGCGTTGGAAATACGCGTGGACGCAATCGTGTTTTCTGAGGTGATATCGTCAGGACGTATGGTACCACTGAGGCGGATATATTCGTCGCCAGTGTTCAGTGTCAGCCATTTCTCACCACGGATCATCAGGTTACCGTTAGACATCACATCAATCACTTCTACAGAAATCGAACCGGAAATGCTGTTGCTCTGATCTGCACTGGTCGAACCGCTGGTTGAATTGTCATGAGCTGCTGCATAAGAAAGATTACGCTCGCCAATCGTGACTTCCTGACCACCGAACTCCAATGGATCCATGCTCAAATCACTGGATTTTGCCGCATCACTGCTGGCGCTCTTTTTCGCCTGCGTTTTCTCTTCCAGCATCACAGTCACAATGTCACCGATACCGCGTGGTTTTGTATCGTCGTAAAGATCTTGCGCGCTCACGGCACTGAACAATGAACCTGTCGCTGTAGCATAATGCTCAGGTTGACGCGTCGGATGAAGCGGCGTCCAGTTTGGGTCTCCCGCAACCGGGTCTTCGCGTTGGCGAAGCAAACCAATCAAACCTTCGTTGCCAGGATCAGTGGTACCCTCAACGGCATCAGTTTCCGTTGTTCCCTGCACCACTTCGCTCTGGTTTTCTGCGAGAAAAGCTTCAGGGCTCATCATTTCACAGCCGGATATTGTCGCCAGCATAAAACCTGTGATCAGTAACTTTTTCATCCGCGCTTTACTCCGTTATAGCTGCTGGTTGACGTAACTAAGCATCTGGTCGACAGACGAAATCACCTTGGAGTTCATTTCATAAACTCGCTGCGCTTCGATCATGTTTACCAGTTCTTCGGTTACGTTAACGTTGGAGGTTTCCAGCATTGATTGTCGAACGCTGCCAAGACCATCAAGACCCGGCACACCCTCTTGAGGGTCACCGCTTGCGCCAGTTGGCAGGTAAAGGTTCTGTCCGATTGGCTCAAGGCCACCCGGGTTAATGAAGTCTACCGTAGTAATCTGACCAATAACGGCGTTAGCTTGCTGTCCACGTAATCTCGCAGAGACTTCACCATCGGTACCAATAGTTACCTGAATAGCATCAGGCGGTACAACAATTTCCGGCTCGAGCGGATAGCCCGCACCAGAGGTCACAATCACACCTTCATCATTAAGAGTGAACTGGCCGTTACGCTGGTAACCGATGTTGCCGTCTGGCAGCAAAATCTGGAAGAAACCATCGCCTTCGATCATCAGGTCGAGAGCGTTGTTGGTGGTTTGGGCATTACCGTTGGTGTGAACGCGCTGCGTTGCCACCACTTTTGAACCGGCACCTAACATCAATCCGCTTGGCAGTTCGGTATTCTGCGAAGACTGACCGCCTGGCTGATTGATATTCTGGTAAAACAAATCTTCAAAAACCGCACGGGACTTTTTAAAGCCCACCGTTGAGGCGTTTGCCAAGTTATTCGAAATCGTCGAAATGTTGGTCTGTTGTGCGTCTAGGCCGGTTTTACTCACCCACAGTGCTGGATGCATACTGAATTCCTCTCAATTAACCCAAGCGCAGCAGAGAGTTAGATGCTTGATCCATTTCCTCTGCGGTCTTCATTAGTTTGACTTGCATTTCAAAGTGACGCTGAAGGTCAATCAATCCCGTCATCTCGCTGATTGGGTTGACGTTACTGCCTTCCAGCGCGCCGGTCAGTAGCGATACGCCCGCATCGGCTTCATATACAGTGCCGGGATTAATCGGCTTGAACACACCGTTTTTGTCTTTGAAAAGCTCTTCGTTATTCGGGCGGACAAGTTTGATACGGTCAACTTCTTCCATCGCTTCCGGTGGCGCACCCTGTGGTAACACTGACACCGTGCCATCAGTTCCAATTTCAATTTTCGAAACGGGCAAAGGAAGGAAAATAGGCGCACCGCGCTCACCTAGGATCAAATGACCATGACCATTTTGCAGCATGCCTGTTTGGTCGACTTTCAGGTTACCCACGCGGGTGTAACCTTCCTGGCCGGTGCCATCCAAAACCGCCAGCCATCCGTCACCTTTAATCGCGACGTCAAGTTCACGACCTGTGGTGATGGTTGAGCCTTGTGCAAAGCTATGCCCTGGGCGCTCTGTCATGTTGAACACACGGGTAGGCAAACCTTCACCGTATGCCTGCATGGCACGAGCTTGCTCTAAATCAGCGCGAAAGCCGGTAGTACTGGCGTTAGCCAGGTTGTTGGCACGCAACTGCAAAGCCTGCATATCTTGTTTGGCGCCACTCATGGCGAGAAATAGTGCGCGATCCATTAAGACGTTCTCCTGTCGCTTATACATTAAAGAAAGCAAGAAGAGTGCCAAAAATTTATTTTGTATTTTTACAATACTTTAGCGCAATAATTGAGCAAGTTAAGGAGAGAGATGAGAGTCGTTCTGGGAAAAGAATTGCCGCCCGGTAGCCGAGCGGCAAAAGAACACAAGTAGCGATTAACGAATCTGGAGAATCGTTTGTTGCATCTGGTTGCCTACTTCCAACGAACGGGAGTTAGCCTGGAAGTTTCGCTGTGCGGTGATCAAGTCTACCAGCTCTTGGGTCATGTCGATGTTTGACTGTTCGATAGTACCGCTTTTCACCTTGCCGAACGCGCCTTGCATCGCTTCACCCCAAATCGCTTCACCAGACTGTTGAGTCACTTTCCACTGGGTGTTACCCGCTTGGGAAAGACCCTGCTGGTTAGATACGCGAACCATTGCCACGCGACCTAATGCAACGTTTTCACCGTTACTGTAAGTCGCCATGATGGTACCTTTCGGATCAATGTCCACTTTAGCCAGGTAGCCCGTGGTTGCACCATCTTCAGTGAACTTACGCATTTCAAACGGTGATGCGTACTGCGTTGGCTCTTCGAAGTTGATAGTCAGCGCCTGCGCACCATCCGCACCGTTCATTTCAAGACCTGCACCGTTAGGGCCAAACTCTACGGTCTGAATTGGCGCGCCGTTGTTTACGGTATTAACAGAACCGTCACTGTTAAATTCAATCGAGTGACCTACTTGACCGGTGGCACTGGTAAATTCACCGGCAGTCAGACTCAGCGGCTTTTCACCGGTCGCGTCTGTTGCCGTGTAGTAAACGGCCCACTTGTTCGGTGTCACGTTATCTTTGACGTAATAAGTGGTCAGTTTGTATGGCTGGCCCAGTGAGTCAAAGATCGTGGCTGACGTCGATTTATTGTATGTGTCTGGGTCTTCAGGATTGAATAGCGCTGGATCTTTTTCTGCGCCACCTGCTGGCAGGTTCAAACCAATATCGACCTTTTCAGATGCACGTGGCTGACCAAACTGATCTGGCACGTTCAGCGCTTTCGGCTCAAAAGAACCTACTTGCAATGTTTCATTATCAACGTTGTAGCCCAGCAGGAACTGACCCTCTGAGTTAACAATGTTGTTGTTTTTATCAAGGTGGAAAGCACCGTTGCGGGTCAACACGTTGTCTTGCGTTGCAAGGTTGTCGTTAGCCACCGCGAAGTAACCGTTACCACTGATACGCAGATCCAGTGGGTTATTGGTGTAGATACTGGAACCTTCATGGAACTGCTGCGCAACAATCGAGGTTTGCACACCGCTACCTGTGGTGGTCTTCGCATTCGAGAAAATCGACGCTGAATACACATCACCAAACTCGGCACGCGACTCTTTAAAACCAAAAGTGTTGGCGTTCGCAATGTTGTTACTGGTGGTGCTCATGTCTTTTTGAGCGGCCGCCAGGCCACTCAGTGCGATATTTAAAGCCATTGCTGGAACTCCTCTGTCCTTTTAGCTTTTGCTCACGTTGCCAAGGCTGGATGATTTACCTACTTCAAGCACTTCGGTGAGTTTGACCGGAGATGCGTAACCGGCGATGTTCAACATCACGTTACCGTCGCCATTCCCCAATAGAACACTGTTGACGTTCGCGTAGGTGGAAAGCTCAAGATCCTGAGACTTACCATCAATGTTACCGCTTACGTTGACTTTGTAATTACCTTCCGGCAGTGAGTTGCCGGCATCGTCTTTGCCGTCCCACTCAACACGGTGATCCCCCGGAGACTTGGCACCCATGCTGAAGGTTCTCAGCAGCTCGCCACGCTCGTTCTGGATTCGGACAATCACATCGTTCAGGGCTTGTGGCAGTTTCACCATACCGGCAATGCCACCATCCGCTGATTTGAAGCCTTCGTTACCTGGAACCAATACATCCTGACCTACCAGAGAGGATGCCTGCAGCGCCTGACTGGATGTCATGGCCGCATTCAGGGACCCGAATTGGTCGTTCATTTTTCCGATGCCGTCGACGGTTGCGAATGATGCCATCTGTGCAATCATCTGCTCGTTATCAACAGGCTTGAACGGGTCCTGGTTTGCCAACTGCTTGGTCAGCAGTGACAAGAAATCTTCTTGCTTAAGGTCGGTCTGGCCAGTGACTTTCTCCCCAGTATCACCACGCTCAGCACGTTGCTTTTCTTGCAGCGCTTTGAGCTGGTCGATGTAGCTACCGCCACCTGCTCCGCCTGCGCCGTCAATAGGATTCATAGTGCCGTACTCCTACCTTATTTGCCCATTTGTAGTGTGCGCATCAGCATTTGTTTGCTTGCTTCTGCTACTTCTACGTTGGTTTGATAAGAACGGGATGCCGAAATCATGTTGGCCATCTCTTCCATCACGTTGACATTGGGCTTGTAAATATAGCCTTCCGCATTTGCCATTGGGTGTTCAGGGTTATATTCCGCACGCAGCGGCTTCTGACTTTCAACGATACCTGCAACACGAACCGGCACGCTGTCGCCTTGCTGGTATTTATTTAACTCTGCGGCGAACACAGGGTGACGTGCTTTGTACGTCTCTGCTGCTGAGCTGCTCACTGAGTTAGCGTTTGCCAGGTTACTGGATGTGGTGTTGAGTCGAACGGACTCTGCACTCATGGCAGAACCGGTCACATTGAACACATTAAAAAGACTCATCCATTATTCCCCTTTCAGTGCCTTGGACATGTTTTTGAACTTAGAGCCAAGGAAATCCAATGACGCTTGATACTCAAGGGCATTTTGCATGAACAGGTTACGTTCTACCTGTGCATCAACGGTATTGCCGTCGCCCGTATCAGGCTGGTTTGGAATGCGGTACATTTTCTGGCCGTTCACCTGAGAGGTGGCAGGGATATGCCGCTCGTTGGTACGACTCAGGCCAAAGTTTGCCCCAGAGGTTGCCGCTTGCAGCGCACGTTCGAAGTCAACATCCTGCGCTTTGTAGCCCGGCGTGTTGGCATTGGCCAAGTTGCTCGACAGGGTTTCTGCCCTTTGAGCACGCACACCCACAGTGTGTTGATGAACGCCCAGCGCTTTGTCGAATGATATCGCCATACGGCACCTCCAAAAATCTTATACCGGATATTTTGCAAGTAAGATGCCAACTTTTATTTCTCTCTCAATCTGTATAATGAAATGCTTTGAATCAATAAGTTATCGAGATGCTATGATTTTCAATCGGCAAACAACTTTCGGTAGACACAAAAAAAGCGGCAACTTCTGTGCCGCTTTTTAAGTAAGGGGTTTAAAGCCTACTTCAATTTATAAATGATGCCGGGATTACAGCGGATCATCTCAAATCTATCTGTCAAACCAGTCAGGGACTCTGACGCGCCCAACAGCAAATAGCCGCCAGGATTCAAACTGCCCGCCATTTGGTTCAACACTTTGGACTTCATGTCAGGCGAGAAATAAATCAACACGTTACGACAAAAAATAATGTCGAACTTACCGAGCATTCCGTAGCTTTCCATCAAGTTTTGCGGCTTGAAGGTCACCATGCGTTTTAGGGTATCTTTCACCTTCATACGTCCTTCACCAGCATCTTCAAAGAATTGGCGCTTACGCTCTGGCGACAATCCCCGGCTCAGTGCCAAGTTGTCGTAAATGCCAGTGCGGCAATTTTCGAGCATGGTAGAGGAAATATCTGTCGCCGTGATTGCAACGTTCCCAAGAACACCTGGCTTTTTCTGCTGCACTTCCTGAATGGTCATCGCGATGGAGTAAGGTTCCTGACCTGAAGAGCTCGCCGCTGACCAGATTTTAATTGGCCTTTTGCTCTCTGCCACTTCCGGTAGGAGACGATTGGCAAGCACGTCAAATGGATAGGAATCCCTGAACCACAAGGTTTCATTTGTGGTCATGGCATCAATGGCTGATACAGCCAGATCACGGTTACGGTTTGTGAGAACAAGCTGGAACAGCTCGGACATCGAAGCGAGTTTATAGCGCGTGAGAAGCGGACTGAGTCGGCTTCTCACGAGGTATTGCTTACTGTCGCCAAGAACAATGCCACATTTACTTTCGAGATATTTACAAAAATCACGATACTCTTGTTCTGTGATCGCTATATTCGTCATGGATTAGTTTTCTTGACCTTTTACCGCGTTCATTACGGCTTCGCCGAGCTCGTCTGGGTCGAACTTCGGAATGAATGCATCAGCCCCAACTCGCTGTACCATCGCTTCGTTGAAGACGCCACTGAGAGAGGAGTGCAATACTACATGAATATCTTTGAGGTTA
Organism: Grimontia kaedaensis; assembly: GCF_023746615.1. NCBI lineage: Bacteria > Pseudomonadati > Pseudomonadota > Gammaproteobacteria > Vibrionales > Vibrionaceae > Grimontia > Grimontia kaedaensis. Next base: position 791,697 of record NZ_CP082275.1, on the reverse strand, counting down.
GGATCTTTTTTAATTTCAGTTGTTAAGGTGTAACCATCCATCTCTGGCATCTCAATATCAGAGATGACCAGCGCTAGATCGTTGATGGTCCCTTCAGCGGCCATTGCCTGAAGTTTGTCCAGTGCATCTCGTCCATCATGCGCCAGCACCACATTATAACCAATGGTTTCCACCGCACGCTTCACCTGACGACGGGCAACACTTGAATCATCAGCAACCAGTACCGTTGTTGGATCTGAACTGCCTTCTTCAAATACTGGTTTGTTGGCCAGCACTTCCTCACTAATATCTTCGTTCACCGGTGAAATCTGGTTCAGAATTTTCTCTACGTCGAGAATTTCCACCAATTCACCTTCAATTTCAGTGACGGCAGTCAGGTAATTTGAGCTACCAGTACCTTCAGGAGGCGGCAAGATCGCTTCCCAGTGCATATTCACGATTCGCTCAACGGAGCCAACCAGGAAGCCCTGAGTTGAACGGTTGAACTCTGAGATAATGATAAAGCGATTTTCTGGGTCAGTGATAGGCAATCCGCCTGTTGCCAGGCTCATATCAATCACTGAAATGGTTTGTCCACGAATGTGTGCCACACCTTTAACCAGCGGGTGCAAATTTGGCATGGAAGTCAGTTTCGGGCACTGGAGTACTTCCTTTACTTTAAAAACGTTGATGCCGTAACGCTGCTTACGCATCAAACGAAAGGTCAACAGCTCTAAGCGATTTTGTCCGACCAGTTGCGTACGCTGATTGACCGTATCAAGAATCCCCGACATAAGATAAACTCCATATTGCCCTGTTTTTGTTATCGTATTGCAGCAAGCACCTTCGCACTCACCCGCATCTTGGCATGCGAATTGAAGGAATTACTGCATCTAAATTCACCATACTAACCAATATGTGACATATGTGTTATCAAAGATTAGTCTGGCTCTTTATCGGCACGTTTCTGTGTAGCTTTAGCTCAATTATAGCTGCTGCACCGTCAAGTCAACTCGACGCAGTCAAAGAAGCAGCGCAAGCACATGTAGAAGGCCTAATCACTCCACCCGAATATGGCAAGCTTGAGGTACAAGCTGGTAATCTGGACAGCCGACTTCAACTCTCTCACTGCCCTTCACCACTAGCCACTGATGTTCCCGGAAGACAATCACTCAATAAAAGTGTCACCGTAATGGTGAGCTGTAAAGAAGATGGTTGGCAAGTTTATGTACCGGTGCAAATTAAATTGCTAACGCCAGTTGTTGTCGCAAGGCGACCGCTGGACAGGGGAATGACGATAGCAGCTGACGATCTTATCGTTCAGCTAGTCGATGCCCGTTTTCAGCGCGGACAAACTTACACTGATGGTTCAACGATCGTCGGTTCGCGCATCAAGCGTGTAGTTGGTATAGGTGAACCAATTAGCGGTAACGACATTTGCATGGTCTGTCGTAATGATGAGGTGATCATCACTGCGTCAGGTAGTGGACTGAATATAATTGCAAAAGGTACAGCATTAAGTGACGGTGCTCTCGGTGAACAAATTAAAGTCCGCAACCGCAAATCCAATCGTATAGTCGATGGTACAATTACCGCAGTCGGTCATGTAATCGTAAAATTCTAACTAAATGCAATTAAGTGCTAAAGTTCATAGTAATGCGGCCGATACTGTGAGCAACAGAAGGTTCGGACAGATATAAGGCTTTATTATGGCAAGTATCGATCACCTGCGTTCTGGTCAGCCATTGAGCACGAACAGAAGCAACCAAAGCAAGACGCAAAGCACAGCCGCTGAAAGCGGTTCTGCTGGCGAAGTGCGTAATCATCGTGGAGATGCATTCTCTATGAGTGACGAAAGTCGCGCGATTGGCGCCCTCAACCAGCAGATGGCTAGCGAAACACATTTTGACAGCGCAAAGGTAGCAGCAATCAAAGCAGCTATTGCAAACGGCTCATATAAAGTGGATGCAGACCGACTGGCTGCAAACATCATGAAACACGAAGATGATCTTCGTGGTATGAAGTAAGCTTGCATGTCTGAAGCACTCTCTTTCGAGCAACTTCTTCAGGCACAGGCTGAAAACGTTGATGCGCTGCTTGAAGTTATGGAACAAGAAACCTCGGCGATCGCCTTAAGAAAGGCGGCTGACATTGATGCCTGCGCGAAACAAAAACTCACTATAATCCAAAACATCCAGTTGAGAGATGCCCAATTAGCAAAATGTCCCGAGCTCCAATCGCCTTCTGAAGAACACCTTACAGTCATCTCACACATCAAAGCATCGCTAGAAAATTGTCATCAGGTGAACGAGGCCAATGGCGTTGCGCTTCAACGTGCACAGCTCAGCATGCACAAGCTTCGTAATCTCTTTCAAGAAGCGGCAGGTAATAGTGAAATGACTTATGACAGCGAAGGCCAGGCATCAGGCAGTCGAACGCTGGGCACCAATGTAAAAGCTTGATCCTCCCAATAATTCAAAAAGAAAGCCGCTCCATCGAGCGGCTTTTTTACATTGGTTTGAGACTAGAAAATGATCGCGTCGTCTCTTGGCACGTGGTGAGATTCTCCATAATCTGACATCTTCTTCATCTTACGCAGGTTCAGTTGTAACTCAGTCACATAGCTGTCGCCCACTTTGTAGCTGGCAATTACCTCTGCCGCGCGAATAATCCCGTCCGATGCACCACGGGTTCTGTCATGACCCAGCTGTTGGTCATCTACCTCTGTCAAACCGCTCACTCGAATACCGTACACTTGCTCGGACAGTTCTTTATAAGCTTCCAGTTTGGACGCTCGCATCGCACGGAACTGCTTTTCTTCTTCCGTTTCACCACGCTGGGCGCTGATAGAAGCCGTTCCAACAGCAGTGAGCAACTCGTCAGAGCGAATGGTGGTAATAGGTTGGCAAGCAGTCAACATCAATAACATTGCCAGTGATAGCCAAGTCTTCATATTCACTCCAGAATTACGGTTTCAAAATGATAGTGTCTGAGGGGTGCTTACGCTGGTCACCACGGATGATCACGCCATCCTGAATACGAACCTTGCGCAATGTATCAATGTCGCGGCCAATTCTGTCCGCTGGCAAAAAGCCCTGTGCCGACGCCACGACCACACGTGATCGCATGCCAACAATACGGGCATTAACTAATACGCCACCACCTTGACGCAACATGGTCCCAGTCAATACATAATCAATTTGCTGCTCAGGATGCAGCTCTTTCCAATCGCGGCTCAGTGAAAAGTCACCATCTTTCGTCACTCGGATAGTACCGGTGTTCTTAAAGTCGATGACAGTAAACCCGCGACGTTGCATTTGATAAATCATACCCTCGGTGACAGAGTTCCCCAGCCAGTTGGTTTCATCCATCTCTTCCACATCAACAAAGGACACGACAGCCATAGGCGTTCTGGCAGTCAGGTAGTTGTTGGTCTCCAGCAGCTCTTCCGCCAAACCGTCCATAAAGTAATCCAATGTATGTCTTGGGGTTTGCTGCAACAGAAACTCGCTCCCCGAATACGGCTCTTTACCGTTGTAGATCGGGTTATAAGCGCAAGATACGGTTGCTAGACTGAGTAATATCACTATCCAGTTTTTCATTGTCGTCTGGCTCCGGACACGATTTAGGACTGACCTGTTACTCTCTAGGGAAAAAGCCCAGTCCACTATTCATCCCTCTTTCGGGAACATTATTTGCATTGAGTGGCTATATTCTCGCTTTATTGGCTAACCACCTTGCCGCTTTTTCAGCGATGTTATCTGGTCTAGCAATTTTTATACCTACTATTGGAAACCAAGGTTATGCGCAAAAGAATCATTAAGCCTCTCGTCGCTTGTATCGCGCTGGCATCGGCCTCTATCAACGCTGCATGGTACGAAGTGACTGGGATTAGCACGGTTTTAGAAAGCAAAGAGCAGGCAAGAGAAAGAGCCTTGGAAGATGCCATTTATCAGGCCCTAAAATTTTCTGGGGCTGATATTGCTGGCCTCACAAGCGTCCGTCCTTACTTGAAAGAAGTGAAAGAAGACTATCTTTTCAGCGGCGATGAAATTCGTCATATTCAGGTGCTTGAAGCGAAGGAGAAAGGCGGTGTCATGAAATTGACAGCGCGTATCGACATCTATCCGACGGCAAATGCTTGCCACAAGCATCAATACAAGAAAGGCTTGGTGTTGGGACGTTTTGATATTTTGTCGCCTCAACATGCAGCGTTAGGCGGCATTTTCCAATTCGGGGACGACTTCACCGTTTTACTTCAGCGTCAATTTGAAACCCAAGCGCAGAGCTTTGTGGTTCAGGGCATTACCCCTTACTCCATTTCTCCCGCACAGCCTCACATGGCCACAATGGTGGCGGAAGATACTGGCGCACAATATCTGATGGTCGGCACTATCACCGACATGACAGCAACGATTGATCAGAAAGTGCTGAGAAAAGATCAAACCAACAGACAGCTAGCTTTGTCTATTGATGTGATTGATGGAAAGTCCGGTGAAGTGATTTACCAGAATATCTACAGAGACATTGCCTCCTGGCCTTTTGAGCGTCACAGCAAAGTGGACACAAAAACAGCGCGTTTCTGGGCATCTCCTTACGGTGAGATGGCCCAGCGTATGAGCCGTAATATCCTGCTAGATCTTGAAAGCAACTTGGCATGCCGCGCTACAACCCCAGAGGTCGTTTCGATCAATGGGCAAACCGGGCAAATCAATGCCGGGCGTATTCATGGAGTGAAACACGGCGACGTTTTAGCGCTATGGCACAACGCTTCTTTCACCGACCAATACGGCATTCATCGTACACAGATGAAAAAGAGCGAGATAGAGCTCTCCGTAACCCGAGTCTATGAGAGCTCGGCAGAAGTTGCGGTCTCCCCGGTCGAGCTTGCTCCAAGCATTCAGATCGGCGATTTGGTAACCAAATACACTCAATAAGTCCTTTAAAGCCTTAACGTTACGGCACAATTGGGTATACTAATCATCCGGCGTTGATATTCTTCACATCAGCGCCAACGCTCCCATAGCTCAACAGGATAGAGCAGTCGCCTCCTAAGCGATCGATCGGGGTTCGAGTCCCTGTGGGAGCGCCATTTCAAATTCCCCGCGTTTCATTTTGTTTTTATCCCCCTCCACCGAATACAATTTCTTGCCATACACCCTAACTGATCACCCGCCTCTAAAGTAGGTGGTTTAAGACTGACAAAGAAAAACGGGCCACAAGGGCCCGCTTTGGAGATAAGGACAACGTTCTAAGAGATTAGAAGTAGTACTCAGCACCGATCAGGATGTTAGTACCGTCATTCTTCTCTTCGCTACCATTCATGTCATAGGAACGCACGTCCATGTACAGGTAAGTGCTTGGCAGCAAGTAACCTAGGCGACCAGTAATTGCTTGTGAATCGTCGTCGTTACCCAGCTTAGATTCGCTAGTTGCTGCGTAGCCAGCTTTCAGAACCCAAGTACCATCGATAACGTACTGAGCAGTTGCAGAGTATGCGTCTTGGTCATCGCCGGTTACGCCATTTTCCATCATCTTGTAAGCTGCTGTCAGGGTTACATCGCCCAGGAACATGCTACCGCCAAAGATTGCATAGGAAACATCGCCAGCGTCAGAAGTAGAACCTTCAGTAAAGTCAACTACACCAGTTTCTTCGTTGAACTTGTAAGAGTCCGCTGTAGTCACTGTGTAGCCTTTTTGATCATAGTAACCAGCGTGCACACTGAACAGGTCTTGAGAGTAAGAAGCTGCCACACTCGCTACCAGAGCGTCAGTGCTTGAACCCATGCCGCTTAAAGTAGCTTGGAAGTTGAAACCACCCCAAGTTGCAGAATCGTAACGGAAAACATTATTTGCGCGGTCTTCATACTTAGCATCGATTGCGTTGTGCCAGTCAAACACGTTACCCAGACCTGGGTTCGAGTGTGGCCAGTCAACATAGTTGTATGCTGCAACTAGCTGACGACCAAATTTGAAGCTACCAACACCATCAAAGTCCAAACCCAAGAAAGTGTCACGCATACCGAGTGCACCGTAATCGGTGTTGTTAGCGTCGCCACTTTCAATTTGCCAGATGAAGTCAGGGCCGAAGTCGTCAAATGCTACGCGACCTTTGAAACCAACACGAGACTCAATAACAGCTTGCGCCGCACCATCACCTACTTCTGGATTAGTGATGTGCATGAAACCTGCTGCTTGACCGTAAAGCTGAACAGCTTCGCCATGTAAATCAATTGCTGCATTTGCAGTACCTGACATAGCAACAGCTGCAACAGCCATACCCAAAAGAGAACGTTTAAAAGTCTTTTCCATGGAAAACTCCTTAAATAATTATTTCACCGGTAGAGAGTCAGGCTTGCTTTTAGTTGGCCGCCGAAAGCAAGTGGTACCGGGTTTGTTTATTGATGTAATTTATCAACGGGGAGAAGCTTAATTCGGAACGACAAAAAAAAAATCCGTATCTGAATGAAGTTTGAATTGGTTCAAAATTAAAAAGTAAAACGATAAAAAAACTTATTAAACAATTACTTAAAGAACAAAGAAAAACATAAAAGAAGGTAACTTTTATCTAAGAAGGACTAATGGAGATATAGATCACGCTAATTTTCAGAAAAGAAAAACGAACAACTCACACTTCAATTTTCTCAAGGACAATTAGTCGATCTGGTTCGCATTCACGTGCGGAGCAACACTATTTAAAAAGACAAAAAAAGCCCTGTCACTGAGACAGGGCCTGCTAGATTTTCTTAAAAGTGCTTACTATTGCGCTTCGCGCTGCGCGATAAACTCTAAAGCTTGTCCAATTCGGGAAACAACACGTGCTTTGCCAATTAGATTCATTACCGCATCAACTGATGGTGATTGACCCTGGCCTGTTACCGCAACACGAAGTGGCATACCCACTTTACCCATCCCTAACTCAAGCTCACTGCAAACGTCAGCGATAAGTTGATGGAGATTTTCAGTGTTCCACTCTTCAATAGACTCAGCTTTACTTAGTGCCAACTCTAAAGCTTCTTTTGCCACAGGACGAAGATGCTTTTTCGCAGCACCCGCTTCAAACTCTTCGAAGTCTTGATAAAAATAGCGACATTGTTCAGCCAATTCGATCAGAGTATTGCAGCGCTCACCAACAAGCTTTATCACATCAATGATAGTTGGGCCGTTACTAACATCAATCTCTCTAGCATCAAGATGCCACTGCAGGTATTTCGCTACATACTCTGGCTCAGACGTCTTGATGTAATGGTTGTTCAACCAAAGCAGTTTATCCGTGTTGAAAGCAGAAGCCGACTTACTAACCGACTCAAGGTTAAACAACTGAATCATTTGATCTAGAGAGAAGATTTCCTGATCACCGTGAGACCATCCCAAGCGAACAAGGTAATTCAGCAGTGCCTGTGGGAGGTAACCGTCATCTCGGTACTGCATCACACTCACTGCGCCATGGCGTTTTGAGAGTTTTGCACCATCATCACCCAGAATCATTGAGCAATGTGCGAACTCTGGTACTGCCGCACCAATGGCTTTATAGATGTTAATTTGGCGAGGAGTATTGTTAATGTGATCTTCACCGCGAACAACCTGAGTAATACCCATGTCCCAGTCATCAATGACCACACAGAAGTTGTATGTCGGGCTGCCATCGGTTCGGCGAATAATTAGATCATCTAACTCACTGTTTGCTATTTCGATGCGGCCACGGATTTTGTCATCAAAAACCACAGAGCCCTCTTTCGGGTTGCGGAAACGAATACAAAATGGAGATTCTTCCGTTGCAGCTTGATTTGCAGCCAGTACTTTTGGGTGATTTGCGTCGTAGCGTGGTTTTACGCCTGCTGCCATTTGCTCTTCGCGGATTTCATCCAGCAGTTCCTTTGGCGCATAACATTTGTAAGCTTTGTCTTCAGCAAGCAGCTGATCTACAACCTCGTTATATCGGTCGAAGCGTTTAGTTTGATAGTAAGGACCTTCATCCCAATCAAGTCCCAGCCACTCCATGCCTTCAATGATGGCATCGATAGCTTCTTGGGTTGAGCGCTCTAGGTCAGTGTCTTCAATTCGAAGTATAAACTCACCACCAGCGTTTTTGGCACAGAGCCAAGAGTACAGTGCGGTACGCGCACCACCTACATGCAAGAAGCCTGTTGGGCTTGGAGCAAAACGAGTTTTAACAGTCATGTTAATCCTATAACGTTCGGCGTTGTAAAAAAGAAATGATGGTTTCCGATTGGCGCATATTGTAAGCGCACTTGGTGGCGGGGACAATCACTGTCAATGAAGTAAACCTAGAGGAAATTATTTTCTTACTGGCAAATACAAAGAAGGAACAAACAAGATAAATATGCGAGCAATATCTTATTTTTCATCGAAAAATGTAAATCTTTCCTAGCATAAGTATGAACCACATAACAATTAGTTAGGAGAGCACGATGAAAAAGCTATTGAGCATAATCGCAGTAGTCGGACTGACATCAACTATAAGCATGTCCGCAAACGCAACCTCTTGGGCTACACAGGCTGGTCCTTTAGTGATGTGTGAAAAGTCTAATGGCGAAGTAGAGTATATCCCTACCCTGCTTTGCAGAACCAGCGGTGGCAGTTTTGATAAAAACTTAACCAATCAATGGTAAATTGCAGGCAAAGCCCTCTTAGGAGAGGGCTTTGCCTTTTGAAAAATTAAGAACGAACGTTTTCAACCGCCCATTGAAGGAATTTTTTCTGCTCTTCAGCGCTCAGGCGAATAAAGTCAGCTTGCAACAGTATAAGGGACTGTTCGTTAGACAACGGAGCAGATGCTTGTTTGGCTGGCTGAACGGCAACTGGTTCTGGTTGAACATATTGCTCTCCAGCAGCTAAAGACGCAGCATATGTATTTGGCGCGACAGCAATTCCCTGCTTGTAATTGAACTTAGCCACTTCACGCTCATAGTCGCGTATCATGCCTGGACCACGCGGAAGCACTGCCTGCTGAGAAGAAATCTTAGTGCCGTTTTTATCTTCTAGTGAAAAAGAAGGCTTCTCATCGAATTTTTTAGCGTCATTTAGTTTTGTTATTGTCTGAGAAGGTGACAATAGAATGTCTTTATCAGCGGTATTAAATGTCACCACTATAGGGTCTGACTTGAACTTTTCAAACTCAGAACCTTTCTGAACCAATTTAGAAACGCGAACAACTATTTGGTTATTCCCATCTTCCAAATCAAATGAACGATGTCCCACGATGGTAATTGGAAGTTCTTCACCATTTACAACCAACGCTTCTACATCTTTGTCTAACTCAACAAATACTGCTGCTGACGAAGTAAAGGGAACCAAGCTACCAAGAAGTAATACCGAACTAAAAAAACGCTTCATACTGCCCTCCATGAAAAAAGCGAGCGCCATAGTGACGCTCGCGTTGATATTACTACAAATGCCTTATAGCTTAGAAGTAGTATTCTGCGCCGACTAGGATGTTAGTACCGTCATCTGAATCGTCTGCACCGTTGAAGTCGTAGCTACGTACGTCAACAAACAGGTAAGTGCTTGGCAGCAAGTAACCAAGACGACCAGTGATTGCTTGAGAACCATTGTCTGCGCCATCAACATCTGAAGTTGCCGCGTAGCCTGCTTTAAGTACATAAGTACTATCGATTACGTACTGTGCAGTTGCAGAGTATGCATCTTGGTCTTTGTTAGTCAGGTTGTTGTCCATGGCTTTCCAAGCAGCAGTCAGTGTCAGGCTGTCCAGGAATACGCTACCACCCACGATGGTGTAAGAAACGTCACCTTTCTTATCCGCGCCGTCCATGTAGTCAGCTTGGTTGTAGTAACCAGCATGAACACTAAACATGTCTTGAGAGTAAGAACCCGCGATGCTGCTCACAAGCGCGTCAGTTGTTGAACCCATGCCGCTCAAAGTAGCTTGGAAGTTGAAACCACCAAAGCTTGCTGAGTCAAAACGGAATACGTTGTCTGCACGGTCAGAGTAAGAAGCGTCAATCTTGTTGTGCCAGTCAAACACATTACCCAGACCTGGGTTTGAGTGAGGCCAGTCTACATAGTTGTATGCTGCTACCAGCTGACGACCGTATTTGAATGAACCTACGCCGTCAAAGTCGAAGCCCAGGTAGGTATCACGCGCACCAAGTTGACCGCTCTTGGCTGAGTTGTCAGCGTTACCGCCTTCGATCTGCCAAATGAAGTCAGGACCGATTTCGTCGTAAGCAACACGGCCACGGAAACCAATGCGTGATTCGATAACTGCTTGAGCTGCACTATCTTTACCCGAAGCTTTTGGGTTAGTGAAGTGCATGAAGCCTGCAGCTTGACCGTACAGCTGAACTGCATCGCCAGCCAGTTCAATTGCTGCATTTGCGCTACCAGAAACTGCAGCAAGAGCTACTGCTGCACCCAGTACTGAACGTTTGAACATTTTTTCCATGGAAAATAACTCCTAAAAGGGATTTTTCAGAATTCCAAGTCATCGCCGTTATGGTTGGCCGCCGTAGCAATGACTCGTTTATTCGATTTTCCAAAACGACTCAAATTCATCGCTTTAGATTTTTTGTCACCGATTGAACTCTCCCTCAACCGATGAGTCTCAGACTACTTTCACCTGAAAAAACATCAACGAGAACTTTATTTGTTATTAAAAAAATATGACTCGGTGCAAAGTTCCATCCATGTTCGTGATCGAGATCCCTTATTTAGACAAACACATAAAAATAAAAACATAAATCATTAAATATCAATTACATAAATAAATATTGCGGTCAGTAAAAACACTAAAAACACTGTATTGAGATCGTTATCACATATTCATTTCTGAGACATTAAAATGAATTTCCAGTCGTTTTAATGGTCAAATTTCACCTCGTGAAATATCTGAAACGGATCGCAAAAGCGCTTGGGGCGGGGTATAAAAAACGCCAGCATGATGCTGGCGTTTGTAGAGGGTTTGTATTTAATGGAATTAACGTGACAGCAATCTCACCATTCCGTCTTCATCTAAAATTTCAATACCAAGTTGCTGCGCTTTAGCCAACTTAGAGCCAGCTGCTTCACCTGCAATCAAGAGATCGGTTTTTGCAGAAACACTGCCCGTCACCTTTGCTCCCAATGCTTGTAGAGCTGCTTTTGCATCGTTACGGGACATTTGCGATAGGGTTCCGGTCAATACAACGATTTTACCCGCCAGTGGTTGAGGTTCATTTTCGTCTCGATGTTCAATGGCAGGCCAAGTGATACCACTTTCAAGCAATGCATCAATAACATCTTTGTTGTGCTCTTCATTAAAGAAGTTCACAACATGTTTAGCGACTATGACACCCACATCCTGTACGTCGACTAACTGTTCTTCTGTCGCATCACGAATCGCGTCGAAGGTGGAGAAGTGGTTAGCCAGGTTTGCTGCTGTTGCCTCTCCTACTTCCCTGATACCCAGAGAGTAAATAAAGCGAGGCAGTGTGGTTTCTTTAGCTTTAGCCAGTGCATCCACGAGGTTTTGTGCGGATTTTGGTCCCATACGGTCGAGCATAGTCACTTGTCCCGCTGTAAGCTTGAACAAGTCCGCAGGTGTGGTGATCAGTTCTTTCTCAATTAACTGCTCAACAATTTTGTCTCCAAGCCCATCGATATCCAACGCTTTACGAGAAGAGAAATGCTTAATGGCCTCTTTGCGTTGTGCACGGCAAATCAAACCACCGGTACAGCGAGCAACGGCTTCTCCTTCCACGCGCTCAACATGAGATTGGCAAACTGGACAGGCATCAGGGAATATCACGTCTTTTGCATCATCAGGGCGACGACTATCCACGACGCTAACGATTTGCGGGATCACATCGCCTGCACGGCGAATAATGACGGTATCGCCAATCTTTACGCCAAGGCGCGCAATCTCATCCGCGTTATGAAGTGTGGCGTTGGAAACGGTTACCCCGCCGACAAACACAGGCTCCAGTTTAGCAACCGGCGTGATAGCACCGGTGCGACCAACCTGAAATTCGACATCTTGTAATACCGTTATTTCTTCCTGAGCAGGGAACTTATAGGCAATAGCCCAGCGCGGCGCTCGGGCGACGAAACCTAAACGCTCTTGTGTATCAATGGCGTCAACTTTGATCACCACACCATCAATTTCATACGGCAAGTCATTGCGACGCGCGCCGATATCCTGATAGTAGGCTTTGACGTTTTCGATGCCTTCGACTTTTTTGACTTCCGGACTGAGTGGAATGCCCCAGGTTTTCAGTTGTTCTAAACGACCGATATGGGAATCACCAAACGCTTCGGACATCACACCCACCGAGTAGGCATAGAAACGAAGGGGACGGGTTGCGGTAATTTTTGGATCTAGCTGACGAAGGCTTCCTGCCGCGGCATTGCGCGGGTTCGCAAAAGCTTTTTCACCTTTTTTGATGTTTTTTTCGTTAAGTTTTTCAAAGCCTTCCTTAGGCATGAAGACTTCGCCACGCACTTCCAAACGCTGAGGCCAGCCTTCCCCTTGAAGCTGCAAGGGAACATTGCGGATGGTACGGACATTGTGAGTGATGTTCTCACCTGTCGCACCATCACCACGGGTAGCGGCTTGTACCAGAACACCATTCTCATACATCAAGCTCACTGCCAGACCATCCAGCTTAGGCTCACAGCTGAAAATGAAATCACCTGAGATGTTCAGCCTGTCCTTCATGCGCTTTTCAAACGCTTCAAGCTCTTCACCACCGAAGGCATTGTCGAGAGACAGCATTGGAATTTCGTGACGCACCTGTTCAAAGGCACCTAAAGGCGCACCGCCAACACGCTGGCTTGGCGAATCTGCCGTCATCAACTCTGGATACTCGGCTTCTATCGCCAGCAGTTCTTGCATCATGCGGTCATATTCCGCATCCGGAAGTTCCGGTTTGTCTTCGACGTAGTAAAGGTGGCCGTGATAGTTAAGCTGCGATTTCAGCGACTGCAGTTTTTGTTGAATTTCCGTGGTCATCAATGCTGCCTAGTTTGCTTCACCACTTTTTAGTGGCTTGGATATTGAGAATGTGCGCCAGTATACCCGAACTCCCACAAGGCGCGAAAATACCGCTTGTTGATAATGCATCCATGCGATTATGATGCTGTCAGATTTATCATTGAGTGACACCATGAAGGGTAACGCATTAAGACACAACGGCAGTTTGGGCACTTTGCTCGCGTTGCTGCTTGTCTTTTTTTCGCTGCCATCATTCGCGGCAGACTCTGTCGCTAACAGCGCTCACTCGAACTGTCTGGTGGTCACTCAGCATGAAGCCCAGACATCAGCACAAGATGCGCTCACTTCGTTAAATGCTGAGCACCGGGCGCCAGCCAAATCGCTAACACCAAGCCGATCCACCTTACTCAGAAACGGCTCCTGGCTGCCAGAAAGGCTCGCCAACACTGAACCTGAATATGAACTGGTTATCGAGCTGGCAAACGTTGCCACTTTGCTTGATTACTATCATTACGACGACACTTTCAGCCACTGGCACGACTGGACTCGCTCTCCCCCAGCGACCAGGCACCGTATCGCTGGCTGGAAAGATTCCAATCTGCAATACCGGTTCATTTCTCAAGCTCAAGCCTGAACTTCAAATCCAAGCTGATTTCCATCGGCGCACTAAACACGTCCACGCAGTGGACTAAAGATTTGACGTATTTGCCGTAAATGCTTTGCGGTGACGAGCGAGAGCTATGCAAAAAACAACTCAAAAAAGAACAGGTCGAACGACTCTGTTAAATCACTATCCTGCATGGAAATACGTGGTGCTGATCACCACCATCATCATCATGCTGTTCAGCGCCCTGCCGTCTTGGTTTGGCGAAAGCCCGGCTATCATGATTTCCCACAAAGGGAATACGCCATCAGCTGTCGCGATCAAAAGCATCTTGGATAACAAAGATGTCGACGTGACGCGTATTGACCAGCAAGGTAACAAAACCACCGTGGTGCTTGGCGAATCATCGCAACAAAATGCGGCTAAGCAGATTTTGGCAAAACGTATGCCGGAAGATGATACAGTGACACTGGCCATGGTGCCAGCAGCACCAGCTTGGCTGCTGGAGATGGGTTTCAAGCCAATCAAGCTTGGTCTTGACCTTCGCGGCGGCGTGCAGTTCCTGCTGGATGTCGACATGCAGCAAGTTTTCCATGCTCATGCAATACAAGCCGCTGATGCGGTCCGCGAGCACGCGCGCGAGCTTCGCGTCCGCGGTGTGCGCGTTCAGGTTAATGGTGAAGGTGACTTAAAAGTCGTTGCGCCATCCAGCGCCTCTGAAGGCGAACTGCGCCAATTCCTCCGCGATCAATATCCGCAATGGGAAGTAAAAGGCAGCGGTGACAACACCCTGACCATGAGTTTGAAAGAAGCGGAAAAGCAAACGCTCACTAACCTAACTGTGCAACAGAACCTGCAAACCATGCGCTCTCGTATTGAGGAACTCGGCATCACAGAAGCAGCAGTTCAACGTCAGGGCGAACACCGCATCCGCATCGAACTGCCAGGCGTTCAAGACCCAGCCGCCGCCAAAAACGTGATTGGCGCAACTGCAAGTCTTGCGTTCTATGAAGTGGTAAGTGATTACAAACCCGGCTCTATGGTGATCCCAGAGCAAAACGGTCGCCCGGTGCACGTTAACCGCAAACCGGTTCTGTCAGGTGAGCACATTGTCGATGCGCGCGCCAGCATGGGTGAAATGGGAATGCCGGAAGTGAACATTTCGCTGGATTCAACCGGCGGTAAGAAAATGTCTGACTTCTCAGCGCAGCATATCGGCAAACCTATGGCGACGGCTTACAGCGAATACAGCCGCAATGCAGAAGGCAAAACCGAGCAAGAAACATCCATCATCAGCGTGGCGACCATTCAGTCTCAGCTGGGTAACCGTTTCCGCATTACCGGCGTCGGCACCCTGCCTGAAGCGCAGGATTTGGCGTTGCTGCTGCGTGCTGGCTCTCTCACTGCACCAGTAACCATCGTCGAAGAACGCACCATTGGTCCTTCTTTAGGTGCTGAAAACATTCAAAACGGCTTTGCGGCGCTGGCAATGGGGATGGGTTTAACCTTGCTGTTTATGGCGGTGTGGTACCGCAAGCTTGGCTGGGTTGCAAACCTCGCCCTTGTCGTCAATATGGTGATGCTACTGGGTCTGATTGCCTTGCTTCCTGGCGCAGTACTCACGCTGCCAGGTATCGCAGGTCTAGTGCTTACCGTCGGTATGGCGGTGGATACCAACGTGCTGATCTTCGAACGTGTAAAAGAAAAAGTCCGTGAAGGAAGAAGCCTGGCTCAGTCGATTGATTTGGGTTTCAGCAGTGCATTCGCCACTATCCTCGACTCTAACATCACCACACTTATCTCAGCGGCAACCTTGTATGCCATTGGTAATGGCCCTATCCAAGGTTTTGCTCTGACACTGGGCTTAGGTTTGTTGACCAGTATGTTTACCGGAATCTTCGCGTCTCGCGCAGTGATCAATCTGGTTTGGGGTAGAGATTCACGTCGCGGTGTGAGGGTATAACAATGATTACGATGCAAAACGCAACAAAACTTCGCCGTATTGGCAGCCTGATTTCCTGTGTACTCATGGTACTTTCTATCTTTACCTTGAGCACCAAGGGCCTCAACTTCGGTCTCGACTTTACCGGCGGTATGATCAGTGAAGTTCAACTGGACTCAACGCTGACTGCCAACCAAATTCAAGACAAACTGGAAGCTGCGCTCAAACAGCCTGTGACCGCGGTGTCAGCCGGTGAAGCCGGTGATTGGGTACTTCGTTACGCCGCGCCGGAGAAATTGAGTGAGCAGCCTGAGCTCAAGCCTATCCTTGAGTCTTTCTCACAAACTATCGAGATGATTAACGTCAGTCTGGTCGGCCCACAAGTCGGTCAGGAACTGGCAGAACAAGGGGGATTGGCTGTGCTTATTACCCTCTTGGTGATTCTGGGTTACCTGAGTTTCCGCTTCGAGTGGCGACTGGCATCCGGCGCACTGCTGGCACTGGTACATGATGTCGTTCTGCTACTGGGCTTTTTCTCTATCACAGGAATGGAGTTCAACCTGACCGTGTTGGCAGCACTATTGGCCGTGCTGGGTTACTCGCTGAATGACTCCATCATCATCTCTGACCGGATCAGGGAACTGCTGAAAGCGAACGTGACCGTACCAATCGCAGAGCTCAACAACCGCGCGATTGCTTCTACTATGTCCCGCACTCTCATCACCTCAGGAACCACACTGATTTCTGTTGGGTCACTGTGGCTGTTGGGAGGAGAGCCGCTATATGGTTTCTCCATCACTATGTTTATCGGTATTGTCGCCGGCACCTGGTCAACCATGACGGTCGCGACCATTATTCCGGAAATGACGAATCTGCGCCCCGAACATTACATGCCAACACCGGTGTCTGACGCACCATAAAGCCTTAAATTCCAAGCCCGCTTCTGCGGGCTTTTTATTTTCAGCCGCTAGATTTAGGTCTTTTTAGGAAAATCCAGTGAACTCTGACTTGGTTTGCTCACTCAAAGAATGGCAGCACAACTTGCAATCGAGCTTGAAGCTCAACAGAATGCTTTCAGAAACCAGAAGACATGTTTTAGGCAATGCAGACAAAATCGGCAAAACTTCGCGCGCAGTGGGCGCTCACCTTTGTATGGTGGGTCGTGTTCGTGTGCCTGTCGCAAAATGCCGGGTTGTTTAACGTATGCCCACAGAAAAATCTCAATGCTTCAGAGCTTTCACAAGAAAGTACACAGATAAAAGACAGTGCCGCAGCCGGTGATTGCGAGTTAACAGAACAACTTTTGTCCTCATCCAAAATTGGCTGGGAAGATATCACGCTGTCACTGTTTGTTTGGGTCTTGCTGTTCTTTGGCTTTCTGCCGTTAATACGTTTAAAAACCGACGCCCAAACGGAGCCGATACACTCCCCCTACCGTTTACATCTAAAACTCTGCGTATTCCGAGAATAAGCCAATCGACTTTCACCCAGTTTCGATTGAATTATTTTAGGAATGGTAATGAAAAACACTTCAAGATTTTTTAAACAAGCACAATGGCTGATTGGCATTCTGTTGCTTGTTGTGTGGGCAATAGTTCCCGCACACGCCCAGACACCGGATACCGGATGGCTGACGAATCCTGCTCACCCACCGGTCAAAGCCCGCATTGCGCTGACTGGCAATGCCAATGAATCAACCAACGCCGTTGAAGGATTTCTGGAAATCAACCTCTCCGGCGACTGGAAAACCTACTGGCGCTCCCCCGGAGAAGGCGGCATTGCGCCAAGTCTAAATTGGCAAGCATCAGACAACATCAAAGATGTGGACTGGCAATGGCCAGCTCCACAACGCTTCGATTTGTTAGGTATTGATACGCTAGGCTACACAGGCGATATCATTTTTCCCATCACGCTATACGTTGATGACATCAACAAACCAGCAAACTTTGCAGGTACGTTAACGGTCTCTTCCTGTACCACTGTGTGTGTGCTCACCGACTACGAGTTTGAACTGGCATTTACACCAGAGAATCTAACACCCAATGCAGAGTTGCTGCACACGCATGCGCAGGCCGCTAGCCAAGTCCCTAAAGCATCACCTCAACTGAAAAATATCAGCGCGGTATGGGATGATACAAAACAGCAACTGCAAGTTTCTGCGAGTAAAGCTGTCGATTGGCAATCACCCGACATCATTGTTGATGGCAGTTCGGACGCACTAACCGATGTGGCTTTTTCTGTGCCGACAATTTCAGTGAATGGCGAGACCGTCACCGCTACCTACTCCGCCAGCAGTTGGATGGGAAAACCTGCGCTGGCAGATGAAGCTATAAAGCTCACCTTTATCGATAGGGATTTTCTGGCTGAGCATGAAATCTCGGCAAAGGCGGGAACCATTGTTGAGTCAGTACCCGATTTTTCCTTTGCGTCTGCCATTGCCTTCGCGCTGCTAGGCGGGCTTATTCTTAATATCATGCCTTGTGTGTTGCCGGTGCTTGGCCTAAAACTCAGCACCGTGATTACCGCTCAGGGTCTGGCGAAAATACAAATACGTAAACAATTTCTTGCCTCAGCGGCGGGTATCTTGTTTTCATTTTGGCTACTCGCTGCCTTCCTGCTCACCCTCAAACTCACTGGTAACGCGATCGGTTGGGGCATTCAATTCCAAAGCCCGCTGTTTATCGGTGTGATGGTGGCGATTACGACGCTGTTTGCTGCCAACATGTTGGGATTATTCGAGTTCAGGCTACCCTCTTCGGCTAATACTTGGCTGGCAACCCGGGGCGATAACTCCTATGTGGGGCACTTTACCCAGGGTATGTTTGCTACATTACTTGCTACCCCTTGCTCTACGCCGTTTCTTGGTACCGCGGTTGCGTTCGCTCTCACCGCATCAACCCCAACCCTGTTTGCGATTTTCTCAGCGCTAGCTGTTGGTATGGCGCTGCCTTGGTTGCTCGTTGCCGCAATGCCTTCCCTAGCAACGAAATTGCCAAAGCCAGGCGCATGGATGAACCGAGTGAAGTGGTTATTTGGCTTTATGATGCTTGCAACCAGCATCTGGCTACTCACATTACTGGCCAATCATTTATCGCTGCTTTGGCTTATCATCCTGAGCTTCATCGTCATTGCCTTTTTCATCACCAGAACCCACAAAGTTCACGGTAAGAAAACAGCAGTAATCGTCAGTGGCGTGGGCATTTTACTGACAGCTGTAACGATGGTAACTGCAAGCCTTACAGCCTCTAAATGGGTGACGCCTCTGCCACCTGATTTGGCATGGCAAAAGCTCGATGAATCGCGGATAGCGCAAGAAGTGAATGCAGGAAACACCGTGTTTGTGGATGTCACTGCAGATTGGTGTATCACCTGTAAAGCGAACAAAATCGGTGTTTTGCTGCAAGAGCCCGTCTACTCCAGACTTCAGGCCGAAGATATGGTGACATTCCAGGGTGATTGGACTTCTCCCAACGGTTATGTGACCGACTATCTGCGTAAATACGGCCGCTATGGTGTGCCTTTTAATATTGTTTATGGCCCAGCAGCACCAGAAGGCATCCCGCTCCCTATCGTGCTGTCGAGTGAAGATGTCATTCGTGCCATCAATCATGCTAAAGGAGGTTGAAACCATGGACACTCCAAAAGACAAGAGTAAATGGAAACAGCCCGGATTCTGGATAAAGGAAATCCTGACACTGGTGATCTTGTTTTCCGTTGTTTCATTCTCTGTGGATATTTGGCGCAGCCAAGACATGCCGAACGAGCAGTTGCCAAATGTTGCCTTACAGGATCTTTCAGGTGAAACCATAGATTTGGTCGCGCTAAGTGAAGACAAGCCCGTGGTTTTGTACTTTTGGGCCACATGGTGTGGCGCATGCAAATTTGTGACGCCAACCGTGGATTGGTTAGCGGAAGATCATGAGGTCGTCTCTGTTGCGATCACTTCAGGCGCAAATGATCGTGTCGCGGCCTACCTTCAACATCACGACCTGAAATTCGCCACCATCAACGATGAGCGAGGATCTTTGTCCGGTATGTGGGGCGTGCGCGCGACACCGACCATAGTGATTGTTAAAGACGGCAAAATCGCATCTATTACCACCGGTATCACCACACCACCCGGTTTATTGGCTCGCCTTTGGTTTGCCTAATGCATTCGAGATTTGGATACATCATGAAAAACAAAATGACTTCCCTGCTTGCGCTGATTTTTTTAGCGCTCTCTGCTCAAGCTTTCGCTGAAAAAAACACCCTGACCACGGAACAGGAAAACAAGCTTTCCGACATTGTCACCATGCTTGAAAACCACCCTGCGCTTATCCCAGGGCTTCACCAAAGCTTGTCCGCATATCTGTCTCAACAGCAGCAGTTTGATGCGGTTTTAAAGGAAAACCACGCCTACCTCTATGACAATCCAGCACATCCACAGTTTGGTGGCAAAGACGCAGAGCTGGTGATCATCAACTTTACCGATTACAGCTGTCCTTTCTGTAAAAAACTGGATCCCGTGCTCCACGAAGTTGCCAAGAATAATCCGCCAGTCAGAGTCGTCAACATTCTGGTTCCCCTGAAAGAAATGCATGGCTTACTGCCCGATGTAAACTCGGCAACTCTCGCCATCAACGTTTGGAACCACGATAGAGACAACTACCTGGATGTTCACCAGTTGCTATTGAAGAAGCCAAGCGCACACGACCTGCGCTCGGTGAAACGCGTAGCGAAGGAAACAGGTACTGACAGGTTTGCAGAAAACGATGCTCAAACAGGTGAAATGCTGGAAAAAAACTATCAGCTTTTCAGTCAGCTTGGACTTCGCGGCACACCGGCAATGATCATCGGCGATCAAGTCGTTCCGGGCTATCTGCCTGAAGATAAACTGCAGGCGATCATCGACCAACATCTGGAAAATTAAACGCCTCTGAGAAATACCTCTCAAACAAAAGTGCCCAGCTCTCGATTAGTGATATGTATTCCTGATCAAGCTGGGCATTTTTCATATCTATGAAAAATCGAAAAACCTTTTTCGAGCCACCTTTAATTTGTAGAAACCGACAAAATCCCGCCGCCTAATTTTCAACCAAATCAGTGTGTAATAACAAAAAAGCAACAAAAACAACCAACACTGAGAGGAAACAACATGTTACGCACTCGACTACTCCCTTTGGTGGCAGTGGTATCGGCGACAATACCTCAACTCGCCTTTGCACACGGCTATATGGACTACCCACCTGCACGTCAGGAAATTTGTGACAGCGACGGTGGCTACTGGGAATCGACTGACGGCTCAACCATCCCGAACGCCGCTTGTCGCGCTGCTTTTAAAGAGTCTGGCTGGTATCCATTTGTTCAAAAGCCGGAGTTTGCCAAGCTCGTTTCTGATTTCACCAATCAAGCAGCTGTTGAAGCCGGAGTACCAGATGGCGCGCTGTGTTCTGCGGGTGACCCGAAAAAAGCCGGTATCGACATTCCCTCTTCTGAATGGCAAGCCACACCCATTGACCCAAGCTTGAACGGTAAACTGACTCTGCTATACCGTGCATCAACTCCCCACAATCCAAGCTTCTGGAAATTCTACCTCTCAAATGACGCCTACAACTCAGCAACTGATGCATTGAAATGGTCAGATCTGGATTTGATTGCGGAATTTGGCAATGTACCCGTTGTGATCATCAACGAGAAAAAGTACTACCAAATGACTATTACCCTGCCAACTGACCGCACTGGCAACGCAGTGCTTTATTCACGCTGGCAGCGCGATGACCCAGCAGGCGAAGGCTTCTACAACTGTTCAGACATCAGCTTTGGTGGCGACATCGTTGTTCCGACATGGCAAAGCCTTGGTGCAGCAGTCAAAGCAACTGACGACGCCAATAGTGGAGATACCGTCTGGTTCCGTGTTTTCGATGGAAGTGGGACAGAAACCGTGTTCGAAAAGCTCGCTATTGACGTGACCAACCAAGATGAAGCGGTTTGGGCAGCTCAGTTAGCAGATATAATCAACAATGGTTCGACTGGTGTTCGCCTAGGTAAACTATCACAAGACGGTTTGGTGTCTTGGGACAACGCCGATCTTTACGGCAATCTGGTTTACGTGAAAGACCAAAACGCTACCTTTCAGCTTGATATCAAACGGGAAGTCCTGAACAACGCACCAGTTCTCAACGCTCCACTAACGGTGAATGTAGAAAGCGGTCAATCTACTCAAATTGCTGTTTCAGCAACAGATGCTGACAACGATGCTCTGACATTCAGTACCAGCAAGGGCACTGTGACAGCAACTGGCAATGATGCAACCATCGGTTACATTGCGCCAGCAACTACTACCGATCTCAACGACACAATTACTGTGACAGTCACTGACGGCACAGCGAGTGCTCAGGCTGTGATCAGCGTAAACGTTAAAGGCAGCGGTAACACGGGCGGTGAAACAAACTGGGATGCGAACGCAACCTATCTGGCTGGCGATAAAGTGACACACTTTGGTGTGACGTATACGGCACAGTGGTGGAACAAAGGTGAGGAGCCGGGAACGTCTTCCGCATGGGTCGCGGACAAAGATGCTGGCGACCAAGCCTGGAACAAAGATATTGCCTACAGCAGCGGCGATACTGTGGTTTATGAGACGAAAACCTACAAAGCCAAATGGTGGACCAAAGGCGATCTACCAAAGAATGGCGGGCCTTGGGCGGAAGTGAAGTAACACACGCTACCAATGTAGCTGATATAAAAAACGCCCCTATAGGGGCGTTTTTCTTTGTTCTGTCAGAACTCAATCAGGCGTGTGCATGAAACTGCTTAATTTTATCGCGGTAACCATCAAGACGCTGTGGTGTCATCATATTGCGGTTATCGTCTGTCACCAGACCACCAAGCTGATCAGCAACTTGTTGGGCAGTTTGAAGCATGAGCTTAAAGTTCTGCTCGGCTTCACCGTAACAAGGCAACGTCATAAACAGAGTAATGCCCGGTGTGGTGAACTGATGAATCGTTGCCAGCGGAAAGCTACCAGGGTTAAACATGTTTGCTGCACTGAACAAAACTTTGCCTGTACCAGCCAAATCAGCATGACGATGGAAGATTTCCATCTCACCGAAAATCATACCGTGCTGTTCAAGGCAGTTAATCAGCTCTTCGCCATCAAACTCACTGTTGTTGGCAGCCTGCACATTCATGATCAGCACTTGTTGCTCAGGCTCTTTCGGTGCTTTCTCTTCAACCTCTGCCGCTTCTTCTGAAACAGTGTCAGTCGCCTCTTTCTCTTCAGCCAGCGGCGCAATAGCTTCTGGTTGTGCAATCACAGGTTCAGCAATCGTCTCAGAAAAAGCGTTCTCTTCCTCAGGCGTTTGAATAGATCGCACGGGAGAATCAACAACCTTATCAGCCTCATCCGAATCTGCTGCTGAAAAGACCGGTAATGGCAAATCGTCTTCTTTTTCCTTTGCAGGCGTTTCTTCTGTCTGTCCTGCAAATAAAGGATCGACCTCCGGCTTTTCACCGAAGTTGAGACCTGGCTCTTTGCGCTCAGTTTTAGGCTTGTCGCTACTACCAGACTTGATCACTCGAACTGAACCAATACCGTCCTGATCAAATCCTGTCTCATCTTTTTCTCTTAATTTACCAATTGGCTTTTCGCCAAACTTCGCGGGCTTTTCCTTACGGCTTGTCCACAAGCCATGAAGCAACAACGCGGCGATAGCCACCGCACCCAAAATGATTAAAACAAGGCGCAATTCCTGCATCATTTAATCTCAGCATTTATCCAATTAACGACGAGAGTCCGCAAGCGGTTGTGACCTATCTAAACACCTTGGTACAACCTTTGGCAATGTCGCACATACAAATTGCTGACTACTGTACCAAAAAGCGTATGAAAGTTAACGTCCATACCGCGAGAACACTGAAAAAGTCACTGTTCTGACAGTGAAAACGCACCCGATGCGCATTTTCACTCACTTCACTATGCTGTTTGACAATGACGCGGTTCAATAATTCACCAGTGGCGTAAATTGCCATTATCTGGTCTTAGACGTTAATATTCTCTCATCACGAGGCATCGATAGCGGTGCTGCATCGCTAGCCGGAACATCAAGATTGCGTTTTGAACCCCCAAAAACCCTTGGTTTCACAGCAATACATCATCACCTGTAAAATGAAGTCAAAGTTGGCTTAGTTCCTGCTTTAGCAATAAAAACATTCAATTTTTGCCTTTGGGATAGGCACGGAAAGGAGATTCTATGAACCCAACTCAAATGGCTAAGCAGCCGGTATCTGGTGCGAGCTATTTTCTTCGCGGATTTTCCCTCATGTTTACACCCGGGATCCGTCGCTTTGTGATTATTCCATTGGTCGTAAACCTGCTTTTGATGGGTACCCTAATTGGTGTTGTGCTTTCTCAGCTCAGTGATTGGATTAATGGCTGGCTATCCTACTTACCTGAAATGCTGAATTGGCTCTCGTATGTCTTGTGGCCTCTGCTGACATTAGCAATATTGGTTATCTGTTCTTACTTTTTCAGTACCGTTGCCAACTGGATTGCTGCCCCTTTTAACGGTCTTTTAGCTGAACATCTGGAAGCCAAGCTAACAGGTAAGCGCCCACCCGACGATGGCATTACTGGCATCATCAAAGATTTACCCCGTGTATTTAAACGCGAATGGCAGAAGCTTGCTTACTACTTGCCGAAAGCACTGGGTCTGTTATTGCTGATGTGGATTCCCGCCATTGGCCAAACACTCGGCCCAGTGCTGTGGTTTTTGTTCAGCGCCTGGATGATGGGGATTCAATACTGTGACTACCCGTTTGATAACCACCGAGTCTCTTTCCCCAAGATGAAAGCAACGCTTCGCGATAACAAAGGCTCTACCATGAGTTTTGGCGCTTTAGTGATGTTTTTCACCATGACACCGATTCTCAACCTTTTTGTTATGCCGGCCGCCGTCTGCGGGGCAACGGCGATGTGGGTAGATAAATATCGCGGTAATCTTGCCCGCTATTAATTATTCCTAACCTCGCCTCAATGCTTCGGAAAAACACCTTTGCTCGACAGAGTAAAGGTGTTTTCTGCTTCTAAATACACGATTTAGTGTTACCCGCATCTGAAACCATGCTGATAACAATAAGATATAACTAACGATTACTTTGCTTTCAGCCAAATCAGGATATTCTAAATCTCGTATATCCCCTGCAAACCGAAGGAACGAAGAAGATGGGTAAAATTTACGAAGATAATTCAACCACTATCGGCAACACGCCGCTTGTACGTCTAAACCGTGTATCAAACGGCAAAGTGCTGGTAAAAATTGAAGCTCGCAACCCTAGCTTTAGCGTTAAATGCCGTATCGGTGCAAACATGATTTGGGATGCAGAGAAAAGCGGCAAACTGAAACCAGGTGTTGAGCTGGTTGAACCAACCAGTGGTAACACAGGTATCGCGCTGGCTTACGTTGCTGCAGCCCGTGGTTACAAATTGACTCTGACCATGCCTGAGTCAATGAGCCTTGAGCGTCGTAAGCTGCTGAAAGCACTGGGTGCAAACCTGGTTCTGACTGAAGCAGCGAAAGGCATGAAAGGTGCGATTGCTAAAGCAGAAGAAATTGTTGCTGCTGACCCAGCGAAATTCCTGATGCTGCAACAGTTCAATAACCCTGCTAACCCAGAGATCCACGAGAAGACTACTGGTCCTGAGATTTGGGAAGATACTGAAGGCGAAATCGACGTATTCGTATCTGGTGTAGGTACGGGTGGTACGCTGACTGGTGTTAGCCGTTACATCAAAAACACCAAAGGTAAAGCAATCACCACTGTTGCAGTAGAACCTGCAGAGTCTCCAGTTATCACTCAAACTGTGAATGGTGACGACGTACAACCAGCACCTCACAAAATCCAAGGTATCGGTGCAGGCTTCGTACCTGGCAACCTGGATTTGTCTCTGGTCGACAAAACTGTACTGGTTACCTCTGACGAAGCGATTGGCATGGCACGCCGTCTGATGGAAGAAGAAGGCATCCTAGCGGGTATTTCTTCAGGTGCTGCTGTTGTTGCTGCCAACAAAATTGCAGAATTGCCTGAGTTCGCAGGCAAAAACATCGTAACGATTCTGCCAAGTTCTGGTGAGCGTTACCTGAGTTCTGCACTGTTCGCTGGTATCTTCACAGAGCTTGAAAACCAGCAATAACAGGCCTCGCGCTTCCAAATCCAATCGCATGATTGGCAACAAAAAAGCCCCGTTGGGGCTTTTTTGTTTGATTTTTTCAGCCTGCTCTAGTAAAAAATCCCCGCCTTTTATTTTTGGCCTCGAAATTAATACCCGCCTCGACTGTGAGTCAGGTGTTGTTTTGAGCGAAAATGTCACAAAAGTTTGACTTGGATTAAGCTAGGGCACTCAAATCTTGGTTAGTTTACCGTCCATCGATAGCCAAAACTGGTCAATCAGTTTAAGCTAACCGAAGATTTAATACATAAACCTAAATAAATAATGTATCGGGGTAAAACATGTATCAAAAGCAAGTAGAAATCACTGCTGAAAACGGTCTGCACACTCGTCCTGCGGCTCAGTTCGTAAAAGAAGCGAAAGGCTTCGATGCAAAAATCACTGTAGAGTCTGGCGGTAAAGAAGCAAGCGCAACTAGCCTGTTCAAGCTGCAAACTCTGGGCCTGACCAAGGGTACTGTTGTGACTATCAAAGCTGACGGCGCACAAGCTCAAGAAGCAGTTGATCACCTGGTTAAGCTGATGGACGAGCTGGAATAATCCAGCTCTTTTTCTATCCATTAGTATTTCAATTTGATCAATGTAGGGTAAGGCTATGATTTCAGGTATCCTGGCATCTCCTGGTATTGCTTTTGGTAAAGCGCTGCTACTCCAAGAAGACGACATCGTCATCAACAAAAATCCAGTTCCAGCTGACCAGCTAGACGCAGAAATCGCTCGTCTATACGACGCACGCGAAAAATCTAAACAGCAACTTGAAGTGATTAAAGACAAGGCGCGCGAAACTTTCGGTGAAGAGAAAGAAGCGATCTTTGAAGGTCACATCATGCTGCTTGAAGATGAAGAGCTAGAAGAAGAAATCATAGCTTTCATTAAGGACAACAATGCTTCTGCTGAATACGCGATTTACAGCGTTATCGAAGAGCAAGCAGTCACCCTCGAATCTCTGGACGACGAATACCTGAAAGAGCGTGCAACTGACATTCGTGACATCGGCTCACGTTTTGTTAAGAACGCACTAGGTATCAACATCGTGTCCCTGAGTGCAATCAATGAAGAGGTGATTCTGGTCGCTAACGACCTGACTCCTTCTGAAACTGCACAAATCAACCTAGACTACGTGCTGGGTTTCATCACCGACATCGGTGGCCGTACGTCTCACACCTCTATCATGGCGCGTTCTCTGGAACTGCCTGCGATCGTTGGTACCAACGACATTACCAAGCGTGTGAACAACGGCGATATGCTGGTTCTTGATGCAATCAACAATACGATTGTTATCAACCCTAGCGAAGAAGAACTGACCAAATTCAAAGCGATCCGTGATGAGTTCATCGCAGAGAAAGAAGAGCTGGCAAAACTGAAAGACCTACCAGCTGTCACTCTGGATGGCCACCAAGTAGAAGTTTGCGGCAACATCGGTACAGTGAAAGACTGTGATGGCGTTAACCGCAACGGTGGCGAAGGTGTAGGCCTGTACCGCACCGAATTCCTGTTCATGGACCGCGATGCGCTGCCAACTGAAGAAATTCAGTACAAAGCATACAAAGAAGTTGCAGAAGCGATGCATGGCCACCCAGTGATCATCCGTACTATGGATATCGGTGGTGACAAAGATCTGCCATACATGGATCTGCCAAAAGAAATGAACCCGTTCCTGGGTTGGCGTGCAGTTCGCATCAGCCTGGACCGTCGTGAAATCCTTCGCGACCAGCTGCGTGCTATCCTGCGTGCTTCTGCACACGGTAAACTTCGCGTGATGTTCCCAATGATCATCTCTGTTGAAGAAATCCGTGAGCTGAAAAAAGCGATTGAAGAATACAAAGCGGAATTGCGTGCTGAAGGTCTGGCATTTGACGAGAACATCGAAATCGGTGTCATGGTTGAAACGCCTGCTGCAGCTGCAATTGCTCACCACCTTGCAAAAGAAGTTGAGTTCTTTAGCATTGGTACAAACGACTTAACCCAGTATACTCTTGCGGTTGACCGTGGTAACGAGCTGATCTCTCACCTATACAACCCACTGTCTCCAGCAGTACTGACCGTTATTAAGCAAGTCATCGACGCTTCTCACAAAGAAGGTAAGTGGACTGGCATGTGCGGTGAGTTGGCAGGCGATGAGCGTGCAACACTGCTTCTGATGGGTATGGGTCTTGATGAGTTCAGCATGAGTGGTATCTCTATTCCACGAATCAAGAAGATCATCCGTAATGCTAACTTTGCTGATGTTAAGGCAATGGCGGAAGAAGCACTGGCAATGCCTACTGCTGCAGAAATTACTGCGCACGTAGAAAAATTCATTGCAGAGAAAACTGTCTGCTAAGATACGGCAGCAAAGTATTGATAACGCTTAGGAGCAAACACTATGGGTCTGTTTGACAAACTGAAGAAGCTGGTTTCTGACGACAGCAACGACGCAGGCGCGATCGAAATCATCGCACCACTGTCTGGTGAAATCGTAAATATCGAAGACGTGCCAGACGTTGTTTTCGCTGAGAAAATCGTAGGCGACGGCATCGCGATCAAACCAGCTGGCGACAAAATGGTTGCACCAGTAAACGGTACCATTGGTAAGATTTTCGAAACTAACCACGCGTTCTCTATCGAATCTGAAGACGGCATCGAGCTGTTCGTTCACTTCGGTATTGATACCGTTGAACTGAAAGGTGAAGGCTTCAAGCGCATCGCTGAAGAAGGTCAGACTGTTAAAGTTGGCGACCCAATCATCGAATTCGATCTGGCTATGCTGGAAGAGAAAGCGAAGTCTACCCTGACTCCTGTTGTTATCTCTAACATGGACGAAATCAAAGAGCTGAACAAGCTTTCTGGTGCCGTTTCTGTTGGCGAAACGCCAGTACTGCGCATCAAGAAGTGATTCTTGAATCGCAAGAAAAAGCGCAGCCGAAGCTGCGCTTTTTTGTGTCCGTTAAAAAGTGAAAGGGAGGCAATCGCCTCCCTTTTTGTTTAAAACGTCTCTGACAGTTGGTAAACACGAAGCCCTGCTTTCATTGCCTCTACATCAGCAAAGCCTTCGAAGTTTACTGTGACCGGAGAGCAAGGCATCAGCGTGAAACTGCTGTCACTGAAGCGTCCCTCGCCTTCAAACTCAAGATGAACAAAGAATGCTGGCAGATCTGATGTCAATACCAGCTGCAAGCCATCCGTCCCTTCTATGATTTCAACATCCACTGAAGTCTTAGGTAGTGGTAGGCGTTTATAAACATCATCGAACCAGGTATTGGTGATCTCCTTGCCTTCACATTCCATGACGACATGGAAGAAGCCCTGATGCTTACGCTCATCAATCACTTGTCTGTCGCATTGCCAGACTGTTTGGTTGTCATCTTCACCCAACTTAGTTTCAAACGGCCAGGTGTCGATCACTTCGCCTTGCCAGTCATACCAAGTCACCTGCCCTTTAGCATCTACATTTCGGTGTTCATCATTGATTAGACGAAGTACCAACGCATCCTGCTCTTCCACAAACACCGCGGCCTGAGCGTCAAAGAAGCGCTTGGCATGATAATGGAGTTGCTTCCAGCGCCCTGTGTACTCAATGCTTGACCACGAGCTCACTGGCCAACAATCGTTAAGTTGCCAGTAAAGAATCCCTCGGCACAGTGGTTTGTTGGCACGCCAGTATTCACTCGCCGTTTTAATTGCCAATGCCTGCTGAACCTGGCTCAGATATAACATCTGTGCGAAATCTTTCGGGAAGCGGAAGTAGCGGGTAAACATCTCCGTCATGATGCTGTTACCACGTCCATTTTTCTGGTGTTTTTCAAAGGTCGGTGATGTGACGTTCCAGTCGGCTTCTGAAGCGAAAGTTTTCACTGTTGGGAGCGACGGCCAGGACTGATAACCAAACTCACTACAAAAACGCGGCTTGACTGTGTGGTAGGCATCAAAGGACTTTCCTGAGTGCCACACATCCCAGAAGTGCATGTCACCCTTGTTGTCATCATGCCAGGCATCGCCATAGTCTAACTCACCGTTACAAGGCGAACTCGCCCAGAAACGACGATATGGATCCTCACGTTCAACCACTTCCTGCAGCACCCGGTTAAGACGGTCATAATTAACCACATACTTTTCGCGGTTGGTGCGCGACTCTGGATACCAGCCGATCGCACCAATGACTTCGTTATCGCCACACCACAGGGCAATAGAGGCATGATCGCTGAGACGACGCACCTGGTACGCCACTTCCATCTCTACATCTTTCAGAAATTCTGGCGTTGACGGATAAAGCGCGCAGGCGAACATAAGATCTTGCCACACCATCAGACCGAGCTCATCGCATAGCTCATAGAAGCAGTCACGCTCATACATGCCGCCGCCCCAGACACGAATCATATTCATGTTCGCCGCTTTTGCATTTTCTAAAAGCTGACGGTAGCGGTCTGGTGTTTGCAATCCCGGCATGGCATCCAACGGAATCCAATTTGCCCCTTTAGACATTATTGCTTTGCCATTGACGCCAAAAGTCATTGCCGATCCTGCTTCGTCTTGTGTGGTATCCAGATGGAGTTCTCGCAAACCAATACGTTTGGTGACTTGTTGACTATCAACCGATACAGTCAGTGAGTAGAGCGGTTGACTGCCGTACCCTGCTGGCCACCAGCGCTCTGGGTGAGCTATCGTGAAAACACATACCAAAGACTCAGCGTCCGCCGAAATGGTAGTGCTTTGCGACTCACCACATGGAGATGTCAGCACACATTCAATCGACGCAGAATCAGTGCCAAGGCGTTCAGCTTCGATCGATACAGTAAGGTCACATTGACCATTACTTTGCCACTGCTGGGCAGTGCGAACTCCTTTGAGTGCCATATTGTGGATTGGCTGCAGCTTCACGCTGTCATAGATACCACTAGCGAGCAGACAAATCCCCCAGTCCCAGCCAGCGTGGCATTGGGTTTTACGAAGGGTATTCATATGAGGAATTTGATTGTTACCTACCGCCCAAGGCACAGGAAATGGCAAACGTTCAGCACGTGCTTTCGCTTCAATATCGGCACGCTTCAAGGTGACAGTCAGAATGTTCTCACCTTGCTTGAGGTAAGGACGTACATCAACGCGATACTCTCGGAACATATTGGCACACAGCAAGACAACCTCGCCATTCACCGCCACAGATGCCACGGTATCGACCATGCTAAGCATTAGGTCAACACGAGGTGCTTCCAGCGTTGATGAATCTACCTCGAACGATTTCGTCAGGAGCCAATCATGCTCACTGACCCATTGAACGTCAATTTCGTTGCAGCCGTAATAAGGGTCAGGGATTTTATCAGCGGCCAACAAGGCACTATGAACATCGCCGGGAATTTGGATCGGTGCAACAATGCTGTCATCTGTTAAGGATGCCAGTGTCCATTCACCGTCGAGTATTAATTGGGTCACGCCATTTCTCCAAATTGAACGAGATGCCGCGAACCGCTAGTTCCTTGATTCTGTAAAGCGTCCCTGTTACCACGCCCATTCAACGACTCTCAAAACATAAAAACTGGGCTGAGAACACCACAGATAATAAATGCCGTCGAGAAGAATAAAGGTGCATATGCCCGCCAATTGTCATTTCCAAAATCTGGCTCAAAAAACCAGAAATGCCCTTTTAACCACGCTCACAAATTGAAATAAAAAAAGCACCGGGCGACGGTGCTTTTAATGTTATCAATAGAATTCAACGTATTGATAAGTCAGATGCTTTCAAGCACTTCCATCGAAGGTGCATAGAAGTACGCGCCTGTGACCGGTGTGGTAAAACGAAGCAACATGTCGGTTTTACCGTCGCGCTCACCGAACATGCTTTCCAACATAGTTTTGTGAACATGCTGGGTATGGCAATAAGCCAAGAACAGCAGGCCGTGATCACCTGACACAGAGCCATATGGCAGGCTGTGGCGAACCATTTTCAGGCCTTTACCGTCTTCTTTGATATCTACTCGGCCAACGTGAGACGTTGGCGGTACATCTTCAAGCTCAATCGAATCTGGCTTGGTGCGGCCAATCACTTTCTCTTGTTGCTTGATGGTCAGCGGCTCCCATGCTGCCAATTTGTGCACGTAACGCTGCATCATAACGATACTGCCACCAGCACATTCGCCATCAGCGATAATCGCCACATCACGACGCGCTTCTGCGCCTTCAGGGTTTTCAGTGCCGTCGATAAACCCTGTCATGTCACGGGAGTCGAGGTAACGATACCCGTAGGTTTCATCAATGACGTCAACCTCTGAAGCAATAGGTGACAAGAACTTTCTTAGTAAGAAGAAGTTCAGATCATGACGGGTTGAGTGAGCGTGAAGGAAAATATCACACTCCGTTGCGGGCGCATGGGCATCACCTTCACCCAAAGGGCGGAAAGCCGCGAAATCAGTCGGCGTCGCAATACCGTTTTCAGCACAGAAAGCTGGGGAAAAAGACACAGCTGCTTTCAGATTAGCATCGGGTTGCTGGGCATTGATGTCATCAATAAGGGAGTGAAGTACGCAACACTGCGCAAGAACTTCAGAAGCAGAACCTTTGACTTTCAGGACTGTGTAAAGTGCGAAAGGACCTGCATCTGCAACGATTGCCGGTTGAGAGACCGCCATGTAGAACCTCCAGATAATACAGCTAGATAACCCAAACGACCTCAAAATACGGAAGGTACACAGTATTTTGAGGTCGACTAGGTCTTTAATTTTTAGTGTTTTAAGAAAGCTAGCATATTACCTGTGAAGCGCCGAGACTTTGTCTCAGATCTGTAAAGTGGGATTTCGGGCACTTATACCGACGTAATTTCCACTTTTAAAGATGCAAATTCATCCAGTTGCTCGTTGCTCTGGTTAACAGAAGCCGGCGTATTCAGTCCCGCACTGACAACGGGTGACATGATGGTTCGCCAGCCGCCATCGTTGCACTGTTCTTGAACCAGAAGAGAAATTTTTACCTCATCAGCCGTCACTTCCAAAAGCTCAGCTTTGCCAATGAGTGCACCTGTTGCTTCACCGTTATCAAACAGAACAGTTTCTTCTCCAGGCACTAATGATACGGAGGTTTGTGCGCGGTGTTGCTTTCCGGCACGATCCATTTCGAAATTAACGTCAACCTGCCAGTCAGCCATGGCTAAAGGGCTTAACATTGCGCTGAACAGGACAAGCCCTTTCTTCCACTCATTCATTTTTTTCTTCTCTTGTAATGGGGGCTTCAAATAAAAACCGAATACGGCGGCTTCTTAATAGGTATAACGCTAGCCAAATCGCTATCAGTAACATTAACGCCCCACTCCAGTGGAACTCCCAACGCTGAACTATCAGGTGATTGACTTGCAGTATCAAATCACCACTCAACGCCGCGAGGAGGATGTACTTACCGCCCCGCCAAATACGCTGAAAAAATGCTGGGAAACGATGAAGACTTCCCGCCATCAGCATCAAAGCCACAGCGGGAAACCCCAACGCCAGTCCGACATAAAGCGCATCATGACTTGGGTAAATCAGCGAGAGCAAATCTTTGCCTTGCTCCCGGCTGACGCCTGCAATCACAAACACTATCCAGGAACGCGCCAGAAAAAGACCTGTCAGCCAGAACATTAGGTTAGGCTTCGCGTTGCCATGTTTGTCGTAATAGTCAGGAGATTGGTACAAAAGCGTATTCATCTATCTTGTTTCTTCAGGGTTGTGCGCAGCCACCAGCAAAGGGAAGCATGCAAAAAAACATTGTTCATAACCCTCCTTGGCACTTTGTCAGTAGTAATGGGGAGCACAAAGCTCGGGCTCATCATTTTGCGGTGTAGCGCAGTATATTTCAGCCCAAGCTTTTAGCTCGCTCACATTTATCCGACAGTGACTGCTGTTCCGCTAACACTCACCATCAACATTCCACCATTGGGGCCGACCACTTCATAATCAAGGTCGATACCCACCACTGCGTTTCCGCCTGCGGAGTGTGCACGCTCTCTGAGCTCCTCAAATGCAATTTCACGCGCTTTAGCGAGTTCTTGCTCGTAAGCGGCAGAACGCCCACCAACAATATCGCGAATACTCGCAAAGATATCTTTGAAAATATTCGCACCTAAGATTGCCTCTCCTACTACTACACCGTGGTAATGCGTGATTTCGCGTCCTTGGATAGTCGGGGTTGTGGTTAAGATCATTTGTCCTTTCTCCCTTTTATTGTCATTAGAGGTCTGACACGATTCTCAGAATTTGGTTTCGTGGCAGTCCCTTATCATCGGTATAATCGCTTACAACGTAATACGGTTAAAGATGAATAACTAATGAGTAATGCAACACCCTCTCCGGAGACCCAACAAGAAGCAATGAAAATTGCCAAGGCAACCCAAAAGCCTGGGCAAACCAAAGAGCAGACAAAACTGATTGCTCAAGGCATTGAGAAAGGGATTGCGCTATACAAGAAACAGCAAAAAGCCAAAGCTCGGGATCGCGATAAAGAGCGAAAAAAGCAGCTTAAACAAAAACAGGTTGATACAACCCAAGTGCAGGATGTGACTGAAACTGAACAGTCAGTGTCCACGTCTCGCAACCTTCTGCCTTGGGGACTGCTGATAGCCAGTTGGGTAGGGTTTGCAGCCTATATAATGAGCAACCAATAACAGGGAATACACCATGAAAAAGACGCTCTCACTCGCCACTGCCGGCGTAGCCATGATATTTGCGTTTGGATGCGCACAAGGAGAAGATGCCGTGACAGATAAATCTCTTAGCCCATGTGGCGACAAGCCAAACTGTGTATCCACACAAGACCCACGTGAAGACTTTAACGTGGCACCTTTTGAACTGACGGAAGGTGTTTCTATGGCCCCGATCCTCGAAGTCGCGCTCAGCATGCCCGGCGCCCGTCTTGGCGATCAAGAGTCCGGTTACGCGCGTGTTGAGAGCGTCAGTAAGATCATGCGCTTCGTGGATGACTTAGAACTTCGCATTGATGGCGACCAGCTGATAGTCCGTTCTGAATCGCGCGTTGGATACTCTGACTTTGGCGTAAACCGAAAACGCGTCGAAGCCTTAAGAACAGCGCTTCAGGATAAAGGACTCATTAAGTAAGTGGATATTCCGGCACTCAAAGCACACTGCGAATCGCTTGTCGGCATCCGCCATGATGTGAAATGGGGCGGTGTTGATGTTTACAGTGTGCACCAGACAAAGATGGTTTGTATTTTCTATGATGGAGAAAAGATGGCCTGCAAGGTGCCGGAAGATTTGTTCATTATGATGGCAGAGATCCCGGATTGCCGTCCGGCACCACATCTGGCAAGGGTGGGATGGATAGAATTTGGCAAAAGCTGCCCCCTGCCAACGGCGGAAATCGAAAGTATCATTTCCCGTTCCTGGCATCTGGTGGTGGATAAACTGCCTAAGTACGTTCAGAAATCGCTAAGGCCAGCTCACGCCGAAGCCTGAAAACAAAAAACGCAGACTCGTTAGCTTCGTTTTTTGTTTTATACCGCAAGCGTTCCCATAATGTCTTGTTTACGGTCTTCAACCCACTCACGTTTGAACGGGCCCCAGTCAGTCAGGCGGTAATATCCGTCATTATGGCGGCGTCCATCCTGAATGAATGACAACTCAATACCAAGACCTGCCAGTGATTTGATCACGTCCTGAATAGTTCGGCGCGGCCAGCCCGTAGCTTCAATTAAACGCGGAACGTTCGGGCGTTCCATTTCTTCAACCAAAAAAGCAAGATACAGTCTTCTTGCAAAAACCGGATTCAGTTCCATTAAGACCTCCTAATATGACTGATTCCCATTATTCAATGAATTGCAAAGGAGGTATTGCGCTTGATCAAAATGAACGTGTATTCATCGGCATGTGTTTTCGCAGTTAGCGCTTCCCACACCACGCACCTTGAATCGCGTTAATCAGGTTTTCCACTTTGCCATCTGCAATGCGGTAAAACACCGACTGCGACTCCTTACGCGTCTCGACTAATCCCGCTTGTCGCAGCACAGTGAGATGCTGGGAAAAAGCAGACTGACTCAAGGCACTGTTCTCAAGAAGGCTCGAGACATTTTTCTCCCTTTCTCGTAGCTGACAGAGCACCATCAACCTTTCTGGGTGCGCGAGAATTCTCAGCACTTTGGCTGCATCTGTGGCTTGTTGTTGTAGTTCTTTACCCATGGCTAGCTGACACCATATAAATTAGCCACTTCTAATAAATATACATCAGGAGTAGCTAATATAGAAATCTTGAACGAAATTGATTTGTAAAAATATTAGAATAGAAGCGAATTCAATGATGGATGACGTCGCTTCACGCCTTGCTTTCAACACTTTGCAATGTCAATCTAGCATCCTCGACGTAGCACTATGAGGAAACAGTGAATGACCACAATGGTTTACGGGATTAAGAATTGCGACACCATCAAGAAAGCGCTGAAGTGGCTTGATGCGGAAGGCAAACCGTACACGTTTCATGATTACCGTAAAGACGGTATCGATCAGGAAATGTTAAAGCAATTTGTGGAAAAGCTGGGCTGGGAAGCACTGGTCAACAAACGTGGTACCACCTTCCGAGGACTTTCCGAAGAACAAAAGAACAATCTGGATGAATCCAATGCCGTTTCTTTGATGCTGGTTCATCCTGCCATGATTAAGCGCCCTCTTTTGGTTCACAACGACACGTATCACCTCGGCTTCAAAGCTGGAGAATACGAAACAATTTTTAGTAAATAACACCGATTTAAGAACAAGGACACACAACCCCATGACAGACAGTGCGGTATTGTCTCTGGCCAAGGAATTAATAGGCCGTCCATCTGTGACTCCAGAAGATGAAGGATGTCAGGAACTTATGATTGAGCGCCTCGAAGCGCTGGGATTCAAAATAGAACGTATGGTGTTTGAGGACACCACCAACCTTTGGGCTCGTCGCGGCACTGAAGGCCCGCTGTTTGCCTTTGCTGGCCATACCGATGTAGTACCAGCAGGCCCTTTAGAGCAGTGGAATACGCCTCCTTTTGACCCAACGATAGTAGACGGTTACCTGCATGGCCGCGGCGCGGCGGACATGAAAGGTTCACTGGCTGCGATGATCGTCGCAACTGAACGCTTTATCGCAGAAAACCCGGATCACAGTGGTTCTCTGGGATTCCTTATCACGTCTGATGAAGAAGGTCCGTTTATCAACGGAACGACCCGTGTTGTCGATACCCTGATGGCACGTGATGAAATCATCGACATGTGCATTGTGGGTGAACCAAGCAGCACCAGCGCAGTAGGTGATGTAGTAAAGAACGGTCGTCGCGGCTCACTGACTGGTGATGTCACTTTCAAAGGCATCCAGGGCCACGTTGCCTACCCACACCTTGCGAAAAACCCAGTTCATCTGACACTGCCAGCACTGGCAGAACTGACCAACGTTCAGTGGGATGAAGGTAACGCCTACTTCCCGCCAACCAGCCTGCAAATTCCAAATGTCGCCGCTGGGACAGGCGCAAGTAATGTGGTTCCAGGTGAATTCCACGTCCAGTTCAACTTGCGCTACGGCACCGAATTGACCGCGCAGGACATCGAAACCCGCACTCACGCTATCTTCGACTCGCACGGTCTGGACTACGATATCAAATGGACCTACAACGGTTTGCCGTTCCTGACAGATGCAGGTTCTTTGCTTGATGCTGTCGTTGAAGCCGTGGACGAAGTGAACAGCGAGAAGCCTCAGCTTCTTACTACGGGCGGCACTTCTGACGGTCGTTTTATCGCGCAAATGGGCGGTCAGGTGATTGAGTTAGGTCCGGTCAACGCCACCATCCACAAAGTGAATGAGTGTGTGAAGATTGATGATCTCGAAAAACTGACTGACATGTACCAAAAAGTACTGGAGAAAGTGCTGGCGAAATGAGTTGGACCCTTTCATCACTGACAGGACAATCACAAGACCATCTGTGCACTCTTGCAGAGGGTCTGATGCTGCATAATGAGGTTCAGGCGGATTTTTTGGCTCTGCAGAGCGCTGCAGAAAAAGCCGGCTTTGAACTCACTATTGCCAGCAGCTTTCGTGATTTCAGCCGTCAGCAGATGATATGGGACAACAAGTTCAATGGCCTTCGCCCCCTGATTGATGGTGACGGAAATCCTTTGGATGCCAGCCAGCTCAGCGATGACGATAAAGTGCGCGCCATTTTGCGCTGGTCAGCCTTACCAGGTGCGAGCCGTCATCATTGGGGCACCGACATCGACATCTATGCCAGAAACCTCTTGCCTGAAGATATTTCCATCCAACTTGAACCTTGGGAATACCTTACCGGACACCAAAAGTCTTTCTTTGATTGGCTTTTGGCTAACATGAAAACGCACGGCTTTTACCTGCCTTATCGAGAAGATAGAGGCGGTGTGGCATTTGAGCCCTGGCATATCAGCCACATCCCAACCACGCAAGGGGCGCTGGATATACTCACGCCTGATGCACTCCGCACCGCGATCGCATCTTCTGACATCGCAGGACGGGAAACTGTCCTAAACCAGCTGGATTGGATATATTCCCAATACGTCTCGAACGTTTGTGAGGTCTGAACATGGATATACTCACCAATCCCTACGTGATCATCTTTATTGTGGTCGCCGTTGTGGTCAGCAACATCATGGCACTGAAATACACGGCCAATGCCAAATTCGGTATGAAGCAAAAGCCTAAGCCAAAAGATGAAGACCAAAGCAACGAGCAAAAGAAAGAGCGAAAACCTTACGATGATGAGGATGACGACGACAAATCGTCTTTCTGGTGATCGATAGGGGCGACCACAGGGTCGCCTTTTTTGTGTCTGAAACTTTTTGCGCAAACGTTTGCGTTTTCAGTAACAGCCCCTGTTCAGTTCTGGTATCATGCAAAGCGTTTGGAGGGTGAGAGTCAGGAAGTCGCCGCTCTCACCGCATAGAATGTTGTCTTGCCAGTGACGAAGCCTCGTCCGGCCACTTTTAGATAGGAATGTCTCAATGAGCCTTGCGGATCAAGTTCTCGCCGTTAACGACGATCTTCCCATTCGTACCCACCAACCTGTTCATAGCGGTAAAGTCCGCTCTGTCTACTGGCTGACAGAGGAGGACAGCAAACGTCTTATTCAGGAAAAAGGCTATGACGTTGCCCCTGATGCGCCACTGGCCATCATGGTGATCAGTGACCGTATCTCCGCGTTCGATTGCATCTGGCATGCTGAAGGCGGCCTGAAAGGCGTACCGGGCAAAGGTGCGGCACTGAATGCCATTTCCAACCATTGGTTCCGCCTGTTCAAGGAAAATGGACTGGCAGACAGCCATATTCTTGATATTCCCCACCCGTTTGTTTGGATTGTTCAAAAAGCCAAACCCGTCATGATTGAAGCTATTTGCCGTAAATACATCACGGGTTCAATGTGGCGTGCCTACGCAAAAGGCGAGCGCGAATTCTGTGGCATTGAATTGCCTGAAGGACTGGAAAAAGACAAAGCGCTACCAGAGCTTCTGATCACACCATCGACCAAAGGTATTCTAAAAGGCATTCCAGGTGTGCCTGAAGCGGATGACGTGAACATCACCCGCAAGAACATCGAAGATAACTTCGCTGCGTTTAATTTCTCATCTGCTGATGACATTGCGCGATACGAAACCTTGCTTAAAGAAGGTTTTGGCGTGATCAGCAATGCACTGGAAATGATTGACCAAATCTTCGTCGATACTAAGTTTGAGTTTGGTTATGTTACTGATGCAGCAGGCAAAGAAAAACTCATCTACATGGATGAAGTCGGCACACCGGACTCTTCACGTATTTGGGACACCAAGGAATACAAGGCTGGCAATATCGTGGAAAACTCCAAAGAAGGCTTCCGCCAGTTCCTGCTGAACTATTTCCC
This sequence comes from Grimontia kaedaensis, assembly GCF_023746615.1. NCBI lineage: Bacteria > Pseudomonadati > Pseudomonadota > Gammaproteobacteria > Vibrionales > Vibrionaceae > Grimontia > Grimontia kaedaensis. The sequence continues at coordinate 752,174 of NZ_CP082275.1, read as the reverse complement.
TGATCCAGACATTCTGCTCAACAAAGAACGTATGTCAGAGCGTGAAGCTTTAGCACGCGACAACAACCTGCCTGTAGATGCACTGATGGACATTTCGCGCACCTACATTGGCATTGCAGAGAAAATCACTGGCGCACCGATTCATCTGAGTGACAACCCGAAACAGGAAATCATTGATATACTGAAGGAAGAGTACGGTTTGATCGACTGATTCCTAACAAAGCGATAGACAAAAAAAGAGGACGCCAAGGCGTCCTCTTTCACGTTCTGTTCAGATTCACTGGTTGTTCAAACGCTCTACGGCTGCAGTGAATGCTGGTGCGATACCGGCCAACACATCTTCACTTACCGGCTTGCCAGAACTGTCCGTCACGTTAATTGACGTACGGTTACCCAAATCACCCAACAGGATGTTGTAGTTCTTCTTGCTAAGTTGCATTGGCAACACACCAATCTCTTCCCAGAACTCGTCGTCTGGAGACTTGTATTCCACACTCAGCGTACCTTGTGAACGGTTTCGATCTTCGATAGTAAAACCAAGCTCACTCAGCATGTTCGGGAAGCGCTCCCAGAACACTTCGTAAGGCGCACGGGCAATAATAACCGGTGAACCACCACGGTCTTTACCCAGGCTGATTGGGATGTTCTTCACCAACTCCAATGCACGCAGGCGAGCTTCTTCACGCAGGTCAGCGTCATAGCGCGCAGTGATCATGTTGGTCATTTGCGCGTTATAGCGGTCACGTGATGCCTGGGTCAGGTTATCTGCAGAGCCGTTACGCTTCCATTCCACCATTTCGATGTTGAAACCATGACGATTACGTTCCTCTACTGGCTTCACCACATAGCGGCTTTCAATGACTTCTTCATCTTCGTCAATTGTCCAGACCAGCCAATCCGTCTCAATGCCGTCTGGCGATGAAGTGCGAACCGGGATCTGAGATTTCGCCCTCATGTCCTCAATGGTTTCCCAAAGGCGCTGTGCTTGTTCTTCACGTGGCATCCAGACAGTGACACCCTGTCTGTTCTGCTCGTAGCGTGCACCCGGGATCAACTCAAGTATTTGCTGAGGTGGACGTATATCGATATCACGACCTACCGGGCCTTGGAAATCATTAGCAGGGATGCGGTAAGCACCGGAAAACTCAGGCTGCTGGTCAGGAAGGTTTTTCCAATCTGACAGCGGTGGTGTTTCAAGGTATTTAAAATCATCCGACGCCTGACGGCGCGAATCAGCGCTCGAGCAGGCCGCCAGCATAGCGACCATCACAGCACTCAAGCCGAACTTAAAAACAGGTTTCATTAAAACTCCAAAGAAGCGTTACAGCACGCCTGCATCCAACAGAGCCTGCTTCACTTTAGGTTGCAGTTTCACATCCAAAGTGGTCAGCGGCAGACGCAGTGTACCGTCCGCGATCAAGCCCATTTCATGCAACGCCCACTTCACTGGAATTGGGTTAGCTTCGACGAAAAGATCAGTGTGCAAAGGCATTATCTTCTCATTGATTGAACGGGCTTCGTCCATTTCTCCTGCCAGCGCCAGTTTGATCATTTTTGCCATTTGCGCTGCAGCAATGTTGTTGGTCACTGAAATCACGCCATGACCGCCAGCGGCAACAAAATCCAGGCCAGTGAGATCATCACCACTCAGTAAGATAAAATCTTCGCCACAAAGTTCACGGTGAAGTCGAACGCGGTCCAAATCAGCGGTTGCATCTTTGATACCAATAATGTTTTCAAACTCAGAAAGACGCGCAACCGTCTCAGGCAACATGTCAGCGACAGTACGACCTGGTACGTTGTACAGAATTTGCGGAAGTTCGCTCGATTCAGAAATGGCTTTAAAGTGCTGATACAAACCTTCCTGAGAAGGTTTGTTGTAGTAAGGCACCACACTCAGGCAGCCAGCAATACCAGAACCCGCAAACATTTTGCTGAAGGTAATCGCTTCATGAGTCGCATTTGCGCCGGTACCTGCGATGACAGGAATGCGTCCATCGGCGAATTCGAGTGTCTTCAGAACAATCTTGATATGCTCTTCTACGGTGACAGTGGCAGATTCACCTGTCGTCCCGACAGAGACGATGGCGTCAGTGCCTGCATCAACATGAAAATCAACGAGATTTTTCAAACTGGCGTAATCTACTTCACCAGAGCTATCCATAGGCGTGACAAGTGCCACGATACTTCCTGAAAACATTTCCATCTCCAAAAACGCGTTTTGGACCATGGTACTTTTGGCGACAGGCAAAAACAAGCACACTGAAGGGGCTTATACCCTGTGTTTGCGCGGTTGATCACCGTGAAAATGAACGATATTGTGCGCTTAGACGTACTGCCACTCGCGACAATGATTTATCCGCGTATTTTAACGAGACGCATGCTCACTCGTTGCGACATGAAAATTAAGAAGGAAGAAACATGCAAACGCTCGAAGCCGGTGCGGCAGCACCAGAATTCTCGCTGCAAGATCAAAACGGAAACACAGTTTCTCTGAGCCAGTTCAAAGGGAAAAACAAAGTGCTGGTTTACTTCTACCCGAAGGCAATGACACCGGGTTGTACAACTCAAGCATGTTCACTGCGTGACAGCAAAGCTGAACTGGACGAACTGAACACTGTCGTCCTCGGTCTCAGCCCAGACCCAGTGAAAAAGCTGAAAGGCTTTGAAGAAAAGAAAGAGCTGAACTTTACCCTGCTGAGCGACGAAGACCATGCGGTTGCCGATGCATTCGGCGTCTGGGGTCCAAAAAAATTCATGGGTAAAGAGTACGACGGCATTCACCGCTTGAGCTTCTTGGTCGATGAAACCGGCGTTATCGAACATGTGTTCAACAAGTTCAAAACCAAAGATCACCACGATGTCGTTATCAATTACCTGAAAGGCGAGTAATCGCTTCGAGAACTAAAAAGGCCGTCAATGACGGCCTTTGTTGTTTCTGCGATTAACGCAACTATGGTAGCTATTTTTCTGGAAACGGAATTGCCAGTGCTTCGGGATAACCTCTCAAAGTAGTCAGCGTTTTCGCTTTTTCCACTACCTGTGATTCGGTCAATGACTCGGTCAGCGACAGTGCTGGTGCATTCCAACCTGGAGGCAATTTCAAACCATGAAGCGCTTCTAACTTTTCAAGGATGCGATCTGCCGCTTGCAGCGCCGATGAAGCTTTAACCAACTCAACACGCGCGTAGCGCTCACCTTCAAAAGACGCATCTGCCGCACGCAGACTTGGGTCGTTTCCCGGAATTTGCTGAGCGCCACAAAGAGGCTTTCCACCCACTTCGGCTTGCTCGAATTCCGGCAGCCATTTTGCGAAGTGGGAAATGGCGCGGGAAGTACGCTCTCGTATTTCTGGCCATTCCCAACCACCGTCTGCCTTCACAACCATACTTTTTGGCAAGGGTGGATAAGAGGTTTGGGCGTCGCTTCTTACCAGACCACCTTCAAATAAGGTGATCTCTTGCGTCATGCCGTGGAGCTGAATGAAGCCTTGGGGGTACGGCGTCAATTGCGCCATGCCTTGAGGCGTACCACGCTCTCCGTGGATAATCACTTCCGGCCACTGGCCGGGTTTAGATGGCCAATGAGCCACATACGCCGCTTTGTACTCGACCCAACGCTGTTTCGGTGAAGAAACCATGTCGTCCAGCTTACCAGTGCGGAACCCAGCCGCATTAATCAAGTAGTCAACACGTTGAGATACAACCTCGTTTTCAGCGCTTCTTGCTTGTATGGTCCAGCCTTCATCCTCTGCCACCAAGTCAGTGACCTGGTGGCCAAGTTTCAGCTCACAACAAGGTGAATTTTCGAGACCCAAAGCAGCAGTGGCAGCCAAACGGAAAACGCTCAGGCCGTATTCCTGAACGACAACTATCGGGTATTTGAAGTTGTCATGCGGCATGTGGTGCGCAACAGGAATCATCCACTCTTGGGGGGTTTGAGGTGACTCGGGTAGCGGGAGATCTGACATCCCAACCATGTCTTCGCGGGAAAACAGAGTGTAGTAATCGTCCGGCGAACCTAATACAGCATTATCAGGGTCTTGCCTTACGAGCGTTTTGTAGTGCGTGGTAAGCAATTCAAGACGATTCAAAATGGCGTCGGGCTCGCCAGGGTCTGATGTTGGAATTGCAATGACAGTGGGGCGTCTGTTGACGGAATGCGGATAAGCGCGCACGGTAGCAATAGATTGTTCCAACAATGTTACACACTGCTGCTCGGAGATCTCACGGTACAGATTTCCACCAGCATGCAAATGGCAAATTGGCGGTCCACTGACAAGGCTTTCACCAGCTTCAAACAGTACAGTATTGATACCTAAGCCAGCCAGTTTGAGTGCAGCCGTTGAGCCTGCAACTCCACCACCCACTATGCCAACAGTAAACTGTTCGCTTAATGTCAACGCACTACCCTCAAGACAATTATCGACGATATTCTTCATTTTATTCGTTAGCTAATCGCAACCTACTCTAACGGAGGAGGTAAAAATAAATAGAGACCCAAACTCAGGTCTCTAACATTACTTACTTTAACACGGTGAAGATCAGTTTAGTTGTCAGTTTCTGCCATTGCTTCTTCTGGTTCATTCGAAGGCAGCGCATTCCATACCGCTTTCACCAATGTAGCCAGCGGGATAGCAAAGAAAACACCCCAAAAGCCCCAAAGACCGCCAAAAACCAAAACCGCCACGATGATCGCCACTGGATGCAGATTCACAGCTTCAGAGAACAACACTGGCACCAACACATTACCGTCAAGCGCCTGAATAATACCGTACGCCAGCATCAGGTAACCAAGCTCTGGGCTGATGCCCCATTGGAACAGTGCCACCATAAAGATAGGTAAAGTTACTGCTGCAGCCCCGATATATGGGATCAACACCGACAACCCCGTTGCCACACTCAACAGCGCTGCATAGCGGAGGTCTAGAATTGCGAAAGTGATGTAACTGGTGATACCCACGATGATAATTTCCGTCACTTTACCACGGATGTAGTTAGAGATTTGTTCGTTCATCTCCATCCCTACTTTGTTGGTCAAGCGGCGGTTTCTCGGCAGTAACGAGGTAAACGAACGCATCATTTCCTCTTTGTCTTTCAGCAGAAAGAAAACCAGCAATGGCACCAAAATCAGATATACCGCCAACGCAGCCAGGCTCACCAGCGAAGACAAGGAGCTTTTCACTACGCTTTCACCCATACCCAGCACACGGCTTTGCAATGTGTCGATAAAGGTATTCACCATATGCGGTTGAATAAGTTCAGGATACTCATCAGGAAGATGAGAAACATAGCTTTGGAAATCGTTGAACATTTTAGGAATATCAGCAATCAAGTTAATGACCTGATTCCAGATAGTTGGCATCAAGCCAAAGAAGGCCAAAATCATAAAGCCAACGAAAAGCAGAAGAACTAGTATGACAGATAGCGTCCGGTTGAGACCCAGCCCTACCATTTTGGCAACAGGCCACTCCAACAGGTAAGCCAGTACGATAGCGACGAGAAGCGGGGCAATCAGGTTGCCAAAGAAGTAGATGACCACAAAGCCCATGACAAGCAGCGCAATCAAACTGACCGCGTGCGGGTCTGAGAACCGTCGTTGATACCAACGGTTAAGCATTTCTAGCATGTAGGTTCCTGTTTATAGTTTGGTGACATTCATCACCGTCGCTCCCTGAACAGACTCGCACTCAAATTCAAAACCGTTCTTTTCTAAGTAACGGGGAATGTCCTTCAAGGCGCCACTGTCCGTAATATATAGCGCTATTTGCTGTCCTTGCTTCAGTGATGCACAGGCTCTTTTCGCCAAGAGCAACGCCATTGGACAACGTTGCTCACGCAAATCAAGGGATTGAATTTCCATTCTTTCTCGCTGACCGCTATTATCGTCGGCATTGTATACTCAAACAACGCGGATAAGTAGTTTGGTTGTCCTGACAACCTCACTGCGAAAGCCAGAACCTCTTGCCAGCCACGTTGTCTATCTATAACAACACCTCAATGATTTCGCGTGCTGGAGGCACCAACGTCAGTCATGCAGCTTTTCAAAAAAGCCACAACGAGCCTTCTTATTGCATCACTTACTTTTACATCACCAGTGATGGCGACGTCGTACAGCGATCTCCCTGAAATCGGCACAGCCGCAGCAGGTACACTGACGGTTGAGAAAGAAATCGAATATGGCGACGCTTACATGCGTATGCTTCGTGGCAGCCAGCCTATCGTGAATGACCCTGTTTTATCGGAATATATTTCCTCACTGGGTGCATCTCTGGTCGCCAATGCTAATGATGTTAAAACACCTTTTGAGTTTTTTCTGATACGGAATCGTGACATTAACGCCTTTGCCTTCTTTGGTGGTCACGTTGCATTACACACAGGTCTATTTCTCCATGCACAGAGCGAAAGCGAGCTTGCGTCCGTTGTCGCTCACGAAATTGCGCACTTAACGCAACGCCATTTGGCACGTGCTATGGAAGAGCGGGCAAAACAAACGCCGCTGACAATGGCTGCATTGGTCGGCTCTCTCATGTTGGCGATTGCTGCGCCTCAAGCGGGTATTGCTGCCGCTCAAGCAACTACTGCGGCGTCTATTCAAAGTCAAATCAACTACACCCGAAGCAACGAGAAAGAAGCTGACCGGATTGGTCTGGAAACCCTCTCCCGCGCAGGGTTTGATGTAAATGCAATGCCAATATTCTTTACCCGTATGGCTGACCAATACCGCTTTGCATCAAAGCCTCCGCAGTTTTTGCTGACTCACCCATTGCCAGACTCACGTATCACCGATTCACGGTCCCGTGCGCAGCAATATCCACAACGCACGGTTCCGTTGTCGCCAGAATACCACCTGGCTCGAGCCCGCGTGATCGCGCGCTTTGCCGGTATTGATAGTGCGGCTGCCATCGATTGGTTTGACCGACAGCTCAAGAAAGCTTCCCCTGCACGCGCTCAATCACTGAATTACGGTAAAGCGCTGGTGTATATCGACAGCAGACAATTCGATAAAGCCGGAAAGCTTTTAGCGCCACTGTATAAGGCACAGCCAAATAACCGCTTCTATCTGGATGCGATGACAGATTTAGACGTCGCGCAGAAGCACTATGATGCGGCACTGAAACGTCTTGATAAAGCTCTCGCCAGTCAACCAAACAATGCTGTATTACTGTTAAACCGTGATTATGTATTAGTGAAAGCAGGTCGTTATGACGAAGCCATCAAAGGGTTGGTGAGAGTCACGCACCGTTTCCCAACCAATACCAACGGCTGGTCATTGCTTCAGGAAGCCTACGACAGTGAAGGCATCCGCCATGGCGCATTGGCAGCACAGGCCGAGCTCTACGCCCTTCAGGGTCGCTGGCACAAGGCCATTAACAATTACACACAAGCCAGTCAGCTTGTGGAACTTGGCAGCCTTGATCAGGCTCGCTACGATGCACGTATAGATCAGCTCAGGGTACAGGAAGCGCGTTTCGCGGAATTGCAGCGCTGAGCGACAAACTAAAACGAAAAAGGAACTGTCATGTCAGTCACTATCTATCACAACTCTCGTTGCTCAAAGAGCCGTCAAACCCTAGCGCTGCTCGAAGAAAAGGGCATTCAGCCAGACGTTGTGGCTTATCTGGATACGCCGCCTTCTGCAGACACACTCAAAACCTTGCAGGGGCAGTTGGGCTTCGACTCTCCGCGCCAAATGATGCGTACCAAAGAAGCCATCTACAAAGAACTACAACTGGCCAATGCGACTGACGAGCAACTGATCCAAGCTATGGTTGAAAATCCAAAGCTGATTGAACGCCCAATTGTTGTCGCAAATGGCAAAGCGGCTATGGGTCGCCCACCAGAAAACGTATTGACCATTCTGTAATGACTGAGATACTGGTTCTCTATTACAGCCGTCACGGCGGGACAAGAAGCATGGCCCGCCTGATTGCACGCGGCATAGAGGCATCAGGTGCAGTAGCGAGACTACGCACCGTGCCAAACATTTCTGTTGTTGGCGAATCGCCATCAACAGAGACGCCGGAAGATCCATATGTATCGATAGAAGATCTGAAAGACAGCCATGGCTTGGCTCTTGGTAGCCCTGTACGTTTTGGGAACATGGCAGCACCGCTCAAGTACTTTATCGACAGCACAGCTAAAGACTGGCTCGCAGGCACCCTGATTGGAAAGCCTGCCATGGTATTTACATCAGGTTCGATGCTGCATGGCGGTCAGGAAACCACGCTCAATACCATGATGCTGCCACTGCTTCATCACGGCATGGTGATTGTCGGTCTGCCTCACTCCGAACCCGCCCTGCACACTACAAAAGGTGGTGGTTCACCTTATGGGCCTTCACACATTACGGGTGAAGGCCGACGTCAGCCCGATGCCGAAGAGAAAAATCTCGCCATTGCTGGCGGTAAGCGCTTGGCTGAGATAGCCGCGCGCCTCAAAGATTGATAAAAGGAGTTATCCCGTTGTTTTCTTCAAGTTCAACACTGAGGCCTTTGGCTCTCGGCGCGTATTTGTCACTGATTGGCTGGGTCGCTTTGTGGCATGGTGTGATTTCACCGCACCCACATGTGAACCAAATCGGTGTTGCTATTGCTTGGATACTCCCACTGCTTTTGCCTCTTCTGGGTGTTTTAAGAGGTAAAGCCTACACGCACGCCTGGGCTAATTTCATTCTGATGTTCTATTTCCTGCATGCGTTGACCATTCTTTGGGTCGATGTGGGTGAGCGTTGGCTGGCTGCTATTGAACTGGTACTGACTTCGTTTTCCTTTGTCTGTAACGTGTATTACGCCAAACGCAAAGGTCAAGAAGATGGGCTGGGACTGAAGAAACTCTCCCAAGTCGAGAAAGAAGAAAAAGCGCGTTTCGAGCAATGAGCTCCAAATCGCAAGCAAGAAAAAAAAGCAGGTTTCTCAACCTGCTTTTTTTGAATCCAGTAGATGCTACTTAGCCAATCCACTCATATTGAATCGCGGCTTCTACTGGCTCTGGAATGGATGTTGGCTCAACAGGCACAATCACACCATCAGCATTTTCTGTGACAACTGGTGCTTCCACTTCCACCACTGGTTGCGGTAGAGCTTCGACTCGGCGAAGACGACGGTCAACCATCATCTCGTTGTGGAAGATATCTTCAGAAGCCAGAAGGCTAACACGGAAGGTCGCTGTACCATCTACTATTGATTCCAATCGCAACGAAGCAACTGAATTCAAGCCTTTCAACGTACGCTCTATGACAAAGAAGTCTTCTGCATCATCAAGTCCAGATACTTCCAGTGCTTTTGCGCCGCTATCAGCTACACCAAGGTTCACTGCCAATCGACCCGCATAGAAGTCAGCCATTTCATCAATCATGGTGGCAAAAGCTTGTTCAGGTGAGCCTGAAGCCCGGCCTTCAACTGGTGCATCTTGTCCAATGCTCGCAGCATTCGGGAAAAGCTGCCAACTGATGCGGTTGTTATGTACCTTTACCACCGCCACACCGGCCGGGTTGTATCTCGCACTAGCCTGAGCTATGGGTCCTGCGAACCCGCCCCAAAGATCGGGAATAGACGCTGCAACCACATCATCAAAGTCACCCACTGGCATCAAAACAGGTAAACCTCTGCGCTCACCTTCTACTTTCAACTCGTTGATGAGCGGTGAAGCCGACTGCTCCCAAACCACATTACGTTGCGAAGCGTTGTCTTCCACCAACCAAAACAGCACGTCAGGACGCGGAGTGCCCCAGTAAGTTGCTTGTGCCTGAGTAAGGAGTGTGCGTACCTTGCGGTCGTCAAAACCAAGTACCAGTGAGCGTTGCCCTTCAACGTCACCATAACCGAGTTGGGTGATGTATTGATTCACCGTTGGCAGTGCTTTCTGGATAACCGGATTGTTACCCACATCGGACTGACCAGATGCGCGGATCAGCACATCAACAAATGCTGCTTCTTTCGCAGCCTGCTCCGTTGCTGCATCACTGTCATCCAACACCACTTCAGCACTGAACAGTGAAGCGGCCATTACACTGGTTTGCCCCAGTACGAGTGCCAAAACGAAAATGAAGGTTCGTAACATATATTTGCCAGATAACTCGATTTTTAAACGTTGATCATAAAGTGAAGCCCTAATGTCAGCAATGGCTAAACACCGAAATTGAGTGTTATAACAATTGCACAGGCCAGTAAAAACAATCTCTCTGTTACTTCATTGACAATTTTTCCGACAGAAAGTTTGTCTATGAGTGTGAAGTATACTGACAGTATGCAATAGCTCACTTAATTGCCCCTATAAATCATGATAGTATCCCGCGATTTTTTAAACTTCAGGAAGGTGCGTCATGATGCAAGTGTTACAAGGGGCGCAAATGCTATTTGTTGCCTTTGGCGCGTTAGTGCTGGTTCCACTCCTTACGGGACTTGACCCTAACGTCGCTCTTTTCGGTGCCGGTATCGGTACTCTTCTGTTCCAAATCATCACCAAACGTTCTGTCCCCATTTTCCTCGCTTCCTCTTTTGCTTTTATTGCACCTATCTTGTTCGGTGTTCAAACTTGGGGTATCCCAGCAACCATGGGCGGCCTAATGGCTGCAGGCTTGGTGTATGTATGCATGGGTGGATTTATAAAAGTGCGTGGTGTCGGCTTCATCCACAAACTGCTGCCACCTGTGGTAGTAGGTCCGGTCATTATGGTGATTGGTCTGGGTTTAGCGCCTGCTGCCGTCAACATGGCGGTGGGTAAATCGGGTGACGGTGCCATTCAGTTGATCGATGGCTCAGTAGCACTTTGGATTTCGGCGGTTTCACTCATCACAACCATCGCTGTATCGGTATTCGCTACAGGCTTCTTCAAGCTGGTACCGATTCTGGCAGGTATCGTGTCAGGCTATGTGGTTGCCCTATTCTTTGGCGTAGTGGACTTTTCTCCGGTCCAAAACGCGGCTTGGCTGGCTATGCCAAACTTCACGGCACCAGAATTCAACATCAACGCGATTCTGTTCATGATTCCGGTAGCCATTGCGCCTGCCGTTGAACACGTTGGCGACATGCTGGCGATTTCAAACGTGACCAACAAAGACTACCTAAAAAAACCAGGTCTTCACCGGACCATGGCGGGCGACGGTGTTGCCACCATGGCTGCTTCGATGTTTGGCGCACCACCTAACACAACGTACGGTGAAGTGACGGGCGCTGTAATGCTGACCCGCGCTTTCAACCCCGCCATCATGACCTGGGGCGCAATCACTGCGATTGTATTGGCCTTCGTTGGTAAGTTGGGTGCGATTTTGCAGACCATTCCCGTTCCTGTCATGGGCGGTATCATGATTTTGCTGTTTGGCTCTATCGCGACTGTCGGTTTGAACACTCTGATCAAGAACCAAGTCGACCTGCATAAAGCACGTAACCTCGCCATTGTGGCTGTGACTCTTGTCTTTGGTATCGGCGGTATGGCATTTGGCATTGGTGAGTTCAGCCTTCAGGGTATCAGCCTTTGCGGTATTGTTGCGATTTTGCTGAACCTCATTCTGCCGTATGATATGGGTGAAACCCACGTTGTCGACAACGCGCAGATGGAAGATTAATTCTCCACACCAAACGAAAAGAGGCTTCCAAATGGAAGCCTCTTTCATATCTCGATTTCGTGCTATTTACTTAGTACCGAAAATCTTATCACCTGCATCGCCCAGACCAGGCACGATGTAGCCTTTGTCATTCAGTTTTTGGTCGATAGCCGCAGTGTACAATTCAACATCCGGGTGTGCTTTTTCCAGTGCTTCAATGCCCTCTGGCGCTGCAACAAGCACCAATACTTTAATGTTGTCACAGCCGTGCTCTTTCAGCAGGTCGATGGTCGCAATCATAGAACCACCGGTAGCCAGCATTGGGTCAACTACCAGCGCCATACGCTCATTAATGTTGCTCGCAAGCTTGTGAAAATAAGGAACTGGCTCCAGCGTTTCCTCATCACGGTAAATACCTACCACGCTGATACGTGCACTTGGAATGTGCTCCAGAACCCCATCCATCATACCCAGACCCGCACGCAGGATTGGCACAACCGTCACTTTCTTACCTTTGATGCGGTCGATTTCAACCGGACCATTCCAGCCTTCAATGGTCACTTTTTCAGTTTCGAAATCTGAAGTCGCTTCATAGGTCAGCAGGCTGCCTACTTCTGTCGCCAACTCACGGAAACGCTTGGTGCTTATATCACCCTCACGCATAAGACCGATTTTGTGTTTTACCAGCGGGTGCTTAACTTCGACGACTTTCATGACAGACTCCTGCAAAAAACAAATTCCACGAATTATACACAAGAAAATTCGGTGGAATAGTTACATACAACTGGTTGCGCTTTTTTAAGCCAAACGCGCTGCTTTGAACCTGACGCAAACGTTTTCCTTTTTGAAATACCGCTGTTAAAATGGCGCCGCTTTTAGTCCATAACTCGGTAAGGATCCCCAGTGAGCGATAATAAGTCTTCTCTAAGCTACAAAGATGCAGGTGTAGATATCGATGCAGGTAACGCCCTGGTCGACAGAATTAAAGGCGTTGTTAAGCGCACTCGTCGTCCTGAAGTAATGGGTGGCATCGGTGGTTTCGGTGCACTTTGTGAACTGCCTACAAAATACAAACAGCCAGTACTGGTTTCAGGTACTGACGGTGTAGGTACCAAACTTCGCCTGGCGATGGATCTGAAAAAACATGACACCATTGGTATCGACCTGGTGGCAATGTGTGTGAATGACCTGATTGTTCAGGGTGCTGAGCCGCTGTTCTTCCTTGATTACTACGCAACAGGCAAGCTGGACGTTGATACAGCTGCTGACGTGGTAACGGGTATCGGTGAAGGTTGCCTGCAATCTGGCTGTGCGCTTATCGGCGGTGAAACTGCTGAAATGCCGGGCATGTACCACGGCGAAGATTACGACGTGGCAGGTTTCTGTGTCGGCGTGGTTGAGAAAGAAGACGTTATCGACGGCTCTAAAGTCGCTCAAGGCGATGCGATCATCGCAGTCGCTTCATCAGGCCCTCACTCTAACGGCTACAGCCTTGTTCGCAAGATCATCGAGGTTTCAGGCGCAGACGTTAACGCTGAGCTTGACGGCAAAACACTGGCTGATCACCTACTGGAGCCAACACGAATCTATGTGAAGCCTGCACTGAAGATGCTGGAAAGCTGTGATGTTCACGCTATCTCACACATCACAGGTGGCGGTTTTTGGGAGAACATCCCACGCGTTTTGCCAGAAGGCACCAAAGCCGTGATCGATGGCAACAGCTGGGAATGGCCTGTTATTTTCAACTGGCTTCAGGAAAACGGTAACGTGACCGAGCACGAAATGTACCGTACCTTCAACTGTGGCGTAGGCCTCGTAGTTGCACTACCCGCGGAGCAAGCTCAGAAAGCGATCGACATCCTGAATCAGGAAGGCGAAAACGCATGGCTGCTGGGCACCATCGAGAGCGCTGCGGCTGGCGAAGAACAGGTAGAGATCAAGGGGTAACCATGAAAAAGCTGGTTGTTCTGGTTTCTGGAAACGGCTCAAATCTTCAGGCGATCATCGATCGCTGTCATGGCAATAACGGCATTGAAATATCGGCTGTTATTGCAAACAAAGAAGACGCATACGGCCTCACCCGCGCAAAAGATGCCGGTATTGAGGCAGTTGTGGTGGCCAGCAAAGGGATTTCAGATCGAAGCCAATATGACAGTCAGCTGATGGCTACTATCGATGAATACTCGCCTGACCTGATTGTGTTGGCGGGTTTCATGCGTATCCTGACGCCAGAGTTTGTCTGTCACTATCAGGGCAAGATGCTGAACATCCACCCATCCCTATTGCCGAAATACACCGGCCTCAACACCCATCAGCGTGCGATTGACGCTGGCGATGATGAGCACGGCACATCTGTACATTTCGTGACGGAAGAGCTCGACGGTGGCCCCGTCATTCTTCAGGCCAGAGTACCGATTTTTGAAGATGATGACGCAGACAGTGTCTTTGCCCGCGTTCAGGAGCAAGAGCACCGTATCTACCCATTGGTGGTGGAATGGTTCTGCCAAGGCAGACTCAACATGGCGAATGATAAAGCAGTGATGGACGGCGAAGTGCTGGGACAGTCTGGCTACGCAGCTGATTAATCCCGTTTTATCGGACACAAAAAACGCGCCCTTGCGGCGCGTTTTTTATTGTAGAGGATCGCGTTACGAATCAGATTCGATAACCTTACCCTCTGATTGCGCCTCGACATCTGCGCGATTGCAGGTAATGACTTCACCCAGGTGAAACACGCAATATTCTCCCGGCTGCATTTTATGCCAGGTTTCATTATTGGTCAGTGGCTGAGTCGCAATCACTGTCACCACGTCATTCGGTGTGGTTTCTTCCTGGAAGTCTACGGTGACTTCTTCATCAATCAGGCTGGCTTTGCCAAACGGGGCGCGACGGGTGATCAAGTGAAGGTTATTGGTGCAATACGCCATCACATAGTCACCGTCACTGAACAGCATGTTAAACACGCCCAGTTCACGTAGTTTGTCGCAGCGGCTGGCGATAAAACGGAATACTTCCGTCATATCGTCCGGCTTGTCCGGGTAGTGCTTTTCAATCTCGTGCAGCAAATAACAGAAGGCTTTTTCACTGTCCGTTTCGCCCACAGGTTTGAAGTGTCCTGTCGGCAAATCGTCGTAATCTGACAATTGCCCGTTGTGGGCATAAGTCCAGTAGCGTCCCCAAATTTCGCGGGTAAACGGATGAGTATTCTCCAGATTGACGTCGCCGCGGTTCGCCTGACGAATGTGGCTTATCACGGCGCAGCTTTTTATCGGATAACTCTGAACAAGCTCAGCAATTTTTGAGTCGCAGCTCGGGTTCGGATCTTTAAACGTTCGGAACCCTTTGCCTTCGTAAAAGACAATGCCCCAGCCATCACGGTGAGGGCCAGTATTCCCCCCGCGCTGGATCAAGCCGGTAAAGCTAAAACAAATGTCCGTCGGTACATTGGCACTCATGCCAAGCAGTTCACACATTCCTTTACGTTATCCTTATTTTTCCATTTCTTTTTCAACAAGCTGGATCAGGATGTGAATGATCTTAATATGCACTTCCTGAATGCGGTCCGCGTAGCCAAAATGTGGTACACGGATTTCGATGTCTGCCAAGCCCGCCATTTTACCGCCATCTTTACCCGTCAGCATGATGCTCTTCATGCCTTTCTCTTTTGCAGCATCAATCGCTTTCAGCACGTTACCTGAGTTACCTGACGTAGACAGACCAAACAGTACATCGCCTTTTGCGCCTACCGCCTGAACATAGCGAGAGAAAACGTATTCGTAGCCAAAGTCATTCGATACACAAGAAAGGTGGCTGGGGTCAGAGATTGCAATGGCCGGATAACCGGGACGGTTTTCACGGTAGCGACCGGTCAACTCTTCAGCAAAGTGCATCGCATCACAGTGTGAACCGCCATTACCACAAGACAGCACTTTACCGCCTGCTTTGAACGAATCTGCCAGCAGTTTCGCTGCCGCTTCAATGTCTGCAATGTTTTTGTCGTCACTTAGAAACACGTTAAGCACCTGAGCCGCTTCATTGAGCTCTGAGCGAATGAGATCTTGGTACATGGGCAATTCTCTATTTTATGTTGAGTCATCCTTTACCAACCGCACTATCGATGACGATCGGGAGGATTAGGTGGCAGGGCAAGCGCCCAAAAAATATTAGAAGCAGTGTACCTGCAAAAAGATGAGGCTGTCGATAATCTGCCTCACCTTATGCTTCTCTTATAAAAACAATCGTCTGAAAACTGAACACTGTTTCATTAAGTTTATCTGTGAAGTCAGGTGCACATTTTTACCGGTCACTGTTTTACATTCTCTTAAAAACCTGCTTACAATTAAGTGGTATGACCTCTTACCATTTAAGCTTGGGTTGAAGGATAAGGAGAACCGAAAATGGCGACAACCCTATACCTGATAACGTTTCTGGCACTGATGGCGATACTGGCGTATCACCGTGCAGGCTTGAAACTGTTCACCGCCGCTGCTGCGGGAATGTTAATTGTTGGCTCTGTGATGGGCATTGTTGGCCAAATCAGCTGGCTGGTGTTCATTGCGATTGCCATTCCTTTGAACGTGCGTTCATTCCGTGAGTCTTGGCTGAGTAAGCCTGCGTTGAAGATGTTTAAAGGCGTGATGCCTGAAATGTCTCAGACCGAAAAAGAAGCGATTGACGCAGGTACTGTCTGGTGGGAAGCCGATCTTTTCCGTGGAGCGCCAGATTGGAACAAACTGCACGATATCCCTGCACCACGCCTGAGTGCAGAAGAACGCGCATTCCTTGAGGGTCCAGTGAACGAAGTGTGCCGCATGGTCAATGACTATCAGGTCACCCATGAGCTGGCGGATCTGCCACCGGAAGTTTGGCAGTACCTGAAGGACAACAAGTTCTTTGCCATGATCATCAAAAAGGAATACGGTGGTCTGGAGTTTTCTGCTTACGCGCAATCGCTGGTTTTACAAAAGTTGACCGGTGTTTCCGGCGTGCTTTCTTCAACAGTCGGTGTGCCTAATAGCCTGGGGCCTGGCGAGCTGTTGCAACACTATGGCACCACAGACCAGAAAGATTACTACTTGCCCCGTCTGGCCAACGGTCTTGAAATCCCATGTTTTGCACTGACCAGCCCAGAGGCCGGTTCTGATGCAGGCTCCATCCCTGATGAAGGCTTTGTCACTAAAGGCATGTGGCAAGGCAAAGAAGTGCTGGGTATGTCGATCACCTGGAACAAGCGTTACATCACGCTAGCGCCAGTGGCGACTGTACTGGGTCTGGCGTTCAAACTTAGAGATCCTGAGGGGCTGTTGGGCGACAAAGAAGATATGGGTATCACCTGTGCTCTGATCCCGACTGATATCGAAGGCGTGGACATTGGTCGCCGTCACTTCCCGCTGAACCTACCATTCCAAAACGGTCCTACCCGCGGCGAGAACATTTTCGTTCCCCTTGATTTCATCATTGGTGGCCCAGAAATGGCCGGTCAAGGCTGGCGTATGTTGGTTGAATGCCTGTCAGTTGGCCGTGGTATTACCCTGCCTTCAAACTCGACAGGCGGACTCAAAACGGCGGCTCTGGCGACTGGTGCTTATGCCCGTATTCGACGTCAGTTCAAATTGCCTATCGGTAAAATGGAAGGTATTGAAGAGCCTCTGGCGCGCATCGGTGGTAACGCCTACGTGATGGACGCCGCCAGTGCACTCACCGTGGCTGGTATCGATTTAGGCGAGAAACCATCGGTCATCTCTGCGATTGTGAAATACCACTGTACCCACCGTGGTCAACGTGGCGTGATTGACGCTATGGACGTCGTCGGTGGTAAGGGTATCTGTATGGGCCCGAAGAACTTCCTGGCCCGCGGCTATCAAGGTGCTCCGATTGCCATTACGGTTGAAGGTGCGAACATCCTGACCCGTTCGATGATCATCTTTGGCCAAGGTGCTATCCGCTGTCATCCATTCGTACTGGAAGAAATGAACGCCGCTTACAAAGAAGACGAACGTGAAGCATTGGCTGGTTTTGATCAGGCACTGTTTGGCCATGTTGGCTTTGTAATTAGCAACCTGGTTCGTTCTGTCTGGCTGGGTCTGACTGACGGTCGCACTTCCAGCGTGCCACGTAAAGACGAAACAGCGCGCTACTACCAACAGATGAACCGCTACGCGTCTAATCTGGCTCTGTTATCTGACATCTCAATGGCTGTACTGGGTGGCAACCTGAAACGTAAAGAACGTCTTTCTGCCCGTCTGGGTGACGTTCTGAGCCAATTGTATCTAGCTTCGGCAACCATGAAGCGTTATGCCGATGAAGGTTACCAAAAAGCGGATCTGCCTCTGGTTCACTGGGGAATGCAGGATGCTATTTACCAAGCTGAAGAGGCATTAGATGATTTCCTTGCCAACTTCCCTGCCCGCTGGGTAGCTGCGCCGCTGCGTGTCCTATTGTTCCCATTTGGCACGCGCCGCACTAAACCAAGCGATTCACTGGATGGTAAAATCGCTGCGATTCTGCAAACGCCAGGCGAAACCCGCAGCCGCATCGGCCGTGGTCAGTTCCTGGAGGCCTCTGAGCACAATGCCGTAGGTAAGATTGAAAAAGCCCTGTTGGATATCCTTGCCGCAGAGCCTGTCTACCAAAAAGTCTGTGACTCGACAGGCCAGAAATTGCCATTCATGTTCCTAGATAAAGTGGCAGAGGTTGGTCTTCGTGAAGGCGCAATTTCAGATAAAGAAGCGGACATCTTGCGCATTGCAGAGGAAGGTCGCCTCGAAACCATCAATGTTGACGATTTTGACCCTGCCGAGTTGGCTGCCGCGAGCAAAGCGTTAGATCAAGTCGTTCACGCTGCCTAACAGCAAATCTAATAACGACAAAAGGAGAAGCTTAGCTTCTCCTTTTTCTTTGTACTGAACCGTCTGATTAAGCAGCTTTATCTGGCTCTTCCGGTGGTGGCGCCTCTAGTCCTTCTTCTGACTCTGCTGCCAACTTCTTACGCTTGATCATGCGAACGACAAACCAGCCACCAACAGCCAAAATGAGGAGTAAAATGTTGCCACCGATGATGGTAATCATCGCCATCTTTCTGTCTGCTTCACGTTTTTCCGCAGCAATGCGTTCGTCTTCAATGCGTTTACGCTCTGCTTCACGTTCTTCCCGCTCCTTCTTAGCTTGCTCTATCGCTTCATAGTCGGCCACTGCAAACGTCTGTTCAGGAAGATGAAACATCAAAGGACGGCCGGACAGCTTATCTGTACCGTACAGCCAGGCATGCCACTTATGGCGCCCAGGCTCTTGAAAATTATCGATATCCACCGTCAGTGCGGTGTAATCTTCACCGGCAACGCCCTGATAGACAGATGGCTTGCCATTGGGATCAATAAACTCCGAGTGCGCGGCAATCGAACCGGGCTCGATACTGGCAGTGTCTGACTCTACCAGCAAGTGATGGGGCAGAGCTTTCTTGCGGCTTTGCTTGAAGGTTGCCATCAAAGGTGTTGGGTAAACCAAGACTTCCTGCTCAAGGGTGCGGAAGAATACCCCATTTCCCGAGGTCACTCTTGCACGGTATTTCCCCGGGTGAACATTGATCGGCAATTCGACCGTAAATACGCCATCACCAGCGTATTCATCTAATCCTGCCCCATCGTCTTTGAATCGGCCAAGCGACATAGCCTGCGGGCGCTGATCAACCGGAATATCATCCACACTTTCCAAAAACTCAGTAAAAGTGACTGTCAACTCAACGCGATCGAGGAAATCCCTTAAATTAAGGGGTACTTCGCCTTGCATCAAACGCGCAGTGAATTTCAGGGTTTCACCTTGGTAAAGGCGATCAGGGAATGTATCGACCTTCATATTGAGGTCAGACAGGATGCGGATTTTGTTTTCCGGCGTCACCTTGCCAATAGCCTGCCATGGGCCCGGCATAGGATTTTGAATTGAAATAATGTCCATGTCTGGCTCTTTGTGCCAGGAGACATTGTCGGGGTGGCGAAAATCATAGATTTTAGAGCCGTCTGGCTGCACAAGCACAACCGGGCGGCTCGGATTCTGGCGGTAGATAACAAAGGCAACCTGAGTAATGGTGGAATCGATACGGAAACGGTTATTGAGTAACCGTATGTCACGATCCGATGTCTGCTCCGCCACGACGTTGAACGCCATAAGCAGAGTGAGCAGCAACCCAGCCCACCTTGTTTTCATACACTCTCCTGTTGCCTCCAAAGGCAGCTGCCACTCTTTTCGATGATATCCAGCTGCTTTTCATGTTCACTTAGTTCATCGGCAGAGGCACTGATAATCTTTAGCTTTTTTGTACCGGCTTCAACACGTCGAATAGCTTCGCCACCGCCACCTTCATCATTTGAGTCACCGGCATTGAACTTCAATGTCGTTTGACCACCTGTCATCAACAGGTAAACGTCGGCCAGTATCTCGGCATCGAGCAATGCGCCGTGTAGGGTACGGTGAGAGTTATCTATGCCATAACGTTCACAGAGAATATCAAGGTTGTTTCGCTTGCCCGGGAAGATTTTCTTCGCCATGGCAAGGGTATCGGTTACCTTGCAGAAATCGTCAGTTTTGCCAATCGACGGGTCCAACATCTGGAATTCATAGTCCATGAAGCCGGTATCGAAGGGCGCGTTATGGGCGACAAGTTCTGCACCTTTTATAAATTCAAGGAATTCGGCATGAATATCGCCGTATTCCGGCTTATCACGCAAAAATTCATCGGTAATACCGTGTACGGAAATCGCTTCCGGATCGATTTCGCGATCAGGCTTGATATACACGTGAAAATGGCGACCGGTCAGCTTGCGGTTGATGATTTCCACTGCACCGATTTCAATGATGCGGTGGCCTTCATAATGCGGACCACCTTCACGGTTCATACCCGTGGTTTCGGTATCGAGAACGATAATTCTGTCGTAACTGGCTTTCATAGCGGCACTTGTGTCAGACTTGGCGATTAATTTCCACAGATACTAACAAATATGGTCAAGCAGGTAGAAATTTTCACGGACGGTTCTTGTCTCGGCAATCCGGGGCCGGGTGGTTATGGCGTAATTATGCGCTATAAACAACATGAAAAAGAGATGAGCGAAGGCTTTGCGCTCACCACCAATAACCGCATGGAACTGCTGGCTGCCATTGTTGGGCTGGCAAGCCTGAAAGAGTCCTGCAACGTAACTCTGACTACCGACAGTCAATACGTACGTCAGGGTATCACACAGTGGATACACAACTGGAAGAAGCGCGGTTGGAAAACAGCTGACAAGAAGCCTGTAAAAAATGCTGATCTTTGGCAACGTCTGGATACTGAAACCCAGCGTCATACTGTGGACTGGCAATGGGTGAAAGGTCATGCGGGGCACCCGGAAAACGAACGCTGTGATGAATTAGCAAGAACAGCGGCAGAAAACCCGACAGGGCCAGATGAAGGTTACATCCCTTCCGAGTAAATATCTCAACCGCCGGTGCGGTAATTCACACTCACCGGCGATAGCGACTTTTTGAGCTTCCATTTCGGTTTGATTGGCTTCAGGGGATAAGTCCGCTTGCGTGCAACAATAAAATAGAGCGAGCCAATTGCTGGTAACAGTCCTGAGCAGGCATTCTCAAACCATACGCCACATGTACGGTGACGCGTCGCCGGAATCAGTCCGAAACATGACATTTCCACAATTTCGTAGTTAAGCACCCCCAACCAATCTCTAACTCGCAATGGCGTAAACATTCGCCCACTCCAAGGCAGTTGATTCTTACGCCATGGGATTAATCGACCGATCCCCATCAAACTACTGGGATTTACTCCTGAAAGGATCAGGTAACCATCGTCTATCATGACACGGTCAATTTCACGCAACAGCCGATGAGGGTCATCAGTGTAGTCGAGCTGGTTGGCGAGAATGCAAACGTCGAAGGCTTTATCTAGGAAAGGCAGGTCGTAATTTTCCGCTTCCATGTTTCGTAGCGGATTTAGCTTATCAATACAGACCTGGTGCTGGATGTTACAATGCCCGGTCACCATTTCACAGCTGAGGCCACCAAGCTTCAGCATGTGATAACCGAACAGTCTGGGCAACCACTCATCCAGCCGCGTTTGTACATGCGTACACGCCCATTCGCCATGTGCGAATTGGTCCCACGTATAAGGGTATTCAAGTGGACGTTGGCTGCGTGCTGGTTTCATAGTGTTTTTGAGTTATAGCTGGAGAGATTCAATGCTATCTGTAACAAGCATACCTGCATTCAATGATAATTACATCTGGCTACTAAAAAATGATGACAATCATTGCGTTGTCGTCGATCCAGGTGATGCTGCGCCCGTGCTTGAAACCCTGAAAAACGAAGGGCTGGCGCTAGATGGGATACTGGTTACCCACCATCACAATGACCACATCGGTGGTATCGGTACATTGCTGGAGCACTTTCCAAATCTCACAATTTATGGCCCAACGACCGAGCGCTTCCCCACGGTCAATCAACCGCTCAAACATGGTGACAGTTTTACTCTGTTCAATGCTGAGTTTACAGCTTTCCAAGTTCCGGGACATACGCTGGACCACATTGCTTATTACGCTGAAGGCATTCTGTTCTGCGGCGACACTCTCTTTTCAGGTGGATGTGGCAGATTGTTCGAAGGTACACCTAAACAAATGCACCAATCTCTGACGCACCTAGCATCTTTACCCGACAATACACTGGTGTTTTGTGCGCATGAATACACGCTTTCGAACCTGAAATTTGCTCAAGCGGTAGAACCAAACAATACTGCGCTTAACGATTATGTTGTTGAAGCACAGGCGGTTCGTGCCAAAAATATACCGACGTTACCCAGTTCGATTGGTCGAGAGAAGCGTATTAACCCCTTCCTTCGCGCCCATATAGACAGTGTTAAAGCCGCCGTGAGTCAAGGTGCGACTGACTCTACGGATACCGAAACTTTTGCGGCACTCAGACGCTGGAAAGATGAATTTTGACACAAGTCACTTGTAAGCAGGAGTTCCGGCCGAGTATCATCATCGGCCATTTTTTGAAAGGTCAGAGATTAATGAAGTTCCGTTATGTGCTAGTTGGATCGATGTTCCTCGCAGGATGCCAAATTACCGGCCAGAGTGATGTCGCAACCACGACTAACACGCCAGAGCAACAGGAAAAAGCACTCCTAAAGACTGACATCGTTCAGACGCCAGTTGAAACCGACAAGGTCGAGGAGGCTACACCTGTCATCACGCCTCAAACACAGGACGATGTCTGGGAACGGATTGCCATGCAACTTGAGATGCCCGTACCTGAAAACAAGCGCGTTAATTACTACCGCAACTGGTACTTAAAGCATCCGCAACACCTCAAAACGGTCTCTGAACGCGCTGAACCTTTCCTTTACCTCATCACTGAGAAAGTGGAAGAGCGCGGCATTCCACTCGAAATTGCACTGCTGCCTGTTGTAGAAAGCTCATTTGATCAATTCGCCTATTCTCACGGTCGCGCAGCGGGTTTGTGGCAATTTGTACCTGACACAGGCCGCCGTTTTGGCTTGGAGCAAAACTGGTGGTATGACGGCCGTCGTGATGTGATCGCATCAACAGATGCTGCATTGGATTTGTTGGAATACCTGCACAAGAAATTTGATGGTGACTGGCTGCATGCGCTGGCCGCTTATAACACCGGTGAAGGTCGCGTGTTCAGAGCAATCAAAAAGAACAAGGCCAAGGGGCTGCCAACTGACTTCTGGCATCTGTCGTTACCAAAGGAGACCAGCGGCTATGTACCTAAGCTGATCGCCGTTGCAGATGTGGTCAAAAACAAAGAACGTTATGGCTTGGATCTGCCAGCGATTGCCAATAAACCTGTGGTTGAACAAGTAGAGCCAGGTATGCAGATGGACTTGGCGTTAGCAGCTAACTACGCTGGTCTATCTCTGTCTGAGCTCCAAAGCCTGAACCCTGCGTATAACCACTGGGCGACAGCACCAGACGGTACAAATCACCTACTCTTGCCAAAAGAAAATGTGGCTCGCTTTAATAGTAATCTGACAGAAAACAACAATCAGGGCGTGAAAGTGACCCGCTATAAAGTGAAAAGCGGTGACTCTCTGGGTCTGATTGCAAAGCGTCATAATACAACAGTAAAAGTGATACAACGTGCCAATAGCTTAAAAGGCACCAATATCCGTGTGGGCGAGCACCTACTGATTCCTGTGTCCCTAAAAGATGAGGGTAAGTACACGCTAAGTGCACCACAGCGTCTGGCCAAACTGACCAGTAAGAAACGTGGTGATATCAAACTTACTCATACCGTTCAAAAAGGTGATAGTTTCTGGACGATCGCACGCAAGCACGGCGTGTCACATACTTCGCTGGCACGCTGGAATGGTATGGCACCGAAAGATCCGCTGCGTATTGGTCAGGACTTGGTGATTTGGAAAAAAGCCGATGAAGGCGCACGTATTCGCACTATTTTCTACCAAATCCGTGAAGGTGATTCACTGAGCGGCATTGCAGCACGCTACAAGGTGTCCGTGTCCGATCTGGTGAAATGGAACTCGCTGAAGAAGAACGCATATATCCAACCTGGACAAAAACTGAAGCTGTATATTGATGTCACCAAAGTGAGCGCTTAGCTTCTAGTTCGTAGAAAAAGCGCGCAGCATTTTCGCTGCGCGCTTTTTTGTATCAACAAAATTGATTACATCACCATAGGGTATCGCTTCATCATCCTGATACCTTCCCTCTTAAAGCAATCCACCACCGGGTTTTCCGCCATATCAGCCCGCCATACAAAAGAAAGTGAACGGGAGATATCTAACTCTGGTACGTTCAGCGCCACCAACTTTCCGTCTTTAATATAATGCTCAACATCTAAGTAAGGTAAGCAGGTGACATAAGGCCCATTGGCAACAAGACTTCGAATAACTGGAATATGCTCATACTCGCGCCAAACATCAAGGTCAGCGATATGGCGAGAAATTGCACTCTCAAATGCCATCCTTGTTCCCGAACCATGTTCACGCAATCTGAAAAAGAAAGGCAGCGTTAATCGCTGCCTTTTTCTTTCGCCTCATCAAACACAAAGCTCGCTTCGAGCCTCGCGTGATCGGAGGCGGGAGTATCGATAGATTTAGCGTGTTGTAACGTCACCCCACGATAAAATACGTGGTCCAACGGATGGCTGAAAACCCGTAGCCTTTCATCTGGCTGGAAATTCGCTTCCTTTAGCCCCATTGAACTTAACTTACCTCTCACGACAGACAGTCGTTCATTACTCCAGGTGTTTAAGTCTCCGGCAATAATCAAAGGGCCCTTAAGTGGCTCTACCACTTCAACCAACGCATCCAGTTGCTCAGAATACTCAGTCACACCATAAGTAAAATTGATACTGTGAAGGTTAATCACAGACAACATTTCCCCATTGGAAAGCGGAAAAGCGCTGTATAACGCACTCTTAGGTAATCGCAGATAAGGTTCAACTTTGGTATAGGCACACACTGTCTCTGGTACTGGTTCAGACAATGTCATTACACCCGCGATCTCTCCATTGATCGCAAATGCATAGGCCTGATTACTATGCCAACCGCTCTCTTCCACATAGCTGAGCATTTGTGGTTTGGTTTGTGCTTCCTGAAGCAAAATGATGGTGTTGTCTGCCGCCAGCGACTTAAGTTCAGTATCCCAACCTTCCAACTGCTGTTTATAGATATTCCATACAGCGATGTTTAAAGGCTTCGATACATCAACCACCGAAGAACTTTTGTACTCGCGGCATTTCACAGCACCTTGCCCGGAAGCAAGCTGAGGTGAGTCAGGGACATCAACAAGAAAGTAGACGAGAGCGATACCTAGTAGAAGAAATGCGGTAGAGAGAATAACCCAAAGGCTTCGAAGTTGATTCATAGTGCCGATTAGTGTTTGAGAACTAAACCAGCCTGAAGGATACACATAAACAGTCACTCCCGCACAGGGATTTAAGAGCAAAGCCAAACACCAAAATGCAAAAAAGCCTCAGCATTTCTGCTGAGGCTTGAAGATGGCAGGGGGGGAGGGATTTGATCGGACTGGCGCTCCAGCCCCAAAAATTAGCTCACAGAGCCAAATTCTATATATGAGAAAGCCCCAGCATTACTGCTGAGGCTTAAAGGTGGCAGGGGTGGAGGGATTCGAACCCCCAACACGCGGATTTGGAATCCGCTGCTCTGCCAATTGGAGCTACACCCCTGTTGCTGTTTTTAAGAGTTAGCTTCTCTTTAAGAAGTGGCGGAGCGGACGGGACTCGAACCCGCGACCCCCGGCGTGACAGGCCGGTATTCTAACCAACTGAACTACCGCTCCACTCAAATTACTGTGTGTTCAGCACAATAACTTAAATTGGAAGCCTGGCGATGTCCTACTCTCACATGGGGAGACCCCACACTACCATCGGCGCTGTTACGTTTCACTACTGAGTTCGGCATGGAGTCAGGTGGGTCCATAACGCTATGGTCGCCAAGCAAATTCTGCTAAGTCTTCACCTTTTTAAAAAAGGTAAAAACCAAAATCTTGGAAAGTGACTTGTTTGTTCTCGTTCTTACACATTCAACGTTCTTATTCGAGTCCGTCAAAACCCCTTGGGTGTTGTATGGTTAAGCCTCACGGGCAATTAGTATCAGTTAGCTCAACGCCTCGCAGCGCTTACACACCTGACCTATCTACGTCGTCGTCTCCAACAACCCTTTAGAGGGCTTAAAGCCCTAGGGATGACTCATCTTGAGGCTCGCTTCCCGCTTAGATGCTTTCAGCGGTTATCGATTCCGAACTTAGCTACCGGGCAATGCCACTGGCGTGACAACCCGAACACCAGAGGTTCGTCCACTCCGGTCCTCTCGTACTAGGAGCAGCCCCTCTCAATCATCCAACGCCCACGGCAGATAGGGACCGAACTGTCTCACGACGTTCTAAACCCAGCTCGCGTACCACTTTAAATGGCGAACAGCCATACCCTTGGGACCGACTTCAGCCCCAGGATGTGATGAGCCGACATCGAGGTGCCAAACACCGCCGTCGATATGAACTCTTGGGCGGTATCAGCCTGTTATCCCCGGAGTACCTTTTATCCGTTGAGCGATGGCCCTTCCATTCAGAACCACCGGATCACTATGACCTGCTTTCGCACCTGCTCGAACCGTCATTCTCGCAGTCAAGCGGGCTTATGCCATTGCACTAACCTCACGATGTCCGACCGTGATTAGCCCACCTTCGTGCTCCTCCGTTACGCTTTGGGAGGAGACCGCCCCAGTCAAACTACCCACCAGGCACTGTCCTCAACCCCGATAAGGGGCCTAAGTTAGAACATCAAACATACAAGGGTGGTATTTCAAGGTCGGCTCCACACAAACTGGCGTCTGTGTTTCAAAGCCTCCCACCTATCCTACACATGTAGGCTCAATGTTCAGTGCCAAGCTGTAGTAAAGGTTCACGGGGTCTTTCCGTCTAGCCGCGGGTACACAGCATCTTCACTGCGATTTCAATTTCACTGAGTCTCGGGTGGAGACAGCGTGGCCATCATTACGCCATTCGTGCAGGTCGGAACTTACCCGACAAGGAATTTCGCTACCTTAGGACCGTTATAGTTACGGCCGCCGTTTACCGGGGCTTCGATCAAGAGCTTCGACCGAAGTCTAACCCCATCAATTAACCTTCCGGCACCGGGCAGGCGTCACACCGTATACGTCATCTTTCGATTTTGCACAGTGCTATGTTTTTAATAAACAGTTGCAGCCACCTGGTATCTGCGACTCTCAATAGCTCCATCCGCAAGGGACTTCACCGTCGAGAGCGTACCTTCTCCCGAAGTTACGGTACCATTTTGCCTAGTTCCTTCACCCGAGTTCTCTCAAGCGCCTTGGTATTCTCTACCCGACCACCTGTGTCGGTTTGGGGTACGGTTCCTGATAACCTGAAGCTTAGAGGCTTTTCCCGGAAGCATGGCATCAATGACTTCATCACCGTAGTGACTCGACATCGTGTCTCAGTGTATAGCGTCCCGGATTTACCTAAGACACCCACCTACGCACTTGAACCTCGACAACCGTCGCGAGGCCCACCTAGCCTTCTCCGTCCCCCCATCGCAGTTATCAGCAGTACGGGAATATTAACCCGTTTCCCATCGACTACGCCTTTCGGCCTCGCCTTAGGGGCCGACTTACCCTGCCCCGATTAACGTTGGACAGGAACCCTTGGTCTTCCGGCGAGGAGGTTTTTCACCCCCTTTGTCGTTACTCATGTCAGCATTCGCACTTCTGATACCTCCAGCAGCCCTTACAGACCACCTTCAACGGCTTACAGAACGCTCCCCTACCCAGATATAAATATCTGCCGCAGCTTCGGTGTATCGCTTAGCCCCGTTACATCTTCCGCGCAGGCCGACTCGACCAGTGAGCTATTACGCTTTCTTTAAATGATGGCTGCTTCTAAGCCAACATCCTGGCTGTCTGAGCCTTCCCACATCGTTTCCCACTTAGCGATAACTTTGGGACCTTAGCTGGCGGTCTGGGTTGTTTCCCTCTCCACGACGGACGTTAGCACCCGCCGTGTGTCTCCCGGATAGTACTTACTGGTATTCGGAGTTTGCAAAGGGTTGGTAAGTCGGGATGACCCCCTAGCCTTAACAGTGCTCTACCCCCAGTAGTATTCGTCCGAGGCGCTACCTAAATAGCTTTCGGGGAGAACCAGCTATCTCCGAGTTTGATTGGCCTTTCACCCCTAGCCACAAGTCATCCGCTAATTTTTCAACATTAGTCGGTTCGGTCCTCCAATTGATGTTACTCAATCTTCAACCTGCCCATGGCTAGATCACTCGGTTTCGGGTCTACGTCATGCAACTCATTCGCCCAGTTAAGACTCGGTTTCCCTACGGCTCCCCTATACGGTTAACCTTGCTACATAACGTAAGTCGCTGACCCATTATACAAAAGGTACGCAGTCACCCAACAAGTGGGCTCCCACTGCTTGTACGTACACGGTTTCAGGTTCTATTTCACTCCCCTCACAGGGGTTCTTTTCGCCTTTCCCTCACGGTACTGGTTCACTATCGGTCAGTCAGGAGTATTTAGCCTTGGAGGATGGTCCCCCCATCTTCAGACAAGATAACACGTGTCCCGTCCTACTCGTTTTCACGTTAAATAAGCCGTCGTGTACGGGGCTATCACCCTGTATCGCGCCACTTTCCAGAGGCTTCCACTAACTCATAAAACGCTTAAGGGCTAATCCGGGGTCGCTCGCCGCTACTGCCGGAATCTCAATTGATTTCTTTTCCTTCGGGTACTTAGATGTTTCAGTTCCCCGAGTTCGCCTCCACACACCTATGTATTCAGTGTGGGATACTGGCTTATGCCAGTGGGTTTCCCCATTCGGAAATCCCAGATTCAAATGGCTGTTACTGCCTTATCTGGGCTTATCGCAAGTTACTACGTCCTTCATCGCCTCTGACTGCCAAGGCATCCACCGTATACGCTTAGTCACTTAACCATACAACCCCAAGAGGTTTCGTAGGTTCAAACAACCAAGGTTGTTCCTAAGAACAATGTTCACCCTTTTTGCCTCTGCTTTTTCTTAAAAAGCGGAAACATAAAGCGTTGAACGATTTCGCCGGACTCAAATATTGTTCATCACTTTTGAAGAAGTGATGAAACCAAGAACACTTGAATGTGTTTGGTGTTAACTCCGTAGAGTCAACATTTGAGAACTTTTACAAACAAACTGAATCAGTTTGTTTAGTCAGCTTTCCAGATTTTTAAAGAGCATTTCTCGTAAAGAGAACGTGGCATAAAACCACTTTCTAATGACTTTCTTCCCGAATTGGGGCGGCAAAAATTCGCACCCTATAAATGACATTTAAAGGGTCTGCGAGTCCATTGCAGAAAATGATTAGAGAGTGTGCTTTTTCTTTAGGCAAGGCGAAGTGTTTCGACGTTTAGTTCGCTAAACGAGAAAGGCTTCAACGCAGCATAAAGGAAAAGTGGTGGGCGATACCGGGCTCGAACCAGTGACCCCCTCCTTGTAAGGGAGGTGCTCTCCCAACTGAGCTAATCGCCCACATATGTTTGCTTTTACCTTTAAAAGGGCAAAACCCAAACGAAGTTTTACATCCTCTGTGGAAGAAGATGGTGGGTCGTGCAGGATTCGAACCTGCGACCAATTGATTAAAAGTCAACTGCTCTACCAACTGAGCTAACGACCCAGTGGCGTCCCATAGGGGAGTCGAACCCCTGTTACCGCCGTGAAAGGGCGGTGTCCTAGGCCTCTAGACGAATGGGACACAACGTTTGTCAGCGAAACATGTTTCGCTAACGTTGTGTTAGTGGAGTGACGAGCTTGCGAGAAGCGACATCATACCGAAAAACACAATGTCGAGGTTTGGGAACCTCGACCACTCTTTACTTTTTCAACCTATACAATCTGTGTGGACACTAGCATTAATAGTATCGTTAAGGAGGTGATCCAGCCCCAGGTTCCCCTAGGGCTACCTTGTTACGACTTCACCCCAGTCATGAACCACACCGTGGTAAACGCCCTCCCGAAGGTTAAGCTATCTACTTCTGGTGCAGCCCACTCCCATGGTGTGACGGGCGGTGTGTACAAGGCCCGGGAACGTATTCACCGTGGCATTCTGATCCACGATTACTAGCGATTCCGACTTCATGGAGTCGAGTTGCAGACTCCAATCCGGACTACGACATACTTTCTGGGATTCGCTTCACATCGCTGTCTCGCTGCCCTCTGTATATGCCATTGTAGCACGTGTGTAGCCCTACTCGTAAGGGCCATGATGACTTGACGTCGTCCCCACCTTCCTCCGGTTTATCACCGGCAGTCTCCCTGGAGTTCCCGACATTACTCGCTGGCAAACAAGGATAAGGGTTGCGCTCGTTGCGGGACTTAACCCAACATTTCACAACACGAGCTGACGACAGCCATGCAGCACCTGTCTCAGAGCTCCCGAAGGCACCAATCCATCTCTGGAAAGTTCTCTGGATGTCAAGAGTAGGTAAGGTTCTTCGCGTTGCATCGAATTAAACCACATGCTCCACCGCTTGTGCGGGCCCCCGTCAATTCATTTGAGTTTTAATCTTGCGACCGTACTCCCCAGGCGGTCTACTTAACGCGTTAGCTCCGAAAGCCACAGTTCTAGACTACAGCCTCCAAGTAGACATCGTTTACGGCGTGGACTACCAGGGTATCTAATCCTGTTTGCTCCCCACGCTTTCGCATCTGAGCGTCAGTCTTTGTCCAGGGGGCCGCCTTCGCCACCGGTATTCCTTCAGATCTCTACGCATTTCACCGCTACACCTGAAATTCTACCCCCCTCTACAAGACTCTAGCCTGCCAGTTCAAAATGCGGTTCCCAGGTTAAGCCCGGGGCTTTCACATCTTGCTTAACAGACCGCCTGCATGCGCTTTACGCCCAGTAATTCCGATTAACGCTCGCACCCTCCGTATTACCGCGGCTGCTGGCACGGAGTTAGCCGGTGCTTCTTCTGCCGCTAACGTCAAACACTGCACGTATTAAGTACAATGCCTTCCTCACGGCTGAAAGTGCTTTACAACCCGAAGGCCTTCTTCACACACGCGGCATGGCTGCATCAGGCTTGCGCCCATTGTGCAATATTCCCCACTGCTGCCTCCCGTAGGAGTCTGGACCGTGTCTCAGTTCCAGTGTGGCTGATCATCCTCTCAAACCAGCTAGGGATCGTCGCCTTGGTGAGCCTTTACCTCACCAACTAGCTAATCCCAACTGGGCCCATCCGGTAGCGAGAGGCCCGAAGGTCCCCCTCTTTGGTCCAAAGACATCATGCGGTATTAGCCACCGTTTCCAGTGGTTATCCCCCTCTACCAGGCAGGTTCCCAGCCATTACTCACCCGTCCGCCGCTCGCCGCCCAACAAATCACCCGAAGGGTCAATGTTGTCGCTGCCGCTCGACTTGCATGTGTTAGGCCTGCCGCCAGCGTTCAATCTGAGCCATGATCAAACTCTTCAATTAAAGTTTTTGGCTCGATGAAATACTGTTGTGTTCTAACCCCTCTCTACAAAGTAAAGAAAGAGCAGAACGAATTGACTGTGCCGATATAACCGAAGTTATGTCGTTTGGTCACTCAGCAAACATCGATAAATCTTTTGTCTATCAATCACGAGTGCCCACACAGATTGCATAGGTCAAATTGTTAAAGAACTTGCTCAGCCTTGCTGAGCGGAGTGAGATTTAAACTCAACTCTTTTTTCGAGTCAAGCACTTTTGCTTTCCTCGTGTTAGCTGCGGACTTTGCCGTGCCAACGAGGAGCGCATTATAGGGAGAGTTTTTTTGTTGGCAATACCTTTATTATGAAAAAGTGGCTTTTTTTCTAAAAAATCGCTCAAGCGCTCAAAAGACAATCAAACAGACAAAAAAGCAGCCAATTTCGGCTGCTTTTTCTGTGTAATTTAATCCGATTTTAATTTCGGATATCACTTTTTCAGGTATTCAGGCACATCAGCAATGCTATTAAGTACCGCTGTTGCCAGTTTTTCACCTTCTTGTGAAACTGCCTTTCCAGTGCGAACGAGAATCTTGGTTGATATACCTGCCGCTTCAGCAGCGCGCATGTCGTCGGCCTTGTCTCCAATCATCACAGAATTTTCCATGTCGATCTTGAGGAAGTCTCGCGCAGAGAAAAACATACCTGGTTTAGGTTTACGGCAATCACAGTCTTGCTTGTATTTGTCATTGCCGTGTTCAGGGTGATGCGGGCAGTAGTAGATACCGTCAAAGTCCACGCCTTTGTCAGCGAAGTTCCAATCCATCCATTCAGTCAGGTTGAGAAATTCACCTTCCGTATAGTAGCCACGTGCGATACCAGACTGATTAGTCACCAGCACAAGGAGATAGCCCATTTCTTTCAATGCTCGGCAAGCATCGAAAACGCCATCTATATATTCAAAGTCATCTGTTGTACTGACATAACCATGATCAACGTTGATCACACCATCTCTATCGACAAAAACCGCTGGTCTAGCCAAAGCGCTACCCTCTATACATTATTACGCTGCGATTATGACACGCATTGCCAACGCAAGCATCCACGATTGTTAGGCCATCTTGACGAGTGTGGTAAAGTTCCTCTGATAGCCTAGTGAGTAAAATCAGCATGAAATATTCCCTGACGCCTGTCGGTCATATTGAATCCCCTTATAAAGAGAAATTCGCCGTCCCCCGTCAACCAGGACTTGCGCCAAGTGCTTTGGCATCTGTCGTTTTAGAAGGCGAAGCATGCAATGAAGACACAGTGCGTGGTATTGAGCAATTCTCGCACCTTTGGATTCTTTTCTTGTTTGACCAAAACCTCGAACAAGGGTGGACGCCAACAGTCCGTCCTCCCCGCTTGGGTGGCAATGAGCGTATTGGCGTATTTGCCAGCCGCGCAACCTTCAGACCGAACGGTATCGGTATGTCGGTCGTGCCTTTGAAAGGGGTTCGTAAAGAAGGTGGCAAAATAATCATTGATATTGGGAGTTGCGATCTTGTCGATGGTACGCCAGTCATCGACATCAAGCCTTATATCCCTTATTCGGATTCCATAGAAGAAGCTGCAGGTGGATATGCTGCAGAAGCGCCTCAAACACTCGATGTCCAGTTTGACCTTCAACCTTTAGCCTTCTTAGCCAAAGATAAAGAAGGTAAAAATAAGCAACAGGTGATTAGTGAAGTACTCGCACAAGATCCACGCCCAGCCTATAAAAAGGGAAAAGCTGATACCAAGGAATATGCAGTTCACCTCTTTGACCTAAATGTGAAGTTTACCGTCGCTGAACCTGTAATCACGGTGACAACAATAGAAGCCTTTGGCGAATAGTGTTCTCGCTGTTAATATGACGCTCTTATACCCTCCATACTGTAATTAGATAAACGGATAGCTTAGATGCGTACCAGTAAATACCTTCTTTCTACTTTGAAGGAAACGCCAAACGACGCAGAAGTGATCAGCCACCAGCTGATGCTGCGTGCCGGTATGATCCGCAAACTGGCTTCAGGTCTGTACACCTGGCTGCCAACCGGTTTGCGCGTACTGCAAAAGGTTGAAAACATCGTTCGTCAGGAAATCAACAACGCAGGTGCGATTGAAACTCTGATGCCCGTAGTTCAACCGTTTGAGCTATGGGAAGAAACAGGCCGCTCAGAAAAGATGGGGCCTGAACTACTTCGCTTCACTGATCGCCACGAGCGTCCGTTTGTTCTGAGCCCGACGGCAGAAGAAGTGATCACTTCTCTTGTTCGTAATGAAGTGAACTCATACAAGCAACTGCCATTGAATCTGTATCAGATCCAGACCAAGTTCCGTGATGAAGTGCGCCCACGTTTCGGCGTGATGCGCGCGCGTGAATTCTCAATGATGGACGCTTACAGCTTCGACATCGACAAAGAAGGCTTGCAGAAGTCATATGAAGCAATGCACGTTGCTTACTGTGCGGCATTTGATCGCATGGGTCTGGATTACCGTCCAGTTCTGGCTGACACCGGTGCTATCGGTGGTTCTGCGTCACACGAATTCCACGTTCTGGCAAACAGCGGTGAAGATACCATCGCATTTTCTACTGAGTCTGATTACGCTGCGAACGTTGAAATGGCAGAAGCCGTTGCACCTGCAGGTGAGCGCGCTGCACCAACTCAGGAAATGACACTGGCAGATACACCTGATGCGAAAACCATCGCTCAGCTTGTTGAGCAGTTTGACCTGCCAATCGAGAAAACCGTTAAGACACTGTTCGTGAAAGCGTCTGACACTGTTGATGCTGATCTGGTTGCGCTGCTGGTTCGTGGCGACCACGAACTGAACGAAATCAAAGCTGAGAAGCTTCCACAAGTTGAGATGCCGCTGCAATTTGCGACAGAAGAAGAGATTCGTGCGATTGTGAATGCAGGCCCTGGCTCACTGGGTCCAGTTAACCTGACCGTTCCTTTCATCGTTGATCGCAGTGTTGCAGCAATGAGTGATTTCGGCGCGGGCGCGAACATCGACGACAAACACTACTTTGGCATTAACTGGGGTCGTGACGTTGAGCTGGGTGAAGTGGCTGATATCCGTAACGTGGTTGAAGGTGACCCAAGCCCATGTGGTCAAGGCACTATCCTTCTCAAGCGTGGTATCGAAGTAGGTCACATCTTCCAGTTGGGTACTAACTACTCAGAGAAAATGAACTGTGGCGTGCTGGGTGCTGACGGTAAGAATACCATTCTGGAAATGGGTTGTTACGGCATCGGCGTTTCACGTGTTGTCGCAGCTGCCATTGAACAGAACCACGACGACAACGGTATCATCTGGCCTGACGCGATTGCACCGTTTACCGTTGCTATTGTCCCAATGAACATGCACAAATCTGAGCGCGTTAAAGAAGCGGCAGAAAAACTGTATGCTGACCTGACAGCAGCAGGCATTGAAGTACTGTTCGACGATCGTAAAGAACGTCCAGGTGTTATGTTCTCTGATATGGAACTGATGGGTGTACCACACACTATTATCATCGGTGAGCGCAGCATGGACAATGGCGTGTTTGAATACAAACACCGTCGTGACGGCGAGAAAGTGCCAGTTGAAATGGAAAACATGGTTGAGTTCGTGAAAGCGAAACTGGCTTAATTCCGCTAACTGAGTTGAAAAACGCCTCTTTTGGGAGGCGTTTTTTTATACGCAATTATCAAAGAAAGTAACGAGGTTTCGTCCTTTTTCTTTTGACTGATAGAGAGCCTGATCAGCATGACTGAAGTAATCTTCAACCCGCTCCACCCTCTCATCAGGAATGACAAAGGTAGCACCGAAGCTCATAGTCACAGGGATCACCCTCCCTTCAAATTCAAAGCGGAACCGTTCTATTTCCATTCGAATCCTTTCCAGCACCTTGTAGGCTCGCCCAGCGTCCTTCACACTAAACAGCAGTAAAAACTCTTCACCACCAATACGCCCAATCCTGTCATAAGGCCTAAGCTGTTGGCTGAGCAGTTCACCTAACTGGCGTAAAATTGCGTCCCCCGCGGGATGACCGTATTTATCATTAATGCGTTTAAACCAGTCGATATCACACACAGAAAAACACAATCGACTTTCTGTTCTGACGGCACGAGAAAAATCCTCGTGAACCCGTTCGAACAAAGCACGTCGATTAAGTAACCCTGTCAATTCATCATAACTTGCCAAATGATCGAGACGAGTCATAGCATCAACGAGTCTTGCCTGAAGTTCGAGCGTTCTTCGGCCAACCTCGATCCGTGCTCTTAACACCTGGGTATTGAAAGGTTTAGTGACAAAGTCGTTCGCTCCTTGATTCAACCCTTCAGCGATATGCTCTGCGCTGTCTCTCGCCGTGCAAATAATAATGTAAGGAGGGTTTGCCATGTCTATCTGACGAATTTTCTGGCAAAGCTCAATACCGCTATAGCCTGGCATTTCCCAGTCAAGGATCAACAATGAGGGAGGTTCAGGCTGCATCACCTGCTCCAAAGCCTCCAGACCATCATGAGCGACGACCGCTTCGACTCCCCATTTTTGTAGCAAAACTTCCACCAATTTGGCCGAAGCTTTGTCATCGTCAGCGATCAAAGCGCGTACTGAAAATGCCATCTCATACTCTTTATGAATGCTATTGAGTATAAATATACCATTCGTCGTTCTCTTGCTATGGGGCAATGACAAAGTCGTCAGTGTCTTTTAGCTATAGATCACAATCAGTCAGCAACATTAGGAAATTCAAATGCATCTTCCTCTCAGAAGGATCGCTTCTGGTTCATACTGAAGATAAGCAAAATCAGACAGGTACGAGTTATGTCGTCTACCGCGCGTTCCACAAATCCTCACAAAAACATCGCCTTGTTGTTAACAGGCGGTGGCGCGCGCGCGGCGTATCAAATTGGTGTGCTGAAAGCGATCGCAGAATGGTACCCACGCGTGCATCACAGTCCATTTACTATTTACTGCGGCACCTCAGCTGGTGCGCTCAATGCCACTTCCCTCGCCTGCCATACGTCATGTTTTCGACTCGGTGTCAAAAAACTGTCTTGGCTTTGGACAAACCTTACAACCAAAGATGTGTTTAGCAGCTCATTCTCAGGTATGTTCCAGCATATAGGGCGTCAGGGTTTTGCCCGCATGCAAGCTCAGTATCATTGCGCGCCTCCCTTCGGTCTTCTCGACAATAGGCCGCTGCGTACCTTACTGAATAACGTCATTAATTTCAGCAAGATAGAACATCAAATCCTCGCCGGAAATTTACGGGGGTTGGCCATCACCGCATCGAATTATCAAACCAGTAAGTCCGTCACTTTCTATCAGGGGCAATCTTGTATTGAGCCTTGGACACGATCACGGGCGATAGGGGTTCCTTGCCAGATCACCACAGAACACTTACTGGCCTCCTCTGCCATTCCCATCGTTTTTCCTGCTTCCCAGATCGGGCATAACTATTATGGTGATGGCTCTGTCCATCAGATTGCCCCACTCCGTCCAGCGTTGAAAATGGGGGCGGAACGGGTACTTATTATTGACTTAAACCCCAAGCAGATGCCAAAAAATCATGGGCTTGCACATGCTCCCGGCCTAGCAACTCTTGGAGGTCATTTAATGGATGCTATCTTTGCAGATACGCTTTCTGCCGACCTAGAACATCTGGATAGAATGAATGCCTTGGTAGGAAATATGACAAAGACCAAAGCAGAAAAATTGGCGCTGCGGCAAGTCGATGCCTTTCACCTTTCCCCTTCAGAGCCCTTTGAATCCCTTGTTGAACGCTACTATTGTCATATGCCTATGGCAGTAAGAGGTCTGATGAGAATTCTGGGTATCAGTCCTGTTGAAGATGCGGCAATCACCAGCTATCTGCTGTTTGAGCCGAAATATATCAACCACTTAATTGACATGGGGTACCAAGACGCTCAGAATCGTCGATCCGATTTAGCAGCCTTTCTCTCTGATGAGTAATCCCTGCTCTCTGGATGAAGCACATTAGCTCAGTAGAACTGGAACGCTTTTTGCTTTTGTTGATTAAAGCATAAACAGTGATAGTTTTTGGTTTCTGAGGCAATTTCGATGAGTACGCAACTGGAACAAGTAAAAAAAGCGGCGATTCAATCTCGTCGTGTTCCTCTGGGTGCGGATCAGCGTCTGATGGTGCTGCAGAAACTTCAAGGAAGATTGGATATCGATCCTCTGTTTGAAGTTTTTACCAGAGAATTAGAAAAGCAAATCGACATCACCCGATTGATCTGGGAGCACGAAGAGATCTCCCATATTGTTCGTCGTGGCGGTGCTTCAGAGTACCGACAAACCTTTTCCCTCAAGTTCGCGAATACCTCGCTAGGCATGCTGCAATACAGCACCCCTTATAAACTTGATGATGACGAAATTGCTCTTATTCATACCTATCATCGCCTGCTCGCAGGTCCTTTGAGCAATGCCATTGAATACAATCGTGTTCGTAACCTTGCGCTCCTCGATAGCCTGACTGGATTGAACAACCGAACCAGCTTCGAGCAAGACATGCGTCAGTCCATCGCAATGACTGAACGTAATGACCATGGCTTAATTCTGATGATTTTTGATATGGATAACTTCAAACAGGTCAACGACACTTATGGTCACCTTGATGGTGACAAGGTATTGCGACGTTTCTCTTTGCTATTAAAAGAAGCCATCCGAGCTTCTGACCGTTGCTACCGTCTGGGTGGAGACGAATTTGCTGTTATTCTGACACCAGCTACGCGAGAGTCAGCACAACTAGTGAACGAGCGACTTAAGTCACTGATTGTTAAAGATCCACTCCTGACCGCACATAATATCTCCAGCTCTGTCGGCTGTTCAGCCTATCGCCAAGGTGATAATAATATCTCCATGTTTGAGCGCGCAGACCGAGGTATGTACCGCAACAAACATAAACGCCGATAACCCTTTAGATAACTGACCTCAAGGCTCCATTGCGGAGCCTTTTTACGTTATATTGGCTTCAGTTTTATTCAAGGAGTGGCTATGAGAGTCTACGATTGTTGCGATTTGATCCGTCAACGTTATTCAGAAATTGGCAGCGGCGAACAAGGCTATATTCCACAGGCAATTGCTTGTGCTGTTCGTGCATTGAATGCAGTAGCATCCGACGAATCAGTTGCGCAAGAGCTACGCGAGCAAGCTGCCTTTGCAGCAGCAAACCTTCTGATCAGCGACCACGAGGACGCGTAATGGATCTAAAAAACTTTGACACCATGGATACCATCATGCTGATGAGTATTGTGAACATGAAGTTGCGGGACGATTTTTCTTCACTGGAAGAGTTGGTGAAGTACTTTGATATTGATGCCGAAGCCCTGAAAGCAAAACTTGCCACTGCAGGTTTCGAGTACATGACTGATCAAAACCAGTTCCGCTAACAGCATCAACATCCAATAAAAACGGAAGCGCTACGGCTTCCGTTTTTGGTTTCTGTTTACTTGAAAAGGTTTAAACCAGCGACATCCAAATCACTGCAATAACCAGAACTGGACAAACAAATTTCACATACAGAGGCCAGACTTTCCAGAACAAGCCTTGTTCGATATCTTCGTAGCCTTGTCGAAGTTCTTCCAATTTCTGCGTACGTTTCCATACCCAACCACCATATAAACAGAAAAGAAGTGCAGCAATTGGCTGGAAGTACTGTGTTGCGATTGTCGCTACTAAGCCAAACAGCTCGCCAAAGTTAAATACGATCACCACACTGAAAGCAGCTATAACACCCCCCAACAACCAGCTTGAAACTGAACGTTTTGTGCCAAGGCGCTCACTCATTAGCGCAACAGGACATTCGAGCATAGAAATCGATGATGTCAATGCAGCAATCGTCATCAACAGGAAGAAGATGAGAGCAACGAAAGTACCAACCACGCCAAGCCCTTCAAATAGCATTGGCAGAACATCAAAAACCAGTGTTGATGAGCTCAGCAGCGCGCCGTTTGTGTCATAAATTTCAACGCCCTGACGCATGGCTGCAAACATGGCAGGCAGGATCACCAGACCAGCAATCACCGCCACGGCGGTATCCACTAGCGTGACATTCATCGCCATTTTTGGCAGGTTCTCTTTGCGGCTCAGGTACGAACCGTAAATCAACATAGAACATCCACCAATGGTCAAAGAGAAGAAGCCCTGCCCCATTGCGGCTAGAATCAGATCGCTATCCATCACTTTGGAAAAGTCAGGGATGAGATAGTGCGCCAAACCATCGGTGGCACCTGGCAATGTCATCACGTAAATGAAAAGCACAGCGAACAGAATGAAGAGTGCTGGCATCAGGCGTGTTGACCATTTCTCGATACCTTCTTTCACACCAGCCTGAACAATCAGGATAGTTAGCAGATAGAAAAGACCCGCGCCCAAAAGATTTCGTTCAACCGAGAAACCCTTCAACCAGATTGCAGTGTCATGAAGCCCAGTAAGCTCTGCACCTGCGGCGAGCAAGTAAGAAATTAGCCAGCCACCGACGATGCTATAGAAAGCCAAAACAAGACAAGGCACCAACAGGCCGATAAAGCCTACACCTCCACCGAGCATTTTTGATAACGGAGACCGCCCCAATTTTCTCATACTGTCGATAGGGTTGGCCTGACCATGGCGGCCAATCGCCATTTCAACTACCAGCATTGGGTACGCAACAATGAGGATCATCAAGAGGTAGACAATGAGAAAGGCACCACCACCGTTACTTGCTGCTTGCGTTGGGAATCCCCAGATATTACCCAGACCGACCGCAGCACCTGCTGCTGCCAGAACGAAACCGAGTCTGGAACTAAAATGTTCGCGTCCTGCTGCCATTGTTTTACCTCTCACAACGTATCAGTGAGCTAGTACAATAGTAAAACCTAGATTTACCTGCAATAGCAGAAAGTTTGATCGAACAAAAAACATTCAGACAAAATAAAATATTGCGAGTAGGGTGTTATCAGTTAAATTCTTTACCATTTCAGGTAGTGAACAGATATAAAAAAACCACGGCTATTGCCGTGGTTTTCACTTTCATTCGTTTTTGGCGGCTATTTCATTTGTGAAAAGTATGCAGCCAAATTCGCCATATCCGCATCACTCAGCATATCTGCCTGAGGCTTCATGATCATCGCCTGCGCGCCGGTACGCTCACCGTT
Organism: Grimontia kaedaensis; assembly: GCF_023746615.1. Classification (NCBI taxonomy): domain Bacteria; kingdom Pseudomonadati; phylum Pseudomonadota; class Gammaproteobacteria; order Vibrionales; family Vibrionaceae; genus Grimontia; species Grimontia kaedaensis. Next base: position 711,471 of record NZ_CP082275.1, on the reverse strand, counting down.
TTTATACGCTTTCAGTGCAGATATAATATATTGCTCATTCTGCCCCGCTAGGTTAGGGTAACCAGGAATCATGGCTATGCCGTTAGCACCGTGGCAAGCCGCACAAATTGCCGCTTTTGCTTTACCAGCTTCGGCATCTCCTGCAGCAAATGAGGGCGCAGCCATCATCATGGCAGCCAGACCTAAAGGTAAGAGTTGTTTCATCGCTTCCTCGCTTTATTGTTTTCCAGTTTTGTTAAATTGTTGCACGTAAAAGCTATTCACGCATTTAATGTATGACATTTGTGCCAGACAAGCTCACACTCATCGCCCACATAGTCTTCACAAACAAACAGGTTACCGACAGCAGCTATCGTCTCTCCATAGAACAAGATAGGCGTTCTGCGACGAAGCCAGCTCGGTACGCCATATTCCTGAAAAAGCTTTTTGAGCTTCCGCTTCCCTTGCCTGCCAGCAGGCCGGGCAGACCAACCTTCGGGATCAAAGCCAACACGTATTTCTTCATCCTTTCTGGGCGCAAGAATCCTCATACCCCGGTCATTGTCATTGCTCTGCGCAGACACTATCTCCAGCTCCCCAAGGTTATCGGGCAATGAAATCTTTTTGTTTACCACCATTGATGCTGTCCAGTCTGAGACATCATGATAAGGCGCGACAAACCAGAGCTTTCCTTGATATCTGCGCACTTCGCCTTGAGCCACTTTGAGAACCGGATTGGCGTCAGGCCCTGCGTTTATGACGGATGAAAACACTTGCTCAAGCTGCGCTTTAGACAAAGAGAGCCTGCCGACATGCTTTAACCAGCGCCTGACCAACGCGCTTTGTAATATCAACGAGCATTCTTTTGTCTTACCTATGTTCAAACTGCCGTCAGTTCCCACCACTTCAGCATCGTATTGGACCAACAGCTCATCAATCAGGGTTTCCTGTTCCGCACAATGCAGAGCAGTACGGTTAATGGCTTTGACTAAACCCGGCCATCGCTCAGAAGCCATGGGGAGCCATTCTTGTCTGATAAAATTACGGTCAAACCGACGATCCAGATTGCTTTCATCTTCTATCCAGATAAGCCCTTGAGATTCAGCATATTCCTCAATGGCTTTTCTGTTTGCCTCAAGTAAGGGACGGCATAACACGGCATGTTGCATCGGACGGGTTTCTGGCATAGCAGCCAACCCCGCAGGGCCACTACCACGTTTAAGCGCCAGTAAAAAAGTTTCGGCCTGATCATCAGCATGCTGACCGGTCAATACCAGTGCATTGTCATCTACTGAGTTCAAAATGGCCTGGTAGCGAGCCTCTCTGGCAGCTTTCTCAAGGCTTTCGCCTCGATGGTTCAAGGTCACCCAAATTCCCTTAAACGCAAAGTCAGCGTCACCGGCCCAACGTTCACATTGTGCCATCCAATCATCTGCATTTGGGCTCAAACCATGATGAACATGAACCACCAAATAGGCGTGCTGGGGATGTATGTCCCGATAAGTGGCGAGCAAATCGAGCATGACGCGTGAATCCACGCCGCCACTGAAAGCCAACACTATCTGACGGGTTACTGGCGTATATCTATCGAGGACATTTTCAAACAGGGAGAACAGCATAGACACTTCGAGAAAGATGATTTTTTCGAATCATAGCATCAGATACGAAAAAAGGGCCATTTGGCCCTTTTTAAATCAATCGGTTTGCTTAGCAGTAACCGTAGCTCAGTAGACGCTGATAACGACGCTCGCGCAGATTATCGGCATCTAACTGTGCCAGTTCTTCCAACTGGCCCACCAGCAGTGCTTTGATGCTTTCTGCGGTTTTCGCGAAATCACGGTGTGCGCCGCCCATAGGCTCTTCAATGATGTTATCAATAAGGCCCAGCTCTTTCAGGCGAGGTGCAGTCATGCCCATTGCTTCAGCGGCTTGTGGCGCTTTGTCTGAATCACGCCACAGGATTGATGCACAACCTTCCGGCGAAATCACCGAGTAGGTGGAGTACTGCAGCATGTTCACGTAATCACCCACACCAATCGCCAGTGCACCACCAGAACCGCCTTCGCCAACCACGTTAACGATAACTGGCACCGTCAGGCCTGCCATTTCTTTCAGGTTGCGCGCAATTGCTTCAGACTGGCCGCGCTCTTCAGCACCTACACCAGGATATGCGCCTGCGGTGTCAATGAAGGTAATAATTGGCATCTTGAAACGCTCTGCCATTTTCATCAGGCGCAGCGCTTTGCGGTAACCTTCAGGCTTTGGCATACCGAAGTTACGAATCACTTTTTCGCGGGTTTCACGGCCTTTTTGATGGCCGATAATCATCACTGGTCGGCCATCAATACGCGCCATACCACCAACAATTGCTTTGTCATCTGCATACGCGCGATCGCCTGCCAGCTCTTCAAATTCAGTGAAGATCAGATCCGCGTAGTCCAGTGTATATGGACGACGTGGGTGACGCGCCAGCTGTGCAACCTGCCAAGCACCCAAATCGCTGAAGATTTTCTTCGTCAGCTCAGTGCTTTTGGTCTCCAATTGCTCGATTTCTTTGTCCAGGTTGACAGCCTCAGCTTCGTCGCCACGCTTGGACACTACACGCAAGGCTTCGATTTTTGCTTCCAATTCCGCGATTGGCTGTTCAAATTCAAGGAAATTAAGACTCATAGAGAAAGAATCCTGTTAAGTAATAACATAGCCCCGCTCATTCCTGGCAGGGCCGAAGTATCAATCAAATTCCAGCTCGACCTGTTTATCGCCGAGCAGCGTTTTTAAATCATCGATCAGTTTGTCGTCTGGCGTAATACGCCACTCTGTACCTAAGACCAACTTTGCGCGAGCATCGTCACGCTGGTAGTAAAGGTTGACCGGAACCGTTCCCGCACGGTGCGGTTCCAGAATCTCACTGAATCGTTCAAAAAATTTGTTATCAATTTGCCTATCGGTCACTGAGATAGCAAGACCACGCAGGTACTTTTCACGCGCTTGGGAGATATCAAGCACTTCTCGTGCCGACATTTTAAGGCCACCGTTGAAGTCATCAAAGCTGACCTGTCCCGATACCACCAAAATTCTGTCTTTTTCTATGAGATCCAGATACTTTTCTAGCGCATCTGAGAACAGCATCACTTCCATGCGTCCTGAACGGTCATCCAAAGTCAGGATACCGATACGGGTGCCTCGCTTGGTTGTCATCACCCGTGCGGCGATGACAAGACCAGCCACTGTCGATACCACATCACGTTTGGTGGCATGTGCATCTTCTAAGCGCCAGGTAATGTAATGCTTCAGCTCTTTTACATAGCTATTGATCGGGTGCCCGGTGAGGTAAAGCCCTAACGTCTCGCGTTCACCTTCCAACCAGACTTTGTCTGGCCAAGGCGGGACTTTCGCATATTTGTGCTCCACTTCTTCCGGAGCATCCGTCAGTACACCGAACATATCAGTTTGACCAAAAGCTTCTGCCTGATGGTGTTGGCTTGCTGATTTCAATGCATCATCCAAAGAAGCTGTCATAGCTGCTCGGTGAGGACCTAATCGATCCATGGCGCCTGACTGAATCAGTTTTTCAATCACACGCTTGTTCACCTTCTTGGTGTCGATGCGAGCACAGAAGTCGAAGAGATCGCGGAAGTAACCGCCCTCTTGACGCGCTTTGATGATGTTTTCAATTGGTGCTTCACCTACGCCCTTGATTGCACCGATACCGTAAACAATTTCGCCTTTTTCATTCACGTTGAAACGGTACAGACCTGCATTCACATCTGGTGGCAACATGGTCAGTTTCATTCGGCGACACTCTTCTACCAGGCCAACGATTTTATCGGTGTTATCCATATCCGCGGTCATTACCGCTGCCATGAATTCCGCCGGATAGTGTGTTTTTAACCAAAGTGTTTGATAGGAAACCAGTGCGTAGGCCGCAGAGTGCGATTTGTTGAAGCCGTAACCCGCGAATTTCTCCACCAGGTCAAAGATCTTCATCGACAGCTCACCGTCAACACCGTTGGCGATTGCACCGCTTTCAAACGTCGCGCGCTGCTTTGCCATCTCTTCTGGCTTTTTCTTACCCATTGCACGACGAAGCATGTCTGCACCGCCAAGGGTATAGCCAGACAATACCTGAGCAATCTGCATGACTTGCTCTTGGTAAAGAATGATGCCGTAGGTTGGATCCAGAATTTCTTTTAGTGACTCATGCTGCCAGGTCGCATCAGGGTATGAGATCTCTTCGCGTCCGTGCTTACGGTCGATAAAGTTATCTACCATGCCTGATTGCAACGGGCCGGGACGGAACAGAGCAACCAATGCGATGATATCTTCGAAACAGTCAGGTTGAAGGCGCTTGATCAGCTCTTTCATACCCCGTGATTCGAGCTGGAATACCGCCGTGGTTTCTGAGTTCTGCAATACGCGGAATGAAGCCGCATCTTCGAGCGGAATCGACTCAATACGCACCGGCTCCTGACCGCTACGCTCCAGGCGCGGATTAATCAGTCCCAAAGCCCAGTCGATGATGGTCAGGGTACGCAGACCTAAGAAGTCAAACTTCACGAGGCCCGCGGTTTCTACGTCGTTCTTATCGAACTGGGTAACCGGGAAGTGACCTTCAGCATCAGCATAGATAGGAGCAAAATCGGTAATTGTGGTTGGCGAGATAACCACACCACCCGCGTGCTTACCGGCATTTCGTGTACAGCCTTCCAGAATACGGCAGGTATCGATAAGCTCGCGGACTTCTTCATCCGCTTCGTAGATTTCACCCAGCTGTGGCTCTGCCACAAAGGCTTTTTCCAATGTCATCCCAGGATCGGGCGGCACCAGTTTAGAAATGCGGTCGACAAAACCATAAGGGTGGCCAAGAACACGCCCCACATCACGGATTACCGCTTTGGCAGCCATGGTACCGAAGGTAATGATCTGGGATACCGCATCACGCCCATACATTTCAGCAACGTGGTCAATCACCTGATCGCGTTTATCCATACAGAAGTCGACGTCAAAGTCGGGCATGGAAACACGTTCAGGGTTCAGGAATCGTTCGAACAGCAGATCGTATTCCAGCGGGTCAAGGTCGGTGATTTTAAGCGCATAGGCCACCAGCGAGCCTGCACCGGAACCACGGCCCGGCCCCACAGGAATCGCGTTGTCCTTCGACCACTGGATGAACTCCATAACGATGAGGAAGTAACCGGGGAAACCCATGTTGTTGATCACTTCCAGTTCGACTTCAAGACGCTCATCGTATTCAGGTCGCCGCTTCAGGCGCTCTTCTTTATCCGGGAACAGGAATTCCAGACGCTCTTCCAAACCTTCCCGCGACTTCATTACCAAGAATTCAGTTTCTTCCATGCCCTCGGTTGGGAAGGCGGGCAGGAAGTATTCGTTGAGTCGAACAGTGACGTTACAACGCTTGGCAATTTCTACTGTGTTTGCCAACGCCTCAGGAATGTCATGGAACAACTCGCACATTTCTTCTTCTGAACGAAGATGCTGCTGAGGGCTATAGTTTTTCGGGCGGCGGGGATCTTCAAGCGTATAACCATCATGAATCGCGACACGGATTTCATGGGCATCAAACAAATCCGCAGTCAGGAAGCACACCTCATTGGTCGCAACAACGGGAAGATTATGTTCGGTCGCAAAATCGAGCGCAAAATGCAGGTAAGCTTCTTCATCCGGACGCCCTGTTCGCATTAATTCGATGTAATACGCATCAGGGAAATGAGTTTGATAGAAGGCTGCGCATTGATTAGCCAGACCCGCGTTACCTTTGAGTAGGGCTTTGCCCAGATCGCCACGACGTCCACCCGAAAGGATGATAAGGCCTTCTTTCAACTCAACCAGCCAATCCTGATCAATAACAGGTTGATGCTGGACATGGCCACGAAGATAGGCTTTTGAAATCAGTAACGTAAGGTTTTTATAACCGATGTTGTTGGCTGCCAGTACAGTAATTTGGCAGAGATCTTCACCAAAAGCGTCTGTCTGCATTTTAAAGTCAGCGCCGATAATCGGTTTCACACCCGTACTCTGCGCCGTGTTATAGAACTTCACCAAGCCGCATAGGTTAGTAAAGTCCGTCAATGCCATCGCCGGCATGCCTAGCTCGGCCACTTTTTTGACCAATGGCGGCACCTTGCCGAGGCCATCGACCATAGAAAAGTCACTGTGAACACGAAGGTGAATAAAGCGTGGGTCTGACATAGTACTCTTACGTTACTGATTTATTGTTGTGAATGTGGGAGGAATGAGATACCCCCTCCCGAAACATTATGCAATGCCGAGCGCGTTCTTAACAGGTTTAAAGCTCTTTCGGTGCTCGGGGATAGCACCATGCTCAGCAAGCGCTTCAAAATGCGCCTTGGTTGGATAACCTTTGTGCTTGGCAAAGCCGTATTGCGGGTATTGCACGTCCAACTCTTCCATTTCCCGGTCTCGAACAACCTTGGCCAGAATGGAGGCGGCACTGATTTCCGCCACACGCAAATCACCTTTGACGACTGCCTCTGCTGGGATATTGAGTCCCTTCGGTACACGGTTGCCATCAATCAAGACAAAGTCCGGCTTGATGTTTAAGCCAGCCACTGCTCGCTCCATAGCCAGCATGGTGGCAGAAAGAATATTGATGTCATCAATCTCTTCCGGCTCAGCGCGACCTAATGACCAAGCCAGTGCTTTTTCTTTGATTTCCTCAAAGAGCACTGCGCGTTTTTTGTCAGTCAGTTTTTTGGAGTCGGTCAGCCCTACAATTGGCTTATTGGGATCGAGAATAACAGCAGCCGTTACCACTGCGCCCACCAAAGGGCCCCGCCCGACTTCATCAACACCAGCGATAAGACTAGCGTCAGGATATACAAAAGGTTCGAAGTCCATCGACTAACGTCCTATCAGTTTCAGTACGGCGTCAGCTGACGTTTTATCAGCATCGCAGCGGATCATTTCATGAAGACGGGTAAACTCAGCCATCAGAGCTTCATTGTCACTATCAAGAAAACGGGAAACATCAGCAGACAAGGTTTCTGGTGTGCAGTCTTCCTGAAGTCGCTCCGGAACCAACTCGCGGCCAGCAAGAATATTCGGCAGAGAAACGAACTCAGTCTTAACCATACGCTTGGCAATCCAAGCGGTGATGGCATTCACTTCGTAACCTACAACCATAGGACGCTTCACCAACATACATTCCAGTGCAACGGTGCCAGAAGCTAGCAAGACGGCATCAGAAGCGGTGATCACGTTTCGAGCCGTGTCATCCACCAGCACAAAGTCCAGTTCTGGTGCGGTTTGCTGCCATGCCTCTTCAAACTGGGCGCGGCGTTTTTCATTCACCAGCGCAACGGCAAAGCCAATATCCAGATATTTTGCTTTAAGCAGTTTGCAGGTTTTAATGAAAGTTGGTGCCAGCAGCTTCATTTCACCACCGCGACTCCCGGGTAAGACAGCAAGATAGCGCTTGTCCTGCTCCAGTCCCAGCAGTTCTTTTGCCGCTGATTTGTCGCTTACCATCGGGATATCATCCGCCATGGTATGACCCACAAACGCACAAGGAACGTCAAACTTGTCGTAAAAGGCTTTTTCGAAAGGCAGGAGTGCCAGCACCAAATCGGTGGCTGCGGCGATTTTAAAGATGCGTTTCTGGCGCCACGCCCAAACACTTGGACTCACGTAGTGCACGGTACTAATGCCGTAATCTTTTAGGTCCTTCTCAAGGCGCAAGTTGAAATCTGGCGCATCAATACCGACAAAGACATCAGGTGGGTTATCAGTGAAGTATTCGACAAGTTCGTGCTTTACTTTGAGTAATCGCGACAGTCGGCCAAGCACTTCCACAATGCCCATCACCGCCAGCTCTTCCATATCGAAAAGTGCTTCACAACCCAACGCCTTCATGCGAGGACCACCGATCCCGACAAACTCAGCATCAGGAAATTTGACTTGGATAGCCTTGATAAAACCAGCACCTAAAATATCGCCGGAGATTTCCCCGGCGACAATTCCAATTCGAAGTGGCTTAGCCATTAGCGAATAATGCCTCGGCTTGAATTCTCGAAAAACTCAACGAAAAGCTGCAGCGCCTGTTCATCTTTCGACATTTCTACAACCTGCTTCTTCGCTTCTTCCAGTGTCTTACCTGAGCGGTACAGCTCTTTGTAAACAGCACGGATAGCTTTAATCGCACTCTTTTCAAAGCCACGACGCTTCAGCCCTTCCACATTGATACCAAACGGTGCGCAGTGGTTACCCTGAGCCATAACGTACGGAGGTACGTCCTGCACTACGATAGAACCACCACCCAACATACAATGGCTGCCGATGGTACAGAATTGGTGAATAGCAGTCATGCCACCAACAATTGCGTAATCGCCAACAGTTACATGGCCAGCCAGTGTTGCATTGTTTGCGAAAATACAACGGTCGCCAATCACACAGTCATGTGCAACATGCGCATTGATCATGAACAGGTTGTCGTTGCCCACTTTTGTGGTGCCTTCATCCTGGATGGTCCCACGGTGCATGGTCACGCTTTCACGGATAGTGTTACGATCACCAATAATCAGGGTCGTTGGCTCACCTGCATACTTAAGATCCTGACACTCTTCACCAATAGAGGCGAATTGATAGATCTTGTTATCACAACCAATTTTGGTTGGGCCTTTGATTACAACGTGAGTTTTTACTTCGGTACCTTCACCGATTTCAACACCCTCGCCGATGAAAGAAAAAGCACCGACCTTGACGTTAGCACCAAGGGTTACGCCTTCTTCCACAACAGCTGTAGGGTGGATTTGTGCGGTTTCATGAATCACGATTAGAACTCTCTTCTGGCACACTTCAGCTCAGCTGAACAAACAACCTTACCATCAACTTTAGCAACGCCTGTGAACGCAGCAATGCCACGACGCTCTTTGATGAATTCCACTTCCAAAACCATCTGATCACCCGGTGTTACTGGTGCGCGGAATTTTGCGTTGTCGATGCTGGCAAAGTAGTACAGTTCGTTTTCTTTTGGCTGACCAAAGGTCTTAAATGCCAACAGACCAGTAGCTTGCGCCATAGCTTCCAGGATCAATACACCCGGAAATACTGGCAACTGTGGAAAGTGACCAGTGAATTGAGGCTCATTGACAGAAACGTTCTTAATCGCGTGAAGGTATTTGCCTTCTTCGAAATCAGTAACGCGGTCAATCAGCAGAAAAGGATAACGGTGTGGCAGCAGCTCTTTAATTTCGTTAACTGTGAGGATTTTATTTTCGCGACTCAAAGTTTTATTCCCGTATGAAATACTTATTATTTGTCGTTGAAGTAGCTGATAACACAAATGGCCCACACTGTAGGTCCATTCGATTATCGTATCGACAAGAACCACCAGAGCAGGCCATCGCGGACGGCTATTACTCGCTGTCTTCTAGCTGTTTTTCAACGGCTTTCAATCGTTTATGCATATCTTCAATCTTCAGCACCCGCGCAGCGGTTTTGCGCCAATCTTTATTGGTCTGAAGTGGAATGCCCGAAGAATACATACCAGGTTCAGTGATAGGCCGCATCACCATCGCCATTCCAGTGATCGTGACACCATCTGTAATTTCCATATGGCCGTTGATGACGGTAGCACCACCAATGATGCAGTGCTTGCCAACCTTAAGGCTACCGGCCATTGTAGTTGCCCCTGCAATGGCGGTATTTTCACCGATCGAAACATTATGAGCGATCTGACACTGGTTGTCGATAATCACACCATCAGCAATTACAGTATCCTCAATTGCGCCACGGTCGATGGTGGTGCAAGCACCAATCTCAACGCGATCGCCAATGACAACGCGCCCCACTTGAGGAATCTTCACCCAGCGGCCTTTGTCGTTTGCGTAACCGAAGCCATCAGAACCGATAACAGTACCCGATTGCACAAGACAAGACTCGCCGATCACCACATTGTGGTAAACCGTCACGTTTGCCCAAAGACGGGTATTGGCACCTAACTTGGTATCTTTACCTACGAAGCAGCCAGCACCAACTTGCACGTTGTCGCCCAGCTCTACGCCGTCTTCTACCACAGCGTTATGCCCAACGGCGACGCCATTCCCCAGTTTCGCTGTCGGTGAGACATACGCACTAGGAGCAATATCAACCGCACAGGCAGGTGTGGTGTCCAGCAATTGTGCGGTTAATGCATATCCCAGATACGGGTCTTTCAACACTAGCGCATTTCCGGTGCAGTATGACAGGTCGGCTTCCTTGACCATCACAGCACTTGCCTGACACTCCGCAAGATGTTTGCGGTATTTGCTGCTGGAAAGGAAGGTGATCTCTCCTTCGTCAGCTTTATCCATACCCGCGATGGCACTGATTTCAACACTGCCATCACCGTGCAGTTCTGCACCCAGTTTTTCCGCTAATTCAGCGAGCGTAATAGAAGCCATTTTCTACCTTACTTATTTCACTGCTTTCAGTACTTTTTCTGACAGGTCGTCTTTCGGGCTTGCGTACATCACAGCCTGGCTATTGATGACCATGTCATAGCCTTCTTTCTTGGCAATTGTTTCAATGGTTTTCTGTAGCTTCTGAACAAGCTTACGCTCTTCTTCTGCACCACGCTTACGCTGGTCTTCCTGAAGGTTTTTCGCTTTCAGTTTAAAATCTGCATCCAAAGCCTGCAACTCACGCTGAAGCTTGGTGCGCTCTTTTTCGCTCATCAATTCGCCATTGCGCTGCAGCTTTTCAACACCTTTCTCTAATCTGTCACGCAGGCGATCTACTTCAGCAATACGATCTTTGAATTCTTTACGCAGTTTTTCGCTGACATTACTCTTCTTTGCCATCTGAGCCAGCACAGGCCCAGTCGCAACGTAACCCACTTTTTGAGCTGCTTCTGCAGCAGTTGCATAGAAAGAAGCGGAAATAATGGCAAGACTCAGGCCTGCAGCTTTGATAATAGGTTTCAAACTTTTCTCCTAACGTTGAAATCAGAACGTACGGCCAATAGTAAAGGTGAAGAACTCTTCGTCATCACCCTCGTATTTTTTGATTGGTTTTGCCAGCGAGAATACCAGCGGTCCCATTGGGGAACGCCATTGAATCGCCGCACCATACGATGCCCGGTAGTTCGATGGATCGCTGTAATCGTAAATGTATTCCTGACCACTAATCACGCGAGCGTCATTAAGGTCGTACTCGGTGTCCCATACAGATGCCGCATCAACAAACACACTGGTCCGGATGGTGTTTCTCGCTTCAGCAGAAACAAACGGCATAGGGAAGATAAGTTCAGCACTGGCCAATGCAATGGCATTACCACCGACTGAATCATTACTACCCACAAGTGCTGGGTTATTACCTGCCCCCTGGTCATATACTGCTTTTGGACCCGCCGTATTCGAACGGAAACCACGTAGCGTTGAGTAACCACCTGCGTAGAAGTTTTCATAGAACGGAAGCAGGTAGTCATTTTCGTCATTGCTGCCATAACCATTGCCGTAGCCTAACCGACCACGCATCAGGAAGGAGAAGTTATGATCATCATCCAGTGGGAAGTACTGACGAACATCGTATTGCGCTTTGAAGTACTGGGCATCAGAGCCTGGCACTGTCATACGGAATGATGCACGTTGATAATTCCCTGCTGTCGGGAAGAAGCCACGGTTGAGATTATTTCGCGTCCAACTCACCGACCAGTCAAAATCATCGACCACAAGTCCGCCATCGTCAGTCACGCTGTCGCCCATTGAATCGAGGAATTTTTGAATCTGGTAGTATCCACCAAGATTTTCAATCTGACGGTGTGTGTAGCCCACGGAGAAGTCAAAGTAGTTGATTTCATCAAATGGGAAACCCCAGGTCAGACTGGTGCCGTAGCTTTTGTCGGTGTAGTCAACGATGTTTGCGTCAGATGCTTCAAACTCGTTATAAAAAATACGACCACCGAGACTGATACCGTCCAAGGTAAAGTAAGGGTCACGGTAATCCAGCGTCAGGTTTTTTTGGTAATCATTGATCATTGCATTGATACCAAAGCGGTTGCCGCTACCAGCAAAGTTATCTTGCTGAAGACCAGCCTGGAAACTGATCCCTGACTCAGTACCATAGCCGATGCCAAAGTTCACGCTGCCAGAGTTGGTCTCTTTGACCACATATTCGACATCGACCTGGTCGTCTGTGCCAGGCACACGAGTGGTTCTTACGTCTACCGTCTCGAAGAAGCCCAGACGGTTCAGACGATCTTTACTGGTTTCAACCGATTTTGAATTCAGCCAAGAACCTTCCATCTGTCGCATTTCACGGCGCAGCACTTCGTCTTTAGTGATTTGGTTACCAGAGAATTTGATGTTGCGGACATAGATACGCTTACCTGGCTCAACGTTGACGTTCAGAGCAACGGTCTTCGCTTCGTCATCAAACTCTGGAATAGTAGAAACCTGAGGATAGGCATAGCCTTGTTCACCGAGCTTGCGCTTAATTTCATCCTCAAGGCGTGTCACTTTCTGGCCGCTGTACGTCTCACCGTCCTCGAAAGGCACCAAAGCCGCAAAGCTTGCGGTTTCTTTACCACCACGGAAGCTCACATCAGAAACTGTGTAAGGTTCACCTTCATTGATGTTCAGCGTGATGTAAACGCCTTTTTTATCAGGAGAAATAGAAACGTTGGCTGACTCAACGCGGAATTTCAGGTAACCACGGTTGAGATAAAATGAACGCAGGTTTTCCAAGTCACCTGCCAACGCTTGCTTCTGGTACTGCTCATTCGCTAAGAAGTTCCACCATGGTACGTCAGCTCGCAACTCGAAGTTACCCTTCAGCTCTTCATCAGAAAATACTTTGTTTCCGATAAAGTTAATCTGCTGAATTTTTGCAGAAACGCCTTCAGTGAAGACAAACTTTACGTCCGCTCGGTTTCGTGGAAGCGGGGTAATCACCGTATCCACTACAGCATTGTATTTACCCACACTGTAGTAGAAGTCTTCCAACCCTTTTTCGATGTTGGATAGCTTGGTGCGATCCAGTGACTCACCAACACGCAATCCGGAAGCGGAGAGATTCTCTTCCAATTGCTCTTCTTTGATGGCTTTGTTGCCTGAAAAAGAGACGCTGGCAATGGTTGGACGTTCGATAACTTTAACTAGTAAGTCATCATCATCACGAAAAACGCGCACGTTTTCGAAATTACCTGTTGAGAACAGGGATTTAATGATCCCAGAAACATCGCCTTCATCGATGTTATCGCCAACACGTACCGGCATTGCGAGCAATGCAGCACCGAGGCTGACACGTTGAAGCCCCTCAAAACGAATATCTTCTACCACGAACTCATCGGCCGTGACAGAACTTGAGAATAGAAGAGAGGCTAATAGAAGTTTTTTCATCGCCATTGCTTGCTCTGACATTTCCTTGCTAAACGCTGAATGTTTATAGTCGGGCGAAATCGTTAAATATCGCTACAGCCATCAAAGTCATAATGATTGCTGTACCTACCCGATATCCCATATCCTGCACTCGTTCAGAGACGGGGCGACGTGTCACGGCTTCAATACCAAAAAACAACAGGTGTCCGCCATCAAGAACCGGTAACGGTAACAGGTTAATAATGCCTAAATTAACGCTGATTAGTGCGAGAAAGCCGAGAAAGTATACCAGACCGAAGTCTGCGGTCATCCCTGCACCTTTTGCAATTGAGATAGGTCCACTCAAATTCTTTACTGCCACGTCACCTGTGAACAGTTTTTTGATCATACCTGCGGTGAGCGACACCACCTGCCAGGTTTTATCTAAGGCCGCCGGAATGGCATCCAAAGGGCCGTATTGAAGCGTCAGTTGATGCGACTCAGGCCAAGGCTCCACCTCTGGGGCAAAGCCTGCATAGCCTATTGCCTTTCCATCCTGCACATTCGCATCTGGTGTTAACATCAAAGATACTGCTGTACCATCACGTTCAACAACCAAGGGTAATGCCTGTTCAGGGTTCGCACGAATGGTCTCAACCACTTCGGTCCAATCGGTTACCGCGCTGCCCCCAAGAGACACCAATTCATCGTTGACGAGAAGCCCCGCTTTTTCAGCAGCGCTGCCTTCAACCACATTCGCAATCACGTTTGTAATTTCAGGGCGGTAAGGTGTCATTCCAAGGGTGCGCAATGCTGACTGTGATTCAGGGTCAAAAGACCAGGCTACCAAATCCAGATTTTTCTCAACGGCATATGCTGCGTTTTCATCTGGCTTGACTGCCACTGTCATGTCACTGTCACCAATATGGGCGATCAACTGGAAATTAACTGATTCCCAATCTGGCGTTTTGATGCCAGAGATCTCAGTTAGTTCCATCCCAGGCTCTATGCCCGCTTGTGCGGCAATAGATTGGGGAGCGACATCACCAATAATCGGTTTTACCGCTGGCACACCAATGATCATCACCAACCAATACGCCACAATTGCAAACAGAAAGTTAGCCACTGGGCCTGCAGCAACAATCGCGCTGCGTTGCCAAAGCGGACGATTATTAAACGCTTGCTCTTTTTGTGACTCAGGCACTTCATCCACACGCTCGTCGAGCATCTTGACGTAGCCACCAAGAGGAATCATAGCGAGTGTATATTCGGTACCGTCCTTGCCTACTTTCTTCCAAATAGACTTACCAAAGCCAATAGAGAACCGTTGAACTTTCACACCGCACTTACGCGCAACCCAAAAGTGACCGTATTCATGCACCGCTATCAAAATACCGAGAGCAATGAGGAAAAACAGTAGGTTCCAAAGAATGGCGCTCATTGTGTTAACTCCATGATCCTTTTCTGAGCCATGACACGTGCCATGTCATCTACTTCTAAGAGGCTTTGAATGCAGGAAGGTTCCGACAGCTCGGCTTGTTGTAGCACAGCATCATTTACCTCAGCAATCTGCATAAAGCCGATTTGCCCCTGCAAGAAAGCATCAACAGCCACTTCATTAGCCGCATTTAATGTGGTGGTAGCGGCTTGTCCCACGTAGCAAGCGTCAATGGCCAACTTCAAGCACGGGTAACGTTGGAAATCGGGTTTAAGGAAAGTGAATTCACCCACTTCACCGAAATCCAAAGGCTTCACACCCGATTCAATGCGGTCAGGATAAGCCATTGCGTAAGCGATAGGTGTACACATGTCAGGCAAACCCATTTGCGCCAGCACTGAGCCATCTCGGTATTGCACCATTGAATGAATCACTGACTGGGGATGGATAATAACATCCAACTGCTCACGACCTGCGTTAAACAACCAACGCGCCTCAATGTATTCAAGACCTTTGTTCATCATGGTGGCCGAGTCGACGGAGATTTTAGGCCCCATCGACCAGTTTGGATGCGCAATTGCCTGAGCAGGTGTCACACGCTCTAGAAGTTCTAAGTCCGTATAGCGGAAAGGACCACCAGAGCCCGTAAGAAGAATTTTACTGACACCTTCTGATTCGAGATCGCATATACCTGGGCGGGACTGAATGCTTGCAGGAAGACACTGAAAAATCGCATTGTGTTCACTGTCGACTGGCAGAAGCTCCGCACCATACTGGTGAACTGCATCGATAAAGAACTGCCCTGACATCACCAGTGCTTCTTTATTTGCCAACAAAACGCGCTTTCCGGCTTTCACGGCCGCCATAGTCGGAATGAGACCCGCAGCGCCGACCACTGCTGCCATTACCGTATCAACATCTGTGTGCTCAGAAATCGCAGAGAGTCCCTCAACGCCGCAGAGCACTTTTGTTGAGCAGCCTTGATTTTTCAGAGCAAGACGTAAACTTACTGCCGCATCAGCATTCGCCATAGCTGCAAATTTTGGACGCCACTTCAAACACAAAAGAAGCATTTCATTGACGTTAGCATTCGCAGCAAGTGCGAAAACCTCGTAGGCGTGAGGATTCTTTTCAATCACAGAGAGCGTGCTGGTGCCAATCGAACCAGTTGCACCAAGAATCGTTATCTTACGCATAGGAAACTCTAATATTTGTTCCATAAAGCCTGAATAAAACTCACCGGCGAAACGCCGGTGAGTCTATTACGCAAGCCAGAAATACAATACGGTGAAAACTGGGAATGCGGCTGTCAGACTATCAATTCTATCCAGTATACCGCCATGTCCAGGCAGAATACTGCCACTGTCTTTCACACCCGCGACACGCTTAAACATGCTTTCCGCTAAATCTCCCAGTACTGACGCGAAGGAGGTGACCAGAGCGACAACGCCTAACATTGTCAAAGAAGAGAAAGGAATAGAGAAATACTGAGCTACCGCTAAGGTGACAGCGACAGCAGCAACTAGCCCACCAATTAAACCTTCAACGGTTTTGTTTGGGCTGACAGATGGTGCCATTTTGCGCTTGCCGAAAGTCTTACCCGCAAAATACGCACCGGTATCAGCAGACCAAACCAACAAACAAACCAACAGCACCATCTTAGCGCCAAGGTAAGGGGAAACATCGAAGTGATAGGCACGCAGAAGAATCACACTCCAAAGGAATGGGAGCAGCGTCAGTACGCCAAACCCTTGCTGTATCGCGTTGCTGTCACCCCACCAACCTGTTCCTCTTGGATAGCGCAGCACCATCACAGTGGCTGCCAACCACCACAATGCACCTGCAATCGCCAACACACTTCCACTTGTGGAGGTCAGTTGCAGTCCATCTAGAGTCACAGGTAACGCAAACAGCGAACCCACAAGAATGATTGCAGGGAAAATAAATGCACTAAAACGGGACGAGGAAGCCACAAACTTGGTCCACTCCCAGTGGCCAAGTAGAGTGACACCTGCCACGGCAATCACGAAAAGTTGTAACGGCAAAAAGAAAATACCAGCGATAACAAGCGGTGCCAGTACTAGTGCCGTTAAGACACGTTGTTTCAGCAAACGAAACCCTCTATTTTTCTACTTGTAACATGGCCTTGATTTGCTCACCGGTGCACCCAAATCGGCGCTCTCGGTTAATAAACCAAGCAATAGCTTCTGTGAGACTTGTCTCGTCGAAATCAGGCCAGAATTGTTCGGTGAAATACAACTCAGCGTAGGCCGCTTGCCACAGCATAAAGTTGCTAATGCGGCATTCGCCGCTGGTGCGGATCATCAAATCTACATCTGGCAAACCAGAAGAGGATAAATGCACCTGAAGATCACCTTCAGTGAGTTGTTCAGCAGGAATGTCGCCACGCTCTACCTGAGCAGCAAGCTTTTTCACGGCCTGCATAATATCCCACTGACCGCCATAGTTGGCAGCCACGTTTAACACCAAACCGGTGTTGTTCGCCGTTAAGGCTTCCGCCGCAGCGATTTTATCTTGCAACGACTGACTAAAGCGCGTGGTATCGCCAATTACCTTGAGCTTTACACCATTTTTGTGAAGACGTTTCACTTCACGTCCCAGTACAGTGACAAAAAGCTCCATCAACAGGCTGACTTCTTCCTCTGGACGACGCCAGTTTTCACTGCTGAATGCAAACAGAGTAAGCACCTGAACACCTAGGCGATTAGCAGTAGAGACAGTTTTACGCACAGCATCAACGCCGGCTTTGTGACCAAACATACGGGCTTTGCCACGTGCTTTGGCCCAACGGCCATTTCCGTCCATGATGACGGCAATGTGTTTTGGAAGTAGGCTGGGATCGATTTCTTGATGGAAAGATTGGGAGCTCATCATTATCCTTCGCAAATAAAAAGCGCTGTACTGCTAGCACAGCGCTTCGGCAATGGAATCAGAGTGTAGCCGGAATTAAACTTCCATCAACTCTTTTTCTTTGGCTTCAAGAATTGTGTCAATTTCTTTAACAGCCGCATCAGTCAGTTTCTGGATATCGTCCTGACCACGACGTTCTTCGTCTTCAGAAATTTCTTTTTCTTTCAGCAAGCCTTTCAGATCGCTGTTCGCATCACGACGGATGTTGCGCACTGCAACACGACCACCTTCAGCTTCACCACGAACAATCTTAACCAGGTCGCGACGACGCTCTTCGGTCAGGGGTGGCAACGGAACGCGAATAACGGTACCTGCAGACATTGGGTTCAGACCCAGGTCTGAAGTCATGATCGCCTTTTCGATAGCTTGGGTAACAGACTTATCGAAAACAGTGATAGCCAGAGTACGCGCATCTTCAGCAACAATTGAAGCCAATTGCTTCAATGGAGTTGCAGAGCCGTAGTAATCGACAGACAGGCCATCAAGCAGTGCTGGATGCGCACGACCAGTGCGAATTTTAGATAGAGTGTTCTTCAGCGCTTCAACGCTTTTCTGCATGCGCTCTTTCGCATCTGCGTTAATTTCATTGATCACGAGAATATCCTTGAAGATTCTTTTTTCTAACGACGGAGATTATGCCACTAAAATTGATTAACCGTTATCAATTAGTGTGCCTTCTTGCTCACCCATCACAACTCGACGCAGTGCGCCGGGCTTATTCATGTTGAAAACACGAATCGGCATCTTGTGATCGCGAGCCAGAGTGAAGGCAGCCAAATCCATCACTTTCAATTCTTTTTCCAGCACGTCTTGGTAAACCAAGTGGCTGTATAGTTCTGCATCCGGGTTTTTCGCTGGGTCGTCAGTGTAAACGCCATCTACTTTCGTTGCTTTAATCACAACGTCAGATTCGATTTCAATGCCACGCAGACACGCTGCTGAATCTGTGGTGAAGAATGGGTTACCAGTACCTGCTGAGAAAATCACCACACGGCCGTTTCGAAGTTGACTGATAGCTTCCGCCCAGTTGTAGCTGTCACACACACCGTTCAGAGGGATAGCAGACATCACCCGCGCGTTCACATAGGCACGGTGCAGTGCATCACGCATAGCCAGACCGTTCATCACAGTCGCCAACATACCCATGTGGTCGCCCACAACCCGGTTCATACCCGCTTCTGCAAGGCCTGCACCACGGAACAGGTTACCACCACCGATAACCAAGCCAACTTGTACTCCAAGTTCAACCAGTTCTTTGATTTCTTGTGCCATACGGTCTAGCACAGCCGGATCGATACCGAAGCCTTCTTTACCTTGCAGCGCTTCGCCACTCAATTTAAGTAAAATTCGTTGATAAGCTGGTTTTGGGTTTGTAGTCATTCTCACTACCTTTAGGCACTAACTTCTACGGATGGGATTGTGAAAAGACCGCAGGATTCTGCGGTCTTTTGGGTCTCAAAGAGGTATTAACCTTTCTGAGCGGCAGCAACTTCTTCTGCGAAGCTCATGCCAGCTGCTTTCTCGATACCTTCACCCACTTCCAGGCGGATGAAAGTAGAAACAGAAGCGCCTTTCTCTTTCAGGATGTCGCCTACAGATTTCTTAGGTTCCATGATGAAAGGTTGACCAGTCAGAGAAACTTCGCCGGTGAATTTCTTCATGCGGCCTTCAACCATTTTCTCTGCGATTTCTTTTGGCTTGCCTTCGTTCATCGCGATTTCTACTTGAACTTCGCGCTCTTTAGCAACTACGTCAGCTGGTACGTCGTCAGGAGTTACGTACTCTGGACGTGATGCAGCAACGTGCATTGCGATGTGCTTCAGAGTTTCTGCGTCGCCTTCACCAGCAACAACAACACCGATGCGCTCACCGTGACGGTAAGAAGCCATCGCTGAACCTTCAACGTAAGCTACGCGACGGATAGAGATGTTTTCACCGATTTTAGCAACCAGAGCTACGCGATCGTCTTCGAACTTCGCTTGCAGCTCTTCTACGGTTACTTTAGTCGCCGCTGCTTCATCAGCAACTGCGTTTGCGAAAGCAGCGAAGTTGCCGTCTTTAGCAACAAAGTCAGTCTGACAGTTAACTTCAACCAGAGCAGAAACACCATCAACTTCTTTGATGATGATTGCGCCTTCAGCAGCTACGTTACCTGCTTTCTTAGCAGCTTTTGCAGCGCCTGACTTACGCATGTTTTCAATCGCCAGCTCGATGTCGCCGTTAGTTTCTACCAGCGCTTTTTTACATTCCATCATGCCTGCGCCAGTGCGGTCGCGCAGTTCTTTTACCAGGGCAGCGGTAACAGCCATTGTTCATTCCTCGATTCGAAACTATTTGGGTAAAAATCAGGGGCCCATAATTGGCCCCTGCTAACCTACTTAGCTTACAGTGCTGTCTGTGACAGTCTGATGGCTAAGAACGCTCACAAGGAGCAAGTGTCTTATTCAGCGACTTCAACCAGCTCGTCTTCTGCTTGAGCTACGATGTCCTGGCTACGGCCTTCAGTATATGACTGAGCTGCAGCGTTCAGGTACAGTTGAACTGCGCGAATCGCGTCGTCGTTACCTGGGATAACGAAGTCAACGCCGTCTGGGTCAGAGTTGGTATCAACTACCGCGTACACTGGGATACCCAGGTTGTTTGCTTCTTTAATAGCAATGTGCTCGTGATCAGCGTCGATGACGAACAGTGCGTCTGGCAGACCGCCCATGTTTTTGATACCACCCAGAGACTTCTCAAGTTTCTCCATTTCACGGGTGCGCATCAGAGCTTCTTTCTTAGTCAGCTTCTCGAAAGTACCGTCAGTTGACTGAGTTTCCAGATCTTTCAGACGTTTGATTGACTGGCGAACAGTTTTCCAGTTAGTCAGCATACCGCCCAACCAACGGTTGTTCACGTAGTACTGATCACAGCTTTCTGCTGCTGCTTTAACAGATTCGCTAGCGGCACGCTTAGTACCAACGAACAGTACTTTACCCTTACGCTCACCAACTTTGGTCAGCTCAGCGAGTACGTCGTTGAACATTGGTACAGTTTTTTCTAGGTTGATGATGTGAACCTTGTTACGTGCACCGAAGATGAACGGCTTCATCTTAGGGTTCCAGTAACGAGTCTGGTGACCGAAGTGAACACCAGCTTTCAGCATGTCGCGCATTGAAACAGTAGCCATTTTAATTCCTCTTGGGGTTAGGCCTCCACATATCCCATACGTCCGACCCGCAAAGGGCACCCCGGAGCATGTGCCGATATGTGTGTGTGTTAAAAAATAAGTGTTTGTCGAAACCCCCCAAACAGAACCGGAGGACCCGATTAACCATTAAGGCGTATTTCGGCGCGCTTTATACCATAAAAAGTGCCTTAGAATCCAGCATAAAAAAGTCAGTGAGTCGCCGGGTAAGGTTTCCACATGGCGATGCGATTGATAATATGTAGTAATAGCAGTCAATTCCTCCCTTGATGTATCACATAAGGGAGCCAACTGAGAGAAAGCAATGAGCGCCACTATTAAATCGGCTGAAGAAATCGAAAAAATGCGTGAGGCCGGTCGCCTTGCGGCAGAAGTGCTTGAGATGATCGAACCGCACGTGAAAGCGGGTGTGACGACTGAAGAACTGGATGATATTTGCCACAAATACATCACAGAGACACAGCAAGCGATCCCAGCACCGCTCAACTACCATGGCTTTCCAAAGTCAATCTGTACATCAATCAACCACGTTGTTTGTCACGGCATCCCGAACAAGACTGACGTGTTGAAAGATGGCGATGTCATCAATATCGACATCACTGTTATTAAAGACGGTTACCATGGCGACACTTCTAAGATGTTCCTGGTGGGTGACGTTTCTGCAGAAGACAAAGCACTTTGCCACGCTGCTCAGGAAAGCCTTTACCAAGCACTGAAAAAAGTGAAACCTGGTGCGCGCATTGGTGACATCGGGACTGAAATCCAAAAGTTCATTAAAAGCCGCCCTCGCCGCTACTCAATCGTAAAAGACTACTGCGGCCACGGTATTGGTGCTGAGTTTCATGAAGAGCCACAAGTGGTGCATTACAAGAACAGTGACCGTACCGTCATCAAAGCGGGTATGTGCTTTACCATTGAGCCAATGATCAATGCGGGCAAATTTGGCACACTATTGGACGACGACGACGGCTGGACGGTATACACCGTTGATGGCAAGAAATCGGCGCAATGGGAACACACCATTTTGGTGACAGAGACGGGTTGTGAAATCCTGACCTTGCGCAGTGAGGAAAAACTGCCACGCATTCTTAACAACGCATAATATGAAAAATAAGAGTCGGCCAATGTGCCGACTTTTTTTATCAAGGAAGACAATGAACGACGTTTTGCTCTCGCCCAATGAACTGACTGCTGAGCAGCTCAATCTAACCGAGCTCAAAAATCAGCTAGCACTGTTTGCCGACCAACAGAAGACAGAGTTTCTCGACCGAGCATCTGTGACAGATTTGGTATACCAGCGCTCTGATTACATTGATGCCGTACTCGAAAGGCTGTGGCAACATTTTGAATTCCACCATCATCCAAACCTATCACTGATTGCCGTTGGCGGTTACGGACGCAGAGAGCTTCACCCTCTTTCTGATATCGACCTTTTGATTCTCTCTGAAAATGGCGTAGATAAAAGCTATCAAGCGCGCCTTAGTGAATTCGTTACTCTGCTATGGGATTTAAAACTGGAAGTCGGCCATTCTGTACGCACCCTTTCTGAGTGTATGGATGTAGGGCTAGACGATTTGACTGTTGCCACCAACCTGCAAGAAGCCCGTTTATTATGTGGCAGTGAGAGAATCTTCCATGAACTGAAAAACCGTATTCATTCAGAGCAATTCTGGCCGAGTGAAAGGTTTTTCAAAGCCAAAGTCAAAGAGCAAAAAGAACGTCATGCTCGATACCACGACACAGCCTACAATCTGGAGCCAGACATCAAATCGAGTCCAGGTGGCCTTCGTGATATTCACACCTTAAGCTGGATTGCCCGCCGTCACTTCGGTGCCACCAGCCTGCGTGAAATGAGTAAGTACGGTTTTCTAACCGATGCTGAATTCCGGGAACTGGATGAATGTCAGACCATGCTTTGGCGCATCCGCTTCGCCCTTCACCTTGAGCTTCGTCGCTACGATAACCGCCTGACTTTCGCTCATCAGCCATCTGTTGCTGAAACTCTCGGTTACCAAGGTGAAGGAAACCGTGGCATCGAGCTAATGATGAAAGACTTCTACCGCACATTGGGAAGAGTCTCTGAGCTCAATAAAATGCTGATCCGTCTGTTTGCACAGGCAATTGAAAACGAGCCCGACAGTAAAACCATTGAAGTGTTGAGCGATGACTTCCAACGTCATGGCCGTCAGATTGAAGCGCGCAAGCCTGCATTGTTCCAGGCACGTCCTGACACCATCATTGATATGTTCCTACACATTGCCAATGACAAGTCGATTGAATCGATTTCAGCACCGACACTCAGACAGCTTCGCACCGCTCGCCGTCGTTTGAACCGTTTTCTGTGCGACGTGCCAGAAGCGAAAGAGAAATTCATTTCGCTGACCCGGCACCCAAATGCGCTACACAAAGCCTTTCCCTTGATGCACAAACACGGCGTGTTATCTGCGTATTTACCACAATGGAGTCAGATTGTCGGCCAAATGCAATTTGACCTCTTTCACGCCTACACCGTGGACGAACACACCATCCGTCTGCTCAAGCACATCAATGGCTATAGCTACGAGGAAAACCGCGAGAAACATCCTATATGTTGCGACGTATACCCTCGCCTCGCCAAGCCTGAGCTTTTGCTGCTCGCAGCGATTTTCCATGACATCGGTAAAGGCCGCGGTGGCGACCACTCAGAGATTGGTGCAGGAGAAGCATATACTTTCTGTATTGACCACGGATTCTCTCGTCCAGAGGCGAACCTTGTCAGCTGGCTGGTCGGTAACCACCTCCTGATGTCTGTTACCGCTCAACGCCGTGATATTTATGATCCGGAAGTTATCACCGAATTTGCGCAAAAGGTACGTGATGAAGAGCGTCTCGACTACCTGATTTGTCTGACGGTGGCCGACATCAACGCCACCAACCCAGAGCTTTGGAATAGTTGGAAGCGCACTCTTTTAGCGGAGCTGTACTACTCCACCCAGAAAGCGCTGCGCCGCGGATTGGAAAATCCGCCAGACATCCGTGAACGCATTCGTCACAACCAACATCTCGCATCGGCGCTACTGCGGAAAAACGGACACACGCCACGCGAAATTGAACTACTTTGGCAACGTTTTAAAGCAGATTACTTCTTGCGCCATACCCACAAACAAATTGCCTGGCACAGCGAGTATATCCTCAGCCACGAAGGTGATGAACCTTTAGTGCTGGTGAGCAAGAATGCCACCCGCGGCGGTACAGAGATTTTCGTTTATAGCAAGGACAGACCAAGCCTGTTTGCCCGAGTGGTGGCCGCACTTGATAAGAAAAACCTCAGCGTTCACGATGCGCAGATCATGACCAGTAAAGATGGTTTTGCGCTGGATACTTTCATGGTGCTGGACTCACACAACGAAGCCATACAATCCGATCGCCATGAAAAAATCCGCGAAGGTGTCACACTGGCGCTCATTCAGGACGGGCCGATTACCATTCCGGTCAAACGTGCTTCACGTAAGCTGATGGCCTTTAATGTGAAAACACAGGTCTCTTTCCTCCCAACCCGCACAGGACGTCGCACATTACTTGAGTTGGTCGCGCTGGATACTCCAGGATTATTGGCACGGGTGGGAGCGGTATTTGCCCGCGAAGGCGTTTCCTTGCAGGCTGCAAAAATCACCACCATTGGTGAACGTGCTGAAGACTTTTTCATCGTCACTGACGGTGAACGACAGGCCTTATCAGATGAAGTCCAGAAAACGCTCAGAGAGGCATTATTTGATGCCTTAAATGACGCGAGTTAATGGAATAAAAAACTAGATAATTTCGCTCAGTCAGCATGTTGGGCGATCTTGACCACAAGTCTCAGACATTGATCATATCGGTAGTTGGGGCTAGAGAAAGGATGCTGCTAAAGTGAGCAGTAAGTGATTGAAACTGTAGTCTGATCTGACGAAATAGAGGGGTAGTTTATGTATCAGAACCTGCAAAACATCGGTATCGAAAATCCAGAGAACATCGAACGTTACACCCTGCGTCAGGAAGCTAATTCAGACACGCTGAAGATTTACTTTCACAAAGCTAAAGGTGAATTGTTTGCTAAAAGTGTGAAGTTCAAATACCCACGCCAACGCAAGAATGTCGTCGTCGACAGTGGTAGCGGTCGCTTCCGCGAAGTCACAGAGATCAACCGCAGCTTGTCATTGGTGGTTGATGAGCTGGATAAGATCGTTCGCCAAGAACAAAGCGAGCAAGACACCAAGAAGAAGATCCTTCGTGACCTTCGCCATCTGGAAAAAGTGGTTGCCAGCAAGATCGCAGAGATCGAAGCCGATCTGGAAAAACTATAGAAAAAAGGTCTCAGGATCTGGGATCCTGAGACCCGCTCTTCCTCAGAACACTTTGCCCCAGCCCAAGCCTTCCAATACCCGTCGCCAAACATCATCTACATTGGCCTCAATTACCAGGTTTTCGCCCGTTACCGGATGCCGAAATTCCGTGCGTGACGCATGAAGCAACAGTTGGTGACATTCAAATTCCTGACGAAACAGGCGATTGTGCCTGCCATCACCATGATTTACATCACCCACAATATGATGACTCAAGTGGTGCATATGACGGCGTAGCTGATGCTTGCGTCCGGTATGCGGTTTCATTTCCACCAGCGTGTAACGGCAGCTTTGGTAGCGCCCCATAGGGATCGGTAATTCGGCATGAGCAACCGGTTGGTACTCAGTCAGCGCCTCTTTGGCTTCAGGCTCAGCATTGGAGAATTTGTCAGCCACCTTATCCAGTTCTTCTTTGAGCGGATAATCCAGTGTTGCGCCCTCTTTGATCCAGCCACGAACAACCGCATGATAGGTTTTGTGAATATCGCGCCCGGCAAACTTTGGCATCATTTGTGAAGCTATATCGGAGGACAGCGCGAAAAGTAAAACACCAGAGGTTGGGCGGTCCAATCGGTGAAGTGGAAAAACATGCTGACCAATTTGGTCCCGCAGGGTTTGCATGACAAAGCGGGTTTCGCCTTTGTCGAGCCAAGAGCGATGTACCAACATACCTGAAGGCTTGTTGACGGCGATCAGCCACTCATCGCGATAAATTATTTCTAGTTCAGTTTGCATCTTAAAAGCAGTTATTGCGGTGTAAACAGAGCATCAATGTCCATCGAAACACGAGTAATGTCAGCATGCCCTTCCTGACCACGCATGGCTTCCTCCACATAAGGAGCGATAGAGAATGACTCAGGCAAAGGCTGGCCTTGTTGCAACAGGAACGCCATTTTGGGGATAAAAATCCATTGCAGCCATTCAGCACAACTCAAAGTATCAACCGCGAAAGGCTGGACACTTGAGAGAGCCTCGCTCGAGGGAGGCTCACTTTGCCAATGACCATGCGCTGCTAGCGTGTCTTTGAGTGCCAACAGCAAGGTACCGACTTTTTCGTGTTTGCTCATAGAAATTGCTCTCTTTTAACCGCTTTTGCGTCCAATGGGTTGAAATCTCTAACTGGCGCAAGCATATCATTAATCAATACCGAACGATCTGAAATCCACATTCTCATCGTTTAGTAAGCATTCAGTGAAAAGCGCTGTTACGAATCCCTCGCCACCAACAGGCGCGAGAATGGTAAACTCAACACAGTTTCACTCTCCGCCAATGAAGGCAACACGAATTAGAAGTCATCATGGAAAATACGCTCTCTCTAAACGCCATACTGAGTCAGGCAAACTGCGAATTTCTGGTATTCGATCTCAGCCGACGTGTCACGTCAATCAGTAATAAAGATTTTGTGGCGATTGAAGAAAACCGCATTGCCTACCCTTTCCCTGCGCAGCAACATGCGCAAATCGGCATCGCTTTCTGGCAACCAAATCAAGCTCCTTGGATTTGGTTTTTAAAAATGCCTTTGGATGAACGTGGCCTTCTCAATCAGGCAGCACTTGGTGATTTCATCCAATATGTGGCGCAAGCCATGGGAGCCACACTGGATAAAACACCGACGGAAGAAGAACAGGAAAAGCTTGCTGCCAATCCTTACACCTTTAATCCACAAGATGACAAGAAAGCCATATTCCATGCTTTCCTCACCGCTAAGCTGAACCAGCCTGCCAGTCAGTATTATGACCATGCCCAGCATTACGCCTCCGGCGAGCTTGGCTGGGAAGAGTGGCAAGGCGTTGGCCTTCAGGGAATCGCCGATCTTTGTGCGCGCATGGACAAACACAATAATCTAACGCTATTGCGTAAGGCTTTATCTAACATGCCACAGCCACCTAAATACGCGCTGCTTGGCTGCCTGGAACATTGCGATATCCCGGAGTCACTGGCAAATCGCCTTGAAGAAGAAATTCAGACCATGCTGTCTGGTGACGAAACCGATCTCTTCCTTCTCACCGCCCATGTACGGGCATTGGCTGGTGCGAAACCGGACGTCGTGCGCCGTATCGTTGAAAGTATGCTGGAAACCGAAGAGCTTCGTCATCGCGAAATGTTGATTGCGATTGCAGGGCGTTGCTGGCAGGCATTATCGAATGAATCGCTGTTAGACGCCTTTCTTGTCGCCGTTGCTGATCAAAAAGATCAGCCCTTCTTTCAGCAGATGGTGGCAGATCTAGTGATGATCCCAGCACTTCGTCCACAGGTATTAGCTCTACTGCACGGCTCCGCATCGTCAGCTTTACTTGATGCCGTGAAGCAGCTCCAGCAATCCGTGAAGGCTTAAAATGATGGCAGATCTGTTTTGGATATTACTTATCGCTATCGTTGCCAGCTTGTTCTGGCAACAACGTCGGCAGAGTGAACTGGCGAAAAACTATATCGTCCGTCGATGCCAGCAAACTAACGTGCAGTTGATTTCAATTGCGCGGGGCAGTCATTCCTTTGGTTGGCCAAAAGGGCCATTGGATATTCAAACCCGCTACTACTTCGAGTTTTCAGTGAATGGTTTGGATTGCTATCAGGGCTATGCCGTGATGAAAGGGATGCGAATCAAAGAGATTTATATGCCAGCGTATCCGGTGTTGGAGGAGTAATCTTTTTCGTTTTCCAAACGCACAAAAAAGAACGGGCGCGACTTTCGTCGCGCCCTTAAGGTCTTACTTGCAGCTATCCGGCTACGAAATTTGCTCCCTGCATCAATCCTTGATCAGTAGCTGATTCCTTCAGCGTTATCCTTATCTCTCCTTCCTGGAGGTGTCCTTCGGTCTCACCTTGACCCATCGAGCTTTCCCAGTCTCGACTCTCATCCTCATCCTGAGGGTGTCCTTTACTTCGTCCTGAAGTGATTCCTTAAGCCCCCAATCCCGGGTTGTCCTAAGTGTCTTCCTGACCAGCAAACTTCCTGTTTACTGTACGGTTCCTTCCGTGTCCCTAATCCGCTTTCCTTGCTGGTAACACAATCCTTGCATCACCTGCTCTTCCTGAGCTGCCAAGTTCCGTGGCTTTAGTTCCTGTTCCGTGTGTCAGCATCCTTCCGACACCGCAAAGATTACGCGAACCAATTTCCAAAACAACCAACTCCAAGGTGATTAAACTCACACTTTTATACAGAGTCAGGCGTGATATCTCTATCTCTTTGTTTTTTATAGAATTAAAAAATTGAACTTTCTGGAAATCTCACTTTAAAACAGTGTATTCCCACGCCTTTGTAAGAGATCTCTCACAAGCTTGTAAGTCATCACCACGGAATAAACATGCTGTTCTGTAAAGGTTAATTGAGAAAGATCAGTATATATCTCTAGATTGTCATCAGGATGTAGTCAAAGTCACGAACAAGAAGAGAAAAGAGAAGAAGATTCTGAGGTAGGAACATGGCAAGGTTTTCTCGTCTGGCATTTTATAAACGCACAAAAAAGAACGGGCGCGACTTTCGTCGCGCCCTTAAGGTCTTACTTGCAGCTATCCGGCTACGAAATTTGCTCCCTGCATCAATCCTTGATCAGTAGCTGATTCCTTCAGCGTTATCCTTATCTCTCCTTCCTGGAGGTGTCCTTCGGTCTTACCTTGACCCATCGAGCTTTCCCAGTCTCGACTCTCATCCTCATCCTGAGGGTGTCCTTTACTTCGTCCTGAAGTGATTCCTTAAGCCCCCAAATCCCGGGTTGTCCTAAGTGTCTTCCTGACCAGCAAACGTCCTGTTTACTGTACGGTTCCTTCCGTATTCCTAATCCGCTTTCCTTGCTGGTAACACAATCCTTGCATCACCTGCTCTTCCTGAGATGCCAAGTTCCGTGGCTTTAGTTCCTGTTCCGTGTGTCAGTGTCCTTCTGACACCGCAAAGATTACGCGAACCATCATCCTAAACAACCCACCCAAGCCGGATTGCAGTCACAATTTTAGTCTCTCAGCAAAAAGAAAAAAATAAACCCTTGTTTTTAATAATATTAATAGAAAAGAAAAAGACATTTTCTCGTGAGAAAACAGGATAATCCTACCAATTTGTAAGAGATATCTCACAAGCGATTGAGACAGGTTTAAACACGAGCCTCTATACTTTCGAAACATAACTTAGGCTTTAGGGCCCACGGAGGAAAACATTAATGGAAGTGTTTAACCACAATCTAGAAAACCTGTTTCAGCAATTAGGGCTCCCTTCTGATCGCGAGGCGATTACCACCTTTATTGCTAACCATCACCTGCAAGCTGGCGAAAACCTAACCTCTGCTGGCTTTTGGTCCGCCAGTCAAAAACAATTTCTCGAGGAAGCTAAACTGCAGGACGCTGATTGGGTTGAGCAAATTGACACCCTTGATACCTTGTTGCGTAAGAGCTGAAGTTGCGGTATTCATTGCCCTCAGCCACTTCGTGTAAGCCACGAATTTTGACATTAGGGAAGAGACAATGAGTACTGATTTTACCCCCTTACTTGAACAAGCTATTCAATCTTTAGTGAGTGAGGGAAAAGAGCCGACCGTCGCGTTAATTAAAAGCCGGCTTGCCAGTCCGGTGCCTATGCCGCTTATCATCAGCGCGCTCCAGCGATGGAAAAAAAGCGGCACTGTGCCAAAAGTTGAACTGGTAAAAAAGGAAGACGACGCCGACGCCCGTATTAAAGCCTTAGAAGAAGAGGTGAAAGCGTTGACAGAACGTCTTGAAGCCCTTGAGCAACGCCTTCCTTAGATTGGTTAAAGCGAGATTACTGAAAATCCCACGATAAGTTCGAAACCAATCGGCAATCGTCGCATTTGAAATGGAATACATCGTGGAGTGGTGATTCAAGTAACCAGTCGCCGCCACATTTCGGGCACCGACGCGCCAGTTCCGATTCCGCATCCTTACCGCCAACACGGTACTGATAGTAGTAGGTGGGCACTTTGGTCAGATATTCGATACGTCCGCGAATGTCCCAACCTTTTCGGAACAGCAAACTCTCTACATCCTGAATCTCTGCGAGCGCTGCGTGTTCCGCTTTGAATGCTCCAGCCATCTGAATTTCATCACACGCTTGCCATTCAGTTTGCCACTTTACTTCCGCTTTATGGTCGCCGTTAAAGGTCGCTGGGATGTGGTAAAGTGGAATTGGTAGTAAGGTTTCACCGCAACGCAACGGTGAACAGGTATGGACGTAGGTGGTGTACATCACCTGCCAGCTACGCTCAATCTCTGGTGCGCTCTCTTCGGAGTTGATATCACGCCCTAACACCTTCACCTTGGGGGATAAGAGGCTCGCACCCGCCAGTTGGTTAAGCTTCTGTTTAACCTGTGGGCTGTTGTATTTTGGGTTCAGACTGTCTTTTTCAGGACACACCACACGGACGTGGAATTGCCCGTCGCCCAGTACTATAGGAAACTCGCGCCCCAATACCTGACCATTATAGCGAAGAGCATCCATCAGCCCATTTACCGCGCGGTCTACTGCAGAAATTGTTGTATCGTCGAAGCACTCAAACGTTAGCTCAACCACATACATAGACGGTTATACCTCGGGCTCGAGTTGCTCAAGAAACGCTTCAATATTAGGTGCTAGTACCATTCGCTGCTTGGTACCAATACGTTCCTTAATCACTTCACCGCTGACGTTACAAATCGAAACCACATCCAGTTCATTATTCGTCGCCGCTATAAAGATGGTCGGATTATGCTTGAGGCGCTTTTGCATCAGAAGATGGCCCAGCATGTTCTCTTGAAGTCGCGGTAAATCTTCTTCACTCCATACCTGAATGATTTCGAGTGAATCTCCGTCAAATTTTACCGCCATGTCTCCACAATACTGAGCCGCGTAGAACGACTTAATATCCTCATGCAGAGAAATACCAATACCTTCTTCCACATTAGAGAAGTCCGCCAGCTCTTCACGTTGAACCGGTTGCCAAATCACCACCTCGTCAGTTTCCTGCAGCACACAAGGCGATTCCAAGCCAAGATAGGCGTCGCTTTGTGGCTTAGAACCGTGTTTCTGGTGCCAGGCGTCCACAAAGCGCTCACTGAAAGACCAAAGCGCACGGGAGACAGAGTGATTCATTAGCAAGATTCCTCAAGATTCAGTAAACTTTGCGCATTCTAATCGATCCGTGGCAAAACCGTATGAGCAAATATCAAGATGCAAAAGAACTTGCTGGCCTGACGTTGGGTCAGAAAACGGACTATCAGGAGCACTATGCCCCTGAACTGCTGCAGCCAGTACCACGAAGCCTTAACCGCGATGACCTTGATTTGGGCGATTCGCTGCCATTTACCGGGTACGATATCTGGACGCTCTACGAACTGTCTTGGTTGAACAAAAAAGGGCTGCCTCAGGTGGCAATTGGTGAAGTTCGCCTGCCGGCTACCACGCCAAACCTGATTGAATCTAAATCCTTCAAGCTTTACCTGAACAGTTTCAATCAAACCAAATTTGAAAGCTGGCAAGAGGTAGTAGATGTGCTGGCGAAAGATTTGTCAGCATGTGCAGGTGCTGACGTGGATGTCACCCTATCTCCGCTGGAAGAATTTACCAATACACCGGTGATCGCTTTTGGCGGTGAGAACATCGACGAGCAAGACATTGAAATCGACAGCTATGAGTTTGACTCATCACTGCTTGAAGGCGCGGCTGACGGCCCAGAGGTCACTGAAACCCTAAACAGTAATCTGCTGAAGTCTAACTGTCTTATCACCAGCCAGCCTGACTGGGGTTCAGTACGTATTGCTTATAAAGGTAAACGTATTAACCGCGAAAAACTGCTGCGCTACATTGTGTCATTCCGCCGCCACAATGAATTCCATGAGCAGTGTGTTGAACGTATCTTCATTGATCTGATGAAGTACTGTCAGCCAGAACTGTTAACTGTTTATGCGCGTTACACCCGCCGCGGTGGCCTCGACATCAACCCATACCGTACTAACATGGGTAAAACGCCAAGCGAAAACAATCGACTGGCGCGTCAATAATCCTGTCTACAGGCTCTGACATCAGAGCCTGTTTTTTCTTTAATCAGGTCAGTTGACCCAGGGAACGAAAATACTCAGCCATGCGATTCTTGCCAGCCGCACTGCTCTCCTGCTCTTTGCTTTTCGCCGCTTTTGCCGATGCGAGGCTCTATTCCACGTCCATTCTGGCAGAAGCCGAAGCGCTGATCCCGACCGCACCGGAAAAGGCCCTCGAAGTCACTGAGCGCTACCTTTTGCAGCGTCGACTGGCAGAAACCTCTAATCGACCGCATAGCAACAACGAATCAGACCGTTCGATTCGCACACCATTGAATACGGTGCATGCTTACCTAATTACTGCCAAAGCGCATAGTGCTTTGGGAAATCATTACGCGGCCTGGGAAGCGTTAGGTAAAGCCAAAAACATGGTCGAAGAAAACGGCATGAAGCATGCAAAGCTTGAAATTATGCTGACGCAAGCAAGCATTCTTTACTATTTGGATGACAAGCCTGATGACGCAGTGGCGATGCTCAACGCCCTTCTCGGCAATATTGCGTCTATCAGCGGCCCGCGTCCGTCCAGCATCTATCGGCTCGACTTCGAAGCCAAGCTGTTAAACGCCATCATCACTGCCGAGGATGAAACAGAAGCCGATAGTTTGGCACAGTTTACTGAGGTGGAAAAAGCGCTCGGTAGTCAACCGAATATTGAACAGAAAGTCCGCTACCAGATTGCTGTTGGTAATTATTACTTGAGCATTGAGTCTTATGAGCGTGCACTGTCTGACCTCCTGAGTGCTTACTGGCTTGCCAGCGAGAATGACTTGGCCGCACAAATTGCCAGTGCTAGCCTGTCGTTGACCAAGCTTTACAAGCAGCAAGGTGCGATGGACAAAGCATTGCAACACGCCAATCAGGCTGCGGAGTTTTATGAGCGCTATGACCTGAACCGCGGATTTTCAGAAACCCAAACCCTTCTAGCAAATATCTACAGTCAACAAGGCCGCTATAACTTTGCATTGGTGCATTATTTCAATGCCCTCGATATTGAGAACATGCTGTCGCGTGCCACCAACATTGCTAACATCAATGTCTCCATCGCCCGTACTTACCTTAAGTTGCTGCGCTACAACCAAGCCGATGAGTACGTCACCCGTGCAATTGGTGTGGCGCAAAACCATGAGCTCGCCCTTCCACTCGCGCAAGCCCTGTTGCTAAAAGGTGAGCTGGCTATTCTGGAGAAAGAGCCGGATGTTGCAATAGACGCTTTAAAACAAGCCATGCAAAACGCCGAATCCCTCAAGAATCGGATACTGATGCTTGAATGCCTTGCACGTTTGTCTCATGCGTACGAGCAAAAAGGCGATTTTAAGCAGGCGCTGAATATCCAGCGTCGCTTTGACCTCATCGATAAGCGTAACGAAAGCCACAAACAAATTCAGGAAGCCGAATCGTTCAAACACCGCCAACGGGTGATTGAACGTCAGTTGCAACTTGAAGACATGCAGCGTAAACAGGCAGCGGATGAAGAAATCATCGTCGAGCAAAAGAAAATCAATCTCTTTCTAATTGGTAGCCTCGCTGTCCTCATACTCATATTGGTGCTAAGACACCGAGCGGCCAGCTCGCGTCAACATCAACTCGAAGACCTACAAAAAGAGCTGTATACCCACCCTAGAAGTGGATTAAGAAACCTGCGAATGTTGAACGACAGGCTCTCCAACTCGCTGGCTAAAAGCAGTGCTCACTTTGAGCAGTGGTATCTGGGCGAAATGATCCATGAGCCGCTGAGCGACAAACTCAGCTTTGCCATGTTTGAAGTACCTTTCCTAAAAGTTGTGTACCTACAACATGGCTATCATCAGGGTCTGGATCTGGAGCGTAAGCTTGGTGATTACATGCAATCCCACATCAAAAAGCCCGCGCGTCTTTATCACTTCTCTGACGCCATGTTCATCTACATTGAGCCGAATGCCGAAACACTGAACGAACCGGATAAACTGGCAGGAAAAATTCAGTCGCTAATTGATGATTTTGTCCAGGAAAACAGACTAGAAGACGTCGATGACCGCCTTCGTATCGGAATGGCAGATTACCCTTTTCTACCCCGTGCATTTACGTCAATTAACGACAAAGAACTTATCGACATCCTACTGATGGCAACGAGTGCAGCACGTCAGGCAAGTAAATTGGAGCACACCAGTCACTGGGTGCATTTAAGTGCCATAGATTCGACCCCAGCGGCCTGTTTTGCTGACAATAATGTCCGCCAAGCCTGCTTGGACGGCATCAACACTGGCCTTATAAAGGTCAAAACTTCGGCACTCAGTGCAATTAACTGGCAGACGGTTCACGAATCTGATAAAAACTGACGCCAATCTATTGATAGCCCAAGTAATAAACCGTTATAGCTAAGCGTTGCACACGTGCAATAGTGAAATAACAGCTTCAATTGCAGACTTTTATTGCGCTGCATTGGAGATTGGAGATGTAGTCGCGTTTTATGTCCAACTTCTCGTCAGATGATGATGTCATCCTATTTAAAGAAAAGTTGCAGCATTCTCAGCTGGTTTTCCGTGATTTAGCTCTTAAATCGCGGCGCGAAGCCACGATCCTGAAACGTCTCATCTCACGATTGATAGCCGCCTCACAAGTCCATGATGATAAGGTTCTCAACGAGCGTCTCTCACAAATCCGACGCGAGCTTGACTCTCAGGAAGATGTCAGTAGATTGATACCGCAGCTCGCATTGGTAGAGAGAATGGTTAACAGACACAATCAGGCAACGGAACGTGCCAAAGACTCACTGGAATGCCAATTCCAGCAAAGCGGGGAAACGCTCAAATGTCTTCCCGGCTTGCCTGCGCAGTTAAAACGCGACCTACGAACCCTGTTAACCAGCCCAGCCGCAGAACAGAAAGGCAGTACAGAGAAAATCGTTGCACTGCTTCAGCTTTATGAGCGCGCCCTTAAACTACTTTCTCTGCCATCTAACGGCCTCAGTGCTCGCGATCTCCTCAATATCGATCGTATTAACCAGCTTTGTAGTGAACTCCAACACCTAATCACCGAACTCGACTTTGATGGAGAAGTTGGTGACCGCCTCTTGGATATTCGAAGCCGTTTGTTGCTATCACCGGATGCGCAAACTCTTCTTGAACTGACCCTAGAATCTGTCCAGTTGATTCTTGATGGCACGCGCAATGAACGTAAAGCATCGCAAGCATTCCTTTCTCAGCTCAATGAAGATTTGTCGATTCTTCAGCGCCATAATGGCCGCTCTATCGACAGCTCTCAGGCCATTGCTACTCAACGCAGCTCATTGAATGAAGAATTAGCGGCATCAGTCGATTCGATCAACATCCATCTTAGGGATGCGGAATCACTGGAAGAATTACGTCCTAACCTGTCTCAGGTCGCAGTCAATCTCGCCTCTCTGGTAGCCCGCAACCGTGAGTTGGAAGAACGTGAGCAACAGTTAATGGAACAGCTGCAGCATAACGAGCAGAAGCTCGAAGCGCTGTACCAACAGACAATGGATTATCGTCGTCGTCTTGGCGATCAGGAACGTAAACTGCTTCTTGATCCACTCACGAAGGTATACAACCGCGCCGCCCTTGATGATCGTCTAGAGCATGAGTACCGGTGTTGGATTCGCTACCAAACTCCTTTTTGTCTCGCGATGATCGATATCGACCACTTCAAGAGCGTAAACGATCAGTATGGTCATTTGGTGGGTGACAAAGTCTTGAAGGTCGTTGCCCGCACTATCCACCAATGTCTGCGCGATACTGATTTTATCGCCCGCTTCGGTGGTGAAGAGTTCGTAATACTGCTGCCAGACGCAGATGAAGAAACTCGCAAAGTACTTTTGAATAATGTGCGCGATACGGTTTCACGTTTACCGTTCAAGTTTAAAAACACCCGATTGACCATTACGGTCTCTATCGGTGCGAGTCTGTTTAAAGACAACGACAACACAGTTGAAGTTCTTGAACGCGCAGACAATGCCCTCTACAACGCTAAGCACAACGGCCGCAACAAGCTTGTTTGGGCTTAATCGCCCACTGCTATCAAACACCTACCTATTTTCTTACCCTACGGCGTTTTTCTTTTTTAATACCTGAGCTGGCTAAACTGCTTTTCTGTGTGTATGGTTAAATAACACACTGATTTTTAAACCATTGAAAATAAATTCTGATAAAAACGAAATGGTGTCACCTACACCCTCCCTCTAATACAGTGTGCTTTCTCTACACAGGAGGTGATTATGATCACTCACATCAGCCCAGTCGGGGCAATGGATCTTCTTTCCCAGCTTGAAGTAGACAGACTGAAAGATACTGCTAAAAGCGACCTCTATCGTTTATACCGCAACTGTTCGTTGGCGGTACTGAACTCTGGCAGCCACACTGACAGCTCTAAAGAGTTGCTGGAAAAATATAAATCGTTCGACATCCGTGTCATGCGCCGTGAGCGTGGTGTAAAACTCGAGTTGATAAACCCACCTGAACACGCATTTGTCGACGGCCGTATCATCCGAGGTATTCAGGAGCATATGTTCTCTGTGCTGCGCGATATCATTCACGTCAATGTGCAGCTGGAACACGCCAAAGTCTTTAACCTGACTAACTCCAGCCACGTAACAAACCTGATATTTGATATCCTGCGAAATGCAAAAACCTTGGTACCCGGCAAAGACCCAAATCTGGTGGTCTGTTGGGGCGGTCACTCCATAAATGCGACCGAATACCAGTACACTCGCGAAGTTGGCCATGAGCTTGGTCTGCGCGAACTCAATATCTGTACCGGTTGTGGACCGGGTGCGATGGAAGGCCCTATGAAAGGTGCTGCGATTGGTCATGCGAAACAACGCGTGACTGGCAGCCGATTCCTTGGTCTGACAGAGCCATCGATCATCGCCGCTGAGCCGCCAAACCCGATTGTAAATGAGCTAGTCATTCTCCCTGATATTGAAAAACGTCTGGAAGCCTTTGTGCGTGTCGGCCACGGCATCATTATCTTCCCGGGGGGCGCGGGTACTGCAGAAGAACTGCTTTATTTGTTAGGTATCTTGATGCACCCAGATAATGCCAACCAACCCATGCCTGTGGTACTGACTGGCCCGAAAGAGAGTGAAAATTATTTCCGCGTCATTGATGATTTTATCCGTGATGTGATTGGCGAAGAAGCCACGAAATACTATGAGGTTGTGATTGGCGATCCGGCAAAAGCAGCGCGTATTATCAAACAAGGCATGCCTGCAGTGAAAGAGCACCGCCAGTCAACGGGTGATGCCTATTCATTTAACTGGTCACTGAAGATTGCACCTGAATTCCAACTGCCGTTCGAACCAACCCATGAAAACATGGCAAACCTCGACCTGCACATGAATCAGCGTCCGGAGCTTCTGGCTTCCGCACTTCGCCAAGCTTTCTCGGGCATTGTTGCTGGTAACGTAAAAGAGGAAGGTATCAGGGAAATTGAGCGTAATGGCCCATTCAAGATCAATGGCGATGCTGTGCTGATGAAGAAGATGGACAAACTCCTTCGCGGGTTTGTGGAACAGCAGCGCATGAAGCTGCCTGGCTCAGAATATATTCCCTGTTACGAGATCGTTCAGGGCTCTGATGGGCGATAGGCTTTCATTTATCTCTCAAGCAATTAGAATGGCCCCAACGGGCCATTTTTATTTGGGTAATCCATGTCAATTCACCTTGTCATCATTGATGCCATGAACCTCATCCGCCGGGTGCACGCTGCGCAGCCAGATCCGGAAGATATCGCCTCGACGATTCAAGTCTGCACCCGTGCATTGACCAAGATTATCCGCTCTTCAGAGCCCACCCACATTGTCGCTGTGTTCGATCATACTGAGCAGGACAGAGGCTGGCGCGCAGAACTGATTCCGGAGTATAAACAGGGTCGCAAACCCATGCCTGAGGCCCTGCAAGCTGGACTAGATAAAATTCAGGATGCGCTTTGGGATATGGGCATTGATTCGCTGCTTTCGTCCGGCGACGAAGCCGACGATATGATTGCCACTCTCGCGATCAAAGTAGCCAGCCGAGATGGTCAGGTCACGATCGTTTCCACCGACAAAGGCTATTGCCAGTTACTACAACCAACGCTGCGCATACGCGATTATTTCCAGCAGCGCTGGCTCGACAGTCCGTTTATTGAAAAAGAATTTGCCGTTCAACCTCAACAACTAACTGATTATTGGGGGCTGACAGGTATTAGTTCAAGCAGCGTATCAGGCGTGCCGGGTATTGGCCCGAAAACGGCGTCGACCCTACTGCAACGTTACGATACTTTGGAGCAGCTATATGCAGCAGAAGATGTTGAGCCTAAATGGCAGAAAAAGCTGGAAGGCACAGAGGAACTGGCACTTCGTTGCAAGCAGGTAGCAACACTAAAAACGGACATTACTTTGGGTTTTAACCTTCAGGATATCCGCTACAACGCACTCTAATTCTTATAGAACCCAAGGATGAAAAAAGCAGCCAATTGGCTGCCTTTTTGCTATTTCAGTACCCGAATATGTACGGTAATTTCTTCCCGGTCGTGATAAAGATGCTTTGCCTGCATCTCGAATTTTAGCCCGTTTTCAATCAGGAACTTTTTTAGGTTCTGTAGATCTTCTTTCACCTGCTCAAAACGGCGATTCATTGGTAACTTCAGGTTAAAGATGGTTTCTTTCGCCCAGCCCTCAATCAACCACTCGCCCATCAGTTGTGCAACACGGTAAGGCTTTTCAATCATGTCACACACTAACCAAGTCACGTTTTTACGTGGAGGCTCAAACTTAAAACCGTCGGCAGCATGGTATTTCACCTGACCGGTTTCCATCAGGCTTTCCGCCATCGCACCGTTATCAACCGCGTGAACGAACATAGAGCGCTTCACCAGTTGATACGTCCACCCCCCCGGACAAGCGCCAAGATCAACCGCCCACATTCCCGGTGCTAATCGTTCATCCCACTCATCTCGAGGAATAAACGCATGGAAGGCTTCTTCAAGCTTCAGTGTCGAACGGCTTGGAGCATCCGCTGGGAACTTCAGGCGATGAATACCCATATAATGAGGCGAATTGTTGTTCGACAGTGAGTATCCCACGAAACAACAGCCCGGCGCAGTAAAACACACGTGCAGCACCGGCTTTTTCGGGTTGTCTTTTGCCAGCAATACGCCGCGTTTACGCAACGCCTGACGCAATGGCACAGTGAATTTTCGGCAGAATTTCAGCAACTCTTTTGCTTGTGCAGTATCTGGCGTTTCCACGCGGATATCGCCACATTTTGGCAGTTCACCGCCAAGCGCCAGAATCGGTGAAATACGGTCACCTGGATCCAAATCATTCAGTGTATCCACTACAGCAATCATCTGACGCGCAAAGATCAATGAGGTCAGCGGCAACTTCTGAAGCAGTTTTTCTGCATCGCCTTGCTGGTAACACTCAAACAGCACGTAGCCAGTGTTCTTTTCCACACGTGGGAAACCGTACACTTCGACTCCTGTCGCTTTGTCCTGAATCTCACCCGCACACTCTTTTTCAAAGCCCTGGCGGCAATACAATAAAATCTGGTTCATCTCGGGCCTGCTACCTATAAAAATGACGCGACATTATGATGAAGCAAGGTGCTGAACTCAAGCTTTGCGCCAGAGAGAGACTGCCGCGAGTAACCAACCAACCAAAAAGAAAGTCCCTCCCAGCGGAGTAACAGGCCAAAGCCATCGCCAATCTGTCAGCGCCAAGCCATACAAACTACCACTAAAGCAGAGAATGCCTACCACAATAAACCCACACGCAATGGAGAGCAGACGCTGTGGCTGAGTTCGATACCAAAGCCCGAGAGCGAGCAATGCCAGTGCATGCCAGAACTGATACTGAACACCCTTCTCGATAATAGAGAGCTCATAAGCAGGAAGCTGCGCTTTTAAGGCATGGGCAGCAAACGCGCCAAGCGCAACTGCAATACCAGCAAACACGCAACCAAGTGAGGCATAATGCCGACCATTCATTAGCACACCTCTTTGATAAACGCCGCGATGTGATCAGCTGCCATTTGACGGTTACCGATTTCGGTGTGGCCCGATGCTTTTCGCGGTTTGAAGCTGTGGTCCCCATCAGGAATGAACGTGAGAGTGACCTTATCTGATAATGGGTAGCTTTCCAGCTCAGCACGGTTACCAAAGGTATCTCGTTCCCCCTGCAAAATCAGCGTGGAAAGTGGCAACTTTCCAAGGTGTTCACCCTTGTCTTTTTCTGGTTTACCTGGCGGGTGAAAAGGGAAACCTAAACAAGTTATACCTTTAAGCCCTTGAACATCAGCGAGGTGACTTGCCATTCGCCCTCCCATGGACTTTCCGCCAATGACCGTCTTCTCAGTACCATATTCGGCAATCACTTCTTTAAACGCCTCCAGCAGTTTAGGCGCGCGATCTGGAGGGCGTTTCTTGCCATCTTCAGCGCGTTTAATCATATAAGGGAAATTGAAACGCACAACACGAATGCCGTGCTCAGCAATCATCCCTGCCACTTCCGCCATGAAATCATGCTCCATGCCAGCTCCGGCACCATGGGCAAAAATAAAAGTATGTTCGGTAGATACTGGGCCATCAATCAACACACGCTGTTCTGAAAATTCACTCATGCAGAAATACTCTCCTGTTCGGCAGCAGCTTTCGCTAATACCCATTCCCTAAATACAGCGATACGGCCTGAATCCGCATCTTTCTGTTGGCTAACGAGATAAAACGCATTCTTACTCATCAAGAAATGCTCAAACGGACAGACCAGTCTGCCAGATTCCAACTCTGGTTGTGCAAGTACATTGTTACTCAATGCGATGCCTTGCCCCAGTGCGGCTGCCTGAAGCACCATGGTGGAGTGACTAAAAATCGGGCCATAATTTAGATTAATGTCACTAATCTGATAGTACTTAGCGTAAGTCTTCCAGTCCTTTCTTGTTCTGTCATGAAGTAAAGTGTGATGCTTCAAATCTTCGAGACTATGGAGTGGCTTAGGCCCATTGAGTAATGCTGGACTACATACTGGCAGCAGAAACTCCGGATAAAGTTCATCACAGCGCAGTCCAGGCCAATTCCCTCTTCCATAGTAAATGGCTACGTCGACATCGTCTGTCAGTGAGCCATCTTCCATGTCTACAGCTTTAATGCGCACATCAATCTCTGGATGTTGCTGGTTAAAGTCCGCCAAGCGAGGCACCAGCCACTGAATCGCAAAACTTGGCGGCAGACTGATAGTCAGCGCTCCTTT
Source organism: Grimontia kaedaensis (assembly GCF_023746615.1). Taxonomy (NCBI): domain Bacteria; kingdom Pseudomonadati; phylum Pseudomonadota; class Gammaproteobacteria; order Vibrionales; family Vibrionaceae; genus Grimontia; species Grimontia kaedaensis. Next base: position 670,016 of record NZ_CP082275.1, on the reverse strand, counting down.
CGCACTACGTTCCAGCACTCTGTCTGTGGCATCAGCCAAAGAAGTAAATATATCTTTAATATCAAGAAAATAGCTTTGACCTTCTTCCGTCAAAAGTAACGAGCGATTACGGCGTCGAAACAGCTTTAAACCAAGAAATTCTTCCAGTGCTTTTATCTGATGACTCACCGCAGCCTGGGTCACAAATAGCTCTTCAGCGGCGCGGGTAAAACTTAGATGACGGGCAGCTGCTTCAAACACACGGAGCGAATTGAGGGGAGGGAGACGTCGAGCCATAGTGCGTCCTTAGTGAATAAGTTTTTCTAATGAACAGTATTATAAAATGTCGATTGTTCTGGCTCCAGAGAAAACCTATAGTTTGCGCGCACCACGGGATTATCGTTCCCTACGTACGACAAATGTTGTGGTTGCGATGTTGTGTTTGCATATTTCGGCACCGCCGAAATTCGGTAGAGAAATCTACTTTTCATACTTGCTGTATTTTTTGAATCCTATCAATCAAAAAATTTGTCGTAGCACTGAGCAAATTGCTCGGTGCTTTTTTTTGTCCTTCGTTTCGTCCTGAAACCATTTCACATCCATTACTTTCTCTTGAGTTAATATTACGAAAAAGCGATCATTCGCCTCTATAACTGAGTCAGTGAAGTGAAATCAAAACCATGACTAACCGCCCTTTTGACGTAGATACCATCCGACGCGATTTTCCATCGCTGGATCAGCATATCCATAGCAAGCCACTGGTTTATCTGGACAGTGCTGCCACGTCTCAAAAACCAAGGGCGGTGATCGAGAGTATTAGCCAATACTATTCCGGGGCCAACGCCAATGTGCACCGTGGTTCTCACTCACTGACCGCATCAGCAACCAACCGCTTTGAAGCGGCCCGCCAGACTGTTGCTGATTTCCTGAATGCGCCAGTCGAAGGCATTGTCTGGACACGTGGCGCAACGGAAGCACTCAATCTGATTGCACAGACCTATGCCCGGCAGAAACTGCAACCTGGCGATGAGATCATCGTGACTGAAATGGAGCATCACGCCAATATCGTCCCTTGGCAGATAGTGGCAGAACAAACCGGTGCAAACGTAGTCAAGTGGCCGATTAACCCACAGACGTGTCAATTGGAGCTTGCTGAACTGGATAACTTGCTGACGTCTAGAACACGAATGCTGTGCATTGCGCATATTAGCAACGTGACAGGCACAAGAAATCCCGTTGAAGCGGTCATTGAGAAAGCTCACATGGCAGGTGCAATTGTGGTGGTTGATGGCGCGCAGGCTGTGGTGCATGAGAACGTTGATGTGACATCTATGAATGCCGACTTCTATGTTTTCTCCGGTCATAAGCTGTTTGCGCCTGCTGGGATCGGTGTATTGTATGGCAGACCTTCCCTGCTGAAAACGATGCCACCGTGGCATGGCGGGGGGAAAATGGTGGAGAAAGTGAGCTTTTCCGGTACCCAGTATGCGGAGTCTCCAGCGAAGTTTGAGGCAGGCACTCCCAATGTCGCAGGTGCCATAGCACTGGGGGAAGCTATTCACTGGCTGGCCAACATTGACCATAAAGGAGCAGAAGCGCATATTGCTGCGCTTCAGAACCAGCTGCTCGAAGGTATCCAAAATATCGAAGATCTGCGCATCGTCGGGTTACAACACGGAGCCAGTATCGTTGCATTCATCATCGATGGCGTTCATCACTCCGATATCGCCACCTTACTGGATCAACAGGGTATTGCGGTGCGTTCCGGGCATCACTGTGCTCATCCATTGATGGATGCACTTAGCATCAATGGTTGTGTGCGTATTTCTATTGCCCTTTACAATACCGAAGGCGACATATCACGCTGCGTCGCCGCCATTCAGAAAGCCTGTGATTTGCTTTAAAATGTCGACAATTTTTTCGCAGACCATTGAGTTGACCCATGACCAATATATTGCCATCACATCCATTTGGCTCTGACATTTCTACTGATGACATTTTGAATCAGATGTTGAAATGCAGAAGCTGGGAAGATAAATACCGTCTGGTTATTCAGATGGGAAAAAAGCTACCAACCATGGATGAAACATTAAAAGCCGACAGTATTTCCGTACCTGGATGTGAAAGCAAAGTATGGCTTACATGGAAAAATTGCGAGGGAGTCTACTTTTTTACCGCAGATTCTGACGCAAGGATTGTTAAGGGATTGTTAGCGATAATCCTTGCTGCTGTCGAAAGAAAGTCCAAAGAAGATATTCTTTCTTTTGATTTCGAAAGCTACCTGGAAGCTATGGATCTTCTCGGCCATATCAGCCAATCCCGAAGTAATGGTGTCCGCGCCATCATTAATCAGCTAAAAGCCTTATAGAACCTGCCCTATAGCGGTGTTTTCCCTACAAAATTCACCGCTTTAACTGACCACTTTACCGTACAGGTGACACTTTAAATCTGAGAGGTCAGTCAATTATTTTATGTTTGTATTTGCAGAGTCAGAAGTTTCTTCCTTAAATTCACGTGGTGGATTTTTGAGCAATGAAAATACCTATTTAACGCATCAATAAACGGTGAATAAAATAATAAAATTGCTTATTAAACACAAAAAACACCTTAATAGATCCAAACAAAAACCATAAATTAACATCGCGTTAACTTACGGTGTTTTGTTGTAGATCAAGATCTTGTTTCTATAATTCTCTTCTAATTCCTTTTGCCTTACTCATAAGATTGTATATCTTTAATTCCGGTGGTCATAAAACCATCACATATAATAATTATTCTAAATCCGAGACTAAATGAGTTTCCATAGTCTCAACCCTTACGCGCTAAAACTAAAAAATTACAGGTGCCTGTATTTTTGGATAACCAAATGCAGTTACAGGGGTCAAAGTTCAATTGCTTGTTGTAAAGAATGGAGTCAACAATGAAGAAACTCGCGCTCATTACCGGTTCTAAAGGTGGCATCGGCTCAGCGATCACGGAAAAATTGGTAAGTCAGGGCTATCGCGTAATTGCTACCTACTTCACCGGAAACCTGCAGTGCGCTGAGGAATGGTTTGAAGAGAAGAAATTCAACTCAGATCAGGTTCGCCTGTTCGAACTTGACGTGACCAGCACAGCTGACTGTGCAGAGCGTCTCCCCAAACTACTTGAAGAAGAAGGCACTATCGATGTTGTCGTTAACAACGCTGGCATCACACGTGACGGTCTCTTTAAGAAAATGGCAGCAGATAACTGGCATGCAGTTATCGATACTAACCTCAACAGTCTTTTTAACGTAACCCAACCTCTTTTTGCAGCTATGTGCGAAAAAGGCGGCGGCCGTGTCATCAATATTTCATCTGTTAACGGCCTAAAAGGTCAGTTTGGTCAAACCAACTATGCAGCGGCGAAGGCTGGCATGATTGGCTTCACCAAGTCACTGGCTTTTGAAGGTGCGAGATCCGGAGTGACCGCCAATGTCGTAGCTCCTGGCTACACGGCAACCCCAATGGTCGAAGCCATGCGCGATGAAGTGCTTGAGTCTATAAAAGGTGAGATTCCAATGAAGCGACTGGCTCGTCCGGAAGAAATTGCAGATGCAGTCGCGTATCTTGCAAGTGACGCAGGTGCTTACATCACAGGGGAAACGCTGTCGGTCAACGGCGGCTTGTACATGAACTGATTGGGGAAGATTAAACATGGAAAAAGTGTATATTGTCGCGGCTAAGCGTACCGCGATCGGTGCATTCACAGGTTCTCTGAAAGATGTTCCAGCAGGTAAGCTGGCGGCATCTGCAATCAAAGGTGCTCTGGAAGCTGGTAATGTTGCCCCAGATGCCATCAATGAAGTTATTCTCGGCAACGTCGTTAGTGCTGGTCAAGGCATGGGCATTGGCCGTCAGGCTGCCATTTATGCAGGCTTACCAGAAACCGTTCCAGCTTATGCCATCAATATGGTTTGTGGCAGCGGCATGAAAGCGGTCATGGATGCGGTTACACACATTCGCTGCGGCGACGCAGAAGTGGTTGTGGCAGCTGGTGTCGAGAACATGTCTCAAATCCCGTTCGCAGCGTCAGGCTCCCTGCGCGGCGGACAAAAAATGGGCGATATCGGCCTCAAAGATCTTCTGATCAACGATGGCCTGACAGACGTCTACAACCAATATCACATGGGCGTTACTGCTGAGAACGTTGCTGAACTCGTTGGCCTAAGCCGCGAGCAACAAGACGCGTATGCGCAGCAGAGCCAACAAAAGGCCGTTGCAGCTGTGGAAGCGGGTCGTTTCAAAGATGAAATCGTTCCGGTTGAAGTACAACAACGCCGCCAAACCGTCATTTTCGATACTGATGAATATCCTAAATCAGACTGCACGCAAGAAGGTCTGGCGAAACTTCGCCCAGCCTTTAATCGCGAAGGCACAGTCACTGCGGGTAACGCATCAGGTCTAAACGACGGTGCCAGCGCTGTGATCCTGGCTTCTGAATCTGCGGTTCAACGTCTTGGTTTGAAACCGCTGGTTGAAATCACCAGCTATGCGCAAGTTGGGTTAGATCCAAAAATCATGGGCCTCGGCCCTGTGGGTGCAGTAACAGAAGCTCTGAAAAAAGCAGAGTTATCTATTTCCGACATGGATCTGTTTGAGCTCAACGAAGCCTTCGCTGCCCAGGCTCTGGGTGTTGTTCACCAACTGGCGGACACACACAGCGTAAGCACTGACAGCATCTTGGAGAAGGCGAACGTCAATGGTGGCGCAATCGCATTGGGTCACCCACTCGGAGCATCAGGTAACCGTGTGTTGGTTTCACTGATTCATGAGTTGGAAAAACGCGAAGGCACATATGGTGTTGCTTCGCTTTGCATCGGCGGCGGCATGGGTACGGCAGTTGTCGTGAAACGTGCTAATAGCTAAGAACGTTAAACCCCTTGGATCTAATTAATACACTTAGGAGAAACACCATGTACACAGATATGTTTAAAGCATTCTCTGAGCAAACTGAAAAAACTCTGGCACCTTACGTTAAGTTCAACAAACTGGTTGCTAAGAACGTTGAAACTCTGACTGAACTTCAACTGAGCGCAGTAAAAACTTACAGCGAAATGGGTCTGGCACAAGTTAAAGCAGCAAGTGAAGTGACTGACGTAACTTCTATGACTGCTTACAGCAGCCAACAACTGGCAGCGCTGACTAAACTGTCTCAGCAAATGATGGATGACAGCACTAAGCTGCAATCTATCGCGAAGGAGTTCAAGGAAGATCTGGAACAACTGACTACTGAAAACCTGAAAGCTGCTCAACCAGCTTAATTTTAGGTAGACCCGCCCTCTCGCTGCAGAGGGCGGTGTTGTTTCCGATCAAGAGGGTTTACACATGTATCAGAACTTCTTCTCGGACTACCTTGTAAAACTCCAAGAGAGTAACCAGCAATGGTGGAAGGATCTTGAGCAAGGCAAGGCAGCCGTAAACACCCCCCTGAACAAAGCCATACAAGAGCAAAGTCTCGAAGACACAGCAAAACTTCTTGAGGGTGCTGCAAATCAACCTGCCGCGATGCTGCAAATTCAAATGCAGTGGTGGGAACAGCAAATGCAAATCTGGCAAAATGTAGCGCTTGCGGCAAACAATGAAGAAATTGTGACGCCGGAAAAAGATGACAAGCGTTTTCAGGATAAAGGCTGGCAGGATGAAGTGTTCTACAACTTCATCAAACAATCATATCTTCTGTTTGGTCGTACCTATCTGGAAACCATCAATGCGGTGGAAGGATTAGATGACAAAGCCAAAGAGCGTCTGAACTTCTTCTCTCGTCAGGCGATTAATGCCATGTCACCGAGCAATTTCGTGGGGACTAACCCTGAGCTGCTTAAGCTGACTATGGAGAAAAACGGCGAGAATCTGGTGAAAGGACTGCAAAGCCTGCAAGAAGATATCGAGTCCAGCTCTGATATCCTCAAGGTACGCATGACCAACAACAACGCATTCCGTATTGGTGAAGATATTGCCAATACACAAGGCGATGTTGTGTTCCAGAACGAACTGTTTGAGCTGATTCAGTACCGTCCTTTGACTAAAACTGTCAACGCGACACCACTTCTTATCGTGCCACCATTCATCAACAAGTACTATATCCTTGATCTTCGCGAGAAGAACTCGATGGTGCGCTGGTTGGTCGAACAAGGTCACACCGTATTTATGATGTCTTGGCGCAACCCTGGTGTTGAGCAGAAAGACGTTGAATTCGGTGACTATGTGACAGAAGGCGTCGTGAAAGCAGTGTCTGCGATTGAAGACATTACCGGTCAATCGCAAATCAACGCCGCTGGCTACTGTATCGGTGGTACCGTGCTGGCATCGACCATCGCGTACTACGCCGCGAAACGCATGAAAGCCCGCATCAAGTCTGCATCTTTCTTTACTACGCTGCTCGACTTCGGTCAGCCAGGTGAAGTGGGTGCTTACATCAACGATAGCGTGATCAGTGCGATTGAGATCCAAAATACGGCACGCGGTTACATGGATGGCCGCTCATTGAGCGTTACCTTTAGCCTGCTGCGTGAAAACAGTCTGTACTGGAACTACTACATCGATAACTACCTCAAAGGTAACAGCCCGGTAGATTTCGATCTTCTGTACTGGAACAGCGACAGCACCAACGTAGCAGCAGCGACGCATAACTTTATGCTTCGTGAGCTGTACCTGAACAACAAACTGGTTCAGGACAAAGGCGTTAAAGTGGGTGGCGTTTGGATCGATTTGAACAAAATCAAAATCCCAACCTATTTTATCTCAACCAAAGAAGACCACATTGCACTTTGGCAAGGGACTTACCGCGGCGCACTGAATGTGGGCGGCAACAAGACCTTTGTACTGGGTGAGTCAGGCCACATTGCTGGTATCGTGAACCACCCAGCAAAAGGTAAATATGGTTATTGGGTAAACAGCGAGCTAAGTGAATCTGCTGACGATTGGTTTGAGTCTGCCGATCACAATTCAGGTTCGTGGTGGACTCATTGGGATGAATGGCTTTCCGCTTACAATCCGAAGGAAAAGATCGAGCCGTACGCACAAGGTTCAGAGAACTTCCCTGTGCTCGGTGTTGCTCCAGGTAACTATGTGAAGCAAGTGCTTCCGATTCAACCTGAAGCAGAAGCAAAGCCAGCAGCCAAAAAGCCCCACGCTAAAGCTGATGCTTAAACGCTAGAAAACAAAGAAGGCCGCGTGAATTCGCGGCCTTCTTTTTTTGTCTCTAAGCCGTTTATTTTTTCGCGGTCAGCTTGGCAATGATGCGCGAAACAGCAACAAAACCAAAGGTTGCAGTGACCATGGTTGCGGCGCCAAATCCACTGGCGCAATCCATTCGCTTCGGGCCTTCTGCCGTCGCTTTTGTTTCACACACCGAGCCATCAGGTTGAGGATACTTCAGCTGTTCTGTTGAAAACACACAATCGATACCAAACTTACGCCCTTGGGTTTTAGTGAAGTTGTGGAAACGGCGAAGATTGTTGCGAAGTTTTGCCGCCAACGGATCCTGAATCGTCTTAGTTAAATCAGCGACCTGAATTTGCGTCGGATCGATTTGACCACCCGCACCACCGACAGTAATAATTTTGATTTTGTTGCGCTTACAGAACGCCAGCAACGCGGTTTTTGGCTTGATGCTGTCGATGGCATCAAGCACGTAGTCATAATCTTTGGTGATGTACTCAGGAATATTATCTTCCGAGATGAAATCATCAATCAGATTGATTTTGCAATCGGAATTAATCGCGCGCACGCGCTCTGCCATCACCTCGATTTTGCTTTGACCCACAGTGCCAGACATCGCGTGAATTTGACGATTAATATTGGTAACACACACGTCATCCATATCGATCAGGGTCAACTCACCAACACCGCTTCGGGCGAGCGCTTCAACGGCCCATGACCCCACACCGCCGATACCAATCACACACACATGCGATTGGCGCAGAATCTCAAGCTCAGTAGCGCCATATAAACGGCGGGTACCGCCAAAGCGTTGCTGATAGCCTTCAGATGCAGGTTGAGTCGTTGTCATAATTGTTCGCTCTGTTTCTCGATTTCCGACGTGGATTGCGGTTTATACTCGCTTGAACGCAAAATGTCCATGCTACGGCGACGCCTTACATTCTTCTGGTAGTTGTCGGCATCAATTCCTGTTTGAGCCATGCTATTACCTGCTTAACCGGCCCCAGCCTTCGCTTATAGCCATGGCTGAAAAGGAAATACCCATAAAGGCTATTAAAGCTAAGGGAAAGGGGATTAGCCACTTCCCCTCGATTGAGTGCATCCTGAATCAGAAATTGGGGGATCAATGCCATTCCCTCGTGGTGCTTCACCGCTTCCAACGCCATGTAAAAGTGCTCGAAGCCTGTGCCGTAGGTCGGACCGCTTGGCGCCACGTCCAGGTAATGCCAAAACTGGTTCCAGATTTGAGGGCGGGTGATATGACTGATGGCATGTAAGGGTAATAAGTCTTTAACCGTCTGTGTATTCCCCACAAGTTCGGAGGATGCCACCAGCATCAGTCTTTCACGGATCAGCAGTTCTGCTTCCTCTTCATGAGTCGATAAAGGCAAGCAGTGAATCGCAATATCGCTTTGATACCGATTCTGACTGTCAGATGTTACGCTCGCCCGAACTGCCAGTTCGATATTGGGGTGAGCACTTCTGAATGCCTCCAACCTCGGTATCAACCACATACTTGCTAAAGAAGGCGGCACAGAGATTTCGATACGGCTTTTTGTCTCGGAAGTCTGCATAACCGTAGATGTGGCGTGTTGTAAATTTTCCAGTGCTTCAACAACAGAGGGGAGATATCGCCTACCCGCCTCCGTCAGTTCCACTTTTCCCCCCGTACGCTCAAACAGAGAGCATCCCATCAACTCTTCCAAATGCAGGATTTGCTTGCTGATTGCACTTTGCGTCAGATTCAACAGCTTTGCCGCCTTTGAAAAACTCAATGTCTGCGCAACTACCGTAAAGGTCCGCAAGGTCTTCATTGGTGGAATAGGCATAGCCATGTATTTTTCCCATGAATTTTTGGCATACCCTCTGAATTTATATCGTTTGCTGTTCAATTTCCAACCTGTCCATACTGAGCCGTATAACCAAACAAATTTTGATAAGTGAGTAGCTCAGGGAAATCATGACAAACATACTACAAAGACATTGCCACACTGAATTACCGGTTGTTGCTGGCGGCAACGGCGTATTTCTTGTGGACAGTGAAGGACGTCAGTACTTAGATGGATGCGGCGGTGCAGCCGTATCCTGTCTCGGCCACAGCCATTCGGGCGTGTTAGGTGCAATAGAAAATCAACTGCACGCTATTCCATATGCTCATACTGGATTTTTCACCTCCCCAGCAGCAGAAGAATTGGCTGCACGTTTGGCAGACAAAGCGCCCGGCCCACTAAACCACGTTTATCTGGTCAGCGGCGGTTCTGAAGCAGTCGAAGCTGCCCTAAAAATGGCGCGCCAATATTTTCTGGAAAAAGGCGAAACCTCGCGGACCCGCTACATCGCGCGCCGACAAAGCTACCACGGCAACACGCTCGGTGCGCTGGGTGTGGGGGGGAATATGTGGCGAAAAGAGCCTTTCGCACCGATGATGCAAAATGGTGAGTTGATTGCACCATGTTACGCCTATCGTGATAGGCGAAACGATGAAACCCATTTCGAGTATGGTCAGCGTGTCGCGAATGAGTTGGAAGAGCGGCTACTCGCTGTTGGTCCAGAAACTGTCATTGCTTTCGTGGCCGAGCCAGTTGTTGGCGCAACCGCTGGCGCATTGGTGGCAGAGAAAGGCTACTTCAAACGCATTCGTGAAATTTGCGACAAATATGGCGTACTGCTCATCCTTGACGAAGTGATGTGCGGTTGTGGCCGCACTGGCACCTATTTTGCCTATGAGCAGGAAGATATCGTGCCTGATCTCGTGACCATGGCAAAAGGGTTGGCTGCTGGCTATCAACCTATTGGCGCAGTCATGATCCACGACAACATCTACAATGCGATTTTCCACGGAACCGGATATTTCCAGCATGGACACACTTTTATGGCCCACCCTTTGGCATGTGCAGCTGCGTGTGCCACGCTTGATGCGTTGGATGCTGGTGTTCTTAGTGAAGTGACTGAACGGGGACATTATCTGGTCAAACAGTTAAATCAGACATTCGGCGATCACCCTTATGTCGGGGATATTCGCGGAAGAGGTCTGTTCATCGGGCTGGAGTTTGTTGAAGACAAAGTGTCCAAAGCGTCGTTTGCTTCTTCACGTCCTCTCCATGCGCAAGTGAAGAAAACCGCCATGGAAAATGGCCTGATGTGTTACCCCATGGGTGGCACGATTGATGGCAAGCAAGGTCATCACGTTTTGCTTGCACCACCTTTCATCATCACAGAGAACGAAATTGATGAGTTGGTGAAACGCTTGGCTATCACATTGGATAACGTATTCGCATAGGAAAATCGGGTGCAAAAAGGAAGAACTATTATTGTTGCGCCGAATGGTGCACGACGCGGAAAGGATGACCACCAGCAACTACCAATGACCATCGAAGACATGGCCATGTGTCTGGCACAATGCAAAGGTGCGGGCGCAGCGATGGCACACATGCATGTACGTGATGGACAAGGCAAGCACTCGTTGGATGTTGGACTGAACAAGGAGTGGCTTGTGGAAACACGGGCCCGTTTTGATTCCGACATGGTGATACAATTAACGACTGAGGCGGTAGGTCTCTATCAACCGGAAGAGCAAATGGCGCTGGTGCGAGGCACCGAGCCAGAAGCTGTCTCCCTCGCCCTTCGCGAACTTCGCCCAAATGCTGCGTTTGAAAAAGACGCCAGCCGTTTCTTTTACGAGCTCAATGAGCGGCATATCTATGTGCAGTACATTTTGTATGATGCTGCAGATTTGTCGCTTTACTTTCAAATGGTTAATGACAAGACGTTGCCTAATAGCGGCCATCACCTACTATTGGTACTAGGCAAGTACAAAAAAGACATGTTGTCAGCACCAACTGATTTGCTCGAATTTGATATTAAACGCATAACCAGCGGGGGAATTTCGTGGGCAACCTGTGCATTTGGAGAACATGAGCATCAATGTCTAAGTGCAGCGATGTCATTGGGAGGAGATGTACGCGTTGGTTTCGAAAATAACCTAATGAATTTAATGGGACAGTGTGCGGATAATAATGCAGAACTTGTACAGCAAATCGCCGTTATGTCTCAAAACATGGGTTTATATATCAACTCTGCAGAAGATTTAAGAAAAAATATCTCCTGTAGCTTTGAATCGTGAGGCGCATCTCTTGCGATCGAAAAACTAACTATCAGATAATTTCGGCGCAATATGGACTCACAAATTATTAACAGCGGACTCTCACCGCGTTAGCAATCACATCATCGACAAGGACTAAAGCATGAAAGCGTTAAAACCAACTTTGGCCGCAATGAGCTTTGCAGCTGCTTTAACTGCCGTACCAGCGCAAGCTAATCAATTCGTTACTATCGGTACTGGTGGTGTCACTGGTGTTTACTATCCAACAGGTGGTGCAATCTGCCGTCTGGTAAACAAAACTAAGAAAGAACACGGAATCCGTTGTTCGGTTGAGTCTACCGGTGGTTCTATCTACAACATCAACACCATCCGTGCAGGCGAGCTGGACATGGGTATCGCTCAGTCTGACTGGCAATTCCACGCTTACAATGGTTCAAGCAAATTTAAAGACCAAGGCGCATACAAAGACCTGCGTGCTGTCTTCTCTGTTCACCCAGAACCGTTCACTGTTGTTGCACGTGCTGACGCAGGCGTGAAAACGTTTGATGACCTTAAAGGCAAGCGTGTAAACGTGGGTAACCCTGGCTCTGGCCAGCGCGGTACTATCGAAGTACTGATGGAAGGCATGGGTTGGACCATGGACGATTTCAAACAGGTTTCTGAATTGAAAGCGGCTGAGCAATCTAAAGCGCTGTGTGATAACAAAATCGACGCAATGGTTTACACCGTGGGCCACCCAAGTGGTGCAATCCAGGAAGCAACCACTGCATGTGATAGCGTGATCGTTGAAGTGAACAACCCAGCGTCTAACAAGCTGGTTTCTGACAACGACTACTACCGTACAGCGACTATCCCAGGCGGTATGTACCGTGGTAACGACGGCGACGTTCAAACCTTCGGTGTTGGTGCGACCTTCGTTTCTTCTGCTGAAGTACCAGAAGACGTTATCTACAACGTAACCAAAGCAGTGTTTGAGAACTTTGACGATTTCCGTCGTCTGCACCCAGCGTTCGCAAACCTGAAGAAAGAAGAAATGGTTGCTGACGGTCTGTCTGCACCTCTGCACCCAGGTGCGGCAAAATACTACAAAGAAGTTGGCCTGATCAAATAAGCCACTTTGATAAAATAAAAGGCGGGTTTGAAACCCGCCTTTTTTGTCTCTATTGGTTAGGGGCTGTTGACCTTTGGTGGTTAAATTTTGTTCTCGCCATAAGCGTTTTAGGCGCGGCGAGGTGTGTGCCGCCTAGTCATTCTAAGCAAATACACCTCAACAAAGCATAAAACGCTTAGAGTACGGGACGCGCAGTCGAACCCTTCGGGCAGCGTTTGTGGGGAATTTCTGCTGCGTTATCAGCGTCTCATGTAGGCTAGCTACACATCGAAGCCTCTGCCTTGCATAAAATCCCCACAAACTGCTACAAAAATCACCACCAAAGGTCAACAGCCCCCTATGTTACTGCTGAACAGAATCTTCATTCTCAACGGGCTTTGTCAGCTTCCAGACACGCCCAAAGTGTTTGTGATGGCCAGCTCTAATCCCAGCTTCTTCCCCCATACCGTGGTAAAGATCGAGATGGTTCTTCTTCACCGCACCACCGGTATCTAGCGCCATCAGCAGCTTCAGCACATGCTGGCCATTCCAGTTACCCTCTTCATTTAGTTGAGGCACTTCCGCCAGTAGCACGGTGCCCATCGGTAAGAAATCCCGATCGGCTGCCACTGACGCACCAGACAACAACGGAATCCCTGCAGTGCCAGTCACAGGATGCGCCGCCTTGGGAGCAAAGAAAACAAATGAAGGGTTTTGATTTAGCAGCTCCATCACCGTCGCTTCATCCTGCTGCGCTACCCAGTCTTTGATGGCTTTCAGTGACATTTTCTCACGTGGCACTTCGTCGCGCTCAATCAGCACTTTGCCAATACTGACGTAAGGGTGGCCATTCTTGCCGCCGTAGGCAAAGTACTCAAGCTGGTCGTTATCACCAAAATGAATGAAACCACTGCCCTGCACTTCCATGATGAAGTTATCGATCAGTGAAGCACTATAGCCAAGCTCAAGCCCCAACCCATCCAATGCACCATTATAGATTTCTTCACGGGTAGGACATTTATCATCACATTGCGGCATTGCATAAACCGGATACCGGAATAGCGCATCCGGTTTGTGACGCATTTCAATCACTGGAGAGAAGTAGCCAGTAAACAGCACGTTACCATAGCCGTCACCACCACCCATTTGCTCGAGAGACAATCCATAGTCGCCCAGTGCTGTAGGTTCACCACTTTCAGCCAGCCATGCTTTGACGCTTTCATAAACGTCTTGGTTCACTTTGGTCAGGGAAGGTGAACTCGATTCAACCTTTTCAAGTTGAGCAGGGAAAAGGGAATAGTCACGCACTTTGTCAGAAGCAACTTGCCCAACTGGGTTAAGAACATCATCAAAACGCCCATCAATGTATTGCTGACCTCGGTCAGTGGGACGCGCACAAGCGGCAAGGAGTAGGGAAATGCCGACAACAGAAAGGGCCTTTTTCACAGGTATTCCTGAGTAAGAAAATAATAAAAAGAGGGTGACAGAACCCTGCTATTTCTGCAATCAAAAGGCGATGTTGACTGCATAAACCCACATTTTAACTGAGACTTATAATGCGATCGAGAGCATATGCACCGAACTTTGAAATACTTTGTCACATTTCTGTCATAGAAATTCGTTTAAATCCAATGAAAAGAAAATGTCTTAAAAATTAAACAAAATTGTCAGGAAGCTTAAAATGGATTTAAAAGTAGGGAGAAAGACGTTACTCGACACTGACTCAATCGAATATCAGTGGATTCGTACTTTAGCCAGTGATGGAAGCAGCGATGAGATGATCAACAACAGTATTCGACGCTGCCTGGGTGGGAATGAAGACATCGCAGACAGGATCCGCCGCGTGGCTCTTGGTTTGTGCCCAGTCACTGAGCTTCTCAGAGTTCTGCCAACGAACTATTGATTTCAGCGTCGGGTGAATGGTGTGCTGTAGTGGTAAGGCTTCTCTCTCTGGAGCGTATTTTTATCTTCCACTGTGTAGAGGTAAGTGTTGTTACCGACGGTGTAGATGAGTTTGCTGCCCGTAAACTCATAGTAACTGGTCGTGCGGGCACCTTTGATATAGATACCATCTTTTCGAACTTCGAACCGATCAGCAGCGTACGTTGGCACACCCTGTTCCACCCACTCTCCGTAAATAAGCGTTTGGTCCACCTCAGTGAAAACAGGAATATCATTGGCTACTAGGTAGCCGATAACCCCCGAAATTAACACGGCGAAGAGCAGTAACGATTGTCCGACGATACCCACAAATTAAATCTCAATTTAGAGAGAAACTCTCAAATACTAACAATACTATTATAAAAAGGACATCAACGCCGACCAAGTCAGGCATTCATTGTTTGAAGCCGTATCACGCCCCTTGCCAAATCAAGAATAATTAGTCACTATCGCAGCATATAAAATCAAAAAATATGGAGTAAGGTGTTGAAACTTCGCAGTACAGCACTCGTAAACGGATTTAGGCAATCTGCGCCCTATGTGAATGCGCACCAAAACAAAACCATCGTCATCATGCTGGGCGGCGAAGCCATTGCTGATTCTAATTTCGGCAATATTGTCAATGACATAGCTCTTCTTAACAGCCTGGGTTTGCGGCTGGTATTGGTGTACGGCGCCCGTCCTCAAATCAGTCAGAATCTTGCTAAGCAAGGGGTTGAAACGCCTTACCACAAAGGTGTGCGTGTCACGGACTCTGCTGCACTCGAAGTGGTAAAACAAGCTGCAGGTCAACTACAACTCGATATCACTGCCCGCCTTTCCATGAGCCTAAATAACACGCCCATGGCCGGCGCGCAGATCAACGTGGTCAGCGGGAACTTTGTGATTGCACAACCACTGGGTGTCGACGAAGGTGTGGACTACTGCCATAGCGGACGGATCCGCAGGATCGATATCGACGGTATACACTGCCAACTCGATCAGCACTCGATCGTTCTTTTAGGCCCTGTTGCCAGCTCCGTCACCGGGGAATGTTTCAACCTGACCTCCGAAGAAGTCGCTACACAGTTGGCGATTCGCCTGAATGCTGACAAGCTGATTGGCTTTTGTTCGCTGCAAGGTGTGATTGGTCCTAATGGCAATGTGCTATCCGAACTTTTCCCGCATCAGGCAGAAGAAATTCTGCGCCAGCGCGCAACAGCGGGTGATGAGAACTCCGGTACCGTTCGCTTCTTACGTGGTGCTGTCGCGGCATGCCGTTCAGGCGTGCCAAGAAGCCACCTTCTCAGCTATAAAGTCGATGGTTCACTGATTCAGGAACTCTTCTCCGTGGAAGGTATCGGTACACAGATTGTGACCGAAAGTGCAGAGCGTATCCGTCAGGCGACTATTGATGATATCGGTGGCATCCTGGAACTTATCCGCCCTTTAGAAGAACAAGGTATTCTGGTAAGACGCTCACGGGAGCAACTGGAGCAGGAGATTCCGCGCTTTACTGTGATTGATAGAGATGAGCGAATCATTGGTTGTGCGGCACTTTACCCTTACCCCGAGTCACAAACAGCAGAAATGGCCTGTGTTGCCGTTCATCCTGAATACCGTGATAGCGACCGCGGCACCAACCTGCTTCAATATATCCAGCAGCAGGCGGTGCAATCGGGTATCAAAACGATTTTTGTGCTGACCACCCGCAGTATTCACTGGTTCCGTGAGCACGGGTTTGTAGAAGCCGATGTCACTGCACTGCCGGATGCCAAGCAAGAACTTTACAACCTGCAGCGCCGCTCCAAGATACTGACCCTCGCACTTAACGGACGTGTAATGCGTCTGCCAAGCCGCTAAACCGCTGCGTTTTCCGTTTCACCGCCCGCGCCAAACTGGTGCGGGTGGCATAAACATCCAACCTGTCTTTTGCCCGTGTCACACCGGTATACACCAGCTCTCTTGTCATGACGGGGGTCGGGGTAGGTGGCAACATCAAAATGGTATGACTGAATTCAGACCCCTGGGATTTGTGAATCGTCATTGCGTAGGCAGTTTGATGCTCAGGAAGACGGCTTGGCAGAAAGGCTTTTACTGAACCATCCGCCATTTCAAACACCACGCGAAGTCCTTCTTCCTGCTTCACCACAATGCCTATATCACCGTTGTACAAACCAAGGCCGTGGTCGTTCTGCGTCACCATAATTGGCCTCCCCGGGTAGAAAATCTCTTCTCCTGGTGCGATAAGCTCCACTTTGGTTAGCGCTTTTTCAATCGCTGTGTTCAAGCCTTTAACCCCAAACGGGCCATCTGAAAGCGCGCACAGCAGACGGATATCAGAGAAATGTTTCAGCAAGGTGCGGTTATCTGCACCCTCTGATAATGCCGAAAGATAGCCGCGGTACCCATTGACCACCATAGCAATGGCTTCGCCATACACATCGCCATCAAGATCATGAAGGGCGATATCACTAAAGCCTCGTTGCAGCACCCTTTCAACCCAGCGAGTTTCGCCCGCATTAATGGCATAAGCCAGTTGGCCAACACCGGACTTAGCATGGAAGCGGTAGCTTTTGCGCAGCAAACATACGCCATCAGACACAACGGGCACAGAAGCTTCCTGCGGCATACAAAAGCCTGTCAGTGAAGCTAAGGTCTTTGCGCGTTCAGCACTAAAACCACTTCCAGCATGAAGACAGATATCACCCAACACCGCCCCCGCCTCTACAGAAGCTAACTGGTCGCGATCTCCCAGAAGAATCACTCTGGCATGCTGGGGCAATGCCGCGAGCAATCGGGCCATCATAGGTAAATCAACCATGGATGCTTCATCGACCACCAGCACATCAAGGTGAAGACGGTTGCCAGCATGATGTCGAAACTCAACACGGTTTGGAATGGCACCAAGCAGTCGGTGAATGGTTGATGCCTGAGTCGGAATTTTGTCTCTCACCTCATTACTCACCGGCAAAGCCGCAACGGCCTTTCCGATGGACTCGGTCAAGCGGTTTGCTGCTTTCCCCGTCGGTGCCACCAGCTTGATTTCAGGGCCATTTGGATTGTCGCTACTACTAACAATCGCCGCCAGAAGCTTTGCTACCGTCGTGGTTTTTCCTGTTCCCGGACCACCAGAGATCACGGCAAAGCGATAACTGAGCGCCACGGCTGCAGCGACCTTCTGCCAGTTCAATCGTGCTGAGTCTGGCACTAGACTCAGCACCTGGGCATCCGTGGCTTGTGCATCTAACGCCGTTTTCAGTACGTCTACATCAACCTGAGTCAAATCAGTGATGTCGAAGAAGTCGACCAGTTTCTCAGCCTTTTCGCTGTCTTCCCATGTGTTGTAGAACCGACGAAGCAAAGCCATATCCGGCAGGAAAAGATCGTCCAACACGCCACGCAGCGTCATCGGCAACGGCAGCTCTTTCGCTCGTGCTGTAATTTCATTAGTTACCAAGCGCTCCGCGGCCCAATAGCGATGAAGATAAAGGCGGGAACCACTGAGCACCATAGGTTTCGGTACACTGCCATCGCCGACAACTGGAGATGTGGAAACCAGAGCCAAGGCATTTTCAGGCGTCATCAATATCGCAAGTTCTGCCGATTCCAAGGGCATCAAGTCAAAGAGCCTTGCGCTGTCTAAAGCAGACAAGTCAATACATACATTACCTTTACCCAGCTCAAAGCTGACTAAAGCAGCCCATCCCACCATAGGTGATTCAACGTCGCCGAGTTGTTCACCGATAAACTGGGAAAACTGACGGTCGATCGCTCTGATGGCTTTACGCTTATACAGCGCGTTGAGTTTTTCACTTATCGCCATTTAGGCTCTCTCCATCAGAAAGCTGCCCTTCGCCGGAAAAAATGGCATCAAGGCCATTGAGAAGTTCAAGAGAAGGTGAAGTATAAAAAATGCCATGACGAGTACCCGCTTCAATACCACGAACAAACAGATAGAAAACACCACCAAGATGGTGTTCAGGCGAGTAATCCGGCAAGCGCTGGCGCAGGAAACGATGCAGGGCGAGTGAGTAAATCTGATATTGGAAATCATAGCGGTGATCCGCCATGGCTCCGGCCAGAGCCTCCTCGGTGTAATCTACTGGCGAATCGCCAAGGTAGTTCGACTTCCAGTCCAATACGTAATAACGTCCCTGCCAGCAGAACACTAAATCGATAAAGCCTTTCAGCATGCCACTGGCGGTATCAAAGTGCAGCTCACCAGCCTGCGCTGAAAGAGGGTCGTGTTTGGCAATTAACCCATTTACACGACTGCTATCAAGCCTTTCCACCGGCATCACGAATTCCATCTCGGTCAATCTTGCGGGTTCATCCACCTCAGACAACATCAACCCTTCGTCATTAAGCGGTTGAGAGACGACATCAGACAACAGTTTCTGCAATACAGGTATCCAGCTTTCGTCGTAGTTTTCGAGCAGCAGGTGATGGCGGATCATCTCGGCCACTTCCTCGCTGAACATGTCCTGCCCAAACTCGACGTTCTCAAACAAGGTGTGCAGGAAAGTACCCGGACGGGCACCTTTCGGAAACTGGAATATGGTTGGCGCGCTGTCGGTCTCCGTCTCGCTTTCTTCGTGCTGCTCTTCTGCGGCATCAATATCAAAGGCAGGTAAATCGGGTAGCGCACTGCTGTGGCCTTGCTTGACCAAACCTGAATAACTGGTCAGGCGCCAATCACGGCGGATACGCCCTTCGAAAGTTCGCGCTTCAATAACGTCATCATCAGCCAACTCTGGCTCAAATTTTCCGTCCACTACTTTGGGTGGTGCGGTTCTCTCAATGCCGTCGCAACTTGCTGCTAAAGAATCAACCGCAGCAACCAACCCCAATGCATCTGAGGCCTCACCTTTTTGAATCAAGTAACCCAGTGCCGATTTATGAAGCCCAGTATCACCTGAAGATTTTCTCCCATCTTTGAGCGGTGCCAGACCAATAAAGCAGCCGTAGACGGCACGGGTCAGAGCAACGTAAATGAGTCGGAGATCTTCGGCCAAACGCTCTTTATCTGCTTGTTCAATAGCAAAGTCAGGCTCGGTTAACGACAGCACGGGCGTGTGGTCTTCATCATGGAAAAAAGGTCTGTCTGATGGGCGAAAATTGCAGGCGAACGGCAAGTAAACCAGGTCGTATTCCAGACCTTTAGATTTGTGGATGGTGACGATTTGCACCAAGTCACGCTCAGACTCCAAACGCACCTGCTGCTCTTCACTGTTGCCGTTAGGGTTATCGATATGGTCAGCCAGCCAACGGATAAGGGCATGATGGCTATCCAATGTCTGACTTGCCTGCTGCAAAAGTTCGCCAAGATGCATCAGGTCAGTGAGTGCCCGCTCACCATTATCTTCACAAAGCAAGCGTTCTGCGATACCACGACGTTGCATCACCTGACGGAGCATGGGCATCACGCCTCGGGTAAACCATACCGTTTGGTAGGTAGAAAACTCCATCACTGCCCTCTCCCACGCTTTTTCGTCATGGTTCAAGGTATCGATTTCACTGGCTGTCAGCGCAAATAGGCCGCTTGCCAGTGCAGCACGAAGTGTTCGCTCATTATCAGGCGTCAGTACGGCAGCAAGTAGCCTTTGAACATCCGCTGCCAGATGACTTGAGAACACGCTGTCGCGATTCGAGAGATAGACAGACGCAATACCCTGCCTTGCCAGTGCAATCTTTACTTTGGCTGCTTCGCTACCGGTTCTCACCAGCACTGCGATGTCTCCCGCATGAATAGGCTTACGTTTGTCGCCTTTGCAAAAATGCGCTTTACCTTCCTGCGCTTTCATCAGCACTTCGCGGATGTTGCTCGCAGTAGTATGAGCCATTTGCTTTTCATAATCCGCTTTCGAAACCAGATCTGCCGTTTCATCCAGCCAAAGGGTCATTGAGGCTTGTTGACTGCCATTGACTTCCCAATAGCGCTCATCAGCACCCGGTGAGTAAGCCACAGGAGTAAAAGGAATATCTTCGTTATAGATAAAAGGCGATTCCGCATTTTCTAAGACATGATTGACCGCTTTTACCACACCTGCTGTCGAACGCCAGTTGGTACCAAGGTTGTAATGGTCGGCTACCTGACGGCGTGCATGGATGTAAGTGAAAATATCAGCACCACGGAAAGCATAAATCGCCTGCTTAGGGTCCCCAATCATAAAGAGGCCACATTCAGGCTGCTCGGCATAAATATCGCTGAATATTTGGTATTGCTGAGGGTCGGTATCCTGGAATTCGTCAATCATGGCGACCGGATACAATGTGCGGATACGCTCAGCCAGAATGCCTTCACTGTCACTTTCCAGTGCCGATGAAAGCTGTGATAGCAAGTCATCGAATGACAACCAACCAAAGCGTCGTTTTTCTTGAGCCAGTAATGTTCTCACTTGACGAATGGCGTTTGCCGTCAACGCATCTTTCAGTGTTGGTGGGTTGGCCACCAGCTTATCAATCGCGTCAAAAACCAGATGCGCCGGCACTTCGCCTTTCTTAGTTTTTTCTGCCAGCATTGACGCAGAAAAGCGCTCAAGGTTTTTCGGCAATTCATAGCTGGTTGTTGAACAGGACGCCCAGTCCGTAACTTCAGAAAGCCAGTTTGGCAGCGATTTTTTACTATAGCTGCGTTTATCAACGCCTGATCCTGAGATCAAAGCTTCAAGATCAGCGACAGCTTCTCGCCACAGTCCTTTCACCTCTTCGATTTTGGCCAGATTCTCCTGATGCAAGTCATCGAGGTTTTCCGGCATATCCGGCGCTTTGATGGTGACCAGCGGTCCAGACAGATAAGTGCTAATGTCTTTCAGCAGTGACAGTGGCGATTCCCAGTAACCCCGCACGACACCTGCAAGCGACTTTGGCAATGGATAGAACTGACGTCGCCAGTAATCCGAAACCGCGCGTTCGCGTAAAGCGCTCTCATCAGTAATGAACTCATTGGTAAACAGGCTGCCAGACTCGAAGGCGTTTTGGGTGAGCATGCGCTGACAAAAACCGTGGATGGTATAGATCGCCGCTTCATCCATCTGGCGTTCAGCTTGCAGGAGCAAACGTTCAGCATATGAGTAGTCCTGCACCTCATCCAGTAATGGCCTAATTACGGGGTCATCACTGTGCCCTCGACTAAATGCCAGACGCGCATCATGGATACGCGCGCGAATACGATCACGAAGCTCCTGAGTGGCCGCTTCGGTAAAAGTCACCACCAGAACCTTGTCGACACTCAAGGGCGAAGCATGCGCAGTATCTTCGCTGCCGTGTCCCAACAGCAGCCGCAAATACAAACCCGCAATGGTGAAGGTTTTCCCCGTACCGGCAGACGCTTCAATCAGTCTCTGTCCGTGTAGAGGAAATGACATGGGGTCAAGAAGTTGGGTTGGCATGCACTGTTGGCTCAAAGGGGAATAATGTCCCTAGTTTATACCCAAACCACCTGAAAATGCTCGCTCTCAGAGGTGATTGTTCCGCTCAATTCGAGGACAATTTCACGATAAACATTCATTCCATTTCCGTAAAAGTGAATGAAGGAATGCGGAAATTTCGGCTCTATATTTAGCCAAGTTATCTGAGTACTAAACACGCAGTTTGTTTAGAGATATTAACATTGTGACATTTTGCAATGAGTCTTCACGCGCTGAGTTTATCGACTTCCTTTACAGGCATGCTCCAAAAGCTAGACATCTTATGCAATGAAAAATAAGTCTGCGAAGCAGATCAATCAAAAACAATTATCATTACCAGTCGCTCTATTGATACTTTGCTCCAATTAAGTGAACCTTCATGTTTAATTTTCGTTACGGACATCTAAATACACGGATATACTGAGTATGAAATTTGTTGCAAACCTATCTGTGCGATATAAGCTACTTCTTATTGTGTGCATCTCAGTGATTAGCATTGTCCTGCTAACAGCTTTTCAAGCGAGAAGCCTGCATAAAGACCTCCTGTTGGAGAGAAAATCTAGCTTAATGCAAACCATCGAGCTGGCGACGCAAATTATCGACAGCCATTATCAGAGTGATCCATCCGAAGCCAGTCGTGAGAGAGCGATGGCTGCTATCCAACCGCTGACCTTTGGTACAGATGGTTATTTCTTTGCCATTGATAAAAAAGGCACCATGGTAGCAGGCGCTAAAAGCCTGCTGGGTAAAGATTTCAGTAGCTTTCGAGATAGCAAAGGTACGCTACTCCTCAGGGACTTTAGACGAGTAGCCCAACCTATCGATGGCGGATTTACCAGCTACTGGTTCCCTAAACCAGGCGGCAAAGAACCATTAGAAAAAGTCAGTGCAGTAAAACGCTACGAACCTTGGGGACTGCTGATCGGCACAGGTCTTTATGTTGACGATCTGGAAGCCTTGGTATGGAAAGAAACAGCGCAGGCTGCGCTTTTTGCCCTGTTCGTAACTGCCACTCTTGTTCTGCTGGCAACTGTACTCTCGCGCATGCTGGTCAATTCAGTACGTGAAATTCAGCGTGCACTCAGCGTGGTAGCTGGTGGTGATCTAACTGCCCGCGCCAATGTCAAAAGCACTGATGAGCTGGGTGAAATGTCGCGTAACCTCAACGCCGCTTGTGAACAATTGCAAGGTCTACTTTCCAACGTGGATTCCACGCTACTTCAGCTAGATTGCGACAGCAAAACCATGGCTGATTTGGCGAACCGCTCTACGGACGGTATTCGCAACCAAAGCCAAGAGCTAGATTTAGTGGCCAGTGCGATGGAAGAAATGTCCTCTGCCATTAAGGATGTAGAATCCAGCACACTCAATGCACAAGAGAGTACGCGTCACTCCCGTAAGCTGGTAACTGAAGCTGAAGCATCACTGTCCGCCTCTCTCGGTAAGTTTGAGCAGGTGAATGACGACGTCATTGATGCTGAAAAGAGCATCCGTGAGCTGGCGGCATCAAGCGACCAAATCAGCGATGTGGTCACTGTGATTAACGATATCTCTGAGCAAACTAACCTGTTGGCGCTCAATGCCGCGATTGAAGCAGCACGTGCAGGCAGCGCAGGCCGGGGGTTTGCGGTGGTAGCAGATGAGGTTCGTAAGCTTGCGCACTCCACGAAGGAATCGACAACTCAAATCAACGCCATCATCGAAAGGCTGCAGGAGCGTGCTCAAGTCGCCGCAAAGATCATGAGTAGCGGTACAGACAAAACAGCACAAAGCCTTGAGCAGGCAAGGCTTGCCCAAACACAGTTGACAGCGCTATCTCAACTGATCAATGAATTGGAGCAAATGAACACTGCTGTGGCAGCATCCACCTCACAGCAAGCCAGCGCTTCGCAGGAAGTGGCACGCAGTGTGGTCAATGTCAGCGATATTTCTCACACCAACCGCGAAGCATCGGAAGATACACTGGGACTGAGCGACAAGGTGAAATCTCTGAGCGACACCGGACGCAGTCAATTGTCGAAGTTCAAGATCAACGCTTGAGTTTACTAAGAAGACTGGCTCCTGAGTCAGTCTTCTTTTTTCTCGCCATTTAACGCAGGTAGCAGCAAGGTTTTTCCAAGCTCAAAAACCTGGTCAAGCAGCTCATCCTCTACCTGTGGCCAGACACGAGCCACGTAAGCATTTTCTCCTTCTCCAGAAACCATATAGCCCCCTTCAAAGGCTGCGCGCATCTTACTGTGCGCTTTATCCAACGTGGCGTCGTCTTCCGACCAGTAACCTTTCTTATCAATACAAGCCGCTAAGCCTGCCTGCGCAGTATTTGGCAGATAAGGCAGTGGTGCTTCCGTACCCGCAAGATAGTATTCGATGTAAACCCCAAGGCTCGATAAAGCGTCTTCTTTGGCAATAGGACTCCACACGACATCGTCATCTACTCCGATGAAGCGTGTTTCCAGTTGCTCACCTACCGCGCACTGGCAAAGATGATCAATCCATGCTGCCAGCTTATCTCTCGCCCTGACTTTTCCGCTTCGATACAAAATGCGACCCGCGCGGTAACGCTCATCCAGCCAGCCTTGAAGTTTGACCGCGCCACGGGAAGTGGCGACAGAAAGATTAACCTCCAACGCTTGTCGTTTGTCGCTCAACAATGGTTTCAATTGCGCGTACTGAGCCAAAATTCCGGCTTGTTCCGTCTCAAGTATCAATTCACCAAAATGATTGAGTGGCAAGCTGCCACTCGCTTTTTGCTGCCTGAAGAAGGCTTCCAGCGAGGCTTCACTGTCATCATGGGCAATAACATGGGATAGGAGCGCATCGCGTAACTGGTATCGGTGAAGATTATCCAGCGCAAAAGGCTCAGCGTCTTCCATTGCCCCTTCCGGCGACTCAAAGAATACCTTTAAGCGGCGGTTGAAAAAGTACTGAACAGGTAAGCGCCAAAATCGCTGAAGCTCTGCAAGTTCAACCACACCGGATTGCAGTTCAGGCTCTTCACTCAGGGCTTTACCATCAAGGAAAGGCGCAGCAAGTTGCCCTTCGCCACGCGCTGCCGGTAACCATTCCGCCGCGTAACTTTGACGACTTTCAGTAAAGGCCTGTCGGCTGAAAGGGACAAGTGGATTATGGTGATTCAAGGCGTTGAGCAGACGCTCACCGGATTCGTGCTCCGGCAGAGCTTGGTCACCTTCAAGACAATATCCCAAACGGCAATAATCGAGTAATTCAGTCACCAAAACAGAAGGCACTTTTTCTGTGTTGTCCTGCACGGAACGACCTACATAGCTTATGTATAAACGTTGCTGCGCTGATTGCAGCGCTTCGAGGAACAGGTATCTGTCATCATCCCGACGGGAACGGTCGCCAGCGCGGGTGCGACCCGCCATCAAATCAAATCCAACTGGCGCGATGGTGCGCGGGTAATCGCCATCGTTCATACCAAGCAGGCACACCACCTGAAACGGGATAGAACGCATTGGCATGAGAGTACAGAAGTTCACCTGACCGGCAAGGAAGCGCTGACTGACACGCTCTCCGCCAAGCTTTTCTTTCAGGTAATCACGCACGATCGGGAGCGCCAATGTTTGGTTGAAGCCAGCGTCATCCAGTTGGGTCAGCCAGTTATCCAATTGAGTGCGGATAAGCTGCCCTGCTAATTCTTCATCTGTATCCAGTGCAAACATATCATCAAAGAGTGATGTCAGTGCCTGCACCCAGGCATGTCCGTCTTTCGCGCCGAGCAGCACTTTTTGCGTCGCCGACATCACACGGAAGAACTCACCTAACTTACCTGCCAGCTCTGCTTCCAGTCCTTGTACTTCGTCATATGCCAACACATCGTTGTAAAGCCCGGCTTCGCTCGGCATGGCGTAGCCTAGCAACATGCGGTTAAGACCAAACAACCAGGTGTTCTGATGTTGATGAGGCAAGGAGAAATGTTCCGCCGTCGAATCATCGAGTCCCCAGCGAATGCCGGATTCTTCTACCCAGAATTTCACCTTCTCAAACTGGCGGTTATCAAAACCAAATTGACGCATCACAGACGGAACTTCGAGGATTTCCAGAAGCTCGGCTGCGCTACAACGGCTGTCAGGAAGGCCTAATAATCGCAAGAACGTTGTTAGGATTGGACTTTCCTGATCTGCAGTGCGGTCAGAAATCGAGAACGGAATAAAGCGCTCACCGGGCGCATTGCCGAATACTGCCTGAATGGCCGGACTATAGGCATTAATGTCGGCGACCATCACGATAATATCCCGCGGCGACAGGTTCGGGTCTTGTTCAAGCATCTCAAGCAGTCTGTCGTGCAGCACTTCCACTTCACGCATCGGACTGTGACAAACCTCCACCATGACAGAGCGATCCTGAGCAGAAATGCCCACCTTACTCTCACTGTTAAGGGTTTCCCGGATGTTGCCCGGTTCAATCAAATCAAGAATATCAGCCTGAATATGATGAAGTAAGCTGTCACGCTGCACATCGACAAAGCCCTGATCGACCTCATTACACTGGAGTTCAGAAATCAGCAGCAGGTTGTCACGGCCAAGCTTACCCATAGACGCCAGCAGACTATTACCGACTTCGGCCGAGTCATCTTCACTGACTAATGGCAGGGCAAACTGCGCCGGCTCCTCAGTATCACTCGCACGACTAATGCGTAAATCCATGCTGGCTGCACGTCTCGCCAGGTAACGTTTGTCGCGGATATCCCCCCAGTAATAACGACAGGGGTTCGTGAACATATAGTGGACATCGACATGCTCACCCAACGCTTTGAGGGCATCAAGATAACGAGGAGGCAAAGCAGAAATGCCGAACACAAAAACGCGTTCAATACCTTTCAGACCTTCTGGCTTGCCTTTATGGGACGCTAGCGCCTCAATAAACTCTTCATAAAGATTGGCACGGTGAAACGGCGACTGTTCCTGCTGAAGGGTGTAATCATAAAGCGCCTGCCAAAGCGTGGGTTGCCAGCTTTTCTCCTCAGCCAACTCATCAACAATCTGCTCATTTTCCCATGACTGTATCCACTCTGGTCGGTACACCAGATATTGGTCATAGATATCGGCAATCTTTCCCGCAAGTTGGTAAAGCTTCTGATTGTCATCATCGCCTTCGAGGTAACGCTTGAGTTCATCAAAGTCTGGTTGATCGAGGAGCTCTGGCAGGACAGTCATCAACTTCCAGTTCATCGCTTCTTTGTTGAAAAAGCTTCGCTGTGGCACATCATCCAAAATCTGAGTGAACATCTGCCAAATGAAAGTAGCTGGGAGTGGAAACTCAACGTTCGCAACAATTCCTTGCTCTTTGGCCATTTCCAGCTTGAGCCACTGCGCCATGCCCGGGCTTTGCACCAGGATTAATTCCTTTTGGAAAGGATTATCCAATGGCTTTTGCTGAATAATGGCGACCAGCAGACTTTTCAAAAGATCCAACTGGTTAGAGTGATAGACAGTGAACACGGGCAAGACTCATGAGAACGGTATTGGAGAGATTGTGGCGGAATGCCCTCAAGAGTGCAATTTCATGCAGTTAGAAATGAAAAAGCCTGCACAAGATGCAGGCTATTTTTAACGATTTCGGGAGAGTTACACTGTGGCTGGCATTTTCCATTGCAGGGAAATGAAGCGGCGGTAATGCATGGCCACATACCCAACCACGATGGTCGCGACCACCAATTCGATAATACCCAGCACATAAACCTGATTCACGTAAGTCGCCGCCACGCCAACCGACTCTAACCAAGCCGCGGTTTTAAACAATGCTGTCGCACCGATCACCATTGGGAAGGTAAACGCGGCATAGCCCGGTGAGAATGGCAAACGCAACAATCTGGCAAATGACACGTAAATCACCAGCGTCATCAGCAAGGCAATCCCCAGAAGCACCGCCACAATCACAGGTGAAGGTGATTGACTCACGGTTAGGTAGCCAGCAAGAGACAGGCTTGCCGGTGCGGCTAGAATCGCAATGGTTGGCTTCGCCGCATCTGGCACCTCACCACAGAAAATCAGGCGGTAAAGCATGAGTGGCAACAACACAGCATAAGCCAGTAAACCAAATAGCATAATCCCATCCGCCACGGGACGCAGCGCAGGGTTACCCGAGAAAGCAACATCCGCAACTATCAGGCCCACAGGTGGCACAAACCAACTCGGTACCATGTGTGTCAGTGAGAAATCACGGGCGCGGTGATAAACAAAAGAAACGAGGAACGCGACGTGGGCAAGCACGGCCAGCATCCAAAGAGAATCACCTGCCAGAGGAGACACTTTGCCAACAGAAGCAGAAACAATCATCACGCCCATGGCAAACGTAGGCACTACACTGCCGACAACGGGATGCTGTAGGTCGCACCATAGGCCTTTGGGGGAAAAGGTAAATTTTAGTGCAATCATCAATAGCATTACACCACCGATTACTGCTCCCAAAACTTGGGCGTTACCACCGAAATTGCCGACATTTTCCCAGCTCCAGCCGAGACTTGCGATTGCCAGCGCAAGGCCAGCCATTGGAGTAGGAAGTAAGTTGAGACGTCTACGCATAGCTCTGTCACATCTTTAGAAGAAAAACACATAAAATATGATAGAACGGCATCAGCATTTAGTATATCTGAATATCTTTAACCCAAAGTTAAATTATACTTAAACTAGGTCAAATCGATGGGTAAATAGCCAGATGTCATTGTCTCTTCGTCAGCTGCAGGTTTTTGTCGCCGTTGCACAGGAAAAAACCATCACTGCCGCATCCAGTCTTCTCTTTCTTTCCAAACCTGCTGTCAGCATGGCGATCACAGAGCTGGAAAGTCAGCTGGGACACAAGCTATTCGAACGAGTCAACAACCGTTTGATACTCAACGATCAAGGACGTCGGCTCCTCCCTATGGCAGACGAACTGCTTACCCGAAGCGATGAAATCATAAACGTATTGAACTCTGATGGCGAACTATCTGGCCACCTTAGGTTAGGCGCGAGCGATACGATAGGAAACCAACTGGTGCCATTTTTACTGAGGGACTTCAGGGCACAAAGTAATCATCTTGACCAGGAGTTGGTGATCTCTAACAGTCAGTCGATCATCGATAGGTTACTCGCATTTGAGCTCGATATCGGACTGATTGAAGGACAAGGTGAAAGTAAGCACCATTTGGGAAATGATGATTTACACATGCAGCCTTGGCTCTCTGACGAAATGTGTATTGTTTGCGCCATCGACCACCCTTTGGCGCAAAAAGCAGGAATTACACTGTTTGATTTGGAAAACCACGCATGGCTGTTGAGGGAAACAGGCTCCGGCACCCGTGAGCATTTCCTCTCACGAATCGCCCCAAGGTTAGAGGACTGGACGGTAGCTTTTGAACTTCGAACCACTGAAGCCATTATCAATTGTGCGGCTGCAGGACTCGGTTTGGCTTACCTTTCAACACTGGCCGCCAGACATGCCATCAGCAATAAAAGACTTCATAAGCTGACATTGCCGCTCGATCTGCGCCGTCAGTACTGGTTGGCACACCATAAAAGCAAACACCACTCGCTGCTGTTTGAACGCTTTCTAACGTTTACCAGCGAGTGGCAAGTTAACGATTAATAGCTGTTATCACCCACGCTGAAAGCGATAATCTGGCTAATTTGGCAAAGTGGACGTCCACTTTCTTCCTGCCATTGATTAAACGCTTCCTGCGCCGCATTCAACGATTTTCGGGTATCTCGGCCACCATCAATGATCTTGTGAGCCCGCAGATATCCCTCAACATCGCCAGATAAGATAAAAGTATCTTTACCCATAATGCGAAGTGAATAAGGCCCGGTGTTACCACCTAAGCGACTTCCATGCTTTTTCAGGTGTGCCCATAAGCCAATGATGTCACTTTCCGGCCACTCCGCCACGAACTTGGCAAAGCTGCCGTGTTGCTTCGCCGCACTTTTGATCATCTGTGCGTTGTGGGGAATGGTCATAACTTTACCCAGATGGCGAATGATCGCTGGGTTTGTGGCTTTCTCCTCCCACATCTCAGGCGGAGTTAGGCACATTTTTTCAATATCAAAGCCCCAGAAAACTTCTTCAAAGCCCGGCCACTTATTCCTCACCACCTGCCAATTCATTCCCGACTGGAAGATCTTCTGACTGAATGTCGCTAGCCATCGATCATCCGGGACCTCGCTAAGTTCTTTTACGGTCTTAGGGTGTGCCAGACGCTGCTCCAGATCGCTGTTACTTCCCTTTCTTGTTGCTGCTCGATGATAAATCTCTGAGAATTTTTCCAATGCCATCACAGTAATCACGGTTAAACTAGACAGGTAACCTTACTCTACTGTATAAACAGACAGTAAACAAATTAAGAGAGGTTAACCATGGCCGTTATCGTCAAATATGTGGTTGAACGCAACGGAGAAGAGAAGATGACTTTTACCTCTAAAGCGGAAGCTGACGCGTATGACAAAATGCTCGACATGGCAGATGAGCTATTTGAGCTGCTGGGTAAAAGCGAAGTCACAGGCGATGAAGCGCAACGCGAAGAATTGTCCCTTTTCCTTGCGCAAAATCGTGAAGAAGTACTCTACGCTCTGGGGGCTAAACGCAAGCCAACCCCAAAACCAGCAAAGAAAAAGGCTGAAGCCACAAAGGAAGATGACGCCGAAGCGGCTTAACTTCTCAATAAACGCTCCCATACGGAGCGTTTTTTATTTCAACATTGTCCTAATTTTCGGTCTATTTAACCCATATTCACTGCAAGAGCCGTTAATCTAAAGGATTCTCTCCACTCACCCTTCAATCTTGATGCACTTCACTTTAAGATGTCTCCAGCTATCACAATTATCATGCAGCATCTGATATCAATCGATGCTGGTGGAAGAGACAAGGAGACTCCCGGATCATGGCCAGTTTTGCTCTAGCGTTTGGCACCGCGACCAAAAACAAAGATGGAAAAATCATCGAAGCATTTTTCCCAACCCCAGTTCTTAACCCTTCAGATTCTCTGGTTTCAGCGCTTGCTGACGTTGTCGGTTACCAGGGCGGTAACGAAGCGTTTGAAGTGGAAGCAGCACAATGCGCAGCTATCGCTTCTGCTTTCGCAGCAGCTGACGAACAAGCAGCAGCATCATTTGCGACCAAAGCAGCGGAGTCTAACCAACCACTCGTTCTGACTATTCTTGCGACTGACGAAAAACCAGCAAGCGTGGCAGAGGGCTTCCTTAAGCTTCAACTCATTTCTCACCGTCTTGCTAAGCCTCACGGCATCGTGCTGGATGGTATTTTCGGTCTACTGCACAACATCGCTTGGACTAACCAAGGACCAATCGATCTACCAGAGCTGGCTGAACGTCAAATGGAAGCTCGCTTGAAAGGTGAAACCCTGACAGTAGATTGCGTAGACAAGTTTCCTAAGATGGTTGATTACGTGGTTCCTGCAGGCGTTCGTATTGCAGACACTGCACGTGTTCGTCTGGGTGCACATGTGGGTGAAGGCACCACTGTTATGCATGAAGGCTTCATCAATTTCAATGCAGGCACTGAAGGTGTGAGCATGGTTGAGGGTCGTATCTCTGCAGGTGTAATGGTTGGTAACGGCAGCGACATCGGTGGTGGTGCTTCAATCATGGGCACCTTGAGCGGTGGCGGCCAGATCGTTATCTCTATCGGCGAAAACAGTCTGTTGGGTGCGAACGCGGGTCTTGGTTTCCCACTGGGTGATCGCTGTACCATCGAGTCAGGTCTGTACGTGACTGCAGGTACAAAAGTCTCCATGCTGGATGCAAACGGCCAAGAAGTGGAAACCGTAAAAGCACGTGACCTTGCTGGTAAGACCGACCTTCTGTTCCGTCGCAACTCAGTGACCGGTAAAATTGAGTGCCTGACTAACAAATCTGCGGTTGAGTTAAACGCTGAGCTACACGCGAATAACTAATTTGCAAGTTAAGGCAAAGATTGAAAAAGACCAGCCTAAAGCTGGTCTTTTTGTTTGCAATTTAGAAGATACTGCCCGCTTCAAGCCCTGTCTTCCAATTTGCTTCATAGTCCCAACCTGTCGGGGAGTCATCTATACAAACCGAATTTCTTGGCTTACCTAATATCCCTGCGTGATATGCATTTTCGGGTTGGCAATACACACTCATATGGGCTTTGTAGGCAAAAAGATATTCTTCTTGCACTGACTCAGAAGTCGCACCAAGCTCCTTCAATGCCTCCGCAGAGCGAGGTTTATTCCCTACTTCAACATCATAGCTTGCAAGTGCTGACCAGTTTTGCTCTTCAGCATATTGAGAAATCACCGAGCTTGAGCAGCCTACAAGACCTAGAAGAACAAACATCGCGATAACTAAAGCCCTCATGACCAACCTCCCACTTCATTTACCAAAAAGTATATGGGATAAGGCTGAACATAAACCATACAAAGTTAGTCTTTTAGATAGCCAAAACGTACAGATGATAAAAAGCCCTGACCGTCAGGTCAGGGCTTCTTCTACTTTTGTCTTCACTTTTTCTAAAAGTGAAAGAAAATTGGAAGCCTGGCGATGTCCTACTCTCACATGGGGAGACCCCACACTACCATCGGCGCTGTTACGTTTCACTACTGAGTTCGGCATGGAGTCAGGTGGGTCCATAACGCTATGGTCGCCAAGCAAATTCTGCTAAGTCTTCACCTTTTTAAAAAAGGTAAAAACCAAAATCTTGGAAAGTGACTTGTTTGTTCTCGTTCTTACACATTCAATGTTCTTATTCGAGTCCGTCAAAACCCCTTGGGTGTTGTATGGTTAAGCCTCACGGGCAATTAGTATCAGTTAGCTCAACGCCTCGCAGCGCTTACACACCTGACCTATCTACGTCGTCGTCTCCAACAACCCTTTAGAGGACTTAAAGTCCTAGGGATGACTCATCTTGAGGCTCGCTTCCCGCTTAGATGCTTTCAGCGGTTATCGATTCCGAACTTAGCTACCGGGCAATGCCACTGGCGTGACAACCCGAACACCAGAGGTTCGTCCACTCCGGTCCTCTCGTACTAGGAGCAGCCCCTCTCAATCATCCAACGCCCACGGCAGATAGGGACCGAACTGTCTCACGACGTTCTAAACCCAGCTCGCGTACCACTTTAAATGGCGAACAGCCATACCCTTGGGACCGACTTCAGCCCCAGGATGTGATGAGCCGACATCGAGGTGCCAAACACCGCCGTCGATATGAACTCTTGGGCGGTATCAGCCTGTTATCCCCGGAGTACCTTTTATCCGTTGAGCGATGGCCCTTCCATTCAGAACCACCGGATCACTATGACCTGCTTTCGCACCTGCTCGAACCGTCATTCTCGCAGTCAAGCGGGCTTATGCCATTGCACTAACCTCACGATGTCCGACCGTGATTAGCCCACCTTCGTGCTCCTCCGTTACGCTTTGGGAGGAGACCGCCCCAGTCAAACTACCCACCAGGCACTGTCCTCAACCCCGATAAGGGGCCTAAGTTAGAACATCAAACATACAAGGGTGGTATTTCAAGGTCGGCTCCACACAAACTGGCGTCTGTGTTTCAAAGCCTCCCACCTATCCTACACATGTAGGCTCAATGTTCAGTGCCAAGCTGTAGTAAAGGTTCACGGGGTCTTTCCGTCTAGCCGCGGGTACACAGCATCTTCACTGCGATTTCAATTTCACTGAGTCTCGGGTGGAGACAGCGTGGCCATCATTACGCCATTCGTGCAGGTCGGAACTTACCCGACAAGGAATTTCGCTACCTTAGGACCGTTATAGTTACGGCCGCCGTTTACCGGGGCTTCGATCAAGAGCTTCGACCGAAGTCTAACCCCATCAATTAACCTTCCGGCACCGGGCAGGCGTCACACCGTATACGTCATCTTTCGATTTTGCACAGTGCTATGTTTTTAATAAACAGTTGCAGCCACCTGGTATCTGCGACTCTCAATAGCTCCATCCGCAAGGGACTTCACCGTCGAGAGCGTACCTTCTCCCGAAGTTACGGTACCATTTTGCCTAGTTCCTTCACCCGAGTTCTCTCAAGCGCCTTGGTATTCTCTACCCGACCACCTGTGTCGGTTTGGGGTACGGTTCCTGATAACCTGAAGCTTAGAGGCTTTTCCCGGAAGCATGGCATCAATGACTTCACTACCGTAGTAGCTCGACATCGTGTCTCAGTGTATAGCGTCCCGGATTTGCCTAAGACACCCACCTACGCACTTGAACCTCGACAACCGTCGCGAGGCCCACCTAGCCTTCTCCGTCCCCCCATCGCAGTTATCAGCAGTACGGGAATATTAACCCGTTTCCCATCGACTACGCCTTTCGGCCTCGCCTTAGGGGCCGACTTACCCTGCCCCGATTAACGTTGGACAGGAACCCTTGGTCTTCCGGCGAGGAGGTTTTTCACCCCCTTTGTCGTTACTCATGTCAGCATTCGCACTTCTGATACCTCCAGCAGCCCTTACAGACCACCTTCAACGGCTTACAGAACGCTCCCCTACCCAGATATAAATATCTGCCGCAGCTTCGGTGTATCGCTTAGCCCCGTTACATCTTCCGCGCAGGCCGACTCGACCAGTGAGCTATTACGCTTTCTTTAAATGATGGCTGCTTCTAAGCCAACATCCTGGCTGTCTGAGCCTTCCCACATCGTTTCCCACTTAGCGATAACTTTGGGACCTTAGCTGGCGGTCTGGGTTGTTTCCCTCTCCACGACGGACGTTAGCACCCGCCGTGTGTCTCCCGGATAGTACTTACTGGTATTCGGAGTTTGCAAAGGGTTGGTAAGTCGGGATGACCCCCTAGCCTTAACAGTGCTCTACCCCCAGTAGTATTCGTCCGAGGCGCTACCTAAATAGCTTTCGGGGAGAACCAGCTATCTCCGAGTTTGATTGGCCTTTCACCCCTAGCCACAAGTCATCCGCTAATTTTTCAACATTAGTCGGTTCGGTCCTCCAATTGATGTTACTCAATCTTCAACCTGCCCATGGCTAGATCACTCGGTTTCGGGTCTACGTCATGCAACTCATTCGCCCAGTTAAGACTCGGTTTCCCTACGGCTCCCCTATACGGTTAACCTTGCTACATAACGTAAGTCGCTGACCCATTATACAAAAGGTACGCAGTCACCCAACAAGTGGGCTCCCACTGCTTGTACGTACACGGTTTCAGGTTCTATTTCACTCCCCTCACAGGGGTTCTTTTCGCCTTTCCCTCACGGTACTGGTTCACTATCGGTCAGTCAGGAGTATTTAGCCTTGGAGGATGGTCCCCCCATCTTCAGACAAGATAACACGTGTCCCGTCCTACTCGTTTTCACGTTAAATAAGCCGTCGTGTACGGGGCTATCACCCTGTATCGCGCCACTTTCCAGAGGCTTCCACTAACTCATAAAACGCTTAAGGGCTAATCCGGGGTCGCTCGCCGCTACTGCCGGAATCTCAATTGATTTCTTTTCCTTCGGGTACTTAGATGTTTCAGTTCCCCGAGTTCGCCTCCACACACCTATGTATTCAGTGTGGGATACTGGCTTATGCCAGTGGGTTTCCCCATTCGGAAATCCCAGATTCAAATGGCTGTTACTGCCTTATCTGGGCTTATCGCAAGTTACTACGTCCTTCATCGCCTCTGACTGCCAAGGCATCCACCGTATACGCTTAGTCACTTAACCATACAACCCCAAGAGGTTTCGTAGGTTCAAACAACCAAGGTTGTTCCTAAGAACAATGTTCACCCTTTTTGCCTCTGCTTTTTCTTAAAAAGCGGAAACATAAAGCGTTGAACGATTTCGCCGGACTCAAATATTGTTCATCACTTTTGAAGAAGTGATGAAACCAAGAACACTTGAATGTGTTTGGTGTTAACTCCGTAGAGTCAACATTTGAGAACTTTTACAAACAAACTGAATCAGTTTGTTTAGTCAGCTTTCCAGATTTTTAAAGAGCATTTCTCGTAAAGAGAACGTGGCATAAAACCACTTTCTAATGACTTTCTTCCCGAATTGGGGCGGCAAAAATTCGCACCCTATAAATGACATTTAAAGGGTCTGCGAGTCCATTGCAGAAAATGATTAGAGAGTGTGCTTTTTCTTTAGGCAAGGCGAAGTGTTTCGACGTTTAGTTCGCTAAACGAGAAAGGCTTCAACGCAGCATAAAGGAAAAGTGGTGGGCGATACCGGGCTCGAACCAGTGACCCCCTCCTTGTAAGGGAGGTGCTCTCCCAACTGAGCTAATCGCCCACATATGTTTGCTTTTACCTTTAAAAGGGCAAAACCCAAACGAAGTTTTACATCCTCTGTGGAAGAAGATGGTGGGTCGTGCAGGATTCGAACCTGCGACCAATTGATTAAAAGTCAACTGCTCTACCAACTGAGCTAACGACCCAGTGGCGTCCCATAGGGGAGTCGAACCCCTGTTACCGCCGTGAAAGGGCGGTGTCCTAGGCCTCTAGACGAATGGGACACAACGTTTGTCAGCGAAACATGTTTCGCTAACGTTGTGTTAGTGGAGTGACGAGCTTGCGAGAAGCGACATCATACCGAAAAACACAATGTCGAGGTTTGGGAACCTCGACCACTCTTTACTTTTTCAACCTATACAATCTGTGTGGACACTAGCATTAATAGTATCGTTAAGGAGGTGATCCAGCCCCAGGTTCCCCTAGGGCTACCTTGTTACGACTTCACCCCAGTCATGAACCACACCGTGGTAAACGCCCTCCCGAAGGTTAAGCTATCTACTTCTGGTGCAGCCCACTCCCATGGTGTGACGGGCGGTGTGTACAAGGCCCGGGAACGTATTCACCGTGGCATTCTGATCCACGATTACTAGCGATTCCGACTTCATGGAGTCGAGTTGCAGACTCCAATCCGGACTACGACATACTTTCTGGGATTCGCTTCACATCGCTGTCTCGCTGCCCTCTGTATATGCCATTGTAGCACGTGTGTAGCCCTACTCGTAAGGGCCATGATGACTTGACGTCGTCCCCACCTTCCTCCGGTTTATCACCGGCAGTCTCCCTGGAGTTCCCGACATTACTCGCTGGCAAACAAGGATAAGGGTTGCGCTCGTTGCGGGACTTAACCCAACATTTCACAACACGAGCTGACGACAGCCATGCAGCACCTGTCTCAGAGCTCCCGAAGGCACCAATCCATCTCTGGAAAGTTCTCTGGATGTCAAGAGTAGGTAAGGTTCTTCGCGTTGCATCGAATTAAACCACATGCTCCACCGCTTGTGCGGGCCCCCGTCAATTCATTTGAGTTTTAATCTTGCGACCGTACTCCCCAGGCGGTCTACTTAACGCGTTAGCTCCGAAAGCCACAGTTCTAGACTACAGCCTCCAAGTAGACATCGTTTACGGCGTGGACTACCAGGGTATCTAATCCTGTTTGCTCCCCACGCTTTCGCATCTGAGCGTCAGTCTTTGTCCAGGGGGCCGCCTTCGCCACCGGTATTCCTTCAGATCTCTACGCATTTCACCGCTACACCTGAAATTCTACCCCCCTCTACAAGACTCTAGCCTGCCAGTTCAAAATGCGGTTCCCAGGTTAAGCCCGGGGCTTTCACATCTTGCTTAACAGACCGCCTGCATGCGCTTTACGCCCAGTAATTCCGATTAACGCTCGCACCCTCCGTATTACCGCGGCTGCTGGCACGGAGTTAGCCGGTGCTTCTTCTGCCGCTAACGTCAAACACTGCACGTATTAAGTACAATGCCTTCCTCACGGCTGAAAGTGCTTTACAACCCGAAGGCCTTCTTCACACACGCGGCATGGCTGCATCAGGCTTGCGCCCATTGTGCAATATTCCCCACTGCTGCCTCCCGTAGGAGTCTGGACCGTGTCTCAGTTCCAGTGTGGCTGATCATCCTCTCAAACCAGCTAGGGATCGTCGCCTTGGTGAGCCTTTACCCCACCAACTAGCTAATCCCAACTGGGCCCATCCGGTAGCGAGAGGCCCGAAGGTCCCCCTCTTTGGTCCGTAGACGTCATGCGGTATTAGCCACCGTTTCCAGTGGTTATCCCCCTCTACCAGGCAGGTTCCCAGCCATTACTCACCCGTCCGCCGCTCGCCGCCCAATAAATCATCCGAAGAATCTTTATTGTCGCTGCCGCTCGACTTGCATGTGTTAGGCCTGCCGCCAGCGTTCAATCTGAGCCATGATCAAACTCTTCAATTAAAGTTTTTGGCTCGATGAAATACTGTTGTGTTCTAACCCCTCTCTACAAAGTAAAGAAAGAGCAGAACGAATTGACTGTGCCGATAACTCCGTAGAGTTTTCGTTTGGTCACTCAGTAAACATCGATAAATCTTTTGTCTATCAATCACGAGTGCCCACACAGATTGCATAGGTCAAATTGTTAAAGAACGTTGACTTGAAGAAGCATCGCTTCTCACCGTCAGGGCTGCGAATTTTACGCTGCCGGGCGATGAAGTCAAGAAGAAATTTTGAGATTTTTCAGCGTTGCTTTCGCAACCCTCAAAACACCTTGTTGACTCACCTCTTCACCACATTTTTCAATGCCTTGATGAGGAAGTTTTCGCATTTCAACTCAGTAGCCATCTCTTTATTGGGAGCCGCTTGCCGTGTCGATGGGGCGCATTATAAGGAGGTCTCGAATTCTGGCAAGGGACTTTTGCGAAAAAAGTCACAAAAACTGATTAACCGCTCACTAATCCAGCAGGTTGGTGAATTTAGACACAGAAGCCGGGAGAGAAAGGCTTTGAGCAGTGCCATTTCTGTCATTCCAGCTGACTTTAACATCCATTATCTTGGCGTAGGTTACGGCCACACCGCTGGCTGGCGTATGTTGAAGCGTTTTGGTAGGCGTCACTGAAAGGCTATATAACGAGCCTTCATTCAGTGTTAACTGACAGCTTTGAATATTTTCTACTGTTTTGCCTTCGCAACCTGAACCTGTGGTATTCAAAGTTTGTAGCAAGGCTACCTGAGACTCTGCAATTTGTTTTGCTTCAACAAACATAAGTGCATTTGCCTTCTCGACTTCGAGGTAGCTATATAGTTTTAACGTTCCAACGCCTGACAAAGCAACGACGAATATCGCAATGAGTGTTTCTACGAGCGAAAAGCCTTTGTCAGAAGTCATGGATGCTGCCTTTTACTAGCATTGGCACTGTACTAGTGCCTGCAGGCTCGGAACCTTCATCGTGGCCCGGCTTAAAGGCCCCGCGGACAAGGGATATTGAGTTATCGACGTCTAGTAGATAACTACCAAAGCTTTCGTAAGAGCCATTGAAGAAAAAAGGTAGCTTGCCCCATTTTTCAGTATCGTCTTGATACTCGGCTATAACCTGGGCACAAAGCGCTGACATGGCACCGTTATTACAAAGAATGTGTCCAGTTCCATCTGTCTTTTTGTAAGCTCCCCAAGAATTGGCAATGGCGCTCTCTGCGTAATCTATCGTAAATTGGAAAATAGTACCGTTGAATACAAATGCGCTATTTGCACCTACAACACCGTTTTTTATAACAACTGTAGGTGGATTATCTTTGCTGCCGGCTCCTGATAAGCCGCTCAGCATACAGTCACCTTCAACCCATATTTTTTTGTTCCCAGCAGCTATTAAGCTTTTAATACTTGCTCCACAATCAGAAACTGCAGTTTTAGTTTCGTCTAACACAGCAGAGCCTGTTGTTAGAGTCACGTCATAGCCCGACTTAACCTCTTCCCATTTTTCTTTAGGTACATCGAAGAAGTCTTGAAATACATCGATATTTTCCTGATTGGTTAAAATATCTGACTCAAAGCTATTGGTGACAGGTTCTGTGTTTGCTGGGATATGTGAACTAAAGTTAGAGTGACATTGCTCATTTTCACCAGTAAGTTCTGATGTAAACTCAGCGGCGCTATTTCCCACATCAATAGTGACGTCCCCACCAGCTATTATCGCTGTACACTCATAAATATCGATTCCATCAGCAGTTGCAACTTTGCTGCCTTTTGCAGGCGTCCAAGCATTTCCTCCGTCTACAATCAGGCTCCCAGTTGTCTTGAATGCAGCAGCCGAGACCCCACCTGATTGAATAACGACATTTGAAGATACGTAGCCAGATCTAGCGGTAAGGAGCCAAGGACTCTCCGAACCGATGATGGCAACCGAGCTTCCCGTAGAATTCTCACATTCGTCGAATACTGACTCTGAAAAATCGACATCCTTTGGATTTAGTTCGCTTTGCTCAAACACCGCAATCGCACAGTCCAACCCTGCTTTTGCACTAGCTCGCTGCTTAGCGTCTAAAACTAGATTTTGCGTCTTTTTTATATCAGCTAGCCCTGAATTCGCCACTGAAATCGCAAACATAGCCACAACGAGCAAAACACCACTGACTACTGCGAGGGTTGCCATTCCTTTTTGAGTGTTCATTCGCGCTAACCATCCACATTGGGGACTGACACCGTGAAATTCACAGTGTCTGAGATTGAACTGTCACTTTTCAGTGATGCAGTAATAGTGACTTCAACTACTTGGGCTTTATTGGTAGAGCCAACACTTTGCAGGAGAGAACGTTTGAAGCTCAGAGATTCTATAGATAGGCGATCAAAGGTCATATCTCGCCAGTAGCCGCTTTCACATGTCCAATTCGCCAAAGCATCCCAGTTTTCATAAATCTCGATGACCGGATTATTCCGACTGTCTTTACCCAGCCGATACCCTTTTGCATCATCCTTATCTAGGGCCATAGCGCCTGAACGTTTGTCGTGGTTGTAAGCGAAACGGATACACTCTCCGTCTTCAACCTTAGATGCACTATCATCAATCAATATTGAGGACGAGGCCCCGGCACCATCTGGGCGAATAAAAGGATTCACTGAACTACAGTCATAACAGAAACCTGCGCGGGCAATTTCATTCTTCATCGTGTCTGCAATGATATTTAGCTGGCTCCTCAGAAAATCATTTTGAAGCTGCTTAGTGCCAAATTCTGTATTGACGGTAAAAATTGCCAGTGCCGAAGCCAGCACAATTAAGCTGACCGTCATACCTACCATCATTTCAACAAGCGTGTAGCCAAAGCTTCGCTTCATGATGAACAGGACTCCCAGCCTGTAACCGTTGTGTTGCTGCAAGCTTTAAGACCAGCATATTGACGAATCAAAATCCCAGACTCTTTTCCGGTTTCATCACCATGAGCTAGCTTTACTGTCTTGTTCGTCGACGGGAGGCCATTGATAGAAGAAAAGTGGAAAAGCTTCATTGGGTTAGTCGCTTCTGGCTCCTGCACATTCACTTGGGCCCCAATTTCCAGAATAACCTTTTGCAACCCTTCGTTATCGGTACAACTAAAATTGGTTACTTCAGACTTTTCACTGAGCCCAATACAGCCGCTATCCGTTGCACTTGAAGGCACATAATACACATAGATATTGCGATGGCGTCGAAGGGATTCCGATTGTCCAACTTCCAGGACCGAAAGTAATTGGGAGGCCTTATTTTCTACAATAGCCGCTTTGTGAGAAGACACATAGGTTGGCACAGCTACCGCTGTGACGACCGCCAATACAGACACCGTCGTTATCATTTCAATTAAGCTAAAACCGCGCTGTAGATTCCAATATCTCACAACAAATTCCTTAAGCGTCTGCTGTACCTTGTTTCAATACTATCAACGGCGATAACGTAGGTCTCTGGAATTAAAACGAATTTTATGCATAACGAACCAAAAAATGACGCTGAGAACTAAGACATTACATTTAGGTATGACGTTGCTCGAAATCTTGATAGCAATTGCGATTATCGGTGCCATTGCAACGATTGCTGTACCAGCGGTAGGGGAATACCTCGTCAAATCAGAACGTAGCCGAGTCCAAGTGGATTTGTACCAATTACAGACACATGCGGAACAAACATTTACCGCAACAGGTAGCTACCCAA
Source organism: Grimontia kaedaensis (assembly GCF_023746615.1). Classification (NCBI taxonomy): domain Bacteria; kingdom Pseudomonadati; phylum Pseudomonadota; class Gammaproteobacteria; order Vibrionales; family Vibrionaceae; genus Grimontia; species Grimontia kaedaensis. The sequence continues at coordinate 628,462 of NZ_CP082275.1, read as the reverse complement.
CTGATACAACCCTTGTTTGTACAAAATGCCAAGTCTCAGATGCATACAATTTTTCTATCACCACAGACGGCTCAGGAAGTGATGTGTATAAAATCAAAGCCACTCCGAAGACGACTTCAAGGCAAGACAAAGATACTGACTGCCACACCATGGTTATCAATGCCGCTTCAGATCAGTACAACTTCAAAAAAGATGGAAGTACCATAACTAACAACGGTGATTGCTGGACATAAAAAAACCGGCGAATTCGCCGGTTTTTTGTTTTCTCTCTCTGACTGTTAGCTGGTCAGATCGTCAAAGAATTTCTTCACGCCATCGAAGAAACCTTCTGATTTAGGCTTGTGCTTTTTCGCGGCACTGCCACCCAGTGATTCTTCGAACTCACGCAACAATTCTTTTTGTTTGCTGCTGAGGTTAACCGGGGTTTCTACCACCAGTTTACAGATCAGGTCGCCTAGGCCACCGCCACGCACTGACTGTACACCTTTACCGCGCATTCGGAACATGCGGCCAGTTTGGGTTTCAGTTGGTACTTTCAGGCTGACACGACCGTCCAGCGTTGGCACTTCAACTTCGCCACCCAGTGCTGCCATAGTAAAGCTGACTGGCACTTCACAGTACAGGTTGTTGCCATCACGGGTGAATATGTGGTGGTCACGTACATGTACCTGTACGTAAAGGTCGCCTGCTGGCGCACCAAATTCACCGGCTTCACCTTCACCTGTCAGACGGATACGATCGCCTGTGTCTACACCTGCTGGGATTTTAACGCTGAGGGTTTTGGTCTTCTGAACACGGCCCTGGCCATGGCAGCTGTCACAAGGATCTTTGATAATCTTGCCGCGACCATGACAGGTTGGACAGGTTTGCTGTACAGCAAAGAAGCCCTGACGCATCTGCACTTGGCCTTGGCCGTGACAGGTTCCACACGTTTGTGGCGATGAACCTGGTTTTGCACCACTGCCACCACATGGGTCACAGCTTACGTAAGTCGGGACATCAATCTCTTTGGTCACACCACGGACTGCTTCTTCTAAAGAAAGCTCCATGTTGTAGCGAAGGTCTGCGCCACGCTGGGCACGGGCCTGACCGCCACGGCGACCACCACCAAAGATGTCGCCAAACACGTCACCAAAGATATCGCTGAAGTCTGCGCCGCCACCGAAGCCGCCGCCACCGCCCATTCCACCCTGTTCAAAGGCTGCATGGCCGTATTGGTCATAAGCTGCGCGTTTTTGATCGTCTGTGAGGATTTCGTACGCCAGCTTCACTTCTTTAAATTTCTCGGCTGCCGTTTCATCACCTGGGTTTTTATCCGGGTGGTACTTCATCGCAAGACGCTTGTACGCCTTTTTGATGTCACGCTCACTGGCGTCGCGGCTTACGCCAAGCACTTCATAAAAATCACGATTTGACATGTTTTGCTTGTCACCTGCTTCTATACCGGGCAAAAAAGTTAGCCCCGTATCATACAACTACGGGCGAAGGAGAAAATCCTCCTGCGCCCGTGCGAAATAAAAACGGTTAAATCTTTCGATTCAGGTCTTGCTGCTTTTCCGTCGCAAGACCTGCTTCTGGGATTTTATCCGGCCTTATTTTTTGTCGTCTTTTACTTCTTCAAACTCAGCATCAACAACGTCGTCGTCTTGCTTAGTTTGCTCTGCACCGGCGTCTTGAGCTTGCGCAGCTTGTGCTTGCTGCTGAGCCACTTCCATCAGCTTCTGAGATGCTGCGATCAGTGCCTGCACTTTTGCGTCGATAGCTTCTTTATCTTCGCCTTTACGTGCTTCTTCCAGCTCGCTGATTGCTGCTTCGATCTTCTCTTTCTCGTCAGCTGGCAGTGCGTCGCCTGCTTCTTCGATTTGCTTGCGAGTACCGTGAACCATTTGGTCAGCTTGGTTGCGCGCAGACGCCAGTTCTTCGAACTTCTTGTCGGCTTCTTTGTTCGCTTCCGCTTCCTGAACCATTTTCTCGATTTCGTCGTCGCTCAGACCGCCAGATGCCTGGATAGTGATCTTCTGCTCTTTACCTGTGCTCTTGTCTTTTGCAGACACGTGCAGGATACCGTCAGCATCCAGGTCGAACACAACTTCGATTTGTGGCATGCCACGCGGTGCTGCGTTGATGCCTTCCAGATTGAATTGACCCAGAGATTTGTTGTACGTCGCCTGCTTACGCTCACCTTGCAGTACGTGAATCGTTACTGCACTTTGGTTGTCTTCAGCAGTAGAGAACACTTGGTTCGCCTTAGTAGGGATGGTGGTGTTCTTCTCGATGAGCTTAGTCATCACGCCGCCCATGGTTTCGATACCCAGAGACAGTGGCGTTACATCCAGCAGCAGAACGTCTTTCACGTCACCTGCCAGTACACCGCCCTGAACCGCTGCACCAACCGCAACTGCTTCGTCAGGGTTCACGTCTTTACGTGCTTCTTTACCAAAGAATTCAGCAACTTTCGCTTGAACCATTGGCATACGAGTCTGACCACCAACCAGGATTACGTCGTTGATGTCGTTTACAGACAGGTCTGCGTCAGCCAATGCAACTTTCAGTGGCTCCAGTGAACGTTGAACCAGGTCTTCAACCAATGATTCCAGCTTCGCACGGGTCACTTTAACGTTCATGTGCTTAGGACCAGTCGCATCTGCAGTGATGTATGGCAGGTTCACGTCAGTTTGCTGCGCAGAAGACAGTTCGATCTTCGCTTTCTCAGCTGCTTCTTTCAGACGCTGCATTGCCAGTGGATCTTTACGCAGGTCGATGCCTTGGTCTTTTTTGAACTCGTCAACCAGGTAGTTGATCATGCGGTTGTCGAAGTCTTCACCACCCAGGTGAGTGTCACCGTTGGTTGCCAGTACTTCGAACGTCTTCTCGCCGTCTACTTCGTCAATCTCGATGATAGAGATATCGAAAGTACCACCACCCAAGTCGTAAACTGCGATAGTGCGGTCACCACCTTGCTTGTCCAGGCCGTAAGCCAGTGCAGCAGCAGTTGGTTCGTTGATAATACGTTTAACTTCCAGACCCGCGATGCGGCCAGCGTCTTTAGTCGCCTGGCGCTGTGCGTCATTGAAGTACGCAGGTACAGTGATAACTGCGCCAGTGACTTCCTCACCCAGGAAGTCTTCTGCAGTTTTCTTCATTTTCTTCAGGACTTCAGCTGAAACCTGAGGAGCTGCCATTTTCTGGCCTTTAGCTTCTACCCATGCATCGCCGTTGTCAGCCTTAACGATTTTGTAAGGCATGATTTCGATATCACGCTGAACTTCTTCGTCTTCGAAGCGACGACCGATCAGTCGTTTGATTGCAAACAGCGTGTTTTCTGGGTTGGTCACTGCCTGACGTTTTGCTGGCTGACCTACCAGAGTTTCACCGTCCTGGGTGTACGCGATGATTGATGGCGTTGTGCGATCGCCCTCTGCATTTTCGATTACGCGTGGCTTGTCACCGTCCAGTACTGCTACACATGAGTTGGTAGTACCCAAGTCGATACCAATGATCTTACCCATTTGGTTTTCTCCGAAAATTCGTCTTACGTCTATGTTGCGTTAACCCATATATGGGGGTCGCGGTTTAGGGTTCAACCCTGCACAAGAAAAATTTTTAAATTTTCTTTTGATGCACCTTAAATAAGGGCGACTTATTGGCTTTCAAGGCCTGAAATGAAAAAAACCCGCAAAATGCGGGTTTTTCCTTAAATTCGGTCTTATGCCTGCTCGTTCACGTTACCAGCAGCGGCTTTTGAAACCATGACCATGGCTGGGCGAACAACACGACCATTCAGTTCATAGCCTTTCTGCATCACGAACATCACGGTATTTGGCTCGTGATCTGCGCTTTCCTGGATAGACATTGCCTGGTGGAATTCTGGGTTGAACGGTTCGCCGTGTGGGTTCAGCTCTTTCAGGCCGAATTTTTCCACTGCATCTTTCATGGTCTTCAGAGTTAGCTCAACGCCTTCGATCATCGGCTTGAGGGCGTCATTTTCTTTGTCCGCCATCTCTACTGCGCGTTCCATGTTGTCGATAACAGGAAGCAGTTCGTTCGCAAAACGCTCCAGAGCAAACTTACGCGCTTTGTCTATTTCCTGCTCGGTACGACGACGCATGTTTTCAATGTCTGCACGTGCGCGCAGTACGCTGTCTTGTTGCTCTTTCACTGTCGCTTCACTTGCTTCAAGTGCAGCTTCAAGCTCAGTGATCCGGTTAATCATTGCATCAGTTTCAGCATCAAGGGCATTTTCTTCAGCCTGTGCTTCCACTGCTTCGTTTTGCAATTCTTCTTCCTGGATCTTGTTTTCTTCTTTGCTCATGCTCTCTCCGACACAATACACTGTGTTGAACCCCAAAAATCTCAAGGATTGGGGCATCAATCTCGACGGTTTTGCTTATTATGGGGATGAATGGTCACGTTTCAAGGTGTCTCTTGCCGCAATGCACGACAAGTGCAGGGCAATCACTTATACTCAAGCCACTAAACTGTGCAGGATCAATAAGATGTCAAAGCGTTTTAACACTATAGCTTTGGTAGGAAAACCGCGAAATCCAGAAGCGGTAGCAACCCATGAAAGCCTGTATCACTGGCTGACCCAACAAGGTTACCGCACATTGGTCGACAATCGTCTCGACAATTACCTCGATATTCCCGCTGATGATTTCCACGATTTGCTTTCGCTGGGTGCTAAAGCCGATTTGGCGATTGTGATTGGTGGTGATGGAAATATGCTTGGCGCAGCCCGTGTCCTTTCCCGTTTTGATATTTCCGTTATCGGTGTCAACCGGGGCAACCTCGGCTTTTTGACCGATCTCGACCCAGATGAATATCAAGATGCACTGACGTCAGTATTGTCCGGTGAGTACATCGAAGATCACCGCTTCCTGCTTGAAGCAGAGGTGCACCGTCACGGTCAGGTGAAAAGCCATAACGCGGCGCTTAACGAAGCAGTGCTTCACCCTGGGCAAGTCGCCCACATGATTGAATTTGAAGTCTATATCGACGATAACTTCGCCTTCTCCCAACGTTCCGACGGCATTATCATTTCGACGCCAACAGGCTCAACGGCTTACAGCCTTTCCGGTGGTGGTCCTATCCTGTCACCGAGCATTGATGCGATTTCACTCGTTCCTATGTTCCCGCATACGCTATCGAGCCGTCCTTTGGTCGTCGATGCTAAACGGCATATTAAGCTAGTGGTTTCACCGGATAACGGCAGCACATTGGAAGTGAGTTGTGACAGTCAGGTGTCTTTGCCTGTTAATCCGGGGGATGAAGTACACATCTATAGAAGCCCTTCACTGTTGAAGCTTATCCATCCTAAAAATTACAGCTACTACAAAACGTTGCGAACCAAATTGGGCTGGTCCAGCAAACTCTTCTGATAAAGCAGGAAAGAACATTGTTCATGAAAAGAGTGGCTTAGGCTGCTCTTTTTTATTTTCATCACTCTCTTTGCTCGTTTTTTAATCCGCATCACAATTTCATCGCGAATTCATACCTGATCATCTTTACTGTATACAAACACAGTATATACTGTATATAACAACAGGTGATGATAAAAACAGGTATAGGCGCATGCTGGCACACATCACAATTCAAAACTTTGCCATTGTTAAAGCACTCGAACTCGACTTCCAACAAGGAATGACCACCATTACTGGCGAGACCGGTGCAGGTAAATCCATCGCTATTGATGCTTTGGGTTTATGTCTGGGCGATCGCGCAGATGCTTCAATGGTTCGTCCCGGTGAGGAAAAAGCCGAAATCGTGGTGCTCTTCCAACTCCAGAACAATCCTGCCGCGAGACGTTGGTTGGAAGACAATGAGTTGGTCGATGGTGATGAGTGCATTCTACGACGTGTGATCACTAAAGAGGGCCGTTCACGCGCCTTCATTAATGGCAGCCCTGTTCCAGCCTCCCAGCAAAAAGCACTGGGGCAACACCTTATCAATATTCATGGTCAGCACGCCCATCAGCTTTTGATGAAAAACGATTATCAACTGACATTGCTCGACCAATATGCCGGCCATCAAAACCTGCTCGCTACAATGCGCCAACGTTATCAAGACTGGCGTGCCGCACGAAACGAGCTCAAGCAGTTAGAAAAGAACATAGAAGCGGTCGAAGCCCAACGCCAGCTTTTGGAATACCAGGTAAATGAGCTCAATGAACTGGCGTTAGGTGAAACCGAATACCCAGAGCTGGAAGCAGAGCACAAACGCCTTTCCAACTGTGGCGACATTGCTATTTGCAGCCAGAGTGTTCTTCAGTCATTGAGTGAAGATGATGAAAACAACGCGATGCAGTTGCTGCAGTTTGCCCAGCAGAAACTTGCCGAACTCGCCGCGATGGATAGCCGTTTTAACGATCTAACACAGATGCTGGACGAAGCTTGCATTCAGGTGCAGGAAACCAGCCACGAAATCTCGAGCTATATGGACAGCCTGGATATGGATCCTGCGCGTCTGAGCTATTTAGATGAACGTATGGCAACCATTATGCGCCTGTCACGCAAACATCAGGTTTCTCCTGGAGAGCTGTTCACTTCCCATCAGTCTCTGGCCAATGAGCTTGAAAACCTCAATGACAGCGATAACCAGATTGAACAGCTTGCCGCTCGAGTCGAACTCAAGCATCAAGCGTGTCTAGCAGCCGCTGAGAAACTCAGCAAGAGCCGTAAGCGTTATGCCAAAGAGTTGGATAAACTAATTTCTGCCAGCATGCATGAACTCAGCATGCAAAACGGCAAATTCCATATTGCACTGGATAGCCAACCGGAAAGTCATTTGTCACCACTGGGCTTCGACAGTATTGAGCTTTTGGTTTCCACCAACCCAGGTCAGCCAATGCAAGCGTTAGGGCGCGTGGCTTCCGGTGGTGAGCTTTCCCGTATATCTTTGGCGATTCAGGTTATTACTGCACAGAAAGTGGATACACCAAGCCTTATCTTCGATGAAGTGGATGTAGGTATTAGTGGTCCAACAGCTGCCATTGTCGGCAAACTGCTTCGTAAGCTAGGTGAATCAACACAGGTGATGTGTGTGACGCATTTACCTCAGGTTGCAGGCTGTGGCCATCAGCAAATGTTCGTGGCGAAAGCCAGCGAGAAAGGAAAAACCACTACCAGCATGATCCCGCTAGATACTCAGGCCCGCGTTCAGGAACTGGCACGACTGCTCGGTGGCAGCGAAATTACTGAACACACTCTCGCCAATGCTAAAGAGCTCCTTATTGCGGCATAGGGCCTCTCAGCCTGAAGAGAAAGAAACTTTTCCCCAATAGCACGGTCGAACAAGCAAGTTGAGACAAGAGTTTTTTACTTCTCTCACTTGCTTGTTTATCATCGTCCCCTATTTTGGAAATGAAGTAAGAAGTCATGCGTTGGAAACACATCGTTGCGGCATCCCTTGTTCTGGCTAGCCTCTCAGGCTGTTCTTGGGTTAACAAGCTGGTTTATCGCATAGATATTAATCAGGGAAATTACATCGACCAAACCGCGGTCGAAGAGCTCAAATTTGGCATGACCAAAGAGCAGGTTAAGTTCTTACTTGGTCCACCTATGCTGGTTGAGTCTGGCTATCCGAATACTTGGTATTTTGTTCAATATCTGAAGCCTGGACATGAAGAGCCAGAACAGAAAGAACTGGTTCTTTCTTTCGACGACAGCGGTCAGTTGGTCGGCATGAAAGGTGACTATCAGCCAGGTACAGGATTTTTCGAAGCCGTTCGCTAATTTGATGCCTAAATGCCAGAATCAAAAAACCCGCTCACCGCGGGTTTTTTATTGATCTATACCCAAACGACCTGAAGATGCAGGATTCAGGTTGTTTGGGTATATACAATGTCGATACCAAAGCGCTATTTCAGCATTTTTTCCAACTGTTCTTTGTTGGTATGACGGATGTCTTTACCTTTCACAAAGTAAATGATGTATTCGCAGATGTTCTGGCATCTGTCTCCCACTCGCTCAATCGCACGAGCAGACCACATCACTTTGAGGACATTAGGAATAGAGCGCGGATCTTCCATCATGTAAGTCATCAACTGACGTATAATCGCTTCGTACTCTTTATCCAGATGGTCATCGCTGTGGTAAACCTTCATTGCCGCATCCACGTCCATTCGCGCAAACGCATCCAAAACATCATGCAGCATACGTGCTGCTTTTTGGCCCAGGTTTTCCAGTGACACTAAAAACGGCTGTTGATGATTGGAAAAATTATCCAACGCCATCTTCGCAATACTGTCCGCAACATCGCCGATACGCTCAAGGTCGGTAATGGTTTTGATAATCGCAATCACCAAACGTAAATCGCCTGCTGTAGGTTGGCGTTTGGCAATGATTCGGGTGCAAGCTTCATCGATAGCGACTTCCATCGAGTTGACCTTATGGTCTTCGCGGATCACCTGTTTTGCCAGTTCCACATCCTGATAATGCATAGCACGCAAAGCGTCAGTCAGCTGTCGCTCTACCAATCCGCCCATCGCGAGCACATGGGTGCGTATAGCTTCAAGTTCAGCATTAAACTGACCTGAAATATGGCGGCTGATATTTTGGTTGTCCATCATTTGCGTGCAATTCCTTAACCGTATCGGCCAGTGATGTAATCTTCGGTTTGCTTGTTCTTCGGGGTGGTAAATAGCGTATCTGTATCGGCGTATTCTACCAGTTTACCTAGGTTGATAAAGGCAGTTTGATCAGACACACGCGCAGCTTGTTGCATGTTGTGGGTAACGATCACTACAGTATATTTACGTTTAAGATCGTTTATGAGTTCTTCAATCGTCAGCGTCGAAATCGGATCCAGTGCCGATGTAGGTTCATCAAGCAAAAGGACTTCTGGCTCAATCGCGATAGCGCGCGCAATCACCAATCGTTGTTGCTGGCCGCCAGACAAACCAAACGCATTGTCATGAAGGCGATCTTTCACCTCATCCCATAACGCTGCCGCACGAAGCGAACGTTCAACCGCGTCGTCCAGCGTACGTACGTTTTTCACGCCTTGCAGACGCAGTCCGTAGATGACATTTTCATAGATAGACTTTGGAAAAGGATTCGGTCGTTGGAAAACCATGCCCACCTGACGGCGAAGTGCTGGCACATCCACCGCTTCATCATAGACATTGGTGCCATGAAGCAGAATTTCCCCCTCTACCTTACAGCCATCCACCAAGTCATTCATACGATTGATGCAACGAAGCAGAGTAGATTTTCCGCAACCGGAAGGGCCGATAAACGCCGTGACCTTACCTTTAGGAATACGCATATTAATATCGAACAATGCCTGAGAATTGCCGTAATGGAGATTCAAATTCTGGATAACCAGTGCCGTCTGCTCATCAGGAAGTGATGACAGATCGATAGGTCCCGGTAATCCAATGTTGGCATTGATAGATATCATTTCGTCGCGATGTCCTCTAACGCTTAAATTTCTTGTTCCAGCGCGCGGTACTTTTCGCGCAAGTGGTTACGGATAGTGATCGCAGCCAGATTCAGGCTGACAATCACAGTCACCAATAGCAAGGATGTGGCGTAAACCAACGGCCTCGCCGCTTCAATATTTGGGCTCTGGAAACCCACATCGTAAACGTGGTAACCAAGGTGCATGAACTTTCTGTCTAAATGCAGGAACGGGAAGTTTCCATCCAGTGGCAGACTCGGTGCCACCTTCACAACACCTACCAGCATCAGGGGTGCCACTTCACCCGCCGCGCGGGCGATAGCCAGAATCAGTCCCGTCATAATAGCAGGACTCGCCATAGGTAAAACGATACGCCAAAGCGTTTCAGCCTGTGTGGCGCCAAGCGCCATAGACCCGTGACGCACAGAGGTCGGGATTCGAGCCAAGCCTTCTTCGGTTGACACAATCACCACAGGCAACGTCAGGATTGCCAGCGTCAATGACGACCACAATATCCCTGGCGTGCCGAACGTTGGGTTAGGCAATGTCTCTGAATAAAACAGTGAGTCGATACTGCCACCGACAAAGTAAACAAAGAAACCCAGGCCAAAGACGCCATAAACGATGGAGGGCACACCTGCCAGATTCACTACCGCAATGCGGATCACACGGGTGAAAGCATTCTTTCCGGCATACTCGTGAAGGTACACAGCCGCCAACACGCCGAGTGGGGTCACCATGATGGACATCAATAGCACCATCAGCACTGTGCCGAAAATAGCTGGAAAAACACCGCCCTCTGAATTGGCTTCCCGCGGGTTATCTGTCACGAAGTTGGCAATCTGACTGGCCCAATGCAGCACCTTCTCAAACCCGCTCATGTCATTGGGATACCAAAGCCCGAGCACATTATTGAGTGCGATGCGGACATTGTTACCATAGCGGTCTTTAACAATCAGGCTGTCCAGAGACAAATCTGCGCGGCGTTGCATTAAGACTTCTTCTAGAGATTGATAGCGAAACGCCAAAGTGTCGATGCCATCCTGAACTTTCTCTGGCACCGCCTTACCATTGCTAAGGTAGGAGGCTTTCTCTTTTTTTAGTGCCGTGAGCTGGTAGTTCACCTTCTCTATTTCGCGCTGCTCGATGGCTGTGATTTCGCTACGCCGCTTTTCCGCCAACGCGATTTTTTCTTCAAAGAATGCATGGTTTGGTGAGGATGTGGTGACTTTTCCTTGGTCTAGGTATCCCACAGGAACACCATAGAAATCGCCATTTTCGATCCGTTCAATCACTGCAATATTGGGGTTGGCGACCTGCGACAGGATGTTTTGCTCAAGCACCGAAATAAAATCATGCGCTTCCCGTTCACGGTTGGCGACCTTTATCAGCAGTCTCTGATGCTCTTCCTGATTTGGCTCTTTGAGTACAACACCCGCCTCTTGTAACTGACGTGAAGAGATTGTCTCGACACCATAAATCTGACCAAATACCGTCTCTTCACCAAACGGAGTTTCAATCTTGAACTCGTAAACCGGAGCTGGCCAGAAGTACGCCAGACCTTTCCAGCCAATCAACAACATCACGCCCAGCACAGCAATCAAACAGAGGCTGACCATGCCTGCAGTCATCCACACCCAGGGAGAGCTGCTGTTTAAACGCTTAAGCATAAACAGACTCCAGATGGATTGAATTGAAGGCTAACGCTTTACAACGCACGGTACTTCTCTCTCAACTGCTGGCGAACAAATTCCGCCACAGTGTTAAACAGGAACGTAAATGAAAACAGAATAAAGGCTGTCAGGAACAACACGCGATAGTGAGAGCTTCCCACTTCAGATTCCGGCATTTCCACCGCAATGTTCGCTGACAAAGTTCGCAGCCCCTCAAACGGGTTCCATTCCATTAATGGCGTATTTCCTGTCGCCATCAATACAATCATGGTCTCACCCACAGCGCGGCCAAGTCCCATCATCACCGCAGAGAAAATGCCTGGGCTTGCGGTCAGCAACACAACGCGTGTCAGCGTCTGCCAATGGGTCGCACCTAACGCCAGTGATCCATTGGTCAGGTGACTGGGCACTGAAAAAATCGCATCTTCCGCAATGGTAAAAATAGTCGGGATCACCGCAAAACCCATCGCCAAGCCCACCACAATGGCATTGCGCTGATCGAAATTCACGCCCAATACGTCAGTCACAAATACCCGGCTGTCCCCTCCCATAAAGGTATCTTCCACCCAGGGGCCAAGAGCAAATGCGAGATATCCCAACACCAGAATCAATGGCACCAGCACAAACAAATGACCACCTGGTGGCAGTTTCTTGCGCACGGAGCGTGGCAGCGCCGTCCAGACGAATGCGGTCAACAGGAAGGAAACCGGCATGGCGACGAAAATCAGAAAGACTGCGGGTAAATGGGTTTCAACGATAGGCGCCAGCCACAATCCGGCTAAAAAACCCAAGATAACCGTTGGCAAAGCTTCCATGATTTCGATAGTGGGTTTCACCACCTTACGAAGACCAGACGGCATGAAATACGCAGTATAAATCGCGCCACCGACCGCGAGTGGAATCGCAAAGAGCAGCGCGTAAGCTGCCACTTTAATCGTACCGAATACCACAGGAACGACACTCAGCTTGCCTTCAAAAGACTCGCTGCCAGACGTGGATTGCCAAACAAACTCCGGCTCCCCATAGCCTTCATACCATATGCGATTCCACAATGAACGGACGTTGACTTCAGGGTGAGGATTATCAACATTCAACAATGTCAGGGTATCGCCCTTCTCCACCAACAGACGATCTGCACGAGGTGAGAAACCCAAGTTGTCAATTTGGCCTGCTATTTCGGGCAACTCAAAGTTGTCACGGATTTCACTTGGCGCATGCCAAAGCGTTAGATCACCGCTCGGCGTCAAATTGGCGAAAACATTGCGATGAGGCTCCACAGCAAGAAAGCCACCTTGAGTGTCAAACTCACGCACCATGGTCAGCGAACGCTCACCAGACTTCACCACATCAAACCACTGCGTCAGTCTGCCATCATCCAGACGCACCATCAGCGAATGTCCACCAGCCAGCAATGTCATAGACTCTGGCATCGCGCCGGTCACGAGTTCAATGTCCACTGACTCGCGCAAATCGATTCTGCGATCTGACACCGAATACACATTGAGCTCATTACCGACCATCTCAAACAACTTTTGACCGCGGGGCGCAATCAGCACGCTGGCGTCTGTGCTTGTCGGGACAGCAGCATGCAGTATTTCATTGCCATCGCGCTCGATAACAATGTTCAGCCAGTCTCCTGCCACACCTGCTACAACGCGATCATTGTGGCGTTTGGCAAAGGAAAGACTGGAAATTGGCAAGCCATTGCTGAGTTTTACTGAATCCATAAGCTGGATATCCGGCGTGAAGGTTCTTTTTCCGTCTGCATAGTGAGACAAAAAACGCAGGCGCTGAAAACTCACAGAGCCATCTTCAAGCCCATAGGCGCTGACCCCAGCATAAGGTTGGGGTGCGTAAAAGCTACTGGGAAATTCAGCGAGCTTCTCACGGGAAACCAACTGCCCTTTTCCATTCAAAGAGAATATGGATAGAAACCCATCATCGGAATAGCGGAAGCCGAGTTGATTATTGTCATCCATACCAAGCTGGACGGCAGGGCTTTCAAAGCCGAGGTCGAAAGTGCCTTCAAGCGTGACCGACGGGCTTTTGAACAGGGGGAGAACCACATACGCGAGGTAGAAGAATATCAACAGCAATGCCAACAAAACAGCAATGCCACCTCCCTTCACGGAAAGGCGAGCAAGTCTGTCTTTGAAACGCCGCCGGGAGTCTCCCTTAGTCAGCGCAGGTGTGGCGTTTGCCATTGGTACCTCATATTTTGATTAAGCGGCTCATAATATTTCTTTTTGATGACATAAATGTGACAGTCAAAAAATCAAGACAAGTTAAGCCCATGAAATAAAAGTGTAATAAAACATGTTTAGCCTCCCCTAACGTTGATGTGAGGCACAGTTCGGAGGTGCCTGCTTCGTCGAGGGGTAGACAGGGTTTTAAAACCGCCTTAATAATGACCTTTCCCCTCCGCTGTTGACGCAAAGGATCGACCATGAAGCAGTTAGTTATCACCCTCATCGGCACGGACCGCTCAGGTCTGGTAGAAACACTCTCCGACACCGTATTCCAGCATCACGGAAGCTGGCAAGCCAGCAGCCTTAGCAAACTTGCGGGCAAGTTCGCTGGTATTGTTCAGATTGATATTAAAGAAGAAAATGTCAAAGCGCTGACAGACGCGCTAAATAACATTCCTGATCTTAACGTTCTTATCGCAGAAGCTGCACACCAAGCAGAGACTGATACAACAACGCATACCCTGTCTGTTACAGGCAACGATCGCCCTGGCATTGTTCAGGAAGTGACAAGGGAAATCGCCAAGTTTGGTATCAACATCAACAATCTGGAAACCGATGCAGAAAGCGCAGCCAACTTTGGTGGCGTGATATTTAAAGCTGAGTTTGATCTCGACATCGCCAACAACATCTCGCTGGATGACCTTGGTGCAGCTCTTGAAGGGCTGTCAGATGATCTGATCGTGGAGTTTGACGAAAGCGACATTTAATTAAGGAAAGGGGAAAAATGAGCGCGGATACGCTTTACGTAGACAAAGAGTTAAGTTGGCTGTCTTTTAACGAAAGGGTACTTCAGGAAGCTGCAGACAAAAACGTTCCTATCATCGAACGTGTGCGATTTCTCGGTATCTTTTCCAGCAATTTGGATGAGTTCTATCAAGTCCGTTTTGCTGACGTAAAGCGCCGTATCCTGATCAACGAGGAGCAAGGTGGCGACAGTAAAGCCAAGGAGCTCCTCAGCAAAATTCAGGATAAAGTCCTCAAACTCAACCAGGATTTCGACCACCTTTATAACGACATTCTTCTCGAGATGGCACGCCGCCATATCTTTCTGGTTAATGAGCGACAATTAACGGAATACCAGCAAAACTGGCTTAAAAGACATTTCGTCAGTAATCTGCTTCCGCACATCACCCCTATCATTCTCACTGACGACATGGACGTGCTCTCTTTCCTGAAAGATGCGTACTCTTACCTTGCCGTCGAAATGAAAAAAGAGGGACAACCATCCCGTTACGCTCTTATCGAGATCCCAACGGACGAAATAGAGCGCTTTATCAAGGTGCCGGAGCCGAAAGGCAAACGCCGCCGCAAGACCATCATTCTGCTCGATAACATCATTCGCTTGTGTCTTGACGAGATTTTTAGTGGCTTCTTTGATTACGACAGTGTCGAAGCCTATGCCATGAAAATGACCCGTGACGCGGAATATGACCTGACTAACGAGGTTGACCACAGCCTGTTAGAGAATATGTCCGACAGTCTGGACCAGCGTTTAACGGCTCTGCCAGTGCGTTTCGTATACCAACGCGACATGCCGCAGGATATGGTGAAACATATCCTAGACATGCTGAAAATTTCGGATTATGACAGTGTGCTGCCAGGGGCGCGTTACCATAACTTCAAAGACTTTATCGGTTTCCCGAATGTCGGGATGAAGTATCTGGAAAACCCTGCGCTACCGCCGATTGAGTCTGCCGACTTCACCACCAACGCCAATGCATTTGATGCTATTCGTCAGCGAGATGTCTTGCTCTATTACCCATACCACACCTTCCGCCACATGACGGAACTGGTGCGTCAGGCTTCCTTTGATCCGAAAGTTCGCAGCATTCGCATCAATATTTATCGCGTAGCGAAAAATAGCCGCATCATCAACTCCATGATTGATGCCGCCAACAACGGCAAACGCGTCACCGTCGTGGTTGAACTTCAGGCTCGCTTTGATGAAGAAGCTAATATTGAGTGGGCGCGTGTGCTGACTGATGCAGGCGTAAAAGTGGTCTTTGGTACGCCGGGTCTGAAAATTCACTCCAAGCTTTGCCTTATCACCCGTCGTGAAGAAGACGGATTACGTGAATACGCCCATATAGGTACCGGTAATTTCCACGAGAAAACGGCGCGCATCTATACCGACTTCTCCTTGTTTACCGCTGATAAATCCATCACATCAGAAGTACGTAAGGTGTTCAATTTTATTGAGAATCCGTACAAGCCAGTGAAGTTTTCTCACCTGATTGTGTCGCCACGTAACTCACGCTCACGAATCTATCGCCTGATTGAGCGTGAAATCGAGCATGCCAAGAACCGTCGTAAATCGGGCATCACTCTTAAGGTCAACAATCTGGTCGATAAAGGATTAGTGGACTTGCTCTATAAAGCGAGCAATGAAGGCGTGAAAATTCGCATCATCGTGCGTGGTATGTGTTCGCTTATCCCAGGTGTGAGAGGTCTTAGCCACAACATCAAAGCCATCAGTATTGTTGATCGGTTCCTCGAACATCCCCGCGTTTTCACCTTTGAAAATGGCGGTGATCGAGATGTCTATATTTCATCAGCAGATTGGATGACCCGTAACATCGATAACCGTATCGAGGTGGGTGCGCCTATCAAAGATGAGCGCCTGAAACAGCGCATCATGGATATCCTTGAGCTTCAATTTGCAGACCGCGCCAAAGCGCGTGTGATTGATAAAGACATGTCCAACGCTTACGTGAAACGCGGAAATCGCAAAAAAGTACGTTCACAAATCGAAATTTACGATTACCTTAAACAAGTAGAACGTACAGAAAAACGGCAAGCGAGCAAACAAAAGAATGAATGACACTACCCCGGCTGAGAAGCCAAGGGAAATTGCAGCAATAGATTTAGGTTCCAACAGCTTCCATATGGTCGTTGCCCGCGTCGTCGGGCAAGGCCTTCAAATCATCAGCCGCCACAAACAGCGTGTGCGGCTGGCATCTGGACTCGACGACTACCTCAACCTCGATAATGCCGCTATCAACCGCGGTGTGGAATGTTTGGCCATGTTCGCCGAGCGCCTTCAAGGCTTCGATGAAGCAAACGTCCGCGTTGCAGCAACCTTTACCCTGCGTGAAGCGAAAAACAGCCATATCTTTGTGCAGCGGGCGCGCAATGTCTTCCCCTATCCGATAGAGATCATCCCTGGCGTGGAAGAAGCCCGTTTGATTTACCTTGGTGTTAGCCACACCCAGCCAGGTGATGGCCGAAAATTGGTGGTAGACATTGGTGGGGGCAGCACTGAGCTTGTTATTGGCAAAGGTTTTAGTCCGACACTCACCAACAGTAAACATATGGGTTGTGTCAGCTATAACCATCGCTTTTTCAAAGATGGACAAATTTCTATCAAGCGCTTTGCTCAAGCCCAGCTCGCGGCAGAGCTGAAGTTAGAAAGCATCGCAAAACAGTACAAGGATTGTGGCTGGGGAGAAGCCGTAGGTTCCTCTGGCACCATCAAAGCTATTCGTGAAGTCTTGATTGCCAGTGGGCACGACGATGGCATCATCACCCGTAAGCGGTTGGATGGCTTAATTGAACAGGTACTGCAGGTGAAGTCGGCCAGCGAGCTGAAACTGCCCGGATTAACCGAAGACAGACAACCTGTATTTGCCGCGGGTCTTGCGATTCTCTCCGGCGTGTTTCACGCACTGAGCATTGAGAAGATGGTGTATTCAGATGGCGCGCTTCGTGAAGGCCTTTTGTACGAAATGGAAGACCGTTTCCAACAAAGCGATATACGGATCCGCACCGCAGCAGACCTCGCAGAGCGCTATCATATCGACAGGCAACACGCAGAAAACGTCCAGCAAACTGCAGAGAGTTTTTATCTCCAGGCAGAGCCAAAACTTGGCACAAAAAAAGCCGAACTTGCCATATTGCTAAGCTGGGCAGCGCTGCTGCACGAAGTTGGATTAAGCATCTCGCACTCCGGTTTCCACAAACACTCGGCGTATATTCTGCAAAACACCAATCTACCCGGCTTTAACCAAGAGCAGCAAACCGTGCTGGCAACCCTCACCCGCTTCCACCGTAAAGCCTTGAAGCTTGATGAAATGCCTGAGTTCACTCTGTTCAAAGCCAAGCAAATTTATCCGCTTATCCGCTCTTTAAGGTTGGCTTGCGTGCTGAATGTGCAGCGCAGTAGTGAACCCATGCCCAAGGTAAAGCTCGACGCTAAGGATGACAGTTGGTCACTCACGTTTCCTGAGAACTGGCTAAGCCAGAACAAGTTATTGGCTGCCGACTTGGAAGTAGAAAAGAGCCTTTGGGATTCGGTGGGCTGGAAACTGTTGGTTAATGACTAAAACCCCCTAACCAACAACAATAAAAAACGGTGCCGAAGCACCGTTTTTTTTATTTTTCTAGTCCGAGCAGGATTAGCTGCTGTTCAATCAATTCATCCGGAAGCGGCACAAAGCCTTCCGCTCCCACCAAAGCCTGCCCCTGACGGGAAAGAATCAGCTTAACGAATTCCGCTTCCATTCTCGGCAAAGGCTTATCCGGTACCTTGTTCACGTAAACAAACAGGTAACGTGAGAGCGGATAAACACCGGAGATGACATTATCGACGGTGGCATAAACCTGCTCGCCCTCGACATCCAGTGGCAGCATCTTCGCCCCCGCTGTGCGATAGCCCACCCCAGCATATCCAACCGCATTGAGTGATGAGCTTACCGATTGCACCACAGAAGCAGAGCCCGGTTGCTCATTCACATCCGGGCGAAAATCGCCATCGCAAAGCGCCTGATCTTTGAAAAAGCCATAAGTGCCCGACACCGAGTTGCGGCCAAACAGCTGAATATTTCGCTTTTCCCAGCTTCCCGGAAGACCGAGCTGTCCCCATTTATCAATCCGCTCGTTGGAACCACAACGCAGCGTTTTGGAAAACAAGGCATCAACCTGCGTCATGTTCAGTACATCAATCGGGTTGTCCTGATGAACAAATATCGCCATCGCATCAATCGCGACTTTAATCGCCGTTGGCGGATAGCCATACTTTCGTTCAAACAGTTCAATTTCGCGCGGGCGCATTTCCCGACTCATGGTGCCAAACTGCGCCGTTGCTTCAATCAACGCTGGCACCGCAGTAGAAGAGCCCGACGTCTGGATTTGAACGTTGACGCTTGGGTAATACTTTTTGAAAAGCACGCCCCATTGAGTGACCAAATTAGCCAGAGTGTCTGAGCCAACAGTCGAGAGGTTACCGGATACATTATCTACACGGTGGTATAGAGGGAGGTGATCGTCAGCGGTAGCAGGCGCCGCCACTAATAGGAGTCCAATCAGGGTCAAAGCCCGTTTTAACATGCCAGACGCTCCGGAAGGGTGAACGAGAACGTACTACCCTGTCCCACCTTACTTTTGATTTCAAGCTCGGACTCGTGATGATTCAGCGCATGCTTCACAATGGCCAAACCGAGACCACTGCCGCCTGTTTCACGTGATCGCGCTTTATCGACGCGATAAAAGCGCTCGGTCAGTCTATCAATATGTTGGGGCGCAATACCGTCACCACTGTCGATCACTTCGAGCCTTGGGCCTTTACGTGTTTTGAACCACCGGACTTTAATTTTAGCGCTGGCTGGCGTATGTTTCACCGCGTTATACACTAGGTTAGAAATGGCGCTGCGAAGCTGATCTTCATCGCCCAACACTTGGAGCGAATGATCGATTTCAAACTCAAAGTCATGCGCCTGATCCCCACTGAGTGTCTGCGCTTCTTTTTCCAACACATCAAGCATTGCTGGCACGTCTACTTTCTGATCCAGCGCGATCTTCACGCTCGCCTCAATTTTCGACAGAGTCAGAAGCTGTTCCACCAGACCTTCCATACGAGTCAACTGCTCGGTCATCACTCCATGAGCTTTATCCCACATTGGCCCCACCAGCATTTCTGGATCTTCAGACATTTCCAGATAGCCGCGCAGTACCGTCATTGGCGTACGGAGCTCATGAGATACGTTTGCAAAGAAGTTACGGCGCATACCTTCAAGCTGTTTAAGCTGGGTAATGTCACGCACCACCATCAGATACTCACCTTCGGCATAAGGCATGGTACGAAATTCGAGGGTTTTCGATGCGTGCAAGGTCGAACGCATTTCAAACGGTTCACCCAGTTCCGCGCGGCTCAGGTACTCAATAAACTCCGGCGTACGTATCAGGTTGGCAATGTACTGACCGGCATCGTCAGGCATACGGAAGCCCAGTAGCTCCTGCGCCAGCTTGTTACACCAGACAATCGAGCCGTCATGCTCAAACACTACGACCGCATCGGGCAAAGATTCTGCACCATTGCGGAAACGGCGGATAAGATTGGCAAGCTCTTTACGACGACGACGGTTACGCTTTTGTAGACGATAGATACCGTTAAACAGCGGCGTCCAGCTTCCTGAGCCGGTTGGTGGTGTCAGGCTGCGCTCTTTCCAAAGCCAATCAGAGAGTTTGAGTTGGTGGTAGAAGTTCCACAGCAACACCAAAACCGTTGCCAATAGCAACAACCAAGGCAGACCGCCAAAGAACCAGCCTATGAGAAACCAAGGTAGATAAAAAAAAGCCAGCTCAAGAGCCAGCTTTTTCCAGGTAAGTCTTTCGACCATCAATGTCTCCACGATGCCACCCGGTGGCCTTCGGATGACCTATGAATAATGCGTTATCAGGTGCGCGTTGAGAAACGGTAGCCTGCGCCACGAACAGTTTGCACCAGTTTGTCGTGACCGTCTTCTTCCAGCGCTTTTCTTAAACGACGAATATGCACGTCAACGGTACGATCTTCAACATAAACGTTAGTGCCCCAAACGTTATTAAGAAGTTGCTCACGACTATAAACACGCTCTTGGTGGGTCATGAAAAAGTGCAACATCTTAAACTCGGTTGGACCCATTTCCAGCGGTTTTTCGTTTGAAGTCACACGGTGTGAAACAGGATCAAGCTTCAGACCATGCACATCAATCACGTCATCCAGCGACGTTGGTGATACTCGGCGCATCACGGCTTTCAGGCGCGCCATCAGCTCTTTTGGTGAGAAAGGTTTAGTGATGTAATCATCCGCGCCGACTTCCAAACCGCGAACTTTATCTTCTTCCTCGCCACGCGCTGTGAGCATCACAACTGGGATTTGGCGGGTCAGTTCATCACGCTTTAGATGTTTGATCAGGTTGATCCCCGAGCCGCCAGGCAGCATCCAGTCCATTAGGATCAGTTCAGGGTAAGGCTCGCAGATTTTTTCCAGAGCACTGTCATAATCTTCTGCTTCTACGGCCTGATAACCTTTTTGTTCCAGTACGAAACACAACATCTCGCGAATAGGTGCTTCATCTTCGACAACAAGTATCCGTCTTACCATTTTTCCATACCCAGTTAGAGTGGTTTAACTTTTTGGTCAAACAACCAGAACCTGTTTTTTTCCAGCTGTTTGGCTTATTACTTGGACGTCATTATGTGATTCTATTATGACAGTTTTGTGACCTTCCGCGAGGTTTGAAGCGGACGAAAGCCAGTGACTGCCTTTTAATCCAGACATTTACTGACTTTTTGCCAACCGATATTTTCCTCTACACAGCGAATAATGAAGCCTGTAGCCGCAAACGTGCCCACTACTGCGACACGCGGAATTTGTTATCCAGCTCACTAACACCCAAGCCAGTTTTTTTAGAAACATGGAGTTGAGTAGGAATGCGCTCTTTCATCGCTTCAATATGACTGATCACCCCGATCATCTTGCCGGAGGCATTAAGATTATCCAATGCGTCCAGCGCCACATCCAAGGTTTCACTATCCAGTGTGCCAAAGCCTTCATCGAGGAAAAGTGAGTCGATGCTGGTCTTGTGACTGACGAGATCCGATAACGCCAAAGCCAATGCCAAGCTGACAAGGAAACTCTCACCGCCCGAGAGGGTTTTAGTATCACGCTCAATATCACCCTGCCAGGTATCCAGCACGCTGAGTTCCAACCCTTCACCCTGCTTGCGGTTCAGCTGGTAACGTCCATGGATTCGGTCGAGTTGTTTGTTCGCCAGATACACTAGATTATCCAGCGTCAGCCCCTGCGCAAACTTACGGAATTTATCGCCTTTTTGTGAGCCAATCAGTGAATGCAGATACTGTATATCATCGTATTCCGCACGCAGGCGTTCGATCTCAGCAAACAGCGCCTGTTGGTTTTCTCGTCTTTGATGATCCGACGCCAAAGCATGGCTCAGCTCACCACTTCGACGCACAAGCGTATCCACGGCCTCTGATTTTGCCGTTAGCGTCAATTCCACCTCATCATGCGGAGTTTGCTTCCACACTTCTGCCTGGTCATGGGCTAGTACTTCAACCACATGCTGAAAGGCTTTCTCCAGCAGCACTTTTGCACCTTCAAGGGCATTTTCCAGCGCGCGTTTATCGGTAAGTAGCTGTTGTTTTTCTTCCTCCGGAAGCAATGCAGCCTGGAACATTTCCAGAGAATCAAAAGGCGAAGCCCCAAGACTTTCTTCCCATTGGGATGCATAACTCTGTGCCTCGGCATTCAGCGATGCCAGCGACTGAGTTTGGCTTGCCACTTCTGCCTGAATCGCGCGCAGATCGCCCAGACATTGCTGCGCAAGGGCTTGTGCTGCTTGATGGGAAGCTTCCCCTTGTTCCGTCTGAACAGCAGCGCGGCGCTTTTCCTCTTCCACCCGCTTGTCACCAAAGAGCTCAGTGCGTTTTGCTTTCGCAGCTTCAAGCTTGCCGGTTAGCGAATCAATCTTGGACTGAAGCGCGCCCAGTTGCTCAGCCAATGTATGGTGCTCTTTCATACAATTTGAAAGCTCAGCCTCAAGCAATGCCACCTCTTTGGCCAAGACTTCTTTTTGCTGCTGGTTTTGTTCCCATTTTTCGGCGTCTTGCTTTCTCGACGCCAACCACACTTGAAGCTCATCATGCTCAGGGGCTTGGTAACCACTGTCTGCGATTTGCTGGCTCAGCACGCTTTCGAGGGTCTCGAGGTAATCAAGCTTCTGGCGCTTATCAGCAGCCAGCTTCTGCGCTTCCTGTTTTTTGCTTTCAATCGTCACCGACAGAATGGAGAAGTGTTTCTCAGTGCTATCCAATGCACGGATAGCCTCATCCCAATGCTGTTTTGCCTGCTGCAGGGCTTTCTCTTGCGCTTTGAGTGCATTCAAGGTTTGGGTCAGTGCATCACACTGCTGGGTTTGCTGCTCGTTAAATGCAACATAGGCGTCACGCTGTTCGATAGTCAGAGCTAAGTTGAGTGTTACTGCCGCCTGTGCCCATTGCTCGCTAAGCGCCAATTGTTGCTGCTTACAACGCAGGAGATGCTTATCCAGCTCTTCGATGTAACGCTTCGCGGTTTCTAGCTTCATACCGGTCTCTTTGCCCGTATGCTCGAGATCTTTCAACGCCACCTCTGCTGCTGATTTTTGCTGCAGGGTTTCAGAGACGTTGAAGACAGCTCCCGACAACGCAGGATGCTCAGTGGAACCACAAAGCGGACAGGCTTCTTGTGGCTGCAATGCCGCACGATATTGCGCAAGATGTTCTTCCTGACTGACAAGCTTGGACAGTGCCTCAATCAGTTGCTTTTTGTCTTTGTATTGCTGTCGAAGTGAAGTAACTTCAAGCTCTAAGCTTTTGGCTTGTTGAGTCTGTTCCGCCAGCGTTTGGCGCTTTTCCAAGCTCTCTTTATCCAGTTCCAGCCATTGCTGCTGCCATTGGCCTAACTGGAAGTAAATGGAAAGTTGCGCATTTAGCTGCTCGCGCTGTTTATCCAGAGCGTCAACATCACCGTTTGAGGTTGCTTGCTTGAACGCATCTTGCTGGGTTTTCCAAGCGTGTTTGGCTTGTTCGCTTTGGCTAAGTGCTGCCTGTTTTTCTCTCTCGGCATTTTCCGCTTTCGCGATCTCTGCCTGCAATTGGGTATTAAGTTCGGTTTCGTATTCAGTCAGTTTGCCAATCGCATTTTGTTCTTGCGCGAACTGCTTACCCATCTGTTCCCATTGGCCAAGGTGCTGTTTAAGCTGGCCCGCAAATTGATGGGTGGTCAGGTAGGTGGAAACGGCTTCCAGAGCCTGCTTTTTGGTCTCAAGGTTCTCTGTGGTTTTTTCCTGTGATGAAGTCAGCTCAGCCTGCTTGGTTTTCAGACCCGCCTGTTGCTGCAAAAACTCTTGCAGCCGCAGAGATTGGTGTTTGATGTCGGTATCGAGCGGCAAGACCTGCTCACAAATAAGCACTTCCAGTTCACTTTGCTGGGTTTTCGCCAGTGTGAGCGCTTCTGAAGCTTTCACTAACGCCTCGTCAGCCTGCGCGCTCTTTTCTGTGTTGGCTTTCAATGCTTCCTGTTTGGTAGCCAGCAAAGCAGTCGTTGATTCCACGCTTTTCAAAGACGACTGCCAACGCTCATAAGGCATGCGAAGCTTTTCCGCTGGCTCACTGTTGGTGAGTTTATCCAGTTGTGGTTTGGCTGCCTTCCAGTTTTCTTCTGCAGTTTGTAGCTGTGCTTCGGCCTGACTTTTCTCTTGATGGCTTTTTTGGTGCTCTTTCCACCATGTCAGGTGCGCCGTGAGCTCGGTCTGTTTTTCGCGCTCACTCTTGAGCAAGGCTTCTGTTTCTTCCTGTTCTTTTTCGAGGGCTTCAAGCTCCTCGCTACTCAGCAACTGCACGCCTTTCGCTTCGGCCTCTTTCTGGCTCAAAGCCTGCTTTGCTGCGGAAAAATGCTCATGTACTTTTTCAGAAATCCGGCCATAAATTTCCGTTCCGGTCAATTCTTCCAAAAGCTCCGCGCGCTCGTTTTCTTTGGCATTCAGGAAAGCGGCAAACTCACCTTGGGAAAGCATCATAGATTTGGTAAAGCGGGCAAAGTCGAGACCCGTAACACGCTCAACCCATTCATTTTTCTGCTTCACTTGTGTGGCCAGTACCTTGTCGGTTTTCGCGTCCACCAGCTCCACATCCGCTTGCTGTAAATTACCGTCCGCTTTTCCACGGGAGCGGCGCATGCTCCAAAACGCGCGGTACGGGTGGCCTTTTACTTCGAACTCTACTTCGGCAGAACACTCCGCCGTTCCACGGGTCATGATTTCATTGCTGGAAGTAGAGATCAGCCCCAATCGTGGGGTCTGGTGATAAAGCGCCAGACAAATCGCATCAAGCAGTGTGGTTTTACCCGCGCCCGTTGCACCGGTAATGGCGAACAGGCCATTGTCTGAAAATGGTGTTTGAGTGAAATCAATCTTCCACTCGCCTTTCAGTGAGTTCAGGTTCTTAAATCGAAGGCTCAGGATTTTCATTCTTCACCCTCCGCATGCTCAACTTCCGCCACAATTTTGGTGAACTGGGTTTGGATACGTTCTTTACGCGCAAGTTCGTCCTCCCCTTCAAACACCTCGAGAGCCAATCGCTTTTGGAAAACATCATTCGGTGTCAGCTCAGACAAGGTTTCTTTCGCCTCTTGTGTCAGCGCCTGAGCTTTTGGCCCACGGGTGCGCTGAAGCTGTAATACCTCTACATTGAGCCCTTCAGTCATCAGTTGAATACGTTGTTGTAAATCAGAGAGATAGTCCTGCACAGAGACCTCGATGTGCAGCCAGACAGCTTTTGGATCATCATGTTCCAAATACTCTGAAAGCTGTACTTCTATCTCTTCCAGTGACCCTTTTAGGACACCCATAGGCTGAAAGCTCGGAACGCTGATCGGCTCGATACGCGCGCGCTGGTCGCCGTCGAATTCCACCAGCACCACCTGCTTGTTGAATTTGAGTTCATCAAAGCTCAAAGGGATCGGAGAGCCGCTGTATCGGATATGCTCTGACTTGGCGACAATCTGTGGGCGGTGGATATGCCCCAGGGCAATGTAGTCAGCAGGCGGAAAGCCATCTGCCGCAAAGCCATCGAGCGTACCAATGTAGATATCACGCACAGATTTAGATGGGCTCACGCCAAGTGCGGTTAGATGGCCCGTCGCAATGATAGGCACTTGCCAGCCGTTATCATCGCGCAACTTCACTGCTGCCTGATACAGCTCGTGGTAGTGGGATTTAATGGCATCACCAAGTGCCTGACGCTTGTCAGTGCCAGATTCACCAGCTTGACTGGTCAACACATCGCGCGGGCGCACGAAAGGCACCGCACACACAATCGCACCGATTTCGCCATCGTGGTTTTTCAACGCGATGAGTTGGCTTTGCAGATCGTCGCTGGTGTTTGCCACCACATGGGTATGCAGGCAAGCCAGCAGGGATTTGGATTCTCTGAGCGTGGAAACCGAGTCATGGTTACCGCCCAGTACCACCAACGCACAGTTGCGCTGACTGATGGAAACCACAAACTGGTTATACATCTCACGGGCGTAACTTGGCGGCGAACCTGTGTCGAAAACATCTCCAGCCACGATGACGGCATCAATCTGATTTTTATCTATTTCCTGTAAAAGCCAGTCCAGAAAAGCCTGGTGTTCCTGCTTGCGGCTTTTGGTGAAAAAGTTTTGTCCTAAATGCCAGTCTGACGTGTGGAGTATTTTCATTGAAAGGTGTGCGCCTGTTCTTGTGCTCAGTGCCTGATTGTACCGTATTTGAAGCGACATTCTCTGCCTGATGCAATACCATGTGGCCTTTGTCATTACCGGATGGATAAAGCCTCGCCATGATTTGGTTCAAGAATATTTTCACCTACCGCCTGACCCGAGACATCGACCTCGACCCGGAGCATATTGAAAAACAACTGTCTGAATTCCGCTTCACGCCTTGTGGCAGTCAGGACATGCAAAAGTTCGGCTGGACCACCGCGCTGGGCAAACACGGCGACATGATGACGCACGTCAGCGATGGCAACATTCTTATCTGTGCCCGTAAAGAAGAGAAAATGCTGCCAGCCTCAGTGATCAAAGATTCACTGACCGCCAAAGTGGACGCGATGGAAAAAGAGCAAGGCCGTCCGCTGAAGAAAAAAGAAAAAGACAGCATCAAAGATGACATCGTCATGGATCTGCTGCCACGCGCATTCAGCCGAATGAGCCAGACTTACGCACTCATCATGCCAAAAGCAGATCTGGTGCTGGTTGATGCAAGTAGTTCTAAGAAAGCAGAAGACATTCTCGCGCTGCTGCGCAAATCTCTCGGCAGCTTGCCAGTGGTGCCTGTTGAAACCAACAAGCCGGTTGAGCTGGCAATGACTGAGTGGGTTCGCTCTGGCAACGCACCAAAAGGCTTCGAAGTCGGTGAAGAAGCTGAGCTAAAAGCCATTCTGGAACAAGGTGGCGTGATCCGTTGTAAGCAGCAGGATCTATCGAGCGATGAAATTCTGGCTCACATCGAAGCAGAAAAGTTAGTGACTAAGCTGGCGATGAACTGGCAAGACCGCATTGAGCTGATGCTGTGTGATGACATGTCCATCAAACGCATCAAGTTCTCAGAAGAACTTCGCGACCAGAACGCGGATATTGACCGTGAAGATGTGGCGCAACGACTGGATGCAGACCTGTCACTGATGTGCGGTGAGCTGGGTGCTTTCCTGCCAAATCTTTATGAAGAGCTTGGCGGTGTCGACAAAGGCGAGTAATCGTCTTCACACATAGCAATAAATAGAAAACGGGGCTTAGAGCCCCGTTTTTTTATTTCTTTGGTTCGTGCTTACTTGAACTGTGCTTTCAGCATTTTCTTATCGTAAGCCGCGACAGATTTCTTAAAGTCCGTCATTTCAGCACGCGCGACAGACGTCGCCATCGGGATCTTCGCCGTCATCGGGTTCACCGCGCGGCCACGAATCAACAATTCATAGTGAATGTGCGGGCCGGTAACACGGCCACTTCGACCAGACAGCGCAATGCGTTGACCACGGGTCACGCGCTGACCTTTACGCACCAAAATCTTGCTGTTGTGCAAGTAGCGGGTTTTGTACTGGTTGCCGTGGTCAATCACCACGTATTTGCCTGCGTAAGGGTGATTACGCACCATCACCACCACACCATCACCAGTGGAAAGAACGGGTGTGCCTGTTCTTACAGCAAAGTCAGTACCGTTGTGCGGCGAAACACGGCCAGTAACCGGGTGTTTACGACGTGGGTTAAAGTGCGAACTGATGCGCTCTTTGCGATTGGTCGGATAACGCTGGAAAGCGCGTTGCAGACTCTGACCGTCTTTATCATAGTAGTTACCATCGATGTGCAGGTAAGCCGTGATGGGTCGGCCACGGCGTTCAATGCGGATCGCTTTAATTTCACGCGCACCACTCGCCTGACCATCCACAAATTGCTCCGCACGAACGACTTCAAACTTATCTCCAGCGCGAAGATCGCGGGAGAAGTTCATCTTATCTTTGAGCAGATTAGTAATCACTTCGACATCGTTGTAGCTCAGGCCCGCGCGACGCGCAGAGACCGAGAAACTGCCTTCAATATCGCCAACAGTGACAGTTTCCACCCAAGTGCCTGGAACCGACACTTCATTGAATTCATAGCTACCATCATCAAGTTGAACATATTGCACTTTAGAGGCGATATTGAACTCAAGCTCCAGTTTTTGCAGGTGTTTACCTGCTGGGTCTACCCAAAAACGCAAGGTATCGTTAGGTTGCAGGGTGTCAATGCGCAGGTGGTTGAGATCGGCTTCCATCAGCTTCAACAAATCGCTGTAGGGAATGCCAAGCTTCATGAAAATTTCGCTCAGGCTATCGCCAGTTTGAATGGTGTATTCATATGCGGGAAGGTCGACGGCGCTATCCGCCTTTACTGCATCTTCTTTTTGAATAAAAGAAGGCACAACAGATTCGGGCAGATTGAGAGGGACAATTCGGATTGGCTCTTTTTGTAGCGTGTTGATTGATACCGCTACCGTCACGAGCGACAAGCCCATCAGGCCAAGCATCGATTTAGACAGCATGCTAAATCTCTTGGTTTTCTTTTCGTACATCAGTCCAAATCTCAATGTTGCTGGTTCTTTCGCCTTTAAAAAGCCGAGAATACCCTTACAACCTACATACCTTTCCAAACTTGTGTCAAATCATTCACTAAAAATGAATGAAGACCTGAATCTTCCAAATGACAACCTTTTCTGCAAATGGTTTCCCGATCGGAACTGGCTATGTTAACAAGATCACAGTAAAATCGCCCGCTTCCCCGCACCACTTTTTGATGCGGCCTGACTTATACTCAGAATTAGTAGAAGCAATGACTATGTTTGTACCAGAACTTTTGTCCCCAGCCGGTAGCTTGAAAAACATGCGCTACGCCTTTGCCTATGGCGCTGATGCGGTATATGCCGGCCAACCTCGTTACAGCCTTCGAGTGCGTAACAATGAGTTCAACCACGAGAACCTGCAAATCGGTATCGATGAAGCGCATGCGCTTGGCAAGAAGTTCTATGTGGTGTGCAACATTCAACCGCACAACTCAAAGCTGAAAACCTTTATCCGCGACCTGAAGCCGGTGGTTGATATGGGCCCTGACGCTCTGATCATGTCTGACCCAGGTCTGATCATGATGGTACGTGAAGCATTCCCTGAGATGGCTATTCACCTCTCTGTACAGGCGAATGCGGTGAACTGGGCGACGGTTAAGTTCTGGCAAACCCAAGGTGTTGAGCGCGTGATTCTGTCGCGCGAACTTTCGCTGGAAGAAATCGAAGAAATCCGCAAAGAAGTGCCTGAAGTGGAGCTGGAAATTTTCGTTCACGGTGCACTTTGCATGGCTTACTCTGGCCGTTGTCTGCTGTCTGGCTACATCAACAAACGTGACCCTAACCAAGGCACCTGTACCAATGCATGCCGCTGGGAATACAAAACAGAGAAAGCGACGGAAGACGAAACAGGCC
The DNA here is from genome assembly GCF_023746615.1 of Grimontia kaedaensis. Lineage (NCBI taxonomy): Bacteria > Pseudomonadati > Pseudomonadota > Gammaproteobacteria > Vibrionales > Vibrionaceae > Grimontia > Grimontia kaedaensis. The sequence continues at coordinate 599,338 of NZ_CP082275.1, read as the reverse complement.
AAATCGTTGAGATCCAGCCTGCAGCATCGGTTCAAATCCAAGAAGCTGAAGAGCGTCCAGACAACACCCTTGGTCTCGGCAAGCCTACTGATGAAGTGGTTCTCTTGAGCGAAGCGCATCGCCCAGACGAAAAAATGGCGGCGTTTGAAGACGAGCACGGCACTTACATCATGAACTCGAAAGATCTGCGAGCGATTCAGCATGTCGACCGTCTGACTAAGATGGGCGTTCACTCGCTGAAGATCGAAGGCCGTACCAAGTCTTTCTACTACTGTGCACGTACCGCACAGGTTTACCGTAAGGCGATTGATGATGCCGTTGCAGGCAAACCGTTCGATGAAACTCTGATGACCACGCTGGAAAGCTTGGCTCACCGTGGTTATACCGAGGGCTTCCTGCGCCGTCACACCCACAACGAATACCAAAACTACGACTACGGCTACTCAGTGTCTGACAGCCAGCAGTTTGTGGGCGAATTCACCGGTAAGCGCCGCGAAGGCATGGCGGAAGTGGAAGTGAAGAACAAATTCATCACTGGTGATTCACTAGAGCTGATGACGCCGAATGGCAATGTGGTCTTCAAACTGGACGCCATGGAAAACCGCAAAGGTGAAACGATTGACGATGCGAAAGGCAACGGTCATTTCGTTTACATTCCAGTGCCGGAAGACATGGATCTGGAATTTGCGCTACTGATGCGTAACCTGACCGACGGTGCGAACACCCGTACCCCAAATGCTCCACAAGCGGTGAGTGCGTAATCGATGGCACTGCTGATCACCGAGAAGTGCATTAACTGCGATATGTGTGATCCTGAATGTCCGAATGAGGCGATTACATTCGGCGCAGAGATCTACGAAATTGATCCGGACAAATGCACGGAATGCGTGGGTCACTATGAAAAGCCAACCTGTCAGTCGGTGTGCCCTATCACCAACTGCATCATCATTGATCCTGAGCATAAGGAATCCAATGATGAGTTACTGGAAAAATTCGTCAAACTCCAGGGTTTGGTTTAAACATTACTGGGTTAATGAAGAAAAGCGCCTTTCGGCGCTTTTCTTGTATCTGGGCATTGGCTAGGGAAATTACTGGGTTAATACCACCTCACACTGACCCGGTTTTATCTTCACCCGCTTTATCTTGGTGGTGGTCGCTACTGTTTTTATCTCGTCGACAGGTTTCGGACGCCAACTGATCAACTCCGCACCGCAACCATCACCCGCTGGCGGTGCATTCTGGGAAATACAGTTTAAGCTTCCCTCCGGACATTGAAGCCTGACATGCATGTGGTAATGATGTCCCCACCAAGGGCGAACTTTGCGCAGCCAGTTTCTGTCTTCCCATGCCATTTCACACAAGGTTTCTTTAATCACAGGGTGGACAAAAATACGTGCTACTTCAGGCTCAGATGCCGCCACTTGAAACAGGATGGCATGCTCTTTCATCCAGTTATCACGTTTAAGCGCGTAATTCTGCAAATCCACCAAGCTAACAGCCGTTGGGCTTTCCAGAGAATCTTTGGTTAGCGATTCCGGCGCAAAGCTCAACCATATATCCGTATCTAATCCAGTCTGGTGGCTGGAATGGCCTTTGGTGAAATTACCACCGCGCGGCATTGAAATATCCGCAATCATCAAATCGCCCAGGCCAAAGCCTTTGGTTTTCTTGGCCAACTTAGTGAGATAGGCAATCATGTTCGGGTGGCCGTAATAACGGTTCCTTGAAGGGCGAATAACCTGATACCCCTCACCTTTCAGTGGCAAAGCTTCACCGCCACTCAAACATCCATTGGCATAACTACCAATCGACTGCTCAACGCCGAGATAAGGCTCCTGTACCTCCTCCCAGGGATTTGCACCTGCTGGTGACATGGCCATCCAGAATCCGAGAAGAAACATGCAGATAAAAAGGATCATCAGAAGGTCTTTTTTCATGGTGTCATCGCCACTGAAGTTATCTATTGAAGCTTAGCAGTCAGGACTTAGGACAATCAGAGAAGGTTACGGGAAGTGGAAAATTCTGCCGAGAAGATCAAAAACAGGCGGGCAACATAGAAGAGAAAACAAAGGGGAGCCAAGCTCCCCTTCATTGAGACTTAGAAGCCCCAGTTCAGTCCCAGACGGATGTTACGACCCGCTTCGAGTGGACCGTTGTAATCTTCGCTAAGGCTAGATTGATCACGGTAAGCCTTATCAAAGACGTTTTTCACTGACGCTGTCAGCGTCAGGTCTTCACCGGAAATTGGCAGCCACTGTGCGTAAATGTCATGTACGCCATAGCCAGGTTTTTCTTCAGTACCTTCTGGCACATCTGTCAGGCGGTCAACAAAGCGGCCTGTCCAGCCAAACTCCAGATCGTCGTTAGCATAGTAGCTCAATGAGGTTACCAGCGTGTCACCGATAGAAGTACCGATGTTCATGCTGCCATCGTTGAGTGGCTCACCGTTAAATTCAGGTTGCGCTCGACTGAAACCAATCGTCGCAGTCAGGCTATCCAGCTGGTATGCAGCGGTGATGTTGAAGCCTTTGTTGTCCAGAGTGCCACTGTTTTCGTAAACCGTCTTTTCACGGTCAACAACGTCTTCAATTTTGCTATCAAAGACCTGAGCTGATACATAACCGTTATCGAAGCTCCAGTTCACGGTAAACTCGGCATTTTTCGCCGTTTCGCCTTTACGATCCTGCGAGCTGTACACATAGTCCAGCAGCCAAAGTTCGCCCACTTGAGGACCACGGAAGGCTTCTGCGTATCCCAACACGACATTCAAGTCTTTGGTGATGTAGTAAGTCACTGCGGCATTCGGACTGAAACCGTTGTCTGAAATATCGGTGCCTTCAGAGCGGGTATCGCCATCACGAAGGTCTTCATCCAGAGAATAACGGTCATAGCGAGCACCCGCGCTCAGAACCAGTGATTCTGTTGCGTTGTAGTCACCCTGAACGTAGACACCAAACTGATCACCCTTATCTTCAAACGTTTGGCTACTGCCGCTGAACGTCGATGTGTCCTGACGGAAATCCGTACCGTAAATTACTGTCAGCTTTTCAAACGAGGAGGTGTTGCGAATGTCACCGCCGACGGTTTCAGTGTTCCCCACATAAGTGCCCCAACGCGGGTCATTCAGACGCTCAAGCTCAAGGTCGGTGTAGTAGACAGTGGTATCGAGGTTCAGCCAGTTGCTGTTTGGCGCTAAAACATAATTCAGTGTCGCAGTATCACGATAGGTTTCTTGCTCAAGCGGATAGTTTTTAACGAAGTCACCCATGTGAGGACGGGCATAGCGTGTTGCTTTGTCTTCTTTGCGCTCGTAGCTGATGATAATTGTTTGGTCTTCAGTCAACTCACCAACGACTTTAGCGAATCCGGAGCCATTACGGAAACCAGTGTACTCTGCCGTGTCGCCGTTACCATCTTTATAGTCATCTTGGTCGTTATAACCCAGAGAAGCCAAGACACTCACACTATCCGTTATTGCACCATAACCACTGGCAGTCGTTTTAAAACCATCAGTGTTGTCGTTAAAGACAGTTTTTACACGCCCACCGAAGTTTTCACCTGCGGCCAAAAGCGCACGTGGGTCTTTTGTCTTCATTCGAATGGCACCACCCAACGCACCGGCACCGTCAGTCGCGCGGCCAGCGCCTGCAGAAACCTCAACCTGCTCGAGCAGTTCAGGCTCGACAAACAGGCTACCTTGGTGGTGGAATAGCGAACCTGACTGAACCGCACCGTCAATGGTCACGTTCAGCATGGTGTCTTCGAGACCACGAACATAGACTTTCTGTGCATAGTCAGTGCTACCACCTACAGAGACTTCAGCACTTGAACGGAAGATATCGTTCAGGTCGTTTGCCTGAATGGCATCCAACTGATCAGAATCGACGAATACTTCTGGCGCTGCCTGAGTGTTTCCAGTGACGACGATAGTTTCGTGGTCATCAGTATTGGCGATGGCAGATTGAGAAAACAGCGCGGCGATAACAGCCGCACTGAGGGGAGAGATTTTAAAAGAGCTTCCTTGAAACATTACAACGTCCTGCAACTACAATGATAATGATTCGCATTATTATTCATTGATACGTTGTGCTGTAAACGCCTTTTACAACTGTTACAAAGTCAGCCTAATAAAACTAATCTATTGATAAGTATGACATATGTGAAAATAGCGCCAGATGGCGCTATTTAAGAGAAGCAATATCCTTTTCCATGGGCGGTCTGTAATCGCTCAGCCGCCATGCCGACCCCCACCAGCTTCTTTCGCACTCTGCTCAAATGCATATCAAGACTGCGATCGTATTTTTGGAAGTCCCTCGCCAATACCTGCCTGTAGAGAAAGTCTTTGGATAACACCTGATGCTGCTGGAACACCAATGTCCAGAGCAATTTGAACTGAATGGGTGTGACAGAGACTTGCTCTCCATCATAGAAAACTGTCTGATATTTTCTGTCCAGAACCAACTCGTCCACCACCAATTGGGTTTTGCTTTCTTTCGCAGGTATCTGGGCACTTCGCCTTAACACGGCAGCAGCACGCCAAACGATTTCATCCAGAGGCTGCTGTCTCGTTATATAGTCATCAGCGCCAAACAAAAAGCAGTTCATGCAATCATGATGATTGTAAGTATCATCTAGCATCAGAATCGGCGTTGCAGTCTCCTCCCGGTAGCGTTTCAGCAAACGAAAACCTTCCATTTCCGGCAGGTCGGCAGCAAAGATGACAAGATCGAGATTGGTGGTTCGATAGATGTCTGAAGCCTGTGAATCTGAGACACAACGCCTGATGGCAAAGCCTTTCTCATTGAATCGATGTATTAGCTTTTCGCAATACGCTCGATTTCTGTCAACAATCAGGATTTGCCCTGCCGATGGAGCACTGTGTAGGGACATTCGATTACCTAATGGTCAATAACTCTCAAACGATAATGATTACGATTATCAATATCATCAGTTAAAGTTAAAGTTCAAACCTGCCCTGTAGCGATCAATATCACATAATCAGGTTAAATAATCTGGGCAACCAACAACTCTTGATGAGTTCTCTCTCAGTAAACTCAGTTTCATCTCTTCCAATGCCGCTTTGTCATCCAATAATGTCTGTTTAACATTATGTCCAAACCATTCCAATGAAGCCGTCGCTGCAGGCTTACCGAGCACCTGTGGCAAGAACTGTTGGTAGTCCATTGCCCCTTCAAGCAACGGCACCATGCCGTATCGACTCCCTGCTGGCGAGTAGACGTTTTCCGGAGAGAAAACGGTTAGCAGTTCGCGCGACAGCACATTCTTAAGGTGATAATGACCAACGTGCTCCTCGACCTGCCGGTGAAATTGAGCTGGATCCTCGCCGGACTCCCACACATGCAAGGTGTCGTAATTAAGCTTCAGTGCTGGATGATCAACTTCTTCAATCAACTGCACGATTGATGATGAGGTGTCGGCCAACGTACCGGGATGGGTTTCTACCAACACATCCAACCCCTGATCGGCGGCGTACTCACAGATCCCTCTCAGGCGCTGAGTCATTTCTTTGCGCGCTATTGCTCCCACTTCGCTACTCGCTTGGTGACCGGCAAAAGTGCGTACCTTCTTGGTATCCCACTGTTTTGCCAATCGACAGATATGACGGCATTTTTGCCAGGCATTGCGCTTATCACCCGCAATGGGCAAATAGTCACTCAACATGGAAATCGATAGTCCCATGTCGTTTAGCCACTTGGCATCATATTGCGGCTGTGCCTCCAGGCTCAGGGCATGAGCTCCCCAAAGCTCAATACCCTGAAACCCGTGGCAACAAGCCCACTCCGCCAGATTGTCCATTGAAACAAGCTGGTGTCGGAATGAAATGGTACAGATTGAAAGCTGCATATCAGGCAACCTCTACTGCCGCTTCAAGCGGTAAATCGTTCAGCTCGCACCAATCACGATAGACTTCGTTGAGGCGTTTTTTGATGCGAAACTCCGTACGATCCTGCTTATTCAACAAGGCATAAATCTCGACCTGCAGATCCAGATCGCCAGTTTCTGCCAACTTCATAATTTGGTATTGGATCCGACTATAGGTTTGGATGAGCTCTTCAATCACATCACACCAGATCTCAAAATCATCATCAGGCAGACCAAGCGCGCGCCAGAAGAAAGCAAAGCCGTGCTCATAGGCATATTTACGCACCGCAATCACCCGAATTTCACGCAATGCCAATGATAGGTCCGTGAGTTTTACCCCTGCATAACCGCGGACATGAGCATCCAGAATGCGTCGAATAGAACTCGTCAGCGGATTACCGTCAGCAATAAAGCACGCCTCAAAGTAAGCTTGAACATCGCGATCATTCGCATGCTGTAAACCGGTTTCATCCAGCAGGTAGCCGCCTGCTACACTCGGTTGGGAAATCGCATTGAAGATACGCGCGCTTTCGAGCTCACCTTCCCAACGGAAATCCGGATCGGACATAAACAGGGTTTTCGGATCATGGGTGTTCTCAAGCATCACATAGTGCGGAAAAGGGTTCTGGTTGAACTTATTCTCACGCTCCGGTAATTGATACATATCCAGCATCACCATTAGGTGTGAGGTTTCTGCTTTGGTTGCCAACAGACGCTGCATTTCTTCAATGTTGTCTTGTTTGGTTTTGCCTTCGTCATACCAAGGAGCCAGTGCCACACCATACAGGCGGTGGTACCAATCAAGGAAACTGCCATGGTTTATCTCGTCGGAGTGGTATTGAAGCTGGTAGTTCTCACTGATGGTGAAGGTCGCATCCCAAACGCCGAAGTAAAACGGACGGTGATCAATGCCTTTTCGCTTCAAGGACTCACAGACGCAACTGACAAAGCAATGTACTTTGACGTCTTCAAATTCTTCCTCCTGCGCTTTTAGGGCAGGCTCATTACGCTCAATGCGACACAGGAAGTCCGCCAGACTGGAAACCGTCGCATAGTCTGCCGCGGTAATATTTTCCTCCGGCACGGTCAATCCCAGATCCAACTCAAGGTGCAGGATTAGCTGAAGGATAAGCACCGAATCCAGATAAAGGTCTTCATTCAGCCTTGCACTCTCACTGAATTTTTCCATGTGGGCATTTTGCATGTTGTCGCTCAATACCTGGCGAATGGATGCAATCAATTGTTCGCGTTCCATGGGCGCTCCTTAACCTATCGCTGGAATGGAAATTTTGCTTTGAGACAGCACGTTACGGTTGATCTTTCCGTTGGCCATCTTTTCAATCACTGTGCATTGCTCGATATCGACGGGCAGTTGGTAGGATGCCAGCCGTGTCGAACACCATTTTCGGATCCGGCTTGGTTCTAGTGCATCGCTTGCTACAAACTGCAGACAGACCCGTTCACCTGATAGCGGATCAGAGCGTTTGAAGACCACGGCTTCGGAGATCTCTGCGATCTCAAGTACCACGTTCTCAACATCCTGTGGGTACACATTCAGGCCAGAGACATTAATCATGTCGTCTGCACGGGAAACGAAGATCAACTGACCCTGATCATCGAAATAGCCCAGATCTTTGGTGAAGATGATGTCATCCCCTTTTTGCACCACGATCTCTCCCGGTCTTGACGTGTCGATACCGGCATTGACCTTGAGATGTCCAAGCGGGGTACCGATGTGATTCGCCGCCTTGGTATCCGAGTTAATGGCAATGCAGCCAGCTTCTGAACAGCCATATTGCTGGAAGACATGTTTGGCTTTTTCACGCAACGCCTCAAACCAGGCTTTGGGTAACACAGTGCCCGAGGTCATCACGGCATTCAGTTGTTGGCCTTTCGGGTAAAGCTGCACCACTGAGTGAATCAAAGCTGGGGACGAATACAGCAAATGATCCGGCGTCGTCATCAGCTTTTTCAGCAGGAATTTCGGGTTAATGTTGTTAATGATGACTGGTGATTGACCACGCTTCAGTGCCACAAATACACCGGCAATCAAGCCATAGGAATGGGTGATCGGGCAGGCAATCAGTGGAGTCATCTTGTTCGGCTTTTTGAACTTCGCGACGTAGCTTTCTACTTCTTCGTCGATTGAAGACCAGCTTCGGGTGATCACCTTTGGCTCACCGGTGGTGCCGGAGCTGGTTTGCACCAGCACAGCCACGTCATCATCACCTTCTTGCTGAAGCGACATCGCAGGTTGCCCTTGTTCAAATAGCAGGACGTGGCACTGGGCGCGTGTTGCTAATCGTTTGGCAGCAAGACGGGGCGTCGGGGCGAAAATGGGGTAAAAAGAGCCGCCATTGGCTTTAAGGTACAAACACACCGCCAGCAGATAAGCTGGGTCTTCTGTGCAAACAGCAAAGCGCTTCCCTGCGCAGCTGCCAAGTTCAGGGTGTGAGCGGAACGCTTCGTTACTGCGCTCAAAGAATTCATGACTGAAAAAGTCATCATTTACGTAAATCATAACGTCCCTATTTTTGAGAATATTTATGAAATGGGTTGGGCACCAAGTGGTGACACTCAGCCTGGCTTCCTTTGAACTTTCGGGTCATCAGAGACTCCGTCAGTACCTGCGCCTCGGTGTAGCCAAGTTGCTGCAAGCGGCTATCAAGTTCTGGGTGGTCATCGGCATAGTCTTCAAGCTTTTGGCCTACCATGTTCCAAAAGCTTTGTTCGCTCATGCCGTAGCTTTTTTCTATGAGGAAAGAGACCTCTGTCAGGCTGTAAATAAAGAGGGTGTCCATCACCAACTCACGCAATAACTCCACCGAACTCATGCCGTAGTAGTCATCGATAGGAGCACGTGCGAGGAAGGGTTCAATGGCAGCAAAGTCTGGTAACCATTCTGGATTGGCCAGAAATGGCAGGTGATATTCCACGCTTTCATGGAAATCCCGCACTATGACTCGTTCCGGCCAACCATCACGATGAACCAGCACCATGTTCTGACCATGAGGTTCAATACCAATGCCGTGTTTAACCAGTAGGTGCCATACAGGAAGCACCACGACATCGATTAAACGGCTCAACCAGATATTCAAGCCATAGGTTTCTACCCAACCAGCAATGAAAGGTAAGCCGTCGTCTTCAAGCATCATCAATGCGTTGAAGGGAATCGCTGACTCACCCTCACGCAATTTGGGCTGCACACTTTCGCGGAAGATAACCGCTACTTCTGAAGCGAGCGGAGACGTTTCAGAGGTCTTCCCCGGCACATGGAAACGGGCACCTGCGTACTCTTCCAAAATAGAGAGCGCCGACAGTTCGAAGTCACTTTCAATAATTCGGTTGAGCCAAGTCGAAACCACTGGCGCCATACAAATAGAGTGCGGTGCCAATGTGCGCTTCGATGAGGTATTCACCATGCTCAAAGACAATTTGATATTGGCTCTATCGGAATAGCTGGCGTTCATCAAGGTGCGAACAGATTGTGATGCGGTGTATTGATCAGCTCCCAAGCCCAGAAATATGAGGGTTTGATCCGCAAGTGGCTCAAGCAATTGTTCTTGCCTCAACTGTTGCCATTGCCATGGATGCATGGGCAACAGCGAATATTCATCCCAACTTTTGTTCTGTGCACTCAATGCCCCAGATAATCTTAACCATTGAGTTCGGCCAAGCTCTCTGAGCCAGAAAGCGTCATGGGGTTGTGGCAAATTTTGTTTGATGTGAGTGCGCTTAACGGCGAGCCAACATAGGTAGAAGGGCTTGGAAGATTCAGGGCCGTAAGCTTCATGATCTGCAGCACTGAATCCGGTACGCGCCTTGAAGGAAGGATGGTATGGATGTCCTTCATCAAGCGAGCCTTCCAAGGTTTCAAACTCTTGGTAGCGACGGGATTCAGGCTTACTGACGTGTCGACGGTTCCACTCGCAAAGGGCAGCTGTTTGTGAGAACTCCTCGGCAAGCGCGTATTTGGTTTTCTCTGTTGCAGGTAAATCTTCAATTATCTGCTGCCAATGCGCAGAAACATTGGCGCGAACACCATCGATACATAGCGACTGAATATCGAGTCGATAGCGACCAAATGCGCCTCGCTGACCTGAGATAAGATATTCTCTTTCCCCAAGCTTCCAAGCAAACTTCCCCTCTTTGTCAGAGATGTCGACGCAATTTTCAAACAGTACCGCTTCTAACAGTTGCTTAATGACTCTTTCAATCGCTGACAAATTCTGGCTATTAGGCAGAGGCATAATTCACCTCCATCGGCTCTTCCAGACAAGTCATCACAAGCGGGTTGGAAATCGTGCAGTAGATAGCTTGTTCGTTGTCTGCCAGCAGTTCATCAACATCATGAACACGGGTTAACAAGTTGGCTTTTACCGGGATAGCTGATTCTGACAGTAGCTTTTCGACAAACAGTTTTCCCGCACCGGAAAGGGTGTTTCTCAGCGCATAGAGCCTCTGCTGAACGAAGCTGATAAGTATTCGCTCTTCAACCAGACCATCTGCTCCCATGCGGCCAATGATGGAGAACAAATGGTTGATGAACAGGTAATAAGCAAAACGATCGCAGATAACATCGTCATCGAAATAGAGAGAGTCTACGGTGACAGAATCCGGCTCCATAGTTTCCAGATATCCACGATACGCTTTGGAAAGATAGAAGCCTTGGTTATCACGGAAGTAATAAACCGATGGAAGCCCCTCTTTCATCTCAATCACACTGTTTTGCTGGTGAGCTTCAAGCGCAATGCCATGTTCGTCATAAAGCGCAATCATTGGCTCTATGGCGCATTCCCAGTATTTGGCAAACCACTTAATGGCAATGCGCAGGTAATCTGATTCATTTCGGTTCGCAAGCTTGCTGATGACGTCATAAAGCATCGAGCTTTCACCTGGCATTGGAGACTGAGTCAATGCCGCGATGGTAACCACATCTTGAGCCTTGCCCTCTGGGAAAGGATTTTCGCGTATGATGACTTCAAAACCACTTTCTTCCTGACTAGGCAAATCGACCGTGATGTATGCGGGATCAGTAATGACCTTGAAGCAGGCATGGCGCTCACTAAAACCCGTTTTGCGATATAGTGTCGCCATGACCACACCAGCATCCAACTCATGGCGTTTGTTAACACGCAGTGAGTTGGTGATTTTTACTGGCAGGGAGAATTTGTACATCCAATTCAGATTCGGGTGATAGAGAGAGCGCACAGAAGACGTAGCGGTAAACTCAGGGCCATAACTTCCCAAATCCTTAATATCGCCCGTCTTTATCAACGCTCGAATATCGTTTTGATGAAGAAGCCACTGCGCTTGAAGAGGATGCATGGGAACCACAATATGGGTTTCTGGTTTATCCGCCGCAGCAGGCAAAGATTCAGTGATCACTTCTTCTGCGGTCAACGGGATCGCAGACCGTTGCTTGATCAGAGCACGATCAATACTAAAGTAGTGAAGGGGAAAGCGCCCTTTTGTTTCAGGTGCATAGAATGCGTGATGATATTCCAACATTCCCTGACGGCTTTTCGGTGTAGGATGTTGCCAGTGACCAAAAAGCAATGATTGTTCAGCGTCAATGAAATTTGGCTTGCTGAGCGATGGATCGCCACGACGTTCTTCAATGTACTGCGTCATTAGTCTCTGGCTTTCAATCACACGCAGCATGAGCTCTTGCTTGCATTCAAAAGCGGCTGACTTTGCGTGGAAGATCCCTTCGATAAGTTGTTGTAAAGCATGCGTCTCTGAGATCACTTTCCAAGAGAACTTATCAACTTGAATCAGTACTTTGCCTAATCGGTGATTCCCGACTAATGAGCGGTATTCAACATTTACGGCAAGCTTTCCTACTAAATGTGGCAGTGAGATTTCGACAATCCACTTGTCTTTTGCCGCATCTCCAAATCGGCCCACCGACATCTGCCAGCGTGAAGCGGGAGACCAATCCCCAGCATCGACCTCTTTCAGATAACAGTTAAAGAATGCTTGAAAGGATGCTTTCTCTGCGATGTTGCTGGCTATCTGACTCACGTTTCCCTCGCCTTATACCAAGCGCGCCTAAATGGCGTTTAATCTGATAAGGCGACGGATCCTAATTGATATTAATTCTCATTACACTAAAAGTTACCATTGTTACAACACGTCATAAGGTAAGTCCCATATCACCTTTAACGCAGGTGAAGATGGCATCCTCTTCACGCATCATGACCGTCCATTATTCTCTCTACACAAAGATTATGACTTCCAAGAACCGTGTGTTGGACGCACCGATAGTCTCGACCTTCTTCTATTTCGCCATTCCCTCATTTATTGGCCTCGTTGCTATATCCAGTGCAAGCATTGTTGATGGGATGTTTGTCGGCAGATTTCTGGGTGCTGACGCGCTAGCGGCCATCAACCTACTCATTCCTTACATCACGTTTGTTTTCGCCGTGTCTTTGATGATTGCAATTGGCGGGACTGTTCAAGCTGGGGAACATATAGGCAAGGACGAACTTGATAAAGCCAATGCAGCCTTCACGCAGTCAATGTTAGGCGCATTAGGGTTCAGCGCGTCGATGGCTATTATCAGCTCCATCTTCAGCACAGAACTCTTTTACTTTCTAGGCGCCCCAGTTTCACTTCATCCGCTCATGGAGCGCTATTTCAGTGTTCTCACCGTCTGTATGATTGTCCAGCTGACCACCATGGTCCTCTATTACTTTGTACGCGCTGATGGGTTCCCAATGCTCGCAACCGCCGCGCTTATGTTAGGCGCAGCGACCAACATTACTCTTGATTACGTTTTCCTGGGAGTGCTGGGACTTGGGATAGAGTGGGCAGCGTGGGCAACAACCTTTGCACAGCTACTTCAGCTTTCGGTACTTATTTTCTATTTCGCAAAACCTTCGAGAACCTTGTCGCTCTCTAAGGCAGGATTAGAGATAAGGAAGTTTGTGAGCGCGCTTATCAACGGCGCCTCGGAATTCATCAATGAAATTTCCGTAGGTATCGTTATCTTCACCGTACATTGGTTACTGATGAAAAATGGCGGTCAGGAAGCAGTGGCGGGGTTTTCAATTGCTAACTACATTTTGTTCGTCAGCATGATGATGTTCTACGGCGTGGTCGATGCTATCCATATTTTAGTCAGTCAAAACAAAGGGGCGGGTAACCTACATCGTATCAATCGCTTCATGGCACTCGCTGCAACCACCATTGTGTTTATTAGCAGTGCCTTGGTTTATCTTTGCCTCGTAAAGCCCGATACAGTTACCGAGCTTTTCCTGACAGATTTGGATGAGAAAGCATCTTCACACGCTCTCAGTTACATCGCCATCATTTGGCCATGTCTGATGCTAAGCGGAATTAACGTTCTTATTTCCGCTTACTTCACCGCAATGCAACTGCCAAAACAATCAGCAGCCATCGCGTTGAGTCGAGGATTGGTACTGCCTGTTTCACTGATCTTCGGTTTGGTTATTTTCTTTAAAGATCAGCACTTCATTACTGCGCTTCCTCTCGCCGAATTCTTTACCCTCCTCATTGCCTGCGCTCTGTTTATCAGGCAGCAAAAGCACATAAGTATAAAAAGGCCTCTAGCAACCAATAGCGCTTAAACGACAAAGCCCTGCTGAACCAGCAGGGCTTTAAATAGTATCGAGTCATCTTCCTACCTGTCCTTCGACAATCAACACCTACAGCAACCTGCCCAGTTGAATCACGAATTCATGATCATCCTTTAAAGAAGACTCAAACCACAAAGAAGCGAATCTGAGGATGAGGATGAGGATGAGCAGCAAAAAGGATCTTCTAGTCGCGCACAGTAAGTGGTACTTACTTCTGGCACGGCAGCTCAAAGTGAGCAGAATTATTCTGGATCGCAAATAGCAAAAAACCTCAGCATTTCTGCTGAGGTTTCTTTAAGAAGTAGCGGAACGGCCGGGCTGGAGCACCAGTGGGACTCAACGGCGACGCCTAGTTGCGCGCGTCCAGTGCCGCGACCCAAGGTGCAAAGCACTTTTCTGGGGGCGCATATAGCAAAAAACCTCAGCATTTCGGCTGAGGTTTCTTTAAGAAGTGGCGGAGCGGACGGGACTCGAACCCGCGACCCCCGGCGTGACAGGCCGGTATTCTAACCAACTGAACTACCGCTCCACACTTAAATTGGAAGCCTGGCGATGTCCTACTCTCACATGGGGAGACCCCACACTACCATCGGCGCTGTTACCTTTCACTACTGAGTTCGGCATGGAGTCAGGTGGGTCCATAACGCTATGGTCGCCAAGCAAATTCTGCTAAGTCTTCACCTTTTTAAAAAAGGTAAAAACCAAAATCTTGGAAAGTGACTGTCTTTGTTCTCGTTCTTACACATTCAACGTTCTTATTCGAGTCCGTCAAAACCCCTTGGGTGTTGTATGGTTAAGCCTCACGGGCAATTAGTATCAGTTAGCTCAACGCCTCGCAGCGCTTACACACCTGACCTATCTACGTCGTCGTCTCCAACAACCCTTTAGAGGACTTAAAGCCCTAGGGATGACTCATCTTGAGGCTCGCTTCCCGCTTAGATGCTTTCAGCGGTTATCGATTCCGAACTTAGCTACCGGGCAATGCCACTGGCGTGACAACCCGAACACCAGAGGTTCGTCCACTCCGGTCCTCTCGTACTAGGAGCAGCCCCTCTCAATCATCCAACGCCCACGGCAGATAGGGACCGAACTGTCTCACGACGTTCTAAACCCAGCTCGCGTACCACTTTAAATGGCGAACAGCCATACCCTTGGGACCGACTTCAGCCCCAGGATGTGATGAGCCGACATCGAGGTGCCAAACACCGCCGTCGATATGAACTCTTGGGCGGTATCAGCCTGTTATCCCCGGAGTACCTTTTATCCGTTGAGCGATGGCCCTTCCATTCAGAACCACCGGATCACTATGACCTGCTTTCGCACCTGCTCGAACCGTCATTCTCGCAGTCAAGCGGGCTTATGCCATTGCACTAACCTCACGATGTCCGACCGTGATTAGCCCACCTTCGTGCTCCTCCGTTACGCTTTGGGAGGAGACCGCCCCAGTCAAACTACCCACCAGGCACTGTCCTCAACCCCGATAAGGGGCCTAAGTTAGAACATCAAACATACAAGGGTGGTATTTCAAGGTCGGCTCCACACAAACTGGCGTCTGTGTTTCAAAGCCTCCCACCTATCCTACACATGTAGGCTCAATGTTCAGTGCCAAGCTGTAGTAAAGGTTCACGGGGTCTTTCCGTCTAGCCGCGGGTACACAGCATCTTCACTGCGATTTCAATTTCACTGAGTCTCGGGTGGAGACAGCGTGGCCATCATTACGCCATTCGTGCAGGTCGGAACTTACCCGACAAGGAATTTCGCTACCTTAGGACCGTTATAGTTACGGCCGCCGTTTACCGGGGCTTCGATCAAGAGCTTCGACCGAAGTCTAACCCCATCAATTAACCTTCCGGCACCGGGCAGGCGTCACACCGTATACGTCATCTTTCGATTTTGCACAGTGCTATGTTTTTAATAAACAGTTGCAGCCACCTGGTATCTGCGACTCTCAATAGCTCCATCCGCAAGGGACTTCACCGTCGAGAGCGTACCTTCTCCCGAAGTTACGGTACCATTTTGCCTAGTTCCTTCACCCGAGTTCTCTCAAGCGCCTTGGTATTCTCTACCCGACCACCTGTGTCGGTTTGGGGTACGGTTCCTGATAACCTGAAGCTTAGAGGCTTTTCCCGGAAGCATGGCATCAATGACTTCACTACCGTAGTAGCTCGACATCGTGTCTCAGTGTATAGCGTCCCGGATTTGCCTAAGACACCCACCTACGCACTTGAACCTCGACAACCGTCGCGAGGCCCACCTAGCCTTCTCCGTCCCCCCATCGCAGTTATCAGCAGTACGGGAATATTAACCCGTTTCCCATCGACTACGCCTTTCGGCCTCGCCTTAGGGGCCGACTTACCCTGCCCCGATTAACGTTGGACAGGAACCCTTGGTCTTCCGGCGAGGAGGTTTTTCACCCCCTTTGTCGTTACTCATGTCAGCATTCGCACTTCTGATACCTCCAGCAGCCCTTACAGACCACCTTCAACGGCTTACAGAACGCTCCCCTACCCAGATATAAATATCTGCCGCAGCTTCGGTGTATCGCTTAGCCCCGTTACATCTTCCGCGCAGGCCGACTCGACCAGTGAGCTATTACGCTTTCTTTAAATGATGGCTGCTTCTAAGCCAACATCCTGGCTGTCTGAGCCTTCCCACATCGTTTCCCACTTAGCGATAACTTTGGGACCTTAGCTGGCGGTCTGGGTTGTTTCCCTCTCCACGACGGACGTTAGCACCCGCCGTGTGTCTCCCGGATAGTACTTACTGGTATTCGGAGTTTGCAAAGGGTTGGTAAGTCGGGATGACCCCCTAGCCTTAACAGTGCTCTACCCCCAGTAGTATTCGTCCGAGGCGCTACCTAAATAGCTTTCGGGGAGAACCAGCTATCTCCGAGTTTGATTGGCCTTTCACCCCTAGCCACAAGTCATCCGCTAATTTTTCAACATTAGTCGGTTCGGTCCTCCAATTGATGTTACTCAATCTTCAACCTGCCCATGGCTAGATCACTCGGTTTCGGGTCTACGTCATGCAACTTATTCGCCCAGTTAAGACTCGGTTTCCCTACGGCTCCCCTATACGGTTAACCTTGCTACATAACGTAAGTCGCTGACCCATTATACAAAAGGTACGCAGTCACCTAACAAGTAGGCTCCCACTGCTTGTACGTACACGGTTTCAGGTTCTATTTCACTCCCCTCACAGGGGTTCTTTTCGCCTTTCCCTCACGGTACTGGTTCACTATCGGTCAGTCAGGAGTATTTAGCCTTGGAGGATGGTCCCCCCATCTTCAGACAAGATAACACGTGTCCCGTCCTACTCGTTTTCACGTTAAATAAGCCGTCGTGTACGGGGCTATCACCCTGTATCGCGCCACTTTCCAGAGGCTTCCACTAACTCATAAAACGCTTAAGGGCTAATCCGGGGTCGCTCGCCGCTACTGCCGGAATCTCAATTGATTTCTTTTCCTTCGGGTACTTAGATGTTTCAGTTCCCCGAGTTCGCCTCCACACACCTATGTATTCAGTGTGGGATACTGGCTTATGCCAGTGGGTTTCCCCATTCGGACATCCCAGATTCAAATGGCTGTTACTGCCTTATCTGGGCTTATCGCAAGTTACTACGTCCTTCATCGCCTCTGACTGCCAAGGCATCCACCGTGTACGCTTAGTCACTTAACCATACAACCCCAAGAGGTTTCGTATGCTCAAACAACCAAGGCGTTCTAATAAGAACATGTTCACCCTTTTTGCCTCTGCTTTTTCTTAAAAAGCGGAAACATAAAGCGATGAACGATTTCGCCGGACTCAAATATTGTTCATCACTTCCTAAGAAGGATGAAACCAAGAACACTTGAATGTGTTTGGTGTTAATTCCGAAGAATCAACATTTGAGAACTTTTACAAACAAACTCATTGAGTTTGTTTAGTCAGCTTTCCAGATTTTTAAAGAGCATGTGATGTGTTCTAGCGAACAACCACTTTTTAAGAACACTTAGCACTCTCTGTTTAGAGAAGTGTGCTTAAAGAGTGGTGGAGCTATGCGGGATCGAACCGCAGACCTCTTGAATGCAAATCAAGCGCTCTCCCAGCTGAGCTATAGCCCCACATCGATACTTAGTGCCACCAACCGAATCGATTGGTGGGTCTGAGTGGACTTGAACCACCGACCTCACCCTTATCAGGGGTGCGCTCTAACCACCTGAGCTACAGACCCATCTAAGTATGTTCTTTATCTTTTTGACCGTAGCAATCTGTGTGGACACTAGCATTAATAGTATCGTTAAGGAGGTGATCCAGCCCCAGGTTCCCCTAGGGCTACCTTGTTACGACTTCACCCCAGTCATGAACCACACCGTGGTAAACGCCCTCCCGAAGGTTAAGCTATCTACTTCTGGTGCAGCCCACTCCCATGGTGTGACGGGCGGTGTGTACAAGGCCCGGGAACGTATTCACCGTGGCATTCTGATCCACGATTACTAGCGATTCCGACTTCATGGAGTCGAGTTGCAGACTCCAATCCGGACTACGACATACTTTCTGGGATTCGCTTCACATCGCTGTCTCGCTGCCCTCTGTATATGCCATTGTAGCACGTGTGTAGCCCTACTCGTAAGGGCCATGATGACTTGACGTCGTCCCCACCTTCCTCCGGTTTATCACCGGCAGTCTCCCTGGAGTTCCCGACATTACTCGCTGGCAAACAAGGATAAGGGTTGCGCTCGTTGCGGGACTTAACCCAACATTTCACAACACGAGCTGACGACAGCCATGCAGCACCTGTCTCAGAGCTCCCGAAGGCACCAATCCATCTCTGGAAAGTTCTCTGGATGTCAAGAGTAGGTAAGGTTCTTCGCGTTGCATCGAATTAAACCACATGCTCCACCGCTTGTGCGGGCCCCCGTCAATTCATTTGAGTTTTAATCTTGCGACCGTACTCCCCAGGCGGTCTACTTAACGCGTTAGCTCCGAAAGCCACAGTTCTAGACTACAGCCTCCAAGTAGACATCGTTTACGGCGTGGACTACCAGGGTATCTAATCCTGTTTGCTCCCCACGCTTTCGCATCTGAGCGTCAGTCTTTGTCCAGGGGGCCGCCTTCGCCACCGGTATTCCTTCAGATCTCTACGCATTTCACCGCTACACCTGAAATTCTACCCCCCTCTACAAGACTCTAGCCTGCCAGTTCAAAATGCGGTTCCCAGGTTAAGCCCGGGGCTTTCACATCTTGCTTAACAGACCGCCTGCATGCGCTTTACGCCCAGTAATTCCGATTAACGCTCGCACCCTCCGTATTACCGCGGCTGCTGGCACGGAGTTAGCCGGTGCTTCTTCTGCCGCTAACGTCAAACACTGCACGTATTAAGTACAATGCCTTCCTCACGGCTGAAAGTGCTTTACAACCCGAAGGCCTTCTTCACACACGCGGCATGGCTGCATCAGGCTTGCGCCCATTGTGCAATATTCCCCACTGCTGCCTCCCGTAGGAGTCTGGACCGTGTCTCAGTTCCAGTGTGGCTGATCATCCTCTCAAACCAGCTAGGGATCGTCGCCTTGGTGAGCCTTTACCCCACCAACTAGCTAATCCCAACTGGGCCCATCCGGTAGCGAGAGGCCCGAAGGTCCCCCTCTTTGGTCCGTAGACGTCATGCGGTATTAGCCACCGTTTCCAGTGGTTATCCCCCTCTACCAGGCAGGTTCCCAGCCATTACTCACCCGTCCGCCGCTCGCCGCCCAATAAATCATCCGAAGAATCTTTATTGTCGCTGCCGCTCGACTTGCATGTGTTAGGCCTGCCGCCAGCGTTCAATCTGAGCCATGATCAAACTCTTCAATTAAAGTTTTTGGCTCGATGAAATACTGTTGTGTTCTAACCCCTCTCTACAAAGTAAAGAAAGAGCAGAACGAATTGACTGTGCCGATAACTCCGTAGAGTTTTCGTTTGGTCACTCAGTAAACATCGATAAATCTTTTGTCTATCAATCACGAGTGCCCACACAGATTGCATAGGTCAAATTGTTAAAGAACGTTGACTTGAAGAAGCGTCGCCTCTCACCGTCAGGGCTGCGAATTTTACGCTGCCGGGCGATGAAGTCAAGAAGAAATTTTGAGATTTTTCAGCATTGCTTTCGCAACCCTCAAAACACCTTGTTGACTCACCTCTTCGCCGCACTTTTCAATGCTTTGATGATGAGGTTTTCGCGTTTCGACTTGGTGGGCATTTCCTTATTGGGAGCCGCTTGCCGTGTCGATGGGGCGCATTATAGGGAGGTCTCGAATTCTGGCAAGGGCTTTTTTAAACTTTTTTGTAGAAAAGTCATCGTTTGAGTATCTTTTGTGCGAAAGGCTTATTTCCACACATTTTACCCACATCAAGCCCACAAAAAGCTGTGGGTAACTTTTAAAATCGAGGGAAGCACCTGGATATAGATAAAAGAAAAGAGGCCTATTGGGCCTCTTTATGTTCTTACTCTTTAAGCCTGTCTTTATTGCACAGCTTTTATTTGCTCGTCTTCGACAATCAGTTTCACCGGCAAGCCTGGTTTCACTTCTCCGCGAAGAATAGATTGTGCCAATGGGTTCTCGACACTTTGCTGAATGGCGCGCTTAAGTGGGCGAGCACCATACACTGGGTCAAATCCCGCATCAGCGATAAGCGTTAGTGCCTCGTCGGTGACTTCCAACTTCAGGTCACGCTCAGCCATACGTTTTGCCAAATGCTCAAGCTGGATACCGGCGATAGACTTGATGTGCTCCTGACCCAATGGATGGAAGACCACTGACTCATCGACTCGGTTAATGAACTCTGGGCGGAAATGTTTGCCCACCACATCCATCACCATGGCTTTGATGCCATTGTAATCCAGTTCACCAAAATGTTCCTGAATGCGATCAGAACCCAGGTTAGAGGTCATAATCACCACAGCATTGCGAAAATCAACGGTACGACCCTGACCATCTGTCAGACGGCCATCATCCAACACCTGTAGAAGAAGATTGAAGACATCAGGGTGCGCCTTCTCTACTTCATCCAATAGAATGACAGAATAAGGACGACGGCGAACTGCTTCTGTCAGATAACCGCCTTCTTCATATCCCACATAGCCAGGAGGTGCACCCACCAGTCTAGCTACTGAATGTTTCTCCATAAACTCTGACATGTCGATACGCACCATGGCGTCGCTGCTGTCAAAGAGAAACTCTGCCAGTGATTTACACAGTTCTGTTTTACCCACACCTGTTGGACCAAGGAACAGAAACGAGCCAATCGGGCGATTCGGATCAGCAAGGCCTGCACGACTACGACGAATAGCGTTTGCCACCGAGGTGACAGCCTCTGATTGACCAATCACCCGACCATGAAGCTCATCTTCCATCTGAAGTAGCTTTTCTTTCTCGCCTTCCAGCATCTTGGCGACAGGTATACCGGTTTGACGGGATAGTACTTCTGCAATCTCAGCGTCAGTCACTCGGTTTTTAAGCAAAGTCATTTCCTGCATTTCCGCCTGACTAGCCAGATCGAGCTGCTTTTCCAGTTCAGGAATACGACCATACTGCAATTCAGACATGCGGTTAAGGTCACCTGCACGACGTGCAATGTCTAAATCCGTGCGTGCCTGCTCTAACGCACTCTTGATGTGTTGCGTGCCGGAAAGCGCTGCTTTCTCTGCATTCCACACTTCTTCCAGCTCAGCATAGTCACGCTCTTTCTCGTCAATTTCACTTTGCAAGGATTCAAGACGCTTCTTACTTGCGTCATCGTTTTCTTTAGCCAATGCCTGTTGCTCAATCTTGAGCTGGATTAAGCGACGCTCTAATCGATCAAGCTGTTCAGGTTTTGAGTCTATTTGCATACGAATGCTCGACGCCGCTTCATCAATCAGGTCAATAGCTTTATCCGGCAGTTGTCTATCCGAGATATAGCGATGAGAGAGACTCGCAGCAGCAACGATCGCCGGGTCAGTAATTTCTACCGCATGGTGAAGCTCGTAACGCTCTTTAAGACCACGCAAAATAGCGACGGTGTCTTCAACCGTTGGCTCATCCACCAGCACTTTCTGGAAACGACGCTCAAGTGCCGCATCTTTTTCCACATACTGACGGTATTCATCTAATGTGGTTGCACCAACGCAATGAAGTTCGCCACGCGCCAATGCAGGCTTAAGCATGTTACCCGCATCCATCGCACCTTCTGCTTTACCTGCTCCCACCATGGTGTGGATTTCGTCGATAAAGAGAATGACGTTACCTTCTTCTTTCGCCAGTTCATTGAGAACTGACTTCAGGCGCTCTTCGAATTCACCACGATATTTCGCACCAGCAACGAGCGAGCCCATGTCGAGAGAAAGCACACGTTTGTTGCGAAGCCCTTCAGGTACCTCACCGTTGACGATACGCTGTGCCAGACCTTCAACAATGGCGGTTTTACCCACGCCTGGTTCACCAATGATTACTGGGTTGTTCTTGGTACGGCGTTGTAGCACTTGCACGGTGCGGCGAATTTCTTCGTCACGGCCAATCACCGGGTCGAGCTTGCCCTGCTCGGCTTTTTCAGTCAGGTCAATGGTGAACTTTTCCAACGCCTGGCGCGCTTCTTCCGCGTTAGGATCATTGATAGCCTGACCGCCGCGCACTTTATCAATCGCGTCTTCCACTTTCTTGGTTGTCAGGCCAAGGCTTCTGAGCAATTCACCCAAAGCACCTTTGTCTTCAACGGCAGCCAGGATAAAAAGCTCAGAGGAGATGTATTTATCTTTTCGCTTCTGGGACAGCTTGTCACACATATTGAAAAGCATGCCCATGCTGTGCGAGAGCTGGACATCGCCGCCAGTACCAGTCACTTTCGGCAGCTTGTCGAGCAGTTCACTCAGACTGGAGCGTAGTTGAGTCAGATCCACATTCAGGAGCGTCATCAGAGGACGGATGGTGCTGCTGTCCTGATTGAGGAGAGACACCATCAAGTGCACGGGCTCGATATACTGATGATCGCGCCCTAAAGCCAGTGACTGAGCGTCAGAGATGGCTAATTGGAATTTGCTGGTAAATCGGTCAAGGCGCATAGCCTCCCCCCTTTAATAATTTCGATAATAGCTTTGATGTTGCTTAACGAAAAAATGGGAGCGGCTACGGCTGATTTCAAGTTGAGTGGCGAAAATTTTGTCGATTTGGTTAATCGCGTTCTGTACCGATCCAGATACAGCTGGCCTGACGGCCTGTACGCTTTTCTCCACGGTAGGAGAAGAAGGTTTCCGGATCAGAGACTGTGCAGTGTTCTCCGCCATAAATCTGGGTCACACCTGCGGATTGGAGTCGCTGCCTTGCCAAAAGGTAGATATCTGCCAACCAACGATCGTTGTGTGGCTTGAACGCTTTTTCAGCGGCTGCATCGTGCGCCATAAATTGCTCACGCACTTCACTACCCACTTCAAAAGCGTCAGGGCCGATGGCAGGGCCAAGCCATGCCATCACTTTACTTGGTTCATCAAACTGACTGAGTGTTTGTTCCAGCACACCGTTGACCAAACCACGCCAGCCTGCATGTGCCGCGCCCACCTGTGTCCCCTCTTCGTTACAAAAAAGCACAGGCAGACAATCTGCAGTCATTACCACACACACCTGCCCTTGAGCTTCCGTAAAGGCGGCATCGGCATCCGGCACCTCATCAACAGCCAAAGGCAAAGTCACGACTTCTGTACCATGAACTTGATTCAGCCAGGCTGGAGATGTCGGCATCGACATCGCTTCTGCCAGTGTTTGGCGGTTTTTCACCACGAAATCACTGTCATCGCCCACGTGATCGCCTAAGTTCAGGCTATCAAAAGGAACAGGGCTGACACCACCTTGGCGGGTGGTGCTCACAGCTTTAATCCTTGAAGGCGCGGGCCAGTCTGGCGTGATCCAATCCATGATCAGTAGTCCTCGTCTCCGTGCTCTAAGGTGTCTGCACGCAGTACTTCAGTCAGTTTCACCATGTCATCTGGGATTGGTGCGTGCCATTCCATCATTTCTTTGGTGGTAGGGTGTTCAATACGCAACATGACAGCATGAAGTGCCTGACGGTCAAACTGACGCAACGTCTGGATCAGCTCATCTCCCGCATTGCGTGGCGGACGCGGACGACCACCATATAACTGATCACCCACCAGAGGGTGGTTCAGGTATGCCATGTGAACACGGATCTGGTGCGTACGGCCGGTTTCCAGACGAAGACGCAGGCGGGTGTGTGCACGGAAATGCTCAACCACACGGTAATGTGTAATTGCTGGTTTACCGAGCTCCTGAACAGCCATGTGTGTGCGTTTGGTAGAATGACGGCCGATTGGCTTTTCAATCATGCCACCGCCGGTCATGTTACCAAGTGCAATCGCTTCGTACTCACGGGTGAACTTCTTACGCTTTTGCAGTGCGCGAACCAAACGTGTTTGGGTCGGGATATTTTTCGCTACCACCATCAAGCCGGTGGTATCTTTATCCAGACGGTGCACGATACCCGCACGCGGTACTTCAGCGATATCAGGGTAATGGAAAAGCAGACCGTTCAATACGGTACCGTCAGGGCAACCGGCACCAGGGTGTACCACTAAATCACGCGGTTTATTAATAACGATAATATCGTCATCTTCATAAACGATGTTCAGTGGAATGTCCTGCGCTTCCCAACGCTGTTCATCTTCGATTTCTGCCTGAACGACGATGGCTTCACCACCCATCATTTTCAAACGTGGTTTGTTGACGATCTCACCATCGACGCTTACTTTGTCGGCCAGAATCCATTCTTTGATGCGTGATCGGGAATAATCCGGAAACAACTCTGCCAGTGCCTGATCCAGACGCTGACCCAGTTGATTCTCATTTACTGTGCTGTTTAACTCTAACTGCTGTGCCATAACGAACTTTTTGATTCTCAATGAGACTAATACCAAGTGGTATTGATGTAAGCCCTCGGGCTCAGTCACGTTTACCAGTTGGTATTATATCTGGTCGATGGGTAGAATAGCCCACAATCGCGCCATTGTAGCTTTTTGCGGCTGTCTCCGTAATGGCAAAGGCTGAAAATATTCTTTCAAGGAAGCAACTGTAGTAATGAAACGCCTTACTTTATCCTCTTTACTTGCTATTTCCCTGCTGGCTGGATGTTCAAGCACGGAAGAAGTTGTCCCTGATATTCCGCCTTCTGAGCTGTATCAGGAAGCGCAGGTTTCCCTTAACGAAGGCAGTTGGAACACCGCAATCCAAAAGCTTGAAGCTCTGGACTCACGCTACCCGTTTGGTGCCTACTCAGAGCAGGTTCAACTGGATTTGATTTACGCTTATTACAAGAATGACGATTTGGCCTTGGGTGAGGCCACCATTGACCGTTTCATGCGCATGAACCCGGGTCACCCTGAGATGGATTGGGTACTCTACATGCGCGGCCTGACCAACATGGCACAGGACAGAAGCTTCATCCACGATATGCTGAATATGGATCGTGAAGACCGCGACCCTGAGCCAGTGCGCCGTGCGTTTGTGGACTTCCGCCGCCTGCTGGATCGATACCCGGACAGTGATTACGCCGCTGATGCAGCAAAACGCCTTGTCGCGCTGAAAAACCGTCTGGCAGATTACGAACTGGCCACTGCCGATTTCTATGTTCGCCGTGAAGCCTGGGTTGCTGTGATCAACCGTTGTCAGCAAATCCAGCGTGATTTCCCAGATACGGATGCCGCGAAGAAATCTCTTCCGTTGATGCTTAAAGCCTATGAAGAGCTGAAGCTGGAAGAACCTGCCCAGCGGACCCGCGAGTTAATGAAACTGAATGGTGTGGATGCCTAATAGCTCCCTTCAAACTAAAAAGAAAAAAGCAGCCTGATGGCTGCTTTTTGTTTAATTGGGTGTGAGATTGTTTGTCCGGGCGAAATAGTGAACTGCTGCATTCTTCGCCAAAGCCTTCTTTAGCACGAACAAAGTCCCTAACGTTCAGTGTTCGTTAGCGACCTTAACCTCTTCATCTTGCACCACTTCTTTTGCTCGATTCAAGCACTTTCCGGACTTTTTAAACCGAAGTTAAACACAGGATCACAAATCCCCTGACCAATAAAATTTCGCGACACAAAGGTGATTTAGATCACATTATTTCCTCTCCAGAAACGTAATCTGAAAGTGAGCCCAGCAAAGGGCAAGCAAAAGAGGAAACATCTATGAGAGTAGAAATTACTGGTAAAAACATCGACATCACTCCTGCCATTCGCGATCGCATTACGTCTCGTTTTGAAAAGCTAGAGAAATGGCAAGTCGCTCTCATTAACCCTCATGCTGTCATCAGTGAAGAACCAGGTAACAAATTCAAAGTAGAAGCTGGCGTGTCTATGCCAGGTGCAAAATTGATTGCCTCCGCTGAGCATGAAGATATGTATGCCGCCATCAATGAAGTGGGCCAAAAACTGGAGAAACAGCTAAACAAACAAGCTCACAAAGGCGAAGCACGCCGCGCAAGCCATGCAGGTGTGGAAGTACCGGAAGAAGAATCTGAAGCTATCTAATCTATCCAGAGGATTAAACCAGTCAGCCCCGCCAAGTGCGGGGCTGATTCGTCTTGACATGACAACGCCGTCCCAATATGGTTGAACAATAATTGAACCAACAAGATAAAGTATCGATGTCGCAAACCACTTCGTTTTTCTTTCGCTTCTTTTTCCGCTTCTGAAGAGGTGGGGCGTAAGGGCGAGCATCGATAACGACAGATTCCCGAAGGCCTCCCTCAGAAAGGGAGGCTTTTTTGCTTTGGGCGCTGAATAATGAGTAGGAACAAGGAATGAGTAAACCAACATTGTCACTTGATGAAATACGGGTGAATGTCAGCCGTATCGATCAAGAGCTGCTGTCACTGCTGGCAGAACGACGTAAGCTGAGTCTTGAAGTCGCTAAAAGCAAAATCCAAACCCAAAAGCCCGTCCGTGATGTTGAACGTGAGCAGGCACTGCTTGAGAAGCTGGTTGCCAATGGGAAATCCCACGAGTTGGACCCACAGTACGTCACCAAAATTTTCCACACCATTATTGAAGACTCTGTGCTTTACCAACAGGCATTCCTGCAACGCCTAGCCAACCCAGACAATGAACAACCGCTTGCCCGCGTTTCTTTCCTTGGTGGCAAAGGCTCCTACTCCAATCTGGCAACCCGCAACTTTTTTGCACGTAAACATACCAAGCTCGCAGAGATCCAGTGTTCAAGCTTTAAAGAAGTGCTGGAAATGGTGGAAACCGGCAATGCCGATTACGGAGTACTGCCGATTGAAAACACCAGCTCGGGTTCGATTAATGATGTTTACGATCAACTTCAGCACACCCGCTTGTCTATCGTCGGAGAGATCACCCAGCCGATTGAACACTGCCTTCTGACCGCAGTAGACACGCAGATTGACCAAATCGAAGTGCTTTACTCGCATCCGCAGCCTCATCAACAATGCAGTGAGTTCGTGCGATCTCTGGGCAGTGGTATTAAACAAGAGTATTGCTCCAGCACCGCGGAGGCGATGAAAGAAGTCGCAGCCATGGCCCAGCCAAATGTGGCTGCGATTGGTAATGCGGCAAGCGGTGAACTTTATGGTCTGAAACCACTGAAGTTCGGCATCGCCAATCAGCAGGAAAACCACACCCGCTTTATCGTCGTCGCACGTAAGCCTGTAGAAGTCACTGCGCTGATCCCTGCAAAAACCACCTTTATCATGTCTACCGGACAATCTGCCGGTTCTCTGGTGGAGTGTCTGCTTGTACTGCGCAATCACGGTATCAACATGACCAAACTGGAATCGCGCCCTGTGCTTGGCAACCCATGGGAAGAAATGTTCTATGTGGATGTAGAAGGTAATATGCGTACGGATGTGATGAAAGAAGCATTGGAAGAACTCACCAAGATCACTCGCTACATTAAAGTACTGGGTTCTTACCCGATTGAGAACGTTGCCCCAACAGAAATCGACGTTTAACGATACTCAATACTAGAGTCTGTTGATCCTGGAAACAGAAAAGGAGCCAATTGGCTCCTTTTGTTTTATCTCGGGCAGCTTATACCAATCACAGTGGGTAGATGATCAGATATTTACTACGATTGGTATTAACCGCGGTGCGTGGTGTCATTCGCCTGACGAAGCAGGTTCTGACTTTCTTTCATAAAGCGCGGAGCAAAGTCGCCGAACCAGTTTTCCACCTGGCTGAACACCTGAACAAAGCCTTGCTTGTCTTGCTTGTCGAGCAGCTTAATCGCCTCGCCAAAACGCGCGTGGAAACGCTTAATCATGTCGATGTTTTGCGTCGAGGACATGATGATATCCCCGTAAAGCTGGGCGTCCTGAGCAAACAGTCGGCCCACCATCGCCAGTTCAAGGCGGTATATTGGCGAGCTAAGCGCTGTAAGCTGCTCCAGATTCGGATTCTCTTCCGCCAGATGCAGACCATACACGAACGAAGTAAAGTGGCGTAACGCTTGGATCAGCGTCATGCCCTGATCGTGCTCAATCGCGCTAATACGGTGCAAACTCGCACCCCAGATGCGAAATTGCTCAAGCAGCCATTGGTACGCTTCCGGATTTCGCCCGTCACAGTACACAATCACTTGTTTAGCGAGACTTGAAATATCCGGACCAAACATAGGATGCAAACCCACCACTGGTCCTTTGTGTGATTCCAGCATGGCCTGCAGAGGTTCACTCTTGATGGAAGTCAGATCTACCAAGAGGCAATCATCGGGCAACTGACCTAATGAGCGAATAACACTGTCAGTTTTATTGATAGGCACGGTGACAACCACCATGCCTGCATCAGAGAGTATTTCTTCAGCTTTGTCCCAATCTTTCGAGCCCAATACCTTAACGTCATAGCCAGACAGTCGGAAAAGCTTGCAGAACACTTTACCTAACTGGCCATGGCCACCCACCACCACGATAGAACGCAGATCCGGGTTCAGGCATTTAAATCCAGAATCGTTTTCACTGGCGTAAGATTCGCGCATGGTGCGACGAAGAATATCTTCAATCAGATCCGGCGGAATCCCACGAGAAGCAGCTTCTTCACGACGTGATGCCAACATAGCAGCTTCACGATCCGGCGCATAAATCGGCAAACCGTGTTTGCTCTTCACCTCGCCAACTTCCGCGACCAATTCCAGTCGGCGTGCCAGCAACTCGACCATTTGTTTGTCGACTTCGTCAATTTGATCCCGAAGTTGGGTCAACTCTGCAACCATGTGGCTTAATGTCCTTGTAAACGCTGTTCCAGGAAAGGTGTCAGTTCATCATGGGCACGGCGCAGCAGGTTTTCAGTATCCTGCCAGTTGATGCATGCGTCGGTAATAGACACCCCGTAAGCCATCTCTTCACGCGGCAAGTCCGCAGACTGATTGCCTTCGTTGATGTTGCTCTCAATCATCAAACCAATGATGGATTGGTTTCCTTCACGGATTTGGTGGAACACATCTTCAGCAACAAGTGGCTGACGACGGAAATCTTTTCGAGAGTTGGCGTGGCTGCAGTCTACCATCAGTGAAGGCTCAAGCCCTGCCCCTTTCATCTCATTTTCGCATTCTGTCACCGAAACTGAGTCATAATTGGTCTGCTTGCCACCACGCAGAATCACATGACCATCCGGGTTGCCCTGAGTTGTCAGCAGCGCAACCTGACCTTCTTTGTTAATTCCCATGAAACGGTGACCAGATGCAGCCGCCTTCATTGCATTAATGGCCGTTGCCAAGCTGCCATCAGTACCGTTTTTGAAGCCAATTGGCATGGAAAGGCCACTCGCCATTTCGCGGTGAGTTTGAGACTCAGTCGTACGCGCGCCAATCGCCGCCCAACTAAACAGATCGCCAATGTATTGCGGGCTGATTGGATCCAAAGCTTCTGTTGCCAGTGGCAGACCCATGTCAGCCAGTGTGATAAGTAGTTCACGGGCTTTATGAAGACCTGCCTCTACATCGAAAGAGCCATCCAAATTTGGATCGTTGATGAGTCCCTTCCAGCCAACCGTGGTGCGTGGTTTTTCAAAGTAAACTCGCATCACGATGTAAATCTGATCGTTCAGGGTTTCTGAAAGCGCCTTGAGGTTTCTCGCGTATTCAATCGCCGCATCAGTATCGTGAATCGAGCAAGGACCACACACGACCAAAAGGCGGTGATCTTTCTTATGGATGATATCTGCAATTTCCTGACGCGCTTTTGAAATAAAGGCCAGCGTCTCTTCCTTTACAGGTAGCTTGCTGCGCAGTTGGTCAGGGGTAATCAGAACCGTTTCGTCCTGAATGTGTACGTTAGTGAGCAGATCTCTTTCCATGACATTTTTCCTTTCTGAATCTATTTTGCGCATTGAATGGGTATTTATCACGCAACTGCCCATACAATAACAATCTGAGAGATGAATGCAATAGATCGTAAAGATAAAATAACAACGTAAATATATATTTACATAACAGTGTAAAGGTCAAAAATAAAGGCTATATCACTGACTTCATCAATTAGCATATTGGAAATAATTTTGTAAACCCTAACGTACAAAATAGAAAAAGACCTTTCAAAAAGGCCTTTTTGCTTGGGGTTGCTATTTTGATAGGGGCTGTTGACCTTTGGTGATGATTTTTGCAGCAGTTTGTGGGGATTTTATGCAAGGCAGAGGCTTCGATGTGTAGCAGGCCTACATGAGAAGCCGATAACGCAGCAGAAACTCCCCACAAACGCTGCCCGAAGGGTTCGACTGCGCGTCCCGTACTCTTAGCGTTTTATGCTTTGTTGAGGTGTATTTGCTTAGAATGACTAGGCGGCACACACCTCGCCGCGCCTAAAACGCTAAGAGCCAGAACAAAATTTAACCACCAAAGGTCAACAGCCCCTGGGTCAATCAGAAAGTCTGGTCAGCTGATTGGAAGTCCTCAAAGCCTCTCTGCCATTGCATCTGAAAGCGAAGACCATCAGGTCTGTTGGCACACACACCCAAATACTGCATGCCCGACAAACCAATGTCATAGGCATTGTCTAGGCTGCAATAGCGATCAACACCTTCCGCATAGCCAGACTCGTAATCGCTCACATCGACATTCTGTCCACCAGCACGCTGTGCCAGCTCATTCAGATCAGACATTGAACGGGAAGGGATACCTCTAAGACCGTCCTGCTCACCGACTGCCTGCCAATCGCCTTTCTTTACCAAAGACTCTGCATCTCCAACGGATGCGCAGCCAACGATCATCAACGCAACCAGTGACACCAAGGATTTTTTCAACATCCTGTGTTCCTTAAGATTGATTTGGAAAGTGTCACTATATACCGATTCAGTGGAAAGATGCAGAATTGGTGTCATGCATTTTCTTTTAATCCCTTGAGCTTAAAGGAGAGTGCCACGAACAAGACACCAAAAACAAATGCGTACATCGCAATCACCCATATAAGGGCCGTCGCACCTGCAGCGGGATTAGACATCAGAAAGCCACCGAACAGAATGGAAATAATACCTCCGAGAATAAGCAGCCACTCTCCGGCAATCTCTTTCCTAAGCCTGATCGCAGCGATGATCTCCAGCACACCTTTCGCTATCGCCCAAACTGCTATATAAAACAGCAAGGCAACCGCAGTGAGTCCCGGCACTGTAAACGTCATAATCCCGGCCGCGATCCCGACCACACCCCAGAGCATCAGCACCACCCAGTTGTCCCGTTCTTTGCGCTCCATGATGGCTGTCCACACCTGAAGTGCGCCGTCCACAAATGCAAAAATACCGAATACCAGAATAAGTGTTTCCACCGACTCTTCCGTCGGCAAGGTCCAGAGCATGAAGCCGAAAATAATGGACGCGATACCACGCAATAACAACACCCACCAATTTCTCGATAGCGCTCCAACCAACTGTTTTTGTAGCGTGTCTGTTGGTTCCATTGTGCTTTCCTCTCAGTATTGTTTTGGCGAAACGCCGCCGAACACCAGCGTTCAGCATGTTGAGAGTGAAGCGCGATTTGGTTGACTGTGATGTGCTAAGTTTGCAACCTGGTATGAAATGGTTAGCTTATGGAACGCAGCGCAAATTTCTTTTGAAGAGGAATGAAGAGGTGCAGCTCAGGACTCAAGCTGCACGAATAAATCCAAACAACCCGAAGATTAATCCAACAATTGAGCGCGGATATCTGCCCATGAAGTGGCAGTAAAAGTTGGTTTAATACCTTCCGGTTTCACTTTGCCATCAACATTCAGCCAGCCAGTGTCGATACCCGCATTGATGCCACCAAGGATGTCGGAATCTGCATTGTCGCCAATCATCAGCACACGCGCTTTATCAGGGTTGCCCATCTTATTGAAGGCATGATCAAAGATAGCGACATCAGGCTTAGCAAAGCCAACTTGTTCTGAAATAACCACCAAGTCGAAGAACTCCTGAAGCCCTGTTTTTTCTAGGCGGATTTGTTGAAGCTGTACAAAGCCATTAGTGATGATACCGAGTTTGGCATGTTGCGCCAGCAAAGGCAGAGTTTCACGTACACCTTCCAAAGGTTCACAAACATCCGCCATGGCATCGAGAAAGCGGCAGTTAAGCTCAGCCGGCGCGATATCCAAGCGTTCAGCCCACACCAGAAAACGGTCTTCTTGAAGCTGCTTCGCCGAGATTTCACCGTTTTGGTATTTCACCCAAAGCGGCTTGTTGACGGTCTGATACTCTGCAAAATCTTGCTCGGTAAAGTTAACGCCTAAGGTTTTGAACATTGCTTGAAGACCCGCGAAAGCATCGAAAGAAAACAGGGTCTCGTCAGCGTCAAATAAAATCCAATCGTACTGCACGTTATATCTCCTTCGTGAAGCCCGCATTATGGCACGCATTTTCCGTCTGCAGAAAAAGAAAAAGCCCGCCTAAACAGGCGGGCTTTCTTTCCCTTTCGGGTATAAACGCCGGAGCGATTATTTCTTAGCCAGACGCTCTTTAATACGAGCTGCCTTACCAGAACGCTCACGCAGGTAGTACAGTTTGGCACGACGTACTGCACCGCGGCGCTTAACAGTAATGCTGTCAACAACTGGTGAGTGAGTTTGGAATACACGCTCAACGCCTTCACCGCTAGAGATCTTACGAACGGTAAATGCTGAATGTAGACCACGGTTACGCTTAGCGATTACAACGCCTTCGTAAGCCTGCAGACGCTCACGCTGTCCTTCTTTAACTTTAACTTGAACGACAACAGTGTCACCTACGTTGAACGCAGGAACGTCTTGTTTAAGTTGCTCATCTTCGAGCGCTTTGATGATGTTACTCATTTTCTATACCCTAGAATAAACTGATACTAAATATCTTTAGGTACTTGTCTGTGTTCGTTAATGAACTCAGCAAGCAGTGATTCCTGTTCGTCAGTCAGAGCTAGGTTTTCCAGGAGCTCTGGTCTTCTGAGCCAGGTACGGCCCAGCGATTCTTTCAATCGCCAGCGGCGAATGTCCTTATGATTTCCGGATTTCAGTACCGAAGGTACTTCCAATCCGTCCAACACTTCAGGACGTGTGTAGTGAGGGCAATCCAGCAAACCATTTGCAAAAGAATCTTCTTCCGCTGACGCAAAGTCTCCGAGGACACCCGGTACAAACCGAGCAACCGCGTCAACCAACGTCATGGCTGGCAGCTCACCGCCACTGAGCACAAAATCCCCGATAGACCATTCTTCATCGACTTCGGTTTGTATAATGCGCTCATCTACCCCTTCGTAGCGTCCACAGATAAGAATCAACTTCTCGTTCTGCGCCAGCTCCTCAACACCTGCTTGGTCAAGCTTTCGGCCTTGAGGTGAAAGGTAAATCACTTTCGCCTTGCCATCAGCGGCTTTCTTGGCAGTGTGAATGGCATCGCGCAAAGGCTGAACCATCATCAACATGCCTGGGCCTCCACCATATGGGCGGTCATCAACCGTCCGGTGTTTGTCGTGGGTAAAATCGCGGGGATTCCACGTTTCTACCTCGAGCAGGCCTTTTTTAACCGCCTGGCCAGTTACCCCAAATTCAGTAACAGCACGGAACATTTCAGGAAAAAGGCTGATTATACCAACCCACATTTTTCCACTCCCATTGCTTTAAATGTTACTGGGGGAATTAAAATCCAGGATCCCAGTCAACTTCGATCCGTTGAGCAGAGCGATCAATCAACTTGATGACTTGCCCATCGAGGAACGGTATTAAACGTTCCTTCTGGCCAAAAGCATCTTTCGGGTTCGCTTGAATGACCAATACATCGTTAGAGCCCGTTTCCAGAATGTCTGTGACTTTACCCAGGTTGTACCCTTTGGTTGTCACCACTTCCATTCCATAAAGTTCGCGCCAGTAGAATTCTTCATCTGACAGCGAAGGCAATACTTCTGCATTGATAGCGATTTCAGCATTTGTCAGTGCCTGAGCGTCTTCACGCTGATCCAGACCTTTCAACTTGCCTACATAACCCTGACCATGGCGTTTCCAGTCTTCAAGACTGAATTCCTGCCATTCGCCACGCACTTTGATAAACCAAGGTGTGTAGCTAAAGATGTTTTCAGCGTTTTCAGTGTAAGAAAAAACTTTGAGCCAGCCACGGATGCCATAAGAAGCACCTAGCTTGCCTACTACAACCTTTTCTTGCTCACTCATTTCTTTTTCTTTCAACCCTGACACTAATCAATTACGCAGCTTTAGCAGCGTCTTTGATCAGCTTAGCTACGCGGTCAGAAACAGCTGCACCTTCGCCAACCCAGTGGTTAACGCGGTCCAGGTCCAGACGCAGCTTCTCTTCTTGACCCTGTGCAACTGGGTTGAAGAAACCTACTTTCTCGATGAAGCGACCGTCGCGAGCTTGGCGGCTGTCTGCAACAACGATTTGATAGAATGGACGCTTTTTAGCGCCGTGACGTGCCAAACGAATGGTTACCATATCGTCCTCTTTGCATTACTAAATTAAATTGGCCCCGTGCTAATACGGGGCCTCGTGCCAAAATAAAGCTCCGGAATTTTACGCTTTCTGTGATCGAATGCAACTGCTTTAGCTAAAAAAGCATCAGCAGTAACTGGACTTCAATCACTTAGCGATTCCGTCGCTCTATCGAATCCCAGCCAGCTTCTTTTATCTGACCGGAGAATAGGTTTTATTGCGGTTTAGCGTGGGAACATACCACCGCCACCACCCATGCCGCCCATCATGCCTTTCATATTGCGCATCATGTTCTTCATGCCGCCCTTCTGCATCTTCTTCATCATCTTCTGCATCTGGGTAAACTGCTTGAGTAGACGGTTAACGTCCTGTACCTGAGTACCTGAACCAGCGGCGATACGTTTTTTACGTGAGCCTTTAATCAGGTCTGGGCGTGCACGCTCTTTCGGCGTCATGGAATTGATGATGGCTTCCATCTGAACGAAGATTTTATCGTCCACTTGGTTTTTCACATCATCAGACAGGTTTGACATGCCCGGCAGTTTGTCGAGCATCCCCATCATACCGCCCATGTTTTTCATCTGTTGAAGCTGGTCGCGGAAGTCCTGAAGGTCGAAACCTTTCTTCTCTTTAAACTTCTTCGCCAGTTGCTCGGCTTTGTCTTTGTCGACATTGCGCTCGAGGTCTTCAATCAGTGACAGCACGTCACCCATGCCAAGGATACGGCTGGCAACACGGTCAGGGTGGAACGGTTCCAATGCATCGGTTTTCTCACCTACACCCAGAAACTTGATTGGCTTACCGGTAATATGACGAACAGACAGCGCCGCACCACCACGTGCATCACCGTCCACTTTTGTCAGTACCACACCGGTTAGTGGCAGCGCATCGTTAAAAGCCTTAGCTGTATTCGCCGCATCCTGACCTGTCATGGCATCGACCACGAACAGAGTTTCAACAGGATTGATTGCCGCATGGACGTCTTTAATCTCGTCCATCATCTCTTCGTCGACGTGCAGACGACCTGCGGTATCGACGATAACCACGTCATAGAATTTCAGTTTGCCGTGCGCCAATGCTTCACTGGCAATATCAACTGGCTTTTGGTCCGGCGTTGATGGGAAGAAATCAATGCCCACATCGCCTGCCAGTGTTTCCAACTGTTTGATCGCCGCAGGGCGATAAACGTCAGCAGAGACCACCAGCACTTTCTTCTTGTGGCGCTCTTTGAGCATTTTACCCAGCTTACCGACACTGGTAGTTTTACCTGCACCTTGCAGGCCCGCCATCAGTACCACAGCCGGTGGCTGCGCTGCCAAATCCAATTCAGAGTTGGATTCACCCATCACAACTTCAAGTTCAGATTGAACAATCTTGATGAATTCCTGACCTGGAGTCAGGCTTTTCGACACTTCCAGTCCAACTGCGCTTTCTTTTACTTTCTTCACGAAGTCACGAACCACTGGCAACGCAACATCCGCTTCCAGCAGCGCCATGCGTACTTCACGCAGCGTGTCTTTTATATTCTCTTCTGTCAGTCGACCGCGACCACTGATGTTTTTCAGCGTACGGGATAGACGATCCGTTAGGTTTTCAAACATGTCCTACTCGCTTATCTACGCGATGGCACCACGTGACCCGAAATCCTGTCAGGTGGCGATAAACACAAAATTGGCGCGATTATATCTCATTATTGCTGCCGCTTACATGCTGCCTTTAACGATAGTTTTAAAGTGGCTTGCAGGCACTTTTCCTAAAATTTGTCGCGGGTAATCTCAAAGATCGGTCCGAGTTGATAGCGACTCTCAGTTGCGCAAGGTATACTGATTCCTTCCTTTTTGACGCGATGTTGTTGAAAGACACATGGATATCTTTTTAGCACTTACCGCTGCTTTGCTTTATTTCGCGGCGCTTTTGCAAATCATTCCCGGCCTGTCCGGACCGAATCAGATCCCAGCCCGCTCGGTGTTTCTGAGTGCTTCTGGTGCGTTGGTGCTACATGCCTACCTGCTTTCTGATCTCATTCTGTCAGGCGGTGGACAGAACCTTAGTATTCTCAATGTCGCGTCCCTTATCAGCTTTATCATTGCTGCGATTACCACCGGGCTCATGTTCAGGATGAGAATTTGGGTGCTATTGCCTGTGGTTTATAGCTTCTCTGCCATCAATCTAACCGCGGCGACGCTGCTGCCTGGTGCGTTTATTACTCACCTAGAAGCACACCCAGAAGTGTTGATACACATTTCTCTGGCGCTCTTCTCGTATTCCACACTGATGATTGCGACTTTATATACCATTCAACTGGCATGGCTCGACCACCAGCTGAAAAATAAGAAGAAGCTGGTGATGAACCCTAACCTGCCTCCACTCATGGCTGTTGAACGACAGCTTTTCAACATCATCCTGATTGGTGAAGTTCTGCTGACACTGACGCTACTGACTGGCCTTGTGTTTGTGCAGGACATGATTGCTCAGGGCAAAGCCCACAAAGCCGTGCTGTCTGCGATGGCATGGGTTGTCTACGGCGTGCTGCTGTGGGGGCACTATCAATCAGGATGGCGCGGACGCCGCGTTATCTGGATCAGCATTGTGGGAGCATTCCTCCTGACTCTCGCCTATTTTGGCAGCCGTTTTGTCCGCGAAGTGATTATCGCAGGTTAACGGTCTCTCAATTCAGACGCCCCTTTTTATAGGCTTTCTTTACCGTAACGGGGCGTTTGTGTATAAAGTTTGCGCAGCAATGTTTGACATGGACGCAAATTCTTGCCCTTAATTAGGGTTGAACCAAACAAGAAGGAACTTGCAATTTGGACGACATATCGACGGGAACGCTAGCGACCGTTTTGGTATTGCTCATCTTTATTTCTGCGTATTTTTCCGGCTCCGAAACCGGCATGATGGCATTAAACCGATACCGGCTTCGACACTTATCCAAGCAAGGGCACAAAGGCGCCAAGCGCGTAGAAAAGCTGCTTGAACGCCCAGACAGACTGATTGGCCTGATCCTCATCGGAAATAACCTGGTTAACATTCTCGCCTCCGCCATCGCAACCATTCTGGGCATGCGCCTGTTTGGCGATCTCGGCGTCGCGATTGCAACCGGTGGCCTTACCCTTGTTATCCTCGTGTTTGCAGAGGTGACACCAAAAACCCTCGCAGCGCTCTATCCAGAACGCGTTTCCTACACCAGTAGCCTTTTACTTAATGTTTTGATGAAAGCGCTTTATCCACTGGTTTGGGTGGTTAATGGCATTACCAACGGCTTTCTTAAAATCTTGGGGCTTGCAACCGATCACAGCGGGAAAGACAATCTGAGCTCTGAAGAGCTTCGTACCGTGGTGAATGAGGCGGGCGGGCTTATCCCTCGCCGTCACCAGAATATGCTGCTGTCGATTCTGGAGCTCGAAGAAATCACCGTGGACGACATCATGGTGCCGCGCAATGAAATCACCGGTATCAACGTCAATGATGACTGGAAAGCCATCATGCGACAGCTCACCCATGCGCCACATGGCCGCATGGTGCTGTATCGCGACAACATTGATGAAGTGGTTGGCATGCTGCGGGTACGTGAAGCCTACCGGATGATGGTGGAAAACGAGTTCAACAAAGAGAACCTGTTACGTGCGGCGGATGAGGTTTACTACATTCCAGAAGGTACGCCGCTGAACGTTCAGATGCTGAAATTCCAGCGCAACAAGCAACGCATCGGTATGATTGTCGACGAATACGGCGATATCATCGGCCTGGTCACTCTGGAAGATATTCTGGAAGAGATAGTCGGAGAGTTCACTACCTCACTGTCACCAAGTCTGGCAGAGGAAATTACCGCCCTACCAGACGGCAGTTTCATGATTGATGGCACGGCGAATATACGGGATCTCAACAAGAGCCTGAATTGGCAGCTTCCCACCGACGGTCCTCGCACCTTAAACGGACTAATACTGGAACACCTCGAAGATATCCCGAGCAGTCAGCTCAGCATCGAAGTGGAAGGTCATCAAATGGAAATCGTGGAAGTGGCAGAGAACATGATCAAACAGGTCAAAATCTTACCTGTTCCCAAAAGCGCGAGCACCTAGACTTAGGGTCTTTTCGGCACTCAATGTGCAATAAAAAACGCTCCTAAGACGGAGCGTTTTTTATTGCCAGATGAACGTGCATCAACGAATTCGGCTACCGCTATCAGTATCAAACAGCACCAGTTTTTCAGGATTAAAACCAAGGTGCGCCATATCCCCTGCGCTTAGCGAAATATTAGCTGGCATTCGGGCAACGACTTCCTTGCCACCCAGCGATGTAATCACATAAGTGTCCGCTCCGGTTGGCTCAGTCACATCAACTTTACAATGCAAAGTACCCTCGCCATCTGCCTGCTCGGTAATGTCTTCCGGTCTCACCCCAAGGCTGACAGTTTTCCCAACATAGGCAGCCAAGTCCGCAAATCCTACATCAAAGGCAATGGATTGATGCTCTCCATCAAACCCTTGCAGTTGCAACATGGTGCGGCTCGCGTCTGCCTCAATGACTTTGGCATCTACAAGGTTCATGGATGGACTACCCATAAAGGTGGCCACAAAGGTATTGGCCGGATTGTCATAAACTTCAGCAGGAGATCCTAGCTGTTGAAGCTCACCATCTTTCATCACTGCAATTTTAGTTGCGAGTGTCATCGCTTCGATCTGGTCGTGAGTCACGTACACAATCGTTGCGCTCAAACGCTGGTGAAGACGTTTGATTTCGGTACGCATATCTACTCGTAACTTGGCATCCAGGTTCGACAAAGGCTCATCAAACAGGAAAATTTTTGGATCACGCACCAGTGCCCTTCCCATTGCCACACGTTGACGTTGACCACCGGAAAGCTGACCAGGCTTTCGGCTCAGCAGGTGTTCAATCTGCAGCATGGAAGAGACTTCATTTATCTTGCGGTCACGCTCTGGTTTGGGAACGTTACGCATTTCGAGTCCAAACGAGATGTTCTGACCGACGGTCATGTTCGGATAGAGAGCGTAGGACTGAAACACCATCGCGATATCACGGTCCGCCGGGTGCAGGTCATTAATCACCACATCACCGATAGACACCTCACCATCACTGATGCTGTCGAGGCCGGCAATCATGTTCAGCAAAGTCGATTTACCGCAGCCTGACGGTCCCACCAGCACCAGAAAATCACCATCATCGATGGCAATATCGATGCCCTTTAAAACCTCTACTTGGCCAAAGCGTTTTTTTACATTATTCAGCGTCAAAGAAGCCATTCACATTATCCTTTTACTGAGCCAGCCATCAGACCGCGTACGAAATAGCGACCGGCCAGGACATAAACCAAAAGGGTGGGCAGTGCCGCAATCATGGCACCAGCCATGTGTACGTTGTATTCCTTTACACCCGTGGAAGAGTTCACCAGATTATTCAGGGCTACCGTGATCGGCGCAGTATCGCCCGATGCAAAAGACGCCCCAAACAGGAAGTCGTTCCAGATGTTGGTGAACTGCCAGATGATGGTCACCACAATGATAGGGCCAGAGCTTGGCAGCAAAATGCGGAAGAACATTTGGAAGAAACCTGCCCCGTCAATCATGGCGGCACGAATCAACTCACTGGGAAACGCTTCGTAATAGTTGCGGAAAAACAGCGTCGTGAAACCCAAACCGTAAATCACATGCACCATCACCAGCCCTGGTGTGGTATTAGCGATCCCCAGAGTACCAAGCACCTGACTCATAGGTACCAGCACCACCTGGAAGGGAATGAAGCAACCAAACAGCATCAAACCGAACACCCATTTGTGCCCTGGGAAACGCCACTTAGTGAGCACATACCCATTCAAAGCACCCAAGATGGTTGAGAGTAAAACACCAGGTACTGTGATGGCGATGGAGTTACCGAAGTAGCCGCTGATCCCTTCGCAGGTAAGACCGATACAGGCTGTTCCCCACGCAGCTTTCCATGGCTCGACCGTCCACACCTCTGGCAACGCCAACATATTTCCCTGACGGATTTCATCCAGCTCTTTAAAGGAAGTCACCAGCATCACGAATAGAGGAAGCAGATACATACACGCGAACACGATGAGCGTGGTATAGATCAGCACACGCCAGAATTTCGCGCCCTGAAACGGGGATTTGTTATCAATGCTCTCCATGCTTGGGCTCCTTCAACTCGCTGTAGAGATAAGGGATGATGATCGCCGCAATGGTCATCAGCATGATGATGGCACTCGCCGAACCCACAGCCATCTGGTTTCGCGAGAAGGTGTACGAATACATAAAGGTGGCCGGCAATGCAGTCGCATTGCCCGGTCCGCCACCGGTCAGCGCAATAACCAAGTCATAGCTCTTAATCGCCATGTGTGCGAGTACGATGAAGGCGCTCAAAAATACCGGGCGAAGCTGAGGGATAATGATACGGCGATACATTTGGAAGGATGATGCTCCATCAAGCTGCGCCGCTTTCAGCATTTCGCTATCGATGCCACGAAGCCCAGCCAGGAACATGGCCATCACAAAGCCGGAGGTTTGCCAGACACCTGCGATTACAATGGTGTATATCGCCATGTCGGGGTTAATCAGCCAGTCAAAGCTGAAACTCTCCCATCCCAGTTCATGCATGGTTTTTTCAAGCCCAAGGCCAGGGTTCAGGAACCACTTCCACGCGGTACCTGTCACGATAAAACTTAGTGCCATCGGGTAGAGAAATATGGGGCGAAGTCCGCCTTCAATGCGGATTTTCTGATCGAGTAAAATCGCCAGTAGTAGCCCCAAAGCACAACAAATCACAATGTAGAGGATGCCGAAAATGGCGAGGTTTTCGAGCGCCACCTGCCAGTTGAGACTGTTCCAGAGTTTTTCATAAGGCCGAACCCCATCGAGGTTATAGTTCGGCAGCATCCGCGAACGGCTGAACGAAATGTAGGTTGTCCAGGCAATAAAGCCATAAACAAAAAAGAGGATCAGCGCGAACGAGGGAGCAATGACAATTTTTGGCAACAGCTGCTGCCAGAACTGGCGCGAACTGTATTTTCCTTGAGAAGCCATAGTTGATCCTTCAAACGACGAGAAACGACTGTCCTTAGAGTAAAAAGGGGAGGGGCTTTAACCCTTCCCCCTTTTCCATTGGATTACTGAGCATCCTGAACGGCAGCAACCAGTGCTTTCGTCGCTTGCTTGGAGTCCATACCGCCGTTGAAGTGGTTGGTTACCACGTCATAGACTGCATTTTTTACTGCTGCTGGCGCCGCGTGGCCGTGGGCCATGCTGCCAACAAGCGTGTTGTTTTTGTTGGCTTCCGCCAGATCCGCCATACCTTTTTTACCACAGGCATCAAACGCATCATTTGGCACGTCAGTACGCGCTGGTACAGAACCTTTCACTACGTTAAATGCTGACTGGAATTCCGGAGACATAATGGCTTTCGCCATGGCTTTCTGTCCGTCCGAATCACCGACATCGAACATCACGAATTGGTCAGAGTTGAAGGTCACCATGCCCTGAGTGCCTGGCATACGGAAACAAAGGAAATCTTCATTCGGCTTTTTACCGGCTTTCAGGAATTCACCTTTCGCCCAGTCACCCATGATTTGCATTCCCGCTTTATCTTCGATCACCATGGCTGATGCCAGGTTCCAGTCGCGACCTGGGAAATTCTTGTCCACATAGCCACGCAGTTGTGTCATACGGTCAAAAATTTTCACCATGGTGTCTGAACCCAGTGCTACTGGGTCAAGGTCAACCATCGCTTTTTTGTAGAAGTCGATACCACCTGTCGTCAACACAACGCCATCAAAGATGGTTGCATCCTGCCAATCCTGACCACCGTGTGCCAGCGGGATGTAACCTGCCGCTTTCAACTTATCAAGCGTGTCAATCAACTCATCCCAGTTAGTTGGCTGTTTTGCACCGACTTCATCCAGCAGCTTTTTGTTCGCCCATATCCAGTTAGTTGAATGAACGTTCACAGGCGCTGAGACCCACTTACCATCGTATTTAGCGAAGTTTTGCAGCGCATTAGGCACAACAGTATTCCAGCCTTCTGCCTCAGCCACACCATTCAGGTTGGCCACCACATCTTCTGCCGCCCAGTCCTGAATATCAAAGCCCAGCATTTGTACTGCTGTAGGAGGATTACCCGAGGTCACGCGAGCACGTAGAACCGTCATTGCGTTACCGCCGCCGCCACCGGCAACTGGCATGTCCTGCCAGCCTACGCCCTGGCCTGCCAGATCGTCCTTAAGCACGTTCAGTG
Organism: Grimontia kaedaensis; assembly: GCF_023746615.1. NCBI lineage: Bacteria > Pseudomonadati > Pseudomonadota > Gammaproteobacteria > Vibrionales > Vibrionaceae > Grimontia > Grimontia kaedaensis. The sequence continues at coordinate 556,721 of NZ_CP082275.1, read as the reverse complement.
CAGCGGCTTCACCGCCCGACGTCCACCAGTGCAGTACTTCTACATCTTCCGCTTGTACTGAGGTCGCCGTTCCGAATGCGACAGCAGCTGATAGCATTGACATTACCAGTTGATTTTTCATGTTTACCTCGTTTGTTTCGTGACATGACCTTCAGGTCCGTGTACCCAAACAACTTGAAGCGACTACCTGCTACGCAGAGCTTGTTGAACCAAGCCCTTGGGTGCCTGCGTAGACAGTCGCTGGACCAACTCAACACCTACTAATATTTTATTGGGTGTCTGCTGTTGAGCCAGCAAGCGTTGCAGCAAGTAACATGCTTCCCGCGCAATATCTTCTCCCTTTACTCTCACTGTTGAGAGGCCGGGATAAATAAGGCGGGAATCTTCCAAATCATCAAATCCAATAACGGAGATATCTTCACCGGGCTTTTTCCCAGCTTCATGTAAAGCGGTATAGACTCCGTAAGCCACGACGTCGGTAAAGCAAACAATGGCAGTTACTTCCGGTGCTAATGACAGCAACTTAGCAGTTGCGTTGTGCCCACCAGTTCGGCTACTTGGACTCTGTTGGATGTAATCGCCTGGCACATCCAATTCCGCCTCATTCATGGCGTCCATGAAACCTTGCCGACGAAGTTTCAGATCGAAAAACGCTTCCAAGCCACCAACAAAAGCGATGTGTCTGTGCCCTAACTCAATTAAAGAACGCGTAGCCAGATAAGTACCTAGACGATTTTCTGCCATCACCGCTGGCGACAGTGAGTTCTCGACTTCACGCATGATTGAGATGATAGGAAGACCGGTAGCGACGATATCATCAATCCAGCGATTGTCTGTTCCGGGGGCCGGCGTAATAATAATGCCAGCCACATTGTGACCGCGAAGTGCATGAACAAATTGATTCTGACGTTCCAGACTCTCGTTCACATCCATAATCACAGGGATAAAACCCAGCTCATCGAGGTAAGGCTCAAGCCCTTTAATTATTTGGCTGAAATAGGGACTTGTAAGATTGTTGGAGAGGATGGCTACAATTTTAGAACGCCCGCCACGCAGGCTAGCAGCCCCGCCGTTATAGACGTAACCAAGGGTTCTGCAGGCCTCATTGACCCGCTTTTTTTTCTCATCACTGACTGACTCGCTGCCATTGAGTACCAATGAAACTGTAGATTTTGAGACGCCAGCAGCTTTCGCCACATCAATCATCGTGACACGTTTTTGAGGAAAACCCTTTCCATCGTTAGCTTTCATAGCCACCACATCCCAAAAGCACAACATCGAGACAATTTATTCATCACCCATAAAAATGTTTTTGGAACCTTCCATGTGAAATTCTTGTAAAAAAATAGAACAAAAACGCGCCAATTAAAAGATTTTATACGATCAACATCACCATTTTGTTAAAATTAAGTTAATCGTTTACATGTTAGCTCGGATAGATCACGAAATTTCATTGGCACGTGACAAAACCCCAAATGGCTATAATCATGATTCCTGTGTGTTGGGTATCATCAAGCAACTCTGATATGCCCGACCCTCTGCTTTATCAGTCAATGCTAGTCCGTCTGGTGATGGTCAGCGACGACATTAATCTATGCAGCATAAAGATGGGTATTTGAGTCTTTCTATGGAAAATTCACCTAGCCAAACTCATACGGTTAAACACGAAATTAAACTCAAAGCGCCTGATTTCGGGTCTAGATTCGAGCAGACAACGCAAATTCGCAGTGGGTTTTGGACAACCTGAATGAAGGTTCTACGAGTTTTTAAATTTGGGTAGCTATAGGCTAGCTAAACGCGAAAAAGCGCCTGGTCCGGCGCTTTTGGTTGTCTGAAACAGGCCTTTTTGTGAAACCAGCTAGAATGACCACCAGCTTCTACTGTCTTCAAGCTCTTCGCGACAACTTCTCAACTGGCCGCCGTATGTCTGAGCCTGGCGCTCAACTTTTCTCGCTACCTGCATCACTTTCGGCTTGGACTTATAGGTACCGCGCTTAAAGCCGCCTCGTCCCTCGTGATAAGCCAGATACTGGTTGTAAGCGTCCCACTTGGAAATACCGAGTTGCTTTTGAGTCTCACTGGTGTACCAACCGATAAACTGCATCGCATCACCAAAATCAGTACGGGATCCGCCATTTCGAGTGGCTTTCTGGTAATCAGACCAAGCCGGATCCTGTGCCTGCGCGTACCCATATGCACTGCTTAAGCGCCCCCATGGGATAACCCAAAGGACATAGTCTCGTGGGGGTACGGCATCATGCACATAGGAACTTTCCTGTTTCACGAATGCCATAGCGATATGGATAGGCGTTCCCCAGTCATCTTCCATATCCACCGCATCTTCGTACCAGTCATCATACTGACGGAAAATACTACAGAGGTTATCGGGATTTTTCGGCGGAGGTGTTGCACAACCGGTCAATACCAGTGCACAGAGAACAAGCAGCCATTTGGGAGAAACGCGCATGGGTGTCCTTTCTATCGCTTTGTTTGCACATATAAAAACAGGCTGGGTATGCCAGCCTGTTTAATATCAAATAGGTCTAGTACTAAAGCGATACACTATCACCAAAATACTCGGCCAGATACTGCTCGAAGCTGATACCGTCGCCTTGCTCCACATCTTGCTGACGTTTTAAGCTGGCTTCGCTTTCTGATTCAAACTGTTGCTTGGAGAAAGTCTGGTAGTCGCCCTCTGCAAACCAAATCTGGTTGTGGCGTGCAATACCCAGACCCACTTTACCGATGCTTTTATTATCGAGTACATCTTTCAGCAGTTTCGCTGATAGTGTTTTATCCGGGTTGTCGAACCAAGATGACAGCTCTTTGCAGACTGACTGGTATTTATCGCCACCGTAAGCACTGTCCATCACCACTGCCAACTCCGCCAGATCAGCAAAGACACGTTGTCCCCATTCAGCTTGAGTCAGTTGCTCGCCATCACAGCCAATTTGCAGCGTCAGACCCGGTTTACGTCCTTCCAACACCACTTTGTTCCAGTTCTCGCGCCAGCATTGCAGCTCACAATCTGTCATTGGTGCAGATTCTGAAAGCGCACACCAGGTGATGAACAAGTCGAGGAAGTACACCTGATAATCATCAATGCCCACCGGGCTGAACGGGTTTACATCCAGCGAGCGCACTTCGATGTATTCAACACCTCCACGCTCCAGCGCTTCAGACGGTTTTTCACCACTTTTCGCTACACGCTTCGGACGAATCGGCGCATAGAGCTCGTTTTCAATCTGGAGTACGTTACTGTTGAGCTGGCGATAACCGTTTTCGTCCTTCACGCCAATCTTCGCAAAGTCAGAAGATGGCGTACCAATTGCCGCGCGCACACCTTGTAGATACTGCTCAAGGCCGTTGAAGCCAATCTTCAGGCTGCTTTGCGCATTATTGGTGTAACCCAAATCGCTCAGGCGAAGTGAGGTCGCGTATGGCAGATAACAGGTACCATTACCCACCTCTTTAAAATCCAGTTTCGACTCGGTTTTGTCGATAAAAGACCCGCACAGCGCTGGTGAAGCACCGAACAGATAAGGGATCATCCAACCAAAGCGGTAGTAGTTTCGGATCAAACCGAAATACGCTTCAGAGACGGATTCCTGTCTTGCGTACGGTGTTTGTTCGCCAAACAACTGCTGCCAGAAACTGCTTGGGAACGAGAAATTAAAATGCACGCCGGAGATGATTTGCATCACGCTGCCATAGCGGTGCTTCAACCCCTGGCGGTACAGGGTCTTCATTCGACCTACGTTTGACGAGCCGTACTGCGCCAACGTGATGTCATCTTCATTCGCGACATAACACGGCATCGACATCGGCCACAAAGATTCTTCGCCCAGTGTGCGATAGGTGAATCGATGAATGTCCTGCAGTTGCGAGATCATTTCAGGCACGGAATAGGTCACCGGCGTGATGAATTCCAGCAATTGCTCGGCGAAGTCGGTGGTAATCCATTGATGAGTCAGGGCAGAGCCTAACGCTTTTGGATGGGCGTCGGAGGACAGCGTGCCTTGTGGTGTGATGCGCAATGCTTCGCGCTCAACACCTCGGCCAATGCCTTTGAGCGCTTCCGGGTTTGCGGAGAACGCTTCCAACCTTTGGGAGAAACTAGTCAAGGCTGCACTCGTTTATTGTCATAAAGCAGTAAGATGGCTAAGCATAATCACTCTTGGTGGCAAAAGCCATCTCACTGTATTTACTCTTGGCTTTCCTGCCGAAGTTTAGGGGTTAATTCTCAACCACTAAACGCTTTACGGGCAGTCCCAGTGTGGAAAGTGCAGGTTCAAGTGTCGCCGCATCTCCCACAATAATCACCTGATACGCGTCAGGTTCGAACCATTTTGCCGCCAGTGCATTGAGGGTTTCTTTTGAAACCGTCTCAATAATCGCTTTCTGCTGCGCTTTGTAATCTGACGACAACTGATGGCGCATCATGTTGGCAATAAGACCGGCTTTATCACCAGGCGTTTCATAGCTCAACGCATCTTTTTGGCCTACGGCAAGTCGCAGGAACTTCAACTCATCGTCAGTGATGCCACTTGACGTCATCTCGTTGAGTTCATTTTGCATTTCGCGGACAGTATCTACCGTACTGTCTGCGCGCACTTGCGCCTGAAATACGACACGGCCTGTGTCCTGATTACCCACCACATAGCCGCCAGCTCCATAAGTGTAGCCTTTGTCCTCACGAAGATTCAGGTTAAGTCGCGAGTTGAAATTTCCAGCCAAGTTGAAGTTTGCCAGTTGGGTTTTGAACATCTCACCCGTTGCGTCATAAGGCATAGCGTGACGTACCATTTGCACCACACTTTGCGGCGCACCTGGTTTGTCCACCAGCCAGATCTGCGATTGTGGATATTGCTTGAGCTCTGCTGGCGCTGGCGCAGTGGCCTTATTACCTTTCCAGCGGCTCAAGCCGTTCACTTTAGACAGTAAGGTTTGCTTATCAATGTCTCCGACCGCAATCAGTCGCGCATTGTCGGGCGTGTAATTATCTACATAGAACTGTTTCACATCATCAAGCGTCAGACCACTCAAAGTTTCCCTGGTGCCTTCTGACGGCAAAGCGTGCCAAGGGTCACTGTAGAGCACTTCACGTCTGGCCTGTCCAGCCTGCCATTGCGGCGTTTGGTGACTGAAATGAATACCTTCCAGTGCCTGCTTCTTTAAGCGGTCGAAATCTGCTTCATCGAAGCGCGGATTAAACAGTATGTCACCAGCAAGCGTCAGGGTTTCACGCAGGTTTTTGGTCAATGAGGAAACACTGATTGTAGTGCCACGTGATGACGCGCTGATGCTTATGCTTGAGCCCAGGCGATCTAACTCAGCAGCAATATCTTCACTGCTTCGATGGGTCGTGCCTTCAGATATCAAATCTGCCGTCAGCGACGCCAATCCACTCTTGCCCTTGGGCTCCATCAAGCTTCCGGCAGGAAGCACCAGATGCGCAGTCACTGTTGGCGTTTCGTTTGATTCAGCGCCGGAGATCTCAATCCCATTGCCCAGCTTGGCGTGATAAAGTTCAGGCACTTTCACCGATACTGAACCGTTAGGACCCGGTGGTACGCTGCGATCAAACGTTTCCGGGGTGTAACGCATCGCCGACTTTTCTGACTCACCGGATGATGTCGCCCGGGTTGCGGTGTAGTTTTGCTCGGCCGCTTGCAGGCGTTTTTGACCTCTAGGTACCACTGACACATTCACCGAAGGCTGTTGCCATACAAAACGGTTAAAGGCATTTTCCACATCTTGGGTGGTCACGCCATTCAGCTTATCAAGCCAGCTTGCCAGCCTGTCTGGGTCACCATAGAAGGTTTCATTCGACGCAAGCTGGGAAACCTTACCCTGCACACTTTGCAGGCCAAACACAGCACCTGCTTCCGCGCTGCCTTTCACCTGTTCCAGATCGTCTTCTTTGATGCCGCGGACTTTGAGTGAATCCAGCACCTTCATCACATCACCGCGAAGCTCGCTAAGATCCTGACCACGATTACCTAGCACGTAAAGCTGGAAGTTACAGGAAAGCTCTGCACAATCCTGATAGGCACTAGCACTGAGCGCTTTGCCCGGTTTCACCAAATCTTGATACAGCAGGCTGTTGCGCCCTTGGCCTAACACCGAGCCCAACATGTCGACCGCCACGCGGGAATCTGCATTCGGGTATTCAGTTGGCCAGCTCATTACCAGCATTGGCTGCTGAATATTGTCTTCGAGTGTCACAAAACGGTCAGCGTCAATAGTCACAGGCCATTTGTCCGCCGCTTTCACTTCCGGTCCACGTTGGATATCACCAAAGTATTTGTTCACCCACTTCAGCGCCTGCTCAACATCGATATCACCGCCAATGGTTAGCGTGGCATTGTTCGGTCCATACCAACGCAAGAAGAAGTCTTTCAAATCGTCAACATCAACGCCGTTCAAATCTTCCACATAGCCAATCGTCGGCCAGCTATAAGGGTGAGTTGGCGGATAAAGCGCCGCGGCCAGGGTTTCATGGACCAAGCCATACGGGCGGTTTTCGAAGTTCTGAGCACGTTCGTTTTTCACCGTATCACGCTGGATTTCAAACTTACGCTGGGAGACCGCTTCAAGCAGAAACCCCATTCTGTCCGATTCCAGCCACAGCATTTTTTCCAGCTCATTGGCAGGCACAGTTTGATAGTAGTTGGTGCGATCACGGTTAGTGGTGCCATTGACGCTACCACCAGATTCGGTGACAAATTTGAAATGCTGCTGATCGCCGACATGCTTCGAACCTTGGAACATCATGTGCTCGAAGAAATGCGCAAAACCAGATTTACCCGGTTCTTCACGCGCGGAGCCGACATGATATGTCACGTCCACATGCACCAGAGGATCAGAATCATCCGGGTGCAAGACCACTGTCAGGCCGTTGTCCAGCTGGTACTTTTGATAAGGAATCGACGGGGTGTTCTCGCCTGCTTTCTCTTGTTCGATAAACGTGATGCCCTCAGGCAGTGAAGGCTGGGAAGTGGCCTGATACACGCCACACCCCGACAGCCCTAATACAGCGGCAGTGAGGATAAAATAACGCACTAACTATCCTTTCTATGATCGTTAAAACAGAAGGCCTCGAGTGACCAGTGCCAGAATGAGATAACGCAGCGCTTTGCCGATCGCAATCAAGATCCAGCACCAACGTTGTTTGAGTCTCAGCCATCCGGCAGCAAGACAAAGGGGGTCACCAATAATGGGAAGCCAGCTTAGGAGCAACGTCCAGTAACCATAACGTTGCAACCAGCTAATGGCTCTTTGACCGTGTTTTTGGTTAAGGGTTCGCGCGGGAATAAAACGGCCTATCCAATAGTTAGTCATGCCACCAAGGGTATTACCCAAAGTCGCTACCATAACCAGTATGGCGATACCGTAATCACTCTGCTTAAGAAGGTAAATCAGGTTGGCTTCAGAGCCACCAGGAAGCAAGGTTGCGCTGAGAAAACCGGTCGAAAACAAGACCCACAGCGCAGAGTCACCACTAATCCAATCCAACGTCTGTCACCCGTACATCTATGACATCCATCCCTGCTGCCGCCGCAGCGTCAATACCAAATATCGCGTCTTCAAACACCAGACACCTTTCCGGTGACACTTGCACCAGCTGCGCACAGTGCAAAAAGGTATCCGGCGCAGGTTTGTGGGCGGAGACCTGATCCGCCCCCACCACATAATCAAACAAATGAAGAAGCCCAGATTTCTCCAGCATTCTCGTCGCAATGTCAGTCAAGGTTCCTGTTCCCACTGCCATCGGCTTTTTGCCTACATAGTATTTGGCCACTTCGACAAACGGCAGTTGCTCAAGATGATCTTCCATCAAGTATTTGAAAGACTGTGTTTTGTGGTCAGCCAATGTTTGGGGCTCAATAGCGAGCCCCAACTCTTTCACCAGAGTTTGAGCCGTCAAAATCGTCGGACTGCCACCACGGGAGTGATACCAACTTTCATCAACCTCAAACCCAAAGTCAGAGGCTGTTTGCTGCCAAGCAGCAAAGTGCGCAGGCATGGAATCTAGCAGCGTGCCATCGAGGTCGAAAATCAGTGCTTCGTATTTGTCATAGCGACTCATTATTGCGGGATCTCCAAAAGAATTTTTCCACGGGTTCTGCCGCTTTGGATATCGACATGCGCCTGAACTCCGTCTTCAAGCGGATAGATTTTACTGATTTCGATGGTAAGCGATTTGTCCGACACCGCATTCAGCAGCCCATCAAGCTGGGTAACATTCGGCTGTACCAGCATCCCTTGAGCAATGACACCACGTTTCTCTGCCGCTTCGATAATGCGCGGAGCCGTAATGGTTGGCACAGTGACCACACGACCACCGGCTTTCACTGAAGCCAATGCCGCTTCGCCAACATCGCCGCCCATCAGGTCAATCAGCACATCAATGTCCTCAATCTGCTGTTCAAGCGGTGCTTTGCCATAATCCAAAGCGGTAGCCCCCAGCGAAGAAACAAACTCTTCATTTTTGGCGGAGCAACTGGCAAAGACATCTGCGCCCTTGGCTTTCGCGAGTTGGATGGCGATATGGCCAACACCCCCTGCGCCTGCCAGGATAAGTACTCTGTCGTCTTTGGTCGTATTGACTAACTCAAGCGCCTGCAATGCTGTCAGACCCGCAACGGGAAGCGTTGAGGCTTGATCCAAAGACACATCCTCCGGTACAAAAGAGAGCGCGTCAGAAGGTGCACAAAGATACTGGCCATAGCCCCCACCTTCGACAATACGTCCCACGACACGATCACCAGCCTTAAACTGTCCGCTGTCATGCACGACCACACCTGCTGCATCAAAGCCAGGCGTCCAGGGCAAGCTGTCTCTGATTTTCTCTGCGCCCCAGCCAAGACCTGCACGGGTTTTAGCGTCGATCGGGTTGACGCCCGCGAACACCACTTTCACCAGTACCAGACCCTCAGATGGTGTTGGAATATCGGTTTGTTGCAGCTTGAGGGTATCTGGTCCACCGAAAGCAGTGATGGCAAGTTGAAGATTCTGTGGCATGGTTTCGTCCTTTTCTGCACCAGCGTTTTTTTCAAGTGTTAATAAAAAAGGCGGAAGACTCAATGCCTTCCGCCTTATTATTTTGTGAACGTATTTTAAAGGGTTAGCCGACCAGTGCCAGCAGAACACCTGCTGCAACCGCTGAGCCCAATACACCTGCGACGTTTGGCCCCATTGCGTGCATCAACAGGAAGTTATGCGGGTTGGAATCAAGACCCACCTTGTTAACCACACGTGCAGCCATAGGTACAGCCGAAACACCTGCCGCACCAATCAGTGGGTTGATGTTGTCTTTGCTGTATTTGTTCAAAAGCTTCGCCATCAATACACCAGCCGCAGTACCGATACTGAACGCGACCGCCCCCAACACCAGAATACCCAGCGTTTCAAACTTCAGGAATGATTCTGCCTGAAGCTTAGAACCGACTGCCAGACCCAGGAAGATGGTCACGATGTTGATCAGCTCGTTTTGTGCCGTATTTGACAAACGGTCAACCACACCACATTCACGCATCAGATTACCCAGACAGAACATACCAACCAGCGGTGTCGCTGAAGGCAGGAACAGAATAGCCATCATCAGTACCGCCAATGGGAAGATGATTTTCTCTGTCTTAGACACGTGACGCAGTTGCTGCATCTCGATCTTACGCTCTTCCTCGTTGGTCAGCAGCTTCATGATTGGCGGCTGGATAATTGGCACCAGCGCCATGTAGCTGTACGCCGCAACTGCAATAGCACCCAACAAGTCTGGAGACAGGCGACTGGCCAGGAAGATTGCCGTTGGGCCGTCCGCACCACCGATAATCGCGATAGATGCCGCATCTGCCAGTGAGAACTCCATCCCCGGCACTAGGTTCAGTAAAATGGCACCAAACAGGGTAGCGAAGATACCAAACTGCGCAGCTGCGCCCAGCCAAAGGGTACGAGGGTTGGCAATCAATGCACCGAAGTCAGTCATGGCACCCACGCCCATAAAGATCAGCAGTGGGAAGATTCCAGATTCAATGCCTACGTAATAAACGTAATACAGCACGCCACCCGGCTCAGTAAAGCCGGCATTAGGGATATTCGCGAGGATGGCACCAAAGCCGATTGGCAGCAAAAGCAAGGGTTCAAAACCCTTACGAATCGCCAAAAACAACAGGCAACAACCGACAGTGATCATTACGAGCTGGCCAAAATCAAAGTTGGCCAGACCGGTTTCACTCCAGAGGATTAACAAACCTTCCATGATTTTCCTCTTACGCCAGGCTCAGTAGCGGTGAACCAACGGTAACAGAGTCACCTTCTTTCACCATTACGTCTTGCACGACACCAGCGCGAGTTGCGCGAACTTCTGTTTCCATCTTCATTGCTTCCAGGATAAGTAGCACATCGCCTTCCTGAACCTGATGACCTTGTTTTGCAACCACTTTGAAGATGTTACCCGCCAGAGGCGCTGCAACTGCTTCTGATGCACCAGCTGTTGGTGCAGGGGCAGGAGCTGCAGTTGGCGCTGCCGCAGAAGGCGTCACAGATGTCAGCTCGCCTTGCGGACCAACGACCACATCATAAACCTGACCGTTTACCTGAACGCTGTAAGCTTCAGTGCCACCGGCAGAAGCTGGAGCTGCAGGAGCAGCTGCGACTTCAGGTTCAGAACCTGGTACTGGCTCAAAGGCATCCGGGTTGCCACGGTTTTTCAGGAATTTCAGACCAACCTGTGGGAACAGAGAGTAAGTCAGAACGTCGTCAACCTGCGCTTCTGCCAGTAAGATGCCTTCCTCTTTCGACTTGGCAATCAGCTCTTCAGTCAGAATGTGAAGCTCTGGTTCAATGAGATCAGCAGGACGACAGGTAATCGCCTCTCCACCATCCAGAACACGCGCCTGAAGTTCTTTGTTCACTTCTGCAGGTGCTGCGCCGTATTCACCTTTCAGCACGCCAGCTGTTTCTTTGGTGATGCTCTTGTAGCGTTCACCCGTCAGTACGTTGATAACCGCCTGAGTACCAACGATTTGAGAAGTTGGTGTCACAAGTGGGATATAACCCAAGTCTTCGCGAACGCGTGGAATCTCTTCCAGTACTTCATCCAGACGATCTGCTGCGCCCTGCTCTTTAAGCTGGCCTTCCATGTTAGTCAGCATGCCACCCGGAACCTGAGCAATCAGGATACGAGAATCGACGCCTTTAAGCTGACCTTCAAACTTGGCGTACTTCTTACGAACTCCACGGAAGTAAGCGGCAATTGGCTCGATTTTTTCGAGTTGCAGACCAGTATCACGCTCGGTACCTTGCAGCATAGCCACAACGGTTTCGGTTGGCGTGTGGCCGTAAGTTTGGCTCATCGAAGAGATCGCGGTGTCCAACACATCCAGACCCGCTTCTACCGCTTTAACCGCGGTAGCAGTAGAAAGACCGGTTGTTGCATGACAGTGCAGCGCAAGAGGGATATCACAAGAAGCTTTGATGCGCTTTATCAGCTCTTCTGCCTCATAAGGCTTGAGCAGACCAGACATGTCTTTGATACATAGGGAGTGACAGCCCAGATCTTCAAGGCGTTTTGCCAGATCAGTCCAGGTGTCCAATGTGTGGTAAGGGCTGGTGGTGTAAGACAACGTACCTTGAGCATGCGCGCCAACATCCACCGCGGATTTCACCGCTTTCTCAAAGTTACGCACGTCATTCATCGCATCAAAAATACGGAATACGTCCATACCGTTGGCATGAGCACGCTCAACAAATTTCTCTACCACGTCATCTGCATAATGGCGATAACCCAGAAGGTTCTGACCACGCAGCAGCATTTGCATTGGGGTTTTCGGCATCGCTTTTTTCAGTTCGCGCAGGCGAACCCATGGATCTTCACCCAAGAAACGGATACAGGCATCAAATGTAGCGCCGCCCCAGGTTTCCAATGACCAGTAACCGACATCATCTAGCGCAGCGGCAATCGGTAACATGTCATCAAGACGCATACGGGTCGCGAACAGCGATTGGTGCGCATCACGCAAGACAACGTCTGTAATAGCGAGTGGCTTAGACATACGACAAAACTCCTTGTAATTGTATGTTTCGCATCAGCTAGCGCTGGCGATTACGGTATTTATGTACTGCTGCAGAAATCGCAGCAATAGTTTCCCCGGACACCTGACCATTATTGTTATTTGATGGGGTGGTCGTGGTGGTTGCCTGAGGTGGCAACTCTTCGGGGACCAGGCGGGACATCAGCTTCACCAGACCGACCAGGATGGTAAGAAAGACGAAAACCACTACCATGCCTGTCAGCATGAGTGTGGCAGCGTGCTGGAGAGTACTACTCAAATCCATATGTTTGCTTCCTTGCAGGTTACCGTATTCCATTTACCGGAAAATCGGCACGACTTTTCTCAACGAAACGTATTTTACATTTTGTTGAGAATTTACTCACTCAGTTAAGTTGTTGGTCAAAATACTAACAAAACGCAATAATGACAATCCTGCAATTCTCATCATTTGCTTCATTTTCGGCCTCTGACGCAATAAACACGGACAATTGTTACCATATTGTTAATACTGGACACCTAAAATAGGGTGCAACTTGTTGCGGAAAGTTCGCATAGTAAAAATGCTATTTTTTAGTGAGTTAATCGGTTTTTTCTCGAATGAGAAGAACAGTGAGCAGATAAAGTAGTAAAAGTATAAAAACAGAGAATATGTAGAAAAGTAAGGCTTTTGAGACAGTGAGATATTAGTCGGAAGTTTCGAATAGAAATGCAGAAAAGGAATGGCGCGACCGGGAGGATTCGAACCTCCGACCGCCTGGTTCGTAGCCAGGTACTCTATCCAGCTGAGCTACGGTCGCGCAGGCATTGATTGTATAAAGTTCAATCAAGATAAAAGTGAAATGGCGCGCTCGGGAGGATTCGAACCTCCGACCGCCTGGTTCGTAGCCAGGTACTCTATCCAGCTGAGCTACGAGCGCGCAGTAAACACTTTATGCATCATCCGGATGCCAGCGCTTCGTCGGAAACGGAGCTTCGTCCTTAGAAAGGCTATTGCCTTGAGGAGGGTAAATTAGGATGGCGCGTCCGGGAGGATTCGAACCTCCGACCGCCTGGTTCGTAGCCAGGTACTCTATCCAGCTGAGCTACGGACGCGCAACTAATTTACAAATGGCGGTGAAGGAGGGATTCGAACCCTCGATACGGCTACAAACCGTATACTCCCTTAGCAGGGGAGCGCCTTCAGCCTCTCGGCCACCTCACCGCACAAATCATGGCGCGCTCGGGAGGATTCGAACCTCCGACCGCCTGGTTCGTAGCCAGGTACTCTATCCAGCTGAGCTACGAGCGCACAACAATTCGGGCTGTTTTTCGGAATCTACCAAAAAAACAAAAATAATAATGGCGCGTCCGGGAGGATTCGAACCTCCGACCGCCTGGTTCGTAGCCAGGTACTCTATCCAGCTGAGCTACGGACGCGCAGTGCAAGAATGGCGGTGAAGGAGGGATTCGAACCCTCGATACGGCTACAAACCGTATACTCCCTTAGCAGGGGAGCGCCTTCAGCCTCTCGGCCACCTCACCGTCTTGCGGAGGCACATATTACTTTGAGCCAAGAATATGTCAAACACTTTATCGGGAAAAATCTGCAATCTCGTTGTGTTTGCACACTTCTCCGCCATTTGCCGCTTTAGCAAGGCAAAATCGCCACCAATTGTGTTTTAAATGAACAACCTGAACACCTTAAAAAATCACAGTCTGACAGTCGTTCTCGGTCTTCGGTTGGTCAGTTTATTTACGATTAGGTAAAGAAAAGGCCGAGTCAACGTTCGGCCTTTCTGAAAACTCAAATGCGCGGTACTTAGAAGTTGCCGCCAGTTGGTGCTGGGTTGCCCTTCTCTGCCTGTATACGCATGTAGATCTCTTCACGGTGAACAGACACTTCTTTAGGCGCGTTCACACCAATGCGAACTTGGTTGCCTTTTACGCCCAGCACGGTAACAGTCACTTCATCACCAATCATCAGCGTTTCACCTACGCGACGAGTCAAAATCAGCATTCTTCTACTCCTTGAGTATTTACAACTTTCTTATTCGTTGAGTCTGTTTGGTCTTCTAACTGCACGAGGTAAACTCACACGGCAGCGTAAGCTCCGAGATGGACTTTCAACTACTTTCCTTCCTTGCGAGCATCCTTTGCGGGCGACTGCTGTGCTCTCCAAGCGCCCGTCTGGCCTTTCAATATGGCTTATTTCTCTAGCTAACTCCAGCTAACCAATGAGATTTCGCATACCGAATCCAGACATTGTGACCCCTGTTCCCAGAAGATCACGTTGTCAGATACTGCGAGGCAAAAAAAGTTCATCCTACCGGGCAAAAATCAGATGCATGCAGCGGATAAATCATAGCCACACACATTAAGGCGATGCACTATACAGAGTTAAAAAAAAAGTGCAAAGAATAAACTTTACCTACATGCATATAAAAGAAAGGCTTCCATAGGAAGCCTTTCTTTACATTAAATTAGCTACTTTGTGCAGAGCTTAAAGACGCTCTGTCAGCCAAGGAGTAACGGTTTCCAGAGCCGCTGGCAGTGCCGCAGTATCAGAACCACCTGCCTGTGCCATATCAGGACGACCACCGCCTTTACCGCCGACTTGCTGTGCAACCATGTTGACCAGCTCACCTGCTTTCACTTTGCCAGTCAGGTCTTTGGTCACACCGGCAATCAGGCCCACTTTGTCGTCAGACACATTACCCAGGAGCACTACACCGCTACCCATTTGGTTTTTCAAATCATCAACCATGGTACGCAATGCTTTGTTATCTGCGCCGTCCAGCTTGCTGATCAGTACTTTGATACCGTTAATATCCTGTACTTTGTTGATCAAGCTTGCGCTTTCCTGAGCCGCCAGTTTTTCTTTCAGCTGCTGAATTTCTTTTTCCAGAGATTTCGCGCGGCTCTGAGACTCAGACACCTTCTTGGCAAACTCTTTCTGCTGGCTGTAGAACGCGTTTTCAGCACCTTGACCCGTTACCGCTTCAATACGACGTACGCCTGCTGCGATACCGCCTTCAGAAACGATCTTGAGCATACCGATATCACCAGTACGATTGGCGTGAGTACCACCACACAGTTCGATAGAGAAATCGCCCATGGTCAGTACGCGAACATTGTCGTCATACTTCTCGCCGAACAGTGCCATTGCACCTTTCGCTTTTGCCGATTCGATGTCCATGATTTCAGTAGACACATCGTGGTTACGGCGAATTTGTTCGTTCACCAATTTCTCAACAGCGCGCAGCTCTTCTGGTTTCACCGCTTCAAGGTGAGAGAAGTCAAAACGCAGGCCTTCAGCGCGAACCAAAGAACCTTTCTGCTGAACGTGCTCACCCAGTACGATGCGCAGCGCTTCGTGAAGCAAGTGCGTCGCAGAGTGGTTCAGTGCTATCGCCTGGCGACGTTCCGCATTCACTTTTGCTTCCACGTTGTCACCAACGCTCAGCATGCCATCAACCAACTTACCGCGAAGACCAATAGCCGCGCCGTATTTTTGGGTGTCGATAACTTCGAACTTACCCGCATCTGTCATCAGGAAGCCTGCATCACCGCACTGACCGCCTGATTCTGCGTAAAACGGCGTTTGGTCCATGATGATCACAGCTTCGTCTGCCGTTGCCAGCGTCTCAGACGCCATACCATCAACAAAGATGTCCGTGATAAGGCCTTTGCCTTCCGTCGCACCGTAACCGGTGAACTCAGAGTTACCTTCAACTTTGATCACAGAGTTGTAGTCAGTACCAAACTGGCCTGCCTCACGAGCGCGTTGACGCTGCTCTTCCATCGCTGACTCAAAGCCTTCTTCATCAATAGTGAAGCCACGCTCACGAGCCACGTCGTTAGTCAGGTCAGCTGGGAAACCGTAGGTATCGTAAAGTTTGAAGACAGTTTCGCCGTCCAGCACTTTGCCATCCAACGCTTCCAAAGCATCGTTCAGAATTGCCATGCCGCGATCCAGTGTGCGACCGAAGTTTTCTTCTTCAATCTTCAACACTTTCTCGACCATTGCTTGTTGGTTCTTCAGCTCTTCACCAGCGGTACCCATGATCTCTGCCAGAGGGCCAACCAGCTTGTAGAAGTAAGAGCCTGTTGCGCCCAGCTTGTTACCGTGACGAACTGCACGACGAATAATACGACGCAGTACGTAGCCACGACCTTCGTTTGAAGGCATGACGCCATCAACAATCAGGAATGCACATGAACGGATGTGGTCAGCCACAACACGCAGAGACTGATTAGATAGGTCTTCGTAGCCAATCACTTCCGCTGCTGATTTGATCAAGGTTTGGAAGATGTCAATTTCATAGTTTGAGTGAACGCCCTGCATGATCGCAGCGATACGCTCGATGCCCATACCGGTATCAACGGAAGGCTTAGGCAGTGGTTCCATCGTGCCATCGGCATGACGGTTGTACTGCATGAATACGTTATTCCAAATTTCAATGAAGCGGTCGCCGTCCTCTTCTGGAGAACCTGGAGGACCACCCCAGATATGGTCCCCGTGATCGTAGAAGATTTCAGTACATGGACCACAAGGACCAGTATCACCCATCTGCCAGAAGTTGTCTGACTCGTATGGCTTACCGCCTTTCTTGTCGCCAATGCGAACGATACGGTCAGCTGGGATGCCGATTTTCTCGTTCCACAGCGCGAATGCTTCGTCGTCTGTTTCGTAAACCGTCACCATCAGGCGGTCTTTTGGCAGTTGCAGTACTTCAGTCAAGAATTCCCACGCAAAGGCGATGGCATCTTCTTTGAAGTAATCACCGAAGCTGAAGTTACCCAGCATTTCGAAGAAAGTGTGGTGACGGGCAGTGAAGCCTACATTTTCCAGGTCATTATGCTTACCACCAGCACGTACACAGCGCTGCGCTGTTGTCGCTCGGGTATAGGCGCGTTTTTCTAGGCCTAGGAAGCAATCTTTAAACTGGTTCATACCTGCGTTTGTGAACAACAGCGTTGGGTCGTTGGCAGGCACGAGCGATGAGCTAGGCACGATAGTGTGCCCTTTGCTTTCAAAGAATTCGAGAAACGCGCGGCGGATCTCGTCGGTGCTCATGTACATTGGCTAATCCTGAAAATTGGAGTTGTAGTAATCACTGCGTCGCGCAACAGGCGACGTGATCAGAGTCAATTGGCCGACATTGTAAACAACCTGACCAATTGCGAAAAGAGGCATAAACAAGATAGATCGCAGACTATGCCTGCAATCGCTGGGTTTTAGTCGTCTTTTGAGAGGGCATAGCTGATTTGATCAAAGCTGAAACCGCGACTTTGAAGGTAACGGGTCCACTTTGCGCGCTGCTTGAAATCTACCGTCGGTAGGTTACCGTCGTAGTTTCCGAAGCGACGTTTGGCCAGATCTTTTGCAAGTTCGAACCAATCATGTTGTTGGTTTTCCTGCGCAATTTCCAACAATGAAGTACTGATGCCCTTGCGTTTAGCGTCAAAGCATATGCGTTGCCAACCATGACCTTTCGAGGCTCCATGGCTAAGCAGCATTTCGGCAAAACGTTTGTCATCCAGCCAATGGTGGAAAAGACAATGTTCTATTGCGGCATCGATTTCTTCAGGAGGGCACTGTCGCTGCGCCAGTTTCTGACGCAGCTCCAGTTCAGAGTGGTCGCGGCGGGACAGCATGCCCACCGCCAATTCTTTTGCAGTTAAACTCAGAACGCTTCCTCTTCAGGCAACTCAGCGTCGTTGTTCTCTGCTTGTGGCTGACCAGTTTGAAGCAGCATATCACGCAGAGTCTTATCCAATTCTTTCGCGATTTCTGAATTCTCTTTCAGGAATCGACATGCGTTTGCTTTACCCTGACCGATCTTATCGCCGTTGTAGCTGTACCATGCTCCTGCTTTCTCAACCAGCTTGTGTTTCACGCCCAGATCAATCAGCTCACCGTAAAGGTTAATGCCTTCACCGTACATGATTTGGAATTCAGCTTGTTTAAACGGCGCTGCAATCTTGTTCTTTACAACTTTCACACGGGTATCGTTACCCACTACTTCGTCGCCTTCTTTGATAGAGCCAATACGGCGGATATCAAGACGAACAGAAGCATAGAATTTCAGTGCGTTACCACCAGTTGTGGTTTCTGGGTTACCAAACATCACACCAATCTTCATACGGATTTGGTTGATGAAAATCATCAGGGTGTTGCTGTTTTTGATATTCGCCGTCAGTTTACGCATCGCCTGAGAAAGCATACGTGCCTGCAGACCCATGTGAGAGTCACCCATCTCACCTTCAATTTCCGCTTTCGGCGTCAGTGCCGCTACGGAGTCGATAATGATAACGTCAACCGCACCAGAGCGAGTCAATGCATCAGCAATTTCCAGCGCCTGCTCACCAGTATCTGGCTGAGACACCAGCAAGTTGTCGATGTCGACGTGCAGTTTGCGTGCATACACAGGATCCAGTGCGTGCTCCGCATCAATGAACGCACAGGTTTTGCCTTGCTTTTGTGCTTCTGCGATAACTTGCAGTGTCAGAGTGGTTTTACCTGAAGACTCAGGACCATAGATTTCAACAATACGGCCGTATGGCAGACCACCTGCGCCCAGCGCGATATCCAGAGACAGAGAGCCGGTAGAAACGGTTTCAATGTCCATCGTGCGGTCATCACCCAGACGCATGATCGAACCTTTACCGAATTGTTTTTCGATCTGTCCCAGGGCTGCGGCTAACGCCTTCTGTTTGTTGTCGTCCATTTGATTCTCCAACGGAAGCAATAATCGCTCAGATAACTGTTTAATTGATGCTAAGTATACTGTCCATTTATACAGTGTCTAGCCCTGTATAAAATTTTTCTTCGCTTTTCGTGTTACTGCTCCGGTTTTTCGCTTTCTAAATAAGAGAGTAAGCGACATAGACTATGTGCAATGGTGTTGAGGCGGATTTCATGCCTGTCGCCATCAAACAAACAAGTTTCCGTAACAGTACCTTTACGGGTTGCCCAGCCAAAGCACACCATGCCTACTGGCTTTTCTTCACTTCCGCCGGTGGGGCCAGCAATTCCACTGACTGCTAAAGCGAAGTCTGCATTGGCTTCTTTCAATGCCCCTGCCGCCATTTCTGCAACCACTTCTTCGCTCACTGCGCCGTTTTCCACAAGAGTGTCAGTTGCCACACCGACCAATTCACGCTTAGCGTCATTGCTATAGGTTACAAAAGCTCGCTCAAACCAAGCAGAGCTTCCCGCCACCTCGGTCAGTACGTAAGAGATCCCGCCACCCGTGCAAGATTCTGCTGTGGTTATTGTCTGGTTCGACGC
This sequence comes from Grimontia kaedaensis, assembly GCF_023746615.1. Lineage (NCBI taxonomy): Bacteria > Pseudomonadati > Pseudomonadota > Gammaproteobacteria > Vibrionales > Vibrionaceae > Grimontia > Grimontia kaedaensis. The sequence goes on along the minus strand of NZ_CP082275.1, from coordinate 537,392 downwards.
TTTCAGTCTTTCGCCAATTTGTGTTGCAAGCTTAACGAGTTGCTCCATGATGTCCTCTTACGGCCTTGTTTTTACTTCATCGCGAGATCGATACTTTACCCATTCATCGCGATTCACGTATCCTTGTTGCCTTCTCTTATCTTTGTAATTTTGCAGGCCAGATAGTGACAGTACAAGCGACAGCAAATCACACGCCGATGATGCAGCAATTTCTAAAAATCAAAGCGCAGCATCCCGAAGAACTTCTTTTCTACCGAATGGGTGATTTCTACGAACTGTTTTATGACGATGCTAAACGCGCATCTCAGTTGCTTGATATCTCTCTGACCAAACGCGGTGCCTCTGCCGGTGAACCGATTCCGATGGCGGGCGTTCCGTACCATTCTGTAGAAGGATACCTCGCCCGTCTGGTTCAGCTCGGAGAATCGGTAGCGATTTGTGAACAAATCGGCGATCCGGCTACCAGCAAAGGGCCAGTCGAGCGCCAGGTTGTTCGTATTGTGACGCCAGGTACCGTTTCCGATGAGGCGCTGTTAAATGAGCGTGTCGATAACCTGCTTGCCGCGATTTTCGCCAACGGCGAGCGATTTGGTTACGCCACACTGGATATCACCTCCGGCCGTTTCCTACTAACTGAACCCGCAACTGAAGAAGAAATGCAGGCAGAATTGCAGCGCACGCGCCCTGCCGAACTCTTGTATCCGGAAGATTTTGCGTTCCCGTCACTGACCGACATGTGCAAAGGAAGCCGCCGTCGCCCTATTTGGGAGTTTGATTTAGAGACGGCAAAACAACAGCTAAACCAACAATTCGGCACTCGGGATTTGGTCGGTTTTGGTGTTGAAGAATGCTCACTTGGTCTGGCAGCTGCAGGCTGCTTGATGCAGTACGTCAAAGACACGCAGCGCACCGCCCTTCCCCACATTCGCGCCTTGATGAAAGAAAACAAAGACCAGTCCGTGATTCTGGATGCCGCCACACGCCGCAATCTGGAACTCACTCAAAATCTGTCGGGTGGATTGGAAAATACTGTCGCTTCTGTCCTGGACAAAACCACTACGCCGATGGGCAGTCGTCTTCTGAAACGCTGGCTCCACCAACCGATGCGTGATTTTAAGATTGTAAACCGTCGTCTGGATGCCATCACTGCTCTGAAAGACACGGGATTGTATGTGGACCTAGCAAGCTCACTTCGCCCTATCGGTGACATGGAACGTATCCTGGGACGACTGGCAATTCGCTCTGCCCGTCCTCGTGACATGGCACGACTCCGCGGTGCATTGCAGCAATTGCCGGAAATAGAAAACCTACTCGATGAAGTGCAGGATGAAGCCATTGCACCGCTGAAACAAGCAAGCGCCCCTATACCAGAGCTTGCTGAGCTACTCGAACGCGCGGTTGTAGAAGCGCCACCGGTAGTTATCCGTGATGGTGGTGTCATTGCCCCTGGCTACAATGCCGAGCTTGATGAATGGCGCGATCTGGCTGATGGTGCCACCCGTTATCTTGAGGAGCTGGAAGCGCGTGAGCGTGACCGTCATGACATTGATACGTTGAAAGTTGGCTTCAACCAGGTTCATGGTTTCTATATTCAGGTCAGCCGCGGTCAAAGTCATCTGGTGCCGCCTCACTATGTCCGCCGCCAAACGCTGAAAAACGCTGAGCGCTATATTATCCCTGAGCTTAAAGAGCACGAAGACAAAGTACTTAACTCCAAATCAAAAGCATTAGCGCTTGAAAAGAAACTCTGGGAAGAGCTCTTCGACCAACTACTACCACATCTTGAGAAGCTGCAACGCGCCGCAGAAGCGCTTTCCACCCTTGATGTGCTGGCAAACCTTGCTGAACGTGCTGAGTCACTGAATTACTGCCGACCAACGCTGAGTGAACAACGTGGCATTGATATCGCTGGTGGTCGTCACCCAGTGGTCGAGCAAGTGCTGGACACCCCATTTATTGCGAACCCAACCTCACTCAATCCAGATCGCCGTATGTTGATCATCACTGGCCCTAATATGGGTGGTAAATCAACCTACATGCGTCAAACTGCGTTGATCACCCTGATGGCACATATCGGCTCGTATGTACCCGCAGAATCCGTCATGTTGGGTCCCGTAGATCGTATTTTCACCCGTATCGGCGCATCCGATGATCTGGCTTCTGGCCGCTCAACCTTCATGGTCGAAATGACAGAGACAGCAAACATTCTTCATAACGCCACCGAAAACAGTCTGGTATTGATGGATGAGATTGGCCGCGGCACCAGCACTTATGATGGCCTCTCACTGGCATGGGCAAGTGCAGAATGGCTCGCAGAGAAGCTCAAAGCGATGACACTGTTTGCGACCCACTACTTTGAGCTGACGGAACTGTCAGGACAAGTACCAGGACTGGTGAATGTGCATTTGGACGCCGTAGAGCATGGGGATGAAATCGCCTTTATGCACGCGGTTCAGGAAGGCGCTGCCAGTAAATCGTATGGCCTTGCTGTAGCTGGGTTAGCTGGAGTACCCAAAACCGTGATTCAGCGGGCAAAGAAAAAACTGCGTCAATTGGAAGCCAGCGGACACGAAGTGGTGACAGGTGAACAAACTACACCAACCAGCAGCGCGGTAGCACAGCTCTCTTTGCTGCCAGAGCTTAGTGAGGTGGAAAAAGCACTGGCCGATGTCGAGCCGGATAACCTGACGCCAAGACAAGCACTTGATGCGTTATACCGACTGAAAACGCTGCTTTAATTTATCAGCACACCAGACATCAAAAACAGAAAAGCCCCAAAAAGGGGCTTTTTTATTGAGCACACAAAGTGGAGATAAAAAGGTGTTATCAATGCTCAGTGTTGAAGAGAGACTCGATGCTCAGTCCCTGATGCGTCAGCATATCACGCAAGCGGCGCAAGCCTTCAACTTGGATTTGGCGAACACGTTCACGCGTCAGGCCAATTTCACGACCCACATCTTCCAACGTTGATGCTTCGTGACCCAGCAGACCGAAACGACGTGCCAGAACTTCACGCTGCTTAGGGTTCAACTCCTGAAGCCAGTGAACGATAGACTTTTTCATGTCATCGTCTTGCGTAGTATTCTCTGGACCACCTTCTTTTTCATCCGGGATGATGTCCAGCAACGCTTTCTCTGAATCACCACCAATCGGATTATCTACCGAACTGATGCGCTCGTTCAGGCGAAGCATGCGGTTCACATCTTCAACTGGCTTGTCGAGTTGCAGGGCGATATCTTCTGCTGTTGGCTCGTGATCCAGCTTTTGTGCCAGCTCGCGAGCAGTACGCAGATAAACATTAAGCTCTTTAACCACATGAATAGGCAGACGGATAGTGCGCGTCTGGTTCATGATGGCACGCTCAATGGTTTGGCGAATCCACCACGTTGCGTAGGTAGAGAAGCGAAAGCCACGTTCAGGATCGAATTTCTCAACCGCTCGGATCAGACCGAGGTTACCTTCTTCAACCAGATCAAGAAGCGCAAGGCCACGGTTAGAGTAACGGCGGGAGATCTTAACCACCAAACGGAGGTTACTTTCGATCATACGTTTGCGGGCTGCTTCGTCACCGCGCAGGGCGCGGCGTGCATAAAGCACTTCCTCTTCTGCTGTTAACAGAGGAGAGTAGCCTATCTCGCTGAGATAGAGTTGTGTTGCATCGAGAGCCTTAGAGGATGCCGCAAATGTTACGGACTCTTCTGCCTCTTCAACGACTTCGTCTTCCGACTCGATTTCGAGTTGTTCCATGTCAACATCTTCAACCATCATGTCGTCGACTTTCTTTGCAGTATTATTCTGACTCATAGCGCCTCCCAATTTGGCGTAGCAGCTAGACAGTACAGCAAGATCTGTCTCGGATTACCGTTTCGGCAAATACCTTAACGGGTTCACCGATTTTCCTTTATAGCGAATCTCGAAGTGCAACCGGACACTGTTTGCACCAGAGCTGCCCATTGAAGCTATTTTTTGCCCCTTTTTGACGCTCTGACGTTCCGAAACAAAGATGCGGTCGTTGTGCGCGTAGGCACTGAGATAATCATCATTGTGTTTAATTATGATTAAATTACCGTAACCTCTAAGCGCGTTGCCCGCGTAAACTACTTTTCCATCTGCAGAAGCATTAATGCTTTGTCCGCGATTACCAGCGATATCTATCCCTTTATTACCAAGCTCTGAGCTTGAAAATCCGGAGATGACACGCCCCTTAGAAGGCCATTGCCAACTAATTTTTACAGGCGTACCTGAAGGCTTTTTAACGGGTTTATCAACAGATGGTTTATTTTTTGTTACAGGTTGACTGTACTCCTTCACTTTTTGCTGTTCAACATTTTTCTTATTTTGAGAAGATGATCCCGACTTATTTTGCGAAGCGGTTTTTTGATTATCTTGCTTGGATTTAGCAGATAATCCTGAAACAGCAGGTGGCTTGATCGCGACAACAGCAGGTGTGGTTGCAGCCCCTACAGTAGAAGCAACAACTACGGCAGTACCAGCACTTGAGTCTTTCTTCCCATAGGCTGGAGGAACATACTTATCCCGCCATAAGTTCAGCTTTTGACCAGGAAAAATCGTGTAAGGAGCATTAAGGTTATTGGCAGAGATAATATCGTTAACATCGCGGTCTGTGATGTACGCGATATAGTACAGAGTGTCGCCTTTCTGCACCTCATAATAGCTGCCGCGGTAACTGCCGCGCTCAATCTCTCCATAATCAGGACCTACACTAGAGACAGGTGCAGGGCTTGTTATTGAGCATGCAGACAATAATCCCAACACAGAGAGAAATACTAAAATTTTCAACTGAATTGAAACCACTACCACCCAAAGTTACCTATGCCAAATCACCAGCTACAAGTGGAACAAATCGAACCGCTTCAATGGCTTTTGTTTCAAATTCGTCACCACGACGCGTGACATGATACAGCGTTTGATCGCTCTCGCCGACAGGCACAATCAAGGATCCGCCGTCAGCAAGTTGTTCCATCAGCACCTGTGGCATGTTTGCCGCAGCCGCTGTGACGATAATGGCATCAAAAGGACCTTTACTTGCCCAACCTTGCCAGCCATCTCCATGTTTTGTAGAGATGTTATACAGCTCAAACTGTTTGAAACGGCGCTTCGCGACCATTTGAAGCTGCTTAATTCGCTCCACGGAATAAACATGCTCAACCAATTGCGCTAGCACACACGTCTGAAAGCCAGATCCTGTTCCTACTTCCAACACACGACTATCATGTTTAAGACCGAGAAGTTCTGTCATTTTCGCAACGATATAGGGCTGAGAAATAGTCTGCCCATGGCCAATAGGCAATGCATTGTTGTCATAAGCCTGGTGAGCCATTGCTTCAGAAACAAAAAGGTGTCTGGGTAAGCGTCCAATGGCTTCCAGTACACGTTGATCTGATATTCCCTGTTCGCGAAGTAGTTGAATAAGTGAATGCGAGTAATTCACTAATGTCACCCTTTATTATTTCGTTGCGTTTGTAACCCAAAGATTCAGAGTGTCGATCGTGTCATGTGCTGTCAGATCGACCTGAAGTGGTGTTAAAGAGACACAATTATTTTCAATGGCATAGAAGTCAGTGCCTGGTCCAGCATCTTGCTTGGCGCCCGGGGGGCCAATCCAATAAATCGCCTGTCCACGGGGATCTCTGTCTTCAATCATGTCTTCCGCACGGTGGCGTGCACCCAACCTTGTCACCTGCCATCCCTGAATATCTACCATTGGAACATCAGGGACATTGATGTTTAACAAACGGTTACGCGGCAGTGGCATCTCTTTATCATTGATCACCACTTTTTTTACCACCTGAGCGGCAGTATGGAAATGCGTGTTACCACAAAGGGAGACGGCTATCGCAGGCACACCCATGAAAAAGCCTTCTGTCGCAGCGGCGACCGTGCCTGAATACAGTACATCATCACCGAGATTGGCTCCGTGATTGATACCTGTAATGACAAAATCCACTTTATCTTTCACCAATGCATTCAGCGCGACATGCACACTGTCTGTCGGTGTGCCCTGAACAGCATAACGGTTTTCGCCCACTTCGCGCAGGCGAAGCGGGTTCTCGAGCGTCAGCGAGTTAGAAGCACCGGAGCGGTTTCTATCCGGGGCGACAACGGTTACTGTCGCGATATCAGACAGCACTTCTGCCAGTACATTGATGCCGTCAGCAAACACGCCATCATCATTACTGATCAAAATGTGCATCTGATTCTCCCTCTGATTTGTCTTCCATGACTTCTCGCATCACCGCTGTTGCAAAGCATCCTGCAGGTAAAGAGAAATCAATCGTTAATGTGTCACCTTCACGTTGCCAGCTCATCTCTTGAGGATAGAGCAGCAAAGGACGACGCTCGTGACGCATGCGGTTACCACGAATCACAGCGAGTAGATGAGGTTCAGTATCTACGATTTTCTGTTCAAACTGCTGTGCCTCACCTTGAGTAGGCAGTGCATTATCACCGGTCATTGGGCCAGAGATTTGCCATTCGTGTCTTTGCAACTGTGCTTCCGCAGAGGCAATGTCTTCTACCACCTGGACCTGCTCTTTGTCGTCGATCAGTAAGTCGCCCAACATTGGCGTATGGCAAAGTTGCTTTTCGATCCGCGCAGACAACACTTGGTTGAACAGGAATGATCGAGCTGCAGACAGGTAAAAGCTGCGTTTGCTCTTATCACGTACTCGGAATTTATCCTGACCCCAATCGCGCGCTGATGACACGTTGTTGCCATTACGACCAAATCGTTGGCTGCCAAAGTAGTTTGGTACACCTTGGTCGCGAATGTCGGCAAGGCGCGCTTCAATCGCGTCATCACCTTCAAATTCTGTGATCACCAACTTAAAGCGGTTACCAATCAGGTCACCCGGGCGCAGTTTTTTGTCGTGACGAGCGGTATCCAAAATGGCGTCAACACCTTCATGTGTCGCCACAAATTCAGTCAAATCAGGATCAGGTTGTCCTGGTAGGTGCACACTGAACCATTGTTCTGTCACTGCATGGCGATCTTTCAGACCAGCCCAGCTCACATCACGGGATTTAACACCACACGCTTTAGCCAGTTCATTGGCCACGTATTTAGTGTTCTCGCCAATCTTGCGGATACGTACCAGAAAATGCTCTCCGTGTCCGGCAGGCGTAAAATCCAGTGTTTCGCTAACGAAGAAATCTTCTGCTTTGGCCTTTAAGCGGCCAGTTGCTGTTGGCTGACCATGCAGGTAAGCCAGAGCGTTCATTACATCAGTCATTGGAATCCTTACGGATGATCACCACAGCCTCACAGGCAATGCCTTCTTTGCGGCCGGTGAACCCCAGTCGTTCGGTCGTTGTCGCTTTCACATTCACGTTGCTGACATCCGTTTCCAAATCTTGTGCAATCACCGCGCACATGGCATCGATATGCGGTGCCATTTTCGGCGCTTGCGCCATGATGGTGACATCCAGGTTACCAATCACATAGCCTTTTGCTTTCACTTTGGCGTACACATCGCGTAGAAGAAAACGGCTGTCAGCCCCTTCCCACTCAGCGTCGGTATCAGGGAAATGACGGCCAATATCACCAGCTGCAATTGCGCCAAGCAGAGCGTCACACAATGCGTGCAGTGCTACATCACCATCGGAGTGCGCGACCAATCCTTGTTCATAAGGCACCTTCACGCCACCGATGATAACTGGGCCTTCACCACCAAATTTGTGTACGTCAAAACCGTGTCCAATACGAATCATGTCTCTTCCTCGTGTATCACTGGCCGCTGTTACGTTGGGCCAGGAAAAAGGCGGCGAGCGCGAGATCTTCGGGCTGCGTCACCTTGATGTTGTCTGCATGTCCAGAAACCAGCTTAGGAGCGCCACCCGCAAGCTCAATCGCGGAGGCTTCATCAGTCACTGCCAGCGATTTATCCAATGCGATTTCTAACGCATTCAGTAACTGCTCACGCTTAAACATTTGTGGCGTTAAGGCATGCCAGAGTTGCTCACGGCACACTGTGGTTTCAATCTTGTTGTCGCCTGTGCCGCGCTTCATGGTGTCTCGCACCGGACAGGCTAGAATAGCGCCATGAGTGTGACTAATCGCCTCAGCAATCAGTGCATCGATGTCCTCATGTCTGACACAAGGCCGGGCAGCATCATGCACCATGACCCATTCAGCATTCGTGACGCGAAGGCCAGCCAAAACAGAATCAGCACGCTCTTTGCCACCGGTTGTCACCACAATACGCTTATCACTGCCAAGCGAAGTGGAATGGAAATATCCATCCTCCTCACCAATCGCAATCACAACCTTATTGATGCTTGGGTGCTCCAGCAAGTAATGCACCGTGTGTTCTAGCAGCGTTTTGTCTTCGATGGTGAGGTATTGTTTCGGCAGGTCCGCGCGCATACGCTTTCCTACTCCTGCCGCAGGGACAATCGCAACCACTTCAGGCGCGACAGATTGCGGCGAGCTTAAGGTTTCTTCACTGGCCGGGGTATTCATGTTTCTCTACTTTAAAAGGCGAGAGGGCTAATCGCTGACAATCCGGAAGAAGGTTTCTCCCGGTTTGATCATGCCCAATTCATTGCGGGCACGCTCTTCAATCGCTTCCTGCCCACGTTTGAGATCTGCAATTTCCGCGTACATTTGCTGATTGCGTTGGTGGAGTTTGTCGTTGGCTTGAGCAACGGAATCAGCAACGGCTGTCACTGCAAGGTAATCATCTACCCCGTTTTTGCCCCACCAAAAGTGATACTGGAGCCATCCAAACAATACGAACAGCAAGACTGTCAGCATTCGCATTGAATTTTCCTCCCCACACTCAACGAAATCAATTTGGCATTCGAGCCAGACGCAGAATATTACCCACAAAGTCTAGGCTCATTGGGCACTTACATAAAGAATAGCGGTAATAATCCCACATTCACCCCTGTCACACCAGCAATGGCAGCAACAGAACGGTGAATTGCGGGGTTTTCGTAAATAAGTGACAGGGGAATGTTCAGGCGTTGAGGTGATAAATAGAATTGGGAAGCGCATCCAGCAAGCTAGCAAGATCTTTCGCTGCAAACGCAAAGGTATATTCCGGCGGACCCGGTGTGTACATCAAAGATTCAAATTCAAACAACACGCTATCGACTATCAGTGGGATATGATCTGGCATACCAAACGGGCAAACCGCCCCGGGTACACAGCCAAGACTTTCTATCATCTCTTCGTCTGAGGCAATGGAAGGGCGTTGCCCCAACAGCGCTTTGATTTTCTTACTATCCAATCTCGCATCACGATGCGTCAGCAAAAGCGCATGACCGCCCTTCTTAAAGTTGAGGAATAAGCTTTTAGTGGGTGTTGCTGTCCAACCCAGCCGCTTGCCTACAATGTCATCGGTGGCAAAATCGAGGATGGGTTCATGTTGCCACTCTTGATAGTTCACACCACACTGCGTCATCAAACTGATATTCTTTTGCAGAATTTCATCCAACGTCTGCGCCATTTATCCCTCCAGGCCCATCATCCATTTTTGCATCAAAAGAAATGCCACATAAATCATCATGCCAGCAACCAGAATATCAATGGTTTTCCGCACATTAGGCTTGGAAAGCACTGGCGACATTTTCGCAGCGCCCAATGCAATACCATAAAACCAGACCATAGACGCCAGCATAGTGCCAACTGCAAAAGCAGTTCGCTGCGCGGGTTCAAACTGACCGCCAATTGAGCCCAGTACCACAACGGTGTCTAAATACACGTGAGGGTTTAGCAAAGTCACTGCCGCAGCACCAATCAATACTGCCATGAGTCCTTTGCCCGTTTTTGCGCTCTCAGATTCAGTACTTTCCTCTTCGCCAACCCAAGCACGTTTAAGCGATTGATAAGCGTAGGTAAGCAGAAAAGCTATACCTCCCAGCGTCACGACACTCAGCAAGGTTTCATTACTGGAAAGCATTGCACCACCGCCAAAAACGCCGAGGGCAATTAAAGCAAAATCACAGAGAAAGCAAAGTGTCGCCGTCGCAACATGATGATGACGCCGAACCCCTTGATTGAGAACAAATGCATTTTGCGCACCGATCGGAATGATCATACTGAGCCCTAAACCAAACCCTTGTAGTAAAACACTGCTACTCATCACTTCGTCTCCATACTCCTTAAAACTGCTGAGGCACAAATTAGTGGCGTGACAAACGTAAGTAAAACTAATAATTTTAATTACAGATAAGAAATTCTAATGGAGTGAAGATGAAGGGATTGGATTATCGCTGGCTGGAAGCACTGGATGCGGTCATCGCCAACGGCGGATTTGATAAAGCAGCAGAAGCGCTTTTCATCACCCAATCTGCCGTTTCCCAGCGAATCAAACAGCTGGAAACCTTGGTCGCACAGCCTATATTGATTCGCGAAACGCCTCCGCAACCCACTGCGATTGGTAAAAAGCTGCTCGGCCTTCACAGACGTGTTCAACTGCTTGAAAAGGAAATGCTGCCAGAGCTGACACCCGACGGGTTGGCAGGTCCTGTTACCGTGCCTATCGCCACCAATGCTGACAGCCTGGCGACCTGGCTACTGCCAGCTCTTTCCCCGTTAATGAAAGCGCAGACACTCGAAATCAACCTGATCGTTGATGATGAAAGCCGGACGCTGAACCGACTGCGATCAGGCGAAGCCGTTGTTGCCATTAGCAATGAAGCCACACCACTGAAGGGCTGTGTGGCGGAATCTTTAGGGGTGATGGAGTACCTTTGCGTTTGCACTCCAGCCTTCAAAGCCACCTACTTTCCAGATGGCTTGAACGCAGAAGCGGTGAGTCGCGCACCTGCTGTGGTGTTTGACCGTTTCGATGATATGCACACTCTGTTTGTGTCTGAACGTTTTCAGCTGCCTACTCCTGGCTGGCGAAGCCATATGGTTCGCTCGTCTGAGGCTTTCGTCAAAATGGCCAAACTTGGTGTGGCTTATTGCTTGATACCCCGCCTGCAAATTGAGCCAGAACTGGCATCCGGTGAGCTTATCGATCTTTGTCCAGGCGATGGTGTCATCCGCCACCTATACTGGCACCATTTCGCGACGGAAAGTGGCGTATTGGCGGAGATGTCATCAGCCTGCTTAAATTATGCGCGAAAGACTTTCGGTGAAGGAAAAATATCCCGCACGGTGTGAATTATTTCCGCCTTGCCGGAGTCATAGCCCTATAACTTCAAAAAACAACATGGAAACCAGACCATGAAAAAACACCTTATTGCTTCGTTAGTTGGTACAGCCATTGCGCTGTCTTCACCGTTTGTTTCTGCCGCCACACCGGATTTCCCGCATCTGGAAACCATGGGGGTTGGTGAGGTTGTCGCCCAGCCGGACACCGCCACCGTAGACGTTGCCGTCTCACTTACCCGCACATCTGCCCAAGCCGCCAAAAAGGCGTCTGATGACGCGGTGGCTACGCTTTTGGAACGATTGGAGAAAATGGGGATTTCGCGTAAAGACATCGAAAGCGCCAATCTTAACCTTCAGCCTCAGTACAGTTATCCGAAGAACAGCGAGCCAAAATTGAACGGCTACCGAGCAACACGAAACGTGACGGTGACCGTGAGTGATCTGTCCCGGCTTAACCGTGTGCTGGATGGCGCATTGGCTGATGGACTAAACCGGGTAAATGGCATCAGTTTCTCCTCCAGTAAGGAAGCAGAACTGAAAGAAAAAGCACGAATGGCAGCGATTGCGGACGCCAAAGCTAAAGCTGAATCTTTAGCAAAAGGCTTCGGCGAAAATCTTGCTGGCGTTTGGGAAATCCGCTATATGACTTCAACACCGATTCGCCCGACCATGATGCGTATGGCAGAAGCATCAAATGTTGCTGCAAGCTATAACGATGCTGAAATCACTATCCGTGATCAGGTTGAAGTGGTTTATGCACTGGGCGAATAAATCACAAATTTAGTCAACGTGTTGAAAAGAAAAATGGCCGCTAGTGCGGCCATTTTCCTTTCTGGGATAGACATTTGTTAGGGGGAACAAATCGTCAATCAATGGAGTATACGAGCGCGAAGGGTACCTTCGATCGCTTTAAGTTTCTCCAATGCTTTTTCAGAGTGCTCGGTTTCGACGTCGATCACAACGTAACCGTACTCGGAATTGGTTTGTAGGTACTGACCCGCAATGTTGATACTTTCTTCGGCGAAGATGGTATTGATTTTGGTCAGGATACCTGGCTTGTTCTGGTGAATGTGCAGCAGACGTGACGTACCCGTGTGCTCCGGCAGCGAAACTTCTGGGAAGTTTACTGAAGATAGGGTTGAACCATTGTCTGAGTACTTCACCATCTTACCAGCCACTTCAATGCCGATATTTTCCTGCGCTTCCTGAGTTGAACCACCGATGTGTGGCGTCAGGATAACGTTATCAAACGCTTGCAGCGGAGAAGTGAATGGGTCGCTGTTAGTTTTCGGCTCCGTTGGGAATACGTCTACTGCCGCACCGCCAATGTGACCGCTTTCCAGTGCGCCACACAGCGCATCGATATCAACCACTGTGCCACGCGCGGCGTTGATAAAGATTGCGCCCGGCTTCATGCGCGCAAACTCTTCGCTACCCATCATGTCTTGGGTTGAGTCAGTTTCCGGCACGTGAAGGGTTATCACGTCACTCTTGTTCAGAAGCTCTGACATTGACGCCACTTGCGTCGCATTACCCAGTGAAAGCTTGTTTTCAATGTCGTAGAAGAAAACACGCATACCCAGGTTTTCAGCCAGAATACCCAGTTGGGTACCGATGTGACCGTAACCAATGATACCGAGGTTTTTGCCACGCGCTTCGAACGAACGGTCCGCTGACTTCATCCACTCACCGCGGTGAGCCCTAGCGTTCTTCGCTGGAATGCCACGAAGCAGAAGAAGAATTTCGCCAAGAACCAGTTCAGCAACACTACGGGTGTTTGAGAAAGGTGCGTTAAATACGGGGATACCGCGCTTCGCTGCCGCAATCAGGTCAACCTGGTTGGTGCCAATACAGAAACAACCAACCGCAACCAGTTTTTGCGCTTTCGCAAACACTTTCTCAGTCAGTTGAGTACGGGAACGAATGCCCACGAAATGCGCGTCAGCAATTGCCGCTTCAAGTTCTTCACCGGCTAGAGAGCCTTTGTGATATTCAATATTGCTATAACCTGCACCCTGAAGAACTTCCAGTGCAGTTGGGTGAACACCTTCAAGGAGAAGGATTTTTATTTTGTCTTTTTCAAGCGACACTTTAGCCATTGCAGTTCTCATCCTTAAAAAAAAACCTGTCGTTAAATTCGGTTTCCGTCTTCCAGACGTCAAAGGCCGCTTTTTGATAGGATTATGTCGGCCTTGTACAATTAGTGACTAAGGTAACAAAAATTCATTTGCATGGGTAAGAATATTACGTAATAAGTGCGAAAAAAAACGGCGCCATGAAGGCACCGCTAACTTATTGAGTTACTTATACGCAAACGTTTGGCTTTTGCTTCAAAAAAACTGAAGAGTTAACCCATTAACGCTTAACTGTTTTTAGCTTTTTACTACACCGTTTGCAGTACCTTCCAGCACCACATCTGCGCCACGGTTGGCAAACAGGCCAACCGTCACTACGCCAGCAATCGCATTGATTTTGTCTTCCAGTTCTTTGGCATTAGTGATTTGCAGGTTGTGTACATCCAGGATCACGTTGCCGTTATCGGTGATACAACCTTCGCGGTAGCAAGGATCGCCGCCCAGCTTAACCAACTCACGTGCCACGTAAGAGCGTGCCATTGGGATCACTTCCACTGGCAGAGGGAATTGACCCATCACGTCCACTTTCTTGCTGTCGTCGATGATGCAGATAAATTTCTCAGAGATCGCCGCTACGATTTTTTCACGCGTCAGTGCAGCACCACCGCCTTTGATCATTTCGTTGTTTGGGTTGATCTCATCCGCACCATCAACATAAATGTCCAGACTCGCCACTTCGTTCGCATCAAAGACTGGAATGCCGATCTTCTCCAGACGCTCGGTCGATGCAACTGAACTCGACACTGCACCTTTAATTTGCTCTTTCATGGTTTCGAGGGCATCGATGAAGTGATTAACGGTGGAGCCAGTACCAACGCCAACAATGCTGCCCTTGGTTACGTATTCCAACGCAGCCCAACCAGCCGCTTTTTTCATTTCATCCTGAGTCATGAGGATCTCCTGGGTAAATAGGGGTAATTCGCGACGCCGATTATACAGATCTGATTTTGGAGCGGGCAGATTTTTATAAACGCAGATCCCGTTATTCGGGATCTGTACAGATCAGGTTAGATCGCCCACTTCCAGTGCCTAGATGGCGTCAAAATCTCTGGTAAAGGCACGTCCCACGCTTCAACAGGAAGGTCATCAACCTGCTGGCAATCATGAGCGATACCAACGGGGTTTGCTCCCCGTCCTGATTCATACCAAGGAGCCAATGTGCGATCATAATACCCACCGCCCATACCCAGGCGCTGCCCGCTTTTATCGAACGCCACAAGCGGTGTACAAATCACATCAAGCTGGTAAGCAGGCAAAACATCAAGCACGCTAAGTTTCGGCTCTAGAATACCGTATCGGTTTGGCACTAAGGTAGACTTAGGGTGATAGTGCAGGAACAGCAAATGTCCTTGGCTGAAAGGGTGAATCACCGGCAAATAAACATCTTTTCCCTCTCTCCAGCAATGCTCAATCAGAGGCTGGGTGTCCAACTCACCATCTACTGACAGATAAAGCGCTATTCGCTGGGCGTCAAGGATGCTGTCAGCTTGCTGAAAATGGGAAAGAAGATCTGTCGCCGCATGACGCTGCTCCTCATGGGTGAGGGATTGCCTTTTGGCTCGGGTCGTTTTTCGCAGTTCATTGCGAAGAGAAGAAGTGTTCGCTTGCATCGGCTGTCCTTGCCGCAAAGCTAATTGGGATTGGCCCCGGAGTGCCGTTGGGATCTTTTGCCCTTGAACCCTGCGGTTCAAGGCGGATGAGAAGAACATACCGTAGGCTTCTCGGTACAAGCCGAGCTTGCTCAAAAGCATGTAACATCCCACCCTTAGGTGTGCTTATCGGCTCAGGGACGCGGATCCGCTGACGCACACTCCAGGGTCAAACTGGTTCGGAAGGCTTACGCTTCCTTCGACGCGCTGTGTTTTAACAACGCCTCTTCAATCGTTTGCTGCAACAGCACAATGCGCTGTTCCATATCATTTTTATCGTCGGTGTTTTGCTGTCTTTCTGCACGCAGTTCGTAGCAGATATTCAAGGCCGCGATAGTGAGCAGTTGCTCTGTATTCGTTACTTTAGTGCGCTCAGACAATTCGTGCAACCGTTGATCAAAGTCGTCTGCCGCTTCTTTCAGCGCTTGTTCCTGACCTGCCGGACAGTTAACACGCATTATTTTGCCAAGGATCTGAATTTCAACAGCTTGCGTAGTCATATTCTTTTCTGAGCTCCCTTCAAAGTGCGGTATCGCACCCTGACGTCACGGGCGCAAACTATAGAAAATGGCAGATTAAACTTCAAGTCTATCCTATCGCGTATTGTCTCTCGACGGACTAAGCAGACGAAAAGTCGTCAATGTGATGAAAATCAGAGCTATCGTGAACCTGATTCTCGCTTTCGCTTTCTTCTATCGTGAAGAGAGGTTCAGTGACTTAGGACTAACTGGTAGTATACAGACAAGACAATTTCGGTACCCAAGGTGACCCCGTGACCCAAGTAACTTTACCTGAATACAGCAACATGGTTTCCACGCTCCGTGCTGACTCTCTGGCCGTAACGCCAGCAGAAATGCATGGCCTTCTGGCGGGAATGTTGTGCGGTGGACTAGACCCGGAGCTGGGTAACTGGATGCCGATGCTTTATGACTACACCAATGACGGTGCAGGCTGGCCACATGAATCAAAAACACTGGCGGCAACCAGCATTGGTCTGGCGAGCCAACAGCTCACTGGTGGTCAGATGGATTTCGAAGTGCTGTTGCCAGATGAAAGTGAATCTTTGCTTGATCGCGGTGATGCGCTGTCTGAGTGGGTAAGTGCTTTTATCGCAGGTATTGGTTTAGTCGGTATCACCGCAGGCAAACTGTCTGAGGACTCGAAAGAAGTGCTGGCAGACCTGACAGAAATTGCACAGCTTGGCATTGATGAGGACGACGATATGGAAGAGCAGGCGTTGCTTTTCGAACAAGTCATCGAGCACGTCCGCGTCTGTGCAATGACGCTGCATGCCGAGCTTGGCATCAAGCCGCAGACCGAAGAAAAACCAACCCTGCACTAACAGATCACTGTCGGAGACTGACGCAGAATGGATGCTGAGCCATCAACACAAAATTTTGATGTCGTCATTGCAGGTGGCGCAATGGCAGGCGCCACTTTGGCATTGGCCATTGAGCAACTGACACAGGCTGGCTTGTCCGTGGCGGTGGTGGAAGCCGCCATTCCGGACAACAGCCACCCTGGCTATGATGCGCGAAGCATTGCCCTTTCTTATGGTAGCTGCCAGCTGCTCGATAATATCGGCGTGTGGAAAACTTTGTCGCCATTTGCCACTCCGATCAGCAAAATCCATGTCTCCGACCGCGGCCACTTCGGCCTGACCGAGATGAATGCCCGTGAGGAAGGTTTGGATTACCTCGGCAATGTGATTGAGCTTGCCGACGCCGGGCGCGTTTTTCACCAAGCGTTGGGTAAAGCCAAAAACATCACCTTGTTATGCCCGGCTTTTGTCACTGATATCAAACGTGAAGTCGACAGCGTCACTTTGACGCTCAATGGTGGAAAGGCGCTCACAGCCAAGCTGGTTGTTGCCGCAGACGGCGCGCTATCCTCTTGCTGCGATATGGTGGGGATTGAACGCCGTGAGCATGATTTTGAACAGGTTGCGCTGATAGCGAATGTCACCACAGAACTCGCTCATCAAGGCCGCGCATTCGAACGTTTTACCGAAACTGGCCCTGTCGCCTTGTTGCCGATGTCGGAAGGCAGAAGCTCACTGGTATGGTGCGTCAAACCTCACGAAGCGCCAGCTATGCTTTCCATGTCAGACGACGAGTTTGCACAAGCACTGCAACAGGCTTTCGGGTGGCGCTTGGGAAGACTACTGCATGTTGGTCAGCGTGGCAGCTATCCGTTGATTCTGCGTCAGGCGACCCGTCTTATCAGTCACCGCTTTGCCGTAGTCGGAAATGCAGCACAAACGCTTCATCCGATTGCTGGTCAAGGCTTTAACCTTGGCCTTCGCGATGTGGTATCGCTGGCTGAAGAAATCGCCAAAGCACACGCTGATGGCAATGATTGCGGTCAAATGCCTGTGCTTCAATCATACCTCGCACGACGCGAACCAGACCGCGATACCACAGTCGCCATGACATCAGGTTTGGTTCACGGATTCTCCAACACCACTGCACCACTGATTCTGGGACGAAACCTGGGGCTGGCAGCGATGTCGGTCTTTAGCGAATTGAAAGCACCATTGCTGCAACGTGCAATGGGCTTGGTAGAACGATAATGAAAATGACAAATGTAGACATCGCCATTATCGGCGGTGGCATGGTTGGCCTGACACTCGCTGCTGCACTGGCAGACAGCGATCTTCGCATCGCGATAATCGAAGGCAAAATGCCGGAGCCTGAGCTCACTATGTTGCCCGACCTTCGCGTTTCTGCGTTGAGCCGCGCCAGTGAGCGTATTTTGAAAAACGTCGGCGCATGGGAAGGCATTCAATCCCGCCGCTCAAGTCCATATCAAAAAATGTCGGTATGGGAACAAGACAGCTTCGCCGCGATTGATTTTGATGCGATGGATTTGGGTCAACCCAACCTTGGTTACATCGTTGAAAACCGCGTTATTCAGCAGGCACTGTTTGAGCGCGTAAAGCAGCAACACAATGTCACCCTATTCTGCCCAGACCGTTGTGCCAGCATGATGTTTGGAGAGACAGAAGCCTGGCTAACCCTTGAATCGGGCAGCGCCATTACCGCAAAACTCGTGGTCGGTGCTGACGGTGCGAATTCCTGGGTACGCAACCAGCTATCCATCCCATTAACCCATTGGGATTATGGACATAGTGCTCTGGTCGCCAATATCCGGACCGAAGAGCCTCATGATGGTGTCGCACGTCAGATTTTCACCCCGGATGGCCCGCTCGCTTTCCTACCGCTGTCTGATCCTAACCTAAGTTCGATCGTTTGGTCGCAATCACCGGAAAATGCCGATGCACGTTGCTCCATGCCTGAAGACGAATTCAACAAAGCCCTGAGCGCTGCTTTCGACCTTCGCCTCGGCCTTTGCTCGGTTGAGGGTGAACGTGCAGCTTTCCCTTTGAAGATGCGTTACGCGAGGGATTTCGTGGTCGAGCGCGTCGCCCTGATTGGCGATGCCGCACACACCATTCATCCGCTGGCGGGTCAAGGCGTAAACCTGGGACTTTTAGATGCCGCGACGCTGGCACAAGAGCTGATCCGCTTAAGTGATGAAGGCAAAGACATTGGTGAGAAAACCAACCTCCGCGCTTTCGAACGCTGGCGTAAAGCTGAAGCCGCGCAAATGATTGCCGCAATGCAAGGGTTCCGCGATTTGTTCGCGGGTGAAAACCCGGCGAAGAAACTCATTCGTGGTATTGGCCTAATGGCAGCCGCCACAATCCCCGGTATCAAAACGCAATTTATTAAACGAGCTTTGGGTTTAACGGGTGATTTGCCAGCATTGGCGAAGAAGAAATAAATTAGGGTCGATTATAGTTCTTCCTAGGCACTAGGACCTGCACTTCTCCTAGGACCTTCTGTCCTAACCCCATAAAAAAACGGCGCCTTTCGGCGCCGTCTTCAATCTAAATCCGTTAAGGATAAGCGATTACGCTTGGCCTTTAACTTCTTTCAGACCGTTGTATGGTGCTTTCTCGCCCAGTGCTTCCTCGATACGGATCAGCTGGTTGTACTTAGCAACACGGTCAGAACGGCTCATAGAACCAGTCTTGATTTGGCCTGCTGCAGTACCTACCGCCAGGTCAGCGATAGTTGCGTCTTCAGTTTCACCTGAACGGTGAGAGATAACAGCAGTGTAGCCTGCGTCTTTAGCCATCTTGATTGCAGCCAGAGTTTCAGTCAAAGAACCGATCTGGTTGAATTTGATCAGGATTGAGTTAGCAACGCCTTTCTCGATACCTTCAGCAAGGATCTTGGTGTTAGTAACGAACAGGTCGTCACCAACCAGCTGAAGCTTGTCACCCAGCAGTTCAGTTTGGTGCTTGAAGCCAGCCCAATCAGACTCGTCCAGACCGTCTTCGATAGAAACGATTGGGAATTGGTTAGCCAGCTCAGCCAGGTAGTGGTTAAACTCTTCAGAAGAGAAAGTTTTACCTTCACCTTTCATGTTGTAGATGCCAGCGTCTTTGTCGAAGAACTCAGATGCAGCACAGTCCATCGCCAGAGTAACGTCTTTGCCCAGCTCGTAACCAGCAGCAGCAACAGCTTCTGCGATAACTTCCAGTGCTTCAGCGTTAGACTTCAGGTTAGGCGCGAAACCACCTTCGTCACCAACTGCAGTGCTGTAGCCTTTAGACTTCAATACTTTTGCCAGGTTGTGGAATACTTCCGCACCGATACGCAGACCTTCTTTCAGAGTTTTCGCGCCAACTGGCTGAATCATGAACTCTTGGATGTCTACGTTGTTGTCTGCGTGCTCACCACCGTTGATGATGTTCATCATTGGCAGAGGCATAGAGAATACGCCAGCAGTGCCGTTCAGCTCAGCAATGTGCTCGTACAGTGGCATGCCTTTCGCAGCAGCTGCTGCTTTTGCGTTCGCCAGAGAAACAGCCAGGATTGCGTTTGCACCGAACTTAGATTTGTTCTCAGTACCGTCCAGATCGATCATGATCTGGTCGATTTCTACTTGGTTTTTCGCGTCTTTACCTTCCAGAGCGTTAGCAATTGCGCCGTTTACTGCATCAACTGCTTTCAGAACGCCTTTACCCAGGAAACGTGCTTTGTCGCCGTCACGCAGTTCCAGTGCTTCGCGAGAACCGGTAGATGCGCCAGATGGAGCAGCTGCCATACCTACGAAACCACCTTCCAGGTGAACTTCTGCTTCTACAGTTGGGTTACCGCGTGAGTCAATGATTTCACGGCCCAGAACTTTAACGATCTTAGACATTGTGTTTCCTCTCGTATGTCAATAGCTTAAGAATGCGAAAAGCGGCCGCACAACCTTCGCGACCGCTTCCTTTTTTCAGTTACAGCTCACCACGCTGATTTTTACCTGCCGCTGCCACGAAGCCTTCAAACAGAGGGTGGCCATCGCGTGGAGTAGAGGTAAATTCAGGGTGGAACTGGCACGCCACAAACCATGGGTGCGCAGGGTTTTCGATGATTTCAACCAGCTTTTTATCCGCAGACAGGCCAGATACAACCAGACCCGCTTCTTCAATCTGCGGACGCAGCACGTTGTTCACTTCATAACGGTGACGGTGACGCTCGTGAATCGTCGCGTTGCCGTACAGCTCACGTGCTTTAGTACCTTCTTTCAGGTGACACAGCTGCGCGCCAAGACGCATGGTGCCGCCCAAATCTGATTTTTCAGTACGCTCTTCAACTTTACCTTCGCCATCCACCCACTCGGTGATCAGGCCAACAACAGGGAACTTACTGCTCTTGTCGAATTCGGTAGAGTTCGCGCCTTCCATGCCTGCCACGTTGCGCGAGTATTCGATCAGCGCAACCTGCATGCCCAGACAGATGCCAAGGTATGGCACTTTGTTTTCGCGAGCGTATTTCGCTGCCAGAATCTTGCCTTCCACACCACGGTCACCGAAGCCACCCGGAACAAGAATCGCGTCCAGACCTTGCAGTGCTTCGTCGCCTTTTGTTTCTACGTCTTGAGAGTCAACATACTTGATGTTCACTGTCAGACGGTTTTTCAGGCCACCGTGTTTCAGTGCTTCGTTTACAGACTTGTATGCATCTGGCAGTTCGATGTATTTGCCAACCATACCGATAGTCACTTCACCGGTTGGGTTCGCTTCTTCAAAAATAACTTGTTCCCATTCAGACAGATCAGCGTCTGGCGCTGTGATGCCGAAACGAGTACAAATCAGGTCATCAAGACCTTGAGAACGGATCAGTGAAGGGATCTTGTAGATGGAATCTACGTCCTTCATCGAAATGACTGCTTTTTCCTGAACGTTACAGAACAGCGCAATCTTAGAGCGCTCGTTCGCAGGAATCACACGATCACTACGGCAAACCAGAATGTCTGGCTGAATACCGATAGACAGCAGTTCTTTCACCGAGTGTTGGGTTGGTTTGGTTTTTACTTCACCGGCTGCGGCCAGGTAAGGAACCAGCGTCAAGTGCATGAACATCGCACGCTCGCGCCCCAGTTCTACCGCCAACTGACGGATAGCTTCAAGGAACGGCAGTGATTCGATATCACCCACGGTGCCACCGACTTCAACGATAGCAACGTCGTGACCTTCGCCACCGGCAAGCACGCGTTCTTTAATAGAGTTGGTGATGTGTGGGATAACCTGAATGGTCGCACCCAGGTAGTCACCGCGGCGCTCTTTGCGCAGTACGTCAGCGTATACACGACCCGACGTAAAGTTGTTGCGCTTCGTCATCTTAGTGCGGATGAAGCGCTCATAGTGACCCAAATCCAGGTCAGTCTCTGCGCCGTCTTCCGTAACGAATACTTCACCGTGCTGGGTTGGGCTCATGGTGCCCGGGTCCACGTTGATGTAAGGGTCAAGCTTCATCATGGTCACTTTAAGACCACGTGCTTCTAGAATTGCCGCCAATGACGCTGCTGCAATACCCTTACCTAGGGAGGAAACCACCCCGCCCGTAACAAAAATGTAATTCGTTGTCATGCTAAACCTGAGAGTTGGATTTAGGGGAAATTATTGGAAATCTGGACGGGACGACATATTACCAGAGCCAGAAACTTCCCACAACGTGAAAACTATCACACGGAATGCTGTTTTTTTTTGTCGCAAATCAATTGAGTGACTCACGTCGTTTTGTTGCCCTCGTCACGCTTTACTTCTTGCCAGAGATTTTCGAGCTCATCTGGCTCACTTTCCTGCAATTTTTTACCATTATCGCGTAATTTCATTTCAATTTTACGAAAGCGACTTTCGAATTTCATATTCGCTTTTCGAAGCGCCATTTCCGGATTAGTGCCAAGGTGGCGGGCAAGATTGACCGCGGCAAAAAGTAAATCGCCGACTTCTTCATCGACACGTTCTTGGTCGACATCTACCATCAAGGCTTCTTCCATCACCTCATCAAGCTCTTCCTGCACTTTTTCGGCAACAGGGCCTACCGAGTCCCAATCAAAGCCGAATCTCGCGCAACGCTTCTGCAATTTCGCTGCACGGCCTAACGCCGGAAGTGAGGTTGGTACATCATCCAAAATACTGAGCTCTGCATCCGGTTTGGCTTTGGCGGCACGTTCCTGCGCTTTTATGCCTTCCCAGTCTGCTTTCTCCAGCGGGTTGCCACCAGCATCCTTTTCGCCAAAAACATGAGGATGGCGACGCACCAGCTTGTCGCACATGGCACCGGCAATGTCTTCAAATTCAAACAGGCCCTGCTCTTTTCCGAGTTGACTATAGAACACAATTTGAAACAGCAGATCGCCCAGTTCATCGCGAACATCTGCCCATTCCTGGCGTTCAATCGCATCCACTGCTTCAAAAGTTTCTTCGATGGTGTAAGGAATTATGGAATCGAAGGTTTGCTTCTTGTCCCAATCACAGCCGTTTTGCGGATCCCTGAGGGTAGCCATAATTTCCAGCAATTCTTGCATTCGCGACATTTTTTTCATCTGTTACCCGCCCAAAAGAAAAGGGAAAGCAGCGCTTTCCCCTTATAGACATTGAATATTGTTAGCGAAGCCGTTTGGCTTGATGAACGTCTTTGACTTGCTCCAAGCGGGAGATCACCCGGCTCAGCACTTCAAGGTCACTCAGCTCTAGATCAAAGTCCATGATGGACATTTGCTGCTTGTAGTCGACCCGGCTTTGCATACCAGAAACTTTCGCTTTTTCATTCAGCAAGACATTGGTGAGATCTTTAATCAAACCACTTCGCTCGGATGCAGAAACACGCACTGTGATTTGATAGTTGCCGATATAACCGCCGCCCCACACAGTATCGATAAGCCGCTCCGGTGCATGGTGGCGAAGTTCAGCCAATTGCTCACAGTCTGCACGGTGCACTGAAATACCGCGACCTTGCGTTACGTAGCCTTCGATTTCGTCGCCAGGAATTGGCTGACAGCATCGTGCAAGATGGGTCATCAGGTTGTCCACGCCTTCAACGACAACAGCATCTCGGCGTGGTCGCTTGGTTGTGGTCTGCGTTTCAGCCTGCTCCAGCTTGGCGCGAAGCTGCTCATCTTCCTGTTCTTTGGTCAGTTTGTTGACCACAGAGTTGATGTAGTTAACCACCTGGTTGATGCGCAAATCACCACTACCAACACCCGCGTAAACTTCATCAAGGCTGTTAACATTGAAGCGCTTCATAGCGAGCGTGGCGTCTTTGCTCGCGGCACCAATCTTCGCGAGTTCAGCATCGAGAATTTCTTTACCAGCCTCGACGTTCTTCTCTCGCGCTTGCTTACGGAACCAAGCATTAATCTTGGCGCGTGCACGGCCTGACGTCACAAAGCCAAGGCTTGGGTTCAGCCAGTCACGGGAAGGGTTCGGCTCTTTCTGGGTAATGATTTCGACCTGATCGCCCATGTTAAGGTGATAAGTGAACGGTACGATACGCCCTTCCACTTTGGCACCGATACAACGGTGACCCACTTCAGAGTGGATGTGGTAAGCGAAATCCAGAGGTGTCGCGCCGATTGGCAGGTCAACCACATCACCTTTTGGTGTAAAGGCGTAGACGCGGTCATCAAATACCTGGCTACGAAGTTCATCCAGCATTTCGCCGGAATCAGACATCTCTTCTTGCCAAGCCAGCAGTTTACGCAGCCAAGTGATCTTCTCATCGTAACCACTGCGGCCAGCAGAAGAACCTTCTTTGTATTTCCAGTGCGCCGCAACGCCAAGCTCTGCATCATCGTGCATCTGCTTGGTACGGATTTGGATTTCTACCGTTTTGCCTTCCGGTCCCAATACGACAGTGTGAATAGATTGGTAACCGTTCGGTTTCGGATTCGCAACGTAGTCATCGAACTCTTTCGGCAGATGGCGGTATTTGGTGTGAACGGCACCCAGCGCGGCATAACAGTCTTGAAGCTGATCAGCGATGATACGCACAGCACGAACATCAAACAGCTCGTCAAATTCCAAGCCTTTTTTCTGCATCTTACGCCAGATGCTGTAGATATGTTTTGGTCGACCATAGACCTGTGCGTTGATGTTGGAATTTTCCATCGCGCTTTGTAGATCGGACACAAAGGTGTCGATGTACTGCTCACGGTCAATACGGCGTTCTGCTAGTTGTTTGGCGATTTGCTTGTAGGTCAGCGAGTGCTGATAACGGAACGCGTAATCTTCGATTTCCCACTTTAACTGACCAATACCTAAGCGGTTAGCAAGCGGTGCGTAGATGTTTGCACACTCTTTTGCAACAGCCTGACGCACTTCGTCAGACTCGTTTTTCACTTCACGCAGGTAGGTAATGCGTTCAGCCAGTTTGATGACCACACAACGGAAGTCATCCACCATGGAGAGCAACATACGACGCACATTATCCACTTGCGTAGACGTCGCTTCTTCACTGTTGGCGTTAAGATGGCGAATTGCCGCCATTTCCTGAACCCCTTCCACCAGCTTAGCGATATTGTTACCGTAGTGCTCTTTGAGCAACTCATTGCTGAGCACGTCATATTCCACCATAGGGAAGAGCAGCGCGGCCAACAGGGTTTCCTTGTCCATACTCAAGGTGACAAGGATTTCAATCATCTCTCGACCACACCAAAGAGGCTGTGCGAGCGTTTGCTCATCGCCCAGTGTCTGGCAATGATGATAGGCTTTGGTTAAAGCCTGAGATACGGCAGCCTCCTGGGCAAGACCTTCTACCCAGCGTTCAAGCAAAAATTCTTTATTGTCGTTTAGGTGCGCGCCACGAATTGCGACCATTTCACTATCCTGTTTTTCTTATCCTTAAACGGGCAACCATCATACTTGCCCAGTGAGCGACTCAATCTTTGACAAACAGCGCCATCGACTCCAAGTGCCCTGTATGTGGGAACATGTCCAACATGCCCAACCTAACCAATTGATACCCGTTTTCCAAAAGCGCCTGACTGTCACGTGCTAATGTTGCCGGGTTGCAGGAAACATACACTACCTGCTCAGCTCCAGATTGTGCCACATAAGGCATAACCCCTAAAGCACCAGCACGCGCCGGATCGAGCAAAATTTTGTTGTAGCTTTCACGTCCCCAGACAGTTTCAGCTGCATCCAGTTCCAGATTGGCATGATAGAAACGCGCATTGCCTTGCTGATTACGCATCGCATTGTCTGACGCGCGCAGCACCATCTCTTCCACGCCCTCAATGCCGACGACCGTTTTTACTTTCGCAGCCAGCGGTAAGCTGAAGTTGCCCAGACCACAGAAAAGATCGAGCACCGCATCGTCGTCTGTTAACGAGAGCCAATCCAGCGCCTGTGCAATCATCTTTTCATTGATATCCGCATTAACCTGAATAAAGTCCTGCGGCTCAAAGGCCAACGTCAGATCGCCAAGTGTGTAATTGGGCTGCTCACCAATAACACGCTGCACGACCTCATCGGCTTGTTGCAGGTAATAAATCAAACCGTGTTGTTCTGCAAAGCGTTTCAGCGTTGCCTGATCGTCTTCGTGCAACGGTTTGATAGCACGAACCAAAAGCACGCGACCTTGATTGGAGGCCACCAGCTCAATATGACCAATGATACGACGTCCACGAAGACCATCCAGCAAGCTATAAACATCCGGCAATAGCGCATTCAACTCTGCATCAAGCACTGGACAGTCTGTGACGGTCACAATGTCATTGGCACTGCGTTGACGGAATCCCATTTCAAGCCCGCCACTTTTACTCACTTTGACACTCAGACGTGCGCGACGGCGGTAACCCTTTTCTTTAGACATTACCGGCGCGTCTTGCTCAAGCTCCGCTGACGCAAATTTCTTCATCAATTGGGACAACGTTTCCTGCTTGGCATCAATCTGGGCTTGATGGCCCAAGTGCTGGAGGTTACAGCCGCCGCAGGTACGGTAATGCTGGCAAAACGGTTTGATGCGCTCAGCACTCGGTTTGGTGACTTTGATAAGACGGGCACGGGCAAACTGACGTTTATCTTCCGTAAGCTGCAGCAATACCTCCTCACCCGGTAAAGCGCCAGCAACAAACACCGGCTTTTTGCCGTCAAACGCCACGCCATCCCCCTGATGGTCGAGACGGGCGATAGTCATCGCCTTGTGCTTAGTATCAAGAGTCTTTTTCTTCTGTGGCTTAAAAAAACGCGCCATGACATATGTTCCAGCTTTTGCAACCAACCGCACTAACAGTCTGTGCATAGATTCGAATATTGGCGGTCAGACAGTTGTGATAACCTGCTGAATTCTCGCCATCAGCTTTGGTGTAGACTTACTGCGTGAGGTTAAACTATTTAACTCACGGTATGTCTGAAAAATGACGG
This sequence comes from Grimontia kaedaensis, assembly GCF_023746615.1. Classification (NCBI taxonomy): domain Bacteria; kingdom Pseudomonadati; phylum Pseudomonadota; class Gammaproteobacteria; order Vibrionales; family Vibrionaceae; genus Grimontia; species Grimontia kaedaensis. The sequence goes on along the minus strand of NZ_CP082275.1, from coordinate 510,770 downwards.
CAATTCTCCCACAGAATAGACAGCATGACCAAATACGGACTTCGCGCCAGAGTAATCACCCTAACCCTTGCCCCGACGCTTATCATCGGCATATTGCTGAGCGCCTATTTTATCAAAAACCGCTATCAGGAACTGGAACAACAGCTTGCTGTAGCCGGACAGGCGATTATCGAACCCTTGGCAATCGCCAGTGAAATTGGCCTTGCCAATGAAAGCCGGGAAAATGTGCGGCGCCTCATTGGGCACACGCACCGTCAGCACAGTGAATACATCCGAAGCATCGCAGTGTTCTCCAGCCAGAACGATCTATTTGTAACCTCGAACTATCACCGTAACCTCGATTTATTGGCCGTGCCCCTTGGGCAACCCTTACCTGAGCGACTGGAAGTCATCCACCTTAAAGATGCGCTGCTACTCCGCGCGCCAATCCGAGCAATAGCGAGTTTTAACAACCCACTGGTACAAGAGCAGCCAATTGGCTACATCACCATGGAGATGGATCTTTCGACGGTGAAGCTCAAGCAATATCAGGAGATCATCTCCGCCGGTGTAGTGTTGATTCTTGGTTTGATTCTTTCCTGTTTTTTCGCCTATCGGCTTTTGCAAGATGTCGAAATGCCGATCAACCAGATGATAAGCATGATTGACAGAATCCGTCGCGGGCATCTCGATGTTCGGATTGAGGGCAAATTATTGGGTGAGTTAGACACCCTGAAAAACGGGATCAACGCGATGGCCATTTCGCTGTCGGAATATCACCTTGAGATGCAACAAAGTATCGACCAGGCCACGTCCGATTTACGTGAGACCTTAGAGCAGCTGGAAATCCAGAACGTTGAACTCGATATCGCCAAGAAAAACGCGCAGGAAGCGGCGCGGGTGAAGTCAGAATTCCTCGCCAACATGTCCCATGAGCTCAGAACACCACTGAATGGTGTCATTGGCTTTACCCGTCAGATGCTGAAAACCCAGCTTTCCAGCAGCCAACAGGATTATCTGCAGACCATTGAAAAATCGGCCAACAACCTGCTGACCATCATTAACGACATTCTGGACTTCTCCAAACTCGAAGCCGGCAAACTACTTTTAGAAAATATTCCGTTTGATTTTGAGGACTCGCTGGATGAAGTGATGCGTCTGCTCGCGCCAATGGCGCACGAAAAAGGCCTTGAGCTCAACCTTCGAATCGACCCTCGCATTCCAGCCGGTGTGATTGGCGACCCGCTTCGCATCCAGCAAGTGCTCACTAACCTGATTGGTAATGCCACAAAATTCACTGAGCGTGGCCATATCAGCGTTAGCGTAGAGCTCAAACAACAACGAGATGAGCGTTTGGAGCTTCAGTTTGTCATCCGTGATACCGGTATCGGCATTTCTGAGCGTCAGCAGTCGCAGCTGTTTCAGGCTTTCCGTCAAGCAGATGCCAGCATCAGTCGTCGTTATGGTGGTACTGGCCTTGGCCTGGTGATCACCCAGAAGCTCGTCCAGCAAATGGGTGGCGATATTGGCTTCTCCAGCCGTCTACACCAAGGGTCAACTTTCTGGTTCAGCATGTCTTTGATCCAAACTGACCTGCCACTGGTGCACCCTATTGATGCCGAAGCTCTACAAGGGCAATCACTGATGCTGATTGAACCCGACCATGAAAGCCGACTGATGATGCGCGAACGTCTGGCGCATCTTGATATTGCATTAAACGATTATGCAGAGTTGCCAGAAACTTCAGATCGCGTCTCCTCTGTGCTGATTTGTGTCGATGCCGTCGATGTACCGGAAAGGGACGCATTGATAGCTATGGCAAAACAGGCTGAAGCCTTCAGCGAGCGGGTCATCTTCTGTTTGCCCACCACAGAGCTTCCCCTATCAGAAGCGCTGCTTGCGTCCGGTGTGGCAGCTTGCCTTGCCAAACCTTTATCAGTGAGAAAACTCATTGAGCAATTGCAGGGCGAGCAACAGTCCCTTGCTCTGCTTCCACCAGCGGTTGAAGTCCATACCGACAAAGCGCCACTTACTGTGATGGCAGTGGATGACAACCCTGCCAACCTCAAACTCATCACCGCCTTGTTGAAAGAGCGCGTGACCAATGTGTATATGGCATCAGATGGTAAAGCAGCTCTCGCCTGCGCACAGAAGCAACGTTTCGATCTCATCCTGATGGATATCCAAATGCCAGAAATGGACGGTGTGACAGCTTGTCAGGAAATTCGTAAAACACCCCTAAACCAGCACACTCCAGTTATCGCCGTGACTGCACATGCCATGACAGGTGAGCGAGAGCGCTTGCTCAATGAAGGGATGGACGACTATCTGACTAAACCAATTGAGGAGCATATTCTCGAGCAGGTACTGCATCACTGGACCCACCCACACAGTGGCGAAACCCAGCCAAACTCGCCGCTTATCACGCCAAACAAGCTGGGAGAAACGCTCAGCATTGACTGGTCATTGGCAATGAAGCAAGCAGCAGGCAAAGAGGATTTGGCAAGGGATATGTTGCAGATGCTGGTTCGCTCTTTTGATGAAGTCGAAGAGAAAGTTCATCTGGCGTTGAAAGACAGCCAAACAGACTTAAGTGCCGTCATACACAAGCTACACGGCAGCTGCGCCTACAGCGGTGTACCAAGGCTCAAGAACCTTTGTCATGAACTGGAAACCCAGCTTAAAAAAGGCGCAACGGTCGAAGACATCGAGCCAGAGCTTTTTGAATTGTTGGATGAAATTCAGAACATTCGGGAGCAATCCCCCCATTATCTGGGTATCAGTAATTAAATCGAAAATAGCAAAACGTCCGCATCTGCGGGCGTTTTTGTTTGTGTGGTCGACATTGGAGAAAAAAGCTAGTTGGTCTCTAACAACACGGTCGCTACGGCATAGCGTTTCTCATCAGCGATGGTGAGGAAAATATTCTCCACACCACGCTCGTCGGCAAGCTTTCGCGCTACACCGGAGAAATCCACCACAGGCTTTCCAAGCTCATCGTTCGTCACTTCAAAGTCATGGAACGTCACACCACAAGCGATACCCGTCCCTAACGCTTTTGAAGCAGCTTCTTTCACTGCGAAGCGCTTGGCAAGAAAGCGAGCCGGGAAGTTGGAGCTGGAATAGGTTTCCAACTCGTTTTCTGTCAGGACACGTTTAGCAAATGCATCTCCGGTGCGCGCAATGATTTTCTCAAGACGCTCAATTTCTACGATGTCAGTGCCAAGGCCAACCACAGCCATTAGCGGCGCGCTTCCAGCATCAGCGCTTTCATGTCTGCAACCGCTTTTGGCAGGCCTTCAAATACCGCGCGGCCTACAATCGCGTGGCCGATGTTCAGCTCGTAAATCTCTGGAATCCCCGCAATAGGCTTCACGTTGTGGTACGTCAGGCCGTGACCAGCGTTCACCTTGATACCCAGATCGTCTGCGTAACTTGCTCCCGCTGCAATTTTCTTCAGCTCTGCCTGCATGTCTTCTTCAGTCGTCGCTTCTGCATAATGGCCAGTGTGCAGCTCGATAAAAGGGGCGCCACAGGCTTTTGCTGCGTCGATTTGCGCACGGTCTGCATCGATGAATAGCGACACTTTAATGCCCGCTGCAGTCAGCGTTTCCGTTGCAGCTTTCACTTTCTCTAGCTGGCCTGCCACGTCTAAACCGCCTTCGGTGGTCAGCTCTTCACGCTTTTCAGGGACCAGACACACGTAAGCCGGCTTCACTTCCAGCGCGATGTTGACCATCTCATCCGTTACTGCCATTTCCAGGTTCATGCGGGTCTGGATGGTGTCTTTCAGAATATGAACGTCACGGTCTTTAATGTGGCGACGGTCTTCACGCAAGTGAACGGTAATACCATCCGCGCCCGCACGTTCTGCAATATCTGCAGCGTGGACAGGATCAGGGTATTGGGTGCCACGCGCATTACGAACGGTCGCGACGTGGTCAATATTGACGCCCAGATAAATGGTATTCATTGCGTTAATTTCCTTGTTCTTAACATAAAAAGCTCACGGCTTTTGAGCGGTTTGGAGCCAAGATAAGGCTTGAGGGCCAAGCGTGTAAAGCGCTTCGCCGCTTTTAACTGTTCTGCCGTTGAGAATTGTCTTGTTGCCAGCGCTTCTAAGTCGCTGCCCGTAAAAGTGAGGTTATTGCTTTTCATCAGCGAGGCGACAAAACCTTGCTGCTCCCGGAAGATATACGTCATCGATGCATCAACTGGCTCACCGCTACCCGCACAATGCAGGAAATCGACCCCGTATCCGAGCGAGTCCAACAAGGCGAGTTCGAAGCATCGTAACGCTGGCTCAGGATTGCTGTGCTGAGCAAGGTCAGTCAGCGCATTGACGTAGTCAAAGAAGAGTTGATGGTACGCGGTTTCAGGCTCTACAACCCGGCTTAAGATCTCATTGAGATAAAAGCCTGAAAACAGAGCATTGCCTGAAAGCGGGATCGCAAGCCCCATGGCTTCAGCATGACGCAAGGTATGCATTTCGCCGCGTCCGGACCATTTCATCAAGAGAGGAGTAAAAGGCTGGAGCGCCCCTTTTAAGGGAGAGCGTTTACCACGGGCGCCTTTCGCCATCAAACTGACGCGCCCGTGATTTTCGCTGAAAACATCCAGAATCAGGCTGGTCTCACTATAGGGTCGTGAGTGCAGAACAAAGCAGCGCTGCAAGCCTTCCATATTGCTCCTGAATGTCTCAGCCAATAACGCTGTTAAAGGTCGTCGATGTAACCGAGGCTGCGCAGTGCGCGCTCGTCATCAGCCCAACCGGATTTCACTTTTACCCAAAGCTCAAGGTAGACCTTGCGCTCGAAAAGATCTTCCATGTCGAGACGGGCTTCACGGCCGATGGTTTTGATTTTGTCGCCACCCTTGCCTATCACCATACGCTTCTGGCCGTTACGCTCAACCAAGATCAGGCCATTGATTTCAAAGCCATCCGTGTCTGGGTTGTAATCAAAACGTTCGATTTCCACGGTGACTGAGTATGGCAGTTCATCGCCAGTGAAACGCATCAGCTTTTCACGGATGATTTCAGACGCCATAAAGCGCTGAGAACGGTCCGTCACATACTCTTCCGGGAAATACCACTCTCCTTCCGGCAGGTGGTTACGAACCAGTTTCTCGACCACGTCAATGTTGGTGCCATGCTTCGCTGAAACCGGAACCACATCGATGAAGTCCATTTTCTCACTGACTTCCTGAAGGTGTGGGAACAACTCGCCCTTTTCCTTCACGTTATCGACTTTGTTGATCAGCAGTACGGTTGGCAGCTCAGCTTTCTTGAGCTTGTTCAGTACCATCTCATCATCTTGCGTCCACTGAGTACCGTCCACCAGGAACAGTACAAGTTCAACGTCAGTCAGGGAGCTTGAAGCCGCACGGTTCATCAAACGGTTAATGGTGCGTTTTTCTTCAATGTGCAGTCCCGGTGTGTCCACGTAAACCGCCTGATAACCGTCACGGGTATCAACACCCATGATGCGGTGGCGGGTGGTTTGTGGTTTACGCGAGGTAATAGACAGCTTCTGCCCAACCAGACGGTTGAGAAGTGTCGATTTGCCCACATTCGGGCGGCCTACGATGGCAATAAAGCCACAGTGGTGCGTTTCGTGCGTGTCTGTCATGAGTCCAGCTTTTGCAATGCCAGTTCTGCAGCCGCTTGCTCAGCCTTGCGACGACTGCTGCCTTTACCTACGACAGGTCGATCCAGACCTGCTACTTCACATTCCACCGTAAATTGCTGGTTGTGCGCTTCGCCTTGTACCTTAGTAACATTATAGGCAGGCAGCGGCTTACGACGCCCTTGCAGGAATTCTTGCAAACGTGTTTTCGGATCTTTCTGGTTCGCGCCCGGCTGGATAGTCTCCAGGCGTTGTTTGTACCAGCTCAATACAATTCCACGTACCGTTTCCAGATCGCTGTCGAGGTAGATAGCGCCGATGATCGCCTCAACGGCGTCTGCCAGGATAGAGTCACGGCGGAAACCGCCACTTTTCAGCTCACCCGGCCCCAGTTGCAGCACATCACCCAGTTCGAACTCGCGGCCCAATTCAGCCAGCGTGTTACCACGAACCAAGGTTGCACGCATGCGGCTCATATCACCTTCATCAACGTTCGGGAAACGATGGTAGAGGTCGTCAGCAACAACGAAACTCAAAATAGAATCGCCCAGAAACTCCAAACGCTCATTGTGATTTCCACTGGCGCTTCGGTGTGTCAGGGCGAGACTGAGAAGCGCCGCATCACTAAATTCATAGCCGATGCGACGCTGTAATTTATTTATAGGTGTTGTCATGTCGTTCCAAGTTAATCAATGCCGCCGATGCGATTGAAACGCACCCCGACAGGTACCCAAGACGGCAGGAAACTGTCGCCTTGTTCATCAAATTCAAAACTGATCCAGATACCGACTGCTTTACCTACCAGATTAGCCTCAGGTACAAAGCCCCAGAAGCGACTATCTTTACTGTTGTCACGGTTGTCACCCATCACGAAGTACTCGCCTTCCGGCACCACCCACTCACCTAGACCCGGCGTTGGATAATACTGACCAGCTTGATTTTTCGTATATGGGTTCACCAGAATCTGGTGAGGCTCAACACCTAACTCTTCCTGTGCTTGAATCAGGTTCGCACCACGCTGAACGAATTCACTCTTGTGAACATCATCCACTGGCACCAATTCACAGGTCGATTCACCTTTCTTCTGGATACACAGACGTTTGTCTTCGCTGTAGCGAACCGTATCGCCCGGCACACCAATCACGCGCTTGATAAAGTCGACGTTTGGCTGTGGTGGGTACTTGAACACCACCACGTCACCGCGCTCTGGCTTCCCGTTTTCCACCAGTTGATGGCGGAATACAGGGTCTTTCAGGCCGTAAGCGAACTTCTCCACCAGGATAAAGTCGCCCACCAGCAGTGTCGGCATCATAGAACCAGATGGGATCTGGAACGGCTCGTAAATAAACGAACGCAGCACCAGAACAAGGCCAATAACAGGGAACACGGAGGCTGAGGTTTCTACCCAGCTTGGCTGAGGGGCAACTTGTGCAACCTGCTCTTCACTTAGCTCACCACCGTCCACATTGAGCGCTTCAGCCGCTTTTTGCTGGCGTCGCGGCGCCCATTTGAACTTATCCAGTGCCCAGATAATCCCAGTAAACAGGGTGACAAGCACCAGAATCAGCGAGAAAGTATTAGCCATCGTGTTCCCCTAAACCTTTAATCCCTTTTATTATTTATCTTTACCTACGTGCAGAATCGCCAGGAACGCTTCTTGAGGCAGTTCGACGTTGCCAATCTGCTTCATGCGTTTTTTACCTTCTTTTTGCTTCTGCAGCAGTTTCTTCTTACGGCTTACGTCACCACCGTAACACTTCGCGGTCACGTTTTTACGAAGCTGTTTCACGGTCGAGCGCGCAATGATGTGGTTACCGATTGCTGCCTGAATCGCGATGTCGAACTGCTGACGAGGAATGAATTCTTTCATCTTCTCAACCAGATCACGACCACGGGATTGCGCCTGATCTTTGTGAGTGATGATCGCCAATGCATCCACGTTGTCGCCGTTCAGCAATACGTCAACACGCACCATGTTCGACCCTTCGTAACGCTGGAAGTTGTAATCCAGAGAAGCATAACCGCGTGACGTCGATTTCAGACGGTCGAAGAAGTCCAGAACCACTTCTGCCATTGGAATATCGTAAGTGAGGGCGACTTGGTTACCGTGGTAAACCATGTCAACTTGAACGCCACGCTTCTCGACACACAAGGTGATAACGTTACCCAGGTACTCTGAAGGTACAAGGATGTTACAACGCGCAATTGGCTCACCCATCACTTCGATATCGTTAACCGCTGGCAATTTCGCAGGGCTATCAACGTACAGGGTGTCACCGTTGGTCTTCTTCACTTCGTACACTACGGTTGGTGCCGTGGTGATCAGATCTAGGTTGTATTCACGCTCCAGACGCTCTTGGATGATTTCCATGTGCAGCATGCCAAGAAAACCACAACGGAAACCAAAGCCCAGTGCTGCTGAGTTTTCTGGCTCGTAGAACAGTGACGCATCGTTCAGGCTCAGTTTGCCAAGTGCATCACGGAAGTTTTCGTAGTCGTCAGACGAAACAGGGAAGAGACCCGCATAAACCTGAGGCTTCACTTTCTTAAAGCCTGGTAGCGGTGTTTCTGCACCGTGTTTTGCGTGGGTCAAGGTATCACCCACTGGCGCGCCCAGAATGTCTTTAATACCACAAACAACCCAGCCCACCTCGCCGGTACGCAGACCTTGGGTGTCAGTTTGTTTTGGTGTGAAGATACCGATGCGATCAACACCCCACACCTGACCGGTGCTCATGACTTTGATCTTATCGCCTTTTTTCAGCTCGCCGTTCTTAATGCGAACCAGCGACACAACGCCCAGATAGTTATCGAACCATGAGTCGATGATCAGCGCTTGCAGCGGCGCTTCTGGGTCACCTTGAGGTGGCGGAACATTCTTAACGATATCTTCCAGAACCAGATCTACGCCGAGACCCGTTTTCGCTGAACAGCGAGTCGCTTCGGTCGCATCGATACCGACAATGTCTTCGATCTCTTCCGCTACGCGGTCAGGGTCGGCTGCTGGCAGGTCAATTTTGTTCAGGATTGGAACCACTTCCAGATCCATTTCAATCGCGGTGTAGCAGTTCGCCAAAGTCTGAGCTTCTACACCCTGACCCGCGTCGACCACCAGCAAAGCACCCTCACACGCCGCCAGAGAACGAGAAACTTCGTAAGAGAAGTCAACATGTCCTGGGGTGTCGATGAAGTTCAGCTGATAGGTTTCCCCGTCCTGCGCTGCATAATTCAGCGTCACACTTTGTGCTTTGATGGTGATACCACGTTCGCGTTCAAGATCCATGGAATCCAGAACTTGCGCCGCCATTTCACGGTCAGTTAGGCCGCCACAGACCTGAATAAGACGGTCTGACAGAGTCGACTTACCGTGGTCAATGTGGGCAATAATCGAAAAGTTACGAATGTGCTTCATAAATGGTGTGACTAACTCGTTAGTTAAAATAAGAGGATCTTACGATCAAGTGGCGGGATTCTACCGAAATTAATGGCTAGTCGCTATCTTCTGTTGCGGCATTTATCACCGCCGCCGAGTCAACAGGGTTGCCAAGAATGCGTAAAAGTTTAGGCGTTGCGCCCGCATTCTGCTCCAGCTTTCGCGAAAAATGGCGTGCTACTAGGAATCCCAGCCCACCCGCAACAAGCGAAGACAGAATGATCACGCCTTCTCCCGTCGCCATTAAATCTGCGAGAAACTGCCCGAAAAACGCACCCACAATCGCAAACAACAGCGGAAAGATGTAGACCACCAGCGCAGATTGCAACACGGTTTGCTCTTCCAAGCCAATTTCAACCAAGGTACCTGCATTTACAGGCTTGTCTGACGGAACACGGATATCCAGCACTTTACCAGGCAGGGCGTTGCTGACGATTCCCGTGCCACAATTGCTCTTAGAAGCACAGCTACCACAGCTGGTTTTCTGCTGGCAGCGAACAGTCAGGTAACCCTCGCCACTGCCAGTAACCTCTGCCAATGCCGTGATCATGGCGTTGGCGTTCCTTCCGCGGCTTGTGGCGCGGTCATACGAACTGATTCAGCCACTTTTTTCGCGGTCGCTGGTGGAATGTCTCCTACCACAGTGATTTCTGCATTGCCGGACACATGGCTGTGCAGCGTGCGACGGCCTTTTCTGACCAGCTGCTCGCGCACTGACAGATCATCGGCTTCTGATAGGTAAACCGAGAAGCTGAATAGGCCATCGCTGAACATCTGGCTTTCTACCGGGCGCTCGGTGATCATCAAACGGTGACGGTTGCTATAAATTGGGGAAAAGCCATCAGGCAAAGAGGTAACTTGCCAGCCAAGACCAGCGTCACGCTGCTTCGGCACCTGAACCACCGGAGGTAATTCAATGTCTGACATCTGCTTCATCACGTCGCCAATCTGTGGCGAAATCACAAGAGAAAGAGCGCGATATTGCTCTATCGGGTCGCCATCGCGATCCAAAAGGTCTGCACGGGTGAGCAGTTTGGTATTCTGATCAATCCAGAGCACATAGGAGTACCGTGCACCGTCTTTCGGGGACACGCGCACTACATCGCAAGCAAGACCTGCTTCACGCGCTCTTCCCAGTGGCACGAAATCGTACATGGTCGAAAGATGATCGATATCGGAATGCATGATGGCAGGCAACGGTGCCACCATCTGATTGCTCGCGATAGTAAACGGGTCAATGCCTGGCTCGAAATAACTGATTTCATCACCACGGCGAATTACTTCACGCGGTGGGCCAGCCAGATAAGCAATATGACCAAATGACTCACCATCAACCAACGCGTGGCGAAAACGGAGGGGCTCAATACTGTTTTTCCGGACCAAAATATAGGAAAGTTCGTAGTCCAATTGTTCGGTTGCCTGGCCCATCTGATGCAACAATGCCTCGGCGGGATTCTCTTCCGTCGAGGCATTAGCAACCAGACTGACCAGTGCACAGGCACCGATCAGGAGATGTTTCATCAATCTAATGTGCTCACTTCTGGTGTTAGCTTCTCATCTTGTTCAATCATTTCATCAGCATTGAGGCGAAGCTGCAACTCATAGTCTTGGAACATCGCATTCACACGGCGACGCTGCTCCATAAGCTGTGCTTCAGTCGGATTACTCTGCAACGATTCACGGCTAAGACTCACAGGTTCAGCGGAGCCAGCCAAAGGAATAGTTTGTAAAACTGGAGGCTGTGACGCTGCCAGAACTGGATCCACTTGATCGCCGCCATTGTATTGCTGAACGCCAACAATCACTGCAAGAGATACTGCTGCCGCCATACCCACCTGAGTGAGTTGCTGTAACCAAGATGGCATACCTTTTTTAGCAACCGCTGGTGTAGGTTGTGCTTCCTGAATAGGAACAACATTTGGCGCTGCTTGAGTACCGTGTGCAGGCTCGAACTCAAGCGCTGCAGCCACGTTGGACGCAATATCCCAACTAGGGGTTGGCGCTTCTCCACGCATTACATCACGGGTGACAGCAAAGCTTTTCCATGCTTGCTGTGCCGACTGATCATTTTCCAGCGCATCAATCAGCGCTTGATCAATCTCATCACCATCAAATAATGCGGAAAGGTTTTCTTTTTCAGCCATTTATTTCACCGTTATCAACAGGTAACACTGTTAGTGGTTCATCAAAGGACGAACACGTTTGTCTACCGCTTCCCTGGCACGGAATATACGCGAACGCACCGTTCCTACCGGGCAGTCCATCACTTCAGCGATCTCTTCATAGCTTAGGCCATCAATTTCACGCAGGGTGATCGCCGTTTTCAAATCGTCAGGTAAAGACTCAATCGTGTTGAAAACGACCTGTTTCAACTGTTCTGACAACATAAGATTCTCAGGGTTCGAAATTTCTTTCAGTGCGCCACCATTTTCATAATTTTCAGCTTCTTCTGCGTCAATATCACTTGATGGCGGGCGTCTACCCTGTGCAACCAAATAGTTCTTCGCCGTGTTCACCGCAATGCGGTAAAGCCAAGTATAGAACGCACTCTCACCGCGAAATCCCGGCAAGGCGCGATACGCTTTAATAAAAGCTTCCTGCGCAACATCAGGCACGTCGCCGCTGTTGCTGACATAGCGAGAAATCAGATTGCATACCTTGTTTTGATATTTTACGACCAGCAGGTTAAACGCCTGCTTATCACCATTCTGTACGCGCTCAATTAAGGCTTGATCGGTTAACTGCTCGCTCATTCGAGCGCCTTCTCCTTATTATTGACACCAGTAGTCTACTTTCAATATGAGAGTGTTCACCGCTAAGGTCAGAACACTGTCAGCTACCGGTATTTCTTCTCGCTCTCTGCCACTGTGGTGCCCGGCTTCTTTTTCTGCCGCGCGATTTTTATTGAGTGAGCACAGTGTATGAGTGAAACATTAAAAAAAAGTTCCCTAAACGGACTCCCGTCATTATACGATTAGATCCGGATCGCAAAGTCTATCAGAATGTTTGGTCACACCATAACCAACTCTCATTCTGCAGATCCCACTCTGTCGCATAATGAAGCAACTGGCAACGTTCTACGTATTGCCGCATTAGTGTAAAATCACTGAAATAACTCGAACTCGTTGTTTCAGGTAGCCGACTTACATAGCTACTTGGGAGAAAGGAATACGTAATCAATGAGCAACCAAGAACACGTGTGTGATGTGCTGGTGATTGGCAGCGGTGCTGCTGGTTTGTCTCTGGCACTCCATTTGGCCCCTACCCAGAAAGTGATGGTGCTGAGCAAAGGACCGCGCAGCGAAGGGGCGACCTACTACGCACAAGGCGGTATTGCTGCAGTCTTTGATGAAAGTGACTCCGTCGAATCTCACGTTGACGATACGCTGATTGCCGGTGACGGCATTTGTGAAGAAGACGTCGTAAGCTTTATCGCTGAGAATGCCAAAGAGTGTGTTCAGTGGCTGATTGATGGCGGCGTACCTTTTGACCGCGAAGAAGACAGCGACGACGATGAGCCCAAATTCCACCTTACCCGTGAGGGTGGCCATAGCCACAGACGGATTCTGCATGCTGCCGACGCAACAGGCGCAGCAGTTCAAACGTCGCTGCAGGAAAATGTCATGCAGCATCCCAACATCAATGTGATGGAACGCCATAACGCGCTGGATCTTATCACCCGTAAGAAGATTGGGATCAGTGGCGCAAACCGTATCTTGGGTGCTTATATCTGGAACCGTGACCGTGAAGCCGTCGAAACCGTACGTGCCAAGTTTGTGGTTCTTGCCACAGGCGGTGCATCTAAGGTTTACCAATATACCTCCAACCCAGATGTATCTTCCGGTGATGGTATTGCCATGGCATGGCGTGCAGGCTGTCGGGTCGCCAATCTTGAATTTAATCAGTTTCACCCGACATGTCTGTTCCACCCAGAAGCTCGTAACTTTCTTCTAACGGAAGCCCTTCGCGGTGAAGGTGCGTACTTGCGTCGCCCTGATGGCTCCCGTTTTATGCCAGACTTTGATGATCGAGCCGAGCTTGCTCCGCGCGACGTGGTCGCCCGTGCTATTGACTATGAGATGAAGCGTCTCGGTGCGGACTGTATGTATCTCGACATCAGCCATAAAGACCCGGATTTCATCACCAAGCATTTCCCGACCATTGATGAAAAGCTGAAAACCTTTGGTTTCGATTTGACCAAAGAAGCCATTCCTATCGTTCCTGCTGCTCACTATACATGCGGCGGTGTTATGGTTGATCAGAACGGCCAGACCGATCTGGAAGGCTTATACGCGATTGGTGAGGTTAGCTACACCGGCCTTCACGGTGCTAACCGTATGGCATCTAACTCACTGCTCGAATGCGTGGTTTACGCTTGGGCCGCTGCCATGCATATTGGTGAAAATGCTGCCACTGCAGAAATTCCTCCCACACTGCCGCACTGGGACGACAGCCAGGTATGTTGCTCAGACGAAGAGGTTGTAATCCAGCACAACTGGCACGAGTTACGTCTCTTTATGTGGGACTACGTGGGGATCGTGCGCTCCACCAAGCGTCTTGAGCGCGCACTTCGCCGTATCGAACTGCTTAAGCAGGAAACTAACGAGTACTACAGCAACTTCCGCGTTTCCAACAACCTTCTGGAGCTGCGCAACCTGCTTCAGGTGGCTGAGCTGATGGTGCGCTGTGCAATGGCACGTAAAGAAAGCCGCGGCCTACATTACACCATTGATTACCCAGACAAGGCAGACAACTCCGGCCCAACGATTCTGGTACCAGACTTTCCTTGCTGATGGTGCTCATTGCTTAAAACGACGTTGAAAACGAAAAGCCCTCGATTGAGGGCTTTTTTATTGGAAGTTATCAGAGCGAAAGAGTGCTCAGGAACGGAAAGCTGAGATCGCGGTTTCCAGTTCGCGGCTCTGCTCTGCTACACGTGCTGCAGCCTGCGCATTTTCGCTGGTTGAGGCTGTATTTGATGAGGTAATCTCTTGAATAGAATTAACATTCATGTTCACTTCTTTAGCCACCATGCTTTGCTCCTCCACCGCGGCGGCAATCTGGGTGCTCATGTCCATGATTTGCTGCATGTCCACGATGATGTTATCGAGCTCCATGGAGGCATCTTCCACGTAACTTACTGATTGCTCACTATCTCGTTGACAAGTGTTGATACGATCAACCACGCTATTGGTCTGCTCTTGCAGCGAAGCAATCATGGTGGCGATTTCATCAGTTGATTTGTTAGTGCGGGTGGCGAGAGAACGGACTTCATCGGCTACTACTGCAAAACCGCGGCCTTGCTCACCAGCACGTGCTGCTTCAATCGCCGCATTCAACGCCAAAAGGTTGGTCTGTTCGGAGATATCTTTGATGACGTCAACCACAGTGCCAATCTGTTGGGACAACGATACCAAACTATGGATATCGTTGTTGGCAATACTCAGCCCATCTGAAAGCGTAGTAATCGCATCACGGGTTGCCTGAACTGTTTGGTGGCCTTTTTGAGCACGGGTCAGACTTTGGTTAGCGTTCGCAGCTGCCGTTTCCGTGTTGGACGCGATCTCACGAATGGTCGCTTCCATCTGGTTGACCGCTGTTGCCGCCAGTTCTGCTTCCGTTTGCTGTTTATCAAGCGCAAATTCTGCGTCATTGCTGCGTGACTGCACATCCGACGCTGTCGAATTGAGAGTAGTAATGGAGACTTTCACGCCAGCAATAAGTGACTGACAGTGTTCCAATACTGAGTTGAAATCAGTAGCGACCAGAGCAATTTCATCTTTGCCCTGTGCTTCTGCACGGAGGGTCAGGTCACGCTGCTCCGCCACTTTCTCCATGGTTTCGGTCAGCGTTTTCAAACGGCGTTGAATGTAACGGTTCAGTAGAATACTCGCCGTGATCAGAAGTGACGATATCACCAATAGTACAATCAACGAGGTGATAATCAGCGTTTGCTCCCCGCTTTCCAATTCACTGGCAAGCTGCGCGCGCATGTCATCGAAGTCAACTTCGACTTGATGAGTTTGGGCGCGAATCTTACCCAGAAGGCCCGATTTATGGTCAAGGCCCACCTCACGACTGACTTGCATGTATTTTTCTACCAACGCTTTTTGGGCGTCAAGTGAAGATAAACCAGTTTCGCTTTTCACGCCCTGCCACACGCGACCAAATTCTTCGAAACGTGCTTCTGTGACATCCGACATAAAGAGTCGGCTCAGCGTCACCAGATAAGCAATATCATTGATAGAAGGATTGTCTTCCAAAAGCTTGTCATTGATTTTGCCCAACTCACCATGAATACCGGCGGTACGGTTCAAGCCCAGCTTTTCATAACCTTTCGACAAAGAAATAAAACCGCTGTGATAATTCTTCATTGCCTGGGACACGGCACTAATCTGCGGCAGCGAGATCTCCAACCGCTTTGCATCCTGAGATAGGGTATTCAGATCCTCTTCGAATTTGGCAACATTGCCAGAGAACCTATCAACGTATTTGGTATCGAGTCGTGCCAGAAAGTCTTTTTCGTTTCGACGTAAATTAAGCAGTCGAACTTCCAACTCTGCGACCAGGAATTGCTTGGTTTTCAAATCGACCATTCGCTCTAACGCTTGCCAGCCGATAAATGCAAATAAAATTAACGACACTGCAGAGAATGCCGTCAAACCATACAGTTTTGTTCTTATTTTCATGTCACCTCTTCCCTATCTAACTTCTGGAGTCGACGGCAATGCTGATGCCTGCTTGGACTTTTATCGGCGACATCAAGAAATCGTTTAGGAATGATGTACGCTAAAGAAGAAAAGAAGGATTTTGATCACATTTTCAATACGAGACAAACGCGACTGAGATGACGGAAGGTGTCCTCCTGAAAAGCATCAAAGGCCAATGCCAATCGGTGCTTTTCGAACTGTGAAGTCAAATCCAGAATGATAAGGTGACGACTAAAAAAGCTGACCCGTTGGACATCGAATGTTTTCCCATTCAATCTGCATGTACCGTCAATGTTCAGGAAAAGCTCACTATTGCTCTGAGAGATAAAGGATAGAGAGACCAGTTCCCGGATGAGAAAGCAAAGCAGCAGTGCTTTAGCTTCAAGAGGGAAGGCGCTGGCAACAAACAAAGTCATTGTTGACAGCGCATAGATACCGACAACACCAGCATGTAAAAATCGGGAGGGCTGGATATCGGTATTAACGGAGTTTGCTGCGGTTATGCTCGACAATTTTATCTATCATCGCTGCCAGTTCAGGTTTGTCGCTGCGGCCATGCCCCATCAACCATGTGAAAAGGTCAGGGTCATCGCATTCCAGCAAAGCGACAAAGTGATGTTTTTCTTCTTCAGTCAGCGTATCAAAACGCTCTTCAAAAAACGGCATGATAATGACATCAAGCTCCAACATACCACGACGGCATGCCCACTTGATACGCGCTTTGTCTTCTGCGCCCAGCATGAGTACCTCGAAAATTAGGCCAAAAATAACTAGCTCAAATAGTATCAGCGCGCTGATCGCCTTGCTATGGCTCCAGGATTGAATCTTGTAACCCTGTGATCTGACCCCATATCAAAGGCATATTGCTGACTTTGTCCTCGACTCGGATTACCATAATCCCAACTATTTTTAAGCGAGAAACACCATGACGACCTGGTATCAAACACACGCTTTCAACCGTCTTCCTCTTTTCTCAGATAGCGCGCTGCCAGCCCTGTCAGTTATCGCACTGGATAACCTTTCCTTGATCACGGCAGTCGGCCAGGACACCATTCCTTATCTCCAAGGCCAGTTGACCTGTGATTTGGTGTCGCTTGAGCAAACCCGCTCAACCCTTGCCGCCCACTGCGATGCTAAAGGCAAAGTGTGGTCTGCCATCCGCCTATTCCACCATAACGATGGCATTGCCTATGTACAGCCTGCTTCTTTAGCAGAAAAGCAACTGGCAGAAATCAAAAAGTACGCTGTGTTCTCCAAAGTGGATTTTTCGCTATCAGAGCAAGTATTGATTGGTGTGGCGGGCGAGAAGGCAGATAGCGCCATAGCCTCCCGCTTTACCGGAGGAGGCGATGTTCGTGCAACCCAAACTGGTACGGCGGTTCGTATCGATAGCAAACGCTGGTTGCTGGCAATGGATGCGGAAGAAGCTGACACACTGATTGCTGAGCTGGGTGAGCGTGCAACACTCAGTGACAGCTCACTATGGACACTGCTGGAGCTTCGCGCAGCAATGCCTTCTATTGAAGAAGCCAACATCAGCGAGTTCATCCCTCAATCGATCAACTTGCAGGCGCTGGATGCCATCAGCTTTAAGAAAGGCTGTTACACCGGACAGGAAACCGTTGCGCGCGCGAAATATCGAGGTATCAACAAACGTGCAGCATACCTTCTTCAGGGTGAAGCGACAGAAGTACCGAAAGCCGGTGATACCTTCGACCGTAGCGTGGGCGAAAACTGGCGCACTGGCGGTACCGTGCTCTCTGGATACCGTTTTGAAGATGGTGAGGCACTGGCATTGGTCGTGCTACCAAACAACCTCGATGACGACAGTAAGTTCCGACTGGCCGACACTGACGTGCTTTGGCAGAAAGTCGAGCTGCCATACAGCCTGGAAGACGATGCCTAATTATGCCTTCGATTGATACTCCTATCCTTTCCATTTTGCGCGATGCTGGCATCGCGCACCGCTTGTTACCCCATGAAAATGAGGCAACGACCATCATCGATGCAGCCAAACAGCGCGGTGTCGAACCGGACCAGTTGGTCAAATCCATGTTGCTACGCGATATGGGCGGCCAAATGGCATTAGCTTGCGTGCCGGGTACCGCTTCCGTAGACCCCAAAAAAGTCCGCGACCTCCTTGGGTGTAGGCGCATGACTATGGTTGACAGTAAGCATGTGCAAAGCATTACTGGCTATTCACCCGGCATGGTGACGCCTATCTCGGTGTTTGGCATGTTGCCAATATTTTTTGACCCGAGTCTTGCTGAGTTCGAATACATCAACATTAGCAGCGGCTCACCCATGGCAGGTGTAGAACTTCGTTTTCAGGATCTGGTCGATTTTTGTGGGCCTACAATCGCTGATATCCGACGTGATGATGAGACAGGCGCGTGAAACCGGTTAATTGGCGCAGCGTTGATCTCAACCTTCTGGTTGCCTTCGCAGCGCTAATGGAAACCCGCAGCGTGACCCGCGCAGCCGAGAAGCTCTCAATTGGCCAATCGGCAATGAGTCATAACCTCTCTAGGCTGCGCACACTGCTCGATGACCCACTTTTCCATCGTCAAGGCAATGAAATGCAACCGACGGCACGAGCTTTCGAGCTAGAGCCAGTTGTCGCTGCCCTTCTCGACACGATTGCCACCGATGTACTGACCCCTGTTTTGTTTGAGCCAACGCAATATTCAGGGCCCGTTCGTATCGGCTTAACCGACTATGCAGAGTTGGTTTTCGCACCAACGCTGTTTGATGTGTTCCGAAAACAGGCGCCGCACTGCCAACTCAGTTGTCGCCCTGTCGACCGGGTTAACTACCGCGAGGCACTGAAAAACGATCAGGTTGATGTGGTACTGGGTGCTGTGGAAACCGAAGATCCTGTTTTATTGATGGAAGATCTCTACACCGAACAACATGTCTGTTTGTTTGACCCTGAATCCACTGGGCTGAGTACTCCGCTCTCAATAAGCGATTACACCAAAACACCTCACGCCTTGGTGACGGTAGACGGCCAGTTAAGCAGCCCTGTTGATAATAAGCTCAAATCCTTAGGTTTCGATCGCCAAGTTGTGATGGGCTCACAACGCTTTCTTACCGTTCGTCATCTTCTTTCTGGACGCAACCTTATCTGCACCGTGGCGGAGTTGATGGCAAAACTCGACATGTTCAATGACAGGCTTGCTATCAGTACAACGCCCATCGATGTCAGCAATTTTGTTATCCGCCAAATCTGGCACAAGAAAAATACCACCAGCGCTAAAAATCTTTGGATACGCCAAACCATTGATAAAACAGTACGTAATCAGGTACAAGATTTACGTGCCAGATAGATAGGCTCTTTGCCTTGATTTCCAGACTGTGACCAACCCCAAAGTCACACGATTACATCTCTAAAATTTCGGGTAAGTGTCATCTCTGTCACACAGTAGTCATACCCCTCCCGCTATAATGCCGCCCGCCAAAACAGAGCAGAGCGTGACTGCCGTTGCATGCAACAGATCTTCTCGGTTTAGGAAGTTGGCTGGAAATAAAAACAAAAAAGGAATTGCGAATGCGGATGTTTAATCGTTATATCCCGACTCTCATTGCGAAACACGTTTATAGATTATTCAGTGGACGTATTCACATCGATGGGCGGGGTGATTTCGACTTTCATCAAGGAATGGTGCAGGCGCAGTCAGATGGAGATATTGAACACTTTCGGACGGTGAAGGAGATCAACACAGAGATCCGTAAGCTGAAAGAAATGTACTGATGGCTTAGGTCGATTGACCTGACACTTCGCTTGAGAAAAAACACCGCAGTTAACGCGGTGTTTTTTTATCTTCACAAAGAGGAAATTACTCTTCTTCTTCTTCTTCGATAGAGTCCTGATACGCTTCGGCATCCAACAACTCATTAATTTCCGCTGAATCCGTGATGCGAATTTGGAACAGCCAGCCATCGCCGTAAGGGTCGCTGTTCACCAGCTCTGGTGAGCCTTCCAGATCTTCGTTGATAGCCACAATCTCACCGGTCAACGGCGTATAGATATCTGACGCTGCTTTTACGGATTCCGCAACGGCGCAATCATCACCTGCGTCTACCGTATCACCCACATCCGGCAGATCCACAAATACCATGTCCCCCAGCAAAGCCTGTGCATGGTCAGAAATGCCTACGGTATACACATCGTCACCTTCTGGTCTCACCCACTCGTGGGAAGTCGTGAATTTCAGCTCGGATGGGATATTGCTCATAAATCAGGTTCCTTCTAGAAAAACGTGCTGCAGCGTTCGACAAATAAGGGGTAGTACATAGTGTTAGATACGCAAATTAGGAAAGCCTCGAGCACTTCGCAAGAAAAATCACCGTACAAAAAGCAATAGTTTTAACTCGATCAAGCCTTTCATGTTGCGAGCTAATGTGTGCTCCATTTGAGCGACTTCCCAAGTAAAAACAAAAACGCCAACAGCAAATAGCCATTGGCGTTTGTCAGTCTCAGAGAGAATTAACCGTCGACTTTATTCAGGTGCACATCCATTTGTGGGAATGGAATTTCGATGCCTTCTGCATCCAGCGCTTCTTTCATCGCTTGCAGCAGGTCAAAGTAAACTGCCCAATAATCTGCAGTACGAACCCAAGGACGTACTACTAAGTTCACTGAAGAGTCAGCCAACTCAACCACACCGATTGTTGGCTCTGGGGTGGTCAGCAAACGGGTTTCTTTCGCCAGTACGTCTGCCAGTACCTGCTTGGTTTTTTGCAGATCAGCACTGTAAGACACACCTACGACATAATCGATACGACGGGTGTCATGCTTAGAGTAGTTAGTGATCGGGCTTGAAATGATTGCACCGTTTGGTACTACAACCATTTTGTTGTCAGGTGTTTTCAGAACCGTAGAGAAGATCTGGATAGAATCTACAGAACCGGAAACGCCAGCGACTTCTACATAATCACCGGACTTGAATGGGCGGAATGCAACAATCAGTACACCAGCCGCGAAGTTAGAAAGTGAACCTTGCAGTGCGAGGCCAACCGCCAGACCGGCCGCACCGATAACCGCAACCACAGAAGCCGTTTGCACACCTAGGCGACCCAACGCCGCAATGAGAACGATAACGAACAGTAGGTAACGAACAAAAGTATGCATGAAGTCGACAACAGCATCGTCGAGTTCTTTCTTGCGCATGACTTTAGCAACACCATTGGCAATCGCTTTCACGATCCAGTTACCAATGATGAGAATGAGGAGAGCAGAGATGATATTGACACCATATTGAAGCAGCAGATCCTGATTGCCGTTGAACCAGTTCATGGCTTCGTTAGTAGCATTTTCCATTGCGATTTCCTTGGTATAGTTATGCCGTGTTTAGCTTTTTCCTAGGGTTCCACAGGACGGTACAACAAATTCCTGACGAAACTGCTCGGATAAAATCAGAGCAGAGTTTACAGTTTAAGCAGCAACAGAAAGTGTCTCAAATTTAAAACGAAAACACTGTTTTTTTGGTGTATTCACGAGACCATATGCATAAAAAAAACCCGTCGTCAGACGGGATTTCAGGATTAAGTTTGAGCAGCAAGGCGTTTAAGCAACATGCTTTTCTTCTTCTGGAGCAGCAGCTTTTGCCATTGCTGCGTGGTAGTGAACGTCCATTTGCGGAAATGGAATTTCAATACCTTCTTTATCCAGACCTTCTTTGATGGCCTGCATCAGGTCAAAGTAGGTTGACCAGTAATCTTCTGTTTTTACCCATGGGCGCACAACGAAGTTTACTGAAGAGTCCATCAGCGCATGAACACCGATAGTTGGCTCTGGATCTTTCAATACACGCTCGTCCGCTTTCACCATACGGGTCAGTACTTCTTTGGTCTGTTGCAGATCAGCCTTATAAGACACACCAATGATAAAATCGATACGACGGGTCGCATGACGTGAGTAGTTGGTGATTGGGCTCGAAATTACTGTGCCGTTAGGAACCACTACCATTTTGTTGTCTGGGGTCGTCAGTACCGTAGAGAAGATCTGGATAGACGCTACAGAACCAGCTACACCACCCACTTCTACATAATCACCGGATTTGAACGGACGGAAAGTCACAATCAGCACACCCGCGGCGAAGTTCGACAGTGAACCTTGCAGTGCCAGACCAATAGCCAGACCCGCCGCACCAATAACCGCAACGATAGACGCAGTTTCAACACCGACACGACCCAATGCCGCAATCAGCACAATCGCGAACATCACATAGCGAACCATGTTCTCGATAAAGTCGACAACCGTTTGGTCCAGATCGCGTTTCTTCAGTACTGCAGCGACAGAGCCTGCCACTTTCTTCACGACCCAGTTACCGATGAACAGGATAAGCAGTGCCGTCACAACGTTCACTGCGTATTGGATCATCAACTCTTGGTTGGAGGCCAACCAGTTCATCGCTTCAGTTGCTGTTTGTTCAACAGACTCAACAGCGTTTTGCTCAGTCATTTACATCTCTCACAAAGGCTAATACCAATCGTAGTAAATACCTGCTCATCCTAGCTTGTTAAAATACTCGATAACTGTGTTGAAAAATTTGATTGTAGAATAACGACTTATCGACATTTTCCGCCTTGTTCTCGAGCATTTTCCCTGCGCTATTTCTGATCACCTACCTACTGTGATCGGTATAAAAAAACCAAACCACCTCAAGACGTTAAAAGCCAATCTTCGGCTTTCTATCTCTTGAGGTGGCTAGGGAGGATGGCCACTATCAATCAGGTTGAATAACAGCCATAAAAAAACCCGCTAAATTTAGCGGGTTTCATTACGATTTGTAATTAAATTTTTTAAATAAAACTTAAATTACAGTACGTCGATCGCGTTAAGATCTTTGAACGCTTGCTCAAGACGCGCAACCATACCTTCTTGACCAGCACGCAGCCATACGCGTGGATCGTAGTATTTCTTGTTAGGTGCGTCTTCGCCAGTTGGGTTACCGATTTGACCTTGCAGGTAATCGTGGTTTTTCGCTTCGTACTGACGGATACCATTCCAAGTCGCCCACTGAGTATCAGTGTCGATGTTCATTTTGATAACACCGTAAGAGATAGACTCTTCGATTTCTGCTTGAGAAGAACCAGAACCACCGTGGAATACGAAGTTCAGCGCGTTAGGTGCAATACCGAATTTCTCTGCACAGTATGCTTGAGAATCACGCAGGATGGTTGGAGTCAGAACAACGTTACCTGGCTTGTAAACGCCGTGTACGTTACCGAAAGACGCAGCGATAGTGAAACGGTGACTGATAGCGTTCAGTTTCTCGTATGCGTAAGCAACGTCTTCTGGAGAAGTGTAAAGCTCAGACGCATCCATATCAGAGTTGTCTACGCCGTCTTCTTCACCACCAGTACACCCCAGTTCGATTTCCAGAGTCATGTTCATCTTTTCCATGCGAGCCAGGTACTCGGCACAGATTTCGATGTTTTCTTCCAGAGATTCTTCTGACAGGTCAATCATGTGAGAAGAGAACAGTGGTTTACCAGTTGCAGCAAA
This sequence comes from Grimontia kaedaensis, assembly GCF_023746615.1. Classification (NCBI taxonomy): domain Bacteria; kingdom Pseudomonadati; phylum Pseudomonadota; class Gammaproteobacteria; order Vibrionales; family Vibrionaceae; genus Grimontia; species Grimontia kaedaensis. Next base: position 487,508 of record NZ_CP082275.1, on the reverse strand, counting down.
GTGCTCTTCACCTGCAGCCAGCAGGCCGTCAATCCATGGCAGCAGTTTCTTAGCTGCGTGGTCAGTGTGCAGGATAACTGGCACACCGTAAGATTCAGCGATAGCGTGAACGTATTTAGCACCCGCTACTGCACCTTTGATTTGTGATTCCTGACCTTCCAGCTTCAGGCCTTTACCAGCGAAGAACGCAGCGCCGCCGTTAGAGAACTGAACAACAACTGGTGCTTTAACTTTCGCAGCTGCTTCCAGTACTGAGTTGATAGAGTCAGTGTTTACTACGTTTACCGCTGGAAGAGCGAACTTGTGCTCTTTAGCAATTTCAAACACTTTCTGAACGTCGTCACCAGAGATAACGCCAGGTTTTACGAAATCAAAAACTTTAGACATAACAATAGTCCTATTTACTCTGTTGTCTTGAGTGAAATCCTATCCAAGCCGGTGTTTCCTACCGACTTGTTTCAATTCGGCAAACGTTTGCGAACAGTGCTGCGCATTGTACCCAAACGTGATTCTAAACACATTATTTTTTGCATTTGGATATGCATTCTATTGATTACAAAATTATCAAAGATGCATAAAAAAACGGGGGCAATCCCCCCCGTTCGTCATTACGCTTTAGCGCGAGTTTCCAGCATTTCTACTGCAGGCAGTACTTTACCTTCAACGAACTCAAGGAATGCGCCGCCACCGGTAGAGATGTAAGAAACGTCAGCTTTGATACCGAACTGGTCGATAGCTGCCAGCGTGTCACCACCACCTGCAACAGAGAAACCTTCAGAAGCAGCAATCGCTTCAGAGATACCTTTAGTACCTGCTTCGAAGTTCTTGAACTCGAATACGCCTACTGGGCCGTTCCAAAGAATGGTTTTTGCATTCTTCAAGATTTCAGCCAGCGCTTGTGTTGAGTCTGGACCCAGGTCGAAGATCATGTCGTCGTCCTGAACTTCAGAAACATGCTTGATTTCTGCTTCTGCGTTCTCGTCGAATGCTTTTGCACATGCAACGTCAGTCGCTACTGGAATCGCACAGTCATCCATCAGCTTCTTAGCAGTCTCAACCAGGTCAGCTTCGTACAGAGACTTACCTACGTTGTGGCCTGCTGCTGCGATGAAGGTGTTTGCGATACCACCACCAACAACCAGTTGGTCAGCGATTTTAGACAGAGATTCCAGAACAGTCAGTTTGGTAGACACTTTAGAACCACCAACGATTGCCACCATTGGGCGCGCTGGGTTGTCCATTGCTTTGCCCAGTGCTTCCAGTTCGTTTGCCAGCAGAGGACCGGCACATGCGATTGGAGCGAACACACCAACACCGTAGGTTGATGCTTGTGCACGGTGAGCAGTACCGAACGCGTCCATCACGAATACGTCACACAGTGCAGCGTATTTCTTAGACAGTTCGTCTTCGTTTTTCTTCTCGCCTTTGTTGAAACGTACGTTTTCCAGAACAACCAGCTCACCTGCGTTCAGCTCCAGGCCGTCCAGGTAGTCTTTTGCCAGTTTAACGTCACAATCCAGTGCGTCGTTCAGGTAGTTAACAACAGGCTGCAGAGAGAATTCTTCAGCGTACTCGCCTTCGGTCGGACGACCCAGGTGAGAAGTAACCATCACTTTCGCGCCAGCTTCCAGGCAGTGTTTGATGGTTGGCAGAGACGCCAGAATACGCGCGTCAGAAGTCACTTTACCGTCTTTTACTGGTACGTTCAGATCGGCACGGATAAATACGCGTTTGCCAGCCAGATCCAGATCGGTCATTTTGATTACAGACATTTTCGTCCTCTCTCTAAGTTGCAAAAATCAAAAAATTTGCTGTGGCTTTCTTCACTTCGGAAAGCCGTGGCTCAAGCCTTCGAGCCACTGGTAACTGTTGCCATGGCCAACGCCGTATCGAGCATGCGGTTAGCAAATCCCCATTCGTTGTCGCACCACACCAACATCTTTATCAGATGATGATTACTAACTCGTGTCTGCGAGCCATCCACAATGGCGCTGTGGGGATCATGGTTAAAGTCTATCGAGACAAGTGGCGCCTCGGTATAGTCGACGATGCCGTTCAATGTACACCGAGCGGCCTCCTCGAGTGATTGATTTACGTCATTAACTTTCACTTTTGTGTGAACAGTAACACTCAAATCCATTGCTGTGACGTTAATTGTTGGCACTCTAACCGAAATCGCTTCAAATTTGTCAGAAAATTTCGGAAAGATTCTTCCAATTCCTAAATGTAATTTAGTGTCGACCGGAATAATAGACTGACTGGCAGCGCGTGTGCGTCGCAGATCTGGGTGATAAGCGTCAATCACTTGCTGGTCATTCATGGAAGAGTGAATCGTGGTGATGGTGCCTGACTCAATCCCAAACTGCTCATCCAATACCTTAATTACAGGCACTATACAGTTGGTGGTACAGGAACCATTGGAAACAATACGATCCGTCGGTTTGAGGGTTTCGTCATTCACACCAAAGATGATGGTGTTATCCAGATCGTTACTGCCTGGATGGGAGAACAGCACTTTCTTAGCACCGGCGTCCAAATGCGCCTGACCATGTTCGCGGTTGCCAAACACACCCGTACAATCGAGCACGATGTCGATGTCCAGATCTCGCCAAGGGAGTAGATTGATGTCACTAAGGTGCAGGATGCGGATTTTGTCGTCGCCAACAAACAGGGACTCCTGACTGTTGGTCACTTTCTTAAAAAAGCGGCCATGACTGGAGTCATACTGAAGCAGATGCGCCATGGCATCAGGCTCAGCTAATTCGTTCACCGCAACCACTTCTATCTGGTCACGTTTGTCACTTTCATACAGCGCGCGGAGCACGCTACGGCCAATGCGGCCAAATCCATTAATTGCGACGCGTAATGCCATATCCCTGCTGTTCTGTGTCGTTAATGAAATGCGGCTGACAGTCTATCTCAAGCACGTGAATTTCGCACGCAGAATGTGACTGGTCTCTCATCAATGTTTCTTAAGGATTGGATAAAGAACTGGAAAGAAAAAACCCGCCAGTTGGCGGGTTTTCAGTATTGACTGGGTACTTACGCCAGCAGTTCTTTTGCTGTCTCAACCACATTTTCAGTGGTGAAGCCGAACATCTTGAACAGCTCACCTGCCGGTGCAGATTCACCGAAGGTGTGCATGCCGATGATGCGACCGTCAAAGCCCACGTACTTGTACCAGAAATCCGCGATGCCCGCTTCGATAGCCACACGTGCCGTCACGTCTGATGGCAGTACCGATTCACGGTAAGCCGCATCTTGCTTGTCGAATACGTCAGTCGATGGGATTGAAACCACACGAACATTGAAGCCCTGCGCTGACAGTTCAGTGCTTGCTTCAACCGCCAATTCAACCTCTGAGCCGGTCGCAATCAGAATAAGCTCAGGAGTGCCAATGCAATCTTTCAGGATGTAACCACCCTTAGCGATGTTTGCCACTTGCTCCGCTGAACGCTCTTGCTGTGCCAAATTCTGACGCGAGAAAATCAGCGAGCTTGGGCCGTCTTTACGCTCAATCGCCAGTTTCCACGCTACCGCAGATTCCACCTGGTCACATGGACGCCATGTGCTCATGTTTGGCGTGAGACGCAGAGACGCGATTTGCTCAACAGGTTGGTGCGTTGGGCCATCTTCACCCAGACCGATAGAATCGTGGGTGTAAACCTGGATGTTCTGCACTTTCATCAGTGCTGCCATACGCATCGCGTTACGCGCGTATTCCATGAACATCAGGAAGGTCGCACCGTATGGGACGAAACCACCGTGCAGCGCGATACCGTTGATGATGGCGGTCATACCAAACTCGCGCACACCGTAGTGGATGTAGTTGCCAGATGCATCTTCGCCGGTCAGGGCTTTTGAGCCAGACCACATGGTCAGGTTTGAAGGCGCCAGGTCAGCTGAGCCACCCATGAATTCAGGCAACATTGCACCGAAGGCTTCCAGTGCATTTTGAGATGCTTTGCGTGACGCAATGTTTGCTGGGTTGGCTTGCAGGTCGGCAATGATTTGGTTGGCTTTCGCTTCCCACTCAGCAGGCAAGTCACCGTTTACACGGCGTTTGAATTCTGCCGCCAGCTCAGGGTGTGCAGCTTCGTACGCAGCCAGTTTCTCATTCCAAGCCGCTTCTTTTGCTGCGCCTGCTTCTTTCGCGTCCCACTGACCGTAAACGTCAGCTGGGATTTCAAACGCAGGGTGTTCCCAACCCAGGAACTCACGTGCTGCTTTGATCTCGTCTGCGCCCAGAGGAGCACCGTGGCAGTCGTGAGAGCCTGCTTTGTTTGGTGAACCGAAACCGATGATGGTTTTGGTACAAATCAGGGTAGGACGGCCAGTTTCTGCTTTCGCCGCTTCAATGGCTGCATTGATCGCGTCAGCGTCGTGACCGTCAACGGCTGGGATAACGTGCCAGCCATAAGATTCGAAACGCTTGGGTGTGTCGTCAGTGAACCAGCCTTCAACGTGACCGTCGATAGAGATGCCGTTGTCATCCCAGAACGCGATCAGTTTACCTAGGCCCAGCGTACCTGCCAGCGAACATGCTTCGTGAGAGATACCTTCCATCAGACAGCCGTCACCCAGGAACGCATAGGTGTTGTGGTCGACGATGTCGTGGCCTTCACGGTTGAACTGAGCGGCCAGTGCTTTTTCCGCAATCGCCATACCGACAGCATTGGTGATCCCCTGACCCAGCGGGCCCGTAGTGGTCTCGACGCCTGGCGCGTAGCCGTACTCAGGGTGGCCTGGGGTTTTCGAGTGCAGTTGACGGAAGTTTTTCAGATCATCGATAGACAGCTCGTAACCGGTCAGGTGCAGTAAAGAGTAAATCAGCATAGAGCCGTGACCGTTTGACAGCACGAAGCGGTCGCGGTCTGTCCACTCAGGGTTTTGTGGGTTGTGGTTCATGTGGTCACGCCACAGGACTTCGGCGATATCTGCCATGCCCATTGGGGCACCTGGGTGACCAGAGTTAGCTTGTTGTACACCGTCCATGCTGAGGGCACGGATCGCGTTTGCTAAAACCTTGCGAGAAGACATGTCTGCTCCTGAGATCATTAGAGGTTTTGAGTTATAGGCAATCCGGCACAATACTTGTTAAAAAAGCGGCCAGATTGCTGAATTCGGCGGGCGAGTATTGTCGCAAGAGTCCGGCAGCTCTGCAAACGTTTTACATGGCTGATTTTAAGGGATTCTGCCTGTTCAGAACGCGAAAGTTCCGCATCTATTTGTAACTACACCAATACGGACGCAATCGTTTACTTATTTACGCGGACTATTTGTGAGGTTGATTTATGCGGTTTGCTGCGTAGAATAGACGTCCAGATGGCAAAGCATCTATACCTTTATACGGTCAGACGACTAAAGATGCATTTGCAAACAGATATTCGGTATCAACCAAACTTTATTATTGCTAGGGAAAAGACATGGCTAAACACCTGTTTACTTCTGAGTCAGTATCAGAAGGTCATCCAGACAAAATCGCAGACCAGATTTCAGACGCCGTTCTTGACGCGATTCTGGAGCAGGATCCAAAAGCACGCGTAGCCTGTGAGACTTACGTTAAAACCGGCATGGTGATGGTGGGTGGTGAAATCACAACCTCAGCATGGGTTGATATCGAAGAACTGACCCGCGAAACCGTTCGCGAAATCGGCTACGTTCACTCTGACATGGGTTTCGACGCAGATTCTTGTGCGATTCTAAACACCATCGGTAAGCAGTCTCCTGACATCAACCAAGGTGTTGATAAAACTGACCCTAAAGAACAAGGCGCAGGCGACCAAGGCATCATGTTCGGTTACGCATGTAACGAAACTGATGTATTGATGCCGGCACCAATCACTTACTCTCACCGTTTGGTTCAACGTCAAGCGGAAGTTCGCAAGAACGGTACGCTGCCTTGGCTGCGTCCGGATGCAAAATCTCAGGTCACCTTCCAATACGACCAAGGTAAGATTGTTGGCATCGATGCGGTTGTTCTGTCTACCCAGCACTGTGACAGCATCTCTACACCAGACCTGCGCGAAGCGGTAATGGAAGAGATCATCAAGCCAGTACTGCCTGCAGAGTGGCTGAACAAAGACACCAACTTCTTCATCAACCCAACTGGCCGTTTCGTTATCGGTGGCCCAATGGGTGACTGTGGTCTGACGGGTCGTAAGATCATCGTTGATACCTACGGCGGTGCAGCACGTCACGGTGGCGGTGCATTCTCAGGTAAAGACCCATCAAAAGTTGACCGCTCTGCAGCTTATGCAGCGCGCTATGTCGCGAAGAACATCGTTGCTGCAGGCATGGCTGACCGTTGTGAAATCCAACTGTCTTACGCCATTGGTGTCGCGGATCCAACGTCTATCATGGTTGAAACCTTCGGTACTGAGAAAGTGTCTCACGACATCATTATCGAAGCAGTTCGTCAGCACTTCGACCTGCGCCCTTACGGCCTTCAGGAAATGCTGAACCTACTACAACCTATCTACAAGAAGACAGCCGCTTACGGTCACTTCGGTCGTGAAGAGTTCCCTTGGGAAAAGACCGACAAAGTGGCAGCACTGCGCGATTTCGCTCAAATCAAGTAATCGCAATCTGAATACGAAAGGGAAGCTCAGGCTTCCCTTTTTTGTTTCTGTTCCCTACCCTGTCGGCTCTTGAATCTAAACTGCCGAATATGAACGAACTCCACTATCGTCTTACCCAACGCGTCAGCGAATGCATCACTCTGGCTAACAAACAGCTTGGGAGTGAATTTGCTGTGCCTGCAATCCGGTTTGACATTCGTGGGAAAACGGCAGGAATGGCATTGCTTCAACGCTGGCAACTCAGGTTTAACCCGCTATTGTTGGAAGAAAACATCCAAGCGTTTTTTGACGAAGTGGTGCCGCATGAAATCAGTCACTTGATTGTATATGCCCGCTTTGGAAAAGTGCGGCCGCACGGAAAAGAGTGGCAGGCGGTGATGTCACAGGTTTTTGGTGTGGCACCAAAAACTACCCACAGCTTTGATGTCAGTTCTGTTCAGGGTAAAACGTTTACCTATCAATGCGGTTGTGACCATATCGAGCTCTCTATTCGTCGTCACAACAAAGTTCAGCGCGAACAGGTTCAATATGTTTGCCGCCGCTGTAAACAGCCTCTTGTCTTCACCCCATCTCTCACATAAGCAACTTTTCTCTTATCAATAAACTCTTCAATTAACACTAATTTGATGCGATTTAGCTCTCAATAGTCTGTAATAATCAAACTACACAATTCCAACACCGAGCGCTAAATACACATGAGAAAATTTCTGATGCTGCTTTCGGCACTGCTGATCTCTTCGATCACAACAGCAGCCGAGCATCCGCAATCCTTCAGTAAAGCCAAACGCATCGCGCAAAAAATCTATCAGGACTACCCCACTTCGTTTTACTGCGGCTGTGACATTGAATGGCAGGGCAAGAAGGGCGTGCCTGATTTTTCTGAGTGTGGTTATCAAGTCCGTAAACAGGAAAAGCGTGCCAGTCGCATTGAATGGGAGCATGTGGTGCCTGCATGGCAATTTGGCCATCAGCGCCAATGTTGGCAAGACGGTGGACGCAAGAACTGCACCCGCAATGACGTGGCTTTCAAATTGATGGAGGCTGACTTGCACAATCTGGTTCCTGCCATTGGCGAAGTCAACGGTGACCGATCGAACTTCCGATTCTCACAATGGAATGGCAACGACGGGGCTTTCTATGGCCAGTGCGCAGCCAAAGTGGATTTCAAGCAACGCGTGTTTGAGCCGCCAGCACAAAGTCGCGGTGCCATTGCACGTACGTACAAGTACATGAACCAGCAATATGATTTTCGTCTGGCATCGGCTCAGAAAAAGCTGATGGATGCCTGGGACAAAACCTACCCAGTCAACGAGTGGGAGTGTGAGCGCGACCGCCGCATTGCCCGCGAGCAAGGTAATCATAATCCGTTCGTGCAAGCTTCCTGTGAAAAGGCCGGTCTCTGATACTTCAGGGAGTGCGCAACACTACAGCCAATAGGCAGCAGCGTGATACACTGCTGCCTATTGTTATCCAGTCATGAAAACACCATGCGTATCCCAAGAATTTTCCATCCTGAATCCTTGCCTGACACTGGCCGCATTGCCCTGAGCGATGACGCTGCCAATCACGTTGGCCGTGTGCTTCGTATGCAGGTAGGTCAGGAAGTGTTGTTATTTGATGGTCACGGCGCAGAGTTCCCTGCCGTGATTGCTGAATCAGGTAAAAAATCTGTCAAGGTTGATATTGTTGAGCGTGTTGAACGCAGCATCGAATCACCGCTGGATTTGCACTTGGGCCAGGTCATCAGCCGCGGCGACAAAATGGAGTTCACTATTCAAAAATCAGTAGAGCTTGGCGTCAATGTTATTACTCCACTGATCTCTGAACGTTGTGGTGTCAAACTCAATGCAGATCGCTTCGACAAGAAACTGCATCAATGGCAGAAAATAGCGATTGCAGCCTGCGAGCAATGCGGGCGCAATGTGGTGCCAGAGATTCGCCCTGTGATGTCGCTGGATGATTGGATGCAAGAGACATTCGACGGGCTGAAATTGAACCTTCATCCACGCGCAAAATACTCAATCAATACCCTACCCGAGCCAGTTAGCCGTGTGCGTTTGCTGATTGGCCCTGAAGGCGGTCTGTCATCAGAAGAAATTGAACGAACCCGTGAATTCGGGTTTGAGGAAACATTATTGGGGCCACGTGTTCTGCGCACTGAAACCGCAGCACTGACGGCAATCACTGCCCTGCAGGTTCGCTTTGGCGATCTGGGTTAAAGGCGACCTCGGTTAATAAGGATAAATTAATGATCAAACTGGGCGTAGTGATGGATCCAATCGAGTCCATCAACATCAAAAAAGACTCCTCCTTTGCCATGATGCTGGAAGCGCAAAAGCGCGGCTGGGAAATTCATTACATGCAAATGAATGACCTGTCTTTAGAGCAAGGCAAAGCGCTGGCGCGCACCAAAATTGTCACGCTGGAAGAAAACCCGGAGAAATGGTTCGAGGTGGTCAGCGAACAGGAAATCGCGCTGGCCGATCTCGACGCTGTGTTGATGCGTAAAGACCCGCCGTTTGATACCGAATACATCTACGCGACTTACATTCTAGAGCGCGCGGAAGTGGAAGGCTGTCTTATCGTCAACAAACCGCAGAGCCTGCGTGACTGTAACGAAAAACTGTTCACTGCCTGGTTCCCAGAGCACACGCCAATCACGCTGGTGACCCGTCGTGCAGACCAAATCAAAGCGTTCCAGGAAAAACACGGCGACGTGATCCTGAAACCTTTGGATGGCATGGGCGGCTCGTCTATCTTCCGCGTGAAGCAAGGCGATCCTAACCTATCTGTGATCATCGAAACCCTAACGGGCCTTGGCAACAACTACTGCATGGCGCAGACGTTCGTGCCAGACATCAGCAATGGCGACAAACGCATTTTGGTGGTAGATGGTGAGCCGATGCCTTATTGTCTGGCACGTATTCCAGCCAAAGGCGAAACCCGTGGCAATCTGGCAGCAGGTGGTCGAGGTGAAGCACGCCCACTCAGCGATACTGACTGGGCAATTGCCCATGCAGTGGCACCAACGCTGAAAGAGAAAGGCCTGATCTTCGTGGGTCTTGACATCATTGGTGATAAGCTGACCGAAATTAACGTGACCAGCCCGACGTGTATCCGTGAAATTGAAGCCGCATTTGATATCAATATTAGTGGCAAATTAATGGATGCCATCGAAGTTCGCCTGCAAAAATAACCGCACGGCAAACCGGGCGAAAATGCTCGCCCGGATCTGACATTCTGCAGCTTACTGCTCATAATGAAAGTAGGCTCATACGCAATGAAGGGCGCAATGTGGAAGACACAGTGAATTTAAAAAATCATTTCTTGGTCGCAATGCCCAGCATGGCTGATGAACGCTTCCAGCACAGTGTCGTTTATATGTGCGAACACAATGAAGATGGTGCCATGGGGCTGGTGATCAACCAACCCATCAATATCTCCATTGCCAACATGCTGGATCAAATCGAGGTGGAGCGTGAACAGGATGTCACCCATCCGGTGAGCCTTGACCAACCGGTGTTATTTGGTGGCCCTGTCTCGGAAGATCGCGGTTTTGTCCTGCACAAGAATCCGAAACTTTTCGGCTCAAGTGTTCAGCTGTCTGATGAGCTAACCGTAACGACATCCAAAGACATTCTTTGTACCCTTGGCACTAACGAAGAGCCAGACCAGTTTATTGTCGCGCTCGGCTACGCGGGTTGGGATGCAGGTCAACTTGAACAGGAATTGGCAGAAAACAGTTGGCTGACCATAGAAGCGGATCCCAAAGTCATTTTCGATACTCCCATCAACGAGCGCTGGGAAAAAGCTCTCAAACAAATGGGCATAGACGCCTTGAACCTGTCCACAGACGTTGGACACGCATAAGAGTTTTCCATGAGTAACATTCAAACAGTGCTGGGCTTTGATTACGGCACAAAAAGCATCGGTGTGGCCATCGGTCAGGCTATTACCGGCACCGCCCGTCCGCTCAAAGCTCTCAAAGCAAAAGACGGCATCCCTAGCTGGGAAAACATTGAAGCCATTTTGAAAGAATGGACACCGGACCTGGTCGTGGTGGGTTTACCCTTGGATTTACACGGCGGCGAATTGGAAGCCATTACGCCTCGCGCCCGTAAATTTGCCAACCGTCTGAAAGGCCGTTTTGGCGTGAATGTTGAATTGCATGACGAACGTCTGACAACGACAGAAGCACGCTCTTCCCTTTTCGAATACGGCGGCTATAAAGCGCTGGGCAAAGGGGAGATCGATAGCCAGTCAGCGGTCATCATTGTTGAGAGCTGGTTTGAAAACCAATACGGTGAATAAAAGAAAAGCGCCCTGAGGCGCTTTTCTTTTGTCTGTGAACGACAACTTTTTACTGCCCCTCAATGCTGACATTCGCCAGCGAAAGTCCGCCAGATGACTGCTCGGCCATTTTCATCATGAGTTTGAGATCATTTCGCGAGTCTGCGTGGTGGAGTGCTTCGGCTTTAGAAACCTTACCCGCCTGAAACAACTCAAACAGGGATTGGTCAAAGGTACACATTCCCGCGTTCTTGCCTTTACGGATCGTTTCTTTCAGCTCATGCAGTTCACCACGGCGAATCAGATCCGACACATGGGAAGTATTGAGCAGAAGCTCGTATACGCCATGACGTCCGATACCACTGACGTCTGGCACCAGTTGCTGGGCCAGAATACCGCGAAGGTTGAGCGACAAATCAAACAGGAATTGTTCGCGACGCTCTTTCGGTACCAAATGAAGCACCCTTTCCAGTGCCTGATTGGCATTGTTGGCGTGTAAGGTTGCGATACAAAGGTGACCGGTTTCAGCAAACTGCATGGCATATTCCATAGTTTCCTGGGTTCGGATTTCACCAATCATGATCATATCCGGCGCCTGACGCAGTGAGTTTTTCAACGCCACTTCGTAGCTGTCCGTATCAATACCAATTTCACGCTGGGTCACGATGCATTTGTCATGCGGATGGATAAACTCAATCGGGTCTTCCACTGTCAGAATATGGCCGCTGCGATGACGGTTGCGGAACCCCACCATCGCTGCCATTGAGGTTGATTTACCCGAACCTGTCGCACCAACAATCAGTACCAGACCACGCTTGGCAATAGACAAATCCTGAATCACATCCGGCAAACCCAGTGAGTAAATATCAGGGATTTTAGTTTCAATGCGGCGAATAACCATACCTGGCAAATCACGCTGCCAAAACGCACTGACTCGGAAGCGTCCATTTTCAGTCACCAAGGCAAAATTCGCTTCACGGTCGGCATAAAACTTCTGCTCGGTTTCGGTATCCATGGCCTCAGCAACCAGCGCTTTGACATTTTCCAGGTCGAGCTTTCCGCCCACAGGTTTTAAGCTGCCATCGACACGCAACATACAAGGGGCATCGACCGTGATGTAACAATCCGATGCCTTCTGCGCCAGCATCTTATCCATAAGCTCCTGGAGCGTGTTCTGCATGATTAGAAGCCCATCCCTGCGTTATCTAATGCTTTGGTTGCTTCGGCAGTATCCACCAGCCCCTGCATGGTGAGGTTACGAAGCGACTGTTCCATCGTCAGCATGCCAAGGCCTGATCCGGTTTGGATCATCGAATACATCTGGGCAATCTTGTCTTCACGGATAAGGTTTCGGATAGCAGGTGTCGCAATCATCACCTCATGGGCAGCAATACGGCCGCCGGAAATCTGCTTCATCAGTTTTTGCGAAACCACCGCACGCAGCGATTCAGAAAGCATGGAACGCACCATCGGCTTATCCGCACCTGGAAAAACATCAATAATGCGGTCGATGGTTTTTGCTGCGCTGGAAGTGTGCAACGTACCAAATACCAAGTGACCAGTTTCTGCTGCCGTCAGTGCAAGGCTAATGGTTTCCTTGTCACGAAGCTCACCAACCAGAATCACATCCGGGTCTTCACGCAGTGCCGAGCGTAGCGCATTGTTGAAGGAGTGGGTATCGCGATGCACTTCACGCTGGTTGATCAGACAGTTTTTCTGTTCGTGAACAAATTCAATCGGGTCTTCGATGGTCAATACGTGACGATGCTGACTGCTGTTAATTTTGTCTATCATCGCCGCCAGCGTGGTCGACTTACCTGAGCCTGTCGGCCCGGTGACCAGTACCAAACCTTTCTGATATTCGGTAAATTGTTGGAACACTGCTGGTGCGTTAATCGCATCAAGTGTCGGAATTTTCGAAGGAATGCTACGGAACACCGCAGCACAACCACGGGATTGATGAAACGCATTCACACGGAAACGCCCGACAGACGCCAGCTCAAAAGAAAAATCGACTTCGAGGTTCTGTTCAAACTCTCGCTGCTGGGCATCGTTCATGATATCGAAGATAAGACGATGCACCGCATTGTGGTCTAACGGAGGCAGGCTAAGCTTGCGGACATCACCATCTACGCGGACCATTGGGGGAACCCCAGCTGAAAGATGTAGATCTGAAGCGTTATGCTTTACACTAAAGTCCAGTAATTCAGTAATATCCATTAACTCGTTTCCTCGCAGAATCTAACATGTGTAGTATCAAACAAAACCTAGAACAGGTCACCAGCCAAATAGACAGTGCCGCACAAAAATGCGGGAGAGACGCCTCTGGCGTGCAATTGCTCGCTGTCAGCAAAACCAAACCGATTGAAGCCATCGCAGACGCCGTGGAAGCAGGTCACACCCTGTTTGGTGAAAACTATGTGCAGGAGGGTGTCGAAAAAATCACCCATTTCAGCACGATTCACCCCAATCTTGAATGGCACTTTATTGGCCCTATCCAGTCCAATAAAACCCGGCCGATTGCCGAGCACTTCGATTGGGTTCATTCGATTGACCGCAGCAAGATTGCGCAACGCCTGAGCGATCAGCGTCCTGATGAATTAGCACCACTTCAAGTGCTGATTCAGGTGAACACCAGCGGTGAGGTCTCTAAATCCGGCACCGGGTTTGAAGAAGTGAAAACGCTGGCAGATGAAATCGATGCATTACCAAACCTGACGCTTCGCGGCCTGATGTGCATTCCGCAGCCGGAAGACGATCACCAGAAACAGCTTGAAGCCTTCGCGCCGCTGTCTGCGCTGTTTGAAGAAATGAAAGCAGGTCGCCCGCAATTTGATACCCTGTCGATGGGTATGAGTGGCGACATGGATGCAGCGATTGCTTCCGGCAGCACCATGGTGCGAATCGGCACCGCGATTTTCGGTGCGCGTGATTATAGCAACCGCAAATAACCAATTAATCTAGGGTCTGTTGACCTTCTCAAAGGAGATATCATTGATGGAACAACGTACAGTCGCTTTTATCGGTGCCGGCAACATGGCTCGCTCAATCATCGCCGGCCTACTTGAGTCAGGTTATCCTGCTCAAAAACTCATTGCTGTCGATAGAAGCCCTGAAGTCAGTGCGAAACACAGAGAAACTTACGGCATCATCGCCAACGAAGATGCAGTTGCCAGCGCAAAGCAAGCCGACGTAGTTGTTCTGGCTGTAAAGCCTCAAGATATGGAAACACTGCTCCAAAATATGGAAGGTGTAGATTGGTCGAGCAAACTCGTGATTTCAATTGCTGCTGGCATTTCCAGTGCTCGCCTCAGTGAAATGGCAGGCTCACAACTTAAACTGGTTCGCGTGATGCCGAACACACCTTCACTAGTTAGTGAGGGTATGAGCGGCCTTTATGCGCCAGACTTCGTTAGTGATGTAGACAAGTTGTTCGCAGGACAACTGATGAAAGCTGTAGGCGAAATTTGCTGGGTTTCAGAAGAATCTGGAATTAACGCTGTTATCGCGGCTGCGGGCAGTGCACCTGCGTATTTTTTCCTGTTCATGGAAGCAATGCAGGCGGAAGCTGAGCGACAAGGCTTTGACAAGGAAACAGCTCGCTTATTAGTGCAACAGTCTGCACTGGGCGCGGCTAAAATGGTGGTTGCCAACCCAGACATTGAACTGGCAACCTTAAGAGAACAAGTCACGTCCAAAGGCGGCACCACCGCTGAGGCACTGAACGTATTTAATAACAAACAACTCACGGAAACGGTCTCTGAAGCCATGCAGGCTGCAGTGCGCCGCGCCGAAGAGATGGAATCGCTATTTTAGGGCTAACTTATGAACTCGATGAATTTTCTCGTTTCAACACTGTTCGATCTTTACATCATGGTGGTGTTGCTTCGGGTCTGGTTGCAATGGGCACGTGCCGACTTCTATAACCCTTTCAGCCAATTTGTGGTGAAAGCCACCCAGCCAGTGGTCTCCCCACTGCGCCGCATCATTCCTTCCATCGGAAGTTTGGATTTAGCGACCGTACTTTTTGCTTACCTACTGTGTGTGGCGAAATTCTTCACGTTGCAACTGGTGGGTTCAGGTACCTTGGTATTTGATTCCAGCTACTTGCTGATTGGTTTGGTCGCGCTGGTGAAAGCCGCAGGTGGCCTGCTGTTCTGGGTACTGATCCTTCGCGCGATTCTGAGCTGGGTAAGCCAAGGCCGAAGCCCAATTGAATATGTGATGGTGCAGCTCACTGAGCCACTGGTCGCGCCCATTCGCCGCGTGATCCCACCGCTGGGCGGTCTGGACCTCAGCATCCTGTTCCTGTTCATTGCGCTGCAGTTCCTGAACTTCTTTATCGGCGATCTGCTGAGCCCATACTTCGGAAACTTGTGGTTCGTGCTGTAAACCATGACCGCACCACGCCCTGCCTGGCTGGATAACGATGACCTTATATTAAGGCTTTACATCCAGCCCAAGGCCAGCAGGGACCAATGGATGGGGCAACACGGCGAGGAAATTAAACTCGCCATCACTGCCCCGCCTGTTGATGGCAAAGCCAACGCCCACCTCACCAAATTCCTGTCGAAACAGTTCAAGGTGGCCAAAGGCCAGATTGATATCGAAAAAGGTGAGCTTGGCAGACACAAGCAAGTTCGCATTCACAGCCCTTCGCTTTGTCCCGATGTCATCAGTGATCTGATCCCCGCACTCAAGCAGTAATTAAAAGGTGCGTCCTTTCCTGAACTACGCAGCACATGGACGCACTGGTTCCACCAGACAAGGATACTCGGTCATGACACGTTTCTTTCTCGCTCTAATCAGCGCCCTGATGCTGCTATCTCCGTTCGCACATGCAGGCCAGTCCAAAGACATCGGCACGCTGGAAATACACTACTCAGCCTTTAACTCCACGTTTATCACCCCAAAAGTTGCCAAGGCCTATGGCTTGAAACGCAGTGGTGTGAATGCCATCTTGAACATCGCCATTTTAGACAAAGCACAGGCAGGAAAACCGGCACTCACGGCAACACTGACTGGCGAAGCGCGTAATCTTCTAGGCAACAAAAAACCACTGACCTTCCGCGAAGTACGCGAAGGCGATGCGATTTATTATCTGGCTGAACTTCGGTTTGCCAACGAAGAGAATTACGCCTTCACTATTGATATCAGCGCAGAAGGAAACCGCAGCGGAAAACTGACCTTTAACCAGACGTTTTACGCTGACTGAACCCTGCCTATTCAGGTATCATGGCGCCCCATTGAGGCGCCTTTTTTTGGTTTTCGATATAAGGCCGCCCCCAAATCAGGAGAGAACAATGAGCAAAGTGGTTCTGGCAACAGGTAATGCTGGCAAAGTCAAAGAGATGGCTGATCTATTACAGGACTTCGGTCTGGAAGTGTTTGCACAAAGCGAATTCGCAGTAAAAGATGCCGACGAAACCGGCACCACCTTCATTGAAAACGCCATCATTAAAGCGCGCCATGCAGCAAAAGAAACTGGCCTGCCAGCAATTGCTGATGACTCCGGCCTGGAAGTGGATTACCTCAACGGTGCACCGGGCGTTTACAGCGCACGTTATGCTGGTGAAGGAAAAGGCGATCAGGCGAATCTGGAAAAGCTGCTGGAAAACATGGCGGACGCACCGGATGACAAACGCACAGCACGTTTCCACTGTGTGTTGGTTTACATGCGCCATGCCAACGATCCAACACCATTGGTTTGCCACGGCAAATTCGAAGGCACCATCGCACGTGAAGCGTCTGGCTCGCACGGCTTTGGTTACGATCCAGTGTTCTACGTCGAAGAACATGGCTGCACGCTGGCAAACATTGAGCCAGCGGTGAAGAAGCAAATCTCCCACCGAGGTCAGGCGCTGAAGAAGCTGTTTGCTGCCATGAACGAAGAGAAGAAGTAATCCCCGATGGCGGTTCACATTCCCCTGAGCCTTTATGTTCACATCCCTTGGTGTGTGCAAAAGTGCCCGTACTGCGATTTTAATTCCCACACGCTCAAGGGCGAGGTGCCAGAGCGTGACTACATTGACGCCCTGCTGGATGATTTAAGAAAAGACCTCAACCGATTTAAAGGCGTGAGTGGCCGAGAGCTGCATTCCATCTTCATTGGTGGCGGTACACCGAGCCTGATGTCGCCAGAGGAAATTACTCGCTTACTACAGGGCATCGAAGCGCAGATCCCGTTTGATCATGACATTGAAATCACCATGGAAGCCAACCCCGGCACCGTGGAAGCCGACAAGTTCGTCGCTTACCGAAAAGCCGGTGTGAACCGCATATCGATTGGCGTGCAGAGCTTTGATAACCAAAAGCTTGCACGTCTTGGCCGCATTCATGGTGCAGACGAAGCCAAACGTGCTGCCAATTTGGCGCATGAAGCTGGGCTGAACAGCTTTAACCTCGATCTAATGCATGGTCTTCCTGATCAAACACTCGAAGGCGCGCTGGATGATCTGAAACAGGCAATTGAGCTCAATCCGCCGCACCTTTCCTGGTATCAGCTCACCATCGAGCCAAACACTCAGTATTACTCCAAGCCACCCACACTGCCGGACGATGATGACCTTTGGGATATCTTCGAACAGGGCCACAAACTGCTGTCTGATGCCGGTTATGTTCAGTACGAAACCTCAGGTTACAGCAAGCCGGGATTCCAGTGCCGTCACAACCTGAACTACTGGCGTTTTGGTGACTATCTGGGCATCGGTTGTGGCGCTCATGGCAAAATTACCCTGGAAGACAATACGGTACAACGCACAGTAAAAGTGAAACATCCTCGCGGATATCTCGATCCTGAGAAAGACTACCTCAGCGAATTGCATATAGTGGAAGCAGATGAACTGCCGTTCGAGTTCTTCATGAACCGATTCCGACTGGTGGAGTCCTGCCCGAAAGCCGATTATCCGGCAAGAACCGGCTTGGCACTCGTTACCGTCGAAACGCCGCTTCGACATGCGATTGAGGAAGGCTTGCTGGCTGAGACTGACACCCACTGGCAAGTGACAGAGAAAGGGCGATTGTTCCTGAACGATCTACTTGCAGGTTTCATCAACGAGTAGGCAGCAATGCGACGCTGCCTTTTGTTCTCGAAAGCAAAGGACAGCGTTGTAGATGAAGAAGTATCTGATTGCCCTTGGCGTGATGGCGAGCTTTCCCACTCTCGCACTCACGCAACAAAATGACTTATATACCGCTCTGCCCGATTGGGTAGAGCCTATTTCCCAAATCCCCGAACTCGGCGATAGCGCCCACTACTACGATCAGCAATTTTTGCTCGTGGACAGACAACTAAATCTTGTCGTACCTGACCCCGTCGAATATAAACGCTACACCAGCAAAGTGGTCTCGATTGAAGGAGTAGAGTCCGGGTCCCAGATCTCGATCGATTTCGATCCGTCCTATCAAAAAGTCGCAATCCATCGCCTCGAACTGGTGCGGGACGGTAAAGTACTGGATCGAAAAGACACCGCTCAGATCGACCGTTTCAAACGGGAAGTGGATCTGGACTCACTGCTCTATAACGGCGATGAAACGCTGCATATCGTGCTTGATGATGTCCAGATGGGTGATGTGATTGATGTCAGCTACACCATTACCGGCTTCAATCCCGTGTTTGGTGAGCGCCGTGAGTGGTACATCAAAACCGGCTGGGCAAGCACAGTGGCGCTGGTGAATGCACGTATTCTGGCCCCTACAGACAGCGGTATTTCCGTGACCAATCTCGACGGAAAAGGGCAAGGAGATTTCCGCCAAACCCGCGAAGATGGAATCATCACCTTCGCCTACCGTCAAGCCAACGGCCTGTATGACTTCGACGAGCCAGAGCAGCCACGCTGGTATAACCCATACCCTTATCTTCATGTTTCGAGCTACACAGGATGGAAAGATGTAGTGAGCTGGGCACTGCCGCTTTATGAGGCTGCACCGGATGACGAGGAAGTGCAGGCGCTGGTGCAAGACATTCAACAAACTTATCCTGATTCGACAGAGAAGCAGGCCGTTGCCGCCATTCACTTCGTGCAGAACAACATCCGCTACCTCGGCATTGAAAATGGTATTGGCTCGCACAAGCCGCGCCCACCTTCACAAATCATTTCCCAAGGCTATGGCGATTGCAAAGACAAAGCCCTGCTGCTGGTGTCTATGCTGGAAGCCATGGGGATTGAGGCCTATCCGGCGTTAGTCGACACCTTCTGGCGCGAACAGCTGCCACATCAGCCTGCTGCCCCTTTCAGTTTCAACCATGTCATCGTAGCACTAAAAAAGGACGGCGAATGGATTTGGGTTGATGCCACCCGTACTCATCAGGGAAACCGACTCGACACCCTCGCCCAGTCAAGACTCGGGTATGGCCTTATCCTCATGCCTGACAGTGATGACCTTACTCAGATGTCGCCAAAGGAGGTCCCTGTTACTCAGGACATCGAGCAGCGCTATGTGGTCAATCATGCCAACGCGCAGAGCTATCTGGCGGTAAAAACCACCTATCGAGGACTGGAAGCCGAGCGATGGCGTCGTTACCTTGAATCCAAACCGCTTCGCGAGCTTGGAGAGGAATATGCCAACTACTATGCAGGCTTCTTCAGTGGTCTCGATTTTCTTCGTCCGTTGTCTATCAGCGATGATAAAGATCTGAACGAGCTGACACTCAACGAAGCGTACGTGATTGAAGATCTCTGGTCGAAAAGCGATGACACCTATTCGTTCCTGATCTCCGGTGATATTGTTGATGATTATCTCACCAAACCGGATCTGATCCGTCGAAAAACCCCATTCCGCTTCGGCACCGACGGCGCTGTGCGTCAGAAAATAAAGCTGAGTCTTCCTGAGAACTGGAACATAGAGCAATCCGAAAGCACAGTGAATAATCCGTTTTTTGAATTTAAAAGCTCACTGAAGACCGTGGCCGAACCCGGAGACGTTTTGCTGGATAAAACCTATGTGGAAGCGGATTACTACTACCGAGCCAAAACCCGCCACGTTGAAGCCAAAGAGCTTCGCCAGTATATGAGACATGTGGATGACGCTTGGCAAAACGTGGATTACGAGTTTACCTACAGACCTTAAAAAGACAGACAGCAGAAACAAAAAACAGCGCGGAAATCCGCGCTGTTTTCTATCATGTTTTCACTATCGAACAGTGACAGTTTTCCAACCTTTCAGCGCAGGAATAAGTTCAGAAATCTCTGATTCCCGGTCTTGCCAGACACCAAGACGAGAACAAAGCTCCTGTCTGACGCCCACGGTGCGATTGCGCTGCACGCGGACTTCATTGGCGAGCTTATCCTGAAGCGTTGCCATCTTCTTGGAGATAAATTCCATGCGATTATTCTGGCCAGCGCTCAATGCAGCAATGTCCATCAAGCCACGGCTCGAAACGGTGGCAATTAACTGCGGCAGGCTTGATTCCAGTTCGCGTACTGTGTGGGTTAGCGCTCTGTGGTTAAGCTGTGGCGAATGATCCTCAGCGTAAAACGAGGCACTGACACTGCGCTGCAGATGCTGATGGAATTGACCAAACTCACCACGAAGGCTGCTTTGCTCGCCAAGTTCTGCGGCCAATACGCCATCAAGCGCCCGCCAGGAGGTTTGTAGCTCATCAGCCAGCGATTTACTGATAAACGGTAAATCAGCACGCACTCTCTCGCTATAAGCGGTGAGAGAAGCCTTCTGCGCATCATTCAGACTAACGCGGTGCACGTCGACATAAAGGTTGCCATTGGGCTCAATGCGGAACCTATTATTGTTCTGCTCGATAAGGATACTGTTGGACTTGATTTCAATATCGCCATGCAGCTCTGGACGACAGCTCTCTGCAGCAGCGAAAAACGGCAGCGTTGCCATTAAAAAGCAAGATACTTTCAGCATATTTGTCAGACTCACAATTCCCATAAATCTTCTCCGCATCTCTGGCTTAGACGGTGTAACCGGATTTTTAAGTCACACCTATCCAAGCACTAGAGTCTGACCAAAGACCCTAGAAGATTGAACGGCCGATGCGCTCTGCCAGCAGTTCTAGTGCTGCTGTACCCGCGAGGGAGTTGCCTGATGGATCCAACTCTGGTGACCAAACGGCGATAGACATTTCGCCCGGCACGATTGCAATGATCCCACCACCGACGCCGGACTTACCCGGCATGCCAACACGGTAAGCAAACTCCCCTGCGCCATCGTACAAACCGCAGGTGGCGAGAAGCGCATTCACCTGCTTACTCTGAGTCTGGCTGACAATTGTTTTTTCTGCGCCTAAAGGAAGTCCCTTATTTGCCAGATAGTTAAATGTCTTTGCCAGATCCACACAGCTCATACGAAGCGCGCAATAATGAAAGTAGTTAGCCAGTACCGGCATCACATCGTTGTCGAAGTTGCCGAAAGCACGCATCAGATAAGCGATTGAGGCATTGCGATCGCTGTGATCCATTTCAGAAGATGCGACCACTTTGTCGTAGCAAAGATGTTCGTTACCGGAAAGGTGACGAACGAACTCCAGCATGCGCTGGCGCGGAGCTGAAAGGCGGCTGTGTAACATGTCACACACCACCAAAGCGCCTGCATTGATGAACGGATTCCGTGGAATTCCATGCTCCATTTCAAGCTGGATCATAGAATTGAATGCCTGACCAGAAGGCTCTTTACCCACCCGCTGCCAGATCTCCTCTGGCTGGTAATTTTGCAGGGCCAGCGTGAGACTGAGCACCTTGGAAATAGACTGGATTGAAAAGGCTTCATCAGCGTCACCAGCGGTGATAATTTCGCCGTCGTTGCAGCACACTGCGATGCCCAATTTAGAAGATGGCACTTTTTTCAGAGCCGGAATATAGTCGGCGACTTTGCCCTGTCCGATCAGCGGACGAACTTCTTCCAGGATACCGCTCAAAAGCTCTGGGTTGGGTTTCATTGCTATCTCCAGTGGTCAAAAAAGCCAACACTAGGTTGGCTTTAGGCGTTGCGAAACTTTACATAGTCGTGTCGCAAGAATGGTATGAGTTTTTTATTAATCGACGCGGGCGTACTTCATGTCCCAAACGCCATGGCCAAGACGGTGGCCGCGCGCTTCGAATTTAGTCAGTGGACGCTCTTCAGGGCGTGGAATGTAAGGGCCATCTACCGCTGTGTTTTTGTAGCCCGGTGCTACATCCATCACTTCAACCATATGTTCAGCATAGTTTTCCCAGTCTGTCGCCATGTGGAAAATACCACCGATTTTCAGCTTGTCACGAAGCATTTGAACAAATGCTGGCTGAACAATGCGTCGCTTATGGTGACGCGCTTTGTGCCATGGGTCTGGGAAGAAAAGCTGAACGGTTTCAAGGCTAGCCACAGGCAGCATGTGCTCGAACACTTCAACCGCGTCGTGACACATCACTCGCAGGTTAGTAATATCTGCGTCGCGCGCTGCCATCAAACATGCGCCAACACCTGGGCTGTGTACTTCAATACCGATGAAGTTTTTCTCCGGTGCATTCTTTGCCATTTCAACCAAAGATGCGCCCATGCCAAAACCAATTTCCAGCACGACTGGGTTGTCATTACCGAACACTTCAGTCCAATTGAGTTGCTTCACTTCGAAGTCGATCCCCATGGTCGGCCAGCAATCGTTCATTGCCTGCTCCTGACCTTTGGTCAAACGCCCTTCGCGACGTACAAAGCTTCTGATCTTACGAATAACTTTGCCGTCTTCGTTCAATTCGGTTTTGATGACTTCTGCCATGGTGTTATGCCTGCAACTCAATAATGAAGAAAAGTTAAGCGGATCGCGCATTATCCAAAGATTGCGCCTCGGTGCAAGTCTTGAACGCTTGCCGTACAAATCTTTCCAGAAAACGTGGTCTTTTTTAATCAGCGACCGTAGTAGACTGTCCGCTAATAAAGATAACAAAGAGCAAGCAAAGTGAGTCAGTCTTTTTCCGATGCCATTTTGACGTGGTATGACAAATACGGCCGTAAAACCCTGCCGTGGCAGCAAGAAAAAACACCTTACAAAGTGTGGCTGTCAGAAATCATGTTGCAGCAAACACAGGTTGCAACGGTTATTCCCTACTTCGAACGCTTTATGGTGCGCTTTCCGACGGTTGTGGACTTGGCAAATGCCGAGCTCGATGAAGTGCTGCACCTCTGGACTGGGCTTGGATACTACGCTCGCGCCCGCAACCTGCACAAAGCGGCGCAGCAAATCGCCTCTGAATTCGGCGGCGAATTCCCAACAAACATTGAAGATGTGATGGCGCTACCCGGTGTCGGTCGCTCAACCGCGGGTGCTGTGCTTTCACTGTCACTCGGTCAACATCATCCGATTTTAGATGGCAACGTAAAGCGAACTCTTTCCCGCCACTTCGCCGTTGAAGGCTGGCCGGGGAAAAAGCCCGTCGAAAACCAGCTTTGGGAACACGCCGAAGCAAACACTCCAGCTGAGGGTGTGCAGCGCTACAACCAGGCAATGATGGATATGGGGGCGATGATCTGCACCCGAAGTAAACCCAAATGCGATATCTGTCCGGTCAATTACAGCTGTGAAGCCAATGCACTGGGCCGTCAGACGGACTTTCCCGGCAAGAAACCCAAGAAAACCATTCCAGAGAAAGAAACCTGTTTTGTTCTGTTCCAGTATGAAGACCAAATCTGGCTGGAGCAGCGACCACCAGCAGGACTTTGGGGTGGGCTGTGGTGTCTGCCGGAGACCTCCGAGCAAACCGCCAACAACTTTGTTGCCAGTAAACTGGCGAAAAACAACTTTGATGAGCCAGAGCATCTCACAGCGTTTCGTCATACCTTTAGCCACTTTCACCTTGATATCGTGCCTGTTCGCGTCAAGTTACACAGTAAACCCGATAACATTGGGGAAAACGGGATCATGGAAGGTAACGGCGGGCTTTGGTATAACTTAACCCAACCAGCGAAAGTCGGGCTGGCAGCACCGGTACAAAAGCTGCTGGAAAGCCTGACCAGAGAGCTAGAATTTTCAAATAATAACTAGGGTAACTAGGAGCTTAATGATGAGCCGCACTGTATTTTGCCAGCGCCTGAAGAAAGACGCAGACGGCCTGGATTTTCAACTGTATCCGGGTGAGCTGGGTAAGCGCATTTTCGATAACATTTCCAAAGAAGCCTGGGCCCAGTGGCAAAGCAAGCAAACCATGTTGATCAACGAAAAGAAGCTCAACATGATGGAGCCAGAACATCGCAAACTGCTTGAAGAGGAAATGGTGAAGTTCCTGTTTGAAGGTCACGACACTGTGATCGAAGGCTATACTCCACCTTCAGAGTAAGGCTTTCTGCACACAATCAGCCTTATTGCTTTGTATTTAAAAGCATCTTGATTACGCTAATCGAGATGCTTTTTTGTTTTTATGGGATTCTTCGCTTTGCGCCGCTTATTCACAATGCTTCTTCTGACAATCCTAACTTCAGCCTGTAGCCGCGAAATGGTCGAGTCGACGCTTGGTGTAACTTACGAGACCACCAACCGCTTTGCCAAAAACCTCGCCCCTTTGCCGGGGCAGTTTGAAAAGGACTTCGCAGCGCTTGATAAGCTCATCAACGGTTTCAGTGGCGATATCGAAGTGCGTTGGGGTAAAGATGAAATCTACATTTCCGGTAAGCGCGATTACGTTAAGTACACCGACAACTACATGAGCCGGGCCCGTGTCGATTTCGCCAATGGCCTTGTTACCATTGAGACGGTTGCCACCACTGAGCCAAAACAACACCTGAAACAAGCGATCGTGACTACGCTTCTGACACCCAACGATCCTGCGTCTGTCGATCTTTATTCCTCCGCTGATGTTCCGCTATCCGGTGCGCCTTTCTTGCAAGGGCAGATTTTGGATCAAGACGGGAAAGAGATCGCATGGGAATGGCGAGCTAACCGTTATGCCGATTATCTGGTGGCGAACAAAATCAAAACCAAATCGCTACGATTCCAGAAAGTGTTCTATGTCGAAATACCAATGGTAAAGGATCACTCCAGCAAACGTCGCTATCAGTATGCTGACCTTATTCGTGATGCTTCACGTCGCTATGGCATCTCCGAAGAGCTGATATACGCCATCATCAAAACCGAAAGCAGCTTCAATCCTTACGCCGTGAGTTGGGCCAATGCGTATGGTTTGATGCAAGTGGTGCCAAAAACCGCAGGACGAGATGTGTTTAAACTGGTGAAAAAGCGCCCGGGCGAACCATCCCCTGAATACCTCTTTGACCCAGCAAAGAACATTGATGCAGGTACGGCGTATTTCTACATTCTGAAAACGCGCTACCTGAAAGATGTACGCGATCCACTTTCAAAACACTACAGCATGATCTCGGCCTATAACGGCGGAGCAGGTAATGTGCTGAAAACCTTTCACCGTTCTGACAGAAAACGGGCGATGAACGATTTGAATCGTTTAAATCCTAATCAAGTGTATTGGTCATTAACCAATAAACACCCGTCGTCAGAGTCGAGACGTTATCTTCAAAAGGTCACTAAGTTCCAAAAAGAATTCCGTTCTATGCAATAAAAACGCGGGAAACACTGGAAAAGCTGAGGCTTTTTAAACCAAACAGGCCAAAAAGCCATCAAACGGTCTTATTTGACGTTTTTTTTAAAAAAAGGTGTTGACGGTAAGCCTCAAAATCCGTTTAATGCACCTCGTTGCCTCGATAGCTCAGTTGGTAGAGCAGGGGATTGAAAATCCCCGTGTCGGTGGTTCGATTCCGCCTCGAGGCACCATATTCAGTGAAATGGTGCAGATATCAAAGCAACATTTCCACGGTTTGTGTGCCGGCTTAGCTCAGTTGGTAGAGCAACTGACTTGTAATCAGTAGGTCACCAGTTCGACTCCGGTAGCCGGCACCACTTTTTTGATGTATAGTCTCGCGCTTACATCATTGCCTCGATAGCTCAGTTGGTAGAGCAGGGGATTGAAAATCCCCGTGTCGGTGGTTCGATTCCGCCTCGAGGCACCATTATTAAAAATGGTGTTTGATAAGATAACTTATCGACAACATACAATTCCCCCTTAGTTCAGTCGGTAGAACGGCGGACTGTTAATCCGTATGTCGCTGGTTCAAGTCCAGCAGGGGGAGCCACTTAAGAAGCCTAGTCGAAAGACTGGGCTTTTTTTTCGTCTGTACGTTACCAAGTTGCGCCAATATGCCGCTTCATATGCCCTCTTCAGACTTACCATACAAGAAAGCCTGCTAGTGATAGCAGGCTTTCTTGTCTTCGTGTCGTCTATAAAATGCTAGGCGTTGTATTCCAAACCCGCCGATAAGCGGAATGTGCCACGTGCTGTGCGCCCTTCATCCAGATAAGAAAAGTCCTGACAAAGCTCAGTGACCAGCGCGATGCCTCTGCCGCATCGAGCCACTGAGTCATCAAGCGTGCTATCTCCATCTTCGTAATAGAAACCTTCGCCATTATGCGAGACATAGAATGAGAGTTCACGCTTACTTGGGCTGAACGAAATTCCGACTTCCAGATAAGCAAAGCGGTCAAGCGCATCAAGCCTTGCCTGGCGTTCGATGTAGTAATCCAAAAACCCTTCGTCATCTACCTTGAGATTAGAGGCCAACCTCAGCAAACCATGCTCCAAGGCATTGTTGGCAAGCTCTGACATAATGGTACACATCAAGTCCAAATCGATGTTGCTGCCAAGCGTCCCTTTGAGCATGCGGCGAATATCTCCGACAAGATTCACCTTACGAAGTTCATCAGCGCCGAAGTAGACGGTGAGCTGCGCGGGTGATCGCCTTTCGTAATATTCAGGTTCACCAGGCAGCAATTCCACACGGCTAAATATAGGCGCCGTCATTTCCAGCATCGACATGTCGTCACCTACTCCACCACCTTTGGTAAACTTGGTAACGTGATCACGGGTTGCTTCGATAATGCTGGGCTGATTGTCAGAGAACACGGCTTCCAGCCCTTCCTCTCCAAGCTCTCTGCCCTCTGCATCCCTCGCTTCGATGACGCCATCAGTAAAGAAAAAGAGTTTATCCCCTTCTTTCATTCGAAGGGCAACCAGATTAGCTTCAAACTCATTAGAATCCATCGCACCAAGAGCCATATGTGCTGATGGAAGGCGATGTTTAATTTCTCCTCGCTTGTCCAGCAGGTAACCATCTGGCATACCGCCTCCCCACCAATTCACCTCGAGACCATTCGCCGACACCTCAAGAAGGTTTGCCGCCACCAACATGCCGGGAGGCAGGAATTTCTTCAGAGTATCGTTCATTTCCTTCACGATATCGCCAAGGGCAAAACCGTTTTTGGTCATGGCAAAGAAGGCTTTAGTAGCAGGAATCGTAGAAATAGCAGCAGGCAGACCGTGGCCAGTGGCATCCGCAAGCATGGCGTAAATGCCACCCTGCGGTCTGGGGGTCACCAGAACCACATCACCGTTAAAGTTGGTAAAGGAACTGGTGTAGAACTCCACTCCTTCGGCTTCCTGATAACACGCTTGCATCAGGTTACTGAAGATGGTTTCTGCCATTGTATGCTCATAAAGGGTATGCGCCTGAAAATGCTTGAGCTTATCGCGCTGCTCGGACACTTCGTTATACAAACGTATGTTCCGGCAATGTGCACGTACTTTAGCAACTATGGTGGTTCGGCTGATGGGCTTGGTAAGAAAGTCATCCCCCAGCGTCATGCAGCGGTTAAACGCGTCGTTATCAGTGATCCCCGTGAGAAATATAATAGGGAGGTAGTTGTTGCGGTAAAGCATCCGTATTTGTTTGGCCGCTTCGAAGCCATCCATTACCGGCATCAACACATCCATGATGACCAGATTGGGCAGCTCTTCTAGAGATTCCAGAATATCTAACGCCATCTGGCCATTGTCAGCAATCAGCAACTCGTCAAATTCATCCTTGAGCACATGTTCAAGGAAGCACTGCAGCGAGACTTCGTCTTCAACGATTAATGCTTTCACCCCCCACCTCCGGGAATCGATTTACTCGATAACAAATTTCTTCTCGAAACGGGCGATCACTAATACGCGTTTGATTTGCGGCATCGTATTAATAAGGCGGATATCCCCTTCCTTTTTGTTCAGGAAACTCTGCATGTTCAGCAACATGCCGAGCCCTGCACTGTCGATATACTCGGTACCGCGAAAATCGACCACGATCTCTTTGCCCTGACAATCCGTGTAGGCATCTCGAAACTCCTGTACAACACTGAAGTCAAACTGCCCGTTTACGTGGATTACCACTGATTTACCGTCATTTTTTTCTTCACGACTGATGGCCATAGTGTCTCCTAAAACAATTCTATGTCGCCTTCATCTGCAGACATTTGTTTTGCCGGGGCTCGCTCTGCTGAGCCAGCCATTTCTTCAATATCATCCACTGCTTTATGCAGCGCGACCCAATCCACATTGCCAGACTCCAAACTCGCCATAATGAGGGCATTGAGGTCTTCTAGAATGTAGAGGTTGTTAAGCACGTGCTGGCCCTGCTGAGACACAATGTCTGCGAACTGCAGGCCCTGAATACTTTTAGATACTTCTGCACGCACCGCCTCACCTTGGTCGGTCATCTTGCCGATCTCCATAGTGACCTGTTGGTTAACTTCCTGTACGCCTTTCAACAGGGATTCAATGCGCGTTTTTGATTCGATGGATGTGGTCATATCAAGCGTGGCAATCTCACCCACTATCGAGCTGGTTTGCTTGACCGTATCCTGAGCAAGGTTGATGTCACGGTGGATTTGGCTGTTAAGCGTCGACGCGCGGTTTGCCAAATCACGCACTTCCGCTGCTACCACACCAAAACCTCTTCCGAGGTCACCGGCCCGGGCAGCCTCAATCGCCGCATTAAGTGCAAGTAGGTTGGTTTGGTCAGACATCGCCTGTACCTGATCCAGAAGACCAAATACCGCCTGAAGCTTTTCTGACATGTCGTGGATACAGTGGATTGCCGTAATGGATTTCTCGGACACCTGCACTAAAAGATCGATGTACTGGTCGATCGCCTGCTCTGTTTCAGGTAACACTTTAGTGAGGTTGTACTCGCTGTCTTCGTTATTTAGAAGATCAGTCACCATGTGTTTCGCGAGTGTTGACTGCTCTCCAACCGCGCGCTCCATGCCGAAGAAACTGGAGTTGAGATTATGGACAGAATCGTTAATCACTTCCTGCTGCCTGTCGAGCTGCTCCCGGATGGGGATCAACTCAATATTCAGGATACTGTGAATCTTTCTCAGGATGGCCGTTGACTCGTAAGAGACAGAATTGTCATCCAGCGGGATTTCATCGACAACATCCGCTTCCACACTGACAGCGCTCTCGCCTTGCCTCACCAGAAGCAGAATAGCCAGTAACACAACTACCGCAGCCGACATCGTTAACGGCGTCTGTGCTGCCACCAACGAATAACTACCTGCAGCAATACCGAATAATGCGATGACCCATCTAACGCTTTTTCTACCCATATACTTTGCCTACCAGGTAAGTCGCGATTTTCTCCAATGGCAGCACGTGCTGCACCGCTTCTATTTCTACTGCCGCTCTTGGCATTCCCCATACCACTGAACTGTGTTCATCCTGCGCGACAGTCAACGCACCCGCTTCACGCATTTCCAGCATGCCTTCCGCCCCATCCCTGCCCATACCGGTAAGGAGAATCGACATAGCACGGTTACCTGCAGCTTCCGCGACGGAGGAAAACATTACATCAACAGATGGCTTGTGGCGCTGAACCGGTTTATCGTCGTTGCGCACGCAGTAATACCGGCCTGCGCGCTTCACCACCTGCATGTGCATGTCTCCTGGGGCAACATAGACACGCCCATTCACAAGTGGCGCTTTATCCGACGAAAGCTCTTCCACCTGAAGTTTAGAAGCGCGGTTAAGCCTTTCAGCAAAAGACTTACTGAATACCGCCTTGATGTGCTGCGTGACGACAATTGGCGGCATCATCTCAGGGAGTGATTCCAAGACGTTGCGGATGGCTTCAGTACCACCTGTTGATGCACCGATGGCGATAATGTCAAAGTCAGAGCGAAGGTTACGCCCTGAGACGCTGATTTCGCCTTGTGAACTGTGCGTTGCACCCGCAATGTTAGCAGAGGCTGCCATCTTCACTTTCTCTATCACCAACTGGCGATAGTTGCCCATTTCAACCGCTACGTTCTCAGTAGGTTTGGGTAAGTAGTCAACGGCGCCCAAATCAAGCGCTGCCAGGGTGGCGTCTGCCCCATGTTGGGTCAGTGTGGAGATCATCACCACCGGCATAGGGTGGAGACGCATCAGGTTTCGTAGGAACTGGACACCATCCATCTTGGGCATTTCGATGTCCAAAGTAATCACATCAGGTTTGAGCTTCTTAATCTTTTCGCGCGCTTCGTAGGGATCAACTGCCGCGCCCACCACCTCAAGCTGAGGATCTGAATCGATAATTTCACTAAGCAATGCTCTAAAAACGGCAGAGTCATCAACAATCAGTACTTTATGTACTCGTTTTCCCATTAGAAAAGCTCCGCACTGTCGTCATCTTGTCGTTTCGCCTCATTGACCAGGCGACGTTTGTAACTGCTTTCTTCTGCTTCTACCTCACCACGATAACCACGAAGCTTCTTTACCCAGGCCTTGCCTGTCATAGGGTCAAATACCACCTTTCTGGGGAACTCACTGCCTAAGTCTTCCCCTACCAGCGTTAAACCTTCGCTTTTGATGTAATTGCGGATGAATTCAATATTCTTTTCACCCACATTGGCTTGCCTCCCCATCACAGTGCCGCCGCCAAAGAGCTTCACCCTTAAACGACTCTTTATGGCACCCTGCTGGATCAAGGTATTGATCAATAATTCCATGGCATAGTTGCCATATCGCGCTGCATTGGATCGCCACTGAGTCGGATCCCAGCCCTCAATATCGTCTGCATCACCAAAGGGCAACATAAAGTGGTTCATGCCACCCAGATCGACGAAGGGATCCCAAACACAGGCTGAGATGCAGGATCCCAGCCCGGTCGAGATCAATTCACGCTCGTTGGTCACATAGACCTCACCAGGCTGAATCTTTACCATCATCATTTGCTTACCTGGGTGATAGAAACGCCTCGCCCCTGCCCCGATCGGACATCCGGTAAGCTCCAAAATCTTATGCATACAGAGCTCTGTTCGATGTTAATGCAGGACGGGGGACTCCGAAGTCAGGGTTTGCGAAACATGGTTTGGCCCAGGTTTTCAAACCGACTTCCCATCTGTCCGATGCTTTCTGAGTGACCGATAAAAAGAATGCCGCCGCTTCCAAGCTTTTCCCAATAACGCTGAATAAGCATCTGCTGCACATCTTTCTCAAAATAAATCATGACATTACGGCAAAAAATAGCATCAAGTGGCCCTTTATGTGGCCAGCTCCCCATCAAGTTCAGTTGCTTGAACGTGATTGCCTGTTGAAGCAGGGGTTTAACTTTCAGTAGCTCCTGTTTTTTGCCCTTTCCGCGAATGAATCCGTGGCGCAACATTCGGTCGGGAATCGCCTTCATTGCATCAATGCCATAAGTGCCATTTCTGGCCACTTCCAGCACTTGAGTATCGAGGTCTGTCGCCAGAATTTTGCAATCATAATTCGGCGTCAACAGGCCACACGCAGCCAATGTTGAAGCAATGGTGTAAGGTTCCTCACCTGTTGAGCAGCCTGCTGACCAAATGCGGATACGGCGCTTTTTCTGCTTTTGCCATTCCGTCACCAGCGTGTCCAACAAAAAATCAAAGTGGTGCTTCTCACGAAAGAACTGGGTTTTGTTTGTGGTCAGGGAGTTGACGAACGCGACACGTTCATCAAGGTCACTCTCGACACGGCTAAAGTAATCCCGAAAATTATCGATCCCTGTGCGACGTAAGCGTCTTGCTAACCGTCCGTATACCATAGAGTTCTTGCGCTCAGAGAGAGAAATACCGGTCTCTCTGAGCATGAATTCCTGAATATACTTAAAATCCTTGTCAGTAAACTCAAACTCGCGCTGCTCTTCGATTTGGCTCAGCGCCTGAATGGCGTCCACTGTTAGAACTCCTCCCAATCATCTTCGTCTGCCATTGAAGACGGTGATTGTGCAGGACCGTTGGCCACTTTCTTCACTGGTGCAGGCGCTGACGCTCTTGGCGCAGCAGGCGTGCTTCCAGAGAAGCTCCTAATCGGCTCTCTGGCTGCACTGAACCCCGTATTGGCGCTGTCTACCTGAAAGAAACCGATCAGATTGAGAAGCTCGCTGCCCTCATCACGCAGTGACTGACTGGCCGCTGAGGCCTCTTCAACCAATGCAGCATTCTGCTGGGTCATCTCATCCATCTTGACCACGGCTTTCGAGATCTCATCGATACCGCTCGCCTGCTCCTGACTCGCGGAGTTAATCTTGCCAATCAGCGTGCTCACTTCACCGACTGCATCGACAATCTCATTCAGCATTTCACCGGATTCATCCACCAGCCTTGAACCTTCGGATACCTTTTCAACACTGTCTTTGATGAGATCTTTGATTTCTTTTGCTGCACCGGCACTTCGCTGAGCCAGATTACGCACTTCACCTGCAACCACCGCGAAGCCACGACCTTGCTCGCCAGCTCTTGCGGCCTCAACGGCTGCATTCAAGGCGAGCAGGTTAGTTTGGAAGGCGATTTCATCAATCACGCTGATAATGTCTGAAATACGCTTACTCGCTTTGTTGATTTCACCCATGGCTTTGACGGTCTGCTTAACAACTTCACCGCCTTTCTGTGCCTTAGTACTGGCATCAAGTGATAGACGGTTAGCCGCGTTAGCACTTTCTGCATTCTGCTTCACAGTTGAGGTCATCTCTTCCATGCTGGCGGCAGTTTCTTC
The DNA here is from genome assembly GCF_023746615.1 of Grimontia kaedaensis. Lineage (NCBI taxonomy): Bacteria > Pseudomonadati > Pseudomonadota > Gammaproteobacteria > Vibrionales > Vibrionaceae > Grimontia > Grimontia kaedaensis. Next base: position 454,825 of record NZ_CP082275.1, on the reverse strand, counting down.
GAGGCTTGCTGCCTGCTCTTCGGTACGCTCACTAAGGTCTGAGTTACCGTCAGCAATCTCGCCGGACGCCGATGCAACTCGTGAAGAGGACGCGGTGATCTTCTCAACCATGTCTCGTAGGTTAGTAATGGAGGTATTCACCGCGTCGCTCAACAGCGCGAAGTCCCCTTTGTAGTCTTCCGGCATATTTACTTTGAGGTTCCCTGCGGAGACTTTAGACATAACGTCTTTGCAGTTATTCAGCGGCAAAACCATTGAATCGAGCAAACCATTGATGCCATCACTAAGGTTAGCCATAAAGCCGGTGTATCTGGATGTGTCCATGCGCGTGTCCAAGCGCCCTTCGGAGGCCGCTTCAATAAGCCCCTGAACATCACGCTGGCCTGCCATTTGCTCCGTAATATCTTCCCACTGCAGCGCAGGGCCAATGTAGTTGCCCGCCCCGTCATACATGGCGATACAGGTCAGTGAGAATTCAAGCTCACCCACTTTGATTTCGGCGGTGTAAGGTAACCGGTCCGGATTGCCGATAATGCTGCGTTGGTGGGCAGGGTTTTTATGGAAAATATCGATATTCTTCCCTTCTAGCGCATCCGCCTGAAAGCCTGGGAAAATAGTTCGCAATTCACTTTCACGCCCACCAAGCAATTTTGTCAGTGCAGGGTTGCAGTAGGTAATATTGCCGTCTTTGTCGGCCATCATGATGTTAGTGGTCATACCCTCTACCGCAGAGACTAAGCGTCCAACTTCTATCTCACGCTCTCGTTCTGCTGTCACATCACGCCACTCTAGGCTGTTGCCAATGTAATTGCCCTTGGCATCAACAATTGCAGCAACATTGAGTTCAATAATGATCCCAGCGACCTGAATATCGGTTTTGTAAGGGAGATTGTTAGGGTCAGACAGAAGCTGGCGCTGGTGCGCAGGGTTTTTGTGGAATTCATCAATGCAACGGCCCATCAACCAATCTCTGGTAGCCATGAAACCAGGCCAAACTTGTTTGAACGACGCTTGATGAGTTTCGAACAACCTGACAGTTTCTTCATTGATATAGGTAATGGCAAAGTCGCGGTCAATAAGCACCATCGCCGTCAGTGATTGATCAATCGCCGCTTGCAATTGGGCGCGTTCATTGTCCGCTTTCAGAACCTCGGTAATATCATCCCACTCAAGCGTATTACCAATGTAATCGCCTTTGTCGTCAGTAACCGCTCCCACCACTAGGCGAAGTGTCACATCTTCGACCTGAATGTTGGTTTCATAAGGGAGGTTCGCCGGATTCGAAAGCATCTGTCGCTGATGCGCTGGATTGGAGTGGAACATGTCAATACAAGCTCCAACAATCCATTCTTTCTCAGCACGGAAGCTCGGCCATTTTGAACGGAACAGGGCTTCATGCGTCTTCAACAATTCCATAGATTTGTTATTGACATAAAACACCTTAAAGTCACGGTCGACCATCATCAGTGCCGTTTGCGCCGCATCCAACGCCGACACTATATGAGCTTTTAAACCTTGATCTTTTTGTGTGTTTTCAGCTGTAGTTGTTTGCTCTTTCTTCCACCACGACATAATTGTTATTCCTCGCTAACCAGATCTGGCTGCGTTACTTCATGCAACTCGTCAAAATCGAAAAGTTTTTCTAAACGAATCAACACCACATGCTTACCATCAACTGAGGCGATACCCTCAATGTACCGCTCATCAATTTTCACAAAACCGGGTGCCGATTTTATTTGGCTTTCGGATAGCTGATAGACTTCGGCTACTGCATCCACGATAACGCCTAGCGATTGACCTTTGGCATTGCGCACAATGACCACCACTGTGGTTTTGCTCAACACCGACGGATCCATGCTGAAACGCTGCCTAAGATCCACAATAGGAATGTATTCACCACGAAGCTCCAAAACACCCAGCAGATAGCTTTCGCTATTTGGCAGTTTGCGCACTTCCGACCAACCACGTACTTCCTTCACGTCTAGAATGTTCAGTCCGTACTCTTCCTCGTCGATAAGGAAGCTGAGGTATTCCATGACTTCTTCAGACATCTCTTACTCCTCAATGCACCAGGTTGTCGATGTCGAGCAACGCATCCACATCCAACAGGCTCATTACCTGGGCATCTACATTCAACAGTCCACTGACAAACGGCATGACGACCGAATCACCAATCGGTGGGATCAAGCTGTTGTCTCCCATGTCGATCACGTCTGACACCGCATCTACGACAATCCCCATCATACGATTCCCTGCGTTTTCACCCGCTTTGAGGATAAGCACCACCGTCGTGGGAAGGTATTCCACTTTTCCGATATCAAATCGGACACGAAGATCCATGATAGGTACAATCATCCCTCGAAGGTTAATCACTCCAAGAATGAATTCAGGTGCCCTTGGAATCAGTGTGGGTGACTCCCAAACACGGATTTCCTCAACGGTTTGAATATCGACACCGTACAGCTCATGCGCCAGATCGAAGCTCAGGAAATCCGATCCCTTGAGTCGGTCTTCACCGTTGACCATTTCATCTTTGTTTTCTGCTACAGCCAGGGCTTGCTCACTCATTTGCTCCTCCTATGCCGCAATATGATTGTTGGCATCGCCGACGCGACTCAGGAATCCAGTCATCAACCCCTGCACATCCAAGATCAGCGATACCGAGCCGTCACCAAGAATCGTCGCCCCCGAGATGCCATTCACGCGAGTGTAGTTAGATTCCAGACTCTTAATCACCACCTGCTGCTGCCCCAGCATTTCGTCGAGTAGCAGACCAATTCGGTTGCCACCAGCTTCCACTAGACACAACAGCTGCTTATCGAGTGCACCGGATTCACCGAGGCAAAACTCTTCTTTCAAGCGGAGGATTGGAATGTTTTCATCACGCAGTCGGTAAAGCTCTACACCACCCGTCGCCACTTTCACGCGATCAGATTCGATTTGAATGGATTCGATAATCGAAATGAGTGGGACGACAAAGACTTGATCAGCGAGTTTCACCAATTGCCCATCGAGGATGGCGAGCGTCAGAGGTAAGCTGATTCGGAACACACTGCCTTCATCAGGCTTAGAGTCCACTTCGATATGGCCGCCGAGATCTTCAATGTTCCGCTTCACCACATCCATACCCACACCGCGGCCGGATACATCCGAGACGACTTCTGCTGTCGAGAAGCCCGGTGCGAAGATCAGGTTGTAGACTTGATGATCGGAAAGATCATCAATCGCGGTTTCTGCGTGAAGCAGACCTTTCTCGATGGCTTTCTTCCAGACCCGCTCTTTGTTCAGGCCAGCACCGTCATCACGCACTTCAATTACAATAGAGCCGCCTTGGTGATAGGCGTACAGGTTGACACGTCCGGTTTCTGACTTGCCCTTCTCCGCACGAACCTCCGGCGATTCTAAGCCATGGTCAACTGCATTGCGCACCAAGTGAACCAATGGGTCGGTAATACGTTCCAGCACGGTTTTATCAAGCTCTGTCTGCTCACCTTCAATGATTAATTCAACGTTCTTACCCAATTGGGAGGACAAATCACGGATAAGTCGTGGGAAGCGGTTGAACGCAAAGCTGATTGGCAGCATGCGGATATTCAGCACACTCTCTTGCAGCTCTTTGGTATTCTGTAGCAGTTGGTCAAGCCCAGCTTGCAAGCGTTCTAGCTTACTTTCAGAAAAATTCTGGCTGAGTTCAGTGAGCATGGACTGTGTAATAACCAGCTCACCAACAAGGTTGATAAGGTTATCAACCTTGTCGATTTCCACACGGATTGACGATACCGCATCAGCTTTGGATGCAGGCGCCTTAGCTGGCGCTTTGGGTTTGGCTGCAGCAGGTACCGGCGCACTGCTTGTTGCAGCGGAAGCAGCTTCAACTGGTGCACTATCTGGCGCAGATTCTTCGATCTGCTCACCTACCGCTTGAGTGATTTCAAGATCACACTCGTCTTCCACCCATTCAAAAATCTCCTCAATCTGATCTCGAGTGATGACACTGTCTACCGTGATCTTCCAACTGAGATAACACATCTCAGGCTCGATCTCACCAAGCGTCGGCAAGGCATCCTGCACACATTCAATGATGCATTCAGCACCAAGATCGAACATTTCTCTGAGGATTCGCACGGGATCGTTGCCAGAAAAAAACATATCTTTATGGGGCTTGAAGAGAACGATCCAATCTCTCGCGACGCCGCTTTGTTCAGGCAGAGCTTCCTCGGATTGAGCTGCTGGCGCTGCACTATCGGAACCCGAGCCACCATTGAGAAGCTCATTAAGCTGATCTGTCAGTGCATCTCGAAGCGCATGATCGAAGTCTGAATCGGTCTCATAAGCTACCAACATGCTGTTGATGCAATCGCCCCCTTTGAGGAGCAAATCAATGGTGGCCGCATCGAGACGACGTTTCCCTTCCCTGGCTTCGTCGAGCAGTGTCTCCATGACATGAGTAAACTGGCTGATTTCATTGAGGTTAAAGGTCGCACCGCCGCCTTTTATCGAGTGAGCAGCCCGGAAAATTGTATTGATAATGTCAAGATCAACATCAGAATCCGGGTCAAGGGCAAGCAGCTCACGCTCAAGGACTTCAAGGTTCTCACGACACTCCTCATAAAAAATCCGGCGAAGTTGATCCATGTCCAAAGCCATAGCGGTCTCCTCGGTTGAACACTTAAATAACGCGTTGCAGGGTCTTCAACAGAGTGTCGGGATTAAACGGCTTAACGATCCAGCCAGTAGCGCCGGCTGATTTACCCATGCTCTTTTTCTCTGCCGACGTCTCAGTGGTCAGCATCAGAATCGGGGTGAATTTGTATTGCGGTACAGCACGAACCTGTCGAACAAATTCCAGTCCATCCATGTTCGGCATGTTGACGTCAGAAATAATAACATCGTATTGACCTGACTTGGCTTTTTGCAGTGCTTCAGCACCATCGTTGGCTGTCTCTACCTGATAGCCCGCTTCTTTGAGCGTATGGCTTACCATTTGACGAATTGATACAGAATCGTCCGCAGCTAGAATTTTTCGCATACTGTCACCCTGATTGAACTACCTGAAAAACTTACTCAGCAAAGTCAACTAAACCCAACGGCTCAATCAATCCTAATGTCTTTGCTGCCCCTACCAGTTCACCGGACGCGCCTTGCCACTTCCAACCGATAGATTGGTTGTTACAGAGGTTTCTGGCGGTGAGTAGAAGTTGTAATCCTGGCGCATCAACACGTGATACTTCGCTACCATCGATCAGCAAGCTGTCGGACTGCTCTATTTCGGCTTGCAGGCGATCTTTTAGGTCCATCACCTGTGTAATGTCTAGTTGTTCCCCCAATGAGAATCCCATCGCAGAATTCCCTCCCATAACTATTGACTTACGTCTTAAAGCTTTATGTACCACTAAGTGTAGCAATAATAGGAAAAATGAAAGTTTTTTAAGTAATTGGATTTATAGTGCGACATTCGGTAAGAAATCAGACAATTTTGACCAGAAGTCCTGTCATTTTCGAAATCGAAACCCTCACTTAAGTCCATACAGACTTACTGGATATTATTGATAATCTCATCACAACAACGTGAAAACTGGTTAAATCTGAATCAGCCTGATTTAAATCGCATCGAATAAGGTAAAAAAACAGCAATCGAACAATTTGGGTGAGAAATTATTTTGACAAGAACCCAGCTCTGCTATTTAATGGCGCCCATTGCCTCGATAGCTCAGTTGGTAGAGCAGGGGATTGAAAATCCCCGTGTCGGTGGTTCGATTCCGCCTCGAGGCACCATTTTTAAATAGGCGATGGATTATGTTTCTGCTTCGCAGAAATGTGTCGGTCCCTAGCCGGGCGCGGTCAATACCGCCTCCAGGCAACGCGTTTAGTGAAATGGTGCAGATACAACAGCAACGTTTCCACGGTTTGTGTGCCGGCTTAGCTCAGTTGGTAGAGCAACTGACTTGTAATCAGTAGGTCACCAGTTCAACTCCGGTAGCCGGCACCATCTAAAACAAAAAAGCCTCGTCATTGACGAGGCTTTTTTGTATCTGCAATTTATCATCAGCCAAAAGAGGAAGGGCTGTGCACTCGCCCAACCCCTTCAGGAATTATACTAATCACAGTAGGTAGGTAGTCAGAAATAGCGCAGGAAAAATGCTCGAGAACAAGGCGGAAAATTTCGATAAGCAGTTATTCTACAATCAAATTTTCCAATGCAGTTATCGAGCATTTTAACAAGCTAAGATGAGCAGACATTTACTACGATTGGTATTAATTAAATATCGATTGCAGCCAGCTTACCGGGGCGGGCTTGTCACACCGTTTACGCCAATGGGCTTTCGGATCCCACATTGGCAATTTGCTCTCGCTGAAGCAATCAGTCACAAACTGCCCTTCCCTTACCTGATAAGGCACACTGGCAAGTTCAGAAGGCCAGTTCAGCGTCAGGGGCTCAGGTTGCCTTGCTTTGATGTAATCCGCGTACAAACGCAAAGCACCGGATGAGCCAGTCAGTTTGGTCGACTTGTTATCGTCGCGGCCTAGCCAGACCGTCACCACTTCACGACCATCAATGCCGACATACCAGCTGTCACGGTTGTTGTCTGTAGTACCGGTTTTTCCCGCAAGACCTGCCCAACCGAAAGAAGGGTTGAGATAACGGCCTGTGCCGGTTCTTACTACTTCTTTCATCGCGTACATGGTCAGCCAGCTTGCCTGCTCAGAAACTGTCTGGCTCGACTTCGGCCAATTTCGGTAAAGTACCTGCCCATCTCGCGTGACTACTGCACGCAATGCTGTTAAATCCGCTTTACGTCCACCACTGCCAATGGTCTGGAACATTTGCGTCACTTCCATCGGCGTGAGGGTGAACGCCCCCAACAGCAGCGATGGCACTCGGGTGATTTGGTCGGGTTCAACACCCAGTTCTTCATAGGTATCAATGACCCTTCCCAAGCCCACTGCAAGACCGAGGTTAACCGTCGGAATGTTGTAGGAATGCGCCAGCGCTTTTAGCAAAGGCACCTGCCCACGGAATTTTCGGTCATAGTTGCGCGGCTTCCACTCACTGCCCTGATCGCCTTTCAACACAATGGGTTTATCATCCAATGGTGACGCCAGATTGTATTTGTCAGGATCAGACAATGCCGCCAGATACACAGCCGGTTTGGAAAGCGAGCCGATCTGTCGGCTGCCATTAAGCGCCCGGTTGAAACCTGCATAACCAGGACGGCTGCCACCAACCATGGCGCGAATCTCCCCACTTTGGCGGTCTGCAATCACCACTGCCGCTTCCAGATCTTTTCCGGCAACTTTCTTTAGTTGATCAACCTTCTTAACCACAGTTTTATCGATAATCGACTGAGACAAAGGATCCAATGTACTGAACACGCGAAGACCACTCTCTGGATTGAATTGGCTACCAACGCGCTCGCGAATTTCACGGGTCAGTTGTTCAAAGTAAGCAGGCTGCCGGCTGTTAATACTTGGTGATTTCTGAATGCCAAGCTTGCTTGCCGCCGCCTCTGCATATTGGCCGGAAGAGATAACGCCATTTTCCATCATCATACGAAGGATAAGGTCACGCCTTTCCTGCACACGCTCTGGATAGCGCCAAGGGTTGTAGTAAGAAGGACCTTTAACGATACCCACCAGCAACGCCAGCTGGTCAATGCTGAGCTCTTCAATTGGACGACCGAAGTAAAGCCGTGCTCCCAAAGGGAAACCATGAACGCCCTTACCACGCGCTTGACCCAGATACACTTCGTTCAGGTACGCTTCGAGAAGTCGGTCTTTGCTGTAGCGATAGTCCAGCAGCACGGCGATATAAGCTTCCTGCGCTTTACGCCACAAGGTTCGGTCGCGTGTGAGAAACAGGTTTTTCGCCAACTGTTGGGTGAGAGTTGAACCGCCCTGCACCGTTCGACCTGCTTTGAGGTTAACCACCAACGCACGGACAATCGCAAGGGGAGATACGCCATCATGGTGATAGAAGTTTCTGTCTTCCGTGGTCAGTAGCGCATCAACCAGAAACTCAGGAAATCGTTCACGAGGCAGGAAAATACGCTGCTCATCCGTGTTCGACTCCATGGTGCCCAACAGCTTGGGTTCGATTCTTAGATAACCCAGTTGCTTACCACTGTCGAGCTGCTTCAGGCTTTGCACGCCTTCCCCAGAAAAGGAGATCATCACGTGTTGCGCCTGCTCCGGCCCGTCTTCAAACTCAAAAGGACGACGGATAATCTCGACGCGGGTTTTCGACGCGGAATACTCACCTGGGCGACTTGGATTACGCACACGCTTGTAGTTGAGGATATCGAGCTCACGCTTCAGGGTATCAATGGTGACGGCTTCTCCAGATGCAAGATGCAGGATGCGGCCATATACCACGGCAGGCAGTTGCCAGATTTGCCCGTCAAAGCGCTCCTGGATTTTGCTATCCAGATAAATACCCCAAATCGCCATGACTGCCACAAAAACCAGCGTGCATTTAAAGCCAAAGGAGAGCAGTTTTTTACCCCAGCCTTTTTTCGCTGAAGCCGTTTTCTTCTTGCCACCACGCGGACTCGCTGTTTTGCGTCGCGTGCGGGGTTTGGTGTTCTTAGTTTCTTTTGTCATGAAGTCTGGTTCAGGCTTCCGGTTTAAAGTGTTTTTTAGTTAATCGCGTCGGCTGGTGATTTGCAGGGTCATCCGGCCACACATGTTTCGGGTAGCGCCCTTTCATTTCTTTCTGCACTTCGCGGTAAGCGCCTTGCCAGAACCCTGCCAAGTCTTGCGTAATTTGCAGCGGTCTTTGTGCCGGACTCAATAGCTCAACCACCAAAGTCACTTTGCCATCGGCGATAGTCGGTGATGTCGCCTGACCATACATCTCTTGCATTCTGACCGCCAAGACCGGTTTTTGTCCCAGTTGATAGCGAATGGCATAGCGTGAGCCTGTTGGTACTTCGTAAGTCTCCGGCAGCAATTGGTTAAGCTGTTTGGTGATGTCCCAGCCAAACCAGGCTTCCAGTGCACTGAAGAAGTCGATTTTCTTCAAATCCTTCAAGCTACGAACCCCGTTCATAAACGGTGCCAGCCAATCGTCGAGCGATCCCAACAGCGCAGATTCATCAAGCGGAGGCAGCGAAATGGCTAATTCCCAGCTTTGCGCACATCGCGCCCGGTTCAAAAGGCTTACCGCTTTGTCTGACATCGGTAATGATGTTTCGCCTTTTCGCTTAATCGCCTGAATCAGCGCACGGGTAAGCATGTCATCACTTAATCGTGCTATCGCTTTTTTAGCGACAACGATGTCACCGCAACAAAGGTGTTCCTCAGCGACCAACGCGCCTTTCTTTTCGTCCCAGTCTACCCATTCGCGTTCAGAAAACAGTGAAGACAGACGGGTTTGCAACGTTGAAAAATCCGTACGCACGGCGGTAAAAACACGACTATCGCCTTGCGAAACACTCATTAAGTCCACCGCGATTAACGCTTCTTCCCCTGAGAGTGGATGATCGGCATCGATTTGCGCCCCATGGCCATTGCTCAATAAGAATCGACCATTGTTGCCGCGGGATTTAGCAATCCGATCCGGCCATGCTGCGGCAGCGAGGATGGGCAGCCAGTCACTGGATAAATCCTCCGACAGTGTGCACTTCATTCTCGCAGCCAATTGCGCGGCACGCTGGCGGCTGGTCGACTTTTTCATTGCCATCATCAATTGAAGGCGCAAATCAGGGTCGGCTTTGCCCCGCGGTGGTTCTTCTGCCCATGCTGCCAACCAGCAGGCTGTGGAAGTGGCTTCCTCACCAAACGCCTTTGCCGCTATAAGCATTGCACCGAGACGGGCATCTGTTCCCAGCTCAGTCACCTGCTTGCCTTTGTGCGTCAGCGCATTGTGCTCATCGAGCATATCCAGCTGTCGCAATAGGGTAACGGCTTGCTGCCAATGTTGCGTCGGCGGAAGGTCAAGCCATTGCAAATCTTCCGGCGCACAGCCCCACTGCACGATTTCCAGCACCAATTGCATCAAGTCACTGGTAACGATTTCTGGGTCTGGCACAGCCCGCATCCGCTGGAACACGTCTTCGCTGTAAAGACGAAGACAAAGGCCTGCTGATAAGCGACCTGCCCGCCCCATCCGCTGAATCGCAGATGAGCGTGCAATCTGCACCGTTTCGAGTTTGGTGATGCCCGTTTTGCGGTTAAAGCGCGCCACGCGTTCAAGCCCTGAATCCACCACCAAACGAATGCCTTCAATCGTCAAACTGGTTTCTGCAATGTTGGTTGCAAGTACCACCTTACGCTGGCCTTTCGGTGCCGGTGCGATCGCCGCTTGTTGTTCTTTGGCATTCATCTGACCAAACAGCGGACAAACCATCACATCATCCGGTACTTTCATTTCCAATGCTTCAGCGACGCGGGTAATTTCTCCTGCGCCTGGCAAGAACACCAGCGCTGAACCCTCTTCCTCTTGCATCAATTTCGCAACGGCAGACGCCACTAAACCCTCATAGCCGTATTGTTTCGCAATCGGCTGATAACGCACTTCTACCGGAAAGCTTCTCCCTTCGGACGTCAGTACCCTCGCTTCAGGCAGCAGGTTCGTTAGCGCCGCATCATCCAGTGTCGCAGACATCACTAGCAAGGTTAAATCATCACGAAGCGCGCCCTGCACATCCAAAGAGAGCGCCAGCGCAAGATCCGCATGAAGGTTGCGCTCATGGAATTCATCGAAGATCACCAAACTGACACCGTCGAGTTCCGGGTCAGATTGGATCATTCTTGTCAGTACGCCTTCAGTGACGATCTCAAGGCGGGTTTTGTCACTGACACTGGTCTCTCCACGCACACGTAAACCAATCGTCTCACCCACTTTCTCATCGCGCAGGGAAGCCAGAAAGCGGGCAATGTTTCTTGCCGCCAGGCGACGGGGTTCCAGCAGGATGATCTTTCCTTCGAAGACATTTTGCTCCAGCAGCACCTGCGGCAATCTTGTCGATTTACCGGCTCCCGGTGGCGCTTTAAGAATCACTTGCGAAGATTGGGTCAGTGCTGAGATCACGTCATCTAAGACGCTGTCGATAGGGAGCTGTGACAATGGAAAGGCCTTTATGTCAGAATTACGCGAACAGTATACCCAAATCACGCAAGGATGCAGGACGTTGAGCAAGGAAACGCGCAGACTCTTCTTCGCTTTGGATTTCAGCGACACGCACAACGCCAAAAGCCGCAGCGCCATTGTTGCGCTCAAGCAAACGCTTGCCGAGCACGGTCGGCCCGTTCCCGATCATAACCTTCATATTACCCTGGCGTTTCTCGGCGAAGTCGACAGTCAAGCCTATCGCTCGCTGTGTGAGGCTGCAGATAAAATATCACTTCCAGCTATCTCCACCCAAACCACAGAAACCGGCGAATTCCCCAAACAGGGCATCCTCTGGCTTGGGATTGAGGAGAATGCCACGTTGAGAGCAGTGGCCTGCCAGATGCATGAGGCTGCCGCAAAAATCTTAGGTCGCTCTGCAGAACATAATTTCGTGCCGCACATCACCTTAGCGCGCCGAGCCAGACCGACAGAAAACCAACGTTCGCTTCGAACGCCGCTCACTTTTTATCACTTCGGCATTTATGCATCAGTACCGGCTGAAAATGGGCACGGCGTACATTATCAATGCCTGAATCGCTGGACATTAACCCATTGATATTCGTCGGTATATTCATCAAGGACAACCATGAAATTTGACCCTCCATTACAACAGGCCACCTTAATCCGTCGCTATAAACGTTTTCTTGCCGATGTGACATTGGCGAATGGTTCTGAAGTCACCATGCATTGTGCGAACACAGGTGCCATGACTGGCTGCGCCACACCGGGTGATACCGTGTGGTATTCCACTTCTGACAACCCCAAGCGCAAATATGCCAACAGCTGGGAGCTGACAGAAACCCAACACGGGCACCTTATTTGCGTTAATACCTCACAGGCTAATCGTCTGGTAGTGGAAGCGATCAAAGAAGATATGGTGGCGGAATTACAGGGTTATGAAACCCTTCGTAGCGAAGTGCCGTATGGTGAAGAAAAGAGCCGCATCGACATCCTGCTTCAATCACCGGACAAACAAGACTGCTATATAGAGGTGAAAAGTGTCACGTTACTGGAAGGAGATGGACAAGGCTTCTTCCCGGATACTGTCACCACTCGGGGTCAGAAACACTTACGGGAATTGGGCGTGCTCGCCCAACAAGGAAAACGCGCGGTGCTGTTTTTTGCCGTGCTTCATTCTGGAATTGAGAAGGTGTCAGCGGCAAAACACATAGATACGGTCTATAATCAGCTACTTATAGACGCTCAAGCACTTGGTGTGGAAATTCTGTGTTACCAAACGACACTTTCATCAGTCCATATGAGCATAAATAAACGGGTCCCGTTCTCCCAGAATTGAGAAAAAATGTAGGCATCTTCACACTGGGATGACAACAGGCAAAAACAAAGATTGCCTCGTTATAGGGTTTCTGATATAGATACCGCCCTCTTTTGACCGAGCAGGTCAGGGTGTATTTAGGAGAACGCTTAATGCCAGAGAGCAAAGTAAAGAAATCGCTGGGCATCCTGGCTACGGCCGGGTTAGAACCTTACCAAGAGAAGGCTGGCGAGGAGTACATGAATGATCAACAAGTTGATCATTTCCGTAAAATCCTCCAAGCGTGGCGTAATCAACTCAGGGAAGAAGTTGACCGTACTGTACATCACATGCAAGACGAAGCGGCTAATTTCCCAGATCCTGTTGACCGTGCGGCACAGGAAGAAGAATTCAGCCTGGAATTGCGTAACCGCGACCGCGAACGCAAGCTGATCAAGAAGATCGACAAAACCCTTCAGCGTCTGGAAGACGATGATTTCGGTTTCTGTGATTCTTGTGGTGTTGAAATCGGTGTACGTCGCCTTGAAGCCCGTCCTACTGCGGATCTATGCATTGACTGCAAAACCCTTGCAGAAATCAAAGAAAAGCAAATGGCAGGCTAAGCCTACCGCTTTACCGAGATTCATGGCAAAAAGGGAGCTAAGGCTCCCTTTTTCCTTTTTCAGAGAAACAGAAAATGCAATACGTCGGGCGATTCGCCCCTTCGCCATCAGGCCCTCTGCATTTTGGGTCCTTGGTGGCAGCGCTGGGAAGCTACCTTCAGGCCAAAGCCCATCAAGGTAAATGGTTGGTTCGTATCGAAGATATCGATCCGCCGCGGGAAGTCGCCGGGGCGGCTGATGCCATTCTTAAAACACTGGACGCCTACGGCCTTCATTGGGATGACGGCATTCTTTACCAGCATGACCGCTACGATGCGTATCAAGCGCAGATCGAGCACTGGCTAAGAAACGGTGAAGCCTACTTCTGTCAATGCACCCGACGCCAGATAAAAGACGCCGGTGGCATTTACCCAGGCACCTGCCGACACCGCATGCTGGACGCTGACGGCTCTGCTGTTCGTGTCTACATTGATAGCCCGGTGACAGAATTTTTCGATATCAAACATGGCGTGATGCCACTCGACCCTACGATGGCAGCGGAAGACTTCATTATTAAGCGCCGTGACGGGCTTTATGCCTACAATCTGGCGGTGGTGATGGACGATATTCATCAAGGTGTCACCGAGGTCGTTCGTGGCGCGGATCTTATTGAGCCGACGGGAAGACAGGTTTCTCTTTATCAAAAACTGGGCGCACCTCAGGTGAGTTATTTACACTTGCCACTTGCACTCAACGCCGACGGTAATAAGCTTTCTAAGCAAAACCATGCACCGGCCATCGACAACACCCACCCTGGCCCCGCCCTTGAAGCTGCATTGGCATTTTTAGGGCACCCTGTTCCTGCTGAATTACAGGGGGCTCCGGTGGAAGAACAGCTCCTTTGGGGCGAGAAAAACTGGCAGATAAACAAGCTGCCAAATGAGACGGAAGTGATTACAGCTTTCTAAAATACGGAGCGGTGATATATCATATGCCGTCGTTTTTATGGCCCGACCTGTCAGATACGAGGTGAGTTATCTTTAATCGAGTTACCAGCTTTTGCCGTAAGGTATTGAATCGCGATAATAAAACACGCGCGATCGATGACCTGAAGCTAGAAGTTATTCCACGCCAAGAGCACGGTATATCAAGAAAAGATATCAGCGAAAATGCGCTGAAGGTGCTCTATCGCCTGAATAAAGCAGGCTTTGAAGCATACCTCGTTGGTGGTGGTGTGCGTGATTTGCTGCTGAATAAACAGCCGAAAGATTTCGATATCGCGACCAACGCGACGCCGGAAGAAGTGCGCAAGCTGTTCAGAAACTGCCGCCTGGTTGGCCGCCGTTTCCGTCTGGCACACATTCTCTTTGGTCGTGACGTGATTGAAGTGGCGACCTTCCGTGGTCACCATGGCGCTGATAAAGGCGATAAGTCCGCCAGCCAGTCGAATGACGGCATGCTGCTGCGTGACAACGTTTACGGCACCATCGATGAAGATGCAGAGCGCCGTGACTTCACCGTCAATGCCCTTTACTACAACATTGATGACTTCTCGGTACGCGATTATGCAGGCGGTGTTGAAGACCTGAAAAACCGCGTGATCCGCCTGATTGGCGATCCGGAAACCCGTTACCGTGAAGACCCGGTTCGTATGCTGCGTGCGGTGCGCTTTGCCGCGAAGCTCGACATGCAAATCAACGAAGCAACGGCGGCGCCAATTCCTGCGCTGGCTCATTTGCTTCGTGATATTCCTGCCGCCCGTCTGTTTGAAGAAAGTCTCAAGCTTTTGCAATCCGGCAACGGTTTGGATACCTATCGCCTGCTGCGCGACTACAACCTCTTTTCGCCACTGTTCCCGATTTTGGACGAGCATTTCACCGAAGATCGCAGCAGTAAATGCGAGAAGATGTTAGAGCTGGTACTGAAATCTACCGACGATCGCGTCGCCAATGACCAGCGCATCAATCCAGCCTTTATGTATGCCGCTATGCTGTGGTACCCGCTGGAGACCCGCGCAGAAGAAATCGCCTTCGAAAGTGGCCTTAGCTACTACGACGCCTTTATGGTCGCGGCTAATGACATCCTGGATGAGCAGGTGAAAAGCATCGCGATCCCACGCCGTTTCACTGCGATGATCCGCGATATCTGGCAATTACAGCTTCGCTTGAGTCGTCGCTCAGGCAACCGCGCTTACAAACTGCTGGAACAAAACAAGTTCCGCGCTGCGTTCGATTTCCTTGAAATGCGCGGCAAGATTGAAGGTGGACAACTGGAAGAGCTCGCCACTTGGTGGGATGACTTCCAACGAGCGAACCGTGACGATCGCCATGACATGGTACAGGTGCTGAACAAGGCCAGTGCAGCGAAAAAGACCCGACGTCGCCGCAAAACCAAGCCTCGCAGCCGTAAGCCTAAACCGAAGTCGAATACAGAATCATGATCCGCGCTTACATTGCTATAGGCAGTAACTTAGGTCATCCGGTAGAGAAAGCCCAACATGCGATTGAGGCACTGAAACATCTGCCGGGTACCCGCTTTGTCTGTACATCTTCGCTCTATAGCAGTAAGCCGATGGGTCCCGCCGACCAGCCCGATTATGTGAATGCGGTTGCAGCCATTGACACCGAGCTTCAACCGTTAGATCTTCTTGATCATACACAGCGCATTGAGCTGGAGTTTGGCCGCGAGCGTAAAGAAGAACGCTGGGGACCACGAACTCTGGACTTGGATATCCTGCTCTATGGGGATCTCCAGCTGGAAAGTGAACGGTTAACCGTTCCACACTACGGGATGAAAGTGCGTGAATTCGTGCTTTACCCTCTCGCCGAAATAGCCCCTGACTTGCAGCTGCCTGATGGCAGTGCTGTCGCAGAGCTGGTCGCCGTCACGGATAAAAACGGCCTGACTGCCCTCGCGTAAGCACACCCGCCTAGGCACCGAAACAAAACAAGCAGGGTTTGGGAGACAAGATGAAAAAAATTACGATTAGTACCTTAATGGCATGGAAGCAGGAAGGACGTAAATTTGCTTCGGCAACTGCTTATGACGCCAGTTTTGCCCAATTATTTGAAGAGCAAGAAATGCCTGTGTTGCTGGTTGGCGACTCACTGGGCATGGTTTTGCAAGGAAAGAGTGACACCCTTTCAGTCACGATTGACGAAATCGCTTATCACACGCGCAGCGTGCGCGCAGGGAGCCCAAATAGCCTTCTGATGGCCGACATGCCATTTATGTCATTTGCCACGCCAGAAGAAGCCTGCAAGAACGCAGCGGTTCTGATGCAGGCAGGTGCCAACATGGTGAAAGTGGAAGGCGGCGCTTGGCTGGCTGATACCATCACCATGCTGACCCAACGCGCTGTGCCTGTTTGTGCGCACCTTGGCCTGACTCCTCAATCTATTAATATCTTCGGTGGCTTTAAAATTCAGGGCCGCGAAGAAGAAAAAGCAGAGCAAATGGTTCAAGACGCACTGGCACTCGAAAAAGCCGGTGCTCAGGTCATTTTGCTGGAATGTGTGCCAAAAGCGCTGGCTGCACGCATCACTGACGCTGTCCGTGTACCCGTGATCGGCATCGGTGCAGGTAATGCGACGGATGGCCAGATTCTGGTGATGCACGACATGTTCGGCATCTCTGCTAACTACATCCCACGTTTTTCCAAAAACTACCTGAAAGAAACGGGCGACATGCGTCTGGCTGTATCCCGTTACATTGAAGAAGTGGCAAGCGGCGAGTTCCCTGGCCCAGAGCAGACGTTTAACTGAGGAATGCCGATAAATGCAAGTAATCGCTGAGATTGCCCCACTCCGTGAACAGGTTCAGCAATGGCGCCGTGAAGGCCTGCGCATTGCGTTTGTCCCTACCATGGGTCACCTGCACGACGGTCACCTCACTCTGGTTCGCAGAGCCCGTGAGAATGCCGATGTAGTGGTTGTTAGCATCTTCGTTAACCCAATGCAGTTTGATAAAGCAGATGATTTGGCGGCGTATCCTCGCACGCTCGATGAAGACATTGCCAAACTGAACACGGAAGGGGTTGAGGTGGTATTCACCCCGACCGCCGACATCATGTACCCCAATGGCATGGACAATCACGCATTTGTCGATGTTCCGGGCCTTTCTGGTGTGCTTGAAGGCGCATCCCGTCCAGGCCACTTTAAAGGCGTAGCAACCGTGGTTTCCAAGCTGTTCAATATGGTTCAGCCGGATGTTGCTTGCTTTGGTGAGAAAGACTTCCAGCAACTGGCAGTGATTAAAAAGATGGTGGACGATCTTTGCCTGCCTATCGAAATCATTCCTGTTGCCACAGTGCGTGAAATGGATGGACTTGCCATGAGCAGCCGTAATACCCGTTTGACCGTCGATGAGCGCCAACGTGCGCCCGTGCTGGCAAAAACCCTGCGTTGGATCAGTAGCCAAATGCGTGGTGGCCGTAACGACTACAGCGAACTGGTGCTGGACGGTAACGACCAACTGCGCGCAGCGGGTCTGGAGCCAGATGAGATTTTCATCCGTGATGCCAACACCTTGCAACCTATCAGCGAGCATACTTCTAAAGCCGTAATTCTGGCAGCTGCTTTCCTGAGCCAGGTGCGACTTATCGACAACCTTACTGTTGATTTGACCCCACAGGTCGCTGACGACAGCGAAGAATAATACGTTCGCATTCAGATAGTAAAAAACCGCCGGAAGGCGGTTTTTTTATACTCATACCAATCACAGTAGGTAGGTGCTCAGAAATAGCGTAGGAAAAATGCTCAAGAGCAAGGCGAAAAGTTTCGATAAGTAGCAACTCTACAATCAAACTTTTCAACGCAGTTATCGAGCATTTTAACAAGCTAGGATGAGCAGATATTTACTACGATTGGTATCGTATAACACTTAGCTTCGAAGGCCGATACCACGACTAATGAGATACCACGCTAACGTGTAAAGTCCGACGACAAACAAACTTAGTACCGCAAATGACGTCACGATATTCACATCAGACACACCAAGAAAGCCGTAACGGAAAGCATTCACCATGTAGACGATAGGGTTCAGCTTCGACACGCCCTGCCAGAATTCAGAAAGCAGGGAGAGCGAATAAAACACCCCACCCAGATACGTCAGCGGTGTCAGTACAAAGGTAGGGATGATACTGATGTCATCAAAGCTTTTTGCAAATACTGCATTGATCAATCCACCCAGAGAAAAGACCACCGATGTCAGGAACACCGTGGCCACAATCACGCCGAGATGGGCAATTTTAAGGTCGACAAAAAACAGCGACACCATGGAGACCATCACCCCAACCGCCAAGCCTCTTGCCACACCGCCGCCGACATAACCGGCGATCATGATGTAGTTCGGTACAGGCGCAACCATAAGCTCTTCAATGTTCCGGTGCATTTTGGCACTGAAAAAGGAAGAAGCCACGTTAGAGTATGAGTTGGTGATCACCGACATCATGATAAGACCCGGTACGATGTAAGCCATGTAACTGAAACCGCCCATTTCACCAATCCGGCTGCCAATCAGATTACCGAAGATGATGAAATACAAGGTCATGGTAATGGCAGGCGGCACCAGCGTTTGTACCCAGATACGGGTAAAGCGGGTCACTTCCTTGATGATGAGGCTTTTAAAAGCCACCCAGTAAAGTTTATTCATGCTTTGGCCTCCGCATTTTCGCGCACCAGCGTCACGAACAACTCTTCCAATCGGTTAGCTTTATTTCTCATCGAAAGCACCTGGATACCTTGCGCGGTCAACTGTTCAAAGACAGTGTTCAGGCCAGTGTGCTTATGCACATCAACTTCCAGTGTGTGGTCATCGACTTGCACCCACTGAACGCCTTCCAAGCTTTTTACTGAGCTGTCCGGCGCCAAATCAAGAACAAAGGTTTCAACGTCCAGTTTCTTCAAAAGCGCTTTCATCGAGGTGTCTTCAATCAGCTCACCACGGTTGATGATGCCGATATTGCGACATAGCATTTCCGCTTCTTCGAGATAGTGGGTGGTCAGGATGATAGTGATGCCCTGCTTGTTGATTTCCTGCAGGAAAGTCCACATCGAGCGGCGCAGTTCAATATCTACACCCGCTGTAGGCTCATCAAGAATAAGTAGTTTTGGCTCGTGCATCAGGGCGCGCGCAATCATCAGCCGGCGCTTCATACCACCAGAAAGATTACGGGCTGATTCGTTGCGCTTCTCCCAAAGGTCGAGCTGGGTGAGGTATTTTTTAGCGCGGCGCTTGGCTTCTTCACGCTCTACGCCGTAGTACCCAGCCTGATTAACAACGATTTGTTCCACTTTCTCGAACTGATTGAAGTTAAACTCCTGAGGCACCAGTCCAATTTGTTTTTTTGCTTCGACCAGTTGGGTGTCGATGTCGTAACCGAAAATCTTCACCTTGCCGGAAGTCTTGTTAACCAGTGAGCTGACGATCCCAATCGTCGTGGATTTTCCGGCACCGTTAGGACCAAGCAGGGCGTAAAAATCGCCCTCCTCAACCGATAAAGACACCCCTTTAAGCGCTTTGACATCCGTGCCATATACCTTGACCAGATTGTCGATTTCAATTGCTTTCATAAGTGTTATTTATTCTTTTATGGCATGACTTCCGTTAGCCGCTTGGCAGCATTGAGCGCGTCGTAACGGGAGTCGAACATGTGCGTGTCAGCGACCCAGTCGCCAACATGAAGGCGTTTTAGCTGTTCTGTGGTCTGCTCATGAGGACTGAGCAAGAACACAGTGCAATTCGCTTCGCGGGCATCGGCAATGGCGTTTTCCAGCGCGAGACCCACTGTCATGTCAATCAGAGGCACATCACTCAAATCCAGAATCATGACGCGATAATCGCCGATGCTGGTGTGTTGTCGGGAGATGGCTTTGGACACGCTGAAGATCATTGGGCCGGAGAGATAGAAAAACAACACCTTTCCATCAGAATTATCTAATAAATCTCGCTCTTCGTCTGTTAGAGGAACATCATCCTCATCCGCATCACTGATGGCTTTCACCTGCTTCGCCTGCTCTCGGCTGAGCCTTTCAATCACGATCACATTGGAAATGAAAACACCCAAGCCGACGGCAACAATCAAGTCGACAAAAACAGTCAGCGCCATGACGCCATACATAATGGCCGTTTGGTGCTTACTCACTTTGTGGGCACGCTGCAGGAAACTCCAGTCAAGAATGTTAATACCCACATAGAGTGCGATACCGGCCAGCACAGCCATTGGAATCGGCTCTGTCAGAAAGCCCGCGACCAATACCACTGCCGCGAGAATAAGGGCGCGAACAATCCCTGCCAATGGAGATCGAGCGCCAACTTGCACGTTCACCACGGTACCCATGGTGGCACCGGCTCCTGGCAGCGCTCCGAACATACCCGAGATAATGTTCGCAATGCCCTGACCACGAAGCTCTTTGTCAGAGTTGTGCTCTTCCCGGGTCAATGAGTCTGCAATCACTGCCGTCAGCAGCGTATCGATACAACCCAAGGTCCCCAGCACCAGCGCATCAATCACCATAGTGGTGAGCTGCTCTGGGGTAAAAGTCGGGAACACAATCGACGGTAAACCTGTTGGAATTTCACCGATACGGCGAATGCTCTCGATATCAAAGAAAATGACAGATAACAGGGTTACCAGTACCAGCGCAACGAGCTGGGCAGGAATGTACTTACGGTATTTTTTCGGAAAGTAAAACAGGATGCCCAGTGTCAGAAGGCCGAGGAAGAGCTCTTTGAAACTAAGGTTCGAGACGGTTTCAGGCAATGCCTGAATCGTTCCCAGCACGCCGCCTGGAGGCGCTGCCTGCCCCATTAGCGGGCTAATTTGCAACAGTATAAGTATTACACCAATACCGGACATAAAACCGGATACCACGCTATATGGCATTAAGGTGACGTACTTACCCAGCTTTAGCGTGCCCAGTAAGACCTGGAATGCGCCCGCCATCATAACGACAGTAAAGGCCATAGCCATGCCCGTTTCAGGGTACCTAGCCATCATAGAGGTGAGGACAGCGGTCATAATGACCGTCATCGGGCCGGTCGGTTCAGAAATCAGTGTGGAGGAGCCGCCAAACAGCGCAGCAAACAAACCAACGAGAATAGCGCCCCAAAGACCTGCTTCAGCACCAGCGCCAGAGGCGACACCAAATGCAAGCGCAAGGGGAAGAGAAATGATGGCAGTAGTGACACCGCCGAAAATGTCGCCTTTAAGGCTCCAGTGTTTGAATCGGTCTAAATTCACAACTTGCTCCCTTTTAATACTTCCTTTTTCGGCAAGCTACCCAATTACCCAAGTAGGTAATCAGCTCTCCTATCCGTGCTCTCCAACAAATCAAAGACGCAACTTTTCCCAAACCATCCGCGATTCTTTGCGGCTGGTGTACACATTTTGTTCCCAAATAGTTAGCGGGTAGGAGATAAAGCGCGCTAAAGGGTCTGTTGACCTTTGATGGTCAGATTTTGTTCGCGCGAAAAGCGTTTTAGGCGCGGCGAGATGTATGACGTTTAGTCACTCTAAATAAATACAATCTCAACAAAGCATAAAACGCTTTTAGCCGAACCCTTCGGGCAGCGTTTGTGGCTCCTTTCTCCTGCGTTATCGGCTTATCATGTAGAGCAACTACACATCTAATCCTCTGCCTTGGATAAAGCCCCCACAAACTGCTGCAAAAATAACCAGCAAAGATCAACAGACCCATTATACCGATCAATTGCGGTAACAGGGATCTGTTATATCAACCATAATGCTGGTAGGAGGAGCTAATATGTTGAGTAGAAAGTGTTAAATTGTATCTAAATATGATCTTATGTGGTGTATAGTTGCTCGCAGAATTTTTTAGGGGGCGCCATGGCTCAAATTAAGCAGCTTCTTTCGAATAATGTGAAATGGTCCAAAACCATCAAAGAAGACAATCCGGCTTACTTTGCGGAATTAGCAAAATCCCAGCACCCTGAATACCTATGGATAGGTTGTGCTGACAGTCGCGTACCGGCGGAGCGTCTGACAGGTTTGGACTCGGGTGAGCTATTCGTTCACCGAAACGTGGCCAATCAAGTTGTCCATACTGATCTTAACTGCCTTTCTGTGGTTCAGTATGCTGTTGACGTGCTTCAGGTAAAACACATCATCATCTGTGGACATTACCGTTGTGGTGGCGTGCACGCCGCGATTGAAAACCCTGAACTCGGCCTTATCAATAACTGGCTTCTTCACATCCGCGATCTCTACCGAAAGCACAAACGCTACCTAAGCGGCCTCACATTAGAAGAGCAGGGTAATAAACTCTGTGAAATCAATGTTGCCGAGCAGGTCTACAACCTTGGTAATTCCACCATACTGCGTGCCGCCTGGGAACGCGGGCAGGACGTGAAAATTCATGGTTGGTTCTATGACATCAGTGATGGTGTACTGAAGGATTTGGGAATGACAGCGAATAGCGTTGCGACATTGGAAGCGGGCTATGAGTCAGCTATGTCAGAGCTCATTCCCGAATAACTCCTGAAATACCCAGACACAAAAAAGCGACCAGTTGGTCGCTTTTTTCATGGCTGTCAGGCGATTAACCTTCCAGTGGTACCACCTTACCGATATATGGCAGGTGGCGATATTTCTGAGCATAGTCGATGCCCACACCCACGACGAATTCGTCAGGGATTTTGAAGCCATACCAATCTACATGTACATCGACTTCACGACGCTCTGGTTTGTCGAGCAGCGTACAGATGCGGATAGACTTAGGCTCACGAATAGACAGGATTTCGCATACTTTGCTCAGGGTGTTACCAGTGTCGATGATATCTTCCACCAGCAGCACATCTTTCCCTTTGATGTCGTCATCCAGATCTTTCAAGATACGCACATCACGGGTACTTTCCATCGCATTGCCGTAGCTTGATGCTGTCATGAAGTCCACTGAATGAGGCAGCTCAATGGCGCGAGCCAGATCCGCCATGAATACAAAAGAACCACGTAACAGGCCAACCATGACCAAGTCCTGAGAATCTTTATAGTGCTCAGTGATTTCAGCTCCCAACGCTTTCACACGCTGTTGGACTTCCTGCTCTGAAATCATCACTTCTACGGTATGTTTCATTCTAACCCTCGACGGCTACCCGTCAGACTACCTGTGTAAATGAGGTCGGTCATTCTACCACTGCCGCCAGCTCAAGCCTACTCTCGATGCACGTCAAAATTTCGACGCTCAATAGTGTCAAGCCGCTGTTAAGCAACTTGTTGCTGTTGTACACTCCGCAAGCAGTTGTTAAGTAAAGCGTTACATCAATATAAAGTTTGCCAGATATAAGCAAACCAAACTCGTTATAAGTTGGCAGGAAACAGGATGACTACATCAAGTGGACGTACAAGGACCCGTTTGTCGCCTGAGCAGAGAAAGGAACAACTGCTCGGCTATGCGCTGGAAGTGTTTTCCAAGCGTGGCATCGGGCGTGCAGGACATGCTGATATCGCAGATATGGCACAAGTCTCTGTAGCGACAGTGTTTAACTATTTCCCTACACGAGAAGACCTCGTCGAAGCCGTACTCAAAGAAGCGGAAAAAGAATTTCAACAGATTATTTACCGTCACCTACACCTGGGCAAAAACCAGGTCCGCAATTCACTTTCATTTGTGACTTCCGCTGTCATCGATGCGGCACTTGCAGATAAAGAGTGGCTCAAGGTCTGGTACGAGTGGAGCACTTCCATTCGCGAAGATATCTGGCCTAATTTTGTTGAAGGCAAGAACGTGGTACTCGAGCAATATACCGCCCTTTTCAATCAAGGTATTCAAGAAGGAGTTATCCCTGAGCGCCGCTCAGCTATCGAACTGGCGCGACTCTTCGACGGTGTTTGCTACATTCTTTACCTTCAATCCAACCAACAACCAGACAAAGAGGCTTTGATTCGTCAGGCTGATGGTTACATTGATATGCTCTGCGGACATTAAAGCCCAGACATTCAACCAATAAAAAACCGGCATTTGCCGGTTTTTTTGTGCTCTGTCGAGATATTCAGCCGATTCTAAGAGGCTGCAAATAGTACGGGCGGATGTGGCCTAATATCGAGTCTAACCTTGTCACCCATATCTAAAAGCTGGTTAGAGTAAACCATTAAGCTTTGTCCATTCACATCCACGAGATAGCGACAACTGTCCCCCATAAACTGCACATCACTCACAACACCATTACCTGTATCATCAGGGGTAATCGAGAGGTTTTGTGGGCGGATAAGCCATTCCAAATCACTTCCATTAGCGGCCTGCTCAACCGGCCACTCTCCCAACGGCGTATACATTTTGCTTTCGCCATTCACAGAAACTGGCACATACGACCCATGCCCCAGAAAGTCTGCAACAAATCGACTGCTCGGGCTGTAATAAAGGTCAGTCGCACCACCGTATTGCTCAATTACGCCCTTATTCATGACGGCCAGCTTGTCGGCAAAAGCAAAGGCCTCTTCACGACTGTGTGTCACGAAAATGGCCGTCACACCCTGCTCTTTAAAAATCTTACGAATTTCTTTGATCAGGCTGTGGCGTACTTGGGTATCGATGTTGGAAAAAGGTTCATCCAATAGCAATAGGTCCGGCTTGCCAGCCAGTGCGCGTGCAATCGCTACACGCTGCTGCTGCCCTCCAGAGAGTTGGTGCGGGTAGCGCGTATCCAAGCCATCCAGTTTCACCAACGCCAGCATTTCTTGGACACGTGCATTGGTGGCCAATTTGTCCCAACCTTTCAGACCGAACGACACATTCTCTGCCACCGTTAGGTGTGGGAACAGGGCATAGTCCTGAAAAATCATGCCTATGTTGCGCTGCTCAGGCGGCACATTCAGCGAAGGACCTACAATCTGACGGCAATTAATCATCATCTCGCCACTGTCTAAAGGCAGCAAGCCAGCGATGGCTTTCAGAAGAGTCGTTTTCCCGCAGCCGCTTGCTCCGAGTAGGCAGACAATTTCGCCTTTTTCGACGCGGAACGTGAGATCATTCAGCACTGCCTGGCCGTTATAACGACAAATAAGATTGCTTACAGTCAGTGCACAACTCATGAGTGGCTTTGCTCCAAAGAACGGTTAATCATGATCAGAGGGATGAGTCCGACCAGCACCAGCAAAACCGCTGGCAATGCGGCATACTCCAAGTGCTCGTCAGACGCATAGTTAAATACATAGGTCGCCAGCGTTTCGAAATTGAAAGGACGGAGCAGCAGAGCAGCATTGAGTTCTTTCATCGATTCAATAAATACCAGCAGCATGGCAATCAAACAGCCACGGCGAATGAGGGGTAATTGCACGCGCTGAATCATGCTGCGTACATTACAGCCCATGGTGCGCGCAGCCATGTCCAGCGACGGTGAAACCTTTGCTAGACTCGATTCAACACTACCGATTGCAACCGCACTGAAACGTACCACAAATGCCGTCAACATGGCGAACATAGTGCCGGAAAAAAGGAGTCCCGGACGTCCCCAATCCATGGCTTTAGCAATATCATTGATAATATGGTCAGCGCTGGTCAGGAAAATCAGCACACCAATCGCCAACACCGTCCCAGGTACCGCATACCCCATTGAGGCGATACGAATAGGCACATTACTCGCAGCGCGGCCGGACAGACGCTTATAGAAATTCACCAATAGCGCAATAATCAATGCCACTACGGCAGCAATTGCCGACACATAAAGGCTGTTCACACTGTATTGTGCAAAATCTTCCACAGAACTGCTGGAATGGTAATCCCATGTATAAATGAGAAGTTGGCCAAGTGGCGCGATAAACGCGATGGTGAAAAGCCCCCAGCACCATAATGTCGCCAGCACTTTGTATTTGCCTCGAAGCTGTGATTTGGCAATGGTGTCTGGCGTGACATTCTGACTGAAAAGCTTTTGCTTGCGGCGGCTATAGCGCTCACTGCTGATCAGCACAAAAATCACCACCAGCATGATGGCAGAGATTTTCGCCGCGGCATTAAGGTTGGAATAACCCAGCCAGGTATCGTATACCGCCGTTGTCAGCGTACTCACGGCGAAATAGGAAACGGTACCAAAGTCACCGAGCGCTTCCATGGCAACCAGCGAAGCACCCACTGCAATAGCAGGACGGGCAAGCGGCAGTGAGACACGGAAAAAGCTTTGGGTCGGTGTGCACCCAAGCAGACGCGCAGATTGGGTCAGCGTCAGGCTTTGCTCCATGAAAGCCGCTCGGGCGAGAAGGTAGATATAAGGGTACAGCACTAACGCCAATACAAAACATGCACCAGGCAAAGTGCGTAAATCAGGGAACCAGTATTGCGCGGCTGACGTCCAGCCTGTCAAATCCCTTAGAAAAAGTTGGATAGGACCAGCAAAATCAAACCAATCGGTATAGATATAACCGACGATATAGCCCGGCATCGCAAGGGGAAGTACAAGGGCCCACTGCAACCAACGATCACCGGGAATGGCATAGTTGGCCATCAGCCAAGCAGAGGGAATACCCATTAACAGGGAAAGAGAAACGGTTCCCAATACCAACAGTGCAGTATTGAGCGTGTAAGTACCCATCACCGTCGACATCAGATGACCAAAGACTTCGTCGGATTCACCAAGCGAAGTGAAGAAGATTGCCAAAATAGGCAAAACCAGCAGCAGGGAAAACACCCAACTACTGGCTTTCAAAAATCGATTCTGTTCTAGCATTGCCTACAACATTATGGCGTCAGAATGCAGTAAGGGGGAACCAAGCTCCCCATTCACCATTACAGGTCGAATTTCACTTCATCAAGAAGTTTCATCGCTGTTGCGTAGTTATCCGCAATGGTTTCAAGTGGCAGATCGTCTGCGTCGTATTCACCCCAAGAAGCCACCAGCTCAGAGCTTGCAACGCCCGGCTTAACTGGCTCTTCGTAGTTCACTTCCGCGTACATCTTTTGTGCCGCATCTGACGTCAGGTACTCCATCAGTTTTTGCGCGTTTTCTTTGTTTGGCGAGTATTTCGCCAGTGCCATACCGCTGATGTTCACGTGTGTGCCGTCAGCTTTTTGGCCAGGGTAGTTCAGGTATACGCTCTCAGCCCAAGGGATTTGCTTCTCGTCGGCCAGCATTTTACCCAGGTAGTAGCTGTTACCCAGAGACACGTCACACAGACCTTCAGAGATCGCTTTCACTTGTGCACGGTCGTTACCCTGTGGTTTACGAGCCAGATTCGCTTTAACGCCTTCCAGCCATGCTTTTGCTTCTGCTTCGCCATGGTTAGCTATGATAGAGGCAATCAGGGACACATTGTACGGATGCTTACCAGAGCGTGTACAGATCTTTCCTTTGAATTCAGGCTTCGCCAGATCCATGTAATCAAAGTCCGCACCCAGTTGACCTACACGGTCGCGAGAAGAGTAAACCGCGCGAGAACGCGTAGTCAGGGCAAACCAGCGGTCTTCACCATCGCGGTATTGCGCTGGCACGTTTTCATCAATGATGTTGCTATCAACGGGTTGAACCAGATCTTTATTTACCAGCTCCATCAGACGAGAGATATCAACAGTCAGCAGAACGTCAGCCGGGCTATATTCGCCTTCCTGCTCAACTTTCTCAGCCATACCTTTCTTAGCAAACTTCACGTTTACCTTGATACCTGTCTCCTTGGTGAACTGGTCAAGCATTGGCTCAATCAGAAACGGCTGACGGTAAGAGTATACGTTAACTTCTTCTGCAGCTTGCACTGCGCCTGTACCCATAACTCCAAACATCAGCGCTGATGCAGTCAATAGCTTTTTCATATCCTTGATTCCCTAAAGTGCAAATTCAAATGAGAACGTTTATCAATCCGATTAGTATACACGCCAAATATGCGTATGCAATACGTTATGTAACCGATAAATAGCAAAAAGCCCTGCATCCAAAGGAAGCAGGGCTTTGTAAGCACCCAGAAATGTTACATATTATTTCACGCTAACAAACTCTGGGTAAGCATCTACACCACAGTCGTGGAAGTCCATGCCTTCAAGTTCTTCTTCTTCACCTACACGGATACCCATGGTGGCTTTCAGCACTGCCCAAACCGCCAGGCTTGCACCGAATACCCAAGCAAAGATAACTGCTGCACCGAAGATTTGTGCGCCGAAAGTGGCATCAGCGTTGCTGAAAGGTACTGCCAGCAGACCAAACAGACCACAAGTACCGTGTACAGAGATAGCACCTACTGGATCATCAATCTTCAGTTTATCCAGACCAACGATACTGATAACAACCAATGCACCAGACAGACCACCGATAGTCAGTGCCGCAACTGGAGATGGTGACAGTGGGTCAGCAGTAATCGCTACCAGACCAGCCAACGCGCCGTTCAATACCATTGTCAGGTCAGCTTTACCCCAAGTGGCTTTACACACTGCCAGTGCCACAATAGCACCCGCCGCCGCCGCTGCGTTGGTGTTCAGGAAGATTTGACCAACTGCTGTTGCGTTCTCAAAGTCTGATACCATCAGTTGCGAACCGCCGTTGAAGCCGAACCAACCGAACCACAGGATGAAAGTACCCAAGGTTGCCAATGGCAGGTTTGAACCTGGAATTGGGTAGATTTGACCATTCTTGCCGTATTTGCCTTTGCGTGCACCCAGCAGAAGAACACCTGCCAATGCCGCTGCAGCACCCGCCATGTGAACGATGCCTGAACCTGCGAAGTCGCTGAAACCAGCTTCTGACAGGAAGCCACCGCCCCAAGTCCAGTAACCTTCCATTGGGTAGATAAACGCTGTCAGTACAACAGAGAACGCCAGGAAAGCCCAAAGCTTCATACGCTCAGCTACTGCACCAGAAACCACAGACATTGCAGTCGCTACGAAGACAACCTGGAAGAAAAAGTCAGATTCAAGAGAGTGGTCCGCGCCTTCGCTTTGAGTACCAATCAAGGCACCGAACGATGGCAGCCAGCCGCCTTCCGTGTTGTCGACATACATGATGTTGTAACCCACCAGCAGGTAAGTCGTACATGCAATCGCATACAGACAGACGTTCTTGGTGAGAATTTCCGTGGTGTTTTTAGAACGCACCAGACCAGCTTCCAGCATGGCAAAACCTGCCGCCATCCACATTACCAGTGCACCTGAAATCAAAAAGAAAAAGGTATCGAGCGCATAACGCAGCTCTGTCACAGTTGTAGTCAGTTCCATCTTTCTTACTCCCTTAACCCTTAAATCGCTTCTGCGTCCATCTCGCCAGTACGAATACGTACAGCTTGCTGGAGGTCATAAACAAAAATCTTTCCGTCGCCAATTTTGCCGGTCTGCGCCGCTTTGCTGATAGCTTCAATAATTTCGTCGACGTTCTCGCTGTGTGCTGCAATTTCCAGCTTCACTTTAGGCAGAAAATCTACCTGGTACTCCGCACCGCGATACAATTCGGTATGGCCTTTCTGACGACCAAAACCTTTTACTTCTGACACTGTCATACCATCCACGCCGACTTCAGCCAGTGCTTCGCGCACATCGTCGAGCTTGAAGGGTTTGATAATTGCGTTGATCAATTTCATTACCGTCTCCTTGAACCAGAAAATATTTGTGTTCTGGTCAACTTATAAACAAATGATGTGCCAGTTTTTTATTTTGTTTAATTTCAATTACTTATATTGGATGTGCGATATATGTGAAATTATATGCACCATATCGGTGCACGAAATTCACCGTGATCAGGCATGAAGTCAAAATAGGGATAGCAACGCACCAAAAAGTTGCGTCAGGAAAGTTAGACAAAGGAAGGATAAAAGATTGGACTAACGGTCATCCATTACCGTTATCTTTAAATATCAGTCAATTAGCGACCATAGCGGCGGATAAAGTCTTGCCATGCTTCAAGCACCAAAAGGAGGTCTTCTGGCCCACAAAGTGACACACTTTCCTCTTCATAGGCATGAAGGCCCACATCAGGCATCTCTTCTTCACCGCCTTCAAGCACGATATTGGCCTGCACCAGTGCTTCGTCTTGTGTGAGCTGCAACAGAAAGACTTTGCCTGAGCGCGTCCATTCTCCGCCTTGCTCCATCACCCGTTTCAGGTTTTCAAGAACTTCACCTATGGCATCATGGTTTGCCCCAAGTTCATCAACGAGCCAGCGCCCAAGCGCCTCATGCCCCATTGATAGCTCAGCATGAAAGCTGTCGTCTAAAGTATTGCGTCGAAATTCGTAGTCCACGTGTACCCTCCGATCATTGAGAGGCCATTGTTTCTATTCTCTAATAAGATGCAACGCGTTTTTTCACTTATGAAGTTCACATATTTCACCAACAAAGAAGCCCCGTGCTCATTGCGAAAAGTAATCTATGGGAAATATCAATATCCTTTCATAGCTATCCATGAAGATTACGCCAGACTTAGCCAACGCCATTGTCCAACGCGCGATAAAGATCATAAAAAATGCCCTGAATGTCATGGATGAGCATGGTTACATCATTGCATCTACCGATCACTCTAGGCTTCATCAACGTCACGAAGGCGCCATTCTGGCGTTATCCGAAAAGCGGACTATCGAAATCACTGACGAAATGCAGCACAACATGTGGGGCGTAAAACCCGGTGTTAATCTACCCATATTTTTTAAAGATCTGGCCATCGGCGTGATTGGGATATCGGGAAGGCTGGAGGATATCAGACAGTATGGAGAACTGGTTAGGATGGCGGCTGAAATGACAGTTGAACATGCTCACGAACTGGAATTGCTGAGGTGGAGTGAAACAAGAAAAGAAGAGTTTGTTCAGCAGTGGTTACAATACGAAACCAATGAAGATCATTTGCGCTCGATTGCCGCCAAGCTCAACGTCAAGATGGACACCTCCTACGGTATTACGCTTTTGCAGCATCCGATTGACATTGACCAACGCACTATCACCAAACAACTCTCCCAGATCAATCCACACATTCTCAAGGCCAGCTGCAATAGCATTACTTTGGTCATTCTTGTTCCCCTTCAAGGTAAGAAACAGGAAGCGCT
This sequence comes from Grimontia kaedaensis, assembly GCF_023746615.1. Classification (NCBI taxonomy): domain Bacteria; kingdom Pseudomonadati; phylum Pseudomonadota; class Gammaproteobacteria; order Vibrionales; family Vibrionaceae; genus Grimontia; species Grimontia kaedaensis. Next base: position 423,897 of record NZ_CP082275.1, on the reverse strand, counting down.
GCACACGCATTGGGAGAAAAGTAAGGAGCGCCTGCTAAAAGAGATGAAAAGCACTGACAAATATCGCTTGGTATTCAGCACTCCAGCTCATTCCATTGGTGAAGTACGCAGCGCTTTTTCCGGATTATGTTCTTTGCTGAACGGCCTGCCGGAAACTGAGCATTTAGCCAATATATCTGATTACCCGCTGGCAGCCCTGCTTAATCCGATTTCCGAAACTTGGCAACTTGAACAAGTCGAAAGTATTCTCCAAGCCATTACCGATAAAAATCCGGTGCTGCTGAGCACACTACAAACTTGGTTTCTCCAGAACAGTGATATAGATAAAGCTGCTTCGTCGCTTTCCATTCACCCCAATACGGTACGGTACCGGCTAAGGCAGGTTGAAGAATGTACCGGTTTTGAACTGACAAATTTTCAGCATAAAGGGCTTATTTATGCTGCTTTGACTATCAGGCCGACTTCACAATGGATTGTTAGTTTAAACAAAAAATAACGAAAAAAAGCCAAGTAATTTGTAAATTAAAACATAGTTTTCATCAATATCAGTCTGGAAAATAAACATGATAACAACATAACAAATGCCATTACCCTACAAGGAGATTCAATCATGGAACTCGTTATCGTGTTATTGGTAGCCATCGCATTTGTGGTGCTATCAACGTCCAAATTTAAAATTCATCCCTTTCTCGCGTTACTTGGCGCCGCCTTTTTAACAGCCCTGCTTTCAGGCTTGCCATTGAGTAGCATCGCTAAAACCATCAGTGGTGGCTTTGGCGGTATTCTGGGATACATCGGTCTAGTGATCATGCTGGGTACCATCATTGGGACCATCCTTGAACGCTCTGGCGCTGCTATCACAATGGCAGATACCATTATCAAACTGCTTGGTGATCGCTTTCCCAGAATGACCATGTCACTGATAGGTTATCTAGTATCCATTCCCGTATTTTGTGATTCAGGGTATGTGATTCTGAACTCACTGAAACGCGCCATGACCAAGCGTATGGGCGTCTCAGCTGTCGGCATGAGTGTTGCGCTGGCAACCGGCCTTTATGCCACACACACTTTTGTTCCACCAACTCCAGGCCCTATTGCCGCAGCCGGTAACCTCGATCTGACAAACAATTTAGGGCTGGTCATTGGTTTAGGTCTGATTGTGGCCGCAGCAACTGCGCTGGCAGGCCTGGCTTGGGCAAATTATGCATCTTCACGCTACGAGTGTGGTGAAGATGACGAAGTAACAGAGAGTTACGAAACACTCAAAGCTCGCTACGGGAAATTACCAACAGCTGCTCAGGCCTTCTCCCCTATATTGATCCCCATAGTCCTGATCTGCCTCGGTTCGATTGCCAATTACCCAAGTGCTCCACTTGGTGACGGCACATTAAAAACCGCACTGGCTTTTCTGGGGTCACCGCTTAATGCACTGGTTATTGGCCTATTCATCGCCCTACCACTGGTGAAAACATCGGAAGATAAACCAACGAAAGGTGAAGCACTGACTGCCCAGGTTTCTGATGCGATTTCTACTGCTGCTCCAATTCTGCTGATCACGGGTGCAGGCGGTGCATTCGGTGCCGTACTTAAAGCAACTGGTGTGGGACCTCAACTGGGCGAGACGCTCTCTACTCTGGGCATCGGTCTGTTTATGCCATTTATCGTGGCCGCTGCTTTGAAAACAGCGCAAGGTTCATCAACTGTTGCTTTGGTCACTACATCTGCACTGGTTGCACCGATGCTAGGTGACCTGGGATTAGCGACCGAAATGGGACGCGTACTGACAGTGCTGGCAATTGGAGCTGGAGCAATGACAGTCTCACACGCCAATGACAGCTTCTTCTGGGTCGTCACCCAGTTCAGCAAAATGTCGGTGAGCACTGCGTACCGCGCGCAAACCATAGCCACCCTGATACAAGGTCTGACGGGTATTGTCACAGTCTATATTCTTAGTTTAATACTTCTGTAATTTGTTTTTTGGAGCCCAAGAATGCATGTCGTCATTGCCCCTGATTCTTATAAAGAAAGCCTGAGTGCCGCAGAAGTCGCTCAGGCCATAGAAAACGGTTTCAAGACCGTTCTTCCTGCTTGGCGTTTCACTAAACTGCCCATGGCAGACGGTGGCGAGGGTACAGTGCAATCACTGGTTGATGCCACAGGCGGCAGTATTATTCATATAGAAGTCACGGGGCCTCTTGGTGCGCCGGTTAAAGGGTTCTTTGGCCTACTGGGTGATGGCGAAACCGCCGTCATCGAGATGGCTGCCGCCTCTGGTCTTCATTTGGTTCCGCCCGCAGAGCGTAACCCTCTGGTGACGACCAGCTTCGGCACCGGCGAACTGATTAAAGCCGCCCTGAACAATGGCGCTAAGCACCTAATCGTAGGTATCGGTGGCAGCTCAACCAATGATGGTGGTGCAGGTATGGCTCAGGCACTTGGCGTTAAACTACTGGATGAAGACGGGCAAGTAATTAGCTTTGGTGGCGGTGCACTAGCAAGGCTTCACACCATTGATTGCAGCGATGTCGACTCACGCCTCAAGAGCGTAAAACTTGAAGTCGCATGTGATGTCGATAACCCACTGTGTGGACAGAAAGGCGCGTCAGCGATTTTCGGCCCTCAAAAAGGGGCTACACCAGAGATGATCAGAACGTTGGATGCCAACCTTGCTCATTATGCTGACATAATGAAATCAGAGCTTGGTAGTGACGTTAAAAATAGCGCGGGTGCCGGTGCGGCAGGTGGTATGGGCGCAGCATTAATGGGCATTTTCAATGCTGACCTGCGTCCGGGTATCGAAATCGTTATGGATGCCGTTAACCTGTCAGAGCAACTGAAAGATGCGGATCTAGTCATCACGGGCGAAGGCCGTATCGACAGCCAAACCATTCACGGCAAAACCCCAATAGGTGTGGCGCGCTGTGCCAAGCAATTTAACCTACCAGTCATAGGCATCGCAGGCGGCATCACTCAAGATAGCGTTGTGGTTTATGACCACGGCATAGATGCACTGTTTAGCGTGGTATCGGGTGCCTGTACGTTGGAAGATGCACTCGCGAATGCGAAAGAGAACGTTGAACTGACCGCCCAGAACATCGCGAGAACATTGAAGCTAGGATCTAGGACCTAGGACCCAGGACCCAGGACCCAGGACCCAGGAAATCAGTATCCCCTATAACGAACAAAGCCTCCCAAATGGGAGGCTCTCTTTTATCAGTTCTTCAAGCATTAAACCGCTGCTTGGATAATCACTTCGTCCGCTTTCTTGGTGTATTGATCCATACGGTGGAAGTTCAGGTAACGGTAGGTATCTGCCGCTGTTGCATCGATTTGCTTCGCGTATTCCAGATACTCTTCAACCGTTGGGATACGACCCAAGATAGCACCAACAGATGCCAGCTCAGCAGACGACAGGTAAACATTCGCACCTGTGCCTAGACGGTTCGGGAAGTTACGGGTAGAGGTAGACAGTACAGTTGCCTTGTCAGCAACACGCGCTTGGTTACCCATACACAGTGAACAGCCCGGAGTTTCGATACGTACGCCAGCGCGGCCATAGATACCGTAGTAGCCTTCTTCAGTCAGCTGATCACGGTCCATCTTAGTCGGTGGAGCAACCCACAGACGGGTCTCCAGCGTGCCACCGAATTTATCCAACAGTTTACCTGCTGCACGGAAGTGGCCGATGTTGGTCATACAAGAACCGATGAATACTTCATCGACCTTGTCACCAGCAACGTCAGACAGCAGACGCGCATCGTCTGGGTCGTTTGGCGCACACAGGATTGGCTCGTTGATCTCAGCCAGATCGATTTCGATCACTTCTGCATATTCGGCATCTGCGTCAGCTTCCATCAGCTCTGGGTTCGCCAGCCATGCTTCCATCGCAGAGATACGACGTTCGATGGTACGACGATCGCCGTAGCCTTCGCTGATCATCCACTTCAGCATCACGATGTTAGAAGACAGGTACTCGGCAACTGACTCTTGAGACAGCTTCACAGTACAGCCCGCAGCAGAACGCTCTGCTGATGCATCAGACAGTTCGAATGCCTGCTCAACCGTCAGGTGCTCAACACCTTCGATTTCAAGAATGCGGCCAGAGAATGCGTTGATCTTACCGGCTTTCTCTACGGTCAGCAGGCCTTGCTTGATGGCGTAGTAAGGGATCGCATGTACAAGGTCACGCAGAGTGATACCTGGCTGCATTTCACCTTTGAAACGAACAAGGATTGATTCTGGCATATCCAGAGGCATCACACCTGTCGCCGCTGCGAATGCAACCAGACCAGAACCTGCTGGGAACGAAATGCCCAGTGGGAAACGGGTGTGTGAGTCACCGCCGGTACCTACAGTATCTGGCAACAACATACGGTTCAGCCATGAGTGGATAACACCATCACCCGGACGCAGGGAAACACCGCCGCGGTTCATGATGAAATCTGGCAGCGTGTGGTGAGTGTTCACATCAACTGGCTTAGGATACGCCGAAGTGTGACAGAAAGACTGCATAGTCAGATCAGCAGAGAAGCCCAGACATGCCAGATCTTTCAGCTCATCACGGGTCATAGGACCGGTGGTGTCCTGAGAACCGACTGTGGTCATCTTAGGCTCACAATAAGTACCTGGGCGGATACCTTCAACGCCACATGCCTTACCAACCATCTTCTGACCAAGGGTAAAGCCTTTGCCAGAGTCAGCCACTGGTTGTGGACGACGGAAAACGTCAGATGGAGCCAGACCCAGTGCTTCACGCGCACGGTCTGTCAGGCCACGGCCAATGATCAGAGGGATACGGCCACCTGCGCGTACTTCATCGTAAAGTACGTCAGTTTTCAGGGAGAAGGTGGACAGCACATCGTCAGAGCCATGGCTGCGAACTTCACCTTTGAACGGGTAGATGTCAATCACATCACCCATATTCAGCTTGGAAACGTCCAGCTCGATTGGCAGTGCACCAGCATCTTCCATGGTGTTGAAGAAGATAGGGGCAATTTTGCCACCCAGACAGAAACCGCCTGCGCGCTTGTTTGGAACGTTTGGAATGTCATCGCCCATGAACCAGAGCACAGAGTTGGTCGCAGACTTACGGGATGAACCCGTACCGACAACGTCACCCACGTAAACCAGTTGGTGACCTTTTTCTTTCAGCGCTTCAATTTGCTTGATTGGACCAACCACGCCCGCTTGGTCAGGGTTGATACCGTCGCGCTCGTTTTTCAGCATCGCCAGGGCGTGCAGTGGAATGTCTGGACGAGACCATGCATCCGGTGCTGGTGAGAGGTCATCAGTGTTTGTTTCACCCGTCACTTTAAATACTGTCAGGGTGACTTTTTCAGGAACATTCGGCTTGGAAAGGAACCACTCAGCTTCCGCCCAAGACTCCATTACCTGCTTCGCAAATGCGTTACCCGCTTTCGCTTTTTCTTCTACGTCGTAGAAAGCATCGAACATCAGCAGAGTGTGAGAGAGCGCTTTAGCCGAAATTGGCGCCAGTGCGTCATCATCCAGCAGAGCGACCAGTGATTCGATGTTGTAGCCGCCTTGCATGGTGCCAAGCAGTTCAACTGCGCGCTCTTTGCTGATCAGTGGAGAGCTGTCTTCGCCCTTCGCGACAGCAGACAAGAAGCAAGCTTTAACATATGCCGCTTCGTCTACGCCTGGTGGAATTCGGTTTTCCAGCAGATCGATAATAGTGCTTTCTTCACCGGCAGGTGGGTTCTTGAGCAGTTCAATTAGGGCTGCGGTTTGCTCCGCATCAAGTGGTTTAGGGACGATGCCCTGAGCAGCACGTTCTTCGACGTGTTTACGATAGGCTTCAAGCACGACGTTTTCCTCATATTGCGGTCCGGCCGTCGCGGCCAGACATCCTTGGAATTAAGCTCGGCTAGCAGGCACCGGATGAAATGTAGGAGGTAGCTATCTTTCTATGGTGCCCTGCATAACGAAGCTGGCATGTTATCACTTTTTAACCAAATTTTAAATTCCGGGCATGGAATGAAACAATTGATTTATCAGTGAGAACGAAGTGGTCACTTAGTTCTCTGCGTCCTTTAGAATTGGGACCCAACTATAAAATAGAACGAATCGAGATCATTTTCTGTACGACCATAGGCGACAATGATTGGCCCCAATGGTGAATCGACCCCAGCAAATATACTGCCTGCGGTGTAAAACGGTATATCTTTTAGTGAAAAGTCTGGGTTGTTCCACACTCCACCGTATTCGAAGGAAGTACCTAAATACACAGGAGATTTAAACAACCCAAAGTCGTTATCCAGCAGACGATAGCGATAAACCAATGCACTGTAAGCGATATTGTTCGCCCAGAGCGAATCTCTTGGGATACCTGACAGGTTCAGAAAGCCACCCAGCTCATGTGGCTCAATCAATACGTTGCCCACTCTGGCATTGATGGTGCCATATTTCGCTTTGCCGTAAAGGGTGTGCTTGCCCCAGTTTTGGGCGTAAATGCCTTCGATATTCAAAACTGCAGCTTCACTGTCCGAGCGTTCATCTTTAGATTTGAGCTTGTCGCGTGCATAACCCAAAGACGCATCAAAATAGGCGCCATAGTTCGGAAAAACACGGTTATCCAAGGTGTCCAGCGTCAATGAGACATAGGGCATAGCACGCTCGTAATCTTGAACAAACAATCCGCCTGCTTGATCCTCTTCTCCGATGAGATGTCGATAACCCAGTTTAAACTCACCCCAGAGCACAGGCTGCCAACCCACACTAACGTCACCCAGAATCTCGCTGTACCGTGTTCCTAGAGTGAAAGTATCATCACCCAGAGTAGGTTCTTCGTTACGGTAATACTCGTCACGCTCTCTCACCTCCAACCCGCCAAGTATTTCAGTGAAGAAGGTCTGCTCAGCAGAAAACGGCAAATACAGCTCGGCTTGGGCTTTCTTATCGGTACCCAATTCAAAGGTAGATCGCAGCTCTGCGCCGTAATCAGACAGACCTGTGGTATTGATGCTGACACCTGCAGAGAAATTGGTGTCTGACTCAAAGTTATCCTCCAGTGCAAAGCGAAAGTCGACAAAGTTCGGCCCCCAACTTTTCTCTGTTACATCCACGACTAACACGTTCTCCTTACCTTTCTGTTCAAGGTGGTAACGAACGGTTTCGAAACGATCCAGCGCATAGAGGTTCTGTACTGACTTCTCGAGATTCTCTGAGTCCATTTTGCCGGTTTGCAGGTCTAGGCGAGCTTTAAGCACTTCGTCAGAGAAGCTGGTGGCGTTATTAATCACGATGCGGTCCACATCCAACGTGTCACCGTAAAGCATCATTCGGCGGCGCTTTTGTTTCTCTTCCACATACTCCTGATATTCACCGGAAGTCATGCTGATCCTTTCCAGAGCATCCCGGTTGACCATGGCAATCTCATAGCCTTTCTGCAGGGCTTCCGGCACACGGTCAAACTCGGTGGTTTCCATGTCACCCACATCTGGGGTCAGCAGGAAATCGTTCTTATCCATGTTTCCGATTTGTTTTTCCGTGCTCTGGCGAACCATAAAGTTGACCAACTGATTCATAACCTGAAGGTAAGAGCCCAGCTCTTCTGCCGAGTAGTAGTCCGTACTAATATCGACAGCAATGACAATATCAGCACCCAAGGCTTTCGCTACATCAACAGGTAAGTTATTGACTGAACCGCCATCGACCAGATAATGCCCATCCAGCTCCACAGGAGGCAATGCCCCCGGCACAGCCATACTTGCAAGCATAGCTTCGGTTAGTTGCCCATCACCGATGACAACGGGAATCAATCGCTCAATGTCTGTTGCAACGGCTCGGTATGGCACCACCATTTGGTCAAACGATGCAAAGGAAGGAAGATTACCCGTCGAGTCTCGAAGAATACGGATCATATTCTGACCCTGAACAACCCCTTGCGGTGTTTTTAGACTTTTAAAATCGAAGCCGAGATTGGTGGAGAGGTTATAACGGTCTTCATGCTCTTTGTCTCGGATACGACGGTCGCCGCGGTAAACTCTGTCCTGATAACCTTCATTCCAGTCAATGGATTCCATCATGGCGCCAATTTCATCAGCACTCATGCCTGTGGCATAAAGTCCACCTACATAGGCACCCATGCTGGTACCAGCAATGTAGTCAACGGGGATGTGCAGTTCTTCCAAAGCCTTGAGCACGCCTACGTGTGCCGCGCCTTTCGCCCCCCCGCCACCCAATACCAAACCAATAGTTGGTCTTTGAGAATTATTTTCCGCAAACGCTAAAGATGCAGACAGCGTGGCCGACAACAGTACCGCTGCAGTAACCAACCTGCCCTTTAGAAGCCTAATCAACATTTTTTGCTGCCTTGCAATTTCAATGTTCCATGAACGCTAATAACGACGCCGAACGCATATCGGCACCACGGAGAAAAGCATGTATTTCACGCGGTTAACTATAAAACAGAAACTCATTTTTGCGATGATCTCAGCGGTTATCGCTTCCACCACCCTTGTCAGTTTCCTGAGTCTTACCAAAGCCCACGGTATGGTAGAGGCGCGCCTGCTCGACAATGAGCTACCATTACTTCTCGCTAATATCCGTGAAGAAGTGGAGCAAAGTGTCACCCAACTGAAAGCCGCCGCAGAACAACTGGCCAGTATGCCAATGATGACAACCGCCGTTCAGGCTAATGGAGATCCACGCGCCAAGTCGGATATCGTTGAGACACTTCAATCCCTTAAACAACAATACCAATTAACAGATGCTTCTGTCGCCAACCGTGCAAACGGTGACTACTGGAACCAGGACGGCTTTCTACGTCAGCTGAAACCTGAGGACAGCTCCTGGTTCTTTAAACTGGTCAGCAGCGGTAAAGCGCGCACCACCAGTGTATACCGGGAAGATAACGGCGACCTGAAGCTGTTTGTAAACTATCAACAGCTTAACGGATCCCTGTTGGCTGGTCTGTCCCGTTCGATGGATAACATGGTCAACTTCATGAGCCAGTTCAAAGTCGAGCAGAGTGGCTTTGTATTTATGGTTTCCCGCGACGGCCGCGTGCAGTTGCACCGCGACAGTGCCCACATGGGCAGCAGTAACATCTCTCAGATGTATCAGGGGAATGTTCGTGACCTGTTAATTCAACGTGACTTTAACCTGATTGCGACATCAACTGGTGAGCGTGATGTTCTTTTGGCGTCCAGCTATATTCCTTCTCTGGATTGGTTTGTAGTAGCCGAAGTGCCGACCGCCGAAGTTTACGATGAACTCACCAGCACGGCGCAGCAGATCATCCTGCTGTCTGTCTTGGTGTGTGCGCTGATAGCCGTTGCTGCGGTGTTTCTCGCATCGACCATCACCCGTCCTATCTCCGATCTGGCGAAAGTTTTCCGTGATATCGGTGAAGGTGAAGGCGACCTACGCCAACGTCTTGAGGTAAAAGGCAACGACGAAATCGGCCAGCTTGCAGAGGGCTTCAATGGTTTCGTCAGCAAAATCCATCAAGTGGTGGGTGATGTTGCAGCCACCAGTCAGTCACTGAACAACTCGGCTTCTGTCGTGGCTGAGCAAGCGCAAATGACCCAGAATCAGAGCCAAAGTCAGCGTGACCGCACCATGTTGGTCGTTACTGCCATCAATGAAATGGGAGCGACCGTAAACGAAATCGCTGCCAATGCTGCCCATGCGGCGGATTCAGCCAATAATGCAGCGAATGAAACGGCGACGGGCCAGAGCGTGGTCATGTCGGCGCAAGACAGTATTCAGCAGCTCGCCACTGACATGGACAACATGGCAGAGGTGATCCGCAAGTTGGCTGGTAATACCCAGCAAATCGGTGGAATCTTGGATGTTATACGTGGCGTTTCAGAACAAACCAATTTACTGGCCTTGAATGCAGCGATTGAAGCGGCACGTGCTGGCGAACAAGGGCGCGGCTTTGCGGTAGTTGCAGATGAAGTGAGAAGCCTTGCCAGCCGAACTGCGGAATCCACCAATGAAATCCAGACCATGATCGATGATCTGCAGAAAGAAGCGCAATCTGCTGTTGAAGCGATGGAGTGCAGTCAACAACTGACTTTCCAGGGCGCGGATGCCTCACAGAATGCCTCTTCAGCACTGATGCATATCAACGAGCAAATCGTACTGATTTCAGATATAAACACTCAAGTCGCAACAGCGACGGAAGAACAGTCGACCGTTGTTGCTGACATCAACCGCAACATCGAAGACATTAACGAAACCACCCAGCAAACTGCGGATACAGCGGGTAATATGGCTCGTGCCAGCGATGAGTTGCGGGAACTTTCGTATACACTCGATGAACTGGTAAAACGCTTCAAACTTTAAGCTTTGACAACAAAATGAAAAAACGCCGCAATTGCGGCGTTTTTGTTCGACAATGTTTAGACTCTGAAAGCACCGACCACGCTGTCAAGTTGTCGGCTTCTTTCCGCCAGATTCAGGCACACACCTTCCACCTGTTCCAAGTTATCGTGCACTTGCTTGCCGTTCTCCACGATACCGTGAATGTTGCGATTAATGTCTTCTGATACGGTCTTTTGCTGAGAAGACGCTGCTGCGACCTGACTGTTCTGGTCATTGATGGTGACAATCATTGTGGATACTGCATCGAGATATTCGGAGGTTTGCTGGATTTGAGTGACAGTCTTCTGGCTCGCTTCGCTACTCTCATCCATTGCTACCACGGCATTCTTAGTACCGGTTTCAAGGCGCTCAATCATTTCGCGGATCTCTTCTGTACTTTGCTGGGTTTTGTTTGCTAATACTCGCACTTCATCGGCAACAACGGCAAAACCTCTACCCTGCTCTCCTGCACGCGCTGCTTCAATCGCCGCATTCAATGCCAGTAAGTTGGTTTGTTCTGCGATGCCACGAATCACGTCGATGATTGACGCAATGCTGTCGACATCGTTATTAAGAGTGCCAATGGTCGATTGTGACTGCTCAATTCGCTCACGAAGCGATGCCATGGCGCTCACAGTGCTCGCCAAACTATCCTGAGCTGCGCCTACTTCCTGAGTCGCAGTATGAGTCGCTTCTGCTGCTTCCGAAGCGTTTTCGCTGATCTGGAAGCTACTCGCACTCATTTCCTGTACCGCAGCAGCGATCATGTCGCTTTCACGTTGCTGGCTTTCTGTTTGCGTCACACTGCTTCGCATCGCCGTTTCAATCTGCTCTGTTTGAGCACGGACATCATGAGAAGCATCAACAACCTGCTCAATACTGGTTTGTATCTTGCTCACAAATTCATTGAATGCGTTGCCAAGTTGTCCAATTTCATCTTGCGATTGCACTGACAGTCGCTGTGTCAGATCGCCATCTCCTGACGCAATATTTCTGAGTGCTGCCAACATTTCATTGATTGGCTGCATCAGCAAACGGGATATAACCATTCCTCCAATCAACGCCAGAATCAGTGCTATTAGTGTACCGCCAACAATCAAACGCTCAGCACTGATCGTAGAAGCAGCAATCTCGCCGGATACACGTTTGCTTGCTGACTCAATCGCTTTTTCAAGGACTTTTATATCATTACGAAGGCTTGCGAAGTCACTAGAAAGCGCTTGGTGATGTTGGGCATAGCGTGCTTTCGCTGTTGAAGGATAACTAATGAGCAACTCCAGCTCACCTAGCCAACGCTCTGTATTCTGCGTTAACCGGTTAAGTACTGCCTGCAAGGAACGATCAACAATGCCTAAATCAATCAAAGACTGGAAAGACTGCATGCGCTTCACTGCTAGCGGGGCATTTTCAAAAAACTCGAACTGTTGCGCTTTAACGGTTTCTGGCGATACACCTCGCGCCAGCAATCCTTCTAAACTCCCCATTGATTGGTAAAGATCTCGATAGGCATCTTCAATGTCAGTGAATGTCGGTTGAAGCTGCTCGTTAAGCTCTTCATTGAGCGTAATTTGTCTTTCAAATGTCTGATAGGACGCCACTAAGACGCCGGTAAAAATAGTACTGACAAACGCAAGCGGTATAAATAACTTGGTCTTGAACGAGAGTTGGCTAAACGCAAACATGGGAACCTCAAACTACAAAAACGGTTGATTGATATTGTTGAAAAAGAAAAAGGTAGGGCTGACAAAAAAGCTGTATTGAGCACAACCCTGTCAAAAAGGGGGAGCCAAAAGGCTTACGCTGAATCAGACAAACACACGAGCAATGTCCGCAATATTATGCGTTTTTTCAATTATTCAGAAACATTATCAAACACTTCTTTGACCTAATCGAAATAAAAATACACCGACCTCTTAAAAACTTTAAGACGGATTCAAAAAATCGATATATCAAGTCGTTGCACGTATACAGTGATGCTTACGCCAAGCCCAAATTATTGAGCAAAGAGAATAAAAAAAGCGCCTCCTAAGAGACGCTTTTCAATTCAAGAATCAGAAATTATTTTTTCTTCTTCACCGCTTTCGCGTTTGGTAGATCAGTAATCGTACCTTCAAATACTTCTGCAGCCAGACCAACAGACTCATGCAGAGTCGGGTGAGCGTGGATGGTCAGTGCGATGTCTTCCGCATCACAGCCCATCTCAATAGCCAGACCGATTTCGCCCAGCAGTTCGCCACCGTTGGTACCAACAATCGCACCACCGATAACACGGTGAGTATCTTTGTCGAAGATCATCTTCGTCATACCGTCTGAGCAGTCAGACGCGATTGCACGGCCAGATGCAGCCCATGGGAAAGTAGCCACTTCGTAGTTGATGCCTTGTGCTTTCGCTTCTTTCTCAGTCAGACCAACCCAAGCCACTTCTGGCTCAGTGTACGCAATAGATGGAATCACTTTCGGGTCAAAGTAGTGCTTCTTACCAGCGATAACTTCAGCTGCTACGTGGCCTTCATGAACACCTTTGTGAGCTAGCATTGGCTGACCAACGATATCACCGATTGCATAGATGTGCGGTACGTTGGTACGCATTTGCTTGTCAACGTTGATGAAACCACGCTCATCAACTTCAACGCCTGATTTCTCAGCGTCCAGCAGCTTGCCGTTAGGTACACGGCCGATAGCAACCAGCACTGCATCGTAACGCGTCGGCTCAGCAGGTGCTTTCTTGCCTTCCATCGTTACATAGATGCCGTCTTCCTTCGCTTCAACCGCAGTCACTTTGGTTTCCAGCATCAGGTTGAACTTCTTGCTGATACGCTTGGTGAAAACTTTAACGATGTCTTTATCTGCTGCTGGGATAACTTGGTCAAACATCTCAACCACGTCGATTTGAGAACCCAGCGAGTGATAAACAGTACCCATCTCCAAACCGATGATACCGCCACCCATAACCAGCATTTTCTCTGGAACTTCTTTCAGTTCCAGTGCATCGGTAGAGTCCCAGATACGTGGGTCTTCATGCGGGATAAATGGCAGTTCGATTGGGCGAGAACCCGCAGCGATGATTGCGTTGTCAAAATTAACAGTGGTCGCGCCATCTGCACCTTCAACCACGATGGTGTTAGGACCGGTAAACTTACCGTAGCCATTAACCACATTCACTTTACGCATCTTAGCCATGCCGCCAAGACCGCCAGTCAGTTGGTTAACAACTTTCTCTTTCCATACGCGGATCTTGCTGATGTCTGTAGTTGGTTCACCAAATACAACGCCGTGGTCAGCCATCGCTTTTGCTTCTTCGATAACTTTCGCTACGTGCAGCAGTGCTTTCGATGGGATACAACCCACGTTCAGACACACACCACCCAGCGTGCTGTATTTTTCTACCAGAACGGTGTCCAGACCCAGGTCTGCACAGCGAAACGCCGCTGAATAACCTGCAGGACCCGAACCCAGTACGACGACTTGGGCTTTGATTTCTTTACTCATTCTGACCTCGTTGTAGTCTTATATCCCTGACTAAGAGTTTTATTATCTTGGACCATTTGTTTCACTGCGCGGTACATCTAGCCTCGCATTTGGCCTGACAGTTTACAGCCCTGTTAAAAAGCTGAAAAATAAAAACCTATAGCCTGTGAGCTGTACATCAAATCAGCGTTCGCCATATGCAGACAAACGCTGATCGGGGGAGTATTGCCTTACAGTACCAGACGGCGAATGTCTGACAGACACTCGTTCAGGTAAGTAATGAAACGTGCACCGTCTGCACCGTCGATAACGCGGTGATCATAAGATAGAGACAATGGCAGCTGCAGGCGAGGCGCAAATTCTTTGCCGTTCCATACAGGTTTCATTTCTGACTTAGACACACCCAGGATTGCAACTTCAGGTGCGTTCACGATTGGCGTGAATGCAGTACCACCGATGCCACCCAGGCTGGAAATAGTGAAACAGCCACCTTGCATGTCAGCTGCGGTCAGCTTGCCAGCACGTGCTTTCTTCGATACTTCCATCAGCTCAGAAGACAGCTCATAGATACCTTTCTTGTTCACATCTTTGAAGACTGGGACAACAAGGCCGTTTGGCGTGTCTACTGCGATACCAACGTTAACGAATTTCTTCAAGATCAGACTCTCACCGTCTTCAGACAGCGAAGAGTTGAACGTTGGGAATGCTTCCAGCGCTTTCGCAACAGCTTTCATGATGAACACCAGTGGGGTGATCTTCATGCCAGTGTCTTTCTTCGCTTCGATAGCATTTTGTTCTTTACGGAATGCTTCCAGCTCAGTGATATCAGCATTGTCCCACTGAGTCACATGAGGGATCATTACCCAGTTACGGTGCAGGTTCGCGCCAGAAATCTTCTTGATGCGAGACAGAGGTTGAACCTCAGTTTCACCGAACTTGCTGAAATCAACTTTCGGCCAAGGCAGAAGACCCAATGCTGCGCCATCACCTTTACCAGAAGCAGAAGCCGCCACACCAGATTCCAGACGCTTAAGCGCATCTTTCACATAGTTCTGAACGTCTTCTTTCAGGATACGGCTCTTACGACCAGTACCTTTCACTTTCGCCAGGTTAACGCCAAACTCACGAGCCAGACGACGAACAACTGGAGACGCGTGTGCGTACTCATTGTTTTCCTGGAAGTCACCAGATGCTGCTGGCGCAGAAGCTGCTGCAGGTGCCGCTGCAGGAGCAGATGTCGCTGCCGCCGCTGGTGCAGATGTCGCTGCCGCCGCTGGTGCAGGTGCTGCACCAGCCACTTCAAAGACCATGATCAGCGAGCCAGTAGACACTTTGTCGCCTGCTGCTACTTTGATTTCTTTCAGTACACCTGCGAATGGTGCAGGAACTTCCATAGAAGCCTTGTCCCCTTCAACAGTGATCAGTGACTGCTCTTCTTCGATACTGTCACCGATTGCTACCATGATTTCGGTCACTTCGACTTCGTCACCACCGATATCTGGAACGTGAACTTCTTTCACGCCGCCAGCGACTGGTGCTGCCGCAGGAGCTTCTGCTGCTGGAGCCGCTGCAACTGGTGCTGCTGCGCCTGAACCTGCAGTTTCGCTTCCGCCTACAGAGAAAATCATGATCAGTGAGCCGGTAGACACTTTGTCACCCGCTGCTACTTTGATTTCTTTCAGAACACCAGCGAAAGGAGCTGGTACTTCCATTGATGCTTTGTCGCCTTCAACAGTGATCAGAGATTGCTCTTCTTCAATGCTGTCGCCAACCGCTACCATGATTTCAGTGACTTCTACTTCGTCGCCACCGATATCTGGTACGTGAACTTCTTTCAGTTCAGCCGCTGCTGCTTGAGCAGGTGCCGCTGCTGGAGCGGCTTCTGCTGCAGGAGCAGGTGCAGCTTCAGCTGCACCCTCGGCAGGGGAGCCTGCCTCTTCGAAAGTCATGATCAGAGAGCCGGTAGAAACTTTGTCGCCTTCTGCGATTTTGATTTCTTTAACCACACCGGCCTGTGATGCAGGTACTTCCATCGACGCTTTGTCACCTTCAACGGTGATCAGCGACTGATCTTCTTCAACTTTGTCACCAACGCTAACGAGGATCTCAGTAACTTCAACCTCATCGGCACCGATGTCTGGTACGTTAATTTCGATTGCCATTTGATATATGCCTCTTACGCGTACAGTGGGTTCACTTTCTGAGTGTCGATACCGAACTTCTCAATGGCTTCAACAACCACTGATTTCTCGATATCGCCACGCTTCGCCAGTTCAGTCAGCGCAGCAACGACTACGTAGCCAGCGTTAACTTCGAAGTGACGACGCAGGTTCTCACGGCTGTCTGAACGACCGAAGCCATCAGTACCCAGCACGCGGTAAGACTCAGCAGGAATGAACGCACGAACTTGGTCCGCGTAGTTCTTCATGTAGTCAGTCGCAACGATAGCAGGCTCAGTACCCATCACTTGTGCAATGTATGGGACTTGCGCGTCTGCCATTGGGTTCAGCATGTTCTGACGATCACACGCCTGGCCATCACGTGCCAGTTCGTTGAAAGACGTCACGCTGAATACATCAGATGCGATGTCGTAATCCTTGCTCAGGATGTCAGCCGCTGCACGTACTTCGTTCAGGATGGTGCCAGAGCCCATCAGCTGAACTTTCGCTTTGTCACCCGCGTAGGCTTCCAGCTTGTAGATACCCTTACGGATACCTTCTGCAGCGCCTTCTGGCATTGCTGGCTGCGCGTAGTTTTCGTTCATCAGCGTCAGATAGTAGAACACGTTCTCTTGCTCTGGACCGTACATGCGACGGATACCGTCTTGCATGATCACTGCAACTTCGTAAGCGAAAGTTGGGTCGTAAGAGATACAGTTAGGAACAGTACCCGCCATGACGTGTGAGTGACCATCTTCATGCTGAAGACCTTCACCGTTCAGCGTTGTACGACCTGCAGTTGCACCCAGCAGGAAGCCGCGTGATTGTTGGTCGCCAGCCATCCACGCCATGTCGCCAACGCGTTGGAAGCCGAACATCGAGTAGTAGATGTAGAACGGGATCATTGGCAGATCGTTGGTGCTGTATGACGTTGCCGCAGCAACCCATGAAGACATGGCACCCAGTTCGTTGATACCTTCTTGCAGTACCTGACCTGAAGTCGCTTCTTTGTAGTAAGAAACGATGTCGCGGTCTTGTGGGGTGTAGTTCTGACCGTGCGGGTTGTAGATACCGATTTGACGGAACAGACCTTCCATGCCAAAGGTACGCGCTTCGTCAGCAATGATTGGAACGATGTTCTTACCCACGCCTTTGTCTTTCAGCAGTACGTTCAGTGCACGTACGAAAGCCATAGTGGTAGAAATGTCACGCTTTTGCTCTTCCAGCAGAGGTTGGAACGCGTCCAGCTGTGGCAGAGTTAGTTCTTCAGTGAAGTTAGGCAAACGCTGAGGCGTATAGCCTTTCAGCGCTTGGCGACGAGCGTGCAGGTACTGGTGCTCTGCTGAACCTTCTTCCAGTTTCAGGTAAGGCAGTGCAGCAACCTCTTCATCAGACAGCAGGTCTTGCAGACCCAGACGGTCACGCAGGTGCAGAACATGGGTCATATCCATCTTCTTAACCTGGTGCGCAATGTTCTTACCTTCAGCCGCTTCACCCATGCCGTAACCTTTAACGGTCTTAGCCAGGATCACTGTTGGACGGTCTGAAGTTTCTTGTGCGCTCTTAAATGCAGCGTACAGCTTCGACGGCTCGTGACCACCACGCTTCAGCGCGAAGATCTCTTCATCAGTCATGTCAGCAACCAGTGCTGCAGTCTCTGGGTATTTGCCGAAGAAGTGTTTACGAACGTAAGCACCGTCTTTTGCTTTGAACGTCTGGTAGTCACCGTCAACGGTTTCATTCATCAGTTGAAGCAGTTTACCGGTGGTGTCTTTCGCCAGCAGTTTGTCCCAACCGCTACCCCAAACGACCTTAACTACGTTCCAGCCAGCACCTTTGAACAGACCTTCCAGTTCTTGGATGATCTTGCCGTTACCCATTACTGGGCCGTCAAGACGCTGCAGGTTACAGTTGATCAGGAAGCACAGGTTATCCAGCTTCTCACGAGCTGCGAAAGAAATCGCGCCGCGTGATTCTGGCTCATCCATCTCACCGTCACCCAGGAATGCGTATACGCGCTGGTTGGTAGTGTCTTTCAGACCACGACCGTTCAGGTACTTCAGGAAACGTGCTTGATAGATAGCAGAGATTGGACCCAGACCCATTGATACGGTCGGGAACTGCCAGAACTCAGGCATCAGTTTAGGGTGTGGGTAAGAAGAGATACCTTTACCATCTACTTCCTGACGGAAATTATCCAGTTGCTCTTCAGTCAGACGACCTTCAACGAATGCACGCGAGTAGATACCCGGTGAAATATGACCTTGGTAGTAAACCAGATCGCCACCGTCCACCTCGTTAGGTGCGCGGAAGAAATGGTTGAAACAGGTCTCGTAGAATGCAGCTGAAGATTGGAAAGACGCCATGTGGCCGCCAAGTTCCAGATCTTTCTTCGATGCGCGCAACACGATCATGATCGCGTTCCAACGAATGATAGAACGAATACGACGTTCCAGGTTTACATCACCCGGGTATGCAGGTTCTTTGTCTGCAGGGATGGTATTCACATAGTTGGTGGTGATGCCAGTTGGCATATCAACACCGTCAAGGCGCGCCTTTTCCATAACTTGCTCAAGCAGGAACTGGGCACGTTCTACACCTTCTTCACGAACGACTGATTCAAGAGCTGCTAGCCACTCTTGGGTCTCTAGTGCGTCCACGTCATTTTTCATGACTTCAGACATGGCGATCTATCCTTTCGTTGATTGACTCGTACAAAACTAATGTTGTCGCAGCTGAAAAAACGGTTCCTGACAACTCCTCAAAGCTGTCGGGATCCGCTATTCCAACTCGTCCTTGCGTTGCTGTATCCGGCGAAGGGAGCGTTCACGTCTGCTCTCCTCACGGCCCAGATCCAGCAGGGTTTCCTCGATAAAGGCCAAATGTGCATGCGATGCCTGGCGGGCTTTTTCCGGCTCACCGGCGGTAATCGCCTGAACAATGTTGGCTCTGTGCTTGGTTACCTTCGCGACGACATCTTCACGTCGGTTCAGTAACTCAAAGTTCTGTAAAATGTTTTGCTCCAGCAAAGGCGCCAAGCTGCGCATAATATGCAGCAGAACCACGTTATGTGACGCCTCGGTAACGGCAATCAGGTATTTCATAACGGCGGCAGCTTCTGCTTTCAAGTCACCAAGCTGCTGGGCTTCGCGAATGCTATCGTGACAGTCACACACTCGCTGTAAATCTTCATCGGTTCCACGTAACGCTGCGAAATAGGAGGAGATTCCTTCCAGCGCATGACGGGATTCCAGCAAATCAAGCTGGCTTTCAGGGTGGTCAGCCAAAAGCCCAATCAAAGGCTCAGAGAAACGCTGCCACAAGCGCTCACTCACAAAGGTGCCACCACCTTGCTTTCTATTAAGGAGTTTCTTGGCTTCTAATCGCTGAATGGCTTCTCGGACGGAGGGGCGGGAAACATCGAATTGTTTCGCTAACTCGCGCTCTGGTGGCAGCTTTTGCCCAGGCGAAAGGGTTCCTTCCAGAATCAGACTTTCAAGCTCTTTCTCTATAACGTCAGACAGTTTGGGTTGACGAATCCGTTGTATAGCCATTGTTTTATTATTTATCTGGCGCCGGAATTCCTGCGCGTCTTATCCCATTTTCTAGTCTTGTAAATTGGTAAGACCAATTATCAAACCGATAAAAAGTTACCAGAATGTGGCTTTAGTGTCCACCGTATACTTGATTTAAGTCATAGAGGTTACAATTAAATGTCGCGCATTTATTAATCAACGAAGAGATAATGGTCAGACCAATTATTTTGGCCACGGTTGGAATTCTGTGTAGTCAGTCTCAAAGTCGTTTCAGGTGGTGTAGCAAACCGTCAACACACCTTTACGCACATCCCCTCTGTTTTTTGGCCTAGAGGAGTGCTTTAAACTTCTCCCAGTGGAATGACTGGCCGGGGTCAGTTTTTCTTCCTGGTGCAATGTTCTCATGGCCTGTAATACGCTCATAAGTAATAGCAGGATAGTGCTTCATGATAGCGCGAGATACATCTGCCAATGAAACGTACTGTGCCTCTGTATATGGCAAGTCGTCTGCTCCTTCAAGCTCAATACCTATCGAGAAATCATTGCACTGTTCACGACCTTCGAATGAAGACACACCAGCATGCCATGCGCGTTGATTGAAAGGCACAAACTGCACCACACTGCCATCGCGTTTAATCAGGCAATGGGCAGAAACCTGAACATCTCGAATTTCATCAAAGAAGGGATGTGCTGTAGAGGTGAGTTTTCCCTGAAAGAAATCTTCGATATAGCTGCCACCAAACTCACCCGGCGGCAAGCTGATGTTATGCACCACCAGCAGCGAAATATCTTCTTCAACCGGGCGCTCGTTAAAGTGAGGCGAAGGGACATAAGGGGCACTATCCAACAAATGATCGGTGATGGTTAACATTTAAAACTCGCCAAAAAACAGCAAACAAGAAATAGGTCTTTGACTATTTTAACCCGCCATTTGCCAAAACAGGCACAACTTTCTAACGATTCGACATACAGAGAACTCACCTCTTACCTCGCAAAATTCCCAAGCCGACGGTAAACTTGCAGCCATCGCTCAGGGCAAACCTGATTTAAACCGAATTCACTGTGATGGAACCACCATGTCCGATCTTTCAAACACTCTACGCGTTCACGATAGCCAAAGCCGTATCGCCTACCTGAAAGCACACCTTGAAGAAGATGTGGTTCGCTGCGTTACTGATACATTAAAAGAAGACTTGGGCGGTGAGATTAATGCGGACAGCGACATCACAGCCAGCTTGATTACTGCAGACACTCAAGGCAAAGCAACCATCATCACCCGTGAAGCCGGTGTGTTTTGCGGCCGTACATTTGCTGATGAGGTCTTCCGCCAACTGGGTAACACAGTAACCATAAACTGGAAAGTGGAGGACGGTGATAAGGTCCAGCCGAATCAGGTGCTTTGCGAATTAGAAGGCCCAGCCCGCACCCTGCTGACAGGCGAACGCAATGCGATGAACTTTATCCAGACACTCTCTGGCTGCGCCACAGAAACTGCCCGCTATGTTGAGAAAATTGCTGGCACCCAAACCCGCCTGCTGGATACGCGCAAAACCATCCCTGGGCTTCGTAATGCGCTGAAATATGCTGTTTCCTGCGGCGGCGGTTTTAATCACCGCATTGGCGTTTATGATGCCTACCTGATTAAAGAAAACCATATCATTGCCTGCGGCGGTATTCAGGGTGCGGTAGAGACAGCTAAGAAGTTAAATCCTGGCAAACCGGTTGAAGTGGAAACGGAATCTCTGGATGAACTGAAACAAGCCATTGATGCGGGCGCAGACATTGTGATGCTGGATAACTTCACCACTGACATGATGCGAGAAGCCGTTGCGATCAACAAAGGGAAAGTCGCCCTGGAGGTTTCCGGCAACGTTACCCTTGATACCATCCGCGAGTTTGCAGAAACCGGCGTGGATTACATTTCAGTCGGTGCACTGACCAAACACATTCGCGCCATGGATTTGTCGATGCGCCTTAAGTAACTTATTAATACCAAAACATTAATTGATAAAAGCAGGCATAACGCCTGCTTTTTTATTTCGCTCTTCACATTAAAGCAATTGATTAACAAGCCAATTACAGAGAAGGCAATCCACCACTCGAAACCCAAATTTTATCTTCTGTTTTACCCTCTTTATCCGCCGTATCTTGGAACTACTTTAAGCGCACAGTTGCGTAACTATATAAACCGGAGAGTAATGGATATGAAAAAGCAAAAGGGTTTTAGCTTAATTGAATTAATGATTGTTGTAGCGGTGATCGGTGCTTTAACAGCATTTGCAATCCCAGCTTATCAAGACTACGTGCAACGCTCAGAGGCAATGACAGGTCTAGCAACATTAAAATCACTACAATCCCCAGCTCAACTTGAAGAACAAGAGACTGGCGCTTTCCCTACAGATTTAGCAGAAATTGGCGCTTCAGCAACAATGAATGCTCTGGGTACTGTTGCACTTATCGAAGCCGCAGGCACTGGTGATGAAGCTACCAGCGCAGGTATTAGTTTTACTTTTGACGCAACAAACTCCTCTCTTGGTGGCCTAGTTTTTACTACAAGACTTGAGACCACTGGATGGGACTGCACCCCATCTGGAACGATTCCTGCTGGTCTAGATTTGGAAGGTTGTAGACAATAAGCATCTCAGTTTCGAGCATGATAACTAGCCTTGCTGTAGCCCTGCGCCGAGCTGAATACATTTCCTCGGCGCGAGAGCAAGAAGTCACAGCAAAAATCAAAGCCGAAGGTGTGAGCACACCTTCGGCTTTGCTCGCTTTAAAAATCCTATCCAGTGAAGAACTGGCCAAAGCCGCCTCTGAGATTTTTGGCGAACCCGTTCAAGATATTAAGCAATTTCCTTGGGAAGCGACCAACGCAACACTGAATCAGAAAGATTTGGTGCTTTCTTCCCAATGTATCCCTTTAGACATTCGCAATCAGCAACTGCTGTTAGGGGTTAGCGACCCCACCCGTATTGATATTCAGGACGATTTCCAGTTCGCGACGGGCTATTCCGTCAATCCCGTACTGTTGGAACATGCCCAGATTGAAGGGGCGATTCGACGACTTTATGGTAAGAATGTCACGGAGAGAATTCGAACCAACAGTGTGACAGACTCTGAGTTAGAGGCGCTGAGTAACAGCATCGACGACATTGCTGAAAATGAAGACCTATTTTCCGACGATGCCCCTGTCAGCCGCTATATCCAACAAGTCTTGATGGATGCAGTCCGTAAACAAGCGTCCGATATCCACTTCGAACCTTTTGAGCAAAGCTACCAAATACGCTTCCGTTTAGACGGTATTTTGCAAACTCATAGCACGCCACCTGCGGGGATTTCTCGCCGTCTTTCGACCCGATTAAAAATCATCGCCAAGCTGAATATTGCTGAGCGTCGTCTTCCACAAGATGGGCGGATTAAGCTGAATCTTTCCGAAGATAAGTCCATCGATATGCGGGTTTCTACCTTACCAACGCTTTGGGGTGAAAAGGTGGTGCTGCGGATTTTGGATGGCGGCAGTGTTGCGCTGAATATTGATTCTCTCGGTTATAACACGCAACAAAAACAAAATTACCTGAATGCGCTCAATCGCCCACAAGGGATGATCTTGATGACAGGCCCAACAGGGAGCGGAAAAACTGTCTCTTTGTATACCGGCTTGAAGTATCTCAATACAGCAGACCGAAATATCTCCACCGCCGAAGACCCGGTTGAAATCAATCTTCCCGGCATTAATCAGGTCAACATCAACAACGATATCGGGTTGGATTTTGCCAAAGCATTACGCGCTTTTCTCCGTCAGGATCCAGATGTGGTGATGGTCGGCGAAATCCGTGATTTAGAAACCGCAGAAATCGGTATCAAGGCGGCACAAACTGGTCACTTGGTCTTGTCAACTTTGCACACTAATTCAGCGGCGGAAAGTGTCACCCGTCTAGCAAACATGGGCGTTGCCGCCTACAACCTTGCCGCTTCACTTACCCTGATCATCGCCCAGCGCTTGGGCCGTCGCCTTTGCCCACATTGTAAAGTGCCACATGATGTTGATGACCATCATCTGACGGCCTTGACCCAACACTATCCTTCGCTCAAACCAGAGCTGGTTTATCAAGCCTCACAGGAAGGCTGTGACCACTGCAACCATGGTTACCTGGGTCGTGTTGGTATTTATGAAGTGATGCCAGTTAGCAGAGATTTGGCAGAAGCCATTGGTAATGGCGCGTCAGCTTCCCGCATTGAAACCCTTGCCATGGGCAATGGCATGTTAACGCTGCAGTTGTCCGGCATTGAAAAACTTAATGAAGGCATCACCAGCCTTGCAGAACTGCAACGCGTGATCAGTCTGTAAAAAAGGAAATATCATGGCCACCAGTCCTAATAAACTTTTCTCTTATCAGTGGCGTGGCGTCACCGCTAAAGGTGCTAAAGTAAAAGGCCAGACGCTGGCATTCTCAGAGCAGGAAGCCAGACAAGCTCTTCAAGAGCAGCGCATCCGCTTAGAGAAAATTAAAAAACGCTCTCCGTCATCCTGGGTTCGACGCAGAAACTCAGCGACCGCCAAAGATATCACCCTCATCTCCCGCCAGATGGCAACCATGCTGGAAGCGGGCGTGCCGCTTGGAGAAACGCTGAGACTGCTAAAAGCCAGCGCGAAGAAAGCAGAAATGAAGCTGATCATCGGCCAGATTTACAGCCACATTGAGGCGGGCTCCTCACTGGCGCAATCGATGAAAGCGAGCTCACCTCTTTTTGATCAGTTTTACTGTGATTTGGTTGCCACCGGCGAACAAACCGGTCGATTAGAGCAAATCTTTGAGCGTATTTGTGTCTATCGTGAAAAGAGCGAGGAAACGAGGGCGAAAGTGGTTAAGGCGATGATCTATCCTTCGATAGTCTGCGTTATCGCCATAGCCGTGACCATCGGCATGCTGATCTTCGTGATCCCAACCTTCAAAGATGTCTTTTCTTCATTCGGGGCGGAGCTACCTTGGTTCACACAAAAAATTTTGAATATATCTGACACGATTCGGGACTACGGGTTTTATATGCTGCTTGCGCTCATCTTCATTGTTGCCGCCTTCAGAGGCTGCGTGAATAAAAGCTACAGCTTCCGTCTAAAAGTCAGTAAGTTATCACTACATATTCCTGTAATTGGGGATGTGCTAACAAAAGCCACCATTTCTCGATTTACCCGAACACTTGCGACAACCTTTAGTGCTGGTATTCCATTACTCAATGGGTTATCTGCCGCAGGGAAAACAGCTAATAACAGCCACTTTAAAATGGTTATTGAGGAAGTGCATAAGCAAACGTCTGGTGGCCACCCTCTTCACCGTTCCATCAAGGAAACCGGAGAATTTCCTGACATGATGACCCAGATGGTAATGATTGGAGAAGAATCAGGTGCGCTGGATGACATGCTGAATAAAGTGGCTGGCATCTATGAGGCTGACGTGGATAACACGGTAGATAATATTGGTAAGATTCTTGAGCCGATGATCATTGTCACTTTGGGTATTCTCATCGGCTCATTGGTGGTGGCGATGTACCTACCGATGTTCAATCTAATGAGTGTGATGGGCTAGGCTCCCGACCCTTCATTGTTTTGTGCCGCTAACTGCTTCATTTCACATGGAGCGAAGCGGCACAAGTCGTTATCATACCCAGGGTCTGTTGACCTTTGGTGATGGTCAACTACCAAAGGTCAACAGACCCTACCACCGTTTACACAGGATTGATTGATGGACTGGCTTTTTGACTCCCCGGGTCTGTATGTATTTCTCGCCTCGCTGTTTGGCCTGATCGTGGGCAGTTTTCTCAATGTGGTGATTTACCGCTTTCCAAAAATGATGGAAAGTCAGTGGCGGCAGGAGTGCCATGAGTGCTTTCCTGATGACATGCCTGCTCCAAAGGAAAGCGACATCTTCAACCTGAGCTTGCCACGATCTCATTGCCCTTCTTGCCAAGCCCCGGTTCGTGCCATTGACAATATTCCTGTGTTGAGTTGGCTGATCCTTGGCGGTAAATGCCGCTCGTGCAAAACTAAAATCAGCGTTCGCTATCCTCTTATCGAAATCCTGACAGCAGTCCTCTCAGGCTTTGTGGCGTTCACCTTGACTGGCTATTGGTCACTGGCTGTTATTGGTGCCACTTTTGTACTGGTCGCTCTTTGCTTTATCGACCTCGACACCATGCTGCTGCCGGATCAAATGACAATTCCTCTGATGTGGGCAGGTATTTTGCTCGCACTTGTGGGTGTTTCTCCGGTGCCGCTGCAAGATGCGGTTATCGGTGCAATGGCAGGCTATCTCTCCCTTTGGACGGTATTCCAACTGTTTAAGATCCTGACAGGCAAGGAAGGCATGGGATATGGTGACTTTAAGCTCTTAGCGGCTCTTGGCGCTTGGCTTGGCTGGCAAACACTGCCGATGGTGGTGCTAATGGCCTCGTTTGTCGGTGCGATTGGCGGCATTATTATGATGCGTGTCAAAGGCACCGGAAAAGAAACACCTTTCTCATTTGGCCCGTATCTCGCGATTGCAGGGTGGATCAGTTTGCTTTGGGGCAATAAGATCATCGATTGGTACTTAACTTCTTATTTGGGTTACTGATTCATGGCATACGTGGTAGGCGTCACTGGCGGCATTGGTAGTGGAAAAACCACTGTTGCCAATCTTTTCGCGGAAAAAGGCATTGAAGTGATTGATGCCGATGTGATTGCCAGACAAGTGGTCGAGCCTGGTTCTGAAGGCTTGAAAGCCATTTCAGAGAAGTTTGGCGCTTCGATGCTCAATGACGACGGCACCCTGAACCGCAGCGCACTGCGCGGGCATGTTTTCTCTCATCCAGAAGACAAGGAATGGCTCAATGGTCTGTTGCATCCCAAAATCAGACAAGAGATGATTACCCAAACCGCTCAGGCCAAATCGCCTTATTGCCTGCTGGTTATTCCCCTTCTGGTGGAAAACGGTCTTCAATCGCTTTGCCAGCGTGTGCTGGTTGTCGATGTTAGCGAAGCCACGCAGGTGACCCGGACCACCCAACGGGACCAAGTGCCAGAAGAGCAGGTCAAAAATATTCTCGCCGCGCAGGCTACTCGTCAAAAGCGACTCGAAGCCGCTGACGATATCATCTTTAATGAAAATGACAGCAAGCCGTTGTCAGAACAGATTGAAACACTGCACCACCAGTATCTCGCTCTGGCGGCGCAATAAACGGGAAGCAAGATGAGCAGTGACACCCTTTACGAGCATCCCCTTACCGAGCAGGTTCGCGTATACCTGCGTCTTGAGTACCTTCTCGATCAAATCAACCAATCTTCCACACTGACTGATGACGGTCAGTGGCGCGTTTTTTTCCGCAGCTTGTTCGATTTGGTTGAGATTTTGGAACAGGTTCAGGTGAAGGGCGACCTTGCCAAGGATTTAGAAAAACAGCGCGCCAAGCTCGAAACCTGGCTCGATGTGCCAAATGTCGATACTGAACAGTTAAAAGCGCTATTGCTTGAAAGCCGCCAGCTCCAACAAGCATTGCTGCAGGGTTCGCGCCTTGGCCAGAAGCTTCGTGAAGATAAGTTTCTGTCATCTATTCGTCAGCGCTTTTCGATACCAGGTGGTACCTGCAGTTTTGATTTGCCGTCTCTGCACCACTGGCTGAATCTGCCGTTGGCACACAAACAGTCTAACGCTGAGCAATGGAAGCAGACTCTGGCTCCGCTCGAGGACGCGCTAAGCTTCTGGTTGCGTCTGACCCGCGGTAGCGCTGGCCTTCAGCCTTGCACAGTGGTGAATGGGTTTTGTCAGCAGGACGTGGAAGGTGCAAGCTTGCTGCGCATTCAGCTCTCTACCGAATACAATGCCTTCCCGCTGGTATCCGGTCACAAGTCGCGTTTTGCCATCCGTTTTATGCCATTTGATGAGAGTCAGCCTGTCCCAGACATGATGGCTTTATCTCTGGCAGTTTGTTAATTAATGAGGTTTTTGTGAGTCAAGAAAAGCCAACCATCGTCAATTGCCCACAATGTGGCATTCCTGTGGTTTGGGGCGATGTCAGCCCATTTCGTCCGTTTTGTAGCAAGAAATGCCAACTGATTGATCTTGGCGAATGGGCCGATGAAGAAAAGCGTATTGCCGGTGCACCGGATATGTCTGACAGCGATGGCTGGTCAGAAGATAACTGAGAAAGATCAGGGTTCTAGGTCCTAGGTCCTAGGTCCTAGAAGCCTATTTACCCAGTGTGTCACGGATTTTATCCAGCACAGGATCATTCGCTTCGGGGAAGGTGTAGTTTGCTAGCTCGCTGATAGCCGCCCATTCCCCTGGTTGCCCTTCTTTACCAAACGGCTCGCCATCAAATTCTCTGACAAGAAAGAAGTCGAAAGCCAACGCTTTGTCGGGGTAGTCATGCGCCAGTGAAATAAAAGGCTCAACAGTTTTGGCAGTAATCCCCACCTCTTCTTCAAGCTCTCGCTTCACCGCTTCGTGGGCAGATTCACCATCTTCGACTTTGCCACCGGCAAACTCCCAAAAACCGCCTTTGTGGGCCTTGGCTGGACGCTGGGTGATGAAAATCGCATTGGCTTCAGGATTCAAAATGATCCCTGCAGCGATATGAAGTCGTTTCTTTTCCATTTAGTTATCTCACTCCCATAAAAAAGGCCGCTAAGCGGCCTTTTCTTTCAGCGCCTCAGCTTAGTCAATCTTACCGTGGCACTGCTTGAACTTCTTACCGGAACCACAAGGGCAAGGTTCGTTACGACCGACTTTACGGCCATCACGAACCACAGTTTCTGACGAAGCGCTTTGTGATTCGCCGTCAGCCAATTGGTTTTCCGCTTCGGCATGGTTCATTTGCTGGCGGCGCGCTGCTGCTTCTGCCTGCGCACGGCGCTGCTCTTCCATGCGATCCACTTCTTCAGGCTGCTGAACACGTACTTTACTCAGCGTCATGATCACGTCTGACTTCAGTGACTCAAGCAGACCTTCAAACAGTTCAAACGATTCACGCTTGTATTCCTGCTTCGGGTTCTTCTGCGCATAGCCACGCAGGTGGATACCCTGACGCAGGTGGTCCATTGCAGCCAGGTGCTCTTTCCAAAGCGTGTCCAGCGTTTGCAGCATGACCGCTTTTTCGAAGTTGCGCAGGGTTTCAGCCCCCACAGCCGCTTCTTTCGATTGGTATACATCAACGATGTTGTTCAGGATCTGCTCACGCAGTTGCTCTTCATACAACTTGTCGTCGTTGTCCAACCATTGCTGCAAAGGAAGCTCAACGTCGAAGTCAGCTTTCAAGCGGCCTTCAAGTCCTGCGATGTCCCACATTTCTTCCAGAGATTGAGGTGGGATGTACTGATCAATCACCGCATCGACGATGTCTTCCCGATTTTGCTCGATCATTTCGCTGATGTCGGTATTTTCCATCAATTCATCACGTAGCTCGTAAACCACCTTACGCTGGTCGTTAGCGACGTCATCGAATTCCAGCAGTTGCTTACGAATATCGAAGTTACGGCCTTCTACTTTACGCTGGGCGTTTTCAATAGCCTTGTTCACCCATGGGTGCTCAATCGCTTCGCCTTCTTCCATACCCAGCTTCTTCATCATGTTTGACACACGCTCAGAAGCAAAGATACGCATCAGTGAATCTTCCATCGACAGGTAGAAACGGCTTGAACCTGGGTCACCCTGACGACCTGAACGACCACGCAGCTGGTTATCGATACGGCGAGATTCATGACGCTCGGTACCAATGATGTGAAGGCCACCAGCCGCTTTCACTGCGTCATGACGCTCACGCCACTTCGCTTTGATGTCGTCAATTTGTTGCTCTGATGGGTTTTCCAGCTTAGCAACTTCAGTTTGCCAGCTACCACCCAACACGATATCGGTACCACGACCCGCCATGTTAGTCGCGATGGTCACCGCACCCGGTGCACCCGCTTCAGCAACGATGTCAGCTTCTGATGCGTGGAATTTTGCGTTCAGTACTGAGTGTTTAACACCCGCTTTTTTCAGTGCATTAGAAAGCAGCTCAGATTTTTCAATCGACACCGTACCCACCAGAGAAGGCTGGCCTTTCTCGCTGCGTTCTTTGATATCTTCGATGATCGCGTTGAATTTCTCGCGTTCAGTCATGTAAACCTGATCCGCCATATCATCACGGACCATTGGTTTGTTGGTTGGAATAACTACGGTATCCAGACCGTAAATCGACTGGAATTCGAACGCTTCGGTATCTGCTGTACCTGTCATACCTGACAGACGGTCATACAAACGGAAGAAGTTCTGGAAAGTGATCGATGCCAGCGTCTGGTTTTCGTTCTGGATCTTCACGCCTTCTTTAGCTTCAACAGCCTGGTGTAGACCTTCAGACCAACGACGACCAGGCATAGTGCGGCCTGTGTGTTCGTCAACGATGATGACTTCATCGTCTTTCACGATGTAATCAACGTCTTTCTCAAACAGTACATGTGCACGCAATGCGGCATTGATGTGGTGAAGCAAAGTGATATTGGCTGGAGAGTACAGCGTGTCGTGCTCTTCCATCAGGCCATTTTTCTTCAGCAGTTCTTCAACAAACTCCTGACCGGTTTCTGTCAGGTGAGCTTGCTTGCCCTTTTCGTCGACAGTGAAGTGACCGTCACCACGATACTCTTCGCTGTCTTCTTTGTCCTGGCGAACCAGTTGAGGGATCAGCGCGTTGATACGGGTGTACATATCAGAGCTGTCTTCTGCAGGGCCAGAAATAATAAGAGGAGTACGCGCTTCATCGATAAGGATGGAGTCAACTTCATCCACTACTGCAAAGTAGCGGGAGCGCTGAACGCGGTCTTCGGCACGGAATGCCATGTTGTCGCGAAGGTAATCGAAACCAAACTCGTTGTTGGTTCCGTAAAGAATGTCTGTGAGGTAGGCTTGCTTTTTCTCTTGCGGATGCATGTTCGGCACGTTCACGCCAACCGTCATATCCAGGAATTCAAACAGCGGACGGTTGGTTTCGGCATCACGCTTCGCCAGATAGTCATTCACTGTGACGATGTGAACGCCTTTACCCGTCAGGGCGTGCAGATAAGCTGGTAGGGTTGCGGTCAGGGTTTTACCTTCACCGGTACGCATCTCTGCGATTTGGCCATTGTTCAGTACCATGCCGCCAATCATCTGAACGTCGAAATGACGCATGCCGTAAACACGCTTAGACGCTTCACGCACGGTAGCAAAGGCTTCCGGCAGAATAGCGTCCAGTGATTCACCTTGCTCGATACGTTGGCGATATTCAGCAGTTTTGGCTTTCAGCTCTTCATCGCTGAGCGCTTCAAATTGCGGTTCAAGGTTGTTGATTTCATTTACAACTTTGCGAAGGCGACGCAGTGTGCGGTCATTGCGGCTTCCGATTACTTTGGTAATTAGTTTCGATAACATGGCTTTGCCGTTTCTCTCATTTTGTCGCTTTAGCGTATTGGCCAAAGCCTGGATCCAGTGCGGCAGAGAACAATCAGCATATCCCTCTGCCAAAATTCTTTCGGAAGAATTAACGATGCGTTATAGCGTTGATCTGGTGCCTTTGGAGTCAGATTTCAAGGCCTGAGAATCAGTTAATCACGCTAAGGTACTTCAAGGCTGATTATAATAAGGCATATCTATCGCTCATCCCACCTGTAATGCGGGTTCATCGCCTTTCGTTGACAAAAATTAGAACCCGTTCATTGACTAGAACCTTTTTAGTGCAGTTTATGTTCAGTTGTGGTGCAAAGTTATTACGCGATATCAAGGTTTATGCAGGGATGACATGGAGAGAACAGCCGGGAATTGATACTCTTTAACTAAGCCAATTTGGGATAACAGACATCAATGCGAGACCATCGACCACAAGCCGCTCAGGAGCTGCTGGAAAACTCATTGACCGGACAGGTGCGTCAACGAGCCATGGCACTTTCCCAGCTCAATGAGCAGGTTCAGGCTTTGCTTCCAGCCCAATCGGCAAAACAATGCCGCGTGGCGAATTACCGTGATGGTATTTTGATTCTGGAATGCGGCTCTTCTGCTTGGGCTACTAGGCTCAACTATGACAGACATACTCTGATGTCCGCACTTCGAAGAGATACGCTCCCGTCTCTAATGACGATTGAGATTAAGGTAAACCCTGCGCTGGCTGTTGACCTTGTCAGACAGGAAGAGACTAAAGAAGCGGAGAAAAAGTGGCGTAAAGTGAGTCCAATGGCCGCAGAATATCTCAAGGCTATTGCGGAAAGCGCGCCAGATAAGGTCAAAAAGCGGCTTGAAGCTATCGCAGCGATATCGAACCGAGAAGAATAATCACCTTCTCGGAGCCATAAAAAAACCGAAGCCAAGGCTTCGGTTTTTTTGTTGTTCTTTGGCTTACGCCAGAACCATACCTGGTTGTGCGAATGTCACTGGGAGCGTCTGCTCATCTTCAAATGTCGCCCATTCCCATGCTTCCTGATCAGCCAGTACTGCACGCAGCAACTGGTTATTCAGTGCATGGCCTGACTTATAAGCACGCATTTCACCAATGATGTTGTGGCCGCACATGTAAAGGTCACCAATGGCATCCAATACTTTGTGTTTCACCAATTCATTGTCAAAACGCAGGCCTTCTTCGTTCAGGATGCGGTAATCATCAAGGACGATGGCACAATCAAAGCTACCACCCAGGCACAGGTTACGTGACTGTAGGTACTCTATATCGCGCATGAAACCAAATGTACGTGCGCGGCTGATGTCTTTGATAAAAGACTGAGAAGAGAAGTCCAACACCAGATTTTGTTGCTCAGCTTCAATTGCCGGGTGATTGAAATCGATGGCGAAGTCAAGGCGGAAGCCGTCATACGGCAGCAGCTCTGCCCACTTGTCGCCGTCTTCAATGCGAACAGGTTTCTTAATGCGTACAAAACGTTTTGGTGCATTAAGTGTTTCAATACCCGCAGATTGCAGCAGATAAATGAACGGGCTTGCGCTGCCGTCCATGATTGGAATCTCTGGTGCGTCTACTTCGATAATCACGTTGTCGATGCCCATACCGGCCAGAGCAGCATTAAGGTGCTCAACGGTAGAGATACGTACGCCATCATCATTAACCAGTGCAGTACACAGCATGGTGTCGCGCACAGACGCTGGATCCGCCGGAAAATCTACCGGTGGGTTCAGGTCAGTACGACGATAAATCACGCCTGTGTTCGCTGCAGCCGGGCGCAGGATCAAGGTGACCTTCCGGCCAGAGTGCAAACCAACTCCGGTCGTCTGAACAATAGTTTTTAATGTTCTTTGTCTAATCATCTGCCATTCCCAACTGAATACTTGTTTTTGCGCCCCAAATCACTCATTACAGTGTCACACTAAGGCAAAACGGGCAGCATGATACCATGCTGCTGTACACAAACCAAGCACTGCCTACTGTTAATCCGCTTGTTTACGTAAAAACGCAGGGATATCTAGGTAGTCCTGTTCCTGTTTCGGCTTCGGTGCAACGTTAGAAGTCTGTGGTTGAGCAGACGGTTCTGAAGGACGTCCACCTTGCACAGGCGTTGCCGCCTTTGGTGTTTCTTGCAAAGGTTGTGCCTTATTTTCTACCGGTGCTGGTTTTTGCTGCGTACCTGGCACCAAAGTGATGTCCGGCTTACGCTCGTTACCAATACCTGTAGCGACTACAGTCACACGAAGTTCGTCACTCATTTCTGGATCCATAGACGAACCGATAACCACAGTGGCGTTGTCTGAGGCGAACGCCTTAACAGTGTTGCCCACAGTTTCAAATTCATCCAGTCGCATATCAAAGCCAGCTGTGATGTTCACCAGAACACCACGAGCGCCTGCCAGATCAATATCTTCCAGCAGTGGACTTGAAATTGCCATTTCGGCCGCTTCTTCTGCCCGGTCTTCACCCGTTGCAACGCCGCTACCCATCATGGCATGACCCATTTCAGACATCACAGTGCGGACGTCCGCAAAGTCGACGTTGATAAGGCCTGGACGAGTGATCAGCTCTGCGATGCCTTGTACAGCGTTACGCAATACATCGTTTGCTTTCGCAAACGCATCCAGCAAGGTGATACCGCGACCCAGCACTTTCAGCAGCTTCTCGTTCGGGATCGTGATCAGAGAATCGACGTGCTTGGAAAGCTCTTCGATACCCTGTTCTGCAAACGCCATACGCTTCTTACCTTCGAAGCTGAATGGTTTAGTCACTACCGCTACGGTCAAAATACCCAGCTCTTTCGCTACCTCAGCAATCACAGGAGCCGCACCGGTACCGGTACCACCGCCCATGCCTGCTGCGATAAATACCATATCGGCACCTTCGAGCTCAGCTTTAATCGCTTCGCGATCTTCCATTGCAGATTCACGGCCAACCTGTGGGTTTGCACCCGCACCTAGGCCTTTCGTGATATCGCCACCAATTTGGATAACGGTGCTTACCGCTGTCTTGCGCAGTGCCTGAGCATCTGTATTGACGGTGATGAACTCCACCCCTTCAATTGACTCACGCACCATGTGCTCGACTGCATTACCACCGCCGCCGCCAACACCAACGACTTTAATTACTGCATCGTTGGACATTTCCATCATCGGTTCAAACATGTGTTCTCTCCGTCTTTCCTGTTCGCATCAGGTTTAAAATTCTTTCTTGAGCCAGCCACTAAGTTTACTGAACATGCCTGATACAGTTCTTTTAGGCTCCGGCTCGCTCGATTCGTTCAATAGGTTTTCTTTGCCGTAATGCAGTAACCCAACTGCAGTGGCGTGATAGGTTGCATTGACATAGTCAGTTAGCCCTGTCACACCATCAGGAAGCCCCACGCGTACCTGGTTCTGGAAGACGCGCTCAGCGCATTCCGCCAGTCCCTGCATTTGCGCAGCACCGCCCGTAAGGACAATACCTGCCGCCAATTGGTGTTTTACACCTTGTCCGCGCAGACGTTCCTGCACACGTTCCAGTTCTTGCTGCACCAACCCCAGCAATTCACTACAACGTGGCTCAATGACTTCGGCCAGTGTCTGGCGCTGAAGGCTCCGTGAGGGACGCCCTCCAACGCTTGGCACATTAACCTTGGCATCTTTGTTCACCAGTTCACTTAACGCACACCCATGCTTCACTTTGATTTTCTCAGCGTCGCTAAGAGGTGTACCGAAGGCATAAGCAATATCGCTGGTGATAACATTTCCTGCGTATGGAATAACGGCTGCATGACGCAAAGCGCCGCCAGTCCATACTGCAATGTCCATGGTTCCGCCGCCAATATCGACGACGCATACACCCAACTCTCTCTCGTCGGCAGTGATCACCGCGTGGCTAGCCGCCAAACCAGAGAAAATTAATTGGTCCACTTTCAGGCCACAACGTTCCACCGCTTTTTCGATATTTCGCGCGGTATCATTGTGGCAAGTGATAAGGTGCACGCTGGCTTCCATACGCACACCGGAAAGACCAACAGGATTCTTGATCCCTTCCTGATAGTCGATTTTATATTCCTGCGGGATAACGTGCAGCACGCGCTGCTCGTCGCTGATCTTCACCGACTTCGCCGTGTGAATGACCATGTCGACATCATCCTGCGTGACTTCCTCGTCGGAAATCGTGCCCATACCGCGTTCGGTCTGGCAATGAATATGCTTACCTGACAGCGACAGGTAGACGGAGCGAATCTTGCAGTCAGACATCAGTTCCGCGTCATTAACCGCGCGTTCCACTGACTTCACGACAGACTCAAGATCATTGACACCGCCTTTATCCATGCCTTGTGAAGGCGTAGAGCCCACGCCTAGCACATTGATCGCACCGTCAGGCAAAATCTCACTGACCAGAACAGAAACCTTGGAGGTTCCGATATCCAATCCAACAATCAGCGGTCTGTCAGTTGTTTGTTTCATTCCACCTACTCTCAGGTATTTTCGTCACTGGTGTCCGCTTCGGGGGCTTTCCACCCCACCGCAGCACCAGTGTCATAGCGCAAGTCTACATATTGAATCGCCCTGTCAGTTGACCTGAAGTCGTCAAGTAAATCGACAAAGCGTTTCAATCTCTCGTTGCGGGACTCACGCCCTAATTCAATTCTCACGCCATCACGGGTGACAATTCGCCACGAGCGACGCTCGTTGAGCGCCAAGGCAGCAATTTCTAATTGTGTTGGTGCCAGAATACTGCGCATTTCTCGCCACGCTTCCAGCACTTCTTTTTCACTGCCATCCGGGCCATGGAGTGAAACCAGACCCAAATTTTTCACCTCAGCAGGATCCGCGCCAAACACGTCCCCGCCAACATCCAAAAGAAACGATCCATTCCAGACTGCCTGAGGCTGGTATTCAGTCACATTGACTTTGATCGTATCAGGCCACTGTTTTCGTACTGCGACATTAGCGACCCAAGGTATTGCAGAAATCGCACTGTGGATGTCATCCACATCCTGGATCATGAAGCTATTCAGACCACCCAGTTGCACAACCGCATTACGGACTTCCAACGGTGTTAAATGCTCAAGCTCGCCTTGTATAACAATCTGGGATAGCGGCAGTTGTTCCTCGTCACCCATCCAGGCAATGACCCGGAGCAGAGACCAAAGAATTACCAGAATGACAAACACTAAAAACACCAGCCCCCCCCAATGTTCTTTTAACATTGAAGGCTGAGCCGGTATGTCCTCAACGGTCACATTTGTCATATCAGGCTATTGCCTCTCTATCGCCAGGCAACCTGTGGCTTCGCTCTAGCAAAGCCGACCGATTATAACGGTCAGTTTGACAGGTCACCAACCCTTCTTAGCGTTGAAGTAGTGAAGCTGAGATCAAATACATACAAAACCATCAAAAACAGGTTAAAAATTAGACATCATCCTGCCAGAGTTCAGTAATTTCGCATGTAATCAGGTTTATACCTGCTCGCTCAACGCCTTTTTATCCAGTTTCAATTCGGCCAGTTTTCTAGCCACCTTACCAATATCACCTGCACCTTGTGTCAGCACAAGATCGCCCGGCTGAATTACCGCAGCCAGTGCTGCAGGCAGAGCATCTACATCCGGTACAAAAATCGGATCGATTTTTCCTCGGCCACGAATAGTGCGACAAAGACTTCGCCCATCGGCACCCGCAATTGGCGCTTCACCGGCAGAATACACATCCAGCATCAGCAATACGTCAACCTGTTCAAGCACATTGGCGAAATCGTCATACAAATCTCGGGTGCGACTGTAACGGTGTGGCTGGAACACCATGACTAGGCGGTTATCTTCCCAACCAGCACGCGCAGCTTGAATGGTGACGTCGACTTCACTTGGGTGATGCCCGTAATCGTCCACCAGCAGCGCGTGACCCTCTTCCACAGGGAACAGACCCAGTTGGTCAAATCGACGGCCAGTGCCCTCAAAGCTCGCCAGTGCACGTAAGATAGCGTCATCTTCCACACCATCTTCCGTTGCCACTGCAACCGCAGCTGCCGCATTCAATGCATTGTGTCGGCCCGGAATATTCAGTTCGATGTGAACCTCCGGTTTACCGGCGCGCAAAATAGTGAAAATACCTTTCTGACCTTCCTGACGGTAATCTTTCAGGCGCACATCAGCATCTTCTGAGAAACCATAAGTGATGACTTGACGACCTATGCTTGGGATCAACTCACGTACCACAGGATCGTCAACACACATAACCGCCTGACCATAGAAAGGCAGCTTGTGTAGAAAATCGATGAAGGTCTGCTTCAGGTTGTCGAAGTTACCGCCATAGGTATCCATGTGGTCCGCTTCGATATTGGTGACAATCGCCACCATTGGCTGCAAATGCAGGAAAGAAGCATCACTTTCATCGGCTTCCGCAATCAAGTAGCGGCTACAGCCCAAACGTGCATTGGTACCAGCACTTTTTACCAGACCACCATTCACAAACGTTGGATCCAGACCTGCTTCCTGATAAATCAGCGTGGTCAATGCTGTAGTGGTGGTTTTACCATGCGTACCCGCAACGGCAATGCCATGACGATACCGCATGAGTTCGGCCAGCATCTCTGCGCGGCGCACTACAGGAATACGTGCGGCTTTCGCTGCAACTAACTCTGGATTGTCCTGGCGGATTGCAGTCGATACAACCACAACGCTTGCACCATCGACATTACTCTCGGCGTGACCGAAGAAAACTTTAGCGCCTTTACTCTCCAAACGCTGAGTCACTGCATTCTCAGAAAGGTCAGAGCCCGTAATTTCATACCCTTCGTTGACCAGCACTTCCGCAATACCGCACATACCGGCACCGCCAATACCCACAAAGTGAATGCGCTTTACACGGCGCATTTCCGGCACCATGATTCGAATTTTTTCTAATTGATGACTATCAAATTTGCCCATCACTTTGTTCTCTACTTCGCTACGTCTTTGATGACACTGGCTACACGCTCTGCAGCATTAGTAATTGCTGCGGCTTTAGCAGCCTTCGACATCGCCATCAATGACGATGAATCTTTATCTTCCAGTGCTGCCGCCAAAGCGTCAGCACTCAAATCCGGTTGTTCTATCATTAGGGCCGCGCCACTCTCGACGAGGTGCTCAGCATTCAGTGCCTGCTGGCGATCTTTGTGCTGGAAAGGCACAAAGATCGAAGGCAGGCCTGCTGCAGATACTTCTGATACCGTCAAAGCACCAGAGCGGCAAATCAGGACGTCTGCCCAATCGTAGGCTTCCGCGACATCATCAATAAACTCGGTGACTTCAGCATTCGCCACACCCGCTTTCTGGAAGCGCTCTGCCGTGTCTGCCTGATTGCCTTTACCCGCCTGATGACGAATCACCACTTCACGGTTCAACTTCGCCATCGCTTCCGGCACTGTGTGGTTTAAGATTCGAGCCCCCTGGCTGCCTCCCATCACCAGTACTTTCAGCGGTGTGCCATCTACATAAACCTTATGTTCTGGCAAGGCGCAAACATCCTTTCTTACCGGATTGCCAACGACTTCTTTATCAGCAAACGCACCAGGAAAAGCCTGCAACACACGCTTGGCGATCTTTGCCAACCATTGGTTGGTTAACCCTGCGACGGCATTTTGCTCGTGGAGGACAACAGGAATGCCACTTAACCATGCAGCCAAACCACCTGGTCCACTCACATACCCGCCCATGCCCAGCACAGCATCCGGTTGCCAGTTTTTGATATGGCGCTTTGCCTGAACAACAGCATTAAGTACCATCCAAGGGGCGAGAAGTTTAAGCGCAAAGCCCGAACCACGCAGCCCTTTTACTTCAATAAAGTCGATCTCAATGCCATGTTTTGGCACCAAATCCGCTTCCATCCTGTCTGCCGTTCCCAGCCAGCGAATTTTCCAACCTTGTTCCTGCAACTCTTTCGCTACCGCAAGTCCCGGGAAAACGTGACCGCCGGTTCCACCGGCCATCACCAATAATCGTTTATGCTTTTGTTCGTTTTCGTTTTTCATGAGAGACAATTCGTTGGTGCGCCTGCGCCGTTTCCAAACGGTATTCGTGGTCAATGCGAAGAAGTAGCGCCACCGCCGTCGACATAATAAATAAACTGGAACCGCCATAACTGACCAGCGGCAACGTCAAACCTTTTGTCGGCATAATACCTGCCGCAGCACCGACATTCACCAGTGCCTGAAACGCAAACCAGATACCAATACCAAATGCCAGAAAGCCGCCGAATAACTGATTCGCTTCAAGGCAACGCTTCCCGATAAAGAGGGCACGGAAAACCAATGAGAATACCATCAGCAAAACGACAGTAACGCCAATCAGTCCAAGCTCTTCTGCCAGCACCGCAATAACAAAGTCCGTATGGGCTTCCGGTAGGTATTCAAGCTTCTGGATAGAATTACCGAGTCCTTGTCCCCACCAGCTGCCACGGCCAAAGGCCATCAAAGACTGCGTCAGCTGATAGCCGCTACCAAACGGGTCTTGCCAAGGATCCAGAAAGGAGGTGACACGAGCGACACGGTAGGGCTCAGCAATGATCAAAAGACCCACCAGCCCAAGACCGGTAAACAGCAAGACACCGAACTGCCATAGCTTGGCGCCGGCAATAAACAGCATGCCTACCGTCGTAACAAACATGACGACAACAGAACCAAGGTCAGGCTGAAGCAGCAAAAGACCTGCAATCACCACCAGCACAGCCAATGGCTTTAAAAAGCCAGTGACGCTTTCTCTAACCTCACCATGGCGACGCACTAGGTAGCCAGCAATAAACAGGAAGAGTGATAATTTGGCCACTTCTGCTGGCTGCAGGTTAAAAAAGCCCATAGGCAGCCAACGGGATGCACCGTTTACCGATTTACCGACCAACAGAACCGCCAGCAAAAGTGCGAGCGAGATAAAAAGCAGAGGAATGCTGAGTTGTTGCCAACGAGACAAAGGTATCTGCATGGCCACGCCGGCAATGATAAGTGCTCCTACCAGATAGACGCCCTGACGCATGGCGAAATAAAACGGCTCATCAACCAGACGGACAGAAACAGGAATGGAAGCAGAGGACACCATGATGAGACCAACCATCATCAGGCCGAATGACAGCCACACCAGTTGGCGGTCATACAATGCCGTTGGCGCTGGATTCGAAAGCCAGCGCATCAAACGGTTCTCGTCCCACTTCGCACTCATCATTCCGTCACGCTCTCCTCTGCGCTTCGCTGTGCAATTTCTTTTGCGTAAGCAGCAAAAGAATCACCACGAACCATAAAGTTGGTGAACTGATCGAAGCTCGCGCATGCTGGAGACAACAACACCATGTCGCCAGAGTTCGCGGTCGATGCCGCGATATCCATGGCTTCCTGCATGGTTTCAATCACCACAGGCGACGCAACCAGATTTGTAAAAGCATGACCATCACGGCCATAGCAATACAAAGTCACGTTCAGCTTGTCGAGGATAGGTTTCAGCGAAGAAAAATCTGCGCCTTTGCCATCACCGCCCACCAAAAGGTGCAAACGCCCCGCTAATTGCAGGCCATCAAGCGCCGCTTCAGTGCTCGCGGGGTTAGTCGCTTTTGAGTCATTCACCCAAAGCACGCCGTTGTGTTCGATCACTTGCTGACAACGGTGAGGTAAACCTCGGTATTCACGCATTGCCTGACATTGCGCTTCACGGCTCACACCCACAGCATCAGCCAGCGCCATCGCCGCCAGACAGTTAGCCACGTTGTGACGACCCACCAGCGCGACATCAGACACCGCCATCACAGGCTCGCCTTCTGCTGTCAGCCACTCTGCGCCGTCTTTCTCGGTCAGTGTGTACTCACCTGACGTGAAGCCGAAACTGATAGCAGGCACATTGCCGCCCTGCTTCTGCGTATTTTTGGTCTGGAGATCGTCTTGGTTCCAGACCGACAGTTTGGTTTGGTCGAAAATGCGCAATTTGGCATCGCGGTAGTCATCCATCCCTTCGTAGCGATCCATATGGTCTTCTGAAAGGTTGAGAAACACTGCCGCGTCCAAATTCAGGGAGTAGGTCGTTTCAAGCTGGAAGCTCGATAGCTCCAGTACATAAAGAGCGTGCTCATTGGCAAGCATATCCAGAGCTGCAAAGCCAATATTACCGCCAACACCGACATTGATGCCTGCTGCTTTAGCCATCTCACCAAACAGACTGGTCACGGTGCTTTTACCGTTTGAGCCGGTAATACCAATGACAGGCGCTTTTACATCACGGGCGAAGAGTTCAATGTCACCGACAATCTCAATGCCTTTCGCAGCCGCGTCCTGAAGCTCTGGCGTTGCCAGCGCAATGCCTGGGCTTGCCACAATCTGGTCGGCTGACAGTAGCCAATCCGTATTCCAACCACCGGCATGCAATGCCACATTTTCCGGTAACTGCTCTGCGCCCGGCGGGTTAGCACGGGTATCAATCACTTTCACGGTCGCGCCATCATCTTTTCTCACAAGATGATTAACGACAGAGAGCCCGGTCATACCGAGCCCAATCACCACAATGTTTTTCGCGGCGTCTGTCTTCATTTAGCGCACCTTCAATGTTGCCAGTCCTGCAAGAACCAGCATCAGGGTAATAATCCAGAATCGTACAATCACGCGCGGCTCTGGCCAGCCTTTCAATTCGTAGTGGTGGTGGATAGGCGCCATGCGGAAAATGCGCTGACCGCGCAGTTTGTAAGAGCCCACTTGCAGGATCACTGACAAGGTTTCCATCACGAACACACCGCCCATGATCACCAACAGGAACTCCTGACGCACCAGCACGGCAATCGTGCCCAGTGCACCACCCAGTGCCAGTGAGCCCACATCCCCCATAAATACTTGGGCCGGATAGGTGTTAAACCACAAGAAGCCCAGACCTGCGCCGACAATCGCCGCACAGACAATCACCAATTCATCGGCATCTTTGATATAGGGGATGTGCAGGTATTCAGCAAAGTTCACGTTACCTGTCGCCCAGGCAATAAAGGCAAAACCACTGGCCACCATCACGGTTGGCATGATGGCCAAGCCATCAAGACCGTCAGTAAGGTTCACAGCGTTACTTGAGCCAACAATCACGAAATAGGTGAAGACGATGTAAAACAGGCCAAGCTGCGGCATCACGTCTTTGAAGAAAGGCACCACAAGTTGGGTCGCAGCAGTATCTTTACCGTGAATATAGAGCGCGAAGGCCACAACCAGCGCAATGGCGGACTGCCAGAAATACTTCCAGCGGGCAATCAGGCCGTCTGTGTTCTTGCGTACCACTTTACGGTAGTCATCGACAAAGCCAACGGCACCGTAACCCAGAGTCACGAACAATACCGCCCAGACGTAAGGGTTGGATAAGTCAGCCCACAGCAGCACGGTGACCGTAATCGCCGTTAGGATCATGATGCCGCCCATCGTTGGCGTACCACGTTTGCTGAAGTGAGATTCCGGACCTTCGTTACGCACTACCTGACCGATTTGCAGCATCTGCAAGCGGGCAATCAAGCGCGGGCCCATCCAGAGTGACAGCGTCAAAGCGGTCAACACGCTGAGGATGGCGCGGAATGTCAGGTAATCAAACAGTCGGAAAAACGGAATGTGTTGGGTTAGGATATCTGATAGCCAATCTAGCATTTGGCTGCCTCCTCTATTGCTGCAACCACTTCAGACATCTTCATTCCGTTGGCCCCTTTGACCAAAACGGATACTTCGCGTTTTGTTTTCATCAGTTCTACTACATGCGCAATCAATGCGCTTTTATCTTCAAAGTGCTGACCCCCGCAACGTTCGCTGATAGCGGCGCTGGCAGGTCCATAAGTAATCACGGTTTGGATAGAGGCTTTGCTGAGGTGCTCTGCAACTTCTCCATGCACCGATTCGGAATGTTCGCCCATCTCACCCATATCAGCCAAGACGATGACTTTGTCGCCGTCGAAGCCATCTAGTAAGTCCACCGCCGCTTTCATTGCTGCAAGACTGGCGTTGTAACTATCATCAATCAGGCGAAGACCGGGGCGCGGGAAGCTTATCGCACCGCGACCTTTGACAGGCGACACAGAAGCGAGACCTCGGACCACATCGTCCATTGTCACCTTACTATCGATTTTGGTCGCAGCAATGGCAGCAAGAATCGCGTTCGCCACGTTATGTTCACCGGGAAGGCTGAGTGTCACCGGATAGGTGCCTTGCGGTGAAACCAGTTCGAAGGCATAACAGCCGTTATCGACCTGATGAATATTCTCGGCACGGTAGTCTGCAGGCTTGTCAGTCACTGTCATGGTAAGTACTTGCTTACTTTTCAGTACGTCATCCCAAAATGCGCCACCATTGCTGTCCTGATTAACGATGGCAAGCTCGCCATCATCAAGCCCCTGGAAGATTTCGCCTTTGGCTTTCGCTACGCCATCAAGGGAACCGAAGCCTTCCAAATGCGCTGCCGCCAGATTAGTGACCATCGCCAGATCCGGCTTAACCAAAGCCGTGGTATAGGCAATTTCACCAATGTGGTTAGCGCCCAATTCCATCACCGCGTACTCATCAGAGGGTTGCAGGCGAAGCAAGGTCAGCGGCACACCGATGTCGTTATTGAAGTTGCCGGCGGTATAAAGCGTCTGACCTTTTGGAGACAAAATGGCAGCCAGCATCTCTTTGACTGTGGTTTTACCGCAGCTGCCTGTGAGCGCAATCGTCTTCACGTCACATTGAGATTTCACCCATGCGCCCAGTTGCCCCAAAGCCAGCTTGGTATCTTTCACAATCAGTTGTGGTAGTGAGACATCAACAGGTTTGGAAACCAAAAGCGCTGACGCGCCATTTTCATGCGCAGTTTTTACAAAATCATGGGCATCGAATCGCTCGCCCACCAGCGCCACAAACAAAGCGCCATTGCCAAGCGTTCGCGTGTCGGTGGAAACGGCATCAATCACCACATCTTCGCCGACCAGATCAGCGTCTAAAACAGCCTGCAGTGATTTCAACGAAACTGGGATCATGCCTCTTCCTCCAACAAACGGCGTACGGTCTCACGATCGGAATAGTGAACAGTACCTGATGCCAGCACTTGATAGTCTTCGTGTCCTTTTCCTGCGACCAGAATCACGTCTTTTTCTGACGCATTTTCAAATGCATAGCCACACGCTTCCGCGCGGTCGTGAAGGATAATTGCCTGATCGGGATCGACCATGCCTTTAAGCATGTCAGCCACAATCACTTCCGGAGATTCAGAGCGGGGATTATCGTCGGTCAGGATAGCCACATCAGCCAACCTTTCAGCAATGTCTGCCATCATTGGGCGTTTACCTGTATCCCTGTCGCCACCACAGCCGAAAATACACCACAGCTTACCATCGCAGTGACGACGAAGAGCCATCAGCGCTTTTTCAAGAGCATCGGGC
This sequence comes from Grimontia kaedaensis, assembly GCF_023746615.1. Taxonomy (NCBI): domain Bacteria; kingdom Pseudomonadati; phylum Pseudomonadota; class Gammaproteobacteria; order Vibrionales; family Vibrionaceae; genus Grimontia; species Grimontia kaedaensis. Next base: position 379,599 of record NZ_CP082275.1, on the reverse strand, counting down.
GTGTGAGCATAATCCACCACCAACATGGGATTGTCAGCACGATGAAAAACTTCCATGCGTCCAATCACTGCCTGCAACTTGCTGGCCGCTGCCATCAGAGTTTCTTTTTCGTAACCAAGTCCCAGAAGCGTGGTCAGGCTAACCAAAAGGTTCATGACATTGAATTCGCCAACCAGCGGCGCAGTAAATTGACCAGCACCCCATGAAGAGTCAAAGCTGATGGTCACGCCACTTGTCGCATAGTCGACAGATGTTAGCCAAAGCTTGCGTCCTTGATGCGCGTGGACATTGCTTTCAGATAGTGAAACCGCCACCGCTTCCGGCATGTTGCTGACCCAGTTTGCACCAACCGGATCGTCAACGTTGATCACGGAAACTGGTGAGCCGTAGTGGGTAAACAGGCGAAGCTTGGCTTCGGCGTATGCTTCCATGGTGCCATGGTAATCAAGGTGATCACGGCTGAGGTTAGTGAAGATGGCAGCGTCAAAAGCCACGGCTTTCACGCGATCTTGCACCAAACCATGAGAAGACACTTCCATCGCCACATGAGTCGCGCCCTGATGGTTAAACACGGCAAGTTGCTGCTGAATATCCAACGCGCTGCCCGTGGTGTTCAAAGCTGGCTCTAATGCATCAAGGAAGCCATTACCTGTCGTACCCATCACTGCCGCTTTACCATCGAGCAGGTCAATCCACTGCGCAATCAACTGGCTCACCGTGGTTTTACCATTGGTACCTGTCACACCAATCACCTTCATCATTTTGCTTGGTGATTGATAGAAACGGTCAGCAATTTCTGACAAGGTGGATTTCAAGTGAGGGAAGGCAACGACGGGCACACCATTTTGCAAGGTGACATCAAACTGGCCGTTAGTATCGCCATCATCGGCAATCACCGCCGCTACGCCAGCTTCAATAGCCGCAGGGATAAAACGGCGCGCGTCCAGGGAGTGACCCTGAACGGCAATAAATACATCACCTGGTTGGATCTGGCGGTTGTCCAGCGTCAAACCGGTAATAGGTGTCTCTGGGATGGCGTCATACCAAGGCGCCAATAATTCTTTAAAGCTCGTGTTCGGCATCAGTTCCGATTGTCCGTATTAGCAATCTGTAAAAATGGCTGCTGAGCGTCCGGTGCGATATTGAGGATCTGCAACGCGCTCTTCATCACGTCAGAAAACACGGGGGCCGCAACCTGACCACCGTAATATTTGTCGCCTTGGGGTTCATTGATCACCACCACCATGGCAATGCGTGGCTCGCTCAAAGGTGCGATCCCCGCTGTATAACCGATATATTCATCACCGTAGCCACCAGCCACTGCAACTTTCGCTGTCCCTGTTTTTGCCCCGACGCGATATCCATCGACCGCTGCACGGCGGGCACTCCCGCCTTCCTGCGTCACGGACTCCAACATATCGAGGACTTTTCGGGTATTTTCTTGTGACGCGACCTGTTTACCCGGTACCACGGATTCGGTTTTCAAAATCGACAGCGGGCGATTCACACCTTCCGCGCCAAGTACCGCATAAGCACGAGCAAGCTGAGATGGCGTAATAGAGAGGCCATAACCAAAGGAGAGCGTCGCGCGTTCGAAGTCAGACCAACGACGGCGGTTCGGATAGAGTCCATAAGACTCACCAACCAGGCTCACACCTGTTGCGTCACCGATGCCAAAGCTGCTGTAAAGACCAAGCAGCGCTTCGACGGGCATAGAAAGCGACAGCTTACTGACACCGATGTTACTGGATTTTTGGAGAATTTTACGGAGGTTTGCTTCACCGACTTTGGAAACATCGCGGACACGCGCACCGCCGATACTCATCACGCCGTTGCCGGTATCAATGATGGTCGATTCATCGGCTACGCCGTTTTCCAGTGCTGCCAATACCACCAGAGGTTTGATAGTAGAACCAGGCTCGAAGACGTCAGTGATGGCGCGGTTGCGCATCTTGAAACTTTTCAGATCAGAGCGGTTATTGGGGTTGTACGACGGCGCATTCACCATCGCCAATACTTCCCCCGTTCGGACATCGACCATGACCAATGAGCCTGAGGTCGCACGGTAGTCCGCGACCGCTTGCTTGATGGCGCGATAAGAAATCGCCTGAAGGCGCTGATCGATACTCAGTTGAAGTGGCTTGCCTTCTTCCTTGGCCTCTTTGGAAATCACTTCCACGACGCGACCATAACGGTCTTTGCGCACAGTACGGCGGCCCGGTTCGCCACTCAACCAACCATCATAACCGCGTTCAATCCCTTCAAGACCACGGCCATCAATACCGGTTACACCTACAAGGTGAGCACTAACCTCACCTGCCGGATAAAAACGACGGGACTCGTCATTCAAGCCAATACCCGGTAAGCGGAGACCGGAAACATAGTTGGCAACAGCAGGACCGACCTGACGCTGGAGGTAAATAAAGCGTTTTGTTTTATTACGCTCGATGCGGTTTACCATCGCCTGACGATCGATACCCAACACATCAGCCAACGCGTACCAGCGTTCGATATCTTTAAGGCCGCCGTTTTTAAATACAGTCACCGGATCCACATATACCGCTTCAACCGGGACACTGACAGCCAACGACTCACCGTTGCGATCGGTGATAATGCCACGTGCGGAATGAAGGGCTTTGACACGGACAGAACGCATATCGCCTTCCTGAAGAAGGCGATCCGGTTCGATGACCTGAATGAATGCGGCGCGGGCAATCAACGCGACCATGGCAAGGGAAATACAGAAACAGACCGTGACAAAACGCCACCGAATCAAATTCGGTGCGGGCTTTTTCGCTCGCTGATTGGTCGGTTTCGTTTTTCCCTTCACGCTATTGACTCACTATGACTTCACGTCGACTGTCCGGACGGATCATGTCCTGATCCTGCCGTGCCATCGCTTCGACACGGCTGTGTTCTGATAACGCGTGCTCCTCAAGCAACTGGTTACGCCATTCGACTTCCAGTTGCTCGCGTTCCATCAAAAGTTGGTCATGATGGGCTATCGCAGCACGCGTTTGTTGGGTGATGTAAACCACGCCCAATGCAGAAAGCAGCACCAGAACCAAAAGCACCATAGGAACCCGACCGATACTGGTCAGGTCCTGCAGAATTTGCCTTGTCAGTCCTGGACTTTCTGCCGACATCAGTCACCCAATTTTTCTGCCACACGCAGCACCGAGCTTCGGGAGCGAGTGTTGTCTGAGACTTCCACGTCGGACGGTTTCAATGCTTTGCCCACCAGCTTCATCTTTGCCTGACCCAGAGCACGGATTTGATCTTCGGTCAGTGGCACGCCATGTGGCACATCCGGCCCTTTGCTTTGCTTACGCATAAAGCGTTTCACCAAACGGTCTTCCAATGAGTGGAAGCTGATGATGGAAAGTCGACCACCCGGCGCCAGCACTTCAAGCGCACCTTGCATCGCCGTTTCAATCTCTTCCAGCTCACTGTTGATGTAAATGCGAATCGCCTGAAAACAGCGGGTCGCAGGGTGCTTTTTACGATCACGGGAAGGTGATACCGCAGCAATCAAGTTGGCCAACTGCAAAGTGCGGGTCAACGGCTCTTTGGTTTCATCTTCGCGGTGCGCAACAATGGCACGGGCGATACGCTTGGCAAATCGCTCTTCTCCAAACTCTTTCAACACCCAGGCAATGTCGTCGGCTTCCGCTTCGGCAAGCCATTGAGAAGCTGGAATACCTGAAGTCGGATCCATGCGCATGTCCAAAGGACCATCGCGCATAAAGCTAAAGCCACGTTCTGGATCGTCTAATTGCGGTGAAGACACCCCAAGGTCCAGCAATACGCCGTCAATCTTGCCACTCAGACCACGTTCTTCGATGTATTGTTGGATTCCGGAAAATGGGCCATGAATAATGTTGAAGCGCGGGTCATCAATTGTGCCTGCCTCTTCAATCGCCTGCGGATCGCGGTCAATACTGTAAAGCTGACCACCGTCACCCAGACGACGTAAAATTTCTCGGGTATGTCCACCACGGCCAAACGTACCATCGACATAAATGCCGTCAGGTTTGAGTGCGAGACCTTCTATGGATTCGTGGAGGAGGACGGAAATGTGTGAAAACTGCTCTGACATAATCTTGATTACCTAAAGCGATAAGTTACTGAGCCTGTCGCTCAGCGCTTCCGCTGATTCGGCTTGATGTTGAATATCCTGGTCGATCTGTTGCTGCCACTTGTCGCTGTTCCAAATCTCAAACTTGTTGAGCTGTCCCACCAGCATGGCTTTACCATTCAAACCGGCGTAATCGCGCAGTGTAGGTGCAATCAGAATTCGCCCCTGTCCGTCCATCTCACACTCAAACGCATGACCAAGCAGCAATCGCTGTAAACGACGCTCGGCTGGATTGAGGCTGGATAAGCGGGATAGCTTGGCTTCGATGCGCTCCCATTCAGGCAAGGGGTATAGCAGCAGGCATGGTAACTGATGATCAATGGTGCAGACAAACACGCCATCGCACAACGCATCGAGTTCTTCTCGATAACGCTTTGGCAATGCGACGCGACCTTTCGCGTCGGGCGATATAGCGCTGACGCCCCTCAACATGTCACTGACTACCCTTTTTCACCAGAATAACCCACTTTATTCCACATTTTCCCACTAGGAAGTGTAAGTATCAGGCAAAAAGAAAGTCAAGCAAGCATCGAGCGCGACAAAGATCACGTAATCGCGAAGCGCATTCTATTTCAACAGCTTGAACACCTTGCTAAGCCGTGCATTTTTTAACCGCACGGCATTCCCCATTGGGGCTGTTGACTTTTACTGAAGCCAAAACAAAAGAAGGCGAGCTAATGCTCGCCTTCTCTGGGGCAAGTTTATCGCTAAACTCGCCCATTTTATTTAGTGAGTCGGCCTATAAGCCGGGTTCTGTACCGTAAAACGGTGGTAGCCATTCGTCTAGGCCTGCAATCGCTCACAGGCTCCAGCAACCTACCCGTCCCCAACGCGGGCCGCGCCAAAAGGGACCTATTTGGTCTTGCTCCGGGTGGAGTTTACCGTGCCACGAACTGTTGCCAGTCGCGCGGTGCGCTCTTACCGCACCCTTTCACCCTTACCTGTTCTCCGAAGAGCCATCGGCGGTTTGCTCTCTGTTGCACTGGTCGTAGGCTTGCGCCCCCCAGGCGTTACCTGGCACCCTGCCCTGTGGAGCCCGGACTTTCCTCCCCCTCGTCAGTCTCCCAAAGGACATCAACGAAGCAGCGGCTACCCGGCCAACTCAGGCGGCGGATTATATAGAGTTCACCGCCACGGATCCAGCGAAAACACCGGACTTCTTATTCGAGGTTTTCTAAACCCCACTTATAGAGGGCATTTTTTTTCACGTTATACAGCTCAGCCGCAATCGCAGACGCCTTCTTAAGTGGCAACTCCTTCGCCAGCAAAGTAACCGCTTTGGTTGCTTCCAATGGCAAGTCCTCTTTCTCGGCGCGGTGACCAGCAATCAAAAGCACCATCTCACCGCGGATACGGTTGCTGTCTTCATTCAGCCATTCAATCAACTCGCCCAGCGGCGCACCATGAATGGTTTCATAGGTTTTGGTCAGCTCCCGTGCCAAGACTACCTGACGCTCCGCACCCAATACCGCCAGCATGTCGTCGAGCGTATCGAGAATACGGTGTGGCGATTCGTAAAAAATCAGGGTTCGTGGGTCTTCTGCAATGTCAGAAAACTTATCACGGCGGCCTTTGCTTTTTGGCGGCAGAAAACCTTCGAAGCTGAAACGATCCGAAGGCAAGCCAGACGCACTCAAGGCAGTAATGACTGCACAAGGCCCAGGCAAAGGAACAACTTTGACACCCGCCTGACGACAACGGGTTACCAAGTGGTAACCTGGATCAGATATCAACGGCGTGCCCGCATCAGACACCAGCGCGATAGTTTGCCCTGTGACCAATTTTTCAATCAGAAAGTCTGCTTTCTGTTGTTCATTGTGGTCATGCAGTGCGAAAGTTCGGGTGGTGATTCCAAAATGGGACAGTAGTTTACCAGTGTGGCGGGTATCCTCGGCAGCGATGATGTCGACCTGCTGCAAAATCTCCAAAGCACGCTGGGTGATATCTCCCAGGTTTCCGATCGGTGTCGGCACGATATATAAAGTTGAGACGTCAACCATGGTTGAAGTTTCATCAGTCATTTGTTTCACAACCCTTCGGCGATTAATATAGAGGGCAACAAGTTACGGACAGAAGATGTTCATGCGTAAAATAACCCATAAGTGCAAAAGTGTATCACGAGTTCTTCCACCAATCGCGCTGGCATTGGTGCTTTCGGCGTGTACCACCACACCACCTGTTGAGCAAGGACCGCAATATGACATCACAGCGCCGGCGCTGGAGTCATCGACTTTCTATTTGCTGAAAGCAGAAACCGAAACCGGAGAAGCAAAAGCTGACTGGTATCTGTTGGCGTTAAAAGCACTGATTGCTGAAAAACAGTACGCACAAGCCGATGTTTTAGTCAGTCGTTTGGCAAAACTGCCACTGACCCCACTGCAACTTTCCGAATGGCAACTGAACCGCGCTTTGTTATCTCAGCAAAAAGGCGATCTGCAGACCGCTGTTGATAACCTGAACTTCCAGCCATCTTGGGGTATTCCTGCTATTCAATACCAGCGCTATTACCTGTTGAAAGGTGAACTTTACGAAGCACTGGGCAACATGCCAGGCGCTGTGCTCTCTTATGCCGAGGGCTCTCCTTACATCACGGACAATTACGATAAGCAGCAAAACTGGGAAAACGTTTGGACACTGCTGGTGAAAATGCCACCTTCAGAGCTGAACTCTCTGTCTGCAACCACCAATCCAGTTCTGAATGGCTGGGTCGAGCTGGTAAACCTCTTGCGCCGTTACTCGGGCCGTCCTGCTCAGCAACAAGAAGCGCTGAACCAATGGCTAGCAGCCAATCCATCTCACCCGGCTAACCGCTACCTACCGAACGATCTGACGGCACTTCAGTCGATGGAGATCCTCCGCCCTGATCGCATCGGCGTGATGCTGCCACTAAGCGACAAGTTCGCGGCACAAGGCGAAGCTATTCGTAATGGTTTGGTACAAGCGCTGCTGGATGATGATTCGGGCAATACTGCGCCTTCAGTGATGTTCTACGACACCAACGGATTGTCAACGACTGACATCGTCAACCAAATGCGTACTGACGGTATTCAGTTTGCTATCGGCCCTCTTCGCAAAGATAAAATTGAAGAGTTCCTGACTGTCAGCCAAAACGCGATTCCCACGTTGGCACTGAATATTCCAAACGAAGACGAGGGTGCGGCGAATACTTGCTTCTTCACACTATCTCCAGAGCAAGAAGCAGAGCAAGCTGCACTGCATATTGCTCAGAACAAACATCAGTATCCATTGGTGATTGCACCTAACAACAGCTTTGGCCGACGTGTGAGTGAAGCATTCTCCAAGCAATGGGAAGAGCAGACTGGTGAGCCTGCAGAAGTCGAATTCTTTAAAAATCGCGCAGCGATGCAGAAGACGGTTCAACGGGTATTTGGCCTAACGGAAAGCCAAGGGCGTATCCAGCAAATGCAGCAACTTTTGGGGCTGGAAATGGAATCAGAGCAACGTAGCCGCCGCGATGTTGATGCTGTCTACCTTGTCGCCAATGCAGGTGAACTCACGCTGCTTAAGCCGTTCATTGAAGTCGCCATCAACCCGGACGTTCAACCGCCGAAATTGTACGCAAGCTCACGCTCTAACAACCGAGTGAACGGCGTTGGGGAAATTGGTGAACTTCGCGGTATCGAATTTAGTGACGTTCCCCTTCTGGTTGAGCCTAACAATCCTACTGCTGCGCGCTTTAACCAACTCTGGCCAGGGCTGGATAATGGTATGACTCGCCTATATGCTTTGGGGATGGATGCGTATGCATTGATTGAAGCCCTTCCTCAGATGCAGGCATTGCCGGAATATCGCTTTGAAGGGTCGTCAGGTGAATTGTCACTGGGCGATTACTGCACAGTTAACCGCAGTGTTTCCTGGGCGATGTTTGGGGATCAGGGGATTGTTTCGGTTAAGTAAAAAGCAAACCGGCGACCACTACGAAACACAGGCCTGCCGCTTCCTTGAACGACAGGGTCTCAAGACCATCGAGAAAAATGCCCGCTTCAAGGGCGGTGAACTTGACCTAATCATGCGGGAAAAAAACTGTCTCGTCTTCGTTGAGGTCAAGTATCGCAACCAGACCTCCTATGGCGGCGCAGCAGCCAGTATCTCCAAACAAAAACAACAACGCATGCTCAAAGCGGCTTATTTGTGGTTGGGTAAAAATGGCCTGTCCGCGACACATACCGAGTTTAGATTTGATGCCGTGACTTTTGAAGGCGACGTAAACTCGGTAAACTGGATGAAAAATATCGTATTTGAAGGGTAATCAATGCTAGATAGCATCAAAGAGAGTTTCACCGAAAGTATCCAGACACAAATTGCTGCCGCGGAGGCCTTGCCTGAGCAGATCTCCAAAGCCGCGATGGTGATGGTGCAGTGTCTGCTTAACGGCAACAAAATCCTATGTTGTGGTAACGGTGGCTCCGCAGCAAATGCTCAGCATTTCGCTTCCTGTCTGCTTAACCGCTTTGAAACAGAGCGCCCTAGCCTGCCTGCATTAGCGTTGACAGCAGATACCGTCACCCTGACAGCGGTCGCGAATGATTACCACCATGATGAAGTCTTCTCCAAGCAGGTACGAGCATTCGGACAAGGCGGAGACGTACTATTGGCGCTGTCTACCAGCGGTAATAGCAAAGACATCATCAAGGCAATGGAAGCCGCCGTAACACGCGACATGACTATCGTGGCGCTTACCGGCAAAGATGGCGGTGAAATGGCAGGCCTCTTGGGTGAGCAGGATGTGGAAATCCGTATCCCTTCCCAGCGCACATCCCGCGTACAGGAAGTTCACCTGATCACCTTGCACACACTTTGCGATCTTATCGATCAGTACCTATTCCCGACGCACGGAGAATAACCATGAAAAAGGCGCTTTTACTTGCAGCAGTGTTGGGGGTGAGTGCCTGTTCCGCGATTTACGAGCAGGATACCCGTACCGCGAAGACGGAATGGCAAGACACACAGCTAGGAATGGAAGTCGCTGGGATCGTTAATAAAGCCCCTTTTAAAGGCGACACCCGTGTTAACGCCGTTTCCTATGATGGAAAACTGCTACTGATTGGTCAGGCGAAAACCGAAGACCTCAAAAACGCTATCGTGACTAAAGTTCGAGAACTCGAAGGCGTAGAGACCATCTACGACCAAATACGCATCAAGGCGCCGTTGTCTGTGGGTGATGTGTCTAAAGATACCTGGATCACCACTAAGGTGAAATCTGCGCTCATCGGCAGTAAGAAGCTCCGTAACGTGAACATCAAAGTGATCACAGAAGACAGCGAGGTCTTTCTGCTAGGCTATGTCACCCGCGAGCAAGCCGATGAAGCCACAGAAATCGCCCGTAACTTGAGTGGTGTTAAGCAAGTCATCAAAGGCTTTCAATACTATGAGCCAAGCGCAAATAGCGAGTAAGTCAGATTCAGAGATGAAAAAAGCAGCCTAGGCTGCTTTTTTTATTTGACGACGGTCAGTGTCGGACGACCTTTCGGTTTCTGCTCTGGCTCTGAAGTTGGCTCCTCAGTCTCCACAACAGTTTCAACGTCTTCCTGTACTTCCTCGACAGCATTGAGTTCCGGTTCAGATTCAATACGCTCCAGCTCTTCATCATACGCTGGCTCTGGATCGAACATGGTGCCAGCACCATTTTCACGTGCATAAATTGCCATCACAGCATACATAGGCACAGTCACCAGCATCGGTCGACCACCGAATCGTGCATTGAAACTGACTTCGTCATTACCCAATTCAAGGTTGCCAACCGCACGCGGTGCAACGTTCAATACGATCTGTCCATCCTGTACGTACTCAAACGGTACATTCACGTAGGGCATGGTTGCATCCACAACCAGGTGTGGCGTTAGATCGTTGTCGAGTAACCAGTCGTAAAACGCCCGTAACAGATACGGGCGTCGAGGTTTGAGATTGATGTCGCTCATTATTGCGCCAGACGCATCTCACGCTCAGCTTCGGTCAGTGAAGCCAGGAATGAATCACGTTCAAATACGCGCGCCATGTAAGTTTTCACTTCTTTAGCACCGGGACCGCTCAGTTCGATGCCCATTACCGGCAAACGCCACAGCAGCGGAGCCAGGTAGCAATCAACCAAGCTAAACTCTTCGCTCATGAAGAACGGATACTCGGCAAACACTGGAGCAAGAGCCAAAAGCTCTTCACGCAGTTGACGACGCGCTTTGTCAGCGTCTTCTGCATTGCCTTTTTCAATTTTCTCAGCCAGTGTGTACCAGTTACGTTCGATGCGGTACATCATCAGACGGCTGTTACCACGTGCTACCGGGTAAACTGGCATCAGCGGTGGATGTGGGAAACGCTCATCCAGGTATTCCATGATGATGTTTGCGTTATACAACGCCAACTCACGGTCAACCAGAGTCGGAACCGAGTTATACGGATTCAGATCGAGTAAATCCTCTGGCAGGTTATTTGGATCAACAAGCTCAATCTCGTATGTCACACCTTTCTCTGCCAGAACGATGCGAACCTGATGGCTATACATGTCTGATGCGTCTGAATACAACGTCATCACCGAGCGTTTATTGGCAGCAACAGCCATTAACCCCTCCAGAATGTTTCATCTATAGAAAAAACAATGGGAGCACCTGCTCCCATTGTGGATCAGCAACTCACTAGATTAACCGATCAGTGAACGTCACGCCAATACTCTTTCTTAAGCAAAATGGCTAGGATGAGGAAAATGACCATAAAGCCAATTACCCAGTAACCCATTTGCTGACGCTCAAGCTTGTTAGGCTCACCTGAGTACTCAAGGAAGTTCACCAAGTCACGAACTGCGTCGTCGTACTCTTCAGGGCTCAGCTCACCGTTACCCAGTGATTCGATACCGATGAACTCCTGAACCTGTTCACCATCAACCAGTACCGTTTTGTACTGCTTAACAGGTGTACCTTGAAGCTCTTCCAGTACGTGAGGCATACCCACGCTTGGGAACACTGAGTTATTCACACCAAACGGACGAGAGTCATCTTGGTAGAAAGATCGCAGGTAGGTGTAAATCCAGTCTGTACCACGAACACGAGCAACCAACGTCAGGTCTGGTGCCGGGCCACCAAAGAAGGTCGCACCATCTTCTGCGGTCATCGCATTGGTCACCAGATCACCGATTTTCGCATTGCTGTCAAAAACCAGATTTTCCAGCATCAGTTCTTTCGGGATATCCAAGTCTTCTGAGATACGCTCATAGCGCTGGTACTGAGTGGCATGACAGCCAAAACAGTAGTTCATGAAAAGCTTGGCACCGTTTTGCAATGATGCTTTATCTGACAAATCGTTGTTTGCTGCATCCAATGGAATGCTTGGACCCGCCGCCATCGCCAGAGAAGGCAGCAGAGCAAACAGCATTACAATCCACTTCTTCATTTGTAGTTCACCCTCTCCGGTAATGGTTTCGTCGCTTCGTTTTTACTGTAGAAGAACAGCGCAACGAAGAACATGAAGTAACCAAAGCTAAAGATCTGTGCCATCAAGGTATAAGTTGGGGTTGCTGGCAGCGCACCCAGAATACCCAGCGCAATGAACGAAACAGTAAATTGCGCAATGTTTGCCAGATGGATTTTGCTGCGGTAACGGTATGAACGTACTTTACAGCGATCCAGCCATGGCAGCAGGAACAGAACAGCAATGGAGAGGCCCATCAGCACAACGCCCATCAATTTGTCAGGAACTGCACGTAGGATGGCGTAGAACGGGGTGAAGTACCACACTGGCGCAATGTGCTCCGGTGTCTTCAGCGGGTTAGCTGCTTCAAAGTTAGGTGGCTCAAGGAAGTAGCCGCCCATCTCTGGATTGAAGAAGATAACGTAAGCAAACAGAATACCGAACAGACCCACACCAATCAGATCCTTCACTGTACCGTATGGGTGGAAAGGCACAGAGTCGATGATGTCGTACTTCTTGGTGTAGTACTCGTGGAATGGGAACTGAGTTTCGTAACCTTCGCCTTTAGTGCCTTTAGGCAGCTTGGTTTCGATACCATCCGGGTTGTTTGAGCCCACTTCATGAAGTGCCAAGATGTGCAGTACTACCAGCAACAGAATCACGATGGGTAGCGCTACAACATGGAGTGCAAAGAAGCGGTTCAGTGTTGCACCAGACAGAACATAGTCACCACGAATCCATAATGTCAGGTCGTCACCGATAACCGGAATAGCACCAAACAAGGAAATGATTACCTGTGCACCCCAGTAAGACATCTGACCCCATGGCAGCAGGTAGCCCATGAAAGCTTCCGCCATCAACGCCAGGAAGATCAACATACCGAAGATCCACAGTAGCTCGCGTGGTTTCTGGTACGAACCATAAATCAGACCACGGAACATGTGCATATAAACGACCACGAAAAACGCGGAAGCGCCGGTGGAGTGCATGTAACGCAGCAGCCATCCATATTCCACGTCTCGCATGATATATTCAATTGACGCAAAAGCCCCTTCTGCAGAAGGGTTGTAGCTCATCGTTAGCCAAATACCGGTTAATAGCTGGTTTACCAGTACCAGCATGGCCAGTGAGCCAAACAAGTACCAGAAGTTAAAGTTTTTCGGCATTGGGTATTCGGATAAATGCTTTTTATAAGCATTCACCGCTGGAAGACGTTTCTCAAACCAGTTAAGCAAGTTTTCCATTACGCTGTCCCCTCATCTGCGCCAACCAAAATACGCTTATCGTTAAGGTACGTGTAAGGTGGAACAACCAGATTAAGTGGCGCTGGTACGCTTTTAAATACACGGCCAGCCATGTCAAACTTGGAACCATGACAAGGACAGAAGAAACCGGAAGCTACTCCTTCTACCTGCTCGCCAAAGCTATCTGGCAGGTAAGTTGGTGAACAGCCAAGGTGTGTACACAGACCTACAGCGACGAAGATTTCTGGTTTAACAGAACGGTATGTATTAACGATGTATTCAGGCTGTTGTGGTTCAAGGGATTCGGGATCACGTAATTTGTCCCCAATCTGGTCTAATTTTTCTAACGTCTGCTTACTACGGCGCACGATCCACACGGGTTTACCCTGCCAAATCGCCCTAACAAGCTGACCTTCTTCAATCTTACTCACATCGACTTCGACCGGGGCACCGGCAGCTTTCGCTTTGGCGCTTGGATTCCAAGACTTGATGAAAGGTACAGCGACTGCAGCTGCACCCACACCACCAACCACTGCGGTTGATAGAGTCAGGAAACGACGTCGGCCGGAATTCACTGGCGCATTGCTCATCCAACATTCTCCCATGTGCTCCCGCATGGATTCTTATAACTTTCCTTATGCGTCCCTGGAGCGTACGGCTAACTCAAATTAAGTATTTTTATTGCGTAGAAACGGGTGGTTTGTCCAACAAAAACCTATTAATACGTCGCCTAAATGATAAGGAAAACCCCACTTTTTGACAAGATAAAGCTACCTTTTTGTAACAAATGTGAGGTATACACCGTTTTTTTAACTAACTGCCAAAAAAGAAAAAATTTACGGAAATATCAAAATGAGGAAATTGGGGACAAGCCCACATTTCGTGCATTGATGGGAGAGGTAACTACCTGAATGAAGATAATAAAAAGCCCGGCATAAGCCAGGCTTTTTGGACCAGAATTCCCGGATAATCCGGAAGCGAATTAACGCTTAGAGAATTGTGGACGACGACGTGCTTTACGCAGACCAACTTTCTTACGTTCAACGCGACGTGCGTCACGAGTAACGAAGCCAGCTGCGCGCAGTGCAGGACGTAGAGTCTCATCGTATTCCATCAGCGCACGGGTGATACCGTGGCGGATTGCACCTGCTTGACCAGAGATACCACCACCAGCAACGGTGATGTACAGATCAAGTTTCTCAGTCATTTCCACCAGCTCAAGAGGTTGCATAACAACCATGCGAGCGGTTGGACGACCGAAGTAGGTTTCCAAAGAACGCTTGTTAATTACGATGTTACCGCTGCCCGGCTTGATGAATACACGAGCTGCGGAGCTCTTGCGACGACCTGTGCCGTAGTATTGTTCTGCCATTTTGAAGTCCCCTTAGATGTCCAGTACTTGCGGTTGTTGTGCCGCGTGCTTGTGCTCTGCGCCAGCGTAAACTTTCAGTTTACGGTACATTGCACGACCTAGAGGACCGCGTGGTAGCATACCTTTAACAGCAAGCTCGATAACCATTTCTGGTTTCTTAGCGATCAGTTTGTCGAAGCTGATTGACTTGATGCCACCCATGAAACCAGAGTGGTGGTAGTACATCTTGTCAGTAGTTTTCGCGCCAGTTACTTTAACTTTTTCCGCGTTGATAACTACGATGTAGTCACCAGTGTCAACGTGCGGAGTATACTCCGGCTTGTGCTTACCACGCAGACGAGATGCGATTTCAGTTGCGATACGACCCAGAGTTTTACCTTCAGCGTCTACAATGTACCAGTCGCGTTTTACAGTTTCTGGTTTAGCAACGAATGTTTTCATGCTAATAATTACCCGATAAATTTAGATTTCACTTAAGGAGCTCTCGCTCCCACTGTTAAGAGCCCATTCAACACCCCTTCGAGTGGTGGTTCCCTCGGCCTAAGCCTTTCAACAGTAACGGTGGGTCGCAGGATTATAAGGAAGGGTGGAGAAAAAATCACCTTTTTTTCAAAAAAAGTCCCGACTTTTTCTTCATTGAATTTTTATCAATACTGTCATTACCGCAAGGCTAATTATGGAAGATGCTCCAAAGCCAAGTAATCATGGCTTTGCATCTCCTTCAAACGCGAAATGCAGCGCTTGAATTCGAATGACAGGCGCCCATCTGTGTACAGTGAATTCAATGTAACTTCAGCCGAAATGATAAGTTTCACGTGTCTTTCGTAGAATTCATCGACCATCGCGATAAATCGACGCGCCGCATCATCCTTCGAGAGGCCCAATTGCGGTACGTTTGCCAGTAAAACCGTATGATAGAGACGCGCTATCTCTATGTAGTCCGATTGGCTACGTGGGCTGTCGCATAATGTGGCAAATTCAAAATGAACCACGCCTTCCGCTTCCCGCTCCGCAATAAGCTTTCGGTTGTTGATTTCTATTTCCAGTGATTCATGACATGGCTCAGTGGCAAGTTTATAGAAGTATTCTTTTAAGTTCTCACCTGCAGCTTCATCCAGAGGGAAATGAAAGATCTCGGCTTGTTCCAGGGTACGGAGACGGTAGTCCGTTCCTGCATCCACGTTGACGACTTCGCAGTGCTGATTAATCAAAGCAATGGCTGGGAGGAATCGAGCACGTTGCAAGCCATTTCGGTAAAGTTCATCCGGAACAATATTTGACGTCGCGACCAGACAGATCCCACGCTCAAACAAAGCTTCCATCAGCGTCCCTAATATCATCGCATCCGTAATATCAGAAACGAAAAACTCATCAAAACAAAGAATATGGGCTTCGTCGGCGAGCTTATCAGCAATTTTTTGCAAAGGGTCTTGTTCGCCATCGAGAAGCTGCAACTCATGATGAACACGGTGCATAAAGCGATGGAAGTGCATCCGCAGTTTTTTGTCAAAAGGCAGGCTTTCAAAGAATGTATCAACAAGGTAGGTTTTCCCTCGGCCGACACCGCCCCAAAAGTAGAGGCCTTTTTCCGGCGCTCTAGCAGACGTCTTTTTCTTAAAGAGGGACTCTAGGAAGCCCGGTTTCTCAACTGGCGAGTTCGCCCTCACCACCAGTCGGTGATAAAGATCTTCAAGTTTCTCTACCGCATTGCGCTGGGAAGCATCTTCAAAGAAGTCCGGTCTTTGTAAGTCGTTATGGTATTGCTCTAGTGGGGTCATCCTTGAACCTAGCTCTCACTTGTACCCGTGGCGTTCTCAAAATCAATAGTACCATGCGTCTGGCTTGCGATGTATAGTGAAGATAAAGCATTAGGGGCTTTGCAGTTCATTTTTTCCTTGCCGTCTCAATGGTAAAAACTGCAATTCATCCATACCTTTAGATATAAGCTAAGGAGCACTTATGGCTTGGATCAACACGTTAGTATTTGTGGTCATCGGTATTGTCATTGGCTTCATTATTGCCCGTCTGACAACGCGTGATAACTCACAACAAAAAGATTTAAAAAAAGAGCTGGAAAAGTCGCGCTATGAGCTTGAACAGTATCGCCAGGAGTTAGTCGACCACTTCGCCCAGAGTGCAGAATTGCTCGATAACATTTCCCGTGATTACAGCAAGCTCTATCAGCACATGGCGAATACTTCAGCTGAGCTAATGCCGAATCTGCCAGAACAAGACAATCCATTCGCAAAACGCATCAGCAAACTTTCTGAAGTCACTGAAGATTCGTCGGCATCTAAAGAACCTCCACGTGATTACTCTGATGGTGCATCTGGCTTACTAAAAGATCAGAAAGAAACCAGCAAAGCGAGTTAACTTGATCACAAATTTCACGTTATAGGGCATTGAACTTTTTTGACCCACCCCCACTCTTAAAACGTACCTATAGAGGGGAGTGTGTTTATGAAAAAGAAGTCTTTGCTTACTTTGAGTGCGATTGCACTCGCCGTTAGTACAACCATGACAGCCATGCCGACAACGGCAGCACTACCTGCTGCCGTTGCTGGTGAGAGTCTGCCAAGCCTTGCGCCCATGCTGGAAGCCGTCAGTCCGGCAGTCGTCAGCATTGCGGTAGAAGGCAGCCACACATCAAAACAACGCATTCCTGAGTCTTTCCGTTTCTTCTTCGGCCCGGACTTTCCATCTGAACAAGTTAGAGAACGTCCATTTAGAGGCCTAGGGTCAGGCGTCATTATTGACGCAGGCAAAGGGTATGTGATCACTAACCATCACGTGATTGACGGTGCAGACAAAATCCGCGTGCAGTTACACGATGGCCGTGAATACGACGCTGAGCTTATTGGTAGCGATGGTATGTCAGATGTTGCCCTGCTGAAACTGGAGGAGTCGGAAGACCTAACCGAAATCAAACTGGCTGATTCCGATGCTCTGCGCGTTGGTGACTTTGCCATTGCGATTGGTAACCCATTTGGCCTTGGACAAACCGTTACTTCAGGGATCATATCAGCGCTGGGTCGAAGCGGTCTGAATGTTGAGAATTTTGAAAACTTCATTCAAACCGATGCGGCAATTAACAGCGGTAACTCTGGCGGTGCGCTGGTGAACTTAAATGGTGAGTTGGTTGGTATCAACACCGCTATCTTGGGGCCAAACGGCGGTAATGTTGGCATTGGCTTTGCGATTCCCGTGAACATGGCGAAAAACCTTGTTGACCAAATCCTGGAGTTTGGTGAAGTGAAGCGAGGGGTGTTAGGAGTTCAAGGTGGAGAACTAACATCAGAACTTGCGGAAGCGTTTGGCTATGAAACCAACCATGGCGCCTTTGTCAGTCAGATCGTACCTGACTCGGCAGCTGAAAACGCGGGTATTGAAGCTGGTGACATTATTGTTTCGGTGAATGGCAAAGAGATCCGAAGCTTTGGCGAACTTCGTGCAAAAATTGCCACCCTGGGCGCTGGTAAAGACGTGAAGCTTGGCATTATTCGTGACGGCAAAGAAAAGACAGTCACCGCCAAGCTGAAAGAAGCGAGTCTAGCCAAAGCTAATGCTGAAACCTTACATGAAGCACTAAAAGGCGCAGAACTGGAAAACTATAAAGAAGGCAAAGTGTCCGGAGTGCGCGTTTCGAGTGTCGAAAAAGACTCTGTCGCCGCCCGCTACGGCTTAAAGCAGGATGATGTGATCGTTGGGCTGAACCGAAACAAGGTGAAAAACCTCGGCGACCTGCGCAAGCAACTTGAGAGCAAACCGTCCGTGTTGGCACTTAACATCCAACGCGGAGAGTCTACCATGTATCTGGTGATCCGCTAAGCAAACGCTTTACGCAAAGTGTTTCAAATCAGGAGCCTGACAGTGTCAGGCTCTTTTTTATTAGGCCTTGTCAGCTACTCATATTAACCATTCAGTGGTATTCTCAGGGCTTGGTATTTCGCGGTTTTATGGGGAATTGCATGCTGGCTTTTTTAGCGCGTTCTGTGGTGTACGGCGTCTTTGTCGCTGCTGTGCTGCTCATTGCTATTCCTTCACTGCGAAATGCCCAGTTTTTTCCGGAAGCTACCCTCGCCACCTTTGAAACCAACAACAGCCTCATTTCATATAATTACGCTGTACGACGTGCTTCACCTGCCGTTGTCAATATCTACACCCGCCGGTACAGCGCAGAGAACCGCTTACAGCTCAATGCTGAAGGGCTTGGCTCTGGCGTGATCATGAGCGACAGAGGCTACATCGTCACCAACTACCATGTCGTCGCACGCGCAGACCAAATCATTGTCGCATTGCAAGATGGACGTATCAGTACTGCACAACTGGTAGGTAAAGACCAGCGTACTGATCTAGCCGTGCTGAAAATTGAGCTGGAAAACCTACCAGTCATTCCTTTCAACGAGAGCTATGAACCCAATGTCGGTGATGTGGTTCTTGCCATTGGTAACCCCTATAACCTTGGGCAAACCACGACCTTCGGTATTATTTCCGCAACAGGACGTGCTGGGATGAGTTTTAACCGCCAACAGGACTTCTTGCAAACCGATGCAGCGATCAATAAAGGCAACTCTGGCGGTGCGTTGGTCAATAGTCGCGGTGAGTTAGTCGGTATCAATACCGCATCATTCCAGCAAGCCACCGATGTAGATACTTATGGCATCTCTTTTGCCATTCCTTACTCACTCACATTAAAGATCATGCAGAAGCTCATCGCTGATGGTCGGGTTATCCGTGGTTATATTGGCGTCGAAGGACGAGAAGTGAATCCTGTGATGGCGAGGCTTCTTGATGCAGAACAATTAAGCGGCGTGATGGTTGGAAGTATGGACCCGAATGGTCCTGCGGAAAAATCTGGGCTTAAGGTCAATGACTTGATAATCGCAATAGACGAAAAGCCTGTTAGCAGTGTCCGCAATGCATTAGATATCGTGGTTGATATTCGCCCTGGCACAAAAGTGCCTTTCAAGTTGATACGAAACGGTCAACCTGTTGATGTCATCGTCACGATCGGCGAAGAGAAAATTCAGTAGGCGTTGTTCCTTAACAGCTCTACAGACACAAAAAAGGCCACTTCAAAAAGCGGCCTTTTTTATTCTGTAAGATCAGCGATTAGTCACTGAAACGCTCAATGCTAACACCAAGCTTTTTAAGTTTATCTTCGATATGCTCGTAACCGCGATCAATATGATAAATGCGGTCAACGATGGTTTCGCCTTTCGCAATAGCACCAGCTATGACAAGGCTGGCTGATGCACGAAGGTCAGTCGCCATCACCTGCGCACCACTCAGGCCATCACAATCACCACAGACAACTGTGTTACCTTCGATTTCGGCATGAGCACCCATGCGTTGAAGTTCAGGCACATGCATGAAACGATTTTCAAAAATCGTTTCTGTGATGATACCTGTGCCTTTCGCCATTAGGTTAAGTAGCGTGAATTGGGCTTGCATGTCAGTTGGAAAACCTGGGTGTGGAGCCGTACGAATGTTCACAGCCTTGAGCTCGCGATCCGTCATGTCCAGCGAAATCCAGTCTTCACCACTTTCCACCAGCGCGCCCGCTTCTTCCAGTTTAGCCAGTACCGCTTCCATCAGTTTTGGCGAAGTGTTGTAGCACATCACTTTGCCGCCAGATACCGCCGCACCGACCAAGAACGTGCCAGTTTCAATACGGTCCGCCACCACTTCGTGATATCCACCGCCCAAACGCTCAACACCCTCAATCGTGATGGCATCAGTACCCGCGCCAGTGATTTTCGCACCCAACATGTTCAGGAATTTCGCGCAGTCCACAATCTCAGGCTCACGCGCAGCATTTTCAATCACTGTGGTGCCTTCTGCCAGCGTCGCCGCAGACATAATGGTCACCGTTGCGCCCACACTCACTTTGTCCATGACGATATGTGCGCCTTTAAGGCGGCCATCAACATGGGCTTTAACATAGCCTTCGTCTAAAGTGATAGTGGCACCAAGTTGCTCCAGACCATGAATGTGGAGGTCAACTGGACGTGCACCGATAGCACACCCACCAGGCAGTGATACCTCGCCTTTACCAAAACGGGCCACTAGTGGGCCAAGCGCCCAAATTGACGCCCGCATGGTTTTGACTAAATCGTAAGGCGCGCAGAATTCGTTGATCTCACTGGCATCAACATGGACAGAACCATTGCGGGATACTTTGGCACCCAGACGCGATAACAACTCCATGGTGGTGTCAATATCACGCAGTTTAGGAACGTTCGCGACTTCTACAGGCTCTTCAGCCAGCAGCGCGGCAAACAAAATAGGCAGTGCCGCATTCTTGGCACCAGAAATTGTGACTTCACCACGCAGTGGGCCACCACCGTGGACACGGAATTTTTGCATGCTGTTCCTCGTGAACTTATAGCGGTTGCATCAGTTTTTTATCGCGTGCCCACTCAGTGGGGGTCAACGCTTTGATGCTAAGAGCATGGATTGCATTGGTTCTGATGTGTTCCATCAGTGGGCCATAGATAGTCTGCTGTTTCTTCACACGTGACATGCCATCGAACATGTCGCCAACTGCTATCACTTCGAAGTGACTTCCGTCACCTTTAACATGAATTTCTTCCAGCGTCAGAGCTTGCTCTAGAATGGCTTTGATTTCAGTAGGTTCCACAACTATTCCCCGTCAACCGATGCACTTTCATCAGTAAAAAGACTTTCCACGTTACTCAGCTGCAGCAAGACGCTAAGCTGCGAAGGAGTGTTGCTCAACATCAGAGTTTGTTGTCTGTCATTGAGCTCTTGCTGCAAGTGGAGCAACATTGCCATACCCGCCGAATCGACACGTTTTAACGAAGACAGGTCAACTACAACCTGCTTGTCTGACGGTAGCCAATTGGCACGACGGCTCCAAAATGCTGGAACTGTGTCACGATCAAGCTCTCCTGACAAGCAGTAATGACCATTTGTGAGTCGCTGAAGTGATAATGCTTCACTCACGACGCCGCCTCGTCACGGGTGATTGGCGCTTTCGAGCGTTCAATCAACTGCTTGGCAACGTCTTCGATACCATTACGACGAAGTTCTACACTCCATTCACTGGTTTTGGTGTCCAGCATGCTTACACCTTCAACCTGTACATCGAAGCCTTGCCATTCTTCCGTTTTGCGGTTCTTACGCAAAGCGAAATCCAAACGAATTGGCGGTCGCGCTCTATCCAAAATATCAACGCGAACAGAAACCACTTTACGTTTGGCATCAATTTTCTTTGCCGGTTCCACGTTGATTTCCTGATCCGTATATTGGGTCAGGATTTGGGCGTAGGAGGCCACCAGGTAGTCGTAAAACGCTTCGGTGAACAAGTCACGCTCTTCTTTGCTGGCTTTGCGTGCCTGAGGACCGAGGACTTTCATCGCCGCGTAGCGGACATTAATGTAGGGCATCAATTCTTCTTTAACGACAACGCGCAAAAGCTCTGGGTTTTGAATGTACTGATCTTTGTCAGCCTTCAAGCGGCTGAATGCATTTTCAGCTACGCCATTAATCAAAAAGTATGGGTCTTTCGCGTCAATCTCTGCCGCAAAAGAAATTGGTGAGAATGCCACTGTCAGCGCAGCAAATAGAGTAAAAAGCCACTTTTTCATTACTTTACTCCTCAGACCCACCGACGCTGTAAAGGAACTGACCAATCAGGTCCTCTAACACCATCGCTGAGCGTGTATCTTCCAGCAAATCGCCATCCTGTAGGACATCTATGTCTTCATCCAGAAACCCTGGGCGAATGCCAATATATTGTTCACCCAGAAGTCCTGACGTTAAAATCGCCGCCGAACTGGTTTCCGGGAAATAGCCGTATTTACGCTCGATTTCCATCGTCACGGTTGGGACATAGTCCGGTGCCGTCAAAGCGATGTTACTAACACGACCCACAACAACGCCGCCTACTTTCACCGGAGATCGAACTTTCAAACCACCAATGTTATCGAAATGCGCTTCAAGCGAGTAATGCTCGGAGCGCGAAAAGCTCTTCACATCAGCGACCTGAAAAATGAGCAGTAGCACTGCAGCAATACCTGCAATGACAAAGGTGCCTACCCAAAATTCTGTTTTTCGGTTTTGTTGCATTTAATTAGCTCCCAAACATCAGTGCCGTGAGGACAAAGTCCAACCCCAACACTGCTAAAGATGAATGCACAACGGTACGTGTAGTGGCTCGGCTGATCCCTTCTGACGTTGGAATCGCATCATAGCCGTTAAACAAAGCTATCCAGGTCACGGTGATGGCAAACACCAGACTCTTGATAAATGACTGTCCAATGTCATAACCCAGTTCAACGGACGACTGCATCACCGCCCAATAACTACCGTAATCAATACCTTTCCAGTCGACACCCACGAGCTGCCCGCCCCAGATGCCCACCATCATAAAAATCATCGCCAGAAGTGGCATGGAGATAACACCCGCCCAAAAGCGTGGTGCAACCACACGGCGGAGCGGATCAACCGCCATCATCTCAAGACTTGAAAGCTGTTCTGTTGCTTTCATCAAACCGATTTCTGCCGTCAGCGCTGAGCCTGCACGGCCCGCGAATAAGAGTGCCGTCACTACCGGGCCAAGCTCCCGTAGTAGCGAAAGCGCCACCATTTGCCCGAGAGAACTTTCCGCGCCAAAGTCGGCAAGTACCAGATAGCCCTGAAGGCTCAATACCATGCCGATAAAAAGGCCTGACACCATGATGATCGCCAGTGAGCGCACACCCACGGAATAAATCTGGGTCAGCAACAACGGGAACATTTTTCTTGGTTGAGGTTTGCCGATCAGCGCGCCCAGCAGCACAAAGGTCGCCCGCCCCATGGTCTGGGACACCGACATCGCGCGGGCGCCGATTGCCTGCACCATGCTTACAATCACGAGAAAAGCTCCTGTTTGATATCTTTGGCCGGGTAACGAAACGGTACAGGACCGTCAGCATCGCCTTGAAGAAACTGACTGACCCGGGGATCAGGATTGTCACGTAAAGACTGCGGAGAGCCTGATGCGATGATCTTGCCATCGGCCAGCAGATATACATGATCCGCAATGCTCATCACTTCAGGGACATCGTGAGAGACCACAATAGAAGTCAAACCCAGTGCCTGATTGAGGTTGCGGATAAGGGAAACCAAAACACCCATAGTGATCGGGTCCTGACCCACAAAGGGTTCATCGAACATAATCAGTTCGGGATCGAGCGCAATAGCACGGGCCAGTGCTGCACGTCTTGCCATACCACCGGAAAGACTGCTTGGCATCAAATCAGATGCTCCTCGCAAGCCAACCGCTTCAAGCTTAAGCAGCACAATGGTTTTAATCAGAGATTCAGAAAGTTCGGTGTGTTCGCGCAGGGGAAAGGCGACGTTATCGAAAACCGTCATGTCCGTGAACAATGCGCCAGACTGAAACAGCATACTCATACGTTTTCGCACGTCGTAGAGCTTGCTTCTCGACAGTGTAGGAATGTTTTGACCCGCGAATTCGACAGTGCCATGTTCTGGCTGGAGTTGTCCGCCTATCAATCTCAGGAGAGTCGTCTTGCCAATACCGGAAGGCCCCATGATTGCCGTGATTTTACCGACAGGAACAGTGAGGCTGACATTCTCAAAAATCACCCTCTCGCCACGCGAGAAAGTCAGGTTGTTCACTTCAACCAAATTCGTAATACTCATCAAGGCCCTTTGATGTTGTGTTTCCTTGAGTGTTAATTGCCCGATCATAGAAGGCTAACAAAGGCAAAACAAGTAATTGTACACCATTCATTTGCAAAATCTTCATCAAAAATCTATCAATTTTCAGACAGACCCTGTCTTTTCCGGTATGCAAACACTGGAATTAAGATCACTCATTTTCAGGCTAGAAACAGTCAGCCACTTTCACCTTCAATGAGTAATGTTTTTTATTATTGGGTGAATCGAAGACAGGTTAATTCAATGGAAGATACTTCACTGTCTGGCGAATTCCCGTATAGCTTGCCAAAACTCATCCGTCCTTTTCCTTCACATTTACTCAATTAGCGGTCAAAATTGCCCTTTTGTATTGTTGTTAGCCCCAGCTAATTCTGAAGGTATCTAAATGTTTGAAGCGACCGCCATTCTCGTCGTGGGCTTGTGTTTGTTGGTATGGAGTGCTGACAGACTGGTCTACGGAGCAGCCGCTATTGCCCGTAATGTGGGCATCTCACCCCTTGTCATCGGTATGACTATTCTGGCCATGGGAAGTTCAGCGCCAGAGATGGTGGTTTCAGCAACTGCCGCGCTCAGCGGGAAAACCGACACAGCTGTAGGTAACGTTCTCGGTTCAAACATTGCAAATATCGCACTGATTCTTGGTGTGACAGCATTGATAAAGCCTCTCGCTATCAGTTCAGGCATTCTCCGCCGCGAGTTGCCTCTGATGCTAGGTGTGACTTTGCTTGCTGGTGCTATTTTGTGGAACAACTACCTGAGCTTTTTTGAAGGTGTTCTCCTCGCAGTGTTTTTTGCGGGTTTCCTGCTTCTGATGATGAAGTTTGGCCGTGAAAGCGGAGAAGAAGATCCTATGCTCGCTGAGCAGGAATCTGAAATTCCTGAAGGCGTCAGTAACGTGTCTGCGGGTATCTGGGTGGTTGTTGGTCTGGTGCTTCTCATTTTCAGCGCAGACATGGTAGTTGATTCTGCCGTTATCATTGCAAAAGCCTTTGGCATGAGCGACCTGGTGATTGGTCTGACAATCGTTGCTGTCGGCACCAGTCTTCCTGAACTGGCAGCATCGATTGCAGGTGTGATGAAAGGCGAAGACGATCTGGCGGTGGGTAACATCATCGGCTCTAACATCTTCAATATTCTCGCGGTCATGGGTATTCCGGGTATACTGGCACCATCCGCCATTAACCCACTGGCGATGGATCGTGACTTTTACGTCATGCTGGCACTGTCAGTATTGCTGTTCCTGTTCGCTGTCGGCAAAGCGCGTACGATTAACCGCTGGGAAGGCATTGCACTTCTTGTTTGCTTCGTGGGTTACCAAGGCTACCTGTTCTCGCACCTCGCGGCATAACCGGATTAACTATGACTTTTGATTTTCGCCAGGCAGGCATTGCAACACTGAAAACTGAATTGGATGCAATCACCCAGCTCGAGCAGTACATCAACAAAGACTTTAACAATGCCTGTAAGCTCATTCTTGAAGCCAAAGGCAAAGTCGTTGTGATGGGCATGGGAAAATCCGGCCACATTGGTAACAAGATTGCAGCGACACTGGCAAGTACTGGTACTCCCTCTTTCTTTGTTCACCCTGGTGAAGCCAGCCATGGTGATCTAGGCATGATTGAAAAAGGTGATGTGGTTCTGGCGATTTCAAACTCCGGTGAAGCCTCGGAAATCATCACACTGCTGCCAGTGGTGAAACGCCGCGGTATTGCGCTTATCACCATGACAAGCAATCCCTCTTCGACCATGGCGCGACTGGCGCAAATCAACCTTTGCATTAAAGTGCCAAAAGAAGCCTGTCCGATTGGTCTTGCACCGACGTCCAGTACCACTGCGACGCTGGTCATGGGGGATGCACTGGCGGTGGCACTCATGCAAGCAAAAGGCTTCACAGCCGACGATTTTGCCCTATCCCACCCGGGAGGTGCACTGGGTCGCAAGCTATTGATGCGCATTGCTGACGTTATGCACTCTGGCGACAAACTGCCAAAAGTCTCATCAAACAACACCATTCGTGACGCGCTATTGGAAATGTCTGCCAAAGGCCTTGGCATGACGGCTGTTGTTGATGACAGCGACGCCGTGCTCGGTATTTTCACCGATGGCGATCTGCGTCGGCTTCTGGATCAGCGTATAGACGTTCACGCTACCGAAATCGGCGAAGTAATGGGCAAAAAGCCAACACTCATTGGCCCTGATATGCTGGCTGCTGAAGGCCTAAAGCTAATGGAAGAGAAGAAAATCAACGGATTGCTGGTCACAGATAATGACAAGCTGATTGGCGCACTGAATATGCACGATCTGCTGAAAGCTGGAGTGATGTAATGCAACCCATGACTGAAACCCTTTATGGCCCTGTATCCACTGAATTGGTGGAACGTGCCCGTGACATCAAATTGCTGATTTGCGATGTTGACGGCGTATTCTCTGATGGCCGCATCTATATGGGTAACGATGGCGAGGAATTAAAGGCTTTCCATACCCGTGACGGTTACGGCGTCAAATCACTGATGAATGCCGGTGTCGAAATCGCCATCATCACTGGTCGCAAATCTGCCATTGTTGAGCGTCGTATGGGCGCCCTTGGCATACAGCACATTTATCAGGGGCAGGATGACAAAGCCTCTGCGTATCAAGATCTCGTCAACCGCTTAGGCGTGCCTGCTGAGCAAACCGCGTACATCGGTGACGATCTTATCGACTGGGCGGTCATGTCTCAGGTTGGCTTGTCTGTTTGTGTGAATGACGGCCATCCTCTTTTGGCCAAACGCGCTGATTTGGTCACCCGCACCCCAGGCGGCTACGGAGCCGTGCGTGAAGTCTGCGATTTGGTTCTCGAAGCACGCGGGGAACTCGATGCGCATAAGGGACTCAGTATATGATGTTGCAACGCCTTGGTATCATTGCCCTTCTCGCAGTCTGTGGTTATGCAGGGTACTACCTGCTAACCCAGCACTACTGGGAAGCAGAGGTACAGGTTGCACCGGATGCTGAGAAGCCGCTTTTTACGGCGGATAACATCAACTCGACCACTTACAACATGCAAGGGATTCGGAGCTACCGCATCGAGTCTGTACATGTAGAGAACTATCAGCAACTCGACGAGACCCACTTTAATGAGCCCGTGCTTTGGACATATAGTAACGGGGAAGAAGAAGAGTGGCGTGTCAGTTCCGAGTTCGCCGTTCTCGAAGATACAAAAACTCTGGTGATGACCGGCAGGGTCAGGATTTTTAACCTGTTGCCCGACGCACAAATAAAAGTCGTCACCACAGAAGAACTAACTCTGGATCTCGTGACCCGTGATTTCTGGTCAGACACCGAAACCGAAATTACCGGCGTGGGTCTGCAAACCCGTGGCGAGAGAGTAAAAGGCAATTTTGGCTCCCACCAAATGGAACTGATTGACCAAGTGAAGAGCAGATATGAACAACAAAAGAACTAAATTTTTTGCCATGGTATTGGTGCTGTTATCTGGCACTGCGATGGCACTGTCAACAGACTCCGAGCAGCCAATCTATATTGATTCCGACTCGCAGAACCTCGACATGAACACCAACACCGTGATTTTCACCGGTAACGTTTACCTGCGTCAGGGCTCCATCCGCCTTAACGCGGACAAGGTCGTCGTAACCCGCCCAAGTGGTGAAGAGGGTGTAGAAGTGATCGATGCCTACGGCAAACCGGCCACTTTCGAACAAACCATGGACGACGGAAAGAAAATTAACGGTGAAGCTTTCGACCTTCGCTACGAAACCGGTAAAAGTTTCCTGACCATGAAGCGCAATGCCGTGCTGACTCAGGAAGGCGGTAATCAGGTGGAAGGCCAGAAGATCACGTACAACATCGACAAACAATTGCTGGTTGCCGAAAGTGATGACAGCAGTCGTGTCACCACGGTATTGCAGCCACAGTCCAAACAAGAGAAGAACTAACCCTGCATGGCTATTCTCACCGCTCAAAATCTCGCGAAAAGCTATAACGGCCGCAAGGTCGTTACAGATGTTAGTCTGGAAGTGAAGTCTGGCGAAATCGTCGGACTACTTGGCCCAAATGGCGCAGGTAAAACCACCTCTTTCTACATGATTGTTGGTTTGGTGGCACGCGATGAAGGCATTATCAAAATCGACGATTTGGATATCAGTATCCAGCCGATGCACAATCGTTCCCGCATGGGTATTGGTTATCTGCCCCAAGAAGCGTCTATTTTCCGCAAACTCAGCGTTTACGATAACCTGATGGCCGTATTGCAAACCCGTTCGGATTTGACCAAAGAAGAGCGTCAGGACAAAGCAGAAGACTTGCTGGATGAGTTTAACATCCAGCACATTCGCAACAGCATGGGCATGGCTTTATCCGGTGGCGAACGCCGCCGAGTGGAAATCGCACGAGCATTGGCAGCGAATCCGAAATTTATTCTTCTTGATGAGCCGTTTGCAGGCGTAGACCCCATCTCGGTTATCGACATAAAGAAGATTATTGAGCATCTCCGCGACCGCGGTCTTGGAGTATTAATCACCGATCACAACGTACGTGAGACACTCAGTGTTTGTGAACACGCCTATATTGTTAGCCAAGGGCACTTGATTGCCCACGGCACACCTGATGAAGTGCTCAACGACGAGCACGTGAAACGAGTCTATCTCGGAGACCAGTTCAGGCTATAGTTAAAGGAGAACGGTTGGCGAATCGCTCCAATATATGCACTGATAATAGATAAAAGGAAAGGTGCCAGTATAACTATGAAACCCTCGCTTCAGCTCAAGCTTGGCCAACAACTTGCAATGACTCCACAGCTGCAACAGGCAATTCGCCTGCTTCAGCTGTCGACGCTTGATTTGCAACAGGAGATCCAGGAAGCGCTGGAAGCTAATCCACTCCTAGAGCAAGACGAAAACGCCGATAACAATATCGACGGCGATAGCGCTCAGGAGTTTGAGGGTGAAGAGAAAGTCAGCGCTTCGGCGTCAGAGTCCGAAAATGAAGGACCTGACACCATGGACAGTTCTGATGCCCTGGGCCAGCAGGAAATGCACGACGACTTACCCGTCGACACGACCTGGGATGATTTCTACAGCGCTAATACTGGCAGCACTGGAATCTCCGTCAGTGATGACACGCCCGTCTATCAAGGCGAAACCACCGAAACCCTCTACGATTACCTTAACTGGCAACTGCAACTCACACCATTTACTGAACTCGACCTCGCCATTGCCACCGCCATCATTGATGCGGTAGACGACAAAGGCTATCTCACCGTTTCTGCGGAAGATATTCTCGAAAGCCTTGGCGCAGAAGAGGGTGAAGTGGAACTTGATGAAGTCGAAGCCGTGCTCAAACGCGTTCAACAATTTGACCCACTGGGTGTCGCGTCGCGCTCACTGCAGGAGTGTTTGTTGATCCAATTGGCTGCGTTTGCCGAAGACACGCCTTGGCTGGCAGAAGCGAGAATGGTGCTTCGTGAGCACATGAATCTGCTTGCCAACCGTGACTATCGCCAGTTAATGAAAGATACCAAGCTTCGTGAGCCTGAACTCAAAGAAGTGATGCGTCTTATCCATAGTCTGGAGCCGCGTCCGGGTAATCTCATCGTCACCAATGAAGCGGAATACGTGATTCCTGACGTTTCCGTGTTTAAAGACCGTGGCAAATGGGTGGTGCAAATCAACCCGGATGCAGTGCCGCGTCTTAAAGTGAACCAACAATACGCAGCACTCACCAAAAATGGCTGCAGTGCTGCAGACAGTCAATTTATCCGCAGTCATTTGCAAGATGCCAAATGGCTGATTAAGAGCCTCGAAAGCCGCAATGAAACCCTGCTGAAAGTAGCGCGTTGCATTGTGGAGCATCAACAGGATTTCTTTGAATACGGCGAGGAAGCCATGAAGCCGATGGTCCTTAATGACATAGCGCTGGCTGTGGACATGCACGAGTCCACCATCTCCCGTGTTACCACGCAGAAATATATGCACACACCACGTGGCATATTTGAATTGAAATACTTCTTCTCAAGCCATGTCAGCACTGACAATGGCGGTGAATGCAGCTCTACGGCAATACGCGCGCTGGTGAAAAAATTGGTTGCAGCCGAGAATCCGGCCAAACCACTCAGCGACAGCAAGATTGCCACACTGCTGGCGGAGCAAGGGATCCAGGTCGCGCGACGAACGATAGCAAAATATCGTGAGTCTCTGGGAATTGCACCGTCAAATCAGCGCAAGCGCCTTATCTAGGCGTCTCAACCAGAAGGAAGATGTTTATGCAAATCAATCTCACCGGTCACCACGTTGAAGTCACTGATGCCCTTCGAGAATACGTGACAACCAAGTTTGATAAGCTTGAACGCTTTTTTGATCATATCAATAACGTTCATGTAGTGCTTAACGTCGAAAAACTGCAGCAGATTGCCGAAGCGACCCTGCATGTGAATAACGGCGAAATCCACGCAAAAGCCGACTCTGAAAACATGTATGCGGCGATCGACTCGCTGACCGATAAGCTGATTAAACAGTTAACCAAACACAAAGAAAAGATGAATCACCATTAACCATGGAACTCAAAGACGTACTCAAATTGGACTGCACGAAAAGTGCAGTCCTTTGTTCAAGTAAGAAACGTGCACTTGAAGTGATTAGCGAACTGGCTGCCAGCCAATTGGATCAAAACCCGCAAAAGCTGTTCGAGTGTATGCTTGGCCGAGAGAAAATGGGCAGTACGGGCATAGGGAATGGAATTGCCATTCCCCATGGCCGTATCTTCAACAGTGATCATGCCGTTGGTGTGCTTGTTCAATGTGCTGAGCCTATCGAGTTTGATGCTATCGACAACCAACCTGTTGATCTGCTGTTTGCCCTGCTGGTGCCGGATGACCAGTGTAAGGAGCACCTCAAAACACTTTCATTGATTGCACAGAAGCTCGGTGACAAAAAGGTTTGCCGCCAACTTCGCAATGCAAGCTCTGACCAAGAGCTCTACGATATAATTACAAGCTAAGCAGCTCAGGGACGCGCATCATGCAGCTAAAAATTGTCAGCGGTCGCTCTGGCTCTGGAAAATCTGTCGCACTCAGGGTTTTAGAAGATCTGGGGTATTACTGCGTTGATAACCTACCGGTGAACCTCCTTCCGCAGTTTATTGCCGCGCAGAATGACCAAGATAGCCTCATTGCTGTCAGTATTGATATCCGTAATATGCCGGCCGATCCCGATGAAATTACACACACTCTGGCAAAGCTGCCGAATGATGTCGATGTTGATATTTTCTTTCTCGATGCCGACGACCCAGAGCTCGTCAAACGTTTCAGCGAAACCCGACGCCTTCATCCACTCAGCCGCGATAATCTCTCCCTTGAGCAAGCCATAGAGCGTGAAAAGCAATTGCTGACACCACTCAAAGAGCGCGCAGACAAAGTCATCAACACTTCCAAACACTCAGTGCATGATTTAAGTGAAGCGGTGCGCTCACTCGTGCTGGGCCGCACCAACCGTGATTTGGTGATGGTGTTTGAATCTTTTGGTTTCAAACATGGTTTGCCATCAGATGCGGACTATGTGTTCGATGTTCGTTTTCTGCCTAATCCACACTGGGAACCAGCACTCCGACCACTCACAGGACTGGATGAGCCAGTGAAAATGTTCCTCGCAGGTGAACAGGATGTCGCCATGCTGATTGCGCAGGTTAAAAGCTTCCTTGAGTCCTGGCTACCCGCACTGGAAAACAATAACCGCAGCTACCTGACGGTTGCTATCGGCTGTACCGGCGGTCAGCACCGCTCTGTATATATCGCGCAATACCTTGCCGATTACTTCGCCGCGACAGGTCATCAGGTTCAAGTCCGCCACCGCACTCTCGAAGGACAAGTATGAGTCAACTCAGCAAGGACGTATTGATCCGCAACCGCTTAGGGTTGCATGCCCGCGCAGCGGTTAAATTAGTCGAATTAGCACAAAGCTTTGATGCACAGGTGATGTTGACCAAAGATGAACAAACCGTCACCGCAGACAGTGTGATGGGCATTCTTCTTCTTGACTCCAGTCAGGGCGAACAAATCACGGTTTCAGCAGAGGGTTCCGAAGCGCAGCAGGCTTTTGATGCCATTACTGCGCTGATTGAAGCAGGCTTTGACGAGGAGAACTAACCCTTCTCCTTCGTTCCCACAGAAACATTTTCTCATTTCCCACTCTTTTCCTTCTTAAACGCCAAAGACAGCTTTGGTTGTTTGCGTTAATATTCATGTCATTGCGTCACCCGCCGTCATACGGACACTCCCATGGCAGAGAATTACGAAGTAGAACAACCTAGCCAAACGCACCAAACGCTGCAGGAAGTCAGTCGCGCCCTCGAAAACGGTATGTTTGTTCATGTCCGTCGCATGCTCGAAGACATGGAACCCGAGGATATTGCGCACCTACTGGAAGCATCTCCACCGAAGAGTCGTCTGGTTCTTTGGCAGCTGACCGATCCTGAAGAACAAGGCGAGATCCTCGAGGAGCTTTCTGAGGATGTGAAAGACGGCATCATGGTGCGAATGCAACCTGAGCAGCTTGCTGCTGCGACGGAAGGTATGGATACCGATGACGTGGCTTACCTGCTTCGAAGCCTGCCTGACAACGTCTCTCAGGACGTTCTATCGCAGATGGACGCGCAAGACCGTGCGCGCGTAGAGCAAGCCCTTGCCTACCCGGAAGAAACCGCCGGCGGTATGATGAATACCGACGTTGTGACCATCCGTTCAGACGTCACCGTAGATGTGGTACTGCGTTACTTGCGTATGAAAGGCGAATTGCCAGAGGCCACTGACGCTCTCTATGTTGTAGATGAAAACAGCCGACTGATTGGTGAATTACCTATCACCGTCTTGCTCACTTCCCAGCCTGATACTGAAGTGTTGGAAGTGATGGAAGACGTAGATGACGCTATCCCTGTCGACATGAGCGACAGTGATGTGGCCAGCCTCTTTGAACGCCGTAACTGGGTTTCGGCACCTGTTGTCGATGAAGAGCACCAGCTTGTTGGTCGTATCACTATCGATGACGTGGTTGATATCATCCGTGAAGATGCGGAGCACTCGATGATGAGTATGGCGGGTCTGGATGACGAAGAGGACACCTTCGCGCCAGTATTAAAATCAGCTCGAAGCCGAAGCATCTGGCTAGGTGCCAACGTACTCGCTGCCCTTGCTGCTGCCTCTGTATCCAACCTTTTTGAAAATACTCTCGATCAGATGGCCGCTATCGCAGTCTTGATGACCATCGTCCCTTCCATGGGCGGTGTTGCAGGTAACCAGACCGTTGCGCTGGTGATCCGTGGTCTCGCCGTTGGCCATATTGGTGATTCCAACACCCGCTGGCTTCTAAACAAAGAGGCTTTGGTAGGTCTTCTAAATGGCGTGCTTTGGGCCTGTATCATCGGCGGAGTGGTCGTGCTCTGGAAAGGTAATTTAATGCTTGGTGGTATCATTGCTGCTGCCATGTTGACCAACCTTGTGGTTGCAGGCGTTGCCGGTGTTACCGTACCAATACTTCTCAAAAAGATGAAAGTTGACCCAGCCCTTGCTGGAGGAATGGCACTGACGACCATCACAGATATGGTTGGCCTCTCAGTATTTTTAGGACTGGCAACGCTGCTCCTGGTTTAAGTTGCAACAATCCGCTCACAAAGACCTCCTTCGGGAGGTTTTTTTGTCACAATATTTACCAATTCACCCTCAAATAAATGAAGCTCTCCCAATAAATCAAACTTACGCACTTTTTTAGTTTTAAAAACTGCAAGAAGTTCATGCTGCTTATTTTTCACGAAAAATTAAAAATTAGACTCCGTTAACAACATAGCAAAAGTAAATTTTCCGGCCCTAATGCCGGCAAAGGAGTTTATTGTGTTCTTGCAATCCATCCATAATTATAGAGCTATCGCTATTATCGCCATTGTTATGAGTCATTCATATATTTATGGCTTTGATGACACAGCCGGATATTTTTCAGTTATTAAAAATATCCTTACTGGTGGCACCGCACTTTTTGTTTTTATCTCTGGCTATATGTTCCATCATATCTTCTATAAGAGATATCAATACAAAAAATTTATGAAAGGGAAGTTTGAAAGAATTATCGTCCCATACCTGATTCTTACCTCGCTCGCTATCCCACTCGTATACGTAATCAAGTCTGGTTTCTTCGCTGCGGATGCAGACTATTACAGAGTTGTATTTTTCTCTCCGGATGACAGCGCATTTGCGACAACCATTAAGTATTACCTAACAGGAAGAATGCTAACCGCTTATTGGTATATTCCATTTGCTATTCTTTTATTTCTCGTTTCTCCGATTCATTTTAAATTCATTGAGCTATCCAGACGTACTCAAATGATAATCATCGCCTTATTCTCTGTTATTTCAATTTTCCTACATCGCTCTTATGAGAACATTAATCCAATACAGATGCTGATATACTTCACGCCATTTTATCTGGCTGGCATCTACATTTCCATTTATCGTGAAGAAATCAATAAAAACTGTGGTATAAAATCACTATCTCTTCTTTTGGTTGCCATTACACTAGCATTCATCCAATATATACAGGGGCACGAAGGGAGTTATTCCAAAAGTGTTTTAGAATATGCCGGTATCGATATTATGTTTATACAGAAAATGTTTTTATCTATTGGACTTTATTTCTTACTAGAAAACTTCATATTCAAAACCAAATTAACGGACCTGATATCTGATACCAGTTTTGCAATTTTCTTTATCCACCCTTGGGTGTTAACCACCATTAAAAGGCTTCCGTTTTTGGATCACCCGGAATCGACCAATATTCCTTACTATCTAGTGACCTGTTTTGTCGTCATTGCACTCAGTGTGTTGATAGCCGTTGCCCTGAACAAACTCCTGACAGGAAAAGTGAAGTCCCGCTATATCATTGGCTATTAGCCGACAAAAAAGCCACCTTACTAAGGTGGCTTTCTTCTCTCGGCCTATTCAGCGATGCGCTTACTCACCGCCGACTTTCATTGATTCAATCAGGATTGAACCAGTCTGGATTTGACTGCGGAACTCCGTATCTGCACCCACTGCCACAATCTGCTTATACATATCCGCCAGATTACCTGCTATCGTGATTTCACTGACAGGATATTGGATTTCACCGTTCTCTACCCAGAAACCCGCTGCTCCACGTGAATAATCGCCGGTCACGATATTCACACCCTGTCCCATCAACTCAGTCACCATAAGGCCGGTACCCAGCTCTTTCAGCATCTGTTCAAACGACTGACCCGTGTTTTTAACAAACCAGTTGTGAATGCCACCAGCGTGACCTGTCGGCTGCATATTCAGCTTGCGAGCCGCATAACTGGTTGCCAGATAGGTTTGTAGCTCACCACCTTTGATGATATCCAAATCGCGGGTCACCAGACCTTCACTGTCAAACGGTGCGCTCGCCATGCCTTTCAAAATGTGTGGACGCTCGTTGATCTCAAACCAATCAGGCAGAATTTGGTGACCCAGCTTGTCCAGCAGGAAGGAAGATTTACGGTATAGGTTTGAGCCGCTGATCCCCATCACCAAATGGCCTAGCAGGCCGGTCGCCACATCGGCTGCAAACATAACGGGGAACTGCCCTGTTGCAAGACGTCGTGGCTCCATGCGGGAAAGAGTGCGTTTCGCCGCCTCGATACCCACTTTTTCCGGTGCCCACAACTCATCTTTATCACGGGAAACGGTATAGCTATAATCACGTTCCATACCTTTGCTGTCTTCAGCAATCACACTACAGCTGATGCTGTGGCGGCTGGAGGCGTAGCTGCCCAGCATGCCATGGCTGTTGCCGTAAACGCGCACACCGTAATGGCTGTCATAGCTGGCACCATCACTGAATTTGATGCGCTTGTCGTGATCCAGTGCTGCCCGTTCGGCTGCAATCGCTTTTTCTGCCGCATGATCGGGTTCTGGTTCATCTGGGTGGAAAAGATCCAAATCCGGATAATCAAACGCCATCATCTCTTTCGGGCCTGGCCCAGAGAATGGATCTTCAGAGGTATAGTTGGCGATATCCAATGCTGCCTCTACCGTCTGGGCAATCGCCTCTTCAGACAAGTCAGACGTAGAAGCACTACCCTTACGGTTGCCGCGATAAACGGTAATACCCAGCGCACCATCGCTATTGAATTCGACGTTCTCCACTTCGCACATGCGGGTTGATACGCTGATGCCAGTCGTTTTGGTGATCGCCACTTCTGCCGCGTCAGCTTTTTTACCGGCCAACTCCAATGCACGGGTCACCGCCGCTTCCAGCTCAGTACGTTGCTGAGCAACCTGTTGTTTCACGTCCATAAGGTCTTAAATTAATGAGTGTTGCTGATAAGCATACCACTCGAAAGGGCCGCAATGCTTAAAAAACACCAGCAAAATTCGACATTCTTGATAAGATACGCCGTTATCGAAACCGTCAAACAACCTCGGGAAGAATTATGGGCCGTAAGAACAAACGTGAGCCTTGGGAAGAGGAAGAAGAGATCATTTGGGTCAGCAAGACCGAAATGAAACGTGACATGGAAGAACTGCAAAAACTGGGTGAAGAGCTGGTCGCTTTGAAACCTTCTGTACTGGCAAAGTTTCCGCTGGACGACGATCTGCGCGCAGCCATTTCTGACGCGCAACGCTTTGACAAAGAAGCCAAGCGCCGTCAAATGCAGTTCATCGGCAAACTGATGCGCACCCGCGATCCTGAGCCTATTCAGGCGGCGTTGGATTTGCTGCGCAATAAGCACAGTCAACAGTCGATTGAGCTGCACAAAATGGAAAAGCTTCGTGATCGCGTCGTCGCAGAAGGTGATGCTGCCATTAACGATGTAGTGGCACAGTACCCAACCGCTGATCGTCAGAAACTGCGTCAACTAGCCCGTCAGGCGAAGAAAGAGCAGGAAGGTAACAAGCCGCCAAAAGCTTACCGCGAAATCTTCCAGATGCTGAAAACACTGAAAGCAGAGTCTGAAGACTAAAAAAGCCGGGGTTACCCGGCTTTTTTGTATTTCATCCGCAGCAATTACTCTGTTCCGCCGACCGTCATCGCGTCCAGCTTCAAAGTCGGTTGACCTACACCAACTGCCACGCTCTGACCTGCTTTACCACATACGCCTACACCGCGGTCCAGCTTCAGGTCGTTACCGACCATAGACACCTGCTGCATGGCTTCAATACCACTGCCAATTAGTGTCGCGCCCTTCACCGGCGTCGTCACTTTACCGTTTTCAATCAGGTAGGCTTCACTGGTAGAGAACACGAATTTGCCAGAGGTGATATCCACCTGTCCGCCACCAAAGTTAGGTGCGTATAGGCCGTATTCCACACTGCTGATAATATCTTCCGGTGAGCTTTCACCTGCCAGCATGTATGTGTTAGTCATGCGAGGCATTGGCAAGTGAGCATAGGATTCACGACGGCCATTGCCCGTTGGCGCCACACCCATCAGGTGCGCATTATGCTTATCCTGCATGTAACCTTTCAAGATGCCATTTTCAATCAGCACATTGTACTGACCCGGTACGCCTTCATCGTCAATGTTCAGCGAGCCACGGCGATCTTGTAAGGTGCCATCATCAACGATGGTACAAAGTGGGGAGGTCACCTGTTCGCCAACCTGACCGGTAAACACAGAAGACTCTTTACGGTTGAAGTCACCTTCAAGGCCATGGCCTACCGCTTCATGCAGTAAAACACCTGGCCAGCCTGCACCCAGAACCACTGGCATAGTACCTGCGGGCGCGCCCTTGGCATGAAGGTTCACCAGTGCCTGTCTGACTGCCTCATCCGCGTAATTCATTGCGACGGTTTTACCGTCCTCTTCCGAGATGAAATAGGTATAAGCAAAACGGCCACCACCGCCCGCAGAACCGCGCTCACGGCGGCCATCTTTCTCCACCAGCACGCTAACAGAGAAACGGACCAGAGGGCGAACATCCGCTGCATAAGTGCCATCGGTTGCCGCAATCAATACCTGCTCATACACACCCACAATGCTGACTGATACTTCCTGCACCAAAGGCTCCTTAGCGCGAACATAAGCATCGACTTCTTTCAGCAGTGCGATTTTCTCCTCTTTGGACATGCTCTTCAGCGGGTCAATCGCCTGATAAATCATTGGGTATTGGCGTGAAGCAAACGCAGACACTTTTAGCTTTCCGCCTTTGTCTGCAATTCCACGTGCAGCGGTCGCGCTTTGCATCAAGGCATCGGCATTGATCTGGTCTGAATAAGCAAATCCAGTTTTTTCGCCAGTAATAGCTCGGACGCCAACACCACGATCAATGTTGAATGAGCCGTCTTTGATGATCGAATCTTCAAGCACCAGCGATTCGTGCCAGCACGACTGGAAGTAAACATCACCATAGTCGATGTTTCTTGCAGCCAAATGTTCAAGCGTTTGGCTTAGTTGACTTTTACTGACACCGGAAAGGTGCAGCATGGTTTCTTCCACGTGTTCCAGGCTCATGAATAAACTGCTCTTTAGCGCTAAAAAAGGAATGTCCCGCAATGAGGTGTATTACGGGAGAGATATGGGTTCGAGACTGCGCTATTTCATCGCGCATTGCAACCGGGCATGTTGCATGACAGGCATTTTGCTGCGAATAGCGCTGTTAGAGGCCAAATCGATATCTGCCCAAGCAGTGCCAATCTGCTCGTTCAGACCTGTGACCACTTGTCCCCACGGGTCAACAATCATTGAATGACCATAGGTTTCTCGGCCGCCCTGATGGCTGCCACATTGCGCCGCTGCAAGGACCCAACATTGTGTTTCAATCGCACGTGCTCTCAGCAACACTTCCCAGTGCGCCGCACCGGTCACTTTCGTAAACGCTGCTGGCACCACTATGATGTCTGCGCCGCGCTGGCGAAGTGCAGAATAGAGCTGTGGAAAACGGATGTCATAGCAAATAGAGAGCCCAAGAGTGCCGAAAGGCGTATCGACCAGCACCAAGTTGTCACCGGACTTGAATGTATCTGACTCTCGATAGCTACGGTGATTGTCGGCGATATCAACATCAAACATATGCAGCTTTTCATAGGAAGCACGCAGGTTACCGGCAGCATCGTAAACCAGACAGGTTGTGCTCAAGGTACCGTCGTTGTTGCGGATGGGAAATGACCCCATCACCAGCCAAATACCGAGTTCAAATGCCAACTGGGAAAGCTTCTTTTGCAAAGGACCATGACCAAGTACCTCGGCGTGCTTGTCGTAGTCTTCCTTTGTGCCAAACACCAGACAGTTTTCTGGCGTCAGCACCAAACGGGCACCTTGTGTTTTCAGATGTTTAAGCTGGCCTTCCATTACTTCCAGATTTGCCTCGGGATCCATCCCTGAATTCATTTGTACGACGCCAAATTTGGTCATTACTCATTGCTCCTTCTGCTGTTCCCGCAAGCGCTTGGTAGCTTGCTCAGGCAACGTCACTTCGCCTGTGCTGCGCGAGACTTCCCTGACGACGGGATCATCAATGGCCCCGCTTACCTGATAACGAACCTGTGTGAACACATCTACAACTGGCGAGAGCACGGTAGTGACTGCCAAAACATAGAGTGCGGTTTGAGGGGTGACAGCAAATGCGGTCAAAACCGGAATCCCTGAGGTCAAATCAGGCACGAATCTCACGTCCGCATTAACCTGATTTTTCGCAAGATTTGCTATCCCTCTAATAAACATATCACCTGCGAGCGCATTCATCTGGATATTATCCGTGACAACTACCCCGTTAGTGATTGAGGCACTACCGCTGATCTCATCAAAAGCAAGGCCGTCCTCAAACACACCAGTAAAGTCGAGCTGCATTTTCCGCAAGATGGAATCCAGGCTAAACAGACCAAGCAAACGCCCTGCGCCGCCAACACCACTGATATATCCATTCTCGATTTTGGTTTCGAGCACGCCATTCAGGGTTTCAACATTCAAAGACCAAGGCGCACCGTCAAAGCTAAGCTCACCCGAGGTTTTCACCGTTGCATCCTGAATACCGCCAGTAACAGCAAAGCGTCCCATGAGATCGCTGCTATTTTTCGCCGATACATCAAAGGTAAGTTCAGAATGGTTAAACCCTTTATTCGAGATAGACCAATCACCATTGGCGCGAATCCGGGCACCGCCGCTGTCGATGGCAAACTTCGGCATGGTTATCGTCTTTCCACGCTTCAGCAGTTGGGTTTCAACCTTACCAACTCGGTACCCCTGCAACCATAACTCATTGATAGTCAGATCAGTCGATGGGATGTAGTACATCAGGACCTGATCAACATCGTTCGCCAGTCGGGCACCTTTGCGCCCAGCGTTTTCTTCCGCCGTCTCTTTGTCTAAATCCATATTGAGGAACAGGTGATCTATAGAAACAGTCAGGAAATCATCTTCATCCCACCAGGCATCACCTGCCAGCTCTTCACTGCCAACCAATACATGGAAACCATCACTTTTCTTCCGTGCTGCCATGGAAAAGTTATTGAAGATTAACTCTCCGGCCTGAACCTTGTCGGCTTTTACATTCAGGCGCGAAGGGTTTGGCAGAACAATGGGCATGGAATCTTTGGAGTTGCGGTGCGCGGCCTCAGCTTTTGCGACCACATCTTTCCATGCATGTAGATCCAGAACAGGGACATCAATGCTGACCGCATTCCCCGTTAGTGGCTGCAGAGAAAGCTCCCCATCACCAATTACAGTGCGGCTTTTAGTCACCACGGGCAGCTCGCCGCTGATATCAATATTGGCCTGATATTTCACGTTTGGCAGTTCTACCTGCCCGACCAGACTTTGTGCATCGCCAGAGGCTTTCATGCTCCCCTGACCTTTGATAAACGAAGGCTTATCCAGTGGAGACGGCAAGTTGAAATCTAAGGTCGTCAGATCAGCATCCAGCTTCACGTCATAGGTAAAGCCAACATCTTTCAGTGCAATGCCAACATTTAAGTCCCATGCAGATTTCCCTTCAATGAAGGACATGTCTGGCTGGGCCAACGCGGCCTTCAGCCTGTCTGCTTCCCAGTTACCATCAATATCAATGTTAACCAGGTAGTTATCGGACTCGGTTTCACCTTTAAACCCGATATTGATGGGCTGAGCCAATAGATTGGCTTTGAGCTTTTTCGCCCACACCACATCGTTATCAAATTTGATGTTGCCGCTAACTTTCTCAAACGTCATTTCAGGGCTGACAATGGAGACGGTGCTATTTTTCAGCGATGCCTGACCCTTAGCCAATACATCATCCCCATTGAGCGGGATATTCAGTGAAATTTTGCCATTCACTTTCCCATCAACCTGCACATGGGTCAGTGCAGCACCAACAGAATCGACAAGTGGTGTCGCCAACATATAGTCATGCAGGTCAGCGCCGCTTGATGTCACATTAGCGTCAATTAAAAGTACACTGTTGTCATCGCTGAAAGAGGGGATTTCCCCTTTCAAACCGAAACCGCGGGCGCCCATCAATCCGACATTGGATGCATCGAGGTATAGGGCGTCATTTTGGAACAGCAGCTCCAGCTCCAAATCAGTCAGTGTCGGCCATTGGGTATCAAAGCTAAACTGTCCATTTTTAAGCGGCACATAAGCCTGAAAAATTCCCTGATGTTCTGGGTACGGGAAGGTTTCAAAGTCGCCAAACCATAAGAGTTTGGCGTGATCAGCCTGCCCTCCGCGAATCGCCGCAGAAAGATAGTCGGTAAGCTCTTCATCGAGGGCTAAAGCAGGTAAATATCGCCATGTCTGGCCAGCATTGTTCAAACTAGCTTCGGCGTAAAACGCAAGCCAGGAACTACGATCACCAAAAGGGATATCCAAACGAAACTCACCCATCACATCCAGATGAGGTGAGCGAACAGCCACACGGTCAGACCAGATAGTCACGCTATCTTCATGCAGCTGCCAGTAACCAACTACATCACCCTGCTCAATATTGAGCGGCGCCTGAAAGAAGTCGCCATACGGCAGGATATCGTCTGTCATGGCCAACGTGACTTTGCCGTTCTTGCCGACGCCTGCAAGTATCATGTCCAGCTTGTGAACTTCTGGTAAGTATGTCCAATGGTTGAAGCTGACATTTTTCAGCGCGGCAGAATATCGAACCTCTCCACCTTTTGGCTGCTCGACGCGAATGTCCTGCGCTATCCCTTCCGGAGACAAAGCACTGATAGCATCTTCAGCACCTTCCGGCAAAGCAATCAGTTCTCGCAACGGAAGGAGTAAGCCCACATCGAAATAATTGGCGTTAACTATCCAAGCTTCATCACTGATATCTGCGCGCAAGTTCGGTTCGGGCCACAGTTTGCCATCGGTTTTAATCGCGAAGTTATCGGTAGCGATATGCCAGCCTTCCCCAGATTGTTCGATCAGAAGTTGCCCACGCTGAATCTGGACCGATTGGGTGCTGCTTTTCTGGCTTTGCAGTGAAGGAGCATTGGGGAGCCAGGCAATGTCGCTGTTATTCACGCTAATAAGGGCTGATCGCGCATTACCTTTCTCGACGGTAAGCCAAGCTTCACCGCCGACTTTAGCCGTTGCCAGTGATACCTCTGGATTAATAAATTTGCTGATCCAGCTTTTCAGCGACACATCATCCGCTTTGAGGTAAAACTCGCCATCAAGCGACCCCAAACCATTACGTTCGGTAAACACGCCTTGCACATCAAGCTTATTGAGTGATGTGCCCTGAACACTCACCACACCTTGAACATGGTGAGTCCCTGCGCGGTTATCCCAAAGCAGGGAGTTAATATCAATGGTTTTGTGCTCTTCAGACGGCGACAGCAAAGTGACTTTGGCATCATGAATTGCAAACTGCCCAAGCCCAACCAGAAACAGACGCTCCAACTGAGACTTCAGGCTTTCGTTGCCTGTATTGTCACGCTCTGGTAATTGGGTCAAATCGACATTTAAGCCAGTAATAGTCACATTGGAAAATGTCGGCTTCCGGCGCTGGAGACTTGCCCAGAGATCGAAGTGCATGTCGATACTTTCGGCAGTCAGAATTTCCAGATGGGAAGTTTCAGTAGAGAGTGTCAGATCGTGTAAAGACAAAGAAGGCACCAGATAACGCCAGTGCCCTTTGAAGGTAGAAAAGTCGATGGTAAAGCCGGAAGTATCACTGGCCCAACGTTGTATCGGCGCTTTAGCCGCATCCAAGTTGGGCAATACAACACGCATGGCTGCGGTAAATACCGCAGCACACACCAGTAAAACAACGAGAAGCCATTTCACCGTCACTGCTAAGCGTTGAGCAAATTTCGCCATTAAAAGAACGGTCTCGCTTACATCATCACTACATCAAACTGCTCTTGGGTATACAGCGGCTCTACATGTACTTTTACTTGTTTACCAATGAAAACTTCAAGCTCCGCAACTGCATGCGACTCTTCACCTTCGAGCGCTTCGCCTACAGACGGTGACGCATACACCACAAACTTGTCAGCATCATACGCGCGGTTCACTCGGGTAATTTCACGCAGGATTTCGTAGCAAACCGTTTCAACCGTCTTAACCGAACCACGACCTTCGCAGGTTGGACATTGGCCACAAAGGACGTGCTCAATGCTTTCACGCGTGCGCTTACGAGTCATCTCCACCAGACCAAGTTGAGTGAAGCCATTGATGTTGGTTTTCACGCG
The DNA here is from genome assembly GCF_023746615.1 of Grimontia kaedaensis. NCBI lineage: Bacteria > Pseudomonadati > Pseudomonadota > Gammaproteobacteria > Vibrionales > Vibrionaceae > Grimontia > Grimontia kaedaensis. Next base: position 336,097 of record NZ_CP082275.1, on the reverse strand, counting down.
ATCTTTCGACAACGCTTGCTCGAGTGATTGCAATACGCGCTGGCGGTGTTCTTCCGAGCTCATATCGATAAAGTCGATGATGATAATACCACCGAGGTTACGAAGGCGAAGTTGGCGCGCAATGGCACGGGTAGCTTCTGTGTTGGTGTTAAAAATGGTCTCTTCGAGGTTACGTCGACCCACAAACGCGCCGGTGTTGATGTCTACCGTGGTCATGGCTTCGGTTTGGTCGATGATGAGGTAACCACCGGATTTCAGCTCCACCTTACGATCAAGCGAGCGCTGAATTTCGTTCTCGGTGTCATACATATCGAAGATTGGCTGCTCGCCGGTGTAGAGCTCAAGCTTGTCAGACAACTCTGGCACAAACTCTTCGGTAAACTCACGAAGTGCTTCCATCGCAGTGCGGGAATCGACACGGATAATGTTGAGCTCAGTACCAACGAAATCACGCAAAATACGCTGGGCCAACCCCAACTCGCCATAAAGCATCGACTTGGAAGGACGCTTGGCACGACGCTCCAGCACCTTGTTCCAAAGACGTTTAAGGAAAGCCGCATCCTGTGCCATTTCCTGATCAGACGCGCCTTCTGCAGCGGTGCGGATGATAAAACCGCCGAGGTCATCACAGTAGTCAGACACGATATTCTTCAAGCGCTCGCGCTCTTCTTCACTCTCAATACGCTGAGACACGCCTACGTGCGCCGCACCAGGCATAAACACCAAGTAGCGGGAAGGTAAGGTGATGTCTGTGGTCAGGCGCGCGCCTTTGGTACCCAGTGGGTCTTTTACCACCTGCACTACAATATCCTGCCCCTGGCGAACAAGCTCAGAGATATCGCGTACCTGAAATTGCTGCTTTTCGTTTTCAGCCACACATTCAGTGTGAGGAACAATGTCAGAAGCGTGTAGGAACGCTGCTTTATCAAGACCGATATCGACGAAAGCCGCCTGCATACCTGGCAGTACGCGGCTCACTTTGCCTTTGTAAATGTTGCCGACAATGCCGCGCTTTGCTTCGCGCTCAATATGCACTTCCTGCAGATTACCCGCCTCAATCATGGCGACCCGGGTTTCTGAAGGCGTGACGTTAATCAATAACTCTGCGTTCATAGGTTTTTACCGCTTAATTTTTGGAATTCTTTTAACAGAGTATCTGTTTCGTAAAGTGGCAGACCGACCACAGCATGATAACTGCCGTCAATTCGGGTCACGAACCGGCCGCCAAGCCCCTGGATCGCATAGCTTCCTGCTTTGTCGCAAGGTTCTCCGCTATGCCAATAGGTGTCAATTTCTTCATCACTCAGGGGTTTAAACCATACATTAGTTGTGACCAGCGTGGTCAGGAAATGGTTCCGATCCGCCAGCGTCACAGCCGTCATCACCTGATGTTGGCGATCAGACAACTGGCGCAGCATGCTGCGCGACGCATCAAGATCTGCAGGTTTTTCCAATACCTTTCCGTCACAGACAACGATGGTATCTGAGCCCAGCACTGGCAGGTCGACAGGCGCTACATTGACGCCGGCTTTTGCCTTATCGAGGGATAAACGGCGGACATAGTCCGCCGCTTGTTCATTAGGCTGGCGCTGTTCTTCAACGTCAACACGTAAAATCTCAAACTGGACAGAGAGTTGTTCCAGCAGCGCCTTTCTTCGAGGTGAGGCAGACGCGAGATAAAGTTGAAGATCTGCCATGATTTCTCCAGATTACTTAATCGAAAACTGACGGCGCACCCGTCGCAGCAGCAAAAACAGCCAAGGCCATAGTAAGAAGTTAAGCAAACCTGCCCATAGCTGCGCCGGGTCGAACTGCACATTGGATACCAAGTACTCCGCCCAAAACTCTAGCACTTTTCCTGCCAAAGTAAGCAAAGACAAGAGTGCTGCCTGTTGCCAGAGCGACATATTACGCAGCATCTGAAAGTTCAGCGCGACAATATAAACCAGCACTGACATCATCAAGCCGCGCACACCGAGTGTGGAGCCCAGCATCAAATCCCAGAGCAAACCAACGACCAATGCCGTACCGACATTAACGCGGTGTGGCAGTGCCAATACCCAATAGAAAGCCACCAACAAGACCCAGGATGGGCGAAATGGCGCAAGCTCACCCGGCCACGGCGCGGCCTGAAGGATCAATGCGATAATAAACGATAGCCAGATAAGCGCACGGCCACGCATGCTTGAATTAGCCATTGCTTACCTCTTTGGTTTGTTCTTCGGTCGTTGAAGGTTGGGCTTCTTCACTTGCAGGTGCTTGCTCCTCCCCTTCAATCACTTCTTTTTTCTCGACGTCAGTTGGCCACACCAGCAATAGGTATCTCAAACGGTCAAACTGCACTTCTGGCTTAGCGTCCACCTGTGCAAACGGGCGTTTGTTGTCAAAAGAAAACGACGTGACTTTCGCCACCGGATAACCTTCAGGGAATACACCACCCAAGCCAGACGTGACCAGCATGTCGCCCGGCTCAATGTCTGTGCTGCTTGGAATGTTTTCCAGTTGGATATTGTCGTTGTCACCGCGACCTGAAGCGATAACACGAATATCGTTGCGCACCACCTGTACTGGAATCGCATGGGTTGGGTCAGTGATAAGCAGCACACGGCTGTTATGTGCACCGACATAAGAAACTTGCCCTACGATGCCTCGCTCGTTAATCACCGGCTGGCCTTCGTAAACCCCGTTAGTACGCCCTTTATCAATCATCACCTGATGCTTGTAAGGGTCAGAGTCTACCGCCATCACTTCCGCTACCATCTTGCGTTCGTCACGCACAAACGGTGAGCCCAGCAGCTCGCGCAGACGCTGATTTTCTTGCTCCAACTGATCCAGAATCAACTGCCCGCTTCGCAGCAGTAGTACTTCTTCTTTGAGCTTGGTGTTGTCAATCAACAGCTGCTGGTGAGAAGTGAACTGACGGAAGACGTTATCGAGCAGATCACGCGGCACATTCGATGCATATTGCAACGGCGCGACTAGCGAGTTCAGCAAATAACGGAAATTGGTGAAGGCACCCAAACGACTATCAGCCAGCATAAGGCTGGCTGATATTAAAAGAGCGAAGAACAGGCGTAATTGTAGCGATGGCCCACGGCCAAAAATTGGTTTCATTCAGTTACAACCTGTTTGTTGATGGAAGAAGATCAATCTTCGCTGAACAGATCGCCACCGTGCATGTCGATCATTTCCAGCGCTTTACCACCACCACGTGCAACACAGGTCAGCGGCTCTTCAGCAACAACAACCGGAATGCCGGTTTCTTCGGTCAGCAGACGGTCCAGGTCGCGCAACAGTGCACCACCACCAGTCAGCACCATACCGCGCTCAGAGATGTCAGATGCCAGCTCTGGCGGACACTGTTCCAGTGCAACCATCACAGCAGACACGATACCTGTCAGCGGCTCTTGCAGCGCTTCCAGAATCTCGTTGGAATTCAGAGTAAAACTACGTGGCACACCTTCTGCGAGGTTACGACCACGTACTTCGATTTCACGAACTTCGTCACCTGGGTAAGCAGAGCCGATTTCGTGCTTAATGCGCTCAGCCGTTGCTTCACCAATCAAGCTGCCGTAGTTACGACGCACATAGTTGATGATGGACTCGTCAAAGCGATCACCACCGATACGTACAGAAGATGAGTACACCACACCGTTCAGAGAGATAACCGCTACCTCAGTGGTGCCACCACCGATATCGACCACCATAGAACCGGTCGCTTCAGACACTGGCAGACCAGCACCGATTGCTGCCGCCATTGGCTCGTCAATCAAATACACTTCACGCGCACCCGCACCCAGTGCAGATTCACGGATAGCACGACGCTCAACTTGAGTAGAGCCACAAGGAACTGCCACCAGCACGCGTGGGCTAGGGCGCATAAAACTGTGGTCGTGAACGGTTTTGATGAAGTGCTGCAGCATTTTCTCGGTCACGTAGAAGTCAGCGATAACGCCGTCTTTCATTGGACGAATGGCTGCGATGTTTCCTGGCGTACGGCCCAGCATTTGTTTTGCTTCATGACCGACTGCCGCGACGCTTTTTGGTGAGCCTGCACGATCTTGACGAATTGCGACAACAGAAGGTTCATCCAGAACGATCCCTTGCCCTTTTACATAGATGAGAGTGTTAGCTGTTCCCAGATCGATAGACAGATCGTTAGAGAACATGCCACGAAGTTTCTTAAACATAATCTTCGGTTAATCCTGCAAGCGTTAAAATTCTTCAAATTCCGCTAAATGTACCAACGCTGACGGGGCGCGGCAAGGTGATGATCTACAAACCTGAATGAGATCTGTCTTTTTTTTCATTCCCCTGTCAATGTGATGTTTTTTTCACCTTTATAGATGACACGATCACTTCCCCGGTAAAACCCAAAGGTTCCTATTGCGCTGGGATCATCATCAAATTGCGTACCCTGCCAATTATGTTGCAACCAGGTCTGTGGTGCAGCGCTTCCGATCGCCGTATCCAGCCTCTGCCAGTAACGGAACTGCTCCCGGTTTAAATTGCCATTTTGAGCCGGAGCCTTCACAACAAACTCGGAGCGGCCATTTTCGACAGTTTTCTTTGTGATGGTGCGATTGGCGCTATCGCGCAAGAAAATCTGGGCACGATTGGCTTCTTCGCTGGTACTGCTGAATAGCACTTCTTTCTCACCGATATCGGTCGATATTTCTGATGCATTATCTCGTGTATTGGTGACAAAACGCTGTCCATTAAAGACTTCGACTACGACGGGCATCTTTTGTTCACGCGAAAGATCTTGGGTTTCAGTAAATCCTTCCATGCGCATCCGGCCAAACATAAATTCGCCCGTAGAAAATTCGGCACCACCTATTGATGGTCTCTCTCCACTAACTGGTCTGATAACCTTGGTCTCGCACCCAGCGACATTTTGAATGTCGCAATAGATGAAGTCGGTGTTATCGATATCATCTTTGATCACCCCAACCGCAAAGTGCAGCGGGTCAAAAGGTCCTTCAGGTACGTTTCCTTTTTCTAGGATCATGCGTTCCGAATTAAGCGACAACTGGCTCGTACCGTCACTTCCCACCTTCCAACCTGTTTTCCCAGCTCTCACCCAACGCTCGGAGAGGTCTTTGCCAACAACTGGACTTTCAGAAGATGGGTTAATCACCCAGTCTTCAAAGACTGCTTTGTATGCATCGCCGAACAGGTGGTAATTCTTGACCGGCTTATTATCGGCCGTCATCGCATAAACCGTGTATTGACCATCGAAAGGCTGATTGAGGTAAGTAAAACCATCGCCGTCGCTGTCTTCACTGGCAGTGATAGCAGAAGTCAAACTGCCGGAAACAGAGAAGTGGGAGGGATAAAAACGTCCTAATGGCCTTTCCCCTGGATTAACTGTCATATCGAGGTAATTTACTGCCAGCTTTGAACGAACTCCAAATGCGCCGACTTCATCAAGTGAGACATCTACAAATCGATAACGAACGTTGTTTACATCACTCGCATTATTCGTTTCTGTATTTGCAAGAGGAACAATACCGGTTATGGACGCATTACTTCCGTTAACTGGCGTGACCACAAAGGCAGTTTCATCCAAGGTCACGGTGGCGGCCGGCGCATTCTGATGCCAAAAGCTCGGTGTTGTGGCTCGCCCACAGAAATTTGGTTTGAGCGGAACGACGCCTCCATTGTTCAGCGCAGTTCCTGTCAAATCTCCGCTTTGCCATATGACAGGTTTCAATGTAGCGGTAAACGGGTCTCCAGCTTTGATAAAAGCCTTCTGACTCGACACATCTGAGAGTGAAGGTAAGCTGCCGCAAATAGCAAAAGTATATGGGCGAGCATGCAAAGAGACATCTCCATTTAACTGCCTGCTTTCAACGCCCTTCGAATCTTCGTCAACATCAGTGGCGCTATCACTGCCAGCAGCATTTGTACTTTGGACTTCAGAGATGGGAATAGAGAGCACACCTGCATCAGAATAATTTAAGGTCAGAGCATCTTTTGCTACACCTTTCGAAAACTGCACTTCGATGGTTTGAGCACCGACAGCTCCATTTACCGACGGTTTATGTGGTGCTCCTGTAGAGGTGTAGTTGGGTTGCAGATAGCTGGCATTCCCAACACTCAGTTGTTTTCTCCCCTCATATTCAGGGATAGGCGTTGGGTCACAATCGCCATAAACTGCTTCAATGGTTAATTTCTCCGGTTTACCTGCCACCATTTTTAATGGCGAAGGAGAGAAGCGGAACCCTCCAGCTGTAAAAGTGTAATTACCTTGCTCGGAGATGAGTTCTCCGGTTTCATTTGAGGTAAAAGTGGCTTCTGCGTTTACGGTGCCGATGGCTTTGTTTTGGAGCCAGAGTTTCGTACTACCATTTCTCAAAACAACTGTTCTATCTGGCCCAGTACACCCCCCAAATTCACTGGTTGCCCAACAAGCCGAGTTTTTAAAGTTCAAGGCTTTAACCGACAAATCACCTGAAATATTGCGCTGAATCGCACCATCAGCATCCGTCACATTGAAGATAACCGGAATACGCGAACACGTATTAGTGCTTTCAGAAGATGGATCAAGTCTAAGCTCATAACTTTCCAGTGGCCCGCCATACTTAATTATCGAGCGCATTGCCATGACGAGAGTTTTTGCTGTTACGGCACCATATATTGTTGTTCCCCAAGATGGTTCACTTGTCGTACCTGCCATTTTCACTGTACCAACAGAATAGACATAGCCGTACATCACTGAATCTGCTCCGAGCTGCGCACTGTAGTAACCATCAGCGCTTTCTTGCTCATGAACCCAGAATATTAGATTTTGGGGATTGCCAATAACATTCACCTTCGTGCCATTGTAGGTTTTAAGATTATTGACATGAATTTCAACTGGCCCTTCAACCGTTAACTCAACATTCTGGTTCAAAACAAGCTGGCCAAAGTGATATACACCTGGCTTAAAATGTACTTTGCCCTTTGGAATGGTGACCATGCTGTAGTTAGGAGAACTTGCATCAAACTCATGATACTCGTTAGACCATCCATCAGCAGTTGGGTAAACATCACTATCAAGTACACCTCCATTAGAAGCCAAGTCCAATGGTTTTAGTCCTTTATCTGGTGCCCGCAATGCAATAGCAGAGCACTCTTTAGCCTCAGCCCCTCCGTAGTTATTACATGTCGTTTCGTAAGAATGAAATAACCCTTCAAAACCCACTTCAACTGGGGAGATTTCAGGCTGGTATATTGTGGAATGGTCAAGGATTTGAATACAACTATTCATTTTGCCGGGCAGGTGTACTCCACAGTTGTTTGCTATTCCACCAATATTAGGAGCTTGAGCTGGCCCGGGAAAATAAGCAGAATTTGATGAGTGCGCCGAGATACTAAACATGGCGACAGTGAAAAAAAGTAGATATGGCCTCATCACTGAATCCCCCTTGCCCAGCTTTCCTGAACCCTAACAACCTGATGCGCACTACTACCGCATTGCCCCTTGCTCTCAACGTGGTATTGCACAAACTCCCCTGCATCAATGGTTTCGCAAGTCACTGAAACCGAACAGCCGCGCAGGCCAGCAGAACTAAAAGTCGTTACAACAGGTGCCTCGCTGCACGTTGCTGCAGGTAAGTTGTTAGCATCTTTCGCTAGCGGAAATAGCCTCGCCATCGCCATTTCAGTGCCGCTATTTGCCGCCAGCCAGGCACGGGTGCCCAACACTTCACGGGTAGTGGTATCGCTTTGTGAGGTGGTGATTTGCATCAGCGCTGCACCGAGAGCCGCCAAGGCTGTCATCGCAAATACCGCGATGATTAACATGCTGCCTTTTTGGCGTTTGGAAGATGTAGCTTTATGGTGCATTGAGAACCTGCACTTGTTGGTTGTAGACCGAGGACTCACCGGATTGGCTGAACTTGTAAGTGATATTCACCAAGTTACCGCTGGCTAATGATGTGGTGCCCAAATTAAATCCGCTGCCGCCAGCAATGTTCATTGCCAAAGTCGTACTGTTTTGAGTGCCATTGTTAATACGGCGCTCAAGGGTTCCAGTATTGTTATCAAAGCAGAAGCTGACTGAGTTTTCGTAGATATAGAAACGTCGGGAGGGTGATTCAGCAGGCCAAGGATCCGCAGCCGTTTTCGATGTTGTGATTGTATTGCCAACAACGTCATTGATCTGGTAGCTGTTATTCCCAGTCAAATCTGAAGGCGATGAAGGTAAGAACACAATGCGATGATTTTCGCTCACTTTAGATTGCCAATCAGTCTCTTGGGTAGACAGCGCAACGCTTAGCGTATTTTCTCCCTCCACCAATTGATGATAAGTGCCGGAATAGCGAATCGGCATAAACATTAAACACTGGCCGCCGCTGTGTATATGCAAACTGTTTGGCACTGCATGTCGCAGCTCTCTACCTACCCGCTCAACCGCAAAACGGGCTTCGGATTGCAGGGCTTCACGGTTTCGTGATTCCACATAGCCCGATGCGCTGGATTCGATAAAGCCAAAGATACCGACCGAAACAATGGCCAGAATCGTTAGGGTGACAATTAGCTCGACCAGCGTAAATCCGCGAGGTTTGCGGGTGAACAAAGCCATCAGAAGTTACTCCGATAGGCCGTGAAGTCGTATCGACCAAAACTGCCGGTATCAACGTACAGGTCGATGCGTTTATAGAGTCTGGCGTTGTTGGTGCTATCAGCAAAAGTACTGCTGTCGTACTCGACATTGATATCGACAGTGAAACCTTTGTAATCCGACGTGGAGCCTCCGACCAAAGCACTCAAATCGCCTCTGTGGGTGCGAGTGCAGGCAGAGCTTCCTCCCCAGCACCCGATATAGTCTTCAACAGCGACAAAACCCGTCCCTGCTGAAAGTGGAGAAGAACAGGTTTGAATAGGATTCGGGGCAACAATACCCTGCGCTAAAACCGCATCAGCATCTTCATCACAACGCCAGCGGCTGCCGTTAGGGTCGGATTCTTTATCAAACTGACGTGCCAGGATCTCATTCATCACTGCTTGTCCTAAGGCCGCTGCGCGGGCTTCGTAATGCGGATTGGCAGATTTGGCGAACATAGGGAAAAGGGTGGTACTAAGCAGCACCATGGCAACGCCAAACACGACGATGCCAATCACTAATTCCACCAGCGTGTAGCCACGCTGACGGTTTGAAATTCGATAAGATTTTTCAGCTACAGGCATAGAAATAGCCCTCGCTGTTTAAGCAAATTTTGGCTTCTGCACTGCCTTGGGAGAAGGAGAACTCGCAACGCCCAGAAGTGCAAAGGCGGCCGCCTACTGAATTTACCGGGCGTCCTAACAAATCAAAATAAATCGTTTGAGCGGGTGAAATGCGAACCTGTGAGTCGGACAAATCCACCATATCACTACGGTTTTCACCAAAACCACAGGCTGAGTTGCTACTGCCCCCCATTCGGGAGGCAGCAACATACAGGGCATTGCAGGCAGAAGACGGCGTCTCCTGCTGCATTGCCCTGAGCTGAACTTGTCTGGCAACAGACAAGCCCGTATCCCGCGCACTGGTTACTGAAAAAGCTTCAGACCCCGACAGACGCGGTGCGGCAAACACACTAATAATGCCGAGGATCACCAAAACGGTGATTAACTCGATTAGGGTGAAGCCTTTAGACATAATTAATTAACTACAGGCTTTCACTTCAGTTGTAGGGATGTCTGTTGCATTTGCAGAAGCGTTTGTATAGACAACGCAACGACTACCGCCTTGAGAGTTATTGAAGGTGTATTCAATCACGTTTGTGTCAGTTGCATGTACTTTCCAGTCACTTGTTGTGTCATTTGCATCAGCAGCAACACCTACAATCGCCTTCGAAATACCTGCGCTTGTTGCCGCTGGGTAGCCATTTGAAGCAACTAAAACGCCATCTACTTTATTATCACCATCTTTACCATTAATCAGGTATTTACCTTGCACCATACTACCAGCACTGTTAATAGCACCACGCAGACCTTCTAGCGCAGCGTCACGTGCATCATCTTGGAAATTTAGGAATCGAGGCGCAGCTGTAACTGCCAAAATACCCAGAATTACAATCACAACGATCATTTCAATCAGCGTAAAACCGCCTTGACGTTTCATTTTATTTCTCCGATTTCTCTCAACACTTCTACGCGGCCCGATGCCGGGTAGTAAGCAAAAACATGACGCGCCGAGATTGACGTGTCATCACTCCAAATACCGGCGCGTACCGGTCTTTCAAATCGGCAATAAGGCTGGGCTTCAATACCATTTTCCCTTACCACTATTGCGCGAATTTTTGGCTGGGATATTTGTTCTACCGCAGCCTGAAATCTGTCATCCAGCCAGTAAGACTGGTCAGTAAATTGTTCCAACAATGCACCGCAATCTTCAGCGCGTAGTGCTGTCAGTGTTTTTGCGCCATTTTCCAACGCAAAAGGAAAACCTTGCTGATGGTCATCTGTTGAGTTCAATCGGAAACTGACATCCTCAACAGTAACGATATCTTTTTGTTTAATCTCGTTTTTTAAAGCAGCTCGCAATTGCACATTCTTAGCCGAACCTTCAAACGCATTGGCGAGATAACGAAACTCCACTTCATCGGCAAACTGCATCACACGCTCAAAAGCGGGAATCGCAGCCATCACGACAATACCGATAATCGCGGTGAGCAAAGCCCACTGGGCAGCACTGCTTTCCCTGAACCTAAAAATCCAGCGCATTTAGCCGCCACGGATCAGGTCGAGCATGTTCCACATCGGCAGGAAAATACCCAATGCGAGGATTAATACCATGCCCGCCACAATCAGCAGCAGGATAGGCTCCATGCGCGCCGACAGGGTTTTCAGGTCGTAATCCACTTCACGGTCATAAAAGTCGCTCGCTTCCAGCAGCAGGTTATCAATCTGGCCGGTTTCCTCGCCCACCTGAATCATCTGGTGAACCAATGGCGTAAACAATTGGCTGTCTGCCGTGACGGAACTGAGGTTAATCCCCGACTCTATCGCCGCTTTCATCTTGTCCACTTCGCCACCAAGAAAGTGGTTATCCAGCGCTTCACCAGACATTTGCAGAGCAGTGTTGAGCGGCACACCTGCGCGCAGCATCAAGGCGAATGTTCGCGAGAAGCGCGACATCAGAGCTCGGTTAACCAGATTGCCCACCAGCGGAATACGCAGCTTAAATTTGTCCCACTTCACACGGCCTTGCTCAGTGTTCTTCCACACTTGTAAGCCTGCGAAAAGGCAAACGGTGCCAAACACCAGCAGCCACCAGAAATCGACAAAGAAGCTCGATGTCGCCATCAAAATCTTGGTCGGCAACGGCAAATCAGAGCCGAACTTGGCAAACATGCCTGCAAACTGCGGGATGACTTTGACGTTTAAAAACGCCATCGCGCCGATGATTACCATCAGCACAAATGTCGGGTAACGCAGCGCAGATTTAATCCGGCGGCGGGTTTCCATTTCCTGCTCGTAGTATTCAGCCAGCTGGAGCATGGCATCATCGAGACGACCTGTGTTTTCACCCACCTGTACCAGCGAGACAAACAAATCACTGAACACATTTTCGTGGTCACGCATTGCCGCCGACATAGGGCGACCGTTGGAAAGCTCATTGGCGACACTTTCAAGCGCAGCTTTCAATGGCTTATCCGTGGTGCTTTGTGCCAAGCCTTTAATGGCACGTAGAAGCGGTACACCCGCTTTAATCAAGCTGTATGCCTGACGGCTGAAAATCACCAGCGATTCCAGTTTCACCTTTGGCTGGAACAGCGGCGCATTGGCTTTTTGTGCCCGCGCCTTGGTGACTTCCAGTGACAACAACACCGAGCCAGACGCCGACACATTGGCGATCGCATCGCTCTCGCTGGCAGCTTCAATAATCGCCGAAACACGTTTTCCGTTCGGCTTACGCGCGGTATAGCGATACCTTGGCATTAGGCACCTATCAGCGACATCGCCGCCGCTTCAGAAAGCTTCATCGCCTCTTCCAGCGAAGTTTGTCCCTGCTTGGCAAAATCCAACGCACTGTGGACCAATGGCTTATAGCCCGCTTGTTGCTCCGCCAACGTAGAAAACAATTGAGTGTCGTTAGCGCGCAAGGCGTCCATCAATTCTGGGTTAATTTCCAGAAGCTCAAACACACCAATTCGGCCTTTGTAGCCGGTAAAGTTACAGCTTTGACAGCCGCGGCCTTTGTAGAAGCCGTGGCCTGCCATTTCCGGGCGGGTGGTTGTCAGCCAAACCTGCTCCACATCGTCAGTGGCGTGAGGAACTTTACAGTCCGGGCAGATACGGCGGATCAATCGCTGCGCCAGCACGGCGCGCACCGCACTCGCCACCAGATAACCCGGCGCTTCCATATCCAGAAGACGCAGCGCACTGTCGATGGCGTTATTGGTGTGCAAGGTTGAAAGTACCAGGTGACCGGTCAGCGCAGCGCGAAGGCCGATTTCCACAGTTTCAAGGTCACGCATCTCACCAACCAGAATGATGTCCGGATCCTGACGAAGGAAGGTGCGAAGCGCGGAAGAAAAGCTCAGGCCAATCTTGCTTTGAATTTGCACCTGGCTGATACGCGGCAGACGATATTCCACCGGGTCTTCCGCGGTCAGGATCTTTTTGCCCGGCACATTCAGTTCATTGAGCGCGCCATAAAGCGTGGTGGTTTTACCCGAGCCTGTCGGGCCGGTCACCAGAATCATGCCGTGTGGACGACGAAGCTGGTTTCGGAAACGCGCCAGCATCTGAGCATCCATACCGACTTCTTCCAGCTGCAGCACACCGGCCGACTGGTTAAGAAGACGCATCACCACAGACTCACCGTATTGCACGGGAAGCGTCGACACACGCACGTCGATGGCATTGCCACGAACATTGATGTTGAAACGACCATCCTGTGGCAGACGTTTTTCGGAGATATCCATACCGCTCATCAGCTTTAAGCGCAGTACCAGTGCAGAAGCAATGGCGCGCTCTTTCAGTAAAGTTTCATGCAGCACGCCATCAATACGCTGGCGAATTCGCAGGGCATCGGCATCTGGCTCGATGTGAATGTCCGAAGCATTTACCTGCACTGCATCTTCAAACAGCGAGTTAATCAGTTTAACGACGGTGACTTCTTCAGATTGCTCTTCGTCTGCCCCGAAGTTTTGTTCCAGCTTTAAGCCGTGTTCGGCCTGCAGTCGCTCAGCAAACGAAGCGATTTCGCTGGTGCGGCGGTAATAGCGATCAAATGCATCGATCAACGGCTGCTCTGCCGTGATCAGAAGTTCTACCTGATATTGATGCAGCTGATTCAGCACACTTTCCTGTGAAGCCAGATCCGCAGGATCGGACATAGCCACACGAACCGTGTTACCGATACGACCAATCACTAGCGCGCGAAGGCGTCGGGCATGTACTTCTGGTAGCAAACTGACAGCACTTGGATCGACTTGCGTCAGGCTGAGATCAATCATTGGCACACCAAGCTGACGGGCAAGGAAATCCAGCATCTGACTTTCGGTCAGAATGCCCATTTCCATCAGGGTATCGCCGAGCTTACGTCCGGTTTGAGATTGACGGGACAGTGCAGCATTCAAGTCAGCGTCCGTGATAATGTGCTCCTCAACAAGAAGATCACCGAGACGTTTTCGAAGTTTAACGGCCATCTGTTGCTCCCTGTTTCAGGTTCTGGAGGTAAACCAGACGCTGGCGAGCAAAGTTCACTGACTGGTTGCTCAAACCGCCAGATTGAACGGCTTTGCCATAAGCTTTTTCGGCTTCCGCATTGGCACCGGTTTTCTCGGCAGACACACCCAGCCCCAGCCACCAACGACCGTCCATCGGCTCTTGCTCTGTCAGCCATTGATAGCTTTGCTTGGCTTCGAGGTTCTTACCCAGCTTTTGTGCCAAAGCCGCGCGCATGGACACGAATCGTACCTGCTCGCCATCCAGCAAGTTCACCGAAGAAGACAGCACATTCAGCGCAGATTCTTCGCTGCCACTTTGCTGGTACATGCGCGCCAGTGTGAGTTTCAATGTTGCGGAATTTGGGTTGGCGCTGATGCCTTTACGCAGCACGTTTTCTGCATCTCGCAATTGACTGCGACCATACAAAAGCCCAGCCAATTGATTGGTGGCAGCAATGTGGCTCGGGTTGTATTTCACCGCATCACGCAGAAAAGCGATGGCTTTTTGTGTATCGCCAACCTGAGCGCGTTTCTGCGCTTTTTCGTAAGCGATATCTGCCAACTGTTCGCCAGTCAATTCGATGGTTTCTACTGACAGTGAGGCCGCTTGTTCAACTTCTACTGTTTCTTGCACTGGCGCAGCTTTAACTGGCTCTGCTTTCGCAATCAGCACAGGTTCAGCTACCTGTGCAGTTGCTCTGGTTTCGACTTTCGCCTCAGAGACTGGCTCAACAGCTTCCACCTTCGGCGTCATTTTCATTGCCACATAGCTGACTTCACTTTTCACTACTTTCTGGGTAGGCGAAGGGACGGCTTTAGGTGCAGGCTCAACGAATACGGGTTCAGTTATCAAAGTTGACGCCGGTAGAACCGTTTTCTCACTGCCACTCGAAAGTGCCCACGAAATACTCGTCGCTCCCACAAAAGTCGCCACCAGAGCCAGCGCAACACGTGCAAAGCGAAAGCCCCATACAGAAGGGATTGATGCAACAGCGAGGCGTTTCTCACTGCTTTGCTGCGACGAAAGGTCGCTCAACATGCGGTTTAATTCACTCATGATTTCCTACCCCCAAACGGCCTGAAGCACAGAGTGCTTGCGGGCGAGAGGTGTATCTTTAATGGCGAGGCGAACAGCATGCGCGCTGACGCGGTGTTTGCCCCTGCCAAAACTCAGTAACAGCGATTTATGGCAAAGCTGATGCACGAGTCGCGGAATGCCCTGACTCGCGACCCAAATGCGGCGCTTAGCCCACGTAGAGAAAAGTGGCGAAGCGCCCTGTTCTTTTAATCTGTGGTCGATATAAGCCGAGGTTTCGGCAAAGCTCAGCGTCGCTAATTCTGCGCTGAAGCTGATACGCTGCAGTAGCTGGCGCATATTGTGCTGGGACAGACGTTCATCAAGCTCTGGCTGGCCGAACATAATCAGCTGGATAAGCTTGCGCTGCTCGGTTTCCAGATTACCCAACAAGCGAATCGCTTCAAGCACTTTATCCGGCATGGCCTGCGCTTCATCGCAAAGGATCACGACGGGCTTTTCATCTAGCGCTGCGATAATGGCTGCCTGTTGGATTGCACCAAGCAGCTTGTCTTCTGTCACCTGATCATCAATGCCAAGCTCATCAGCGATCAGACGATGCAACCCTGCCACCGTATTGGCTGGGTTCGGCAAAAAGACCAAAGTAAAGCTGTCGCCCAGTGCTTTGAGCACCAAACGGCACACCATGGTTTTTCCTGTACCCACCTCGCCTGTCACTTTGACCAAGCCTTCGCCCATTTCCATCGCCGACACGCAGGTATTTATCGCATCGACGTGTGAACGCAGGCCGAAAAAACAGCGTGTGTCTGGAGTCAGGCTAAATGGCGCGGCATTGAGGCCAAAGTGCGACATATACATATGAGTGGCTTAATTCTCCGGGAACCAGTCGTCTAGCAGCTGACGCGAGCGGTTGATCTCTTCCTGCCAGGTTTGCTCACCCACCACAGAAGGTTGCAGCAAAATCACCAGTTCGGTTTTCTGCTTCATGCGGTTCACGTTACGGAACAAATGGCCAAGGCCCGGAATATCGCCCAGAAGTGGTACTTTAGAGACCATTTCCTCGTAGCTGGATTTCATCAAACCACCAATGACGACCACATCCCCAGATTGGGCATGGATGATAGAGTCCGATTCACGGATAGACGTCTTAGCTAGCGGCAACACATAAGGCTGTGATGAAGTGCCAAGTTGGATAGTTTTCTCTTCCGTCACCACATCAATCACCGCAGGGTGAACATGCAGCAGCACGCCGTTGTCATCGTCGATTTGTGGCGTCACATCCAGGGAGATACCCGAGAAGAACGGTGTTAATTCGATGTTCGGGCCAGAGTCTGAGTTATCGCCTGACGTATCGCTGGAAGAAATATCCGTAACAAAGTACTCGTCACCACCGACTTTAATGACCGCTTTCTGGTTGTTCGCTGCTGTGACGCGTGGGCTCGACAGCACATTTACATCGCCCTGTGTATCAAGGAAATTCAGCACAGCCTCAAAATTGCCATCCTGAATTTTGATGTTGGTTTGTCCACCAATCACATTGGAAATAAAATCGCCTGCAAGTTCAGCGGCATCTCGTGTTATCTCCACGCCACCGCTGCCAATGGAAGAAGTGATGTTCGACCAATTCACACCCTGCTGATAACCATCACTCAGAGTCACTTCAAGGATTTTGGCTTCCAGAATCACCTGACGTTTCAGGCGTGCTTGTGATGCGTCGAGGAAGCGCTTCACTTCGCGAAGTTCATTCGGGTATGCCTTCACCGTGATTAAACTCGCCTGGGGTGAAACTACGATGCTTCGGCCGTCACCATTGCCAATCATGGCTGCAACAGCGCGTTCAAGCTGTGCCCAGAAGTTACTTTCTGCGCGGGTTTCAATGACAGTACCGCCAGTTGGCACAGAGGTGCGCTCAGTTTTTTCATCATCTCCGCTGCCGGAGCTGGAGTCCGTTGAAACGGCACCTGTGCTGATAGAAGTCAGTGATACCCCAGCGCGTTGAAGCTGAAGGTAATCCACCGGGAAAGTTTCCGTGCGCAGTACCGCCGGGAAAATCTGAATAAGACGTCCATTCATTTCGACGTTGTAGCCGTAGATATCAGAAACCACTTCCAACGCTTCAGGCACGGTGACATCTTTCAGAGAAACCGTGACCTTCCCGCCCACTTCCGGATGCATCACCAGATTGAAATCCGTGCCTTGCACTAAAGAGCCAAAGAAGGCTTTGGCATCGACATTGTTAGCATTAATGCGCAGGCGTTTTTCAGTCAACACGCCACTGCCAGAGGTGTCAGAGAAATCCCCCATCAAATCCTGAGTGACCGCATCTGGCAATTCCGTCAATGGCTGGGAAGTGCTCTGTGCATAGGCCTCGTTCAGCGCTTCCTGCACTTCAGTCGGCTTTTGATGTCCCACGCTCTGACACGCCGACAACAGCATCGCTGCGGCGAAGGTCAGTAAACCTTTGCTCAGTAATGAATGTGTCTTCACTGTACTACCTGCTCGTTAAATACGGTCAATGCCCAACGCTTGCCACCACGGCTTAGCGTTACGCGCTCTTCATTGATTTGGCTGACAACGTAGCCATTGATGCTTTGGCCTTTCCCCACGCTCTTGCCATTCATCACGGCAGAACAACTGCCATCGCTAGCACACAAAATCGCGTCCAGTTTTGGCAAGCGATATACCTTTTTCTTTGCTGGCTGAGAGGAGGGCGTAAAGCCCAGTGGCGCTGTCGGATCACTCTCTGCTAAAGACGTTATCGGCAGCAACAGCGAAAACATAATCAGAACGCTATTCAGTAATTTCATTTTTGCCCCCGATAAACACAGCACTTTCACCCAGGGTATAAACCTCAATGGTGACTTCAGCCTTCGGGTATTCCTTCACGCTGTAGTCCACGCTTTGCCAGTAGTATTTGACGGGCAAGGCCTCCAGCGCACTCAGGTAATCGACAATATCGAAGTAACGCCCTTCCAGCGTGATTTCGACAGGATGGATGTAGTAACCCGCATCCTCAGTGTCTGTCAGTTGTTGCGGTGGCAAGGAGTTCATTGATACCAGCGTCAAACGCTCAGACTGTCTCAGCACGGCTTCCATCAATGAAGACATTTGGGCCGCAGTAACCAAACCATCCACCTTACGCTCCATTTCGCTATCAAGCGCTGAAATGTCTTGATTGAGTGTTGCCAGCTCAGCTTCAAGCTCAGTGTTCGGTGAGGTGTGCAGCTTTTCCTGCTTCAGACGATTGAGTGTCACCAAGTCTTCGGTCGTGCGCTCTGACTGAAGAATCTGCGTTTCTAGCTGGCCCAGCGTCTTACTTACAGGCTCAATAAAGAGGAGCAAACCCAAGCCAAGAATCGCCATCCAGCCTGCCAGTGCAATCATCCACTGTTCACGGACGCTCAGTGCATCAAACGCGTCTTTACCGCGGGTGAGTAGTGCATTCATTTCGCGCTCTCCCCACTTTCACGTTTGGATACCAGATTGAAGTTCAGGCGATTTTTCTCATCGCGGCTCAGCGCCATTTGTTCAAATACGCGATCTGCCAGTGGTGGCTGAGAATTGAATGTCTGCAGCCAAGCCGGAACAGAAGCAGGAGTGGCAGCCAGTCCGCTCAAATCGAGCGACTGTTGATTAACAGAAATAGAAGACACGGAAATATCGCGGCGAGAAAGTGAGGCCAGTGCGCGGAAGGTATCTGCATGACCTTGCTGAAGTGCAACGTCATGCTGTTTCACCGCAGCCAACGCACGGCGCTTAGCCTCAATGGCGGCTTTTTTCTCGTTCACCTCATTGGTCAGGCTTACCGAAGGCAGATGCAAAGCCATTTGCTCGTTAAGCTCATCGGAAAGACTTTGTGCACTCTGTCGCTCGCTGTCTGCCAGTGAAAAGAATTTCTCAGCTTGCGCCAATGAAAATTGTTGGTAAGCAGCCACTAACACAATCAGCAGCGAGGTTGCGCCCCATACCAGCAGCATTTTTTCGAATGTCAGCAGCGGCGCTTTGGGTGACAGGTCGTCGCTAAACAGATTCACATCCGGGGAATAGTCGTGGCTTAGCGCGGCCATCGCAATGTGTTGATGATGGGCACCGGTATCAAAAAGCTGCTGTGGACGCACGGCCACAGAAAGACGTGAAGACAGTTGGAACGCCAACTCGGTATCATCAATGCCGTGGACACTGACGACCAGCCCTGTCACTTGCGCACTTTTCAATTGTGAACGCAGGTAATCAAGTGAACGCTGCACTTCCAGTGCCAAGTCATCAACAACCATAGGTGGCATCATTTGCCCTTCCAGCATCACACCACGAATCTGACGCTGAAAACAAAGCTTGCCAAGATGGAAAGCAGCAAGTTGCAATACGCCATGGCTGTCACGGCTCAGCACCATCTCGGTTTTATCCAGTTGTGTCCACTGACGCAACGCTACATCTTCAAGCGATACGTTAGTGAGTCGACACTGACTTTTCTCCAGCGCTTTACTGAACTGGACAAGTGGCAGTTTATGGCAAACAAACGCCTGGAAACGGTTAGCTACCGGTGAGCTGAAGCCATCGGCAACAATGTCCGACGGCGAATCAGAAATGAAGTCTTTGAGCTGGAATGGCAACGCCGCGCGCTTGTCTTCATCAGACAAACCGGGATCATCAATCAACAGGGATTGATAGAGGCCATGCCCGAGCACAAGATGCACGTCTGCTTTGCTGATCCCATGAAGGGAAATCAGTTTTATCGCTGCCGTCCACGGGTCAGATTGAGTAACGGTTTGCGCATCCAGTTGCGTCTTTCCAATATTGTCCTGATACGCGATCACGACCTTTTCGGCGGATACGACCAAGCTAACAACATCCCGTTGTTTAACCGGGGAAAATTTTGCAAAAAGAGTAGAAACTGCCATCTGCACCTAAAATCTGCTCGGGGAAATGTTAAAAAAGTGTTTGAAGTACACTATATTCTATCAAATTTCCCGCCAAAAAATAAGTATTCGTGCGACAGTTTCATGACGCAATTGAGCGTTTTATGAACAATGCTCGATCCATATCATTGTTTGCGCCAACGTTGCCTCTTTCGCGTGGCTGGACTAGAAGAGAGTTCCGCACCGAGCAAACGGCCCTGCCCGCCCATAACCCCAAGTTGTAGAAGTATTTTCCACTCCGGCTGGGATTCAACGCCTACTGCCAGCACTTGCGTTGGTGTCGGGTCACAGGCGCCCAACATGCTACGGACATATAGTTGGTTTTCTGGTCGCTGGTGAATGTCGCGAATAAGGCTTCGGTGGAGCTTGATGTACTTCGGTTGGATATCTTTGACGTAGTGGGTACTTACCACAGAGCGACCAGCTTGATCGACCACCACCGTGCAACCCAGCGCGCGAACCATGCGCAGTGTTGGTCTTACCGCATCGAAATGTTTTACCAGCGGGGCCTCAGAAATTTCAATTTGCAGACGGTTCAACACGCTGCGCGGGGTTTGTAGCAAGGTGTCACGCAGCCAGATTTGGTAGGCGCGTTGACCCATCGATTCGGCGCAGACGTTAATGGACAATACTTCACGCCCATCACCCGTCCGAAGAAGGTGAAGGGCTTTACCCACCACACGCCTATCTAACGTGCTGTTCATCCCGACCAGATCGATACCGTTCATAAAGCGGGATGCTTTAATGATCAGGCCATTTTCATCTTTGATGCGTGCGAGCAACTCAGTGTGCAGCTCCTCGCCTTTGACATCTTTCACTACTTGACGATAAAGGTCAGGGCCACCCGCTTCAAACACACGGGTCAACAAAGTTCGCCAGCGAACGCTGCCACGGGCATCGTCTGCCACAACATCTTTCTTAAACGCATACCAGCCATTGCTGCCCTGAAGCACAGCGCTACGTTTCGCCATGTCGGCCTCTTCCATCAGGCGGCCCCGGCGCTCACCGGTGGAAAAGAAGGTTATACCTAGGTGCACCCAGTTTTCTTCTTCAAGGCACTCAGGCGGCGTCAGGCGCTCCAGTGCTTTCATCAATTGGGTGGCAAACAGACGGGCGTCTTTGGCAGACTGGTGCGTCAGCAATACCGCAAATTCGGTGTCGTAATAGCGTGCAAGTACAGCATCAGGGAAACGAAGGATGGCGTTAGACAACACGTTACCCACTTCTTTCACCCATTCGTCTGCGCCTTCTTTGCCTGACTCATGCAAAAGGGTGTCCCAATCACCAATACGGATCATCAGCACAGCACCCTGCGCGCCTTTATCTTGCAATAGGGTTTGCAGACGGTTGTCGAACATCACGCGGTTAGCTGCGCCTGTGAGTTTATCCAGGAAGGTGTTGGAGCGGATAAACGTATCAAAGCGACTACGTTCCTGACGCGCTTCGCGAAGCTCTGCAATCATCTGGTCTAGTGCGATACTAGCCGTTGCCGGCCATTCCCGTTCGTCACCAGTATGCACTTCTTCCGCTCGCCCGGCTAAGATCAATCTACCTCGATGCTCTAACAGTTCGGCACCGAAAAGCTGGGTTCGAAGCCATCTGATACCCCAGGAAAGAGCCAACACAATGACTAATACTGCAAGGGAGAGCGAGGACATTGCCCCTATAGAGTAAGCGAAGTCCGCATATGGCGGCACCGATTTGATATTAATGTAGAAGCCGGGATTGCTCGGCAGAGCGTAGCGGTTTTCAATGAGCTCCAGGGGCTGGGCTGTTGTGTGGATCTGTTCGTAATGATACAGAAGCCCGGTCTTACTGGTGATTTCCAATTCGACAATGTCGCTGGCTTTTAGAAGTTGAGGTAACCACAAGCCAATATTTTCATTGGATGTTGGGTTCGCAATCGCATGATCAATTTCAACCACGACTTTACTGAGATAATGGGAGAGGAAATCCGTCCCCAGCTTGCGAAAACTGATTGCGCCGCCGATAAAAAGCACGAACATGGCACAAACAACAATAAGCGTTACAAAAGCGACCAACCTGTTGGTCAGCTTCATCCCGGCAACTTTTCTCATGTACTATCCAAATGAAGGGTTTTGCTGATCCCTTCTCAGCAAAAATAAGTTCAGAAGGCCAATCGGCCTCGAATTAGTTATTATCGTTGTTCCCGTTATGAAAGTGAACGCAAAGTCGATACTCGGTTGATAATGAGTCAATAAATGGATTGGATTACCTGCGCGAAAAGTTATGTCACTGTGGTAGAGATGGGCTCGCTGGCACAGGCCGCGACCAAGCTCAACACATCAAGCTCTGCACTTTCCAAGCGTTTGGCCTGGCTGGAAAATCAGCTTGGGGTTCAGTTGTTAAAGCGCACTACCCGCACGCTGACCATGACCGATGCAGGACGCTTGTTTTATCAGCGCGGAAAACTGCTGCTAGATGACTGGACGCAATTAGTCTCTGAAACCACATCCACTTACGGTGAAGTTAGCGGCGTGCTGCGAATTGGCGCGCCTCTGGCTACTGGCAGTCGTCTTTTGGTTAACAATATCGGGGAGTTCCTTTCGGCATACCCGAATATTCAGGTGGAGCTGCATACTCTCGCACCGGGGCAGCTCCCAGACCCCAATCTAGACGTGGTTATCACCCGCGAATTGGCAGACTTCAACTCAGCAAGCTTTATCGCAACCAAGCTGTTTGATTTCCAGCCGCGCTTTTTTGCCTCGCCCACTTACCTTGCGCAACATCCGCCGATTGTCGATCCCGAGCAACTCTTGCATCACAATTGCCTACTCTATGGCTCCACCAGCCACCCACAAGAGCACGAGTTTGAACATGGCAGAAAGCTGCGCTTGAGTGGAAACTTTGTCTCACCAAACCCAGAAGCACTGGTGAATGCTGCTGTTGCTGGGCTTGGGATCATTCTGGTTGGGGATGTGACGGTAAGAAAGGAGCTAGATCAGGGTTTGTTAGTACCTGTACTGCCAGACGTTCGTCAGCCGAAAAGCGCAGCTTACGCCTACTATCCGAAACTTGAGTACAACCACACCAAAACACGATTATTCATTGATTTCCTTAAGCAGAAGGTCGGCCATTGAGCCACTTTCACAACTTCCCAAAAAACAAAACCCCGCGATAAGCGGGGTTGTGAAGATTCGAATATCGCGATGATTAGAACGGGATATCGTCGTCGAAATCTGGCATATCGTTGTACTGCTGAGGCGCCTGTTGTTGTGGCGGCTTCTGATGCGCAGGTTGTTGCTGTTGCGGCTGGTAGTTCGACTGCTGAGGTTGTTGCGGCTGACCCCAACCACCTTGCTGTGGTTGTTGTTGCATTGGTGCACCTTGGCCCATGCCACCACCTGAACGGCTATCCAGCATCTGCATTTCGTTAGCAACGATTTCTGTTGTGTAACGGTCCTGACCATCTTGACCCTGCCATTTACGGGTTTGCAGGCGGCCTTCAAGATACACTTTAGAACCTTTCTTCAGGTATTCACCCGCAATTTCAGCCAGGCGACGGTACATTACAACACGGTGCCACTCGGTCATTTCCTTGTTTTCACCAGTGTTTTTGTCGCGCCACGTTTCTGAGGTTGCAACGGTCAAATTGGCAACCGCTCCGCCATTTGGCAGGTAACGAACTTCAGGATCGTTACCCAAGTTGCCAATCAAGATAACTTTGTTTACTCCACGGCTGGCCATATTTTGCTCCCAAACCTTTATTTATTGATCACGTGGGTGACGGTAAACGGCGATGATAACAGAAGCAAAAAAAATCGTCACAATCTTTAATGTCGACAGTGTGACTGAAATGCAACCTGATGAAATCTACTATGTAAGAATGAATTCTGTTACGCAGAAATCAGCGCCTGAAATCAAATTGTATTAGACTAACAATGAGTTTGGGCGTGTTTTACACACAAAGCTTCGGTTGTTAGTTCTAAAAATGATACGAATCGCATTGTCATTGAGCTTTAGAATGCTGCGAATGCGTTTTCATAGACGGGAACACACCGTCGGAATGCAACTAGCATAGTTACAGGCATTTAGGGATACACATGCAGAACATCGAGACTACCTCAGACAAATACACGATACTCCTCGTCTCAGAGCCAAGCATGACCATCACAGCTTTGATTTCTTGCCTGGAGAAGGAAATTAAGAGCGCTGTGTCTTTGGTAGAGAAACAAGAAATCAGTGAGAAACTCTCTACATCTTCTGGTCTGGTGCTAATTGATCTGAGCGCTTTTGAAGGCGATACCGTTAGCTTCGTCAAACAAAGCCTCGCTCCTTTCAGCGAACAACATGTGTTTGCACTATTTAATGCGCATGACCTTTCCGCGAAGGAATTGGCAAGCTGGCCGTTTATCAAAGGCGTATTCAAAAAAGAAGATGATCTAGAGCACCTTTGTCACGGCATCGAAAAAATGCTGTCTGGCGAATACTGGTTGCCACGTCAGAAACTGGCTGAGCTCATTCACTATTACCAACAGAACAACAACAACGCCATCGACTACTCAGAAATCTGCCTGACCAACCGTGAGCAGCAAATCCTCCGCAAACTGGTCACCGGTGCTTCTAACAGCGAAATCGCAGATAGCTTGTTTGTATCTGAACACACAGTGAAATCGCACCTCTACAACATCTTTAAGAAGATTAACGTGAAGAACCGTGTTCAAGCTGTGTTCTGGGCTAAGAACAATCTGTCAGTTATCGGTTTGGACTATCAAGGCTAAATTCCCACGGCCCCCACATTCACTGCGGTTTTCATCAAGCAGGGACGCCGTGTTCTGCAGTGAACACTTTCTGGCCTGAGATTAACCGCTAGATTTACTTTCACTTAATTAGATCCGTCTAATATTCATTCAGAACTGAGACAAGCCCCCGCTCGCCAATGCGTCACAGTTATAAATGCGATGCGATGACACATCTATTCACTCGTCGACGTGCGCATCCCCCTTATTTGACAAACGTAATCTCACTCACAGAGGGTTAGCATTATGAGCGTAATCTTAGGCACAGATCTGGCCGACACATTTGGCAGCACAAATGATGATAATTTATTTGATCCGCTTTTCGAAGACGATGTCATCTTGGGCATTGGTGGTGATGACGTGGTCTAGGGCGGTAAAGGCAATGATGTCCTCAACGGCGGTATTGGCAACGACTTACTCTACGCCCGCGGAGGCAGCAATGTGCTCTTTGGTGGCAAAGGGGATGATGCATTAATCAGCGGTAAGGGAGACGATTTCCAGTTCGGTGGTGAAGGTACAGATGTCTTCATGTTCGACAACATTCTCGGTAAAGGTGAGGGCAATGACCGTATTACCGACTTTGAAATCGGTACCGATTTAGTTTGGACCCGCGCAACCGGTGATACCGATTTTGCTTCACTGAGTCTGACTCAGGTCGGCAATAACACACTCCTCAGTCTGGCCGATGGCTCAAGCATCATCATGAACAACATTGATGTTGACGACCTATCAGCCAGCGACTTCAACATCATTTAATCTCTTTTATATCAGAGAATTAACATCAGTCAGCAGAGTTCTACTGCCTGATCTCATTCCTCTAACACTGTTTCTCCAAATCACAGAAGCCCTCTATGCGTCTCATACCAAGGCAATAAATCTGTCATACAGATCAGACAGTAATCTCGCTCATTAAATCACTATTGAGACAATTTTCTCAACGCATTTCCTGCAAAGTGGTATCGCGGCTAGTTGGGCGTGGTCATACCTGTCTGCCAGTCGCCGATGTGAAGAAGTGAAAAGTCACCTGAGCATCGTTAAGACAAAGGTAGGTAGTATCAAAAGGACATATAAAAAATGGCTGATATTGTAGGAACCAATAATCCAGAATCACTGGAAGGAACAAACGATGCTGATGTGATCAACGGCCTAGGTGGCGATGATCGCATCGTAGGTTTTAACGGCGATGACCAAATCCTTGGCGGTGCAGGTGACGATCTGGTCATCGGTGGTAAAGGCGACGACCTGCTGAAAGGCGGTGAAGGCGACGATGTACTGCGCGGCGGTACAGGCGAAGACAACCTCCAAGGTGGTGAAGGCGACGACAAGCTGCTTGGCGGTGAGGGGAACGATACCCTTTACGCAAACAGCGGTAACGACTTCATGTACGGCGGCAGTGGTGATGATTGGCTGTTTAGCGGTACTGGAAACGACTTTCTCTTCGGCGGCGAAGGCGCTGATACTTTTGTTTTCCAAAATCTTTTTGATGAAGGTACTGGCCATGACCGCGTTGTCGATTTCGAAGTCGGCATCGATACACTGGTAATCCGTGCAACAGGTGATACCGACTTTGCATCACTGGACATAAACCAAGTGGGCAGCAATACAGTAATCAATCTTGCGGACGGCTCAAGCCTTACTCTAAATAACATCACCGCAACAGACCTGTCAGCGGACGACTTTAATATCGTCTAACTCAGGCAAGCTATACTCAAGACAACCAGTATCTTTCTATGCTGGTTGTTTTTTTTGGGCTCATTAAACCTTTCGCTACGTGGCTGTATCCATACGTATAGCGATGCAACGTCATCGGATATAACATGTCTCTCACTACACAAAAGCAATTAGAAAACACGCTTGGGCAATGCAAAAAGGCACTGATTTTCGTTATCGCATTCAGCTTTGTTATCAACATACTCGTGCTGTGCTTGCCCATTTACATGCTTCAGATTTACGACCGTGTGATCAGCTCCCGCTCCATCGACACGCTGCTGCTGCTCAGCATGATCACCATTTTTGCCCTCTTGACTATGGCCGTGCTGGAAAATGTACGGACCCGCCTTATGGTGCGCATTGGCGCCTGGTTTGATGAAAGCCTGTCCCCAGATATCTTGAGTGGTAGCATTGCTCTGCAACTGCGCCAGGGACTTTCCGCTTCGGTACAGAGCCTTCGCGACATTGCTGCTATCCGCGCCTTTATCGGTGGTAATGCCATCATTCCAGCACTCGATGCACCGTGGACACCGGTTTTCCTCGGCTTTGTTTTCCTGCTTCACCCTATCCTTGGTGTGATTGCGACCGTCGGTGCCTTAATCCTGTTTGCTATCGCCATCATCAACGACATGGCCACACGCCAGGCGCATAAGAAAGCGAATGAGGCATCTATTCTAGCAATGCAGCAAGCGGAATCTGCAGCAAGAAATGCCGATGCGATCGAAGCCATGGGCATCATGCCAAACTTCATCAAAAGCTGGACGTCACTCAACAGCGAAAGTATTCAGGGGCAGGTCACGGCGAACTCTAAAGGTGCATTACTAACAGCCTGTTCCAAATTCATCCGCATGCTGCTGCAAATCTCGATGCTGGGTGTGGGGGCCTACCTTGTTATTCAAAACGAAATGACGGCAGGTGCCATGATTGCAGGTTCAATTCTGATGGCACGTGCGCTGGCGCCGGTTGAACAGTCTATCAGCGCCTGGGGCACAGCGATTTCTGCACGTCAAAGCTACCAGCGCCTGAAAGAACAGATCCCGGCTTTCCCAGAACGCGCGAAATCTATGCCGCTACCAAAACCGAAAGGTCTGATATCGGTTGAGAAAGTCACTTACTTTCACCCGGGCGGCGCTGAGCCTGTACTGCATGGCATTAATTTCAAGCTGGAACCAGGTGAAGCCCTTGGTATTATCGGCCCTTCAGGAACAGGTAAATCAACGCTCGCACGTCTGATGCTCGGCAACCTGACACCGACAGCCGGTACCGTGCGCCTGGATAACATGGATGTGGCCAAGTGGGACCCTGACGATTTAGGCCCACATTGCGGCTACTTGCCACAGGATGTA
Source organism: Grimontia kaedaensis (assembly GCF_023746615.1). NCBI lineage: Bacteria > Pseudomonadati > Pseudomonadota > Gammaproteobacteria > Vibrionales > Vibrionaceae > Grimontia > Grimontia kaedaensis. Next base: position 308,680 of record NZ_CP082275.1, on the reverse strand, counting down.
GAGCTCTTCCCTGGCACTCTTCGCCAGAACATCGCACGTATGTCTGAAGGTGACCCAGATATGGTCATCCATTCAGCGAAACTGGCGGGTTGCCATGAGCTTATTCTTCGCCAGCCAAAAGGCTACGACACCGTCGTTGGCGAGCGTGGCTTGGGACTTTCCGGTGGTGAACGCCAGCGTATTGCCCTCGCTCGTGCGCTTTATGGCGACCCTAGCCTGATTGTGCTGGATGAGGCCAATGCAAACCTAGATGGTGTTGGTGAAGCGGCACTGCAACGTGCGATTGCCTATCTCAAATCCCGCAAGGCAACCATCATTCTGGTTGGACACAGACCAAGCATGATGCAGTCCATGGACAAACTATTGGTTCTCCAGGATGCTCAAATCCGCGCCTTTGGTGAGCGCGACGAAGTACTGAAACCGCTCCTTGAGCAAAGTGCAGCCATCGCTCAGAAAGGAGGCCAGAAATGAACGAGATCCCATCCATCAAACGCCTGATTATTATCGGCTTCGGCACCATCGCACTCTTCTTCGGTACATTTGGTATTTGGTCTATCTTCAGCCCATTGGAAGGCGCATCGATTGCACAGGGTGTGGTTACCGTTGATAGCCAGCGGAAAACCGTACAGCATCTTGAAGGTGGTATTATTGAGAAAATGCTGGTGACTGAAGGGGCGACGGTCGAAAAAGGCCAGCCTTTGATTTATCTCGACAAAACCCAGCCAAAGGCTCAGTTGGAGCAGCTAACTTCCCGTCAGCGAAATGCCCTGGCGCGTGAAGCCCGTCTGATAGCTGAGCGTGACAATCTCGAAACCATCACCTTCCCAGAAGAGCTCGAGACAGTACGTAATAATCCTCGTGTCGAAGAGCTACTGACCAACCAAATGCGCATCTTCACCGCCCGGCGCGGCTTCTCTGAATCACAGAAAGAGATCATCAACAAGCAGCTGGCACAGAACAATGCGGAGCTTGAAGGCCAGAAGAAGCGTCTGGAAATTGAAAAGCGTCGCCTCTCGATTATCGGTGAAGAGATTGATGGTAACCGTCAGCTTGCAGAAAAAGGCTTTGTGAGTAAAACACAAGTATTACGACTGGAGCGTGAAGAGGCACAAATCCTCAGTACCATCAGTCAACTTCAGGCAAATGCCAGTCGTTTGGCTCAGAATGTAGCAGAGAGTCAGGCACAGCTTAGAGAGCAGGAACTGGAGCGCATTAAAGAGATCGTTGAAGGTCTGCGTGAAAGTCGCCAGGAGCGCTACGATCTCGATGAACAAATTGCTTCTTCGAAAGATATCCTCAACCGCACCACGATTTCTGCACCGTTGTCTGGCACGGTATTGAATCTTCAGGTTTTTTCTGAAGAAGGAGTTATTACTCCCGGGCAACCATTGCTCGACATCGTCCCCAGCAATGAGGGGCTGGTGATCGAAGCCAAGGTAGATCCTTCTGATATCGATCAGGTTCGCTCCGGCATGAAAGCGCAGATCCGATTGACTGCGCTCAGTATGCGAAGCGTAAAGCCGCTGGATGGTGAGCTTCTTACGGTATCGGCAGACCGATTAGTCGACGAGCAATCAGGCCTCGCTTATTACCTTGCCCGGGTCAAACTCATTGATAACGTTAGCGATATTCTGGAAGGCATTGAACTGTATCCGGGAATGCAGGCAGAGGTCATGCTTTTGACAGAACCACGCACGCCAATCGAATATTTACTGAAACCACTCACAGAAAGCTTTAATCGCGCATTTCGTGAACAGTGATCTCTGTCATGAGCCACTCAGTCTTTTCTAAAACTTAAGGCTGAGTGGTAATGAAATACAATCAAATTCGCGTGAATTCAACATCCGTTAAATTCAACGCCAAGTCTCAATTTCAACACATCGCCACGGCATTTGTGGAATAGAAGTCACCTGCTGTCTGTATTTCTGAACAGCCACTGATGACTTGGTGAATAGTGTAATGACAGGGAAGTACAAATGTCACACGCCAAAATCGGACAAACTTCATCTTCTCTGCTCAGTCGCATACTGGTTTACTTACACCTCAGAAATCGTGAGATACGCAATTGGTTGAAAGTCAAACCTAAGCTAGCGAGCTTGGAATGCGTGGTTTACTTTTTAAATATAAGAAATGAAATAAACACGTGCTCGGAAAGGGGCTGCTCACAAAAGAAGAGTTGAAAGCATGGACAGTAGAAAAATTCGCACACACGGCGCAGAGTTTGCAATACTCTATCGGCTGTGTGACTTGGCCGTTATCAGCGGCACACTCGCAATTGTTAGCCAGCTCTACCTCGGTTCAGTCAGTGAAGCCTGGTTGCACCTTGCTACACTAATCTGTATTTTTTATTTGCTGTTTGCTGAAAGCTCCCACCTTTACCGTTCTTGGCGTATTAGTAACTTCCAAGGGCAAGTGGTCGCTACGTTGCTACCGTGGTGTGGCGCTTGTTTGCTGCTGGTTGCCTACTTCTTTTTTTCGAAAAGCGGTAGTGAGTTTTCCCGCGTTGTAATGACACTATGGTTTGCAGGCACAGCAGTCGGTCTTGTCCTATGGCGCTTTATGGCGAGAGCAGCACTTAGCCGCCTGCGTAATCATGGCTTCAACACCCGTAGCGCTGTCATTATTGGTACTACCGCTAATGGTGTTGAGTTGGCGCAGGAATTTCAGCGCAATCACACGCTTGGCATCACGCTACTTGGGTTTTATGAAGACCGCAGTAGCGACCGTATTGAAGGCACCCTGCCCGCTCCTATGCTGGGAAAAGTCAGTGATGCACTTGAGCTAGCCCGTCAGGGTGAACTTCAGCACGTCTACATCGCCATGCCAATGCATGCTAAAGACCGCATCGCCCGTTACCTGAACCAGTTTGCCGACACCACGGCAACGACGTATCTGGTACCGGATTTCTTCACATACAACTTACTTCACAGCCGCTGGCAGACCATTGGTCATGTACACACCTTGAGTGTTCACGACACCCCGTTCAGTGGCATAGCCGCCTGGGCAAAGCGTCTGGAAGATATTGTACTTTCTATTCTGATCTTACTCCTAATTTCCCCAGTACTGCTGGCTGTTGCGATTGGTGTGAAGCTCTCATCGCCTGGCCCAATCATCTTTAAGCAACACCGATATGGGCTGGACGGCAGCAAAATCAATGTCTGGAAGTTCCGCTCCATGTCGGTGATGGACAATGGTGACGATGTGAAACAAGCCACCAAGAATGACCCTCGTGTCACGCCATTTGGTGCATTCATCCGACGTACGTCACTCGATGAATTACCACAGTTCTTCAATGTGCTGCAAGGCAGGATGTCTATCGTCGGTCCACGACCCCATGCCGTTGCACACAACGAACAATACCGCGCCATTGTTGACCGCTACATGCTGCGCCATAAAGTGAAGCCTGGGATCACTGGCTGGGCACAAATCAATGGCTATCGCGGCGAAACCGATACCTTGGACAAAATGGAAAAACGTATCCAGTTCGACTTGGAATACATCCAGAACTGGTCGCTGTGGATGGACATCAAGATTGTCTTCGCCACCGTATTCAAAGGCTTTGTCGGCAAGACGGCGTACTAGGAGAAAAGAGTGAAGTATTCAAAACTCTGGCTCTGTATGGTGGGTCTGATGCCTTTCTCCGCAATCGCGGTAGAGCCTTTTCCTTACCAGACAGAAAACGGTATAGACATCATACCGACACTGGAAGTCAGCGGTGGTCATGATGACAATGTTCGCCGAACGGAAACCAATCCGATTGGCTCGACAATGTACAGAGTCATCCCCAAAGTGGTTGCCAAGTTTGAGAAGCGCCGCTCAGCCTACCAGTTTGATTACGAGCTGGACGCGGTGAGTTTTACCGACAGCAGTGAAGACAACTACGTTAACCACAACCTGCACGGTTATGGATTCTGGCTGTTCGATATCCGCCACCGTCTGCATCTGGACTACAACTACAGCGTTACCAGTGAAGCACGTGGGACGGGTCTGACCGAAGGCTCCAGCCTCAGAGTGGATGAACCACTGCGTTTCCGCCGCCATGATGCTTATGCACGCTATGTCTACGGTGCGAGTGGCGCTCCGGGTCGCTTGGTTGGCATTATTGGCTTTGAAGCCAAAGACTACGACGACGAAGTGTTTGTTCGCACCAACGGGGTTACCGTCGACACCAAGTTCTACAACTGGGACCAGCCTTACATAGCTAGTGAGTTTTATTACGCCGTCTCCAGCTATTTCCATGCAGTCACTGTGTTCAGTCACGAAATCCGTAGCTACGACCATGTATTTACAGGTCCAGGTGGTACGCGCGACAGCAACAATACTGAGCTATATGGCGGTCTTGACTGGGACGTGACGGGTAAGACACAGGGCCGACTCCTGCTTGGCTTACAGCATAAAGATTTCGACAGTGACCAACGGACAAACTTCCATGGGTTCAGCTGGAAATTAAACCTCAGTTGGAAGCCGACCGATTATAGCGAGTTTCGCCTTGAAGGGCTGGACTTTGCCCGAGACCCAAACCTCGAAGCAGACTACGTAAAAGATCGTTCTATCAAGGCCGAATGGGAACATAAATGGACACCATTAGTGACAACGACAGCCTCCGCCAGGTATGGAAACAATGACTATCCGGGTATTCGTAAAGATGACGACACCCAGTTTGACGTAAGCGCAACCTTCAGCATTGCACGCTGGTGGGACGTAACTGCTGGCGTCAGCTGGTTTGATCGCGACTCTACATTAACTGGCTATAGTTATGATCAAACAAGATTTTTTCTCGGCATGGAGGTGAGCCTGTGATCAAACGATTTAGCTTTATTCTTTTCGCCCTGCTGACATTTTCAGTCTCCGCGTACGCTGACAACGAGCAATATGTACTCGACGACGGTGACCGGATTTCTATCAAAGTATATGGCGAGGAAGACCTCTCCATGGACATTCTTCTCAGCACCCGTGGGCGATTTGATTATCCCTATCTCGGCAGGCTGGAAGCAGCAGGAAAAACCGTCGGACAACTACAGGAAATCATTCAAAAAGGCTTGAAAGGCGACTATCTCATTGACCCAAAAGTGACGGTCAACGTCATCCAGTTCCGTAAGTTTTATGTCAATGGTGAAGTGCATCACCCTGGTGGCTATGACTATCAACCTGGTTTAACCATTGGCAAGGCGATTGCTATTGCTGGCGGTTTCACAGATCGCGCTTCAAGAAACAAAATTCAGCAGACAGAAGCCAAAAGCGGAAAAATAGAGAACAACGTTGGCCTCTCTAAATCTGTAGGCCCAGGCGACATCATCGTTGTAGACCAGAGCTTCTTCTAAGAAGCCAGCCGAACAGAAAAGTTTTTTTGCGCACGGAAGATTAAAAGGACTAGTAAACATCATGAAACTTATCGAGCCTAACCCGGCCAATGAACCAGCGCGTCTCGATCTCAAGCGTTACGTCGGCATCATCCTGCGTTATTGGTTGCCGATTGCAATGTTCGTAGCGGCGGTTACCTTGGCTGCAACAGTGCTTATTCTTGCTATTACTCCGGTTTACCGTGCGACTGCTACCCTACTCATTGAATCGGAAGCTAACAAGGCGGTATCTATCGAAGAAGTGTATACCCTCGATACCAGCCAGAAAGAATATTATCAAACCCAGTTTGAGATCTTGCGCTCCAATCACATCGCTGAAAAAGTGATTGAAGAGCTTGGCATCGCCAACATCAGGGAATTCAATAATGAGATTGGCGAGCTTACAGGCCGCGATAAACTGCTGGCCTTTCTTCATCAAATCGGACCGTTGCAGCAGTTCCTTCCTGAGCCGGTTTCTCCGTCAGAACTGACAGATGAGGCCGCTGCCCGTCAGGCCGTTCTAAACAAATTTAAATCTCACCTGACGATTGAGCCTATCCGCAATACGCAGCTGGTGAACATCCACTTTGGATCTATTGATCCTGAATTGGCAGCTAGCGTTGCCAATGCCATTGGTCAGGCTTATATCGAGTCCAACCTTGAAGCACGTTTGGTGGCCACCCAAACCGCCTCGTTCTGGATCACCGAGCGCCTTACCGAATTGAAAGACAATGTGGACGTGACCGAACTTGCGCTTGCCAAATTTCTGAAAGAAGAAGGACTGATCGAGCTTGATGATATCGATCAACTGGCAGGCACTGAGCTGACTAACCTGTCCATCCGCGTCAATGAAGCGCGCGAACGTCGTGTCGCGGCAGAAAGTCTGTTTGACCAATTGAAAAACAACGCCAGTGCCAGTCTGATGACGGTACCGGAAATTTCTAACCACCCTCAGGTGCGTGACGTTAAAAACGCAGAAACCGATGCCGAGCGCCGCGTTTCCGAGCTTGCCAAACGCTATGGTCCGAAACATGACAAGATGATTCAGGCGCAGGCGCAACTCGACGCCGTCCGCCAGCGAATGTATTCGGTGATAAACAGCTTAGCGCAAGGCATTGAAAAAGAGCTCAACAGTGCCCGCCAGCAAGAGCGAGCTTTGGCTGCTCAGCTTGAAAGTAAAAAGCGTGACTACCAGAATATCAGTGCAAAGCGCGCTCAGTATGAGTCACTTAAGCGTGACGTTGATGCTAGCCGTCAGCTTTACGACCTCTTCCTGAATCGTCAGAAAGAAACAACGGTGGCTGGTGACTTCGACGCAGTGAACGCGCGCTTCACGGATCGTGCGGCTGTCCCTCAACATCCATCCAGCCCTCAGACGGGCAAATTGATCGTGATCAGCGCCGCATTCGCCCTGCTGCTCGGTATCGTCGGTGCGTTTTTAGCGGATGCTTACCGCAACACCATTGAAAAACCTGACGATGTTGAGGAGAAGCTGGGATTGCAGCACCTAGGATTTCTGCCCCGAGTAAAGGCGAAGCGATTCAAGAACGCACCGCTTGATCACACTATCTATTTGGATCCGGATGAAGCGCTATTCAGTGAGTCGGTTCGGACTATACGCACTTCTATTCTGCTAACGCTGACCAACAGTAAACGTAATGTGCTAGCAGTGACTTCTTCACTGCCGTCTGAAGGCAAGACCACCGTGGCGATGAGCCTCGCCCAGTCCCTTGCCAAGATGGAACGCACGCTCTTGATTGACTGCGACCTGCGAATGCCTGCTGTCGGACAACGTTATGGCTTGCCACGCAACCAAGCGGGACTGAGTAATGTATTGGTGATGGGCGCACCAGTGACAGATTGCATCTATCACGATGATGAAACGCAACTCGATATCCTGCCTGCTGGCCTGTTGCCACAAAACCCGCAGGAACTTCTGGGTTCAACCAAGTTCTTGGCACTGATCAACCAGCTAAAACAGAGCTATGACAGGATCATTCTCGACACTCCACCGGTACAGGTGGTGAGCGATGGACTGATTCTGGGGCGTCTAGCTGGTGGCATGATCCTGGTGGTGAAAGCAGAAGCGACCACGGAGAAACAGGTCAACCGATCGATCAGCCAACTTGTTCGTCATGACATCGCCATAGATGGTGTGGTGCTTAACCAACTCTCCGCTAAATATGCGGAGGAAAAATACAAGCTGCACTATGGTTATTACAACAATAATAAGCAGGATGACGAAACACTGGAAGCGAGTTAATCGCTTTCAGAACAAGGATTAACAATACCAATGAAAACCAGTTTTGATGTTTTTAACGGCGATGCTGACGGGATTTGCGCCCTGCTTCAGCTTCGCCTCGCCACCCCAAAAGACAGCATACTTATCACCGGGGTAAAGCGTGATATCGCCCTGTTGAAACAGGTCGATCCCGCTGTCGCCCAAGACGTGACTGTGTTGGATGTGGCAATGGAGAAAAACCGCGCTGCGCTAGATAACTTATTGTCACAGGGCGTGCGTGTATTTTACGCCGACCACCATAACCCGGGAGAAGTGCCGGATCATGCGTCGCTGACCACACATATCAACACCGCCGCAAATACCTGCACCAGTCTGATAATCGACAAACTGCTGGATGGCCGTTACCGCGAGTGGGCACTGGTTGGCGCGTATGGCGACAACATGATTGCTACCGCTGACACACTGGCCAATAAATCAGGCCTGTGCGATCAAGACCGCATCAAGCTGATGCAATTCGGTACTTATCTTAACTACAACGGCTATGGCTCATCGCTCAGCGATTTGCTGTTCGCACCCGCGGAAATTTACCGGCTAATGGCAGCTTATCCATCGCCATTTAATTTCATTGCTGAGCGTCCGGACGTTTACGCCACACTCGAAGACGGCTTTATCGGTGACAGCGAAAAAGCTGCGGCGATTATGCCTTACTCCGAGCGAGCAGGATCCCGCGTATTTATGCTGCCGGATGAAGCCTGGGCGCGCCGCATCAGCGGGGTTTATTCCAACGACTTAACCAACCGTGACCCGGAGGTCGCCAATGCGGTGATCACGGCAAAGGCTGACGGTAATTATCTGGTTAGCATCCGCGCACCGCTGAAAAAACGCGTAGGTGCTGATGAACTGGCTGCCTCTTTCCCAACGGGCGGTGGCCGAAAAGCGGCAGCAGGCATTAACTGCCTGCCGGCTGAATTGCTCAACGATTTTATTGATGCGTTCCACCAGCGTTACCCGCTGGATACGTAAAAAAGGACTGACCATGGTGGACATGATTTCGCTAAACCAAACCCATCTCAAGCAGCTTGAGAACGAGTCTATACACATCATCCGGGAAGTCGCCGCTGAGTTCGACAATCCTGTGATGCTTTACTCCATCGGTAAAGATTCGGCAGTTATGCTCCACCTTGCGATGAAAGCCTTTCACCCGGGTAAACCGCCGTTTCCGCTTCTCCACGTCGATACGACCTGGAAGTTCAAGGAAATGATCACCTTTCGTGATGAGTTCACAAAGCGTCATGGCCTCGATCTTCTGGTTCACATTAATCAAGAGGGCGTGGACATGGGCATGGGACCATTTACCCATGGCAGTGCCAAACATACCGACGTGATGAAAACCCAAGCGCTGAAGCAGGCGTTGGATAAATACGGCTTTGATGCCGCTTTCGGCGGCGCGCGCCGTGATGAAGAGAAAAGCCGCGCAAAAGAGCGTGTTTACTCGTTCCGCGACAAGCACCACCGCTGGGATCCGAAAAACCAGCGCCCGGAACTTTGGGACGTATACAACGGCCGAGTGAACAAAGGCGAGAGCATCCGTGTGTTCCCGTTATCCAACTGGACCGAACTGGATATCTGGCAATACATCTATCTAGAAAACATCGACATCGTACCGCTGTACTTTGCCGAGAAGCGCCCAGTGGTTGAGCGCGACGGCACTCTGATCATGGTGGATGATGACCGTATGCCACTGGAAAAAGGCGAGAAGCCGGAAATGAAATCTGTCCGCTTCCGCACGCTGGGTTGTTATCCGCTGACTGGCGCTGTCGAATCGACCGCCGCCACCTTGCCGGAAATCATTCAGGAAATGTTGTTAACCAAAACTTCAGAGAGACAAGGCCGTGTGATTGACCACGATCAGGCGGGCTCCATGGAGCAGAAAAAACGCGAAGGCTACTTCTAAAAATTATAAGCCTCGAAAACCATTTAAACATTTGCTTGCCTGCACAAGGAGTGACTCATGAGTCATAGCTCATCGCTGATCGCATCGGACATCGAAGCCTATCTTCATCAGCATGAAAACAAGGACTTGCTGCGCCTGCTGACCTGCGGCAGCGTAGATGACGGTAAATCGACCCTGATTGGTCGTCTGCTGTTTGATACCAAACTGATTTTTGAAGACCACCTGACCAGTCTTCACAAAGACAATGCACGCGTCGGTAACGCCGGGGAAGCGCTGGATCTGGCGTTATTGGTTGATGGTCTTCAATCTGAGCGTGAACAGGGCATCACCATTGATGTGGCCTACCGCTATTTCTCAACCGAAAAACGTAAATTCATCATCGCTGATTGTCCAGGGCACGAGCAGTACACCCGCAACATGGCGACGGGTGCATCTAACTGTGAACTCGCGATTGTGATGGTTGATGCTCGTAAAGGGCTACTGACCCAAACCCGTCGTCACAGCTACATCGTGAGCCTGCTTGGCATCAAACATGTGGTTGTTGCTGTGAACAAAATGGATTTGGTCGATTTTGACCAAACCGTGTTTGATTCCATCCAGGAAGAATATCAGGCAATGGCTTCCCAATTGGGCATCAAAGACGTCCGCTACGTGCCGATTTCAGCACTGGCAGGTGACAACGTGGTCAGTGCCAGTGAAAACACGCCTTGGTACAAGGGGCCATCTTTAATGGGCCTGCTCGAAGGCGTAGAAATCAGCCGCGACCAAAACCTCGACCAGATGCGCTTCCCCGTTCAATTTGTGAACCGCCCTAACCTCGACTTCCGTGGCTACTGCGGCACTCTTGCTTCCGGCATCCTGCGCAAGGGCGATACTGTGATGGCACTGCCGTCTGGTCAGCAGAGTACAGTAACCTCTATTGTGACCTATGACAGCGAGCTTGATGCTGTCGCACCTAAAAATGCTGTGACGGTAACGCTGGCAGACGAAATCGATATTTCCCGAGGTGACATGCTGGTTCATCCAGACACTGCACCGACTGTCACTGATAGCCTGAGCGCCAGCATTGTCTGGATGTCGCAGGACACTATGAAGACGAAACGTGATTATGACTTCAAGTTCGCCAGTCATAACGTGACAGGTCGTATAACCGCCATTGAGCATAAAGTCGATATAAACAGTTTTGAAACACTGCCCGCCAGTGAATTAGCGCTGAACGAGATAGGCAAAGCTAACCTTCACCTCAATGCGCCTGTTGCGGCAGATAACTACAGCCTGAATCATAAAACAGGTGCGTTCATTGTGATTGACCGTCTCACCAATATCACGGTGGGAGCAGGCATGGTGGAAGCACTCCACGCGCCACATGAACAAAAAGCAAAGCGTACCTACACCGCAGCAGAAATTGCATTGAACCGCTACATCCGCGAGCACTACCCAGAATGGGAAACCAAATCGGTCGAATGATTGGGGTGATTACGGGGATATGTAAACGCTAAAGGCGAGGGTCCATTGACCTTTGGTGATGATTTTGGCGCAGTTTTTGGGGACTTTATACAAGGCAGAGGCTTCTCATGTAGCTGGCCTAAATGAGAAGCCAATAACGCAGGAGAAATCCCCAAAAACGCTTATAGCTAGATCAAAATTTAACCCATAAAGGTCAATAGACCTCGGGGAAGAGAGAAGTGCCATCATGGCGGTAAAAATACTGCACATTATCAATGATCTGTCACGAAACGGCGGAGCACAGCGCTTTGTCGTTGATTTAGTGTGCCCAACGCAAGAGGGTTATGAGAGCAAGGTCGTGATATTGGACGACATCAACGACCTGTCTGCCGAGCTGGAAGCTGCCGATATTGAATGCATTGTTTGGAAGTCGCTTTCTTTAAAGGAGAAGTGGCAAATTTTAAGATGGGCCGATGTAGTGCATGGTCACCTATTTCCCTCTATCTATCTGGCACTGGCAGCCATCGGAAAGAAACTGATTCAAACAGAGCACAACTCACACAACCGCCGCCGTGATCACATCTGGATGAAGCCCTTCGAGTGGCTGCTTTATTGGCGCTATCACAAAACCGTGTGCATCACCGGGCAGGTGAAAAATGCGCTGGAGGATTTCATTCCCCACTGGAGAAAGCATTACTCAGTCATCCTGAATGGCATCAACCTCAGCAAATTTTCCATGCGAGAGAAGCTAGCGCCAGTTCAAGACGCCCCCATCCGAATCGGTATGGCAGGTCGGCTGCACCCCTATAAAGATCACCCAACGCTCATTCGTGCGCTTGCCATACTGCCAGCCCGTTATGAGCTTCACCTTGCCGGTGACGGAGAGCGCAGAGGGGAATACGAAGCATTGGTCAAAGAGCTGGGTCTTGAAGATCGTGTGGTATTTCATGGCGTGCGCTCGGATATTCCGGTGTTTTTGGACGGGCTGAATATCTATGTGCAGAGCACCATTATTGAAGGATTTGGTCTCGCGGCTGTGGAAGCCATGGCGGCAGGATTACCCGTACTGGCATCTGATGTTCAGGGCATTGACGAGGTTATTGGCACTGAAGAATACCTCTTCCCCTTAGGCGACGATAAAGTACTGGCTGAGAAAATCACTGCCATCTGTGAACAGCCAGAGATATACACTCAAGCTTCAAAACGCTCTTTGTCACGTTGCCAGCTCTATAAGCTGGAGACGTTCCGCGAACAGTATTATCAGGCTTATCAGGAGCTAGCGGATGACAAAACCTCTTGAGCATTTTGCAGCACTCGCTGTCGTTCTGTTTTTTGTTCCCACAAAAATCAGCGTCGCCGGGATCAGCCTTTATCTCGCTGACTTTTTAGGCATAGCCTCTATTGGATTTCTTGGCATCATTGCCATTCGTGGCCTGTTGTTGCAATCAACCGTGAAGGCCAGTGGCTTCATCTTCGTTTTTTTCATCTACATCATGCTGACGGGGCTCATAAACAGTGTGCCGCCAAAGCTGGTGATCATAGAAATGATCCAATGGCTCTCTGTAGCAGCGTTCCTAGGTGTGTTACACCAAGCAAGGTTGCTCGCTTCGCCGCGTTTTCTCGGACTGGTTGCGGTGTACACCTTTATCGGCGCACTTTACACCGCAGGTTGGCACCTGATGCACCCCGCGTTCAATGATTTCAAGCAACTGGGGAACACCAAGTATTTCTTTGGTTTTACCTGCGCCCTACTCTACACACTGCGCAACCAAATCCGCTTCGGCCATGTGTTGTTCGCTGCTGCAGCGGTGATGTTATTGATGTCTGGCGAGCGCAAAGCATTGTTGGGTATCGCAGCACTGATCGCCTGCGACGTACTTTTCTGCCGCGAAGTGACCCATCCTCGCTCTCGTCAGACTGCCTTTGCGCTAGGCACTCTGGGGTTGGTGGGAGGCTTGCTGGTACTGTTTTCCGTTTGGTATATGGTTGGCACACACGCGATCCTCGATAAGCTCGAATTTACCCAATTCGACATTCTGTTTGCGGACCAACATGAGGCACGCTGGGATTCCGAATTGTGGCGTAAACTGCTGTTAGCCAACGGCTTCTCCCTGTTTCTTGAATACCCCATTTTTGGTGTCGGCCCCAAAATGCTACCGGTCTATATCGCCAATTATTTCCAAAATCAGGAATTAGCCATTTATACCCATAACTTTGCTCTCGATGTGGCAATTGAGTATGGCTTTGTAGGACTGTCCATTCTTATTGGCGGCTTTCTGCTTGGCCTTCGCCACCTTTTCAGGCAACGCTTTATCAATCCGGTGTCATTCTTGCTGGCAGTTTATATTCTTGCCATGGTGCTGTTTGTGGCCGTTAACAGCACCATCATGCTGATGTTCCTGTTTCCCTTTTTCATCAATACGCGTACAGCGCCAAAACCTTTGCCCAGTGCATCCATCTCTTCAACGGGATCTCTGGACGCTGTGACGCCGCTTTCTACTACCGAGTTTCAAGAGGATAAAAAATGAAGTTCAGCCTAGCCCGACAGCGCGCTTTTGACCAAACCTTGAACGCGCCGGATTTTGTCCTGGTTTACCAAATGGGCAAGGTTGGCTCATCATCTATTGAAGCATCCCTTGAGCATGCAGGCATTCCAAGCTGGCACATCCATACGTTCGACGATAACGAAGAATTTCAGATGTACCGCAATACCGATGATGTGGCCTGTTTTTTTGACTGGCCTATCCGTGCGGCATATAAGCTCACGCTGTCTCATCGTAGACGTATTCTGCAAAAGCGCGATCACCTGAAAATCATTACTCTGGTGCGCGACCCGATCGCCACCGTGGTCTCCCGTTTCTTTCAGGATCTACACATCCAGTTCATTGCCGGCAAAAAGAACGAAGCCATTCACGGCGACATGGATGCCACGCTGCACCACCTGACAGATGCTTTTGAAACCCAGATGCGTCTGGATTACTTCACGGATTGGTTTAACAGGGAATTAAAGCGTCAGTTCAACATTGATGTGCTGAAACACGTTCAGGATCCAGCGCAAACCCATTGGCGCATCGAGCAAGGTGGCTGCGATGTGCTGCTAATGAAATGTGAAGCCATTAATCAGTCAACTGAAGTGATTGGCGAATTTCTCGAACTGCCGGACTTTAAACTGCAATCAAGCAATGAAGCCTCCAATAAATGGTACTCGGCTCTTTATCAACGCTTTAAGGAAACCTATCCGTTTGAGCAATTATTCCACCTCTATGATGCGCCACTGTATCGCTCCGTCTACAGTGAAGAGGAAATCGCTCAATTTAAAAAGAAATGGGAGCAGTGATGAAAACCGTTCTCCATATTACGGAAGCGTTTGGCGGCGGTATCCAGACAGCATTGTGCAGTTATGCGAAATCAACCCAAGGGGATCCGATTCGTCATCATCTGTTTGCCAGATTACGCCCTGATGATGATACCGGTATGGCGATCACTACCCTATTCGATGATGTCCGAACCATGGAAGGCGGCTTACTGTCTTTTTTCCGTGAAGCAAGAAAAGCGGTTCTCCAAATCCAACCGGATGTGATCCACCTTCATTCCAGCTTTGCCGGATTTCTGGGTCGCTTCCTCCCTAAAAAGGGCAACACCAAGATCGTCTACACCCCACACTGTTATGCGTTCGAGCGCCGTGACATAGCTGATTTCATGCAGGAAGTGTACATACGCCTTGAAAAGCTGGGGCTTTCCCGCATCGACATGATTGCAGGCTGCAGCGAAAGGGAGTGTGAGCTTGGCCTTGAGCTTGGCGCCAAGAAAGCGGTGCATCTCAATAACTACGCAGACCTTAATAAAGAGTTAGCTTCAACTGATGTCGAGAGCACAGCGCCGCCTTTCAATGTGATGGTAGTAGGGCGAATATCCCCCCAAAAAGACCCGCAGTTCCTGCTGGACACCATTTCCAGCCTCAGTGAGCACCCTGAGTCAAGCCAAATCAAACTGCATTGGTTGGGAGGTGGCGACCCTGACATGGAAAAAGCACTTCGTGAAGCGGGCGTGGAGGTCACCGGAATGATCCCCCACCAGCAACTGATGCAAACCCTGAATAGTGCAGATTTATACCTTCATACCGCCGCGTGGGAAGGCATGCCCCTCACCATACTGGAAGCTGCCAAGCTTCGGATTCCAATGGTATTACGCATTATTGGTGCCACCCAAAACCTGCACTATCCGTTTATGGTGAGCTCGCCGGATACGATGGCCAAGCAAATCGTGAACTATTGTAAGCGCCCTGATCATCCGCACTATCAGCAAGCCATTGATGCATTTAACCATAATTTCAGTGCTGAAAAACAACGTGATGCGCTGCTGTTAATTTATGAGGCCTGACCGATGAGTGTGGTGGTAGCACTCTTGATAGCAGGGCTGCTAATCACACTCCTGCTGACCAACCTGCGCCCAGCCTTGGTGTTTGGTGGTGTGTTTACTGTCCTGTTACTGCTCGATATCGTGCCTGCCATCCAGCTTTTCAATAACTTCACCAATACCGCCCTGATCACTCTGGTATTGCTGGTGATGGTCTCAGTGATACTCGAACGCACACCGCTTATCAGTGCGCTTGGTCGCTGGTGTACCAGTGGTAGTTTAAGGAAAGTAGCATTCCAAACCACGCTTTCCGCGGGCTTGCTCTCTGCCGTTATCAACAATACGGCCGTGGTTTCCACCCTGATGCGAAGTATGACGAGAAGCGCGCACTCAACCAGTAAACTGCTTATACCACTTTCTTATGCTGCCATTTTGGGTGGCACCATGACCTTGATTGGTACCTCCACTAACCTGTTGGTGAATGGTTTTACCCTCAATGCCGGATTACCGGGTATTGGCTTTTTTGACTTCACATTGATTGGCGTGCCCTTATTTCTCCTTGGTGTCGCAGTGATCGCCCTGATCTCTATTAAGCTGTTGCCGAACCAGAGCGGTAATGAGGACGAAACCTCTCAGGCTTATCTTCTAGAGTCCCTGCTCGATGAAAACTCACCACTTGTCGGCCAAAGCGTCGGACAAAGTGGACTTCGCCATCTGGAGCGATTGTTCCTGGTCGAGATAGTACGAAGAGATCATATTATTTCACCGGTATCTCCCTCTGAACACCTTCAAGGTGGCGACATCTTGGTGTTCTCCGGCGATCTGGAGGCGACCGCCTTGCTCGATAAGTTCAAAGGACTATCGCTGAAAACGCAGGGTGAACAACTTCCCTCTGACAATCTCGTCAGTGTGGTTGTCACTCCAAATGCAGTCATTTCAGGAAAAACAATAAAGTCCCTCAATTTCCGGGCCCAATTCGGTGCAGCTGTCGTCGCCGTTAAGCGTGGTGAGGGCCAAATCCGTGGCGGTTTAGGTCAAATAAAACTCCAAGGTGGCGATCTCTTGGTTTTGGCTGTCGGTGAAGATTTCTTCGCGCAGGGAAATCTGGCTCAGAATTTTATCCTGGTGGGGCAACAGGAAAACAATGCTCTACTCTCCCACTCTCAGTCCCTTCTTTTCTGTGCGGGCGCAATTACCGCGCTTGTGGCTAGCGTTATGGGCTGGCTCCCCCTCTACAAGGGCTTGATTCTGCTGCTGGCTATTGCTGTGGGTACGCGTCTGGTATCTATTCACGACTTAAGGCGTCGCTTCCCGTTTGAACTGGTTCTGGTGATTGGTTCGGCCTTGGGTTTAGCGCAAGCTATTTCCTTGACAGGGCTTGCAGATACGCTTGCAAACTTCATTATGAACGTCGGGCAGGCAGGCGGCGCTTTCGGGGCATTGGTCATTTTGTATCTTGCCACCTGGTTGATGACCGAGCTTATCACCAATAATGCTGCTGCAGCGATAAGCTTTCCGGTTGGCTTGGCCATTGCGGCACAATATCAGATCGACCCTATGCCATTTATCATGACGGTCGCTTTCGCAGCCAGCTCAAGTTTCCTCTCACCTTTCGGGTACCAAACCAACCTCATGGTATATACAGCTGGCCGCTATGTACCAAGGGATTATCTCAAAGCCGGACTGCCACTGAGTCTGGTATATGGTGCCCTTGTTCTTTCTCTTATTCCCTTGGTTTTCCCCTGGTAAGGCAATTTCATGATCTCCCAAATTGTTCACCGTATTCAATCCATCGGCCCTGCCCGCCGCCAGTTTCTATTCCACGCTGCACTTGCCGCTCTCTTCCGGGTCCTATCTGCAGCTGCGGCCTTTTTACTTAGCGTGGTTGCCGCTCGGGTGCTAGGGGCACAACAATCCGGGCTGTTTTTTCTCGGTATGAGTCTTGCCACCTTGTTGGGAACACTGAGCATGTTGGGGATGGAAAACGCCCTGCTTCGTTTTATTGGGCATGCCGGAGAGCAAGACAACACCCATTTGACCAATCAGGTGTTTACCAATGCGCTGCTTGCGGTTCTTCCCACCTCCGCCATAGTCGCAGGGGTCACCTATCTAATAGCACCTTTTCTGGCGTTGAATGTATTCAGTAAACCAGAGGCGACTGATAGCTTGCGCTATTTTGCTCTGGCAATCCCTTTCATTAGCCTGTTTTTCCTCAATGGCTATGCCCTACAGGCAACACGCAAGGTGATTGCTTCCGTCTGTTCGATGCAGCTAGGCGTCACTATGCTGGCACTTCCTGCACTGTTATTACTCGGGCATTACGACCCAAAACCTATGGCTGACTCTGCGTCTGTGCTCTACGTTGCCGCCGCGGCACTGGTGATGATAAGCGGACTGTGGCTGTGGTTTCGTGTACCGGAACATAGGCTGGACACCAGCGATCGCAAGATGCCCACGCTTTGGGATGCTGCTCCCAATCTCTGGTTAATCTCAGCCACCAGCCAGGCGATCCCCTGGGCATCTGTCGTGATTGTGGGGCTATTCGTGACATCTG
Source organism: Grimontia kaedaensis (assembly GCF_023746615.1). Classification (NCBI taxonomy): domain Bacteria; kingdom Pseudomonadati; phylum Pseudomonadota; class Gammaproteobacteria; order Vibrionales; family Vibrionaceae; genus Grimontia; species Grimontia kaedaensis. The sequence continues at coordinate 290,789 of NZ_CP082275.1, read as the reverse complement.
AAGAGGTTGCATATTTTTCTGCGGCTCAGCGAACATCCCTACTTATCAGCTTTATGTTGATGGTGATAAATTTTGTCGCCGCACCGAGATTCTCCGCGCTTTTTAAAGCCGGAAAGCTCGACGAGTTGAAGCGGTTGGCACAATTTTCCACCCGACTGATGATAGTTTTCTCCACCCCGGTATTAGCCGCAGTTCTCATCTGGCCAGACACGATAATGACATTGTTTGGCAAAGAATTTTCTGCATCTGGCCAATTATTGGTTATTCTTGCAGTGGGTCAAACCATCAATGTGATGACGGGCTCTGTCGGATTTCTTCTCACCATGTGTGGCTATGAAAGAGACTTGCGTAATATCACCCTTTTTGCAGGGATTCTCACCGTGACTTTGATACTGATATTCACGTCATTATGGGGAATCGTTGGCGCAGCGCTGGCCGTTAGTATAGGTATGAGCACACAGAACATTCTGGCAGTGCACAAGGTAGAAAAACGACTCGGCTTTTGGCCAATAGGATAACCGTCTCTTGTTGAAGACTCGCTATGCACGCATAATCAAACAAAGAGACAAATTCGTAACTGATTAATGTTAATATCCCTTTTGCCCATATTTTTTAGCATTTTGCCCGGATAGTTGGATTAAACATATTAAGGACAACCTATGATCAAGAAGTGCCTATTTCCTGCGGCTGGCTATGGTACCCGCTTTTTACCTGCCACCAAGTCGATGCCAAAAGAAATGATGCCTATTGTTAACAAACCACTGATCGAATACGGCGTTGACGAAGCGATTGAAGCTGGCATCACTGGCATGTGTATTGTTACCGGTCGTGGTAAGCACAGCCTGATGGATCACTTCGACAAAAACTACGAGTTGGAACATCAAATCAGCGGCACGAACAAAGAAGCCCTGCTGGGAGATATTCGCGCGACTATCGATGCTGCTTCATTCACCTATATCCGTCAGAAAGAAATGAAAGGTCTGGGTCACGCTATCCTGACTGGCCGCGAGCTGGTGGGTGATGAGGCATTTGCCGTTGTGCTGGCGGATGATCTGTGTGTGAACTTGGGAGATGGCGTACTTTCCCAGATGGTTGCGCTGTACAAGCAATTCCGCTGCTCTATCGTTGCAGTAGAAGAGGTGCCGGAAGATGAGACCCACAAATATGGTGTGATTTCCGGTGAAGAGATGCGTGACAACCTTTACCGTGTAGACAACATGGTAGAAAAGCCAGAACAAGGCACAGCGCCAAGTAATCTCGCGATCATTGGTCGTTACATCCTTACCCCAGATATTTTCGACATCCTGGAAAAAACAGAACCAGGCAAAAACGGTGAAATCCAGATCACCGATGCTCTGCTGAAACAAGCTCAAAGCGGCTGTGTACTGGCATACAAATTCAAAGGCGAACGCTTTGACTGTGGTAGCGTTGAAGGATTTATCGAAGCAACCAACTATTGCTACGAAAATATCTACCTGAAGTCAGATGCACCGAACCAACCTCAAAAAACAGTAAAAACAGGCTGATCGATTCGGGTTGAACCACCGTTAAATTGACATGTCGCAACACTGAAGAAGGCTGTACGTTTATACAGCCTTCTTCTTTTTCATCACGCGATAATGTGGGATACTTCCTCATTCTTTTTTTCTTCAGGCTTCGAGCCTGAGCGCCAAGGGCAAGGTAGATATGGATACGATTGACGTCAGAGGGGCTCGCACCCATAACCTGAAAAACATTAACCTGACGATCCCACGCGATAAGCTGATTGTGATCACCGGCCTCTCAGGTTCGGGGAAATCATCACTGGCTTTTGATACTTTGTACGCGGAAGGTCAACGCCGCTACGTAGAATCACTGTCTGCCTATGCACGCCAGTTCCTTTCCCTGATGGAAAAGCCAGACGTCGACCATATTGAAGGCCTGTCACCTGCTATCTCCATCGAGCAAAAGTCCACGTCTCACAACCCACGCTCAACCGTTGGTACCATCACCGAAGTATATGACTACCTGCGCCTCCTATATGCGCGTGTGGGTGACCCGCGCTGCCCGACACACAATGTGACGCTGGAAGCACAGACCGTGAGCCAGATGGTCGACAAGGTGCTGGAGCTTGAAGAAGGCAGCAAGATGATGCTGCTTGCTCCTATCGTCAAAGAGCGTAAAGGCGAGCACGTCAAAACACTGGAAAACCTGGTCGCCCATGGTTTTATCCGCGCGCGTATTGATGGCGAAGTGTGTGATCTTTCTGATCCACCGACGCTGGAGCTTCATAAGAAGCATACCATTGAAGTGGTCGTCGACCGCTTTAAAGTGCGCGACGATCTGCAGCAACGCCTTGCTGAATCCTTCGAAACAGCCATTGAACTGACGGGCGGCACGGCCGTCGTCAGCTTCATGGATGGTGACGGTGATGATCTCATTTTCTCAGCCAACTTTGCCTGTCCGCATTGCGGGTACAGCATGCAAGAGCTTGAGCCGCGCCTGTTTTCCTTCAACAACCCAGCAGGTGCCTGCCCAACCTGTGATGGTCTCGGCGTACAACAGTATTTTGATGAAAACCGCGTGGTTCAGAATGAAGCTGTCAGCCTTGCTGGTGGTGCCATCCGTGGATGGGATCGCCGTAATTTCTACTACTTCCAGATGCTAAGCTCGCTTGCCGATCACTACGAATTCGACATCGAAACGCCTTGGCAGGATTTACCAAAAACTATCCAAAACGTTGTTCTGAATGGCTCCGGCAACACTGAAATTGCTTTCAAGTACGTGAACGATCGCGGTGATATCACGGTGCGTAAGCATCCGTTTGAAGGGATTTTAAATAATCTCAACCGCCGCTACCGTGATACAGAATCTATGGCTGTCCGTGAAGAGCTGGCGAAATACATCGCCAACAAGCCGTGTTCAAGCTGTGGCGGCTCGCGTCTTCGTGAAGAAGCGCGTCATGTCTTTGTCGGTGACACCAACCTGCCAGCCGTGTGTGAAATGAGTATTCATGAAGCACTGACTTTCTTCGCAGGTCTGGAGCTAACTGGCCAACGCGCCCAAATTGCCGACAAGGTACTCAAAGAAATCCATGACCGTCTGAGCTTTCTGGTCAACGTCGGTCTGAACTACCTCAACCTGTCGCGCAGTGCTGACACCCTATCAGGCGGTGAAGCGCAACGTATCCGCTTGGCCAGCCAGATCGGTGCAGGTCTGGTCGGCGTGATGTACGTGCTGGATGAACCATCCATTGGACTTCATCAGCGTGACAACGAACGCTTACTCGCGACTCTGGAGCACCTTCGTAATCTGGGTAATACCGTATTGGTGGTTGAGCACGATGAAGACGCTATCCGCGCGGCAGACTACATTGTGGATATCGGCCCTGGAGCCGGTGTGCATGGTGGTCACATCGTTGCTGAGGGAACGTATGAAGAAATCATCAAGAATGAAAACTCTTTAACCGGCAAATACCTCAGCGGGAAAAAGGCGATTGAAGTCCCTGCCAAACGAATTTCTTACGATAAGAAAAAGGTCGTGAAGCTCAAAGGGGCAACGGGCAACAACCTGCAGAGCGTGAATCTGACACTTCCTGTTGGTTTGCTGACCTGTGTGACCGGCGTATCTGGTTCAGGTAAATCGACCCTTATCAACGACACTTTCTACAAAATCGCCCACCAGCGACTGAACGGTGCAACCACAGGCGAGCCAGCACCTTTCAAGGACATCGACGGTCTGGGTCATTTCGATAAGGTGATTGATATCGACCAGAGCCCGATTGGACGCACTCCTCGCTCCAACCCGGCAACGTACACTGGTATCTTCACTCCTATCCGTGAACTGTTTGCGGGCACGCAAGAAGCACGCTCCCGTGGCTACAAAGTGGGCCGTTTCAGTTTTAACGTCAAAGGGGGCCGCTGTGAAGCCTGTCAGGGCGACGGCGTTATCAAAGTGGAAATGCACTTCCTCCCGGATGTTTACGTACCGTGCGACGTGTGCAAAGGTAAGAGATATAACCGTGAAACGTTGGAGATCCGCTATAAAGGCAAAACCATTGATGAAGTCCTCGAGATGACAGTGGAAGATGCCCGCGAGTTCTTCGATGCCGTGCCAGCGATAGCGCGCAAACTGCAAACGCTGATGGATGTAGGTCTTTCCTACATCCGCTTGGGACAGGCCGCAACTACCCTTTCCGGTGGTGAAGCGCAACGCGTGAAACTGGCGCGTGAGCTTTCCAAGCGTGATACCGGCAAGACGTTGTATATCTTGGATGAGCCAACCACTGGCCTACACTTCCATGATATCCAGCAACTACTGACGGTGCTGCACCGACTGCGTGATCACGGCAACACCATTGTGGTGATAGAACACAACCTGGACGTGATAAAAACCGCGGACTGGATTGTCGACTTAGGCCCTGAAGGTGGTAGCGGTGGCGGTATGATCATCGCCGAAGGCACACCGGAAGACGTGGCTTTGGTTGAGGGTTCGCACACAGCAAGGTTCCTGAAACCATTGCTTAAACAAAAAGCATCATAGGGCGGATACTGGTGTAAGCCGGTGAAAAACAATCTATGCAAACAATGCGTTTTCAAAACCTCTGGCCATCAAAAGTGGCCAGAAAGCCTTTGGTTAAGCCAGTGCTGATTGCGCTGGCTGCGCTGTTTTTGTTCTGCCTGCCACTGAACCAAATTTCACTCGTTTTCTCCGGTGTTCAACATCCAGCGACAGCCTTAACGCTCTTGTTAGCGGTCACCATTGTTTGCTTTGGTGTTTGGGAAGCAGCAAGGCAAGGGCGTTTTAGTCACACGACCATGACAGGATGGCTGGCGCTGAGCGTGAGTTTCGCCCTGATACCGTCATTTTATCTTCACGCCGACTGGCATTCGGCTGCATGGCAGGGGTTCAGCGTCCTGTTGTCCTTACTGCTTTTCTGTACCTTGCAGCAGTTCAGCTTTAACCATCTTCAACGGCAATATCTCCTCTGGTTACCGCTTTTAAGCGGCTGGCTGCTCGCTATTCCTTTGTTGCTGCCTAATATCAGCGAGATATCATCATCAAGCCTTCCAGACTTCAAAAGCAACAGTGATGTACTTGGCATCGTCCTACTGACATCTTTAATGCTGTCAGCTTACTTGCTCGCGCGGACTAAAGCGTACAAGCGTAACTGGGTGCCCGTCCATGCCTTACTACTTGCGACGCCACTGCTCACCATTCCAGCTCTCACGGCATTGAAATCGCCTTGGCTAATCACCGCGATTTTAGTGCTGGTGACCTTCAGTCAGCCATTCTTATTCCGTTTCAGCCAAAAAAGACACCATGGTCTTTGGAATTTCGCGGTATTGGTTGGCTTTGCTATCGCTTGGAAGTTTGGAAGTGTGCCTCAGTCGGCTCTTTTCGCTGCCCGTTATTCAGCAGAGGAGTTAGAGGTACTATCGCAGGGATGGGCATTACTGGGGCAGGCTCAGTTTGAAGGCATCGGTCTGGGGCAGCTCGATAAAGCACAGCTGTTGTTTGGCATCGAGCAAAACCATGTTCTGCCGCTTCAAGAAATGTATCCGAGTTGGCTGCTCGCAAGTTTAATTCAGGGCGGCATTGCCTACTGGGCGAGCTTTGGGGTGCTCTTCACACTGGTGGTGCGTAAGCTGTTGGAGGCACCGAATGGCACCCGGTTGATGCTGCTAGCGATCATTCTGCCATCCCTCATTGGCATGGCACTGACAGACTACATTGAAACCAACCTGGCACTGGGCATGCTGTTTGTGGTGCTGCTTTACTGGATTGATAACCTTACCGCGAGATACCGCCGCGTGCTTTTGCCTTACCCACGGCCAATGAAAATCGCTGCTAACACGGTGCTGACTGCCACGCTGGTTTTGGTGTTGTCTTCAATCTATCTTGGCGAACAGGCGCTTCGCACCTATCAGATACGCGACAGTAAGCTGACTCAGTATCAAACGCACCCTTGGTGGAATGACTTCTATCAGCAAGTGGAAGGAAAGCGGGCGTTTCTGGAAAGTGTTGAAAGCCGGGATTTACGCGCGCAGGAACTGTACCTTCGGGGGCAAATCGCCCGACTGGAAACGTCTCCGAATGCCGATGGCTACCAATCTCTGATTGAGCTGGCGATGCTCACCGGTCATAAAATGGTCGCCAAACAGTTAAAGGATGAAGCATCACTGCTTTTCCCGTACCGAACGTTTCAACCTGACTTTTCTGAGCTTCCCGCGGAATAAAAACAAAAACGCCCCGCACTCATGCGGGGCGTTTCTCAATTCAATTCCGCTTAACCAAGCACATCCTTCAGTGCCTTCGCACACAAGGCTACGTTTTCACGTTTAGCCGCATAACCCATCAAACCGATACGCCATGCTTTACCTGCCAGTGCTCCGAGACCCGCACCTATTTCCAAATTGTAGTCATTGAGAAGTTTCGCACGCACGGCGGCATCATCGACGCCTTCAGGCACTGCGACAGCATTCAATTGTGGCAGGCGATGGTCAGCATCAACCAGGAAGTTAACACCCAGCGCTTCCAGTTCGGCTTTGAGTAACTCATGCATATCACGATGACGTTGCCATGCATTCTCCAGACCTTCCTCTTTCAGCATCAGCAAAGACTCATGCAAGGCGTAAAGGCTGTTTACTGGTGCTGTGTGGTGATAGCTACGCTTGCCTTCACCACTCCAATAACCAAGCACCAGGCTTTGATCGAGGAACCAACTCTGTACCTTCCCAGTACGCTGCTGCATTTTTTCTACCGCACGCGGAGAGAAAGTGACTGGCGACAAGCCCGGTACACAGGAGAGACATTTCTGGCTGCCAGAATACACAGCGTCCAGTTGCCACTCATCAACCAGCAACGGTACACCACCAAGAGAGGTTACGGCATCGACAATCGTCAGGCAGCCATGCTCGCGCGCCAGTGCTGAAATTGTCTTTGCATCACTGAGTGCGCCGGTCGATGTTTCAGCGTGCACAAACGCCACCACCGATGCTTCTGGGTTAGCTTTTAAAGCCGCCTCCACTTTTGTCGGATCGACCGGTTTACCCCACTCGTCATCAACCATCACCGCTGTTGCGCCACAGCGCTCTACGTTTTCACGCATACGCTCGCCAAATACGCCGTTTCGACAAACAATCACCGTATCGCCCGGCCCAATCAGATTGACAAAACAGGTCTCCATACCTGCACTGCCCGGGGCGGACACCGCAATGGTAAAGGTGTTTTCGGTCTGGAATGCATACTGAAGCAGTGATTTAACTTCATCCATCATTCCCACAAAAAGAGGATCTAGGTGACCAATCGTTGGCTGAGCCAGCGCTTGTAATACGCGTGGCGAAACATCAGAGGGGCCAGGCCCCATCAGGGTACGTTGTGGTGGGATAAAGCGTGAAATTGTCATTATTTGCTCTCCATTGCCTTTTGTTCCTTGGGTTCATTTACCCTACCATCGGATAGAGCTGGCTAAAATATCAACGTTGAATAAACCCAAGCATCATCAAGCAAAAGTCGTTCACTGCCACGAAAAGCGATGCCAGAAACTCAAACAAACGTTGACAATAACATTACAAACATTTATCAATAGAGGGCAATTTTTGCTCAGCACAGTTTGTGCTCTGCAGAGACAGAAGAGGCGCGTCTACCAGGTAGTCGAATTGCGGAGCCCCAACTCCAATGCAATCCGATGAGGGGGTAAGACGCCGAGGCAATACCAGACCTTGGGGGCTGGGTTGTCGGTCTAGAAGGTTGAATCCTTCGGATTGTCATCTCAACGGAGATGGAGCGCTTCTGGAGAAATGCCCTTTCTTCCTGCCCGCTCGCACCCTCTATCTGTCTCCCAACTTATTACTTTATTTATTCAGGATTACTCCATTCGCGATTATGGGAGGTGAAGGGAAGTGAACGCATTAAATGTCGCAAAATTTGGCGGCACGAGTGTAGCCGACTACACAGCTATGTCTAACTGTGCATCGGTGATTAAAGGGAATTTGAACACTCGACTGGTAGTGATTAGCGCTTGTTCTGGCGTGACAAATCTACTGGTTGAACTGGCAAATGGTGTTGCCAATGACAGGCAGCAGGAAGTGCTGACAAAACTGCACGATATTCATTTCAGCATTCTGAAACAGCTCCCGGAAGCGCCGGCAGTTGCATCAGGTGTGAATGCAATTCTCGATGAAGTAGCAACACTCTCTGCGGCGGCAGAAACTTCACCTTCCGATAAAATTACTGACGCCCTCGTTGCTTGTGGCGAGTTGATGTCGACTCATATTTTTACCCACCTGTTGAACGATAAAGGCATCAATGCTGTTCGCGCAGATGTCCGAGATGTGCTGAAAACCGACAACGTGTTTGGTAAAGCAACCCCGGACTTGATTGAAACAGCGCACCACGCTGAAACCGTGCTCACGCCGTTGTTTGAAGACAAAGTTGTTGTGACCCAGGGCTTTATCGGCTCTGATGCACAAGGCAATACCACCACACTGGGTCGCGGTGGCAGTGATTACAGTGCGGCGCTTCTGGCAGAAGCCGTAAAAGCAACGTCACTGGAAATCTGGACCGACGTTCCGGGTATCTACAGTACTGACCCTCGCGTCGCCCCGGCAGCGAGTCCTATCGATGAAATCAGCTTCAGTGAAGCATCAGAGATGGCAAACTTCGGTGCGAAGATCCTGCACCCGGCGACGCTTATCCCGGCAATGCGTCAGGACATTCCTGTATTCGTTGGCTCATCTAAAGCCCCTGAACAAGGCGGTACCTGGATTCGTCATCAAGCAGAGAAATCTCCGCTTTTCCGCGCGCTGGCACTGCGTTGCAACCAGACCATGGTGACGCTCACCAGTCTGAATATGTTCCATGCTTATGGTTTCCTGGCGGAAGTGTTCAACATTCTGGCAAAGCACAAAGTGTCGGTCGATCTCATCACCACGTCGGAGGTCAGTGTTTCTCTGACACTGGATCAAACCAACACCAAAGGTGGTGCGCCTAAATTGCCTGAAGCGGCAGAACAGGAGCTGGCTGCACTTTGTAAGGTAACCGTAGAGCAAGACATGTGTCTGGTCGCGTTAATTGGTAACCACATGAGTGAATCAAAAGGTGCAGCCGCCAAAATCTTCAGTGCGCTGGAAGACTACAACCTGCGTATGATTTGTTATGGCGCAAGTAATCACAACCTCTGCTTCCTCACCAGCACGTCAGAATCTAAAGAAGTTGTCCGTGCGCTACACAAAGAGTTGTTTGAAGATTAATGTCTTCTTATTGGACACAAAAATGGCGCTCACTGAGCGCCATTTTTCTTTTTACTATCTTATACCAATCTTAGTAAATATCTGCTCATCCTAGCTTGTTAAAATGATCGACAACTGCGTTGAAAAATTTGATTGTAGAATAACTACTTATCGAAATTTTTCGCCTTGTTCTCGAGCATTTTTCCTGCGCTATTTCTGAGCACCTACCTACTGTGATTGGTATTAGAGATTAACCGTTGAGATTTGGGCCCAACCACTTCTCTGCTTCGATCAAATCCCAGCCCTTTCGATCGGCATAGCTGTCACGCTGATCTTCCTGGATCTGAGCAACAGCAAAGTAGCGCGAATCCGGATGCGAGAAGTACCAGCCAGATACCGATGCACCAGGCCACATGGCATAACTGGTAGTCAGCGACATACCGATGGTCTCTTCCACATTGAGAAGCTCCCACAAGGTGCCTTTCTCTGTGTGCTCGGGACAGGCAGGATAGCCCGGAGCAGGACGGATACCCTGATATTTCTCACGGATCAGGTCATCGTTCGATAGGTTCTCGTCCGCAGCATAACCCCAGATTTCCTTACGGACATGTGCATGCAGGTATTCCGCAAACGCTTCAGCCAAACGGTCTGCCACCGCCTGAATCATGATGGCGTTATAATCATCGCCCTGCGCTTTATATTCGTCTGCTAATTCGCGCTCACCAATACCGCCTGTCACAGCAAACGCGCCAATCCAATCCTTCTTACCGCTCTCTTTTGGCGCGATATAGTCAGACAGACAGTAGTTGAAACCTTTTGGTTTCTCCGTTTGCTGACGAAGGTTATGCAGAACCTTGGCAACCTCGGTACGTGATTCATCGGTGTAGACTTCAATGTCATCACCCACACTTGCTGCCGGGAACAGGGCACACATACCACTGGCTTTCATCAGGCCTTCGCGTTCAACGCGATCCAGCAGATCGTTAGCATCTTTGAACAAGCGCTTCGCTTCTTCCCCAACCTCTTCGTGTTCAAGAATCGTCGGGTACTTGCCCACCAATGACCAGGTCATAAAGAATGGCGTCCAGTCGATGTAGTTACGAAGGGTAGCCACATCAAAGTCTTCAAATACATGAACACCTGGTTTCGCTGGCGCTGGCGGTGTGTAGCTTTCCCAATCGATAGCGACTTTATTCTCGCGTGCCTTTTCAAGCGTGACTGGCTTGGTACGTGGACGCTTCCGTGCATGCTGCTCACGCACCACTTCGTAATCCGCTTGAAGCTTCTCAACAAACGCAGGCTTGAGTTTCTCAGACAACAGCGACGAACACACGCCCACTGCGCGGGAGGCGTTATTCACATACACCACAGGCTGATTGTAGTTTTGCTCAATTTTCACCGCTGTGTGGGCTTTGGAGGTTGTTGCACCGCCAATCAGTAGCGGCAAGTCGAAGCCCAGACGCTCCATCTCTTTCGCGACATGAACCATTTCATCGAGTGACGGCGTGATAAGACCGGACAGGCCGATGATATCGACGTTCTCTTCTTTGGCGACTTTGAGGATCTTCTCACAAGGCACCATCACGCCGAGGTCGATGATTTCGTAGTTATTACATTGCAATACAACGCCAACGATGTTCTTACCGATATCGTGAACATCACCTTTTACCGTTGCCAGCAAGATCTTACCGTTAGTGGAGCCTGCCTGTTTTTCAGCGTTGATAAAAGGCTCAAGGTGCGCCACCGCCTGTTTCATTACGCGGGCTGACTTCACGACCTGAGGCAGGAACATTTTACCCTCACCGAAGAGATCGCCCACGACGTTCATGCCGTCCATCAGTGGCCCTTCAATCACTTCAAGCGGCTTAGATGCATTAACGCGGGCTTCTTCTGTGTCTTCAACGATGAACTCGGTAATACCTTTCACCAGGGCGTGCTCAAGACGTTTCTCTACCGCCCAGGTTCGCCACTCCAGCGCAGAAGCATCTTCTTCTTTGCCGACACCTTTATTCGCGTATTCCGCTGCGATATCCAGAAGGCGCTCTGTACTGTCGTCACGGCGATTCAGTACCACGTCTTCCACCGCTTCACGCAGTTTCTCAGGGACGTTATCGTAGATTTCAAGCTGACCGGCATTCACGATGCCCATGTCCATACCGTTCTTGAAACAGTGATAAAGGAACACAGCGTGGATAGCTTCGCGGACATAGTTGTTGCCGCGGAACGAGAAGGAGACGTTCGACACACCGCCTGAAATCATCGCATACGGTAAGTCGCGCTTAATGTCTGCAACCGCTTCGATAAAGTCGACGGCGTAGTTGTTGTGCTCTTCAATACCGGTTGCAACAGCAAAGATGTTCGGGTCAAAGATGATGTCTTCTGGCGGGAAGCCAACTTCGTCCACCAGAATGCGGTAGGCATTGGTACAGATTTCGAGTTTGCGCTCACGGGTCTCTGCCTGACCGACTTCATCGAAGGCCATAACAATAACGGCCGCACCATAGCGACGAATCAGCTTCGCCTGCTCAACGAATTTCTCTTTACCTTCTTTGAGCGAGATGGAGTTAACGATGCCCTTACCCTGAATACACTTCAGGCCAGCTTCAATCACTTCCCACTTTGAAGAGTCGACCATGATCGGCACTTTGGAGATCTCAGGCTCGGAGGCGCAAAGATTCAGGAAGCGCACCATACAGGCTTCCGCATCCAACATGCCTTCATCCATATTGATATCGATGATCTGGGCACCGTTTTCTACCTGCTGACGGGCCACTTCCAACGCTTCATCATACTGCTCTTCTTTGATCAAACGCTTGAAGCGCGCAGAACCTGTCACGTTGGTACGCTCACCAACGTTGATGAACAGGGTTTCTTTTTCAATGGTCAATGGCTCAAGGCCTGACAGGCGACAAGCCACCTGAAGATCTGGTAATGCACGGGGCTTAACCGTCTTGGTCGCCTCATACATGTGGCGAATATGCTCTGGTGTCGTACCACAACAGCCACCAATCATGTTCAGGAAGCCACTTTCTGCCCACTCTTTCACATGAGCAGCCATGTCCTCCGGAGAGAGATCATATTCACCGAAGGCATTCGGAAGGCCGGCATTCGGGTGCGCAGAAACAAAGGTTTCAGAGATGCGTGACAGTTCTTCCACGTAAGGGCGCAGTTCATCAGGGCCCAACGCACAGTTCAGACCAAAGGAGATCGGTTTGACGTGACGCAGAGAGTTATAGAAAGCCTCTGTCGTTTGGCCCGAGAGGGTACGGCCTGATGCGTCAGTGATCGTACCGGAAATCATCACTGGCAGTTGGATGCCCATTTCTTCGAAAACGGTCTCAACCGCAAAAGCACAGGCTTTGGCGTTCAGAGTGTCAAAGATGGTTTCAATCAGAATAAGATCAGCGCCGCCATTGATAAGCGCACGGGTAGACTCAGAGTAGGCCGTCACCAGCTCATCAAAGCTGACGTTACGGTAACCGGGATCGTTAACGTCGGGAGAGATCGAACAGGTGCGGTTGGTTGGACCCAATACGCCAGCCACAAAGCGCGGCTTATCCGGATTTTTCGCTGTCCACTCATCAGCGACTTCACGTGCCAACTTGGCTGCCGCAAAGTTAATCTCCTCACTCAGGCTTTCCATCTCATAGTCAGCCATGGCGATGGTGGTCGCGTTAAAGGTATTGGTTTCAAGGATATCCGCGCCTGCTTCAAGATATTCGGCATGGATATCTTTAATCATCTGGGGTTGCGTGAGTACCAAAAGGTCGTTGTTGCCTTTAAGGTCGCAATGCCAATCAGCAAAGCGTTCACCGCGGTAATCATCTTCTTCGAGCTTATAGCCCTGAATCATGGTGCCCATGCCACCATCGATGATCAGAATGCGTTCCGCTAACAGTTTTTCCAGTGTTTCCTTACTACTCACAACCGCAGATCCTTCTTATATTTCTCGCTATTCGCATAGTATCACAGACCAAATGGAAATCTAGACGTCTAATTAACCTCAGATAAGCCTCAACCTCTCTGCTGACACACATTTGTTGTAGTTTTCTGCGCCGCTTGGATTTATATTTCGTTACAACTTTCCGAATCATAATCTCAGCCTACACGGGGTCATCAATGACCGTCTACACAACGCTCTGCTTTCTCGCTGCGGCAGCCATGCTAATTGCCTTTATCAATAGCAAAATTGGCCAAATGCAGACAACCATCGCTATCACTGCCGGTGCCCTTGTCCTCTCACTTGGGATCGTTATCTCGGGACACAACAATTGGTTTGATTTAAAAGACCTTGCTGCCGAGACCCTCAATGAGATTCACTTCGATGATTTCCTGTTGAAGGGCGTGTTGGGTTTCTTACTTTTCGCCGGCGGTCTGGGAGTAAAACTGCCCAACCTAAAAGATCAGAAATGGGAAATTACGGTGCTGGCACTTGGAGCGACGTTGGTTTCCACCTTCTTTATCGGTGGTGTCGCCTGGCTCTTCTTCCAGCTCATCGGCATTCCGTTCGATTTTATCTACTGCCTGCTGTTTGGTGCCTTGATTTCTCCTACAGACCCTATCGCTGTTCTTGCCATTGTTAAAAAGCTTAATGCGCCAAAGCGTATCTCGACGCAGATTGAAGGCGAGTCCCTTTTCAATGATGGTTTTGGTCTGGTGATTTTTATCACCCTGTTCACTGTCGCATTCGGTACTGAAGCTCCTACCGTAATGGGCGTCGTTGAGCTCTTCCTGCATGAAGCGATTGGCGGCATCGTGTATGGCTTCTTACTTGGCTTATTGTTCCATTACCTGATTTGTCATACCGACGACCACTCGATGGAGTTGCTATTGACCTTGGGCATACCAACTGCAGGCTATGTGTTTGCCAGCCTGATTGGTGTTTCTGGACCGCTGGCAATGGTAGTAGCCGGTATCATGATTGGTAATTGGACGCGCTACATCGGCTTCTCAAAAGAAAGTGAAGATCATCTCGACCACTTCTGGGAGTTGGTCGATGAGTTCCTCAATGGTGTGCTTTTCCTATTAATTGGCCTCAGCATGCTGACATTCAGTTTCCATGAGGAAGACTGGATCATCATGGCATTCGCTGTGCCGCTGGTGCTGGTATCGCGCTATCTCAGCGTCCGTCTTTGCTATATTGGTTTTAACCGTTACCGGGACTACAACCCTTACTCAGTGAGAATTCTAACCTGGGGAGGATTGCGTGGAGGCCTTGCGATAGCAATGGCGATGGCTGTTCCTGCGGGTTATATGGTGCTGCCAGAAAAGAATATTGATGTAAGGGAAATCATTCTGGTGATGACTTATGCCGTGGTGGTCTTCTCTATCCTGGTTCAGGGTTCAACCATCACCAAGATGATTGAGAAATCCAAAGTTGCTGAGAGGGATATGGAGATCAAACCTAGCAGTTATCAAAATACCGAACCAAGAACAGAAGTCACCCAGGACTAAACCTCAAAAGCAACAAAAGCCTGCAATCGCAGGCTTTTTTATTACTCATCATCGTCGTTTTTAGTAAACGCTGACTCTGAGAAATGATCGAGGTCGTAAGGCGTTTGCTGGTAAACACAGTAGTTAAGCCAATTGGCAAAAAGCATGTGCCCATGGCTTCGCCAACTCACATAGGGTTCTTGTGTTGGATCGTCATCCGGATAGTAATTAGATGGTACGGCAGGCTCCATACCTTCTCCTACATCACGCACATACTCATTATGCAGCGTATGAGAATCGTATTCCGGATGCCCGGTGACAAACACATTTCGTTTATCTTTGGTTGCCGCTAGGTATGTACCGGCAGTGGCGGAGGTTGCGAGGATATCGAGATCGGTATGTTCGGCTAAAAACTCAGGAGAGAAGTCCGCATAGCGGGAATGTGGCGCAAGGAAAGAGTCATCAAAACCACGAAGTATTGGGTTTTTACTGTGCTCTTTATGGGTTTTATGCCAGTAGACACCGGATAGCTTTTCCTTACGTGTTTTCTTCGGCAAATCATAAAGCAGCTTCAGGCCCGCTTGCGCTGCCCAACACACATAAAGCGTGGATGTCACGTGGTCTTTCGCCCAGTTCATGATGTCCTGCAAATGTTCCCAGTAAATCACGTCTTCAAACTGAACCAGACCCAAGGGTGCGCCTGTCACGATCAATCCATCGAAATTGCGCTCACGGATACCTTGAAACTGTCTGTAGAAAGTATCCAAGTGCTCGGTAGGAGTGTTCTTACTCGGTCTGTCATCAATGCGCAGTAGTTCAACATCAACCTGAATTGGGCTATTGGAAAGCAAACGCATAAACTGCGTTTCTGTTTCAATCTTCTTAGGCATCAGATTGAGAAGTAGTACTTTCAGAGGACGGATGTTCTGACTTTCTGCGCGGGTCTCCGACATCACGAAGATGTTTTCCTGACGCAGGGTGCTGGCCGCCGGTAACTGATCAGGAATTTTAATCGGCATCTTAAATCACTCCCTCGTTAAGATGTATAGACGTCTAGAATTCCATTAACCCTATAACATCCCCTTTAGGGGTTCAAGTACATTTGTAAGATTGATCAGAGGGCAGATATGAAAAAACCCGCAGCGTTTCCGCTACGGGTTTGAAGAGGTATCTGGCAATGTCCTACTCTCACATGGGGAGACCCCACACTACCATCGGCGCTGCAACGTTTCACTACTGAGTTCGGCATGGGATCAGGTGGGGCCATCGCGCTATGGTCGCCAGACAAATTTTAAATTCTGGTGCTGATACCCAGATTTGAACTGGGGACCTCACCCTTACCAAGGGTGCGCTCTACCAACTGAGCTATATCAGCAATTCTTATCCGCCTGAAGTCTTACAATGACTGCTTCATTAAGATGAAATTCAAGCCTGGCGATGTCCTACTCTCACATGGGGAGACCCCACACTACCATCGGCGCTGTTACGTTTCACTACTGAGTTCGGCATGGAGTCAGGTGGGTCCATAACGCTATGGTCGCCAAGCAAATTCTGCTAAGTCTTCACCTTTTTAAAAAAGGTAAAAACCAAAATCTTGGAAAGTGACTTGTTTGTTCTCGTTCTTACACATTCAACGTTCTATCTGAGTCCGTCAAAACCCCTTGGGTGTTGTATGGTTAAGCCTCACGGGCAATTAGTATCAGTTAGCTCAACGCCTCGCAGCGCTTACACACCTGACCTATCTACGTCGTCGTCTCCAACAACCCTTTAGAGGGCTTAAAGCCCTAGGGATGACTCATCTTGAGGCTCGCTTCCCGCTTAGATGCTTTCAGCGGTTATCGATTCCGAACTTAGCTACCGGGCAATGCCACTGGCGTGACAACCCGAACACCAGAGGTTCGTCCACTCCGGTCCTCTCGTACTAGGAGCAGCCCCTCTCAATCATCCAACGCCCACGGCAGATAGGGACCGAACTGTCTCACGACGTTCTAAACCCAGCTCGCGTACCACTTTAAATGGCGAACAGCCATACCCTTGGGACCGACTTCAGCCCCAGGATGTGATGAGCCGACATCGAGGTGCCAAACACCGCCGTCGATATGAACTCTTGGGCGGTATCAGCCTGTTATCCCCGGAGTACCTTTTATCCGTTGAGCGATGGCCCTTCCATTCAGAACCACCGGATCACTATGACCTGCTTTCGCACCTGCTCGAACCGTCATTCTCGCAGTCAAGCGGGCTTATGCCATTGCACTAACCTCACGATGTCCGACCGTGATTAGCCCACCTTCGTGCTCCTCCGTTACGCTTTGGGAGGAGACCGCCCCAGTCAAACTACCCACCAGGCACTGTCCTCAACCCCGATAAGGGGCCTAAGTTAGAACATCAAACATACAAGGGTGGTATTTCAAGGTCGGCTCCACACAAACTGGCGTCTGTGTTTCAAAGCCTCCCACCTATCCTACACATGTAGGCTCAATGTTCAGTGCCAAGCTGTAGTAAAGGTTCACGGGGTCTTTCCGTCTAGCCGCGGGTACACAGCATCTTCACTGCGATTTCAATTTCACTGAGTCTCGGGTGGAGACAGCGTGGCCATCATTACGCCATTCGTGCAGGTCGGAACTTACCCGACAAGGAATTTCGCTACCTTAGGACCGTTATAGTTACGGCCGCCGTTTACCGGGGCTTCGATCAAGAGCTTCGACCGAAGTCTAACCCCATCAATTAACCTTCCGGCACCGGGCAGGCGTCACACCGTATACGTCATCTTTCGATTTTGCACAGTGCTATGTTTTTAATAAACAGTTGCAGCCACCTGGTATCTGCGACTCTCAATAGCTCCATCCGCAAGGGACTTCACCGTCGAGAGCGTACCTTCTCCCGAAGTTACGGTACCATTTTGCCTAGTTCCTTCACCCGAGTTCTCTCAAGCGCCTTGGTATTCTCTACCCGACCACCTGTGTCGGTTTGGGGTACGGTTCCTGATAACCTGAAGCTTAGAGGCTTTTCCCGGAAGCATGGCATCAATGACTTCATCACCGTAGTGACTCGACATCGTGTCTCAGTGTATAGCGTCCCGGATTTGCCTAAGACACCCACCTACGCACTTGAACCTCGACAACCGTCGCGAGGCCCACCTAGCCTTCTCCGTCCCCCCATCGCAGTTATCAGCAGTACGGGAATATTAACCCGTTTCCCATCGACTACGCCTTTCGGCCTCGCCTTAGGGGCCGACTTACCCTGCCCCGATTAACGTTGGACAGGAACCCTTGGTCTTCCGGCGAGGAGGTTTTTCACCCCCTTTGTCGTTACTCATGTCAGCATTCGCACTTCTGATACCTCCAGCAGCCCTTACAGACCACCTTCAACGGCTTACAGAACGCTCCCCTACCCAGATATAAATATCTGCCGCAGCTTCGGTGTATCGCTTAGCCCCGTTACATCTTCCGCGCAGGCCGACTCGACCAGTGAGCTATTACGCTTTCTTTAAATGATGGCTGCTTCTAAGCCAACATCCTGGCTGTCTGAGCCTTCCCACATCGTTTCCCACTTAGCGATAACTTTGGGACCTTAGCTGGCGGTCTGGGTTGTTTCCCTCTCCACGACGGACGTTAGCACCCGCCGTGTGTCTCCCGGATAGTACTTACTGGTATTCGGAGTTTGCAAAGGGTTGGTAAGTCGGGATGACCCCCTAGCCTTAACAGTGCTCTACCCCCAGTAGTATTCGTCCGAGGCGCTACCTAAATAGCTTTCGGGGAGAACCAGCTATCTCCGAGTTTGATTGGCCTTTCACCCCTAGCCACAAGTCATCCGCTAATTTTTCAACATTAGTCGGTTCGGTCCTCCAATTGATGTTACTCAATCTTCAACCTGCCCATGGCTAGATCACTCGGTTTCGGGTCTACGTCATGCAACTCATTCGCCCAGTTAAGACTCGGTTTCCCTACGGCTCCCCTATGCGGTTAACCTTGCTACATAACGTAAGTCGCTGACCCATTATACAAAAGGTACGCAGTCACCCAACAAGTGGGCTCCCACTGCTTGTACGTACACGGTTTCAGGTTCTATTTCACTCCCCTCACAGGGGTTCTTTTCGCCTTTCCCTCACGGTACTGGTTCACTATCGGTCAGTCAGGAGTATTTAGCCTTGGAGGATGGTCCCCCCATCTTCAGACAAGATAACACGTGTCCCGTCCTACTCGTTTTCACGTTAAATAAGCCGTCGTGTACGGGGCTATCACCCTGTATCGCGCCACTTTCCAGAGGCTTCCACTAACTCATAAAACGCTTAAGGGCTAATCCGGGGTCGCTCGCCGCTACTGCCGGAATCTCAATTGATTTCTTTTCCTTCGGGTACTTAGATGTTTCAGTTCCCCGAGTTCGCCTCCACACACCTATGTATTCAGTGTGGGATACTGGCTTATGCCAGTGGGTTTCCCCATTCGGACATCCCAGATTCAAATGGCTGTTACTGCCTTATCTGGGCTTATCGCAAGTTACTACGTCCTTCATCGCCTCTGACTGCCAAGGCATCCACCGTGTACGCTTAGTCACTTAACCATACAACCCCAAGAGGTCTTGTATGTTCAAACAACCAAGGTGTTCTAATAAGAACATGTTCACCCTTTTTGCCTCTGCTTTTTCTTAAAAAGCGGAAACATAAAGCGATGAACGATTTCGCCGGACTCAAATATTGTTCATCACTTCCGAGGAAGCGATAAAACCAAGAACACTTGAATGTGTTTGGTGTTAATTCCGAAGAATCAACATTTGAGAACTTTTACAAACAAACTCATTGAGTTTGTTTAGTCAGCTTTCCAGATTTTTAAAGAGCATTTCTCGTAAAGAGAACGTGGCACAAAACCACTTTCTAATGACTTTCTTCCCGAATAGGGGCGGCAAAAAATCGCACCCTATAAATGATATTTAAAGGGTCTGCGAGTCCATTGCAGAAAATGATTAGAGAGTGTGCTTTTTCTTTAGGCAAGGCGAAGTGTTTCGACGTTTAGTTCGCTAAACGAGAAAGGCTTCAACGCAGCATAAAGGAAAAGTGGTGGGCGATACCGGGCTCGAACCAGTGACCCCCTCCTTGTAAGGGAGGTGCTCTCCCAACTGAGCTAATCGCCCACATACGTTTTACATCCTCTGTGGAGAAGATGGTGGGTCGTGCAGGATTCGAACCTGCGACCAATTGATTAAAAGTCAACTGCTCTACCAACTGAGCTAACGACCCAGTGGCGTCCCATAGGGGAGTCGAACCCCTGTTACCGCCGTGAAAGGGCGGTGTCCTAGGCCTCTAGACGAATGGGACACACGGTTGTTTGGTATTGGGATACCAAACCACTCTTTACTTTTTCAACCTATACAATCTGTGTGGACACTAGCATCAATAGTATCGTTAAGGAGGTGATCCAGCCCCAGGTTCCCCTAGGGCTACCTTGTTACGACTTCACCCCAGTCATGAACCACACCGTGGTAAACGCCCTCCCGAAGGTTAAGCTATCTACTTCTGGTGCAGCCCACTCCCATGGTGTGACGGGCGGTGTGTACAAGGCCCGGGAACGTATTCACCGTGGCATTCTGATCCACGATTACTAGCGATTCCGACTTCATGGAGTCGAGTTGCAGACTCCAATCCGGACTACGACATACTTTCTGGGATTCGCTTCACATCGCTGTCTCGCTGCCCTCTGTATATGCCATTGTAGCACGTGTGTAGCCCTACTCGTAAGGGCCATGATGACTTGACGTCGTCCCCACCTTCCTCCGGTTTATCACCGGCAGTCTCCCTGGAGTTCCCGACATTACTCGCTGGCAAACAAGGATAAGGGTTGCGCTCGTTGCGGGACTTAACCCAACATTTCACAACACGAGCTGACGACAGCCATGCAGCACCTGTCTCAGAGCTCCCGAAGGCACCAATCCATCTCTGGAAAGTTCTCTGGATGTCAAGAGTAGGTAAGGTTCTTCGCGTTGCATCGAATTAAACCACATGCTCCACCGCTTGTGCGGGCCCCCGTCAATTCATTTGAGTTTTAATCTTGCGACCGTACTCCCCAGGCGGTCTACTTAACGCGTTAGCTCCGAAAGCCACAGTTCTAGACTACAGCCTCCAAGTAGACATCGTTTACGGCGTGGACTACCAGGGTATCTAATCCTGTTTGCTCCCCACGCTTTCGCATCTGAGCGTCAGTCTTTGTCCAGGGGGCCGCCTTCGCCACCGGTATTCCTTCAGATCTCTACGCATTTCACCGCTACACCTGAAATTCTACCCCCCTCTACAAGACTCTAGCCTGCCAGTTCAAAATGCGGTTCCCAGGTTAAGCCCGGGGCTTTCACATCTTGCTTAACAGACCGCCTGCATGCGCTTTACGCCCAGTAATTCCGATTAACGCTCGCACCCTCCGTATTACCGCGGCTGCTGGCACGGAGTTAGCCGGTGCTTCTTCTGCCGCTAACGTCAAACACTGCACGTATTAAGTACAATGCCTTCCTCACGGCTGAAAGTGCTTTACAACCCGAAGGCCTTCTTCACACACGCGGCATGGCTGCATCAGGCTTGCGCCCATTGTGCAATATTCCCCACTGCTGCCTCCCGTAGGAGTCTGGACCGTGTCTCAGTTCCAGTGTGGCTGATCATCCTCTCAAACCAGCTAGGGATCGTCGCCTTGGTGAGCCTTTACCCCACCAACTAGCTAATCCCAACTGGGCCCATCCGGTAGCGAGAGGCCCGAAGGTCCCCCTCTTTGGTCCGTAGACGTCATGCGGTATTAGCCACCGTTTCCAGTGGTTATCCCCCTCTACCAGGCAGGTTCCCAGCCATTACTCACCCGTCCGCCGCTCGCCGCCCAATAAATCATCCGAAGAATCTTTATTGTCGCTGCCGCTCGACTTGCATGTGTTAGGCCTGCCGCCAGCGTTCAATCTGAGCCATGATCAAACTCTTCAATTAAAGTTTTTGGCTCGATGAAATACTGTTGTGTTCTAACCCCTCTCTACAAAGTAAAGAAAGAGCAGAACGAATTGACTGTGCCGATAACTCCGTAGAGTTTTCGTTTGGTCACTCAGTAAACATCGATAAATCTTTTGTCTATCAATCACGAGTGCCCACACAGATTGCATAGGTCAAATTGTTAAAGAACGTTGACTTGAAGAAGCATCGCTTCTCACCGTCAGGGCTGCGAATTCTACGCTGCCGGGCGATGAAGTCAAGAAGAAATTTTGAGATTTTTCAGCGTTGCTTTCGCAACCCTCAAAACACCTTGTTGACTTGCCTCTCGGGGTGAACTTCCCTTCGAAGCGGGCGGCCATTTTACTGATTCGAAACAGCGCGTCAAGCGTTTATTTCAACTCAATTTTTGAGGCCTTCGCCGTACCGATTTGAGTGGGCGTTTCCGCTGTGGAAGCCGCTCTCCGTGTCGGTGAGGCGGCATTATAGGGAGGTCTGAAATTCTGGCAAGGGCTTTTTTGAGGTTTTTTATGAAAATCGCTTCACTTGCCTACATTTTACTCGAAAGCCTTATTTCTACACATTTTACTCACACCAAACACACAAAAGGCTGTGCATAAGTGTGTTGTACACCATGTAATAGCCTTTTCAACCTCCCCACACATATTTGGAGTTTACAGTATTGCTTATTCACTAACAGAGCCAATCAATAAGTTCAGTTCTGTTGGAGATTCAGTTCAGCCACTAAATAAGTGGAAGTAGAAGTAGAAGTAGAAGTAGAAGTAGAAGTAGAAGTAGAAGTAGAAGTAGAAGTAGAAGTAGAAGTAGAAGTAGAAGTAGAAGTAGAAGTAGAAGTAGAAGTAGAAGTAGAAGTAGAAGTAGAAAGATTGTTTTACTGAAGCCTTAACGTCAAGAGTTATTGAGAAAGAAATGGGGCGTAGGCTGTTTTATGAATGGGTAGATAAATAAAAAGCCAGGCTAAAAGCCTGGCTTCTTATTTGAACGAACCGAGAGATTACTCAGCTGCTTCTTCTGCAGCTGTCTCTGGACGATCTACCAACTCGATGTAAGCCATAGGGGCTTTATCGCCGGCACGTACACCGCATTTCAGAATGCGAGTGTAACCGCCTGCACGAGAGGCAAAACGTGGGCCCAGTTCGTTGAACAGCTTCGCTACAACTTCGTCGTTACGAGTACGAGCGAATGCAAGACGACGGTTAGCAACACTGTCGTTCTTTGCTAGGGTAATCAATGGCTCAATTACGCGACGCAGCTCTTTTGCCTTAGGCAGAGTAGTTTTGATAACTTCGTGAGTTACCAGCGAGCTAGCCATGTTGCTGAACATCGCTTTGCGATGGCTGCTGTTGCGATTGAGTTGACGACCACTCTTACGATGGCGCATGACCTAATCCTTCTAACTAAGTAATCAGAATCTGATTAATCTTCAGCGATTGATGCTGGCGGCCAGTTTTCCAGGCGCATACCCAGAGACAGACCACGTGAAGCCAGCACGTCTTTAATTTCAGTCAAAGACTTCTTACCAAGGTTTGGCGTCTTAAGAAGCTCAACCTCAGTACGCTGTACCAGATCACCGATGTAGTGGATCGCTTCTGCTTTCAAACAGTTAGCAGAGCGAACAGTTAGTTCAAGATCGTCTACAGGACGCAGTAGGATCGGATCGAACTCTGGCTTCTCTTCTTTCTCTTCAGGAACTCGTACATCACGCAGATCTACGAACGCGTCCAATTGCTCAGCAAGAATAGTTGCTGCACGACGGATAGCTTCCTCAGGATCAAGAGTACCGTTAGTCTCCATATCGATAACCAGCTTGTCGAGGTCGGTACGCTGTTCAACACGTGCTGCTTCAACATTGTAAGCAATACGGTCTACTGGGCTGAACGTTGCATCTACAAGCAGACGGCCGATTGGACGCTCGTCTTCTTCAGTGTGAATACGCGCTGACGCTGGTACGTAGCCGCGACCACGTTCTACCTTGATTCGCATGCTGACCTCAGCATTTGAATCTGTCAGGTGGCAGATTACGTGTTCTGGGTTCGCAATCTCAACACCACCGTCGTGGGTGATGTCGCCTGCAACAACAGGGCCTGCACCAGACTTATTCAGGGTTAGGATAACTTCATCTTTACCCTCTACCTTAACGGCAAGGCCTTTAAGGTTAAGCAGGATTTCCAGGATATCTTCCTGTACGCCCTCTTTGGTGCTGTACTCGTGCAACACGCCGTCAATTTCTACTTCTGTCACTGCACAACCAGGCATAGACGACAGTAGGATGCGACGTAGAGCATTACCTAGGGTGTGACCAAAGCCACGCTCTAGCGGCTCAAGAGTTACTTTTGCGTGCGTCGAGCTAACTTGTTCGATGTCAACCAGACGCGGCTTAAGAAATTCTGTTACAGAACCCTGCATTGTGTCCTCTCTTTAGTTTAGCCTTACTTAGAGTAAAGCTCGACGATCAGGTGTTCGTTGATGTCAGCAGACAAATCTGAACGCTCTGGCAGGCGCTTGAAAGTGCCTTCCATTTTGTTGCTGTCTACTTCGATCCAAGTTGGCAGCTCGCGCTGAGCAGCAATTTCAAGAGCTGCTTTAATGCGTGCTTGGTTCTTAGCTTTCTCACGAATGCTAACAACGTCGTTGGCCGTTACCTTGAAAGAAGGAACGTTAACCACTTTACCGTTTACCAGGATCGCTTTGTGGCTTACCAGCTGACGTGATTCTGCGCGAGTTGCGCCGAAGCCCATGCGGTAAACTACGTTATCTAGACGACCTTCCAGAAGTTGCAGCAGGTTTTCACCTGTGTTGCCTTTGATGCGAGCAGCTTCTTTATAGTAGTTACGGAATTGTTTTTCCAGTACGCCGTAGATACGACGAACTTTTTGCTTCTCACGAAGCTGAACGCCGTAGTCAGACAGACGGCCGCGACGTGCGCCGTGTACGCCTGGGGCGTTATCAATTTTACACTTGGTATCAATCGCGCGTACGCCTGACTTCAGGAACAAGTCAGTACCTTCGCGACGGCTAAGCTTCAGCTTAGGACCCAAATATCTTGCCATGATCTTTCTCCAGAATTCTAAGAAACAGCGTTATACGCGACGTTTCTTAGGTGGACGACAACCGTTATGTGGGATTGGAGTCGCATCAACAATGTTAGTGATACGGAAACCAGCCGCGTTCAGTGCGCGAATAGTAGATTCACGACCTGGACCTGGGCCCTTAACCATAACTTCCAGGTTCTTCAGGCCATATTCTTTAGCCATCTCACCACAACGCTCAGCAGCAACCTGTGCAGCGAACGGAGTTGATTTACGAGAACCACGGAAACCAGAACCACCTGCAGTAGCCCATGCTAGAGCATTACCTTGACGGTCAGTAATGGTTACGATTGTGTTGTTGAAAGACGCATGGATGTGCGCTACGCCGTCAGCAACTTGCTTGCGTACGCGTTTACGTGCGCGATTTGGTTGTTTAGCCATAGTACTTTACCTACCCCGATTATTTCTTGATCGGCTTGCGCGGACCCTTACGGGTACGAGCATTGGTCTTCGTACGCTGGCCACGTAGTGGCAAGCTGCGACGATGACGCAAACCGCGGTAACAACCAAGGTCCATCAGACGCTTGATGTTCATGGAAACTTCACGACGTAGATCACCTTCTACAGTGTACTTGGCAACGCCATCACGCAGTAGATCGATCTGCTCTTCAGTTAGTTCACTGATCTTAGTGCTTTCAGCAATACCAGTCTCAGCTAGGATAGCTTTTGAACGGGTTTTACCGATACCGTAGATCGCAGTCAGTGCGATTACAGCATGCTTCTGATCAGGAATGTTAATGCCTGCAATACGGGCCACTATTCACTCCTAGTACTTTATCAAGAAGAACCGCTGCAGAGCCCGTTTAGGATACGCAGCGGCTATACCACTTCTTTTGCACACACAAAAGGTGGGCTGGCTAATGTAGCCAGCCTGCCTAAATTTTGCAAGAAAAATATTCTGCTATTAGCCTTGGCGCTGCTTGTGCTTTGGCTCACTGCAAATCACGCGAACAACACCGTTACGCTTGATAACTTTACAGTTACGGCAGATTTTCTTAACGGAAGCACGAACTTTCATTGCTAAACTCCGTAAATGTCAATCTGTTAGCGGCCGTAGCCTTTCAGATTGGCTTTCTTCAACACGGACTCATATTGTTGAGACATCAGATGTGTCTGAACTTGAGCCATAAAGTCCATGATTACTACGACTACGATAAGTAGGGAAGTTCCGCCAAAATAGAAGCGTACATTCCAAGCAATCATCATGAACTCGGGGATCAGACAGATAAATGTGATATACAACGCGCCTGCTAATGTCAGTCGAGTCATCACTTTATCTATGTACTTCGCAGTCTGCTCGCCCGGGCGAATACCAGGTACGAATGCACCAGACTTCTTCAGATTGTCTGCTGTCTCACGCGGGTTGAAAACCAACGCCGTGTAGAAGAAACAGAAGAAGATAATCGCAGCAGCATAAAGGATTACATACAGTGGTTGACCAGGGCTCAGTGCCAATGACACATCCGCCAACCAGCCCAACTGTTCACTCTGACCAAACCATTGAGCCAGTGTGCCTGGGAACAGGATAATACTTGATGCAAAAATCGCTGGAATTACGCCTGCCATATTTAGTTTCAATGGCAGGTGTGTGCTTTGCGCAGCGAAGACACGACGGCCTTGCTGACGCTTCGCGTAGTTAACAACGATTCGACGTTGACCACGCTCTACAAACACTACGAACGCAATTACTGCGAATGCAATTACCGCAATCAACAGAAGAAGAAGCACGTGCAATTCACCTTGACGCGCTTGCTCGGCTGTTTGTCCGATAGCGGATGGCAATCCTGCAACGATACCCGCGAAAATAATCAGGGATATACCGTTACCGATACCTCGCTCAGTGATCTGTTCACCTAACCACATCAGGAACATGGTGCCAGTGACCAAGCTCACAACAGCAGTAAAGTAGAAGCCAAGGCCTGGAGTTACCACCAGACCCGGAATCATACTTGGCAAGCCTGTAGCGATACCAATCGCTTGGAAAGTTGCCAATACCAGCGTGCCGTAGCGGGTGTACTGACTGATCTTACGACGGCCAGACTCCCCTTCTTTCTTCAACTCAGCCAAAGCTGGATGAACTACCGTAAGCAGTTGGACAATAATCGATGCCGAAATATACGGCATGATGCCCAGAGCCAGGATAGAAGCACGCTCAAGAGCACCACCAGAGAACATGTTAAACAGTTCAATGATGGTACCTTGTTGCTGTTCGAACAGATCGGCAAGTACAGCAGCGTCAATACCAGGAATTGGCACAAAAGAACCGGCGCGAAATACGAGCAACGCACCTACCACAAAGAGTAGACGGCTTTTCAGCTCCGCAAGTCCACCTTTTGCACTACTAAAATTTTGTCCTGGTTGTTTTGCCATCTGTACCTCGTCCTCGAGCTAATTATTCCTCGATTTTACCGCCAGCAGCTTCGATTGCAGCTTGAGCGCCTTTAGTAACGCGAAGACCTTTCACAGTCACTGAGCGTGCAATCTCACCAGACAGTACGATTTTCGCCGTACGGATGTCTTTAGTGATTACGTTTGCAGCTTTCAGTGTCTCAAGGCTTACTACGTCACCTTCAACTTTAGCCAGTTCGCTCAGGCGAACTTCAGCTGCAGTCAGGCTCTTGCGAGAAGTAAAACCAAATTTTGGCAGACGCTGTTTCAAAGGCATTTGACCGCCTTCGAAACCTGGGCGTACAGAACCACCTGAACGTGATTTCTGACCTTTGTGACCACGGCCACCAGTTTTGCCCAGGCCTGAACCGATACCACGGCCAACGCGCTTCTTAGAAGGCTTTGAACCCGCAGCCGGAGATAGAGTATTCAGACGCATTGTGATTACTCCTCCACTTTAACCATGTAGTAAACTTGATTGATCATGCCGCGTACGCAAGCAGTATCTTCAAGTTCAACAGTGTGGTTGATGCGACGTAGGCCCAAGCCACGCAGGGTAGCTTTATGTTTCGGCAAACGACCGATTGAGCTACGAGTCTGAGTTACTTTGATAGTTTTAGCCATGTCGAATTACCCCAGAATTTCGTTAACTGGCAGACCGCGCTTAGCAGCTACCATTTCTGGAGACTTCATACCACCCAGGCCATCGATCGTTGCACGAACGATGTTGATTGGGTTAGTAGAACCGTATGCTTTTGCCAGAACGTTGCGAACACCCGCAACTTCCAGAACCGCACGCATCGCACCACCTGCGATGATACCCGTACCTTCTGATGCAGGCTGCATGTACACTTTAGAACCAGTGTGGCGGCCTTTAACAGCGTGGTGAAGAGTACCTTCGTTCAGCGCAACAGTAACCATGTTACGGCGCGCTTTTTCCATTGATTTTTGGATCGCTGCAGGTACTTCACGGGCTTTGCCGTAACCGAAACCTACACGACCATTGCCATCACCAACTACAGTCAGAGCGGTGAAGCTGAAGATGCGACCACCTTTAACCGTCTTAGAAACACGGTTAACAGCAATCAGCTTCTCATGCAAATCACTTTGTTGTTTATCGTTAGCCATCTTTCCGCCTACCTTAGAATTTCAGACCAGCTTCACGGGCAGCATCTGCCAGTGCAGCCACACGGCCGTGGTATTGGAAACCGGAACGGTCAAAAGCAACAGATTCGATGCCTTTTTCCTTCGCACGCTCAGCGATAGCTTTACCTACTGCTGCTGCGGCTTCTTTATTACCGGTGCTCTTCACTTGCTCACGGATCGCTTTTTCTACGGTAGAAGCAGCTGCGATTACTTCGGAGCCATTTGCCGCGATAACCTGTGCGTACACATGACGTGGAGTACGGTGTACCACTAGGCGAGTCGCACCCAGTTCAGCAATCTTGCGACGCGCTCGGGTCGCACGACGGATACGAGCAATTTTCTTATCCATAGTGTTACCTTACTTCTTCTTAGCTTCTTTAGTACGCACAACTTCGTCAGCGTAACGAACACCTTTACCTTTGTAAGGCTCAGGCTGACGGTATGCGCGGATGTCAGCAGCTACTTGACCAACCAATTGTTTGTCTGTACCAGTCAAAACAATCTCAGTTTGGCTTGGGCATTCTGCTTTGATACCTGCAGGCAGTTCGTGTTCAACAGGGTGAGAGAAACCCAGAGTCAGAGCGACTGAGTTACCTTTCATTGCTGCACGATAACCAACACCTTTCAGGATCAGTTTCTTGGTATAGCCTTCAGTAACACCAACAACCATGTTGTTCACTAGTGCACGTGCGGTACCTGCTTGAGCGTTAGCTTTAGCAACACCTTCGCGTGGTGCGAACTTCACAGCGTTGTCTTCTTGGCTTAGTTCCACTGCATCGTTGATAACGCGGGTCAGTTCACCCTTGCTACCTTTAACAGTGATTTCCTGACCGTTCAGTTTCACCTCTACGCCGGCAGGAATTACTACGGGTGCTTTTGCAACACGAGACATTTCCTACTCCTTACGCTACGTAGCAGATGATTTCGCCGCCCAGACCCGCTTTGCGAGCTGCACGGTCGGTCATCAAACCTTTAGAAGTTGATACTACAGCAATACCCAGACCACCCATTACAGAAGGCAGCTCATCTTTTTTCTTATAGATGCGCAGACCTGGACGGCTTACACGTTGGATTTGCTCGATAACTGGTTTAGCTTCGAAGTACTTCAGAGTAACTTCCAGCTCAGGCTTAACTTCGCCAGAAACAGCGTAGTCAGCCACATAACCTTCAGCTTTCAGCAGCTCAGCAATTGCCACTTTCAGCTTTGACGAAGGCATCTTAACAGCAACTTTAGTTGCTGCCTGACCGTTGCGGATGCGGGTCAGCATATCCGAAATCGGATCTTGCATGCTCATAAGTCTTTACTCCCGTGATTCAATTACCAGCTCGCCTTACGCAGACCCGGAATCTCGCCTTTCATGCAAGCTTCACGAACCTTGATTCGGCTCAGGCCGAATTTGCGCAGGTAGCCATGTGGACGACCAGTCTGGTTACAGCGGTTACGCTGACGAGACTTAGCAGAATCACGCGGTAGAGTTTGAAGCTTCAGGACTGCATCCCAACGCTCTTCTTCAGACGCGTTAACGTTTTTGATGATAGCTTTCAGTGCAGCACGCTTCTCAGCGAACTTTGCTACCAGCTTCGCGCGTTTTACTTCGCGCGCTTTCATTGATTGCTTAGCCATTACAGTAACCCTTCACCTTACTTACGGAATGGGAAGTTAAAGGCAGCCAGCAGAGCTTGACCTTCCTCATCAGTCGCCGCTGTGGTAGTGATAGTAATATCAAGACCACGGATACGATCTACTTTGTCGTAGTCGATCTCTGGGAAGATGATTTGCTCACGAACGCCCATGCTATAGTTACCGCGACCGTCGAATGATTTCGAGCTAACGCCACGGAAGTCACGCACACGTGGAAGAGCGATTGAAATCAGACGCTCTAGGAATTCCCACATACGCTCGCCACGCAGGGTTACTTTACAGCCAATTGGGTAGCCCTCACGGATCTTGAAGCCAGCAACAGACTTACGTGCTTTAGTGATCAGCGGCTTTTGACCTGTGATTGATGCCAGGTCAGATGCTGCGTTCTCAAGCAGTTTTTTGTCGTTGATTGCTTCGCCCACACCCATGTTCAGGGTGATCTTTTCGATCCTTGGGACTTGCATGATACTCTTGTATTCAAACTTTTCAGCCAGTTCTTTTACAACAGTCTCTTTGTAGTAATCATGCAGTTTCGCCATAGTGTACTACTCCAGAATTACTTAAATAATTTCGCCATTCGATTTGAAGAAACGAACTTTTTTGCCGTCTTCGAATCGGAAGCCTACACGGTCTGCTTTACCAGTTGCCGCGTTGTAGATAGCAACGTTAGAAACGTCCACTGCAGCTTCTTTTTCTACGATGCCGCCTTGGATGCCCAGAGCCGGAACAGGCTTCTGGTGTTTCTTAACCAGGTTGATACCTTCAACGATAACTTTACCAGTGGTCAGAACCTTACTTACTTTACCTTTCTTGCCTTTATCTTTACCGGCAAGAACGATAACTTCGTCGTTACGACGGATTTTAGCTGCCATTTTAACCGCTCCTTACAGAACTTCTGGCGCCAGAGACACAATCTTCATGAACTTATCGCCACGAAGTTCGCGTGTCACAGGACCAAAGATACGGGTACCGACTGGTTGCTCAGTAGTGTTGTTCAACAATACACAAGCATTACGGTCGAAGCGAATGACAGAGCCGTCTGGACGACGAACGCCTTTACGGGTGCGAACTACAACCGCCTTCAGGACATCACCTTTTTTAACTTTACCGCGTGGGATTGCATCTTTAACGGTAACTTTGATGACGTCGCCGATATGGGCGTAGCGACGGTGTGAACCACCCAGCACCTTAATACACATTACGCTGCGAGCGCCGGAGTTATCGGCTGCATCCAGCATACTTTGCATTTGGATCATTGTTAGTGCTCCGCTGTTATTACATCTAGACCCATCTCGGGTCGGGCTGCCTCATTACAAGGGCGGCGAATAATAACACTATTTTTTGAAGATGGGTAGATAAAAAATAAACGGCTCCGAAATGGGAGCCGCTTTGTTTTTTATGGCTGGAAAGCTTGCCTTACAGGCGTGCTTTCTCAACTACGCGTACCAGAGTCCAAGACTTAGTCTTAGACAGTGGACGGCACTCACGGATCTCAACGGTATCGCCTTGTGCGCACTCGTTGTTTTCGTCATGAGCGTGCAGTTTAGTCGTACGCTTGATGAATTTACCGTAAATTGGGTGTTTCACCTGGCGTTCGATAGCAACAACGATAGATTTATCCATCTTGTCGCTAATTACACGACCTTGTTGAGTACGGATTTTGTCGCTCATTATGCGTTGCCCTTCTGGTTCAGAACGGTTTTAACACGTGCGATATCGCGACGAACGTTCTTCAGAGTGTGAGTTTGCTGAAGTTGGCCAGTAGCCGCTTGCATGCGCAGGTTGAATTGCTCACGCAGCAGACCCAGCAGTTCTTCATTCAGCTGCTCTACGCTCTTTTCGCGAAGTTCTTGTGCTTTCATCACATCACCGCCTTAGTTACGAAAGTGGTTTTGATAGGTAGTTTACGAGAAGCCA
Organism: Grimontia kaedaensis; assembly: GCF_023746615.1. Taxonomy (NCBI): domain Bacteria; kingdom Pseudomonadati; phylum Pseudomonadota; class Gammaproteobacteria; order Vibrionales; family Vibrionaceae; genus Grimontia; species Grimontia kaedaensis. The sequence goes on along the minus strand of NZ_CP082275.1, from coordinate 258,992 downwards.
GCTCGAATGCTTCGCGAGCAAGGCTTTCAGAAACACCATCCATCTCGTACAGGACTTTACCTGGTTGGATTTGTGCAACCCAGTAGCTCACAGAACCCTTACCTTTACCCTGACGAACTTCCAGAGGTTTGGTAGTGATTGGCTTGTCTGGGAACACACGGATCCAGATTTGACCCTGACGTTTGATGTGACGAGTCATAGCACGACGTGCAGCTTCGATCTGACGCGCAGTGATACGACCACGACCAACAGCTTTCAGGCCGAAGGTACCGAAGCTTACGTCAGTACCTGCAGCAAGACCGCGGTTACGACCCTTATGAGTCTTGCGGAACTTAGTACGTTTTGGTTGAAGCATCGATAGACTCCTTACTTACGGCCTTTACGCTGCTTCTTAGGCTTATCAGCCTGTGGCTCTGCTACTGGCATGCCGCCCAGAACTTCACCTTTGAAGATCCAAACTTTGATGCCAATTACACCGTAAGTGGTGTGAGCCGAAGAAGTTGCGTAATCAATGTCAGCACGAAGAGTGTGCAGTGGCACACGACCTTCACGGTACCACTCGGTACGAGCGATTTCAGCACCGCCAAGACGGCCGCTTACTTCCACTTTGATACCCTTGGCACCCAGACGCATTGCGTTCTGTACCGCACGCTTCATAGCACGACGGAACATAACACGACGCTCTAGCTGAGACGCGATGCTGTCACCAACCAGTTGTGCGTCAAGCTCAGGCTTGCGTACTTCTGCGATGTTGATTTGAGCAGGAACACCTGCCAGCTGTGCAACGCGAGCGCGCAGTTTTTCTACGTCTTCGCCTTTCTTACCGATAACAACGCCTGGGCGAGCAGTGTGGATAGTCACACGGATGCTCTTAGCAGGACGCTCGATAACGATACGAGAAACAGACGCTTTAGACAGTTCTTTAGTCAGGAACTGACGTACCTTGAAGTCGCCGTCTAGGTTGTCAGCGAAATCTTGGCTGTTAGCAAACCAAGTGGAATTCCAAGGCTTACAGATGCCAAGACGAATACCATTAGGATGTACTTTTTGACCCATTGCTTTCTCTCCTCGTCTCTTAGCGGTCTGCTACAACAACAGTGATGTGGCTAGAACGCTTCAAGATGCGATCGGCACGGCCTTTTGCACGAGGCATGATGCGCTTCATGATTGGGCCTTCGTCAACGAAGATTTTTGCTACAGACAAATCATCGATGTCTGCGCCTTCGTTATGCTCAGCGTTTGCAATTGCAGACTCCAGCACCTTCTTGATCAGGTCAGCGGCTTTTTTGTCGCTGAAAGTCAGAAGTTCAATTGCTTGTGCAACGTTTTTACCGCGCACTTGGTCTGCTACCAAACGTGCTTTCTGAGGCGAAATACGAGCAAAGCGATGTTTAGCAATAGCTTCCATATCTTAACTCCTTAACGCTTCTTAGCTTTCTTATCAGCAGCGTGGCCGCGATAAGTACGTGTTGGTGCAAATTCGCCCAGCTTGTGACCGATCATCTCATCAGTGATGAAAACAGGTACGTGCTGACGACCATTATGGACAGCGATGGTCAAACCGATCATCTGAGGGATGATCATTGAACGACGGGACCAAGTCTTAACAGGCTTCTTGTCACCGCTTTCCAACGCTTTCTCTACCTTCTTCAGCAAGTGCAGGTCAATAAAAGGACCTTTCTTGAGAGAACGTGGCATGGCTTATCCTCTGATATAAATTACTTGTTACGACGACGTACGATGTACTTGTCGGTACGTTTGTTCTTACGGGTCTTGAAGCCTTTAGTAGGCATACCCCAAGGAGATACTGGGTGACGACCGCCCGAAGTACGACCTTCACCACCACCGTGTGGGTGGTCTACTGGGTTCATTGCAACACCACGTACTGTTGGACGAACGCCCTTCCAGCGAGTAGCACCTGCTTTACCCAGTTCACGCAGCATGTGTTCTGCGTTACCAACTTCACCGATGGTCGCACGACCTTCAGAAAGAACTTTACGCATCTCACCAGAACGCAGACGAATAGTTACGTATGCGCCATCGCGAGCTACGATTTGTGCGTATGCACCAGCTGAACGAGCCAGCTGAGCACCTTTACCAGGCTTCAGTTCAACGTTGTGAACTGTAGAACCTACTGGGATGTTGCGCATTGGCAGGCTGTTACCTACTTTGATCGCAGCATCTGAACCAGATTGGATCTGGTCGCCGGCTTTCAGGCCTTTAGGTGCAATGATGTAACGACGCTCACCGTCTGCGTACAAAACGAGTGCGATGTTCGCGCTACGGTTTGGATCGTATTCCAGACGCTCAACTTTCGCTGGGATGCCGTCTTTAGTACGTTTGAAGTCAATTACACGGTAGTGTTGCTTATGACCACCACCGATGTGACGTACAGTGATACGACCGTTGTTGTTACGACCACCAGACTTAGAGTTTTTCTCCAGCAGTGGTGCGTAAGGCTTACCTTTGTACAGGTCAGCGTTTACAATCTTAACAACGTGACGACGACCCGGTGAAGTAGGCTTACATTTAACAATTGCCATTTTCTGTTACTCCTCCGTCTTACTCAGCGCCGCCAGCGAAGTCGATGTCTTGACCTTCTTTCAAGATAACGTACGCTTTTTTCACGTCTGAACGACGGCCTTGGCGCATACCTTGACGTTTGGTCTTACCCTTAGTGATAAGAGTATTTACAGACTTCACTTCAACTTCGAACAGTTTCTCAACTGCTGCTTTGATCTCTCTCTTAGTCGCAGTCATCGCTACTTTGAAAACGATAGTGTTACCGTTTTCAGCAGCCATGGTTGCTTTTTCAGAGATGTGCGGAGCACGCAGAACTTTCAGGATACGCTCTTCAGTGATCATCCCAGCATCTCCTCAACTTGCTTAACTGCAGCTGCAGTCATAACTACTTTGTCGAAAGCGATCAGGCTAACTGGGTCAATGCCTGCTGCATCGCGAACATCAACCTTGTACAGGTTGCGCGCTGCCAAGAACAGGTTCTCATCAACTTCTGCAGTTACGATCAGAGCTTCAGACAGCTCAAGCTCTTTCAGCTTAGCGATCAGCTCTTTAGTTTTTGGTGCTTCTACTGAGAAGTTATCAACAACGATCAGACGCTCTTGACGAACCAGCTCAGACAGGATGCTTTTAATAGCACCACGGTACATTTTCTTGTTAACTTTCTGGCTGTGGTCCTGAGGACGCGCAGCGAAAGTTACACCACCCGAGCGCCAGATTGGGCTACGGATTGTACCTGCACGAGCGCGACCAGTACCCTTCTGACGCCATGGCTTAGCACCGCCACCTGATACGTCTGAACGAGTCTTTTGCGCACGAGTACCTTGACGGGCACCAGCTGCGTATGCAACTACTACTTGGTGAACCAGAGCTTCGTTGAACTCACGCCCGAAGGTAGTTTCGGAAACAGTCAGCGCGTCAGCGCCTTTTACTACCAATTCCATTACTATCTCCTCGACGTTACGCTTTAACGGCTGGTTTAACGATCACGTTGCTGCCAGTCGCACCTGGTACTGCACCTTTGATAAGAAGCAGTTTGCGCTCAGCGTCAACACGTACGATCTCAAGGTTTTGAGTAGTTACCTGCTCAGCACCCATGTGACCTGCCATTTTCTTGCCTTTGAATACGCGACCTGGAGTCTGACATTGACCGATAGAACCAGGAGCACGGTGAGACAAGGAGTTACCGTGGGTCATATCTTGAGTACGGAAGTTCCAACGCTTAACAGCGCCTTGGAAGCCCTTACCTTTAGATGTGCCAGTAACGTCTACTTTTTTGATTTCAGCGAACAGATCAACGTTCAGCTCAGCGCCTACTTCGAAATCTTCGCCGTTTTCCAGACGGAATTCCCACAGACCGCGGCCAGCTTCAACACCTGCTTTCGCAAAGTGACCAGCTTCTGGCTTAGTTACGCGGCTTGCTTTCTTAGCGCCTGAAGTTACTTGGATAGCAGAGTAACCATCTACTTCAGGAGTACGTACCTGAGTAACACGGTTAGTTTCTACTTCTACAACGGTTACAGGGATAGAAACGCCTTCTTCAGTGAAGATGCGAGTCATGCCCACTTTACGACCGACTAGACCAATCATTATTAGCTCCCCTCTTAACCCAGGCTGATTTGAACATCAACGCCCGCAGCAAGGTCAAGACGCATCAGAGCGTCAACAGTTTTATCTGTTGGCTCAACGATGTCGATCAGACGCTTGTGAGTACGGATTTCGTACTGGTCACGTGCATCTTTGTTTACGTGCGGAGAGATAAGAACGGTGAAGCGCTCTTTGCGAGTTGGCAGAGGGATTGGACCCTTCACCTGCGCACCAGTGCGCTTAGCGGTTTCAACGATTTCCGCAGTAGACTGGTCGATCAAACGGTGATCGAAAGCCTTCAGGCGGATACGGATACGTTGGTTCTGCATTAGACAGAGCTCCAAATTAAAAAATTACACAAACAATATCGCCACTCAACCTCATAAATACGAGGGAATGCCGATTGATTTATGTGAAACCGTAGTATCAAAATCTGATACATTGTCAGCCATTTTATATGACTGCGAACATAAGCGGAGTATACATTACCGACCACCTCAGGCTTTCGCCTACTGCGAAGGGTCTTCCTCCTGTGCTCATTGGTTCACAACTGCACGGTTGAGAGCAAATGTCTCAGGCAGTGCGGGGCATTATACAGATCACAATTTGCTTTGCAAGTGGCGTTTAAAAAATAATCAGGGGGATAAGCGCGCGAGTAAAATTGCGGCCTCTGGCTTTGCCACTTTAACGAAAAAGGAGCCTCTTTTGGGCTCCCTTTTCTCTTATTCAAAATCTTTGCTTAAGAGTCTTCGCATTCAATCATTTGTGCCTGATTGTAATTCTGAATACCCACTTTATCGATCAATCCTAATTGGGTTTCCAACCAATCTACATGTTCTTCTTCGTCTTCCAGAATATCCTGAAATAGATCACGCGACACGTAGTCACGGACGCTTTCAGCATATTCAATGGCATCGCGCAGATCAGGAATAGCATCCATTTCCAGCGCTAAGTCGCACTCAAGCATTTCTTTGGTATCTTCCCCGATACGGAGTTTTCCAAGATCTTGGAGGTTAGGAATACCTTCGAGGAAGAGGATACGCTCAATCAGATCATCGGCATGTTTCATCTCATCGATAGATTCGTCGTATTCTTTATCAGCGATCACTTTCAAACCCCAATCTTTGTACATTCGGGCATGAAGGAAATACTGGTTAATGGCGACGAGCTCGTTGCCTAGGATTTTGTTGAGGTGTTGGATGATTTTTGGATCGGATTTCATAACGCGCTCTCCTCTTCGGCGTCTATTAAAAGTAGAACCGAATGAAGAGTCGTCAATGTCAGTTATTAGAAAAGCAGTTTTAACCTACTTTCTTATAAAGTGGATTCAACGAAGCTTCTTGAAGGATTTCCTTCGCTGGACGGATACATTTGCCGCACTGTGAGCCCAAGGGAGTTAGCTTTCTGATTTCACGGATGTCATCGACCCCTTGCTCATATGCAAGCTTCTTCAATGTTTTATCAGAAATCCCATGGCACAAACAAACGTACATCTTTCTATCTTCCTCAATGAATCTAATAACAATATAAACGAGAATTGTTAGCATTACCAATTCGTTTCTTCGATTAATTGACGAATAATGAGAGAAAAGGACGAAGACGGAATTTGAAGGAGCATCACATCAGGAATGAAATGTACCTATCTGGCTGATGCCATACCAAAAAACAGATTGCCAAAAATGAAAAAGGACGCCGAAGCGTCCTTTTTCTAGCATTGTGCTAATCGAAGCTTAATGAAAATTAAGCAAGGATCTTAGCAACAACACCCGCACCTACAGTACGGCCACCTTCACGGATAGCGAAGCGCAGGCCTTCGTCCATCGCGATTGGTGCAATCAGCTCAACAACCATTTGGATGTTGTCGCCCGGCATTACCATCTCAACGCCTTCTGGCAGTTCGATAGTACCGGTCACGTCAGTCGTACGGAAGTAGAACTGTGGACGGTAGCCTTTGAAGAACGGAGTATGACGGCCGCCTTCGTCTTTAGACAGAACGTATACTTCTGACTCGAACTTAGTGTGAGGAGTGATAGAACCAGGCTTAGCCAGTACTTGACCACGCTCAACTTCGTCACGCTTAGTACCACGCAGCAGAACACCAACGTTCTCACCTGCACGGCCTTCGTCAAGAAGCTTACGGAACATCTCAACACCAGTACAAGTAGTAGTGGTAGTGTCTTTGATACCTACGATAGCAACTTCGTCACCTACGCGAACGATACCTTGCTCAACACGACCAGTTACAACAGTACCACGGCCTTGGATTGAGAATACGTCTTCGATTGGCAGGATGAATGGCTTGTCGATCGCACGCTCTGGCTCTGGGATGTATGAATCCAGTGCTTCTGCCAGCTCAACGATTTTCGCTTCCCACTCAGCTTCGCCGTTCAGTGCACCCAGTGCAGAACCTTGAATAACTGGGCAGTCGTCGCCTGGGAATTCGTACTCAGACAGCAGTTCACGAACTTCCATCTCAACCAGCTCAAGCAGCTCTTCGTCGTCAACCATGTCACACTTGTTCATGAATACAAGGATGTATGGAATACCAACCTGGCGACCCAGCAGGATGTGCTCACGAGTTTGTGGCATTGGACCGTCAGTTGCCGCAACAACCAGGATACCACCGTCCATTTGCGCAGCACCGGTGATCATGTTTTTAACATAGTCAGCGTGTCCTGGGCAGTCTACGTGTGCGTAGTGGCGAGTTGGAGTATCGTACTCTACGTGTGAAGTAGAGATAGTGATACCACGCTCGCGCTCTTCTGGCGCGTTATCGATTGATGCGAAGTCACGCGCTGAACCGCCGTAAGTTTTAGACAGTACAGTACAGATTGCTGCAGTCAGAGTGGTTTTACCGTGGTCAACGTGGCCGATAGTACCAACGTTAACGTGCGGTTTCGTACGTTCAAATTTTTCTTTAGACACGATCGTGTTCCTTCCTAGTTGTGAGCCGCACTCACCGTCGTGAGTGCGATCAGAAGTTTTTATTAATGCGGGCCAATAATGCCAGCATTAAAACCACCTATCAATCAAGAACGCTCTGCGATGATTGAATCAGCGATATTCTTAGGAATATCAGAGTAATCACTGAATTCCATAGAGTAAGATGCGCGGCCCTGAGTCGCTGAACGCAAGTCAGTTGCGTAACCAAACATCTCAGCCAGTGGCACCTGCGCGCGAATGATCTTCAAACCGGCTGGACCTTCATCCATACCGCCAATCAGACCACGACGACGGTTCAGGTCGCCCACTACGTCACCCATCCAGTCTTCTGGAGTGGTAACTTCCACTTTCATCATTGGCTCAAGAATGACAGGTTGCGCTTCAAGTGCACCTTTCTTGAACGCCATAGATGCAGCGATCTTAAACGCCATTTCGTTGGAGTCAACATCATGGTACGAACCATCAAAAAGCGTTGCTTTGATATCAAGCACTGGGTAGCCGGCAAGTACACCACTACTCATCTGCTCTTCAACACCTTTAGCAACAGCACCGATGTATTCTTTCGGTACCACACCACCAACAATTTCATCGACGAAGACAAAACCTTCGCCTTTCTCAGATGGTTCCAGTTTCAGCCAAACATGACCGTACTGACCACGACCACCAGACTGCTTGACGAATTTACCTTCGACTTCAGCCGAACCACGGATGGTTTCGCGGTATGCCACCTGTGGCTTACCTACATTACATTCTACGCTGAACTCACGACGCATACGGTCAACGATGATGTCCAGGTGGAGCTCACCCATACCTGAGATCAGGGTCTGGCCTGACTCGTCATCGGTTTCAACGCGGAATGATGGATCTTCTGCCGCCAGTTTGCCCAGCGCGATACCCATTTTTTCCTGGTCTGCTTTAGAGCGTGGCTCTACAGCGATCTGAATAACTGGTTCAGGGAATTCCATGCGCTCAAGAACAACTTTTGATTCTTGTGAACACAGAGTGTCACCTGTAGTGACGTCTTTCAGACCAATGGCTGCTGCAATGTCACCCGCGCGAATTTCTTTGATTTCTTCACGCTTGTTTGAGTGCATCTGAACGATACGGCCGAAACGCTCACGCTTTTGCTTCACTGAGTTGTAAACAGTGTCGCCAGTGTTAACCACACCTGAGTAAACACGCAGGAAGGTCAGAGTACCCACGAATGGGTCTGTAGCAATCTTAAATGCCAGAGCTGCGAACGGTTCGTTGTCGTCAGAGTGACGCTCGATCTCGTTGCCATCTTCGTCTTCACCTTTGATCGCTTTTACGTCAACAGGGGAAGGAAGGAACTCAATAACAGCATCAAGAACCGCCTGAACGCCTTTGTTCTTGAATGCAGAACCACAAGTCGCCAGTACGATTTCATTATTCAGTGTACGTTCACGCAGAGCTTGCTTGATTTCAGCTTCGGTCAATTCACCTTCTTCAAGGTACTTGTCCATCAACTCTTCGTTTGCTTCAGCAGCGGCTTCTACCAAATTCTGGTGCCACTCATCAGCCAGCTCTTGCATGTCTGCCGGGATGTCTTCGTATGTGAAGCTCATACCCTGATCAGCTTCGCTCCAGTTAATCGCCTTCATTTTGATAAGGTCGATAACACCGCGGAAGTCTTCTTCAGCACCGATATTCAGATGAATTGGCACTGGAGTTGCGCCCAGTCGAACTTTAATCTGCTCAACCACACGCAAAAAATCTGCGCCTGCACGGTCCATCTTATTGACGAAAACCATACGAGGAACTTCATATTTGTCAGCCTGACGCCAAACGGTCTCTGACTGAGGTTCAACACCGGAAGAACCACAGAATACAACTACTGCACCATCCAATACGCGCAGGGAACGCTCTACCTCGATGGTAAAGTCGACGTGTCCTGGGGTATCAATGATGTTGATGCGATGCTCAGGGAATTGTGCATCCATACCGCGCCAGAAAGTTGTAGTCGCAGCGGAGGTGATGGTGATACCACGCTCTTGCTCCTGTTCCATCCAGTCCATGGTTGCCGCACCATCGTGCACTTCACCAATTTTATGAGAAAGACCGGTGTAAAACAGGATACGCTCTGTTGTTGTAGTTTTACCTGCGTCTACGTGCGCACAAATACCGATGTTACGGTAGCGCTCAATAGGGGTCTTACGAGCCACAGTAGTATCCTCTTACTAAGGGTATCCTTAGAATGTGGTTTAGGCGCGACCGGAGTCGCGCCCAAAAAGGTATTACCAGCGGTAATGAGCGAATGCTTTGTTCGCTTCTGCCATACGGTGAACGTCTTCACGTTTCTTAACAGCAGTACCTTTGTTCTCAGATGCATCCAGCATTTCGTTAGCCAGACGCTGAGCCATAGATTTTTCACCACGCTTACGCGCAGCTTCAACCAACCAACGCATTGCCAGAGCGTTACGACGTACAGGACGCACTTCTACTGGCACTTGGTAAGTTGAACCACCAACACGGCGAGATTTAACCTCTACCGCAGGGCGTACGTTTTCAAGAGCGGCTTCGAACACGGACAGGTGCTCTTTACCAGAACGCTCTGCCATGATGTCCAGTGCACCATAAACGATTTTTTCAGCAGTCGACTTCTTACCGTCAACCATTACGATGTTTACAAATTTTGCCAGCAGCTCTGATCCGAACTTAGGATCCGGCAGGATTTTACGCTGACCAATTACGCGACGACGTGGCATGGAAATTCTCCGTTGTCTTCTTCAGGTTTTATCCAAAACTTTTCAGTTTTTTCAAAATTACAAATTAATTAGTGTTTGGCCTTACTTAACGGATTCCATTAAGACTTAGGACGCTTCACACCGTACTTAGAACGACCTTGTTTACGGTCGTTAACGCCTGCACAGTCAAGTGCACCACGAACGGTGTGGTAACGCACACCCGGAAGGTCTTTAACACGACCACCGCGGATCAGAACAACTGAGTGCTCTTGCAGGTTGTGACCTTCACCACCGATGTATGAAGTAACTTCAAAACCGTTGGTCAGGCGAACACGACATACTTTACGCAGTGCCGAGTTAGGTTTTTTAGGAGTAGTGGTGTAAACACGAGTACATACACCACGTTTTTGCGGACACGCTTCCAGCGCAGGCACGTTGCTTTTTGCAACTTGCTTGATGCGTGGCTTGCGTACCAGCTGGTTAATAGTTGCCATTAAATAGCTCCTGATATTACTTACGTATAAGTGTGAAAAATCTATGCCCCACAAAAGTAGGGACGCGAAATTTTAGGCGTCGTCAAATTGGGTGTCAAGATTTATACAACGATCTTTGCATTGATCGTTTTATAACCGCTACATTCCCAAGCTTTTACGCTAGTAGATAGACGGCTAAATCACCATTTCATTTGCGTGACATGCCGGGCCGTGAGCTCAACAAACCCTTCCATATCAATAAGTTCAAATTGCGAAGCGATTTTCTGCTCGATGCCACGAGCGATAGCATCTTCCTGAAGCACATAAATTCTGCGTCCTGATGAAATAAGCTGTCCTTCCCATTGCCCACCGAGGATCCCGGCAACAACTGCATCTTCCAGCAAAAGGATCTCACTGTGTTTTTCGGAATATCGCAGACAATTCGACAGAGCTGATGAAGCATAAGGGGAAGCATTAACGGTATGAAGCATTGTCATTCCTTAAAACTGGAGCACTTTGGTGCATTGGCCCAGTGAAGCTGCAATGTCTGTTGGTGAGATTTTTTCTACCTCAATAACAAGGGGATGTTCACTCAGACCACGCTCAGCCAATGAGTCAGCACACACGTAGATTTCTTCCACATCACACAGTGACAACATTTTAAAGGTAGAAATATAGTCGCGACTCAGCACCTCATCCGGTTTTTGGTCCGCCAGCAGTTGCATCACAGCATCACCGACGAAAAACAGAATAAGATCTTCACTGTAATTGGAGGTTGCCAGCACTGCATCAAGCCCTTCCCGGCCAGACGCGTTACCATGAGGCGCAGAAGAGAAAACAAAACCTATCTTTTTCATGCATGCACCTAAAACTGAATAACGCGATCGGCAGTCAGCAGAGCTTCCGAAAGCGCGCCAAGACCTGCCTGAGAAAAGCCATCAGCCATGTTGGAAGATGTGAGGGCGTGCTGTTTGGCCTCTTCTTCGCTCACCTGACCACGACGCAGCGCAGCAGCAACACAGGTTTCAAGCTCGACACCGCTCTCTTTTGACAGCGATTGCCAAGCAGCAACCAAATCAAATTCATCATTGGCTGGCACAGTCAGGGAGGAAGCATTGGACACACCGTCTTGATAGAAAAACACACGCGTTAACGTGTACCCTTTTTCTATCACTGCTTTGGCAAAGCGGAACGCGGTGAGCGATGACTGGCGCCCGTACACTGGACCATTCACCACCAGCACATAACTCAGGCTCATTTTTCGCCGTCCTCACCTTTACGCTGGCGGATGTAAAGATAAACCGTGTGTTTGGAAATATTGAGGCGATCTGCCACTCGGTTAATAGCATCTTTGATATCGAAAATACCTTTATCGAACAACTCCATCACAATCTGGCGGTTCTTGGTGTTATTCGACACTGACTTATCGGCATTGATTTCTTCAATGGTGCGTTCAACCGTTTGGTCTACCAGCTCATCAACATCACTGGCAAAGTTAACAGAAGACACTGCCTGACGCGCTTCCTCTGTCGGCATGAAAGCTTGCAGCACTTGAGAAAATGGCGCATCCAGGTTTATGTTGATACACAAAAGACCAATCACGCGGTTATCCGCATTGCGGATGGCTACTGTGATGGACTTCATCAGGGTATTGCCTTTGGCACGCGTGAAGTAAGCACGTGAGAAGTTTCGCTCAGACCCTTCGATATCACGAAGCATACGAAGCGCCAAATCAGTGATTGGCGAACCCACCTGACGGCCAGTGTTCTCACCGTTGGCAATTTTGATAGCAGAGGTGTTCAAATCTTCCAGTGAGTGCAGCACGATTTCACAGTGCTGACCAATCAGGGCTGCAAGACCATCTACCACGGCTTCATAAGATTTTAGGATAACGCGATCGGTGTCGGTGAAAGGATTACTCTCAATAAGATCACTTTCGACGATCACGTCCGCACCAAAGCTGTCTGTCGATACCACAGGTTTATCTTCCTTTGTGATGGATTTCGTTTACCGCAGGCAAAGATAAACGAAAGCTGCAAACTTTAAAATCTAGCGATAAGTCTAACAGACTTAGATCAAGAAAATAAAAAAACCCCGACAAAAGCCGGGGTTCTCTTTGTAAGCAAACGTGCAGTGGAAAGATTAACCTTTCGCTTCGCCGCCCTGACCTTTTATTTCCAGAAGTTCAACTTCAAAAACTAGGGTTGAGTTAGCTGGGATTGCTGGCGTATCTTGAGAGCCATATGCCAGCTCTGGCGGAATGACGAACTTGAATTTAGAGCCTACAGGCATCAACTGCACACCTTCAGTCCAACCTGGGATCACGCGGTTCAATGGGAAAGTCGCTGGTTGGTTACGGTCGTAAGAGCTATCGAACTGCGTGCCGTCAGTCAGTGTACCCTTATAATGAACCACAACGGTATCTTCTGCTGCTGGCTTGTTGCCTTCACCCATAGTTTCAACCAGGTACATCAGACCAGAATCAGTGGTGTTAACACCTTCGGTTTTCGCAAACTGTGCACGGAAGTCTTCGCCCGTCTTAACTGCTTCTGCTGCTTTTTCCTGAGCTTTTTCCTGAGCCAGTTGAGCGACACGCTGATCCAGCGCTTGCAGCGCCAATTGCGCCTCTTCTTCGGTCAGCTTAGATTTATCAGCAAATGCATCCTGCACACCCTGCAGAACCAAATCATTGCTCAGTGACAAGCCCAACTCTTCCTGTTGATCCAGATTGGCTTTCAAGTACTGCGCCAGGGACGCACCAATCGCGTATGCCGCTTTGTCATCTTCGGTTGCGAACGTTACAGATTCAGCAGCAACAGGCGCTTCAACTTTTGCGGTTTCGTCTTTCGCTTCTTCCTGACAACCCACAGCTAGTGCAACAGTGGCAGCCAGCAGCGACATTTTAAAAACTGATTTCATTAGTGACTCCGTTGGTATAAAACCCACATTTCTTTTATTCGCTTACGCGATAACGATGCGAAAGCCCGAAACGATCAATATACTCGACGTTATAGGGGTCCAAGATAAGGAACACAAGGGCAATGCGACAATTCGTCCGCTCAATTTGCTTATTTCTGACACTGTTAGCACTTTCCGGTTGCTTTCACTCTACCCATGAAGCCCAGCGCTGGACGCTGGATCCAGATGGTGTCACCAGTTTCAGCCTTAGCCGAGACGGCCGCTTCGCGCTTATCGCTTCCACGTCCAACGGCATTGATTTGTGGGATTTGGTAGAGAATAAAAAGCTGGCCGAATTCGGCGATCAGGACCCGGATAAGAACACCGTGATCGCCAGTCAGATCTCTGACAACAACCGCTATGCAATTACGGCTACGTCGCAAAACTTTGCAGTTTGGGACTTAGCGTGGGGACAAGCGGAAGGGCTTTGGTCGATTTCCGACGGCATCATCCGCGATGTCGATATCAGTAATAATGGCGAAAAAGTGCTGCTTGCCCTTTCGAATGGCAAAGCCCTATTCGTGGACTTAGGCACAGGAAGACGCCTAGAGTTCCTTGCCCACCAAGATAAAGTGAACAGTGTGTCACTCGCACCCAATGGTAAATTCGCCATGTCAGGCGGTAATGATCACAATGCCTTTTTTTGGAGCACGGAAACCGGGCAAATCCTCAATGAGTTTCCTCATGAACACCGTATCACCCGCGTAGAGTTGCACCGCACCGGTAAGTTCGCCTTTTCTGCAGATGGTGATGACACCGCCATTATCTGGGATTTATCGACGGGCGAGCCAAAAACCGAGCTCAATATGTTCCACCGCCATCCGAATTTCTCAACCGCCCGTTTTTCTGATGATGGCACCAAACTGGTGACTGGAACACCGGGACGACGGGTAGAGTTTTGGGATGTAGAGAGCGGGGACAATCTCGGCCGCTGGTTGACGGAAGAGCAACAAAATACGCGTCCACCCAGTGCAGTCGTGTATGATGTCGCCATCGATCCAACTGGTCGCGTGATTTCCGGCACTTCCGCCGGCATCGCTCAGGCGTGGATAGCAGAGTAATTTGAGATACCAAGATGACCGAGACAGAACTGCGTCTGCAGAAACAAATTGACGATCTGGAGATCAAACAGGCTTTTCAGGAACACACGATTGAAGAGCTGAATGATGCGATCACCCAGCAGCAAAAAACCATCGACAAGATGGCAACGCAAATAACCTTTTTGGTAACCAAGCTGAAAGCGATGGAGCCGGCAAACATTGCCAGCATGTCGGAAGAAACACCGCCACCGCATTACTAAAAAACAGGTCCTAGGATCCTAGGACCTGAAGCTCTTCGTCCGCAAAAATAGCCACCAACGCTTCTCCTTTCCCGTTCACCGTCGCGCGATACATGCCCGGACAATTCAATTCGAAATTCACCTGTCCGTCAGCATCAATGGCAATCACACCGCCTTCTCCGCCAAAGCTCAGGAAATCACCGTGAATCACATCGCGGCAAGCTTGATCAATAGATGCGTTGCCATATTGCATGCGCCCTGCAATATCGCCTGCAATCGTGCAGCGCATGAGAAGTTCGCCCATACCGGTTGCTGATACCGCCACATTACCGTTGCGGGCATAATTCCCTCCGCCAATGATCGGTGTGTCACCGACTCTGCCCCAGCGCTTGTTGGTCAGTCCGCCCGTGCTGGTTGAAGCGGCCAAGTTGCCTTCTTGGTCGAGCGCCACCGCTCCGACTGTGCCATGTTTCTTTTCATCCGGATAACGGGCTTCGGATAGCGCGACGCCGCCGGTTTTTTTCATCATTTTCAACTCGTTGTAGCGACGATCTGTGAAAAAGTAATCCTGCTCGACGTACTCGTAGCTGCATTCTTTGAATGCAAAGGATTCTGCACCCTCACCTGCCAACATCGCATGGGGGCTTTTTTGCATCACATCACGGGCAAGTTGTACCGGGTTTTTGATATGACGAATCAGGGTTACCGCGCCAGCCTCAAGGTTTCTACCATCCATGACAGAAGCGTCCATCTCAACGGTTTCTTCATGGGTAAGCACCGACCCTTTGCCTGCGTTGAAAAGCTCACTGTCCTCCATCACAGTCACAGCGGCGACTGTCGCATCAACCGCCGATCCACCCTGTTCCAGCACGGCGTATCCTGCCATCACTGACTGAGCCAGTGCTTTCCGATAAGCAGCTTCCAGCTCTGGTGTCATCAGACGGCGGTCAATGGTGCCAGCACCACCGTGTATGGCGATAGAAAAGGGGCGGGTCATGATGATTCCTTTCGAAGTGAGAGTGGATATCCGATGAGATTAATATGAAATTGCATAATAAAAAAGCGCCAACCGACTGATCGATTGGCGCTTTCTTTTCAGACCTCGCAGCTAAGAACAACTGCAAGTCTAGGCTTAGTGAGAGCCGCAGCCACCACCGCCACAACATTCGTGGTCGTCGCCTTTGTCTTCGCTGCCACAGCAACCGCCAGACTGGTGAATGTGACCGTGTGCGATTTCTTCTTCTGTCGCCGCACGCAGTTCAACCACTTCCACATTGAACGTCAGGGTTTGGCCAGCCAGCATGTGGTTACCGTCAACCACGACTTCATCGCCGTCAACATCAGTTACTTCTACTGGGATTGGACCTTGGTCGGTATCCGCCAAGAAGCGCATACCAACAACGATTTCGTCAACGCCCTGGAAAACGTCAGCAGGTACACGCTGAACCATTGCATCCAGGTATTCGCCGTACGCTTCTTCCGGCGCAACAGTCACCTCGAAGGATTCGCCAGCTTCCCGACCTTCCAGTGCATTTTCCAGACCTACGATCAGGTTGTTATGACCTTGCAGGTACTGCAGTGGCATTTCTTTGGTTGATTCGTCAACCACGATGCCGTCTTCATTTTTCACTTGGTAAGCAATGCTTACTACCACGTCTTTAGTGATTTTCATCTTAACTCCGGAAGCGGTTCAAGGGTGTCGACACAGCGACACCTGCTCATTTCGGCGCCGATAATACAGAAATAAACTGACTTCGACTATGGGATTCGTTATTGCGGTTTAAATATCCCTATAACCTGAGCATCCTGCTGCTGCGCAACAGGCTGTTTCTCTTCCGCAGACATCGGTGAGCGCCTATCGGTATGACCGCACTTCACACATTCCACCACCTCAACGTGATGTTCTTGCCACCAACGCATCGTGTCCGTTGCACTGCATGAGGGACAGGTTGCGCCAGCGATAAATCGTTTCTTGGCCATGTACTTCCTTGCCTTCGTTCTTATTGTTAACTATCCCGGTTCCAGCTCTGGTGGCGTTCGGTATCCCCTTTCATTTCGAGGTCAAACAGTTCTTCAAGCTCCACTCGCGCCTCTTTGGTCCGGGATGCAGCCATGGAATCTTCACTGTGGTGGGGCTGCATTTCGTGTAATCGCATCTCATCCAGTTTCCTGAAAAATGCCTCTGCGCGTTTGGCTTTATACGGGTGCATGCCCAGTGCGATCAATGTTTGTTTCCCTAAATCAAGCGCACTTAAAAAAGTTTCTCGGGAAAAGCCCACCACGTCATGATCGAGTAGCTGGTTTGCCTCAACACGGCTGCGTGCCCGCGCGAGCACCTTAAGGTTCGGGAAATGTTGCTGGCAAAGTTCTACTATTTCCATCACCTCTTCCGGTGAATCCGCACAGACAATAATCGCTTCTGCCGTTGCAGCGCCTGCCGCTCTTAACAAATCAAGCTGGGTCGCGTCCCCGTAATACACCTTGTACCCAAACTTACGGAGCAAGGCGATTTGGGACGGGTCCCGCTCAAGAATGGTCAGCTTGATTTTATTGGCAAACAGTAGTCGCCCCACCACCTGACCAAAACGGCCAAAGCCCGTGATGATAACTCGGGCGCCTTCATGATTAAATTGCTCCGCCGCTGGCATCTCAGCATCCGCATTTATGGTGCGGGCAAACCATTTGGATTGCAGCATCAGTAAGATTGGCGTCGTCATCATAGACAGACTCACTACCACCAGCAGGAACGCATTGAGATCTGGCGTCAGCAGGTTTTCACTTCGCGCTGCAGTAAACAATACAAACGCAAATTCCCCGCCTTGGCTGAGTAACAAAGCAACGTGACTGCGGGATTTTTCGCTGCCACCGAAGACTCGGGTTAACCCATATATAATGGCGGCTTTTACGCCAATCAAGGCCGCTACCGCAGATAAAATTTCCAGCGGATATTTGAGCAATAAGCCAAGGTCTACCGCCATCCCTACAGCGATAAAAAAGAGACCAAGCAACAGGCCTTTAAAAGGTTCAATGGCGATTTCAAGCTCATGGCGGTATTCACTTTCCGCCAGCAGCACACCCGCAAGGAAAGTACCAAGCGCCATAGACAGCCCGAGTGACTGCATACCAATAGCAATACCTATCACCAGCATCAGAGCCGTGACAGTAAACATTTCTTTGACGCGGCTGAGCACCACCCAACGCAATAATGGGCGCAACAGGTAATGCCCCCCCACCAAGAGCACCAATACCGCCCCCAGCATGATACCCACATCTAGCCAGCTACCGCCCGCACCACCAGCCATCGCAGGAAGCACCGCGAGCATGGGTATGACCGCAATATCTTGGAACAAGAGAACCGCAAAGCCTGATTGCCCTGCTTCGCTACGCATCAGGCGCTGTTCTTCGATAATCCGCATGGCGATGGCCGTTGATGAAAGCGCCAGGCCCATCCCAACAACCAAAGCATCAACGTGACCGACGCCCCAGGAATAGGCAATAAGGGCGATCACCACGGTGCTTATAAAGACCTGTGACCCACCCAAACCAAGGATCGGCCTTCGCATCTGCAACAGCTTCTTTGGATTCAGTTCTAGACCAATAAGGAACAGCAGAAGTACAACCCCAAGCTCGGCAAAGTGCAGAATCGCTTCCACATCTGTGATAAGGCCAAGTCCCCAAGGGCCAATCACCACGCCGCCGATCAGATACCCCAGCACAGAGCCAATACCAAGGCGCTGGGCAAGAGGAACCGCTACCACAGCAGCGGCAAGAAAAATCAGAGCGTCTAGAAGGTAGTTATGTCCCATTACACCACCTCCGACACAGGATGACAGAGCCAGTCGGCGTAAAGTTCGGCGTGAGCTTCCCTGTCCTCATCGGTCACGCGGCGCGCCCAGTGAAGCACAAGCGGATCGACCCAACGCATCTGACAAAGGAGCGCGGTCAGCTCAAACGGCTGCAGTAGCTCTTCCATACTGTATTTGTTGTAACCAGTTTGGCTGAATGCTTCCGCTGCACCGCCAGTGGTGATAACAAAGCGGCAAATTTTCCCAGCCAGCGCATTACCACCACCGTGCGCGAAACCTTTGCCAAGTACCACATCAATCCACTCTTTGAGGAGCGAGGGACAGGAATACATTTGAAGTGGGTGTTGGAACACAATCACATCGTGTTCTAAAAGAAGTTCACGTTCATGGTGAACATCAATAATAAAGTCAGGATAGGCCGCATACAGGTCGTGTACTTTGACATGGTCAAATTGACGGGCAGCCTGAATCATCCGTTTGTTGGCAACAGACTCGTGCGGGTCTGGGTGAGCAAAGACCACCAGCACTTTCGATTTAAATAACGACGTTGTCGGGGTTCCCATTTGGCAGCAAAATCCTTTTAAGCTTTCCAACGCCCAATGTGTGGTAGAGCGAAGAGGTAACATAATATTTTTTATAATCTTTTTATCATGACACAAAACTGCCAACTCTGCGGCTTTGACGTCATCCTTCAACCATACGGTAAATCGTCCCGTATTTCACCGCTCTGCCGTGGTCCATTTTTGCGCCTCTCTTAAGTAAATCGTCGTCGTGTGATATAACAGCGCCAGTTTTTCGACCCCACATTCCCGCGGCCGGAGCCGCCAAGAGTCATGATCACTATTTCTGATATTCAGCTACTTCGTGGTGGCAAACCTCTGCTTAACAATGCGTCTGCCACTATCCACCCAGGCGACAAAGTCGGTCTGGTCGGTAAAAACGGCTGTGGTAAATCGACCCTGTTTGCGTTGCTGAAAGGGGAACTGTCCCTTGATGCGGGCAGTTGTAACTTCCCAAGCGGCTGGCAAATGGCATGGGTGGCCCAGGAAACCCCGGCGCTGGAACGCGAAGCGATTGAATATGTGATTGATGGAGACCGTGAATACCGCACGCTGGAACAGGCCCTTCGTGCTGCCGAAGAAGCGGACGATGGGCACAAGGTCGCCACCCTTCATGACAAAATTGATGCCGTCGGCGGCTACAGCATTCGCGCCCGCGCGGCAGAGTTGCTGGATGGTCTTGGCTTTCGTCAGGATCAGATGAGCTGGAACCTCACCCAGTTCTCCGGTGGTTGGCGTATGCGTCTGAACCTCGCACAGGCACTGCTTTGTCGCTCAGACTTATTGTTGCTCGACGAACCGACCAACCACTTGGATTTGGATGCCGTGATGTGGCTAGAAAAGTGGCTGCAAAACTACCGCGGTACACTGGTACTCATTTCCCATGACCGCGATTTCCTTGATCCAGTGGTTAACCGCATCATCCATATCGACAACGACCTGCTGAACGAGTACACGGGGAATTACTCAGCCTTCGAAACCATGCGCGCAGAAAAGCTGATCCTGCAACAGGCAATGTATCAGAAGCAGCAAAAGCAAATGGCACACATGCAATCTTACATTGACCGCTTCCGCTATAAGGCCAGTAAAGCCCGTCAGGCTCAGAGCCGGATTAAAGCGCTTGAGCGCATGGAAAAAATGCTACCTGCTCAATTTGATAACCCATTCAGTTTCGAATTCCGTGAGCCGTCTGCCCTGCCGAATCCCATTCTGATGATGGAAGAGGTGTGCGCGGGCTACGGCGACACCATGATTCTGGAAAAAATCTTCCTCAATCTGGTTCCGGGCAGCCGAATTGGTCTGCTTGGCCGTAACGGCGCAGGTAAATCAACGCTGATCAAACTGCTTTCCGGCACAGTGCCCGCGCAGGCTGGTGAGCTGCGCTATTCTCAGGGTGTGAAGATTGGTTACTTTGCCCAGCACCAGTTGGAAACGCTGCGTGATGATGAAACGGCCATTCAGCACATGATGCGTCTGGCACCGGAAGCGACAGAGCAACAGCTTCGCGATTACCTCGGCAGCTTTGGCTTCCATGGTGACAAAGCGCTGGATGTGATTGCCCCTTTCTCTGGTGGTGAAAAAGCGCGTTTGGTGCTGGCATTGATTGTCTGGCAAAAGCCGAACCTCTTGCTGCTGGATGAGCCCACCAACCACCTTGATCTGGACATGCGCGCCGCACTGACCATGGCGCTGCAATCGTTTGAAGGTGCCATGGTTATCGTGAGCCACGACAGATATCTGCTGCGCGCAACTACTGACGATCTGTATCTGGTGCATGACCGTAAGGTTGAGCCTTTCAATGGCGACCTGAATGATTACCATCAATGGCTGAATGAACTGCAGCGCTCCGAGCGTCGTCAGGAACAGGCAGAAAACGCCAAACCTGCAGGTACAAATACTCAAGCAGCCCGTAAAGAACAAAAACGTCTGGAAGCAGAATTTCGCAAACAGACCGCGCCTATCCGCAAGAAAATTGACACACTGGATACAAAACTCGAAAAGTATTCTGCAACAATTGCTGAAGTAGAATCTCAACTGGCGGAACCTTCTATTTATGAAGCGTCCAACAAAGAGAAACTTACCGAATTGCTGCGCCAGCAGGCAGACGCGAAATCATCGCTCGAAGAGGTCGAACTGGAATGGATGGATCTTCAGGAAAAACTGGAGCAAATGGAAGCGGAATTCCAAGGCCGCTAAAACAGCAAGCCACAGCCGATGGGCTGTGGCAATTTTGTCTGTATCATTACGGACAGCAAGAGGTCAAACACGCCTGCCTGAAACTTCAGGATCAGTTCAAAGGCAATGTGAACCTCGCTCTGCTGTTGGCCTGGCTGGAAGATGCCGGGTTTTCTCTTTCGGCCTCATCACTCGCTCAACTTCGCCAATCATTAGTCCAATCAGAAACCCTACTCACCCGCTATCGATTGATGCGACGTGACCTCAAGCCGCAGCTTTCACGCGGGGCTTACCAGAAAATGCTTAACTACGAGCTGACATTAGAAAAGTTCCAGCAGCAGGAATTGCTTGCCTGTATTAACCAGCAAACTTGGCAGGAAAACGCCTCTTCATCATTGGAGATGTACTGCTCGCAACTGGACAGTGACGCACACTATCTTTACCCAGCACTCATGAGAGGCTTGAACGTCATCGATCAGCGCTAGCCCCAGATAAAGATCAGACAGGAAGCCGTCAGCGTGCCCATCACCCGGTTAAACACTACCCAGCTCTTGTCTGTCGAAAGTACCTTGCCAATCCAGACGCCGAATCCGGCCCAAATTGATGTCAGAGATAAGCCCACCACCAGAAACGTCATTACAATCACTGCTGCCGACAGCCAATAATCCCCGCCTGACAAAGTAAAAGTACCCACTGCGCTGACTGACATAGCCCATGCTTTAGGATTCACATATTGGAACAAGGCACCCTCTATTAAAGTCATCGGCCTACGATCTGCCGAAGCATCTTTTGAAGGTGCCCCCGCTTTGGCAATGCGCCATGCCAGATAAAGCAGATAAGCGCTCGCCAGCAGCTTCATCCCCTCTTGCACCCATGGGTAAATTTGAAACACCGCCCCCAGCCCTGCTGCAACCACGCCAATTAAAGATGCAACACCAAGAGAAATACCAACAAGATGAGGCACAGTGCGCCTGAATCCAAAGTTCGCTCCCGACGCTGTCAGCATCATGTTGTTTGGACCTGGCGTGCCTGTCATGGTCGCAGCAAAAAGCGCCAGCGTCGCCAAAAAAGATACTTCCATCATGAATTGTCTCCCTGCTCACATTGTATCGATACAATTCAGGCTAAAAATTGAAATTGACCTATTAGTTGTTCAAAATTAACGCTAACAAGGATCAAAAATCAGATCAAAAGGTTTATTGTCACCATGACAATCATCAATATTGCATTGGAGAAGTCCGGCGCTCCTATGTATCGGCAAATAGCCGATGCCATTGCGGATAAAGTGGATAGCAAAGAACTGGCACCGGGAACAAAACTGCCGACCCACCGCGCACTGGCGGATGCGTTGTCTGTCACGGTAGGAACAGTCACCCGCGCCTATGCAGAAGCGGAGCGGCGAGGCATTGTCGAAGCCAAAGTCGGTGCCGGTACCTACATTTGCGAGAACAACCGCCCACTGTGGTCGTTTTCCGACCCTGAACGACAGGATGCATTGAGCTTTGGCTACAACGTGCCGCCAAGCATTAACCGTGCTGATCTCTTCGCAGAGGCATTGGAGCAACTTGCCGCCCACCCGCAGGAACTCAATAGTCTGATGTTGTATCAACCGCCTTCCGGCATTGTGCGTCACCGTGAAATTCTGGCCGACTGGTTGAATGGGCATCAGGTGAACACCGATCCGTCGCGCTTGCTGTTCTGCTCGGGCGCACAAAATGCCATGCAGCTTTGCCTGATGACCCTTTGTCGAGCTGGCGATACCATCCTCACCGACAAGTTCACGTACCCCGGTTTACTCAGTCTTGCCAGACAGCTGCAACTCACGGTGAAGCCCGTAGAGATGGATGAAGAAGGCATGTTGCCAGAATCACTGAGCGCAGCCTGCCAGCAATATCAGGCGAGATTGGTGTACCTCACGCCAACCCTACAAAACCCGACGACAGCGACCATGAGTGAAGCGCGCCGACATGCACTCATCGAGGTATGTGAACAACAGCAATTGATGATCGTGGAAGATGACATCAATGGCCTTCTTCCCCGCGAACGGCCTTCGCCGATGGTCAATCTGGCGCCTGACAATGTGATATATATTGGTGGGCTGGCGAAGACGCTGGCGCCAGGTCTTCGTCTTGGTTTCCTGCATCTGCCGGAGCGTTTCTATCCCCATTTCGTTAACGCGCTGCAAAACCACAGCTGGATGATCAGCCCGCTATTAACCGCCATGGCGGCGATCCTTTTGGAGAATGGCTCAGCAAACCAGATCCTCGAAACCATTCGTACTGAAATGGAAACACGGTGGGAGATCGTTACCCGCTATCTTGGTACTGAGTCGATGCGTTACCACCCCAACGCGTTTCACGGCTGGCTGACATTGCCCGAAGCTTGGTCGCTAAGCGAGTTTCTGGCCGCGAGCAAAGCGGAAGGACTCGAACTGAAATCATCTGAGCTTTTTGTACCCGCGGGATATTCCGCGCCGCCTACGGTACGAATTGCTGTGAGCGCCCCAACTAGTCGTGAGTTACTTGAACAGGGCTGCGAAAAGCTGGCCAAGCTGTTGAGCAACCCACCACTGACTGAATTTGCGTTGTAAGAGATAGAAATGGAACAAACAGCAAGCAAGCCTTTCGTGCCGATGAAAGGCGGTAAGAATCCACATGTTCAAACCCTGCTTCCGCGCATTTTGCGCAGAAAAGCGGTCTTTGAACCAGTCTGGCAACGTCTTGAAACGCCGGATGGGGACTTTCTGGATATCAGCTGGACGCAAGACCCCACCGCCATTGGTGACAAACCTATTGTGGTGCTGTTTCACGGCCTTGCTGGGTGCTTTTATAGCCCTTATGCCAACGGCTTGCTCAACGCCTTCAAACAGCAAGGTTGGGTTGGCGTTTTAATGCACTTTCGCGGTTGCAGCGGCTCGCTGAACAAAATGTCACGCAGCTATCACTCAGGTGAAACGGGCGATGCCCGCTTCTTCCTTGAGCACCTCGAGCAACGGTTTCCTGAGAATACCAAAGTCGCAACTGGTGTTTCCCTCGGTGGCAATATGCTGGTGCGCTATCTGGCAGAGTTTAAAGACGATCCCATCATTCAAGCCGGATGCGTCATCAGCCCACCTTTGGATTTGTCAGCATGTTCAAGTCGCATTCGCCAGGGGTTTTCCCGCGTCTATCAAGCGTATCTGCTTCGCTCAATGAACCGCACCCTCGGTAACAAGCTTGCCCGTCACCCGCAAATCGGGCACTGGAAAAGCGGGGAGAAAGTGGCGATATCGAACCTCTATCAGTTCGACCAAACCGTCACAGCACCATTGCATGGGTTCAGCGATGCTGAGGATTATTATCGCCAATGCAGTGGTTTAGGTGTGTTGCAGGAAATTGCGACTCCGCTCAAAGTGATCCATGCTAAAGATGATCCCTTTATGACGGAAGCGGTGATCCCCCAAGCGCCGCTACCGGACAACATTGATTATCACCTGACCGAATATGGCGGTCACGTCGGATTTGTCTCCGGCACCTTGAACTCACCAGACTTCTGGTTGGAAACAGAGGTGCCACGCTGGTTAGCCCTGCACATCGACGTTGAATGAAGGCGCAATAACACCAAAAACGCAGGGAGAGAGAGGTGGACAATGGCAATATCTCGCACTGCTTTTATGCTACTTTGGTGGCTGCCATTCACTGTGCAAGCAGATAATTCAGACTCTTTGCGCTTTGGGCCCTTGATTGCCCAAAGCCAAGCGCCACTGCAAATCACCGGGTTAACCCCTATCCTACAGGACCCGTTTCAGTCAACAGTGGGACAAACGGAGCTCTTTACCTCAGCGACCATCGGCAGCGTGTGGGCAAACACTCCGGAATACCAGTTTGACTACTATCACAACCAATTTATGGCCGGTTTTATTCACGCGTTGGATGAAGAAAATAGAGTCGGGGTTTGGCTGCAATACCGCTACGCTGCCAACAACCGATTGGATGGCCTTACGGAAAAATTCCACAGTATTTTTGGCATTGACCAAAATGGCCGGACAGAGGTTGATGAAGACAGGTTCTATATTCATATCCCCGATACCATGGATGAACCAATCGCAGATTTCGTTGGCGACCCAATCGTCAGTGCCATAAACCTTTATGGCGAGCAAATCCTGTATCAATCGATGCACCACGCAGTCAGCGCTGGCGTCACCCTTTTCTTCAACCGCGTGAGCCATGGTGTGTTTGCCAATACCTCTTTCGAGCAATCAGTCCAAATCAACTATGGCTACCAAAGGGAAAAGCACAGACTGACCGCCATGATTTCCCTCGTTCACCGCCCTGACAAACAGCAGCACTTCATCGATATCAAACCTTGGGGTGTCAGCGCTGGGGTCAGCTATCAATATCAGTGGTTTGAGCACCACGAACTGATCGGAGAATACCTGATATCACAGGGAAAAGGGGATAGTGCAGGGCTGGGTGAACTCAATGCCTTGGTGCACGAGTTTGCGCTGGGTTATCGCTACCTTTTTGGCAACAGTGCGATAGAATTGGTAGCTCTAGAGAATATGTTCAATCACGATAACAGCACAGATATCGTGTTTAACGCCACCTTCCGGCACCGTTTTTTGTAGTAGGTAAAGCCACCATGATCGTTCCCTGGCAAGAGATCCCAGAAGAGACCCTGAGAAACCTGGTTGAGCACTTTGTGCTGCGCGAAGGGACAGATTACGGCGAGCAGGAAGCAAGCTTTGAGGAAAAGGTGGAACAGGTCTACAACCTGCTCAAAAACAAAGAAGCCGTGGTGGTGTTTTCTGAGCTGCACGAAACGGTGGATATCAAACCTGTGCGATCGCTTACCTAAGCTTGACCAAGTCACCGAGACCCTGTTAACTGTTGCCATCTTTCTAAATTGACAGGGTTTGTCATGTCTGCAAAACACCCCATTATTGCAGTCACCGGTTCGTCCGGCGCAGGGACTACCACCACTTCAGACGCATTCCGTAAGATTTTCAACATGATGAAGATCAGCGCTGCCTGGGTGGAAGGTGACAGTTTTCACCGATATACCCGTCCTGAAATGGACGTGGAAATCCGTAAAGCCAAAGAACAGGGCCGTCACATCAGTTACTTCGGCCCAACTGCCAACGACTTCCCAAGGCTCGAATCTTTCTTCAAGGAATACGGCGAGGAAGGTACGGGGCAATTCCGCCGTTATCTTCATACCTTTGACGAAGCCGTACCTTACAACCAAATGCCGGGTACCTTTACAGCATGGCAGGATTTGCCCGAGAACACCGATCTCATGTTCTATGAGGGGCTGCACGGCGGTGTGGTAGAAGGCGAGATTAACGTCGCCCAACACGTCGATCTGCTGATCGGCATGGTGCCAATTGTGAACCTGGAGTGGATCCAGAAGTTTGTCCGAGATACACGAGACCGTGGTCACTCCCGCGAAGCGGTAATGGATTCCATTGTCCGTTCGATGGACGACTACCTGAACTACATCACTCCGCAGTTCAGCCGAACCCACATCAACTTCCAGCGTGTCCCGACGGTAGATACGTCGAATCCGCTGAACGCTAAAGGTATTCCAAGCTTAGACGAGAGCTTCGTAGTAATCCGCTTTCGTGGCATCAAGAAAGTCGACTTCCCTTACCTGCTGTCGATGATCCAAGGCTCTTTTATGTCTCGCCATAACACGCTTGTGGTACCCGGCGGCAAGATGAGTTTCGCCATGGAGCTGATTATCCGTCCGCTTATCCAGCAACTCATTGAAACGGGCAAAATCAGCTAACACTCCCGTGCCGAATACCATGTTTAAACGTGATCTGCCATCGATAAAATCTATTGCGGATTACGTTTTTATCCATTAGACCGAACATATATCCTGTCCTTAACTTAGTCTTGCTGGTTATTTTTTAATCAGCGGAAGCAAGACAATGTCATAAAAGAGGACAGAGCCATGTCACTGAAAGGAACCAAAACCGAGCAAAACCTCAAAGACGCCTTTGCCGGTGAAAGTCAGGCAAACCGTCGTTATCTCTATTTCGCATCAAAAGCAGACATTGAAGGCTACAACGATGTCGCTGCCGTTTTTCGCTCAACTGCCGAAGGTGAAACAGGCCACGCACACGGCCATCTGGAATACCTGGAGGAAGTGGGCGACCCTGCCACAGGTTTACCTATGGGTAACACCGTAGAAAACCTTAAAGCGTCGATTGCTGGTGAAACCCATGAATACACCGATATGTATCCGGGTATGGCCGCTACGGCGCGCGACGAGGGTTTCGATGAGATCGCGGACTGGTTTGAAACGCTAGCGAAAGCAGAGCGCAGCCACGCCAACCGCTTCCAGAAAGCACTCGATAACCTCGACAGCTAGCCGCTTCCAAGGGCGGTTTTCCGCCCTTACTCAACGCGGCAGGCGTATCCGTTAATGCCAGACATTTTGGCAGAGTCAGTAACAGGGACACGTCATGAAAGAAAAACGCGAAGGAGGCATTGAAGCCCCAACCCGCCACGCTATTGAGTGGCAATCCCCAGACTTCTACGATCGCGAAAAGCTCGAAGCAGAAATGGAACGCGTCTTCGATGTTTGCCACGGCTGCCGTCGCTGTGTCAGTCTTTGCGATTCCTTCCCTACTCTGTTTGACCTTATCGACGAATCTGAAACCTTCGAAGTCGATGGGGTTGATAAAAAGGATTATCAAAAGGTCGCAGATCAATGCTACCTCTGTGACATGTGCTACATGACCAAATGCCCTTACGTCCCGCCGCACGAGTGGGAAATCGACTTCCCACATCTGATGCTGCGCGCCAAAGCAGTAAAATTTCGTGAACAAGGGGCCTCAATGAGGGACAAGCTACTTTCCAGCACAGATTTGGTAGGTGGTATGGCAACCATTCCCATTGTGGATGTCACCGTGAACGCGATGAACAAAAACAGCGCATTTCGCAGCGTGCTTGAAAAGGCTGGTGTGCACAAAGACGCCATCGTGCCGACATACGACAGTAAAACCATGCGTAAACGCGTTGCCCCAATGGCGAAAACCATCACGGCGGAACCAGCAGGTGAAACCACAGGGAAGGTGGCTATGTTCACCACCTGTTATGGCAATTACAACAGCCCAGAACTCGGTGAGGATTTCTACAAAGTCTTCCAGAAAAACGACATCCATATCGAAGGGGTCGGTAAAGAACGTTGCTGCGGCATGCCTAAAATGGAACTGGGCGACTTGGAAAGTGTTCAGCGCGCCAAAGAAGAAAATATTCCGCAGCTTCTTGCAATGGTTGAAAAAGGGTTCGACCTTATCGCCCCAGTGCCATCCTGCGTGCTGATGTTCAAACAGGAGCTTCCGCTCTTGTTTCCCGATGACCCGGGTGTCGCTAAAGTCCGCGATGCTTTCTATGACCCCTTCGAATACCTGATGCTTCGCCACAAGGCAGGCAAGCTCAGCACAGAATTTGATACCCCGCTCGGTGACATCAGCTACCACGTTGCCTGTCACCTGCGGGTGCAAAACATTGGTTTGAAAACCGCAGAGCTGCTCCGTTTGGTGCCCGGCACTCAGGTGGCACCGGAGCAACGCTGCTCGGGGCACGACGGTACTTACGCTGTGAAAGTGGAAACGCATGATAAGGCGGTGAAAATTGGTCGTCCCGTGGCAAAGAAAGTGAAGCAAGCCAATGCCGACTACTTTGCCAGTGACTGCCCGATGGCTGGCGCACACATTGCCAAACTGGCAGAGGTGGATAAGCCAATACACCCGATGACCTTATTGAGGAAGGCCTATGGCCTTTAACAGGGAGCGATAACCATGGAAAAACTGACTGCAGACGACCTGATGACGCTAGAGGATTACGCCCGCGCACGCGCCCAATTCCGCCACCAAATCATGGAGCACAAAAAACACCGCTTCGTGAAGCTTGGGGATCATGCAAGGCTGATTTTTGAAAACCGTCAAACCATCCAATACCAAATTCAGGAAATGCTGCGCATTGAGCGCATCTTCGAGCCAGAGGGCATTGCAGAAGAATTGGATGCCTACAACCCGCTGATCCCTGATGGCTGCAACCTGAAAGCCACCATGATGATTGAGTATGCTGACCCTGACATCAGGAAAGTAGAACTCGCCAAGCTCATTGGCGTGGAGAATAAAGTGTGGCTGAGAGTCGGCAACGACGCGAAGGTTTATCCTATCTGTGATGAGGATCTTGAGCGTGACAATGACGAAAAAACCTCGAGTGTGCACTTTATGCGATTCGAGCTCACTCCGTCCATGATCAGTGCCCTCAAACGTGGCGAAACATTGACTGCAGGCGCAGATCATTCTGCTCTCACTATAGAGGTCAATGTCGCTGATGATGTGCGAACCGAACTGTCTGAGGATCTAGATACACCGCCGATAAACTAAAGGAGGGGATTTCCCCTCCTTCGCTCATTCATCATCAGGAGCAATAGTCAGCACCAGAAGATTATGCGTTTTCAATGATCTCGTAAGAGTGGATCATTTCCACCCCCGCTCCGAGCATCAAGCAAACAGAGCAGTATTTCTCGAGACTGTCTTTCACCGCAGAGGCTACCCGGCTCTCATCAAGCGCTTTACCTGTCACGACAAAGTGAATATTGATTTTGGTAAACAGCTTTGGTGCTTGCTCACGGCGTTCAGCACTTAGCTCAGCCACACAGGAAATCACCTGCTCTGCATTTTCTTTTAGTGCTGCAACGACGTCGACAGAACTACATCCGCCCGCGCCCATCAGCACCATTTCCATTGGGCTTGGGGCATTTGCACCACCGTTTCCATCCATCACAATGCTATGGCCGGAATTTGAGAGCCCGAGGAAGGTCTCGTTTCCACACCACTTGACGCTTGCTTGCATTTCTTACCTCCAATTACTTTCAGTGTCGTGATCTTATCCACATTTTTAGCCTTTAATAGGGGCTTAAGTCCATATCAAAATCAAGAAATCGTGCTGGAAAAAGGATAAACTCAATGACTCAAACAGAGAGCTTGTAGCCTGACTGCCGACACTTTATGCTATCCGACGGACTTGTGCCGCAGGACGGTGGGCTAAGGAAGACTCATCAGGCAACAACTGCAGAGGAAATGAGATATATGGTTCCAGGAAAACCTCAAACAGACCCAACACTAGAGTGGTTCCTTTCACACTGCCACATTCATAAGTACCCTTCGAAAAGTACTCTTATCCACGCGGGTGAGAAAGCAGAAACGCTGTACTACATCGTGAAAGGCTCTGTGGCAGTACTGATCAAGGATGAAGAAGGCAAAGAGATGATCCTCTCTTACCTCAACCAGGGCGACTTCATTGGCGAACTGGGCCTATTTGAGGAAGATCAGGAGCGTACCGCTTGGGTTCGCGCAAAATCTCCATGTGAAGTTGCAGAAATCTCATTCAAGAAATTCCGCCAGCTGATCCAAGTTAACCCAGACATCCTTATGCGCTTGTCATCTCAGATGGCTCGCCGTCTGCAAGTGACCAGCCAGAAAGTCGGTGACTTGGCGTTCCTGGACGTAACCGGTCGCATCGCTCAGACACTGCTGAACCTAGCAAAACAACCAGATGCAATGACCCACCCAGACGGCATGCAAATCAAGATCACCCGTCAGGAAATCGGTCAAATCGTTGGCTGTTCACGTGAAACCGTTGGCCGCATCCTGAAGATGCTAGAAGAGCAGAACCTGATTTCTGCACACGGTAAAACCATCGTGGTATACGGTACTCGCTAAGAGCGCTTTGCTTAAAATGAAAGCCACCGCTTATTCGGTGGCTTTTTTGTTTGCAGTGTGATCAAAATCACAGCGATTTTCCTGCGAATGTCATCATTCGGTGCTAGTTTTCAATGCAAGCCATGTATGCATTCGCATGCATTTGCTGTATTGAGGAACATCGGCATGGACATGGAAATCCAACACTTTTCACCATCAACGCAACAGCCGCCAATTTCCGTCACACCGGGGCATCTCAGCATCGAAATGACCGGATTCAGCGACCCGTCCCACTATCATATTCAGCGTATGCTAGGCGAAGACAGGGGCCGTTTTGATACATCTTCGAACGATGAGTGGCCAACCTCACTGACTTCCTAGGCTGGCTCACAACATCTGACGCGTTTACTGATCGGTACTTTCGAAGATCTTATCTGCTGACGCTTCGACAAAACCTTGGTAGAGCAAACCATCTGACAACGGGTAACGCTTGGCGAATTCGTAGAAGCCACCAGGGATGCTTTGTTCGCCATCGCTGAAAACCACACTCACTTTGTCAGCCATGGTCGAAGACTGCTCAAGGCACACTTCAGGGCTACCCTTCACTTCTCCACCAGACTCGTTAATGGCAAAGCCTGACTGACGCAGAAGGTCATTCACACCTTTTACTGTGTCGAGCGTGCTCAGCTGATTCACACTGACTGTAAAGTGGTTAGCACCAAACCCGTGTGCTGACAGCCATCCTGCATATTCACTTTCATCGGCCAGTTTCTTATAGGTATCAAAGTCGATATCCCACAGGCGACCACCGTACAGAAAAGCAGGATCATTCAAGGCATCCTCATCGACCTGGTCCACCAGCGAGCGGACAGCCAGTTGAAGTTCAGATGAACATTGCCCCACCAACAGCTCACTGATGAAGACTTTGGGCGCATCAGGGTTAGGATGTTCAAAATGGCGCGCAAACAGCTTTTTGGCTTTGAATTCGTACTCACCCTTTGGCTCGTAGCCTAAGGCAATGAAAGGGGCTGCCAATCTGTCTAGGCCCACTTTTGGCAGCGCAAACGTACGCAGCGCAATATGGTCATTCAGTAGCGGTGTCCCCTCTTCCAGCAAGTGATGCACCTTCGCAGCCGAAGGACACAGACGTGCAGTGTAATCTTTCCAAAGTCCGTCGAATAAAGCCTGAACGCGTTCCATCACATCCTCCTGAATGCTTGTGATTACGGAATATTAAAGCGAGAGCCCAGGGCTCAACTGTGCGGGTAGTGAAACGTCTTCACCTTCCATAGATGCCATCGGGTAAGCACAGTAGTCAGCAGCATAGTAAGCGCTTGGACGAAGATTGCCTGACGCACCAGGACCACCAAACGGTGCATCACCGCTGGCTCCCGTCAGCTGTCGGTTACGATTCACGATGCCCGCGCGGATGTGGTCGAGGAAGTAATCCCACTCCGCATCATCCGTGGACACCAGGCCTGCGGACAATCCGTAGCGGGTGTCATTAGCAAGCTCGACGGCCTGTTCCAGCGAATCATAACGAACCACCTGAAGCAGTGGGCCGAAGTATTCTTCATCTGGAAGATCTGCAATTTTGCTCACTTCAATGATGCCTGGAGACACGACAGCATCGTGCAACAACTCTGCTTTTAGCAGCGATTCGCCACCCAGAGATTCCAGATTCGCCTGCGCAGCCAGAATGCCTTCTGCGGCGCGAATAGAAATCTGCGCGCCCATAAACGGTGCTGGCTCATCGAACTGACCACCGACACGGATATTCTTGGTCATCGCGACCAAACGGGAAAGCAAGGCATCGCCCTTGTCACCCTTAGGTACATAGAGTCGACGGGCACAGGTACAACGTTGACCTGCGCTGATAAAGGCTGACTGGATGATGGTGTATGCCGTGGCATCTACTTCGCCGTAGTCATTGGAAATCACCATGGGGTTGTTGCCGCCCATTTCAAGCGCCAGCATTTTGCCCGGCTGACCCGCAAACTGGCGGTGAAGGATATGGCCAGTATTGGCACTGCCGGTAAACAGCAGGCCATCAATGCCTTTTGATTGCGCCAGCGCTTCACCAGTTTCACGACCACCCTGAACCATGTTGATCACACCCTCAGGTAAACCCGCTTCAATCCATAGCTTGAGGGTTTCTTCGGCCGTTTTCGGGGTTAGGTCTGATGGTTTGAACACCACAGTGTTACCCGCTAGCAATGCTGGAACAATGTGACCATTCGGCAAGTGCCCAGGGAAGTTATATGGGCCAAATACCGCCATCACACCCAGCGGGCGATGACGCAGCACCGCTTGTGTGCCCGCTACGTCTTTTGCCCGTTCACCAGTACGTTCCTGATAGGCACGCAAAGAGATACCGATTTTTCCGACCATGGCCGCCGCTTCTGTGCGGGTTTCCCAAAGCGGTTTACCCGTTTCTTCGGCGATCACTTTCGCAATATGCTCGCTATTTTCTTTTACTTTTTCCGCGAAACGCTCCACCAGCGCCTGGCGCTCGGTAAACGGCGTTTTTTTCCAGCTAATAAACGCACAACGCGCGGCATCAACCGCCGCTTCCACTTGCTCAGGCGTGGCCGCTTTGCCG
Source organism: Grimontia kaedaensis (assembly GCF_023746615.1). Classification (NCBI taxonomy): domain Bacteria; kingdom Pseudomonadati; phylum Pseudomonadota; class Gammaproteobacteria; order Vibrionales; family Vibrionaceae; genus Grimontia; species Grimontia kaedaensis. Next base: position 225,678 of record NZ_CP082275.1, on the reverse strand, counting down.
GACCAGACCGCTTCGCTGTTAAATGGGTTGAGCGATTCGAACGCGTCGCCCTTACCCTCAATGGCTTTGTTCTCAATCCATTGTGTCATTGATCGTCTCTCCTAAACCGACACCAGACGCACGGTATCTCCATCTTGTACAAACAGCGCTTCTGCCACTTCCTTGCTGATGAGCACTTCATTGCGCTCTTCATCGACACCAACCTTGGTTGCAGTGGCGCGGAAGTTTTCAAAGTCACTGTTACAGATCAAATAATCCTGTGCGCTGCTGTGCTCGGCGATCTTCACTCTTGCGGTGAATGACCGACGAATAGAATCTATGTTCTGGCGAAGGCACTCTACCGTTGGGCCAGCATCGAAAATGTCGACATAGCCACGGCAAGTGAAACCTTCTTTTTCCAGAAGGCGAAGTGCCGGACGGGTTTTCTCATGCACCTGTCCAATCACTTCACGCGCTTCTTCACTCAATAGACTCACGTAGATTGGCAGCTTAGGCATCAGATCAGCGATGAAGCCTTTCTGGCCCGTTCCTGTCAGGTAGTCTGCCAAGGTGAAATCAATCGAGAAGAAATGCTCTTTAAGCCAAGCCCAGAATGGCGAGTTTCCATCTTCATCGGATACACCGCGCATTTCTGCGAAAATGACGTCGGAGAATTTTTCCGGGAACTGGGCCAGCATCAGGAAGCGGCATTTAGACAGCAATTTACCGTTCAGTCCCTGACGGAACTCCGGGCGCAGGAACAGGGTGCAAATTTCCGTCGCACCCGTGTAGTTGTTCCCGAAGGTCAGGACTTCCACCACGTTATGCACATCCAGACGACGTGAATGGTGGACGATTTTGCTGATGTGATAGCTGTAAAACGGATTGTCCAACCCGATGGCAGCTTCAATGCCGGTAGTGCCTGCCACTTCGCCAGTTTCGGTGTCCTCCGCTACCATGAGGTAGCCTTCCATACCCGGTGCTTGCGCGTTACGGGCGAAACTCTCTACAGAATGGTCAATGCGACCTTTGATCAGTGTTTCATCCACTGGCAGAGAAGTGAAACCATGTCCGGATTCCTCAGCACATAGCATGAGTGCGTCAAAATCCGTTTCTCTGATTGGGCGAATTACCAGCATCTTACTTCCTCCTGATGCGATGGGTGGGTCAAGACCTCGGGCGATCACGCCGCCGTCAGTTTTGCCAGTGCGCGATCCAGTCGCGCGAGACCTTCTTCTACTTCTTCTTTTGTGATAACCAGTGATGGAGTCATACGTACCACGTTGGTACCAGCAACCAGTAACAGCAAACCTTCTTCGCCAGCAGCCAGCAGTACATCGCGGGCACGCCCTTTCCACTCTTCGTTGAGAGCGGCACCAATCAGCAGGCCTTTGCCGCGAATTTCGCTGAACATATTGTATTTGGCATTCAGTGCTTCCAGCCCTTCACGGAACCATCCTTCGCGCTCTTTCACGCCTGCCAATACTTCCGGCTTGCTCACCTCGTTCACCACCGCTTCTGCTACCGCAGACGCCAGCGGGTTACCACCGTAAGTGGAGCCATGGGTACCAACTTTCATGTGAGCAGCCAGTTTTTCAGTGGTCAGCATGGCACCGATTGGGATACCACCGCCCAGCGATTTCGCCGTGCTCAGGATGTCTGGCGTTACGCCAGTTTGCTCATACGCGTAGAAAGTGCCTGTACGGCCATTACCTGTCTGAACTTCATCGAAAATCAGCAGAGCATTGTGCTTGTCACACAGCTCTCGAACGCCTTGAACGAAAGCTGGGTCAGGAGTAACAATACCGCCTTCACCTTGCAGTGGTTCCATCATGATGGCGCAGGTTTTGTCAGACATGGCTGCAGCCAGTGCATCCAAATCGTTGTAAGGCAGATGGGTGACGTTGCCCGGTTTTGGTCCGAAGCCATCGGAGTATGCAGCTTGACCACCCACGGTGACGGTGAAGAAAGTACGGCCGTGGAAACCTTGGGTAAAGGCGATAATTTCGCTCTTCTCTGGGCCGTGGACGTCTACTGCCCAGCGGCGTGCCAGTTTCAGCGCTGCTTCGTTCGCTTCTGCACCAGAGTTAGCAAAGAAAACACGATCAGCAAAACTCACTTCAGTCAGCTTTTTCGCCAAGCGCAATGCTGGAGCGTTGGTCATAACATTGCTCAGGTGCCAGAGCTTTTCAGCCTGAGCTTTCAGTGCATCTACCATCACTGGGTGGCAATGACCCAAACAACTTACGGCGATACCACCGGCAAAATCGATGTATTCACGATCGTCCTGATCCCAAATACGAGCGCCCTTGCCTCTGTCCGGGATCATATTCATGGGTGCATAACATGGCACCATCACTTCATCGAACAGTTTACGTTCTACTTTATGTTCGGCTGTCATCGCTCATATCCTTCTGTCGATTCTGCTATAAGCATAGTATTTACATTTCATTAACCGCATCAATAGCAGAAAATTTTATAATCTAGCGCAATAAACTATGGGAAATTCACACAAGTGCCATATTTATGCGTGAAGAAGGGTAAATGATTAATAGAACAAGCGGTAAGACTGTCTTTCCTGTTGGGAAATAAACGAGAGATGGCACGAAGGGAGTGAATAAGGTTTCACTGTTAATGGCAGGAAAACGACGAAACAAAAATGTAAAAAGAGTGATGATGATCGGCTTTCAACACAGACTCGGAAGGTTGAAATCTTAGGTTGTCATCAATTGCGGGTAAGGAAGTTTTGCAGCAGTTGATGGCCTTGCTCAGTCAATATACTCTCCGGATGGAACTGCACGCCCTCAAGGTCGAGGGTTTTGTGGCGTATCCCCATGATTTCATCGAAACCACCATCCACTTCCGTCCACGCAGTGATTTCAAAACAGTCCGGCAGCGAGTTGGCTTCCACGACCAGGGAATGATAACGCGTCACGGTTAGCGGATTATTGAGCGACTGGAACACACCGCAATCGCGGTGAACCACAGGGCTGGTTTTGCCGTGCATCACTTGTTTGGCGCGAATGACCTTGCCACCAAACACCTGAGCAAGCGCCTGATGCCCCAGACACACACCAAGAATCGGCAGTTTTCCGGCAAAGTATTCAATGGCCTGAAGGGAGATGCCGGCGTCATCTGGCGTGCAAGGGCCAGGCGAAATGACCAAGTGTGAGGGTGCCAAGGCTTCGATATCGGCCAGGGTGATAGCGTCATTGCGGTGAACTTCCACTTCGACACCCAACTGACAAAAGTACTGATACAGGTTGTAAGTAAAAGAGTCGTAGTTATCAATAATCAGCAGCACAGTCGTTCCCATCACGTCCTGCCCGCCAAACATCAGCGGGACTGGGCGCAAATGCTAACACAGGCTTATTCGCACTGCATCAGAACTCGTTGATAGGAAGAATAGGCGTCGGCCAGGGCGAGGCAAGCCAGTCGAAATAGAGTCGACATAGCTCTTCACTGTTCTCATCGAGAATATGAATAAGCCTTGGGTCAGCCAGTGTTCCAGCCTCTTGTGAGAGCGTCGATATTGCCGTTTTCACACGTTCAGACACACTGCCTTCCAAAGCCTCGATTTCTATGTCGATTGCTTCTGCCACGGTTACAACCCGGCACTCTTCCGGGATTTTTTCGGCTTCCACTTCAGGAAACCCCGAGCCATCCCATCGGGTGTTCTTGTACGTCAACAAGGTCGCAGCGACACAGGCAAAACCTTTGGTGGCCTCTGATAGCAGCAGCAAACTCCGACTTTCTGCTGTCGTGTTGTTGCCGCCATCGTCCCAAAGCTCGCCAATCTGGCAGAGAGGGTAAGCTAGGCCAATATCCTCTGCTTTGGATTTGGTGAGACCATATTTCACAGCCAACCATTCACAAAATTTGGCAATACGAGGCGCAGTGATTTCCACATAGTTATTGTGAAGTGCGGCTACTGCGGCGATCTGATTAATCACCAGCTGATAGTTTTCGCGCATGATGGTGGCTCGCGCCTCACCGAGCAGATTGGCAACACGGCTTTTCACCAACTCGGGTGAAACTGGCTTGATCAGAAAGTCTGCCGCGCCGCTTTTTAGCCCTTCCACTTCGCTTTGGTATTCATCCAGCGCCGACACGATAATGATAGGAATATGGCTAACCGTCTTTTCATTCTTAAGCACACGACAAACTTCATAACCGTTCATTCCCGGCATCATGATATCCAGAAGAATCAAATCCGGGCGTTGTTGCATCGCTAGCTCAATGGCCCTCTCGCCACTTTTAGCGAAGATCAGCGTGTATTGATCCTGCAGGATGGTTCGCATCACATGCAGATTGCTCGGTTCATCATCGACCACAAGCACTTTATACGCCATAGCCTTGTACTCCCGTGTTCTGTGACATCGGCATCTGTTCTGTCACTGCCAGAATCAAACGGTATGCCTCATCCAGCTCAAAGCTTTCAATAGATGCCACAAACTGTGACAGCAAGGGTGGAGAGACAAATCCCGCCATCATTGGCACCAGTTCTTTGTATAGCTCGTCGTCATACTGCCCTTCTGCGAGCTTGCTGACGAACATTTCGGTTTTGCGTTCAAACAGTTCTTGCGGCATTTTGCCGACTAAGGAATCGTCTTCCAGTTCATGTGCCCTGACACCCAGATAAGCCAGAGCCCGATCAAACGTTTCTTCCAGCGTGTGTCGCAGCAGCTCGAGTTTGGACTCCGCTTTCACCACGTCCCCCGCTTCCACACAGCCCAGTAGCTTTGCTATCCGCAGTTCAACAGCCGGGAAGCCGATACATTTGGCAGCCTCTTTTGCCTGTTTCAGCAAAGGTTCCAGTGCCTCAGGCTGCTCCTTCAGTAAGTGACGGATAGTGTCCGGCAGATCGTTGTAGGTAGAATGAAATTCGCGGATAACACTCAGAAGGATGTCGGTCGTTGGCCAGTGCTGGAGTGCCCAGGCATCATCAAACAAGTCAACATCCTCATTGGGAGGACTAAGTACTGCGATGTTATCAGCAGAGTCCCCGCCGCAGCATTTCGCCAGCATGACGAACACATCACTGCTGATAAATGGTTTATCAATCGAGAAGTCAAAGCCCAGCGTCTGCCACTGGTTGTCAGTGGTCGGATCGACGGCCAGTTTCATCGCGACAACCTTGAGCGGCTCTTCCCGGCACACGATCGCCCAACTGCGCAAGGTTTGCGGTGTGGGATAGTGCTCGTCACTGAGATAGGCATCCAGGAACACCAAATCCACGGGCTGAGTTTTCAGCACGTCTTCGGCTGACTCAAGATCAGTAAAAGTCAGCACTTTCACCCCTTGTCTCAGCAGCATGTCACGAAGCTCCTGTTGGTTGCGTTGCACATCATCGATGACCAGAACTTCCAGGGAAGGAAGCGCAAAGTTCACGGCTGACTCATCACCCATTCTGGAGGAACTTTGCGCGGGAATGAGTGGCAGATCGGCATATACCACGGAGCCATGAATTGATTCGCCATCAAACCAGAGATGGCCGCCCATCAATTCGATAAGTTGTGTCACCAGTGTGGCGGAGAGCGTCTGCCCGGTATTTACCGCTTCATCTTCCTTAGCTGCTTTCTGATTGTGCGCATAGCTTGCTACCGCAAATCTCACCACATCATTGGTGGGTAACACATGAAGCGCCACATTACCTTTTTCAGTTTTCGTCAGTGCACTTCGCATCAGGTTTTGCAGCAGCTGTTTGATACGACGCGAGTCACCAACATAGTGCTCCCAAAGCGCATCGTTGTAATAGAGGCTGACGTGAAGGTCACGGGCTTGCACTGTCTCGCGGGCAATAAATTCAATCTGCCGACAAAGCTGCACCAACGAGAAATCGGCAATGTCGAGCGGCAAGGATTGGCTTTCTAGTTTTGATGTATCAAGAATATCGTTGATGAGTTTCAGCAGGCTATTGCCAGACTCGCGGATCACTTCCAAGTGATGGCGATGCGCAGGACTGGCTGCTTCTTCAATCAACACTTCCGTTAACCCAAGAATAGAGTTCATCGGCGAGCGGAATTCATAGCTCATGTTGGCTAGAAAAGAGGCCTTAGACTGGGTTGCTTTCTCGGCAAGTCGCAGCTTTTCCTCAAACTCTTCTTCGGCTTCGTGCTTCTCGGTGACATCGATGATGACACCATCAATCCAAGTGCTGCCGTCTTCCGCACGGTAGCTATGTCCGATTTCCCAGAACCATTTCTGCTCATCATTACGGGTCAGGAATCGGTACTCACAGTCATATTTGCCGTTGCGGCGCGAAGCCAGCTCACGCACTTTACGATAGCTTGCAGTGTCGCTTTGGTGGATACGATCGACAAAATGAGAAACACCATTTTCTCCCGTCAGGATAGAAGCACTGTAACCTGTCAGCGGCTTCGCCGCATCGCTGATATAAACGATATGCCGCGTCGCCCCTGTCATCTCCCTGAACGCCATACAAGGCAGATTGGATACCAGCGCGCGGTACTGTTTGGCATTTTCGCGCAGTGCCCAAGCCATACTCCGCTGCTCTGAAATATCTGAAATTACGGCAACAAACTCATGCTGTCCCTGCGATTCGTGGTGGCCGATAGACAATCTGACCGGGAGTTGTGACCCATCACGCCGCTTTGCCATGACTTCACGCACTGTCCCAACCACAGCAGAATCCACACGCCGTTCAAGATAATTGTGGATATACATGTCGTGGCGATGTTGATGTTCATCTGTCACCAACATGCGCACGTTCTTACCTAGCACTTCAGATGTATGCCAGCCGAAAATCCGCTCTGCAGAGTGGTTGAAGTAAGTAATGTTGCCCTTTCGATCGATAGCAATGATGGCTTCAGTTGCCGTCTGGAGAATAGACGTCAGTTGCTCTTCACGCTCGCTATGTAAGCGCGCTTCTGCATGACTGCAAAGCCAAGCGTTCGCCAATTGATTGAAAACAACAACGAACATAGCCAGAAATGCCTGTACCAACACCACATCTAGGATGGTAAACAACACGGCTTCGTTGCGAATAGGCTGGCGAGACAACACCACAGCATCAGTCGACGCCAGCGCCATAACTAGCGACGCCACGGTAAAGCTTGCGCCACTCAAAAGGCCCGCCGTCAGGTTCCTGTCCCAGAACCCCGTTTTCACCGCAGCAAAGCGGTTCCATATCGCCACGGTGACGAGAAACCCTGCTATCACCGCAGCAAAACTGTAGATGGCTGCGTCCAATTGGGAGATAGAGGCGAGATTGACGCCGGTGAAGGCAAGTAAGTTTTGCAGCACCAGCGCAGTCATGATGAGTCCGGAAGCCATTAAAAGTCGAAATGGACTGTTTTTGCCGAACGCAATCATCCTTAAGGCAGAGAAATTCAGCGCGAATGTCAGTAACAATGGCAGATAGAGCAATGAGGGCTGGAAGCCGAGGGATTGATAGGTCGGGCTGGCAGTGACATTCGCCACATGCACCAAAGACATACTGACCGTTAGCGTGAGTGCATTCACCGGAACTGTAGATACCTTTAGCCAAGGCAGCTTTTGCTCTTCCAGCGGACGATGAATAAATGTCATGGCGGCAGCAATAAAGGCTGCCATGGCCGCCAATAATTGCAGCCAGGGATCAATATACCCCGTCGGCAGTAATTGCTCGCTCGCCGCGGGTAAAAGGAACATCGACAGTGATTCAATGATCGACATGAAAGCTTCCGAAGCCAAAATGGTGATGCCTCACCTGTGCACTGGTAACCGGAATTTCTCGGGTGCCTGACACGTAGCATCACAAATACAAGACATTACCTTGCCCATGAGACATCTCTAAAGCTTAGTCAAGATTCTGCAGGCAACCCATTAAAAGGTCAGAAAAAAACAGGCTCCCGAAGGAGCCTGTGGCAGGATAAGTCGACGACTATTTGATCTTACACTGGAATCCTTTAAACACAGCGCGTGTGTTTTCTTCCAGTACTGCGTCACCACAAGGGATGGCGATAAAGCCCCACAAGCGGTAGCCAAGCTCAACGGTATCGCCGTAACTTACGCCAAGCTCTTTCAAGAACTCGCTGTTTTGATTGTATTTACGGTTAGTTTTCCAACGTAGCCACGGACGATCTTCGTCAACATAACCATTCACCGTTGGCTGAACCCAGAAGATGCTCTTGTTCTTGAAGCGAAGTTTGAACTTCTGAACCGGATCTGGGTAGTTCAGGCTCACAATTACAGGGTCGTGATCTGAAGAGGAGTACGGGTTAGTCGACTTGACCAAATCACCGGTGAAGCGGCCTGAGTACTCAAACAAGGTGCTTTCCACCGAGTTAATGTGCCAGTCTTCCACGCCAGTGACTTTCTCAAGTAAGCTGGCATTACCGACTGCATGGTCAAGGCTGCCCAGTTCACCATCAAAGGTGTAAGAGAAGGCTTCTTCACCCAATACGTAGCTGGCGAGGTTGATGTAACCAAAACCATCACCCACTTCTCGCGCGGTTTCATCCAAAGTTTCACCGGCGATAGAAGTCCCTGCTGCGGTCACAATTTTACGTTCTGCAGTGTCTGCATCGTAATCTGTCATCACACGCATTGGATCTTCCTGGCCGTAAGCATTGAAGTCACCCAAGGCGATGATGTCACCTTCAACACCTGCCAGTGCATTACCCAGTGTTTCTGCCGCCGAAACGCGGAACTCGTTACAACGGCCCTGAAGATCGGCTGGATCATCGTCAAATTCACCGGCTACCCAATCTTCGTAACAGCCAGAGCCTTTCGACTTAAAGTGACTGACCGCAATTGACAAGCTTTCATCTTTCACACCAAAGGTTTGCAGTAAGCTATCACGCTGGAATTTATCCAACTGACGGGTCTCACCATCTGGGTTTTCACCACTGATATGCTGCTCTGGCATACGGACAACCGTTGCATCACCTTGAAGTGATACTTTTGCCGGACGATAAATCAGTGCAACCTGAATCGCATCACCACCAAGGAATGCACCTTCCGTCAGATCAGCTTCTGCCGGAGTGACAAACGCATAGTGGTCAGCCTCATCAGCAAACTGGGTATTCAACTCAGTCACCAGATTCGCCAATGCGCCGTTTTCACCAAAGCCATTGTTTTCGATTTCCATCAGACCGACGATATCAGCATCCATGGCCGTCAATGCGTTCACGATTTTCGCTTGTTGTAATGCGAACTCAGCAGCGTCTTTCGTACCACGGTTACAGCCACGCGATGCGTCAGCATCTGCCTGATCATCACACGTCACGTTCAGATCACCGCCAATCGCACTGGCACTGGTGAAGTAATTCAGTACGTTGAAGCTTGCGACTTTCAGGTTGGTGCCCTCAAACGCTTCAGGTGCCGCCGTGCGGTCTTCATCACGCACGAAGTCGCTTGCCACCAGCTCATTAGTTACCACCAGACGGTAATCACTGAAGCTGTAACCAATCACACCTTCGAGGTTAGTGACAGTATCGCCGATACGAATATAACCCTGCTCAGCATCCAGACCCGGGAAGTAAGGCACAACACCATTCGGCGCTTTGAGGTCTGACTCCACAAACAGTTGGTTTGCATCATTAGCTGCAGCCAAGGCTACCGCGTCATCAGAGCCAGCAATATACAGTTGTGTCGGTTTAAAGTTGGGCGCTTCGTATGAAAGTACCATGTTGTTTCGGAAAGCATCGTAATCAAATCCGAAGTTACGGGTTACGACCAGTTCACTTTCCTGCGTCAGACGCACTTTCATGCCTTCATGACGTTCAAGCGCCGCATCCAGCGTTTCACCCTCTTCCACTGCCAAATCAGTGACAGGAAGCTCGCCCACGGTATCGATCACCTCCCACTGCTTGTCGGACGCATCCAGTTGAGTGAGATTGAAAAACTCTTTGACAGTACCCGCCACACAAACCTGCATGCCAGGCTCAATACCCTGAGGGGCATCTCCCGTAAAGATGAACAGACCATCTGAGGTTGCGTTGTCGCCATCACCGTTCGCGTCCTGAAGCCAGAAGCCTTTATAGAGGCTCTCTGTTACCGCGGTAACAACACCTTCGACATAGTAGGTACCCTCAGCTTCAAAACTGCCATCTGGTACCAGTGGGCTGCGATCACCACTGCCTTGAATCGCATAAGTCGGTGTAAGGGTCTCACCTTCACAACTGAAGGTGCCGCCACCTCCACCACCATCACAAGCGCCAACACCGCTACAACCCAGACCGTCAAAGGTATTTTGTGCGAAAGATTGCCATTCCACTGAGGCGTCAAACGCCGAAGACGCATCTGTGCGACCTGTGCTGCCGTCGATACGGCGCAGCGTGATATCTTTTCCGTAGTTGCCGCTGTTACCTAGCTGCCCGAGGCTGTCGAGCACGTTATCGTTTTCATCGACCAAGGCCACCACGTCATTGCCATTGAAAGAGAGCGAACCAGAAGTTTGCTGGCTGACGTCGGTGACTTCGCCCGCCGCGCTGCTGTTAGTAACCACGTAGCTTTCACCTGCTGCCAAGGTGCCGGCAAGCGCAATTGTATTACCAAAACTGGTGGCACCGTTGAAAGCCAATCGGAGCGAGAGGTTGTCGAGAGAAGCATCCCCTGAACCCGTGTTAGTCAGCTCTATCGCTTTATTGTTGGAGGAGCCTTCGACGTATTCCGTGATGAGAATGTCAGCACTGGCAGGAAGCGCTGCACTGAGAGCCAGAGCCAGAGGGCTCCATGTAAAGATCTTCATTTTCTGTCCTTATTGGGATTGAAGTCATAAACAGTGCAAATGATTTAACATCTCGACATGTCATTTACGTGATGGGAAGCCCAAGTTTGTATATCAATTCTGACATAGCACTCAACAATCAGGACGGCGTTCAGAAATCAACAATTTCAGATAACAACAAAAATCACGAGAAGGAGGGGGGAATTGAAGGCGAACGTGGAGGGAATAGCGGCGAAAATAAAAAAAGCAGCGATTTCTCGCTGCTTTTTTCAACATTCTAAACGGTGCTTATGGGCAAGCAACAAAGCCCACTGCTTCGTACACTTTTTTCAGTGTGTCAGCAGCGCGTGCAGACGCTTTTTCTGAACCAGCTTTCATTACCTGATCGAGATACGCTCGGTCAGCACGGAGCTCCTGATAGCGTGTCTGTACTGGCTCTAGCATAGCAACCACAGCATCAGCAGTGTCTGTTTTCAGATGACCATACATCTTGCCTTCATACTCTGCTTCGATTTCAGCAAACGTTTTACCCGTCGCCACGGACATCAGGCCCATCAGGTTGGCAACACCTGGCTTGCTTTCGATATCAAACAGCACACGTGGTGGCTCGTCTGAGTCAGTCACTGCACGTTTGATTTTCTTGGCGATCGCTTTCGGGTCTTCCAACAGGCCAATCACGTTGTTGCGATTGTCATCAGACTTCGACATCTTCTTGGTCGGATCCTGCAGGCTCATTACACGAGCACCCACTTGTGGGATGTAAGGTTCTGGTACTGTAAATACCTCGCCATACACGTTGTTGAAACGGGTTGCGATATCGCGCGCAAGCTCAAGATGCTGCTTCTGGTCGTTACCTACCGGCACCTGATTCGCTTGGTACAGCAAGATGTCAGCGGCCATCAGCACAGGATAACCAAACAAGCCAGCGTTGATGTTTTCAGCATGGCGTGCTGACTTGTCCTTGAACTGGGTCATACGGTTCAACTCACCCATTTGGGTGTAACAGTTCAGCACCCAACCCAGCTGGGCATGCTCAGGCACATGAGACTGGATGAAAAGATTACTTTTCTCTGGCGTCACGCCTACAGCCAGACACAGCGCCAGCGAGTCCAGTGTTGCTTCACGCAGCTTTTCCGCTTCCTGACGAACAGTGATCGCGTGCAGGTCTACGATGCAGTATTGGCAATCGTAATCGTCCTGCATTTGCTCCCACTGACGCAAAGCTCCAATGTAGTTGCCGATACTGAGTTCGCCTGATGGCTGAACACCGCTAAGTACAATGGGTTTGGTCGTAGGATTACTCATGTTCTTTCTGTTCCTGTCAGTCAATTCAGCCAGCATCGCTGCTGGCTGTCATTTCGAGAAATAAGTCGAAGCTTTAATTTACGCTGTTTTTTCGGTGCTGAGAACCGTTAAAAGCTGGTTGAAGTGGTCAGCGACAAATTCCGGGGCACTGTCGCTGATTGGCTCGCCATAGTTATATCCGTAAGTCAGGCCCACAGAAACGTAACCTGCATTTTTCGCGGCGAGGATATCGTTTTTCGAATCGCCCACCATCAGCATGTTTTCGTTGCTCAGGCTGTGCTTGTCACGCAGGCTGAGAAGACCTTCCGGGTCTGGTTTGTTGGTTGGCAGAGAATCACCACCGATCACGTCAGTAAAGAACTGCGCTAGATCCAAGTCTGCAAGTATTTCCGGTACAAACTGATAAGGCTTATTGGTGACAATGCCCAGTGTATAACCTGTTGCTTTCAGTTCGGTCAGCGTCTCTTTTACGCCCGGATATACAATGGTTTTGTCGTGGCCGTTGTTTGCGTAGTGAAAATCAAAACGCTCACGGACTTTTTGATACAGCGCTTCATCAATATCAGCCTTGATAGTGACGCTCTGACTCAAGGCACGCTTAAGCATGATTTCCGCTCCATTGCCAATCCAGTTGCGTACTTCATCGTCTGTTGGCGAGTAAAGATCGTGGTCAGCCAATGCCATGCGAATACCTTCTGCCAGATCCGGCACGCTATCTACCAGCGTTCCATCAAGGTCAAAGGCAATATATTTGATGTTGTCAAAGTTTACCGTCACGGTTTATTTTCCTACTTTGCTCAGTTCAGCGCGCATTTCGTCTATCACAGCTTTGTAATCCGGCTGACCGAAGATAGCCGAGCCTGCTACGAACATGTCTGCGCCCGCTTCTGCGATTTCACGGATGTTATCTACTTTTACGCCGCCGTCGATTTCGAGGCGAATATCGCGACCGCTTTCGTCAATACGACGACGCACTTCGCGCAGTTTATTCAGGGTTTCAGGAATGAAGGACTGGCCACCAAAACCTGGGTTAACTGACATCAGAAGGATCATGTCGAGCTTGTCCATCACGTGATCCAGATAGTGCAGCGGCGTCGCTGGGTTAAACACCAAACCCGCCTGACAGCCGTGCTCTTTGATTAGTTGCAGGCTACGGTCGATGTGCTCACTCGCTTCCGCGTGGAAGGTGATCATGCTGGCACCGGCTTTAGCAAAATCTGGGATGATGCGGTCAACTGGCTTCACCATGAGATGAACGTCGATGGGTGCGGTAATACCGTAGTCACGCAGCGCTTTACAGATTGGCGCACCAAAGGTGAGGTTCGGTACATAGTGGTTGTCCATCACGTCGAAATGCACCACGTCAGCACCTGCTGCCAGTACGCGTTCAACGTCTTCACCTAAACGTGCGAAATCCGCCGAGAGGATCGACGGCGCAATGAGAAAATCCTTCATCCTTTAGCCTCACTGTAAAGTACCCATTTGCCGGGCGTAGCGATTACCTGAAATTCGCCGCAATTCTACCCGATTGCGTGGCATCTGTCTTATCAGATCCTCTGATTCAAACCATAACCCCTGAATTTTGAAGCTGGGACAGACGGCAACCTCTCCCCTGTTCTAAGCTGGGATTAACAAACGAGAACAAAGAAGAATACACAATGGATAATGAAAAACCGCAGCAGGAAAAAGTGGGTTTACTGGATGTGGTGAAAAGTGTGTTTGCGGCAATGTTTGGTGTGCAATCAGACAAAAACCGACAACGCGATTTTCAGCAATCCAGCATGGTACCTTATATCATTGTCGGTTTTGTATTTGTCGCTGTGTTTGTGCTTGGGCTGGTGGGCTTGGTTTCACTCATTACGCCAGATTAAAGAAGCTCGGATACGTCTGGGGCAAATAGCGCCAGCAATTCGTCCACTTTATTGCGCCCACCACCGTTACGGCTGATGGTACGTTTCACCTTCACCATATTGAAGTGAGAGCCGTGATAGAGGCTTCGGGTAAGCGCCGTATCGTGATTAGAAATCAGTACCGGAATGTTTTTCTCGATGCTCACTTTACGAGCCCACTCGCCCAGCAATGCTTGATCGTCCAAGCTAAAACCGCCACTCGCATAGGTCGTGAAGTTGGCAGTCGTCGATAGCGGGGCGTAAGGCGGATCGCAGTAAATTACGCTGCCACGACGGGCATTTTTAAAGCTCTGCTGATAGCCTTCACACACAAAAGTCGCTTTCTTCGCCTTCTCTGAGAAAAACTCCAGCTCAGCTTCTGGAAAGTAAGGCTTCTTATATGAACCGAAAGGCACATTGAATCCGCCTTTTTTATTGTAACGGCACAAACCGTTGAAACCGTGGCGGTTCATATACAGAAAGTAAAGGGAGCGAAGGTAAGGGTCTTTCGTCTGGTTAAACTCTTCACGGATCGTCAGATACGCCGCTTTTTGGTTGTACTCTTGTGTAAACAGTCGTTTAGCGTCTTCAATGTAGCGCTCTGGTTCCTGTTTAAGAAGATTGTAGAGATTAATCAAATCCGGATTGATGTCAGCCAGACGATATTGGTCATAGTCTGTATTGAGAAATACAGAGCCTGCGCCAACAAATGGCTCAATCAGCTTTTTTCCTTCCGGCAGGTGCTTGCGGATATCGTCGACCAGAGAATATTTACCTCCGGCCCACTTAAGAAAGGCACGATGCTTTTTCATTAATGTGTGTCCACCACCACTACTGCTCGAAAGGTGGCGGATTGTATCTCATTTTTAACCATCAATCAGCGTAAATTCGTGCCCTGTCTTCATCAAGGCGGGTTAGTTAACCAGTCCGATTTCTTTGTGGATCTGAGCGAAAGATTTAGCCCACGGCGTCAGCGCCTGAATATTGGCCGGAAGCTGCAATTCTGCACGACGCGCTTCAGCGACCGATGGGTAATCACCCAACAGGACCATAAACCAAGGTTCACCGTTACGGCGAGTTTCATACACCAGCGCGCGATCGGTAATCGCATATTCTTGCAGGAACTCAGTCACTGCTTGCTTGGATTGCAATGCTGCCAGCTGCAGGGCGTAGCGCGACTCTGGCACCGTCAATAGCAACTGGTTCGCCAAAGGGACATCAGCATTTGACGTCGGTGGTGATAATGGTGCAACCGCTTCAGTTTCTTCAGTCACGACTTCTGCTGTCGCTTCTGGCTGTGTTGGTTCAACACGCACAGTGGTTTCAGCAGGTGGCACTAATTCTGGTATCAGCGGCTCTTCAACCGCGTTAGTGCCATCTCCGCCAACCGCTTGCTCATCAATGATGGCATCGACAACACGGTCAGGCACCACGATACGGCGATTTTCATCACGACGGCCCACTGTCATGCCTTCTACTGACGGGCTATCAGGCAGAGCAACATCGTCATCGTTGACTTCAGCATTGGCATTGAGGGACTGCTCACCGCTTTCACCTTCTCCTTGTTGCGCTGCCATTTCTTTTTCTTTCTCATCAAGAATGGCTGATAGTTCTTTTACGCCATCCGGCAGCACAGATTCGGCCGCTTCTTCTGTCGAAGTTTGTGGATTCAGTGCCCACCACACCATGCCGCCACCTAATGCTAACAACAGCACCACCAGCAAGATCAAAGGGAGGGGTGAACGACGTTTCTTTTCTTCCATTGCAGCGGTCTCCTGCTGTTCCAGCCCTCGAAGGGCTCCGGGTAAAGAAGGCAATGATGCCGCTTTTTGTTTCAGCGCTCTTCGCTGGGCGGCATCGAGTTGACGACTGACCATCATCACTTCGATGAACATTTCTCGTTCATTATCAGCCAGCGGGGTGATCTCCAGCTCCAGCGGCTTCACGCCCTGGCCGTAAGACACTTTATGAAGCCATTTGTTGAGCTTGCCACGTAGGCTGAATAACAGGATGTTAATCTGCCAGTTGTCACGCTGCTGCGCTTCGGTGACCAACGCCCAAAGCTCTGCGATGAGGTTAGCACTCAGGCGCTGCGCGTCATCTATCACCACCAAACAGTGCACGCTTCGGCCTTCCAGCATGTAGTCGAGGCTTTGTAGCATCGAATCTTGCTCGTTAAAGACACCATCGCGCACGATTTGCTTGAGAATAATGGCACGATGCTGGGCATCCTGCTGACTTGGATTACAGATTAGAAGAGATTGGATGGGTTCGTTTGCCCAGTTTTCGAGGTATCGTTCACTGAGCCACGTTTTTCCCGCCCCTGGCTCACCAGTGACCTGAACGAGGTTGGAGCTAAATCGGGTAAGAAATTGGATTCTAGATAAAAGTTGGATCTGGCTATCCAGATCCAACGCAATCATTTCATGGGAGCCTGTCATATACAAACCCGCTTAGTGTGTCTTGATGACCTCAGCAAGCGTTTCAGGAGTCACGTTTGCAACCACCTCTGCAGTACCAATCGACGTTGGCAGCACAAAGCGAAGTTGCCCGGAAAGCACTTTTTTATCGCGTTTCATGTGTTTAATAAACGCATCATAGCCCATGCTTGAGGGTGCTTTCACGGGAAGATTGGCTTTTTCGAGCAAGGAAGTGATACGGCTAACATCTTCTTGTGTCAGCAATTGTTGGTGGACTGCGGTGACCGCCGCCATCACAGTGCCCGCAGAAACGGCTTCGCCATGCAACCAGTTGCCGTAACCCATTTCTGCTTCAATCGCATGCCCGAAAGTGTGCCCGAGGTTCAGTAAAGCGCGAACACCGGATTCTTTTTCATCTTCTGCCACGACATCTGCCTTGATTTGGCAGCAACGTTTGATGGCATACACCAAGGCTTCAGCCTCCAAGGCGTTGAGTGGCTGGTAGTTGTCTTCCAACCAAACGAAGAATTCTGGATCTGCAATGATGCCGTATTTGATGACTTCCGCCATGCCTGCTGCAAACTCACGTTGCGGCAAGGTTTGCATCACATCGATATCGATAACAACGGCTTTTGGCTGGTAGAAGGCACCAATCATGTTTTTACCCAGAGGGTGATTCACTGCGGTTTTACCACCTACAGAAGAGTCTACCTGGGAAAGCAAAGTGGTTGGAACCTGAATAAAGTCCACACCACGCTGATAACAAGCTGCGGCAAAACCGACCACATCACCAATCACGCCGCCGCCCAAAGCAACAATCAGCACATCACGGCCGTAGTTGCCTTCGAGCAGGAAGGTATTAATGGTGTTAAAGGTATCGAGGGTTTTGTATTGCTCGCCATCAGGCAGGGTCAACAAAGCTGGCTCACCACCAGCTTTGTTCAAGGTATCCAAAAGAAGGTCCGCATAAAGCGGAGCGATGGTGTCATTGGTGACCACCACCACGCGACGTCCTTGAGCTTCAGAAAAATACGCGGGATCGGAGAGTAATCCTGCACCGATAGAGATAGGGTAGCTTCTGTCGCCTAAGCTTACGTCAATCCTTTCCATGGAGTTCCTTTATTGATTAGTGATTTTCCAGCAATTCGATGATCTGGTTTGCCACAACCTTGGCGCTTTGATCATCAGTACGCACTACATAGTCTGCAATTTCTTCATACAGAGGATTACGCTCGCCCGCCAGTGATTCCAATACTTCACGTGGTTGCTCAGTTTGCAGCAAAGGACGTTTTTTATCGCGCTGAGTACGTGCCAGTTGTTTCTCAATGGTGGTTTCAAGATAAACCACGATACCACGAGCAGACAGACGATTACGGCTCTCTCGGCTCTTGATTGAACCACCACCGGTTGCCAGAACGATACCTTGTTTTTCAGTCAGGTCGTTGATGACGTTCTCTTCGCGAACGCGGAATCCCTCTTCACCTTCAACATCGAAAACCCATGCAATGTCTGCACCTGTGCGCTCTTCGATCACAGTGTCAGAGTCGAAAAATTCCATGTGTAGTTGTTGTGCCAGGTGTCGACCAATTGTGCTTTTGCCAGCCCCCATTGGACCTACAAGAAAGATATTTCGTTTTTCAGCCATTTTAAGCAGTTTACGCGCGGTTAATGAAAACAACACCGCCCGCAGGCTCGCAATCAGAAAGCCCGAGGCGCCAAATTCCTCACAGTATATTCGTGATCAGACCAAAAATTATCTCAGGTCGACTGGGCGTTTGGCAACTTAAAATACGTTTCCCCTCGCCTTTAAATTCCCGCCAGAGGCTCAAAAGGACAAGAAAAAGGCAGAAACCCACTTTCATCACAGACCTCTTCCCTTGCTACGCACCTCCATTCCAACCAAGGTTAACCGAATGAATTAACTCGATTTACTGCGTCATAATCCTTGGAGTAACAAAGATCAGTAGCTCGCGTTTACCCATAGTTTCGTAGTTACGGCGAAAGAGTTGACCAATCCCTGGAATATCACCCAACAATGGTACCTTATCGACGCCTTCCATCATTTCGTGTTGATAAATCCCGCCAAGTACGACTGTTTCCCCGTCATTCACCAGCACCTGAGTACCAATACGTTGGGTATTAATGGCCATTGCTTCGCCGGTACCTGCTTTTACAGTACCTGCAGGTTTGTCCTGAGTGACCTGAAGGTCAAGGACCAGTCTGCTATCTGGCGTAATTTGAGGAGTCACTGACAAACTGAGAACAGCCTTTTTAAAAGACACTGCAGCCGCACCGCTTGAAGATGCTTCCAAATAGGGTAGCTCAGTGCCTTGTTCAATATACGCAGAGCGTTTGTTCGTCGTTAACAGGCGGGGACTGGAAATAATTTCCGCACGAGACTCAGCCTGCAGCGCTGACAGTTCAAGATCGAGCAATAAATCTTTACCTAAGTTAGCGACTGAGAATGCGATGCTGCTTGCGTTTGGACTCACAGCCCCCAAGTTGACATTAAGTAGGTCATCCAGAATCAACTCGTCAGGCTCATTGTCTGCTCCAAAATCTATCCTGTCTGAGTGCTGCCAGTTACCTTCAATTGAGCCGCCCGTCGTGAAGTTACCGTTTTGACTGTTAACTCCCCAGCGAACGCCAATTTCTTCAAGCGTGCCTTCATCCACAGTCACGATACGCGCTTCTATCTCAACCTGGTCAACCGGAATATCCAGTGAATCAATCATCATTTTTACGACGTCGATGTTATCTTCCAGATCTTTAATCACCAGAGAGTTGGTACGTGGGTCGACGGCGATGCTGCCACGCTCTGACAACAGACTAATGCCTTCATCTTCACTGCTACCACCACCGATCATCTCTTTAAGGTCGACGGCGTTGGCATACTTAATCTGAATCACCTCTGAGCGTAATGATGCGAGTTCACGCTCCTGCCGACGTTTTTCAAGTACCAAACGTTCCTGTTCATCCAGTTCAACTTTTGGAGCCACAAGCAGGATGTTCCCCATCTGGCGCTTATCCAAACCTTTGACATTCAAAATAGTCTGCAGCGCCTTTTGCCATGGCACATCGTCCAATCGTAACGTCAGACTACCCTGCACGGAATCAGAGACGACCAGATTGAACCCGTTGTGCTCGGCCACCATCTGTAACACAGAACGGACAGGAATATCTTGGAAGTTGATGGAGATATTTTTGTTTTTCTTGCTTTTCTCAGCATCAGATTTCTTAGCTGAAGGCAGAGAAGCAAAGGGGAAAATCTCTACCGTCAGCACGTTGCTAGTCTGATAGTAGTCATACCCAAAGTGCCTATCGGTCAGTACGGTCAGCTCAACATCATCGTCAACGGGCTTAACATCCAGATTCGCCGTTGCCTTTCCGATATCCTGAAGGCTGCGGATACCCACCAAGTTGTCTTCCACCGATGTGCCTTTAAGGCTTATCGACAAAGCGCCGTCGCTTTTTGTGAAATTGGTCACCACGGATTTATCTTCAAGGGACAGTGTCAGCAAGGTTTTTCCATTCTCCCCTGCTTTGACATCAATATTTTGAAGCTGATTGGCCGCAAGCGACCAAGGTGACGCCACGACTGCGGCTATCACCATCAGGCTACGACATAACACTCCCAGTCTTAGACTGCGGCATCCTTTCCCCAGGCTTATCATGAGTTACCCTTTTTAGCTTTTGTTGAGTGCCAATCTAACGTTACGTACCTGCCAGCAGCCAAGTCCGTCAGGCAAGTGTTCTGTGATAGAAAGAGTGTGTTGACTGATACTGTCCACACGTCCTCGATTGTTGCCCAGCATACGGCCCAGCCCAACGCGATGAATGCTGTCATCGGGCGCTGCGACCAATGCCCAATAGCTCCCTGGCAGTCCAATAACCCCCTTAAACTCGAGTGACGATAGCTCGTAGCTCTCGAGTGGGTCTTTCCCTAGGACATCTTCCGGCTGCCAGCAGTCCCCCTTCACCAACTCCTTTTCTTCCATGGCTACCGGAAGCACGAAAGGGTCGGTATCGATACCTGGGTCAAAAGGCGCAGGGAAGTAAGTCGGTTGAGGCGGAAGCGTTGTTGCTGTCACCTGGGCTGCCGCATAGGTCTGGACGATAAAGCGCTCGAGGTCTTGCGTTTTGGGCTCCTGCATACAGCCGGAAAGCAGGATCACGCTCAGTATCGCAACTTGATATCTCATTGCGAAACCTCCTCTTGCTTCTCATAGCGGTAGGTATGTGCCCCTACCGAGAAACGCAATCGATCAGTTTTATCTTTCTCACGTGACAGCGTGAAATCTTGGAGGGTGACGATACGTGGCAATCTTGCCAGTGCGGCCGAGAACTCGCCCATGTCTGCATATTCACCCGTGAGTTCTATATCCAGAGGCACCTGATACAACCAGCCAACATGCTTTCCTTTGTTCCAGTTGAGCTTTTCGAAATTCAGGTTGTACTGAAGTCCGGTGTCGTTGATGCCGGCAAGCAGCAAAGCCAATTCATCTGCCGCAGGTAACTGTTCAGTCAAGTGGCTATAAAACTTCTGCAGTTCTGCCACCTGCTCATCAACATCCGGAAGTGCCGCCACTTGTTCAGCCTTGATGCGAAATTGTGTCCGCAGCAAACTCTCATCTTGTCTGGCTAGCCCGATATCTTGCTGTGCAGGTAGGACAACAAAAAATAACGCTGCGGCCAGCACAACAATGCCCAGTACTCCCAGCAATATGTTCTGCGCAGTCGCTGACCATTCAGGGATTTCATCGATTTCCCAATCGCGCCAATCAGCGGCCATTGCTCTCCTCCCTCGGCAATTCCAGCGTCATATAATCGGTAAGGTCAAACGTCGCGCGAAAATTCTTGGCAACCAGAGAAGACTGCGCAGCGTTATTGATGATGGAATGGATTTGCACATTCTTGGCACCCGAATCAGCTTCCAGCAAAGCCAACAGGCTGGCGAGCTTAGCGTTATCTCGGCTGCGTCCTTCAATCGTGACTGTTCCCGCTGTCATCGAGACTTTATCCAGCACCACGCCATCCGGCGTAATTTGTGGCAAGAAATTGAAAAGTAAGGTGGCATTGTTGCGCTGTTTTTGTAGCGAGTTGACGAGGGTCAGGCGGCGATGAAGTTCATCACGTTCGACTTCACGTTTGGCAAACTCCCTTAGCGTGACGTTCAATTCATTGATTTCCTGCTGAAGACGCGCATTTCTCGCCTCCTGTATAGAGAGCTGGTTATAGACAGCCCAACGGCCACCAATCACGCATAGGGAAACCAGAATGAGGACCAACACAGATTTGTTCATAAAGCGTCGGCGTATTGCCTGACGCTGCATTTCACGCCAAGGAAGAAGATTAATACTGGTGTTCATCCATCACTCCGCGCAAAGCCAGCCCAATGGATGTCGACCAGGCGACGGCTGACTCATTCAGGCCATCGACAAGCTTTGGTGAATAACTCAGCCCCTGAAGTGGGTTCAACGCCCTCACTCTCCAACCAAGTGCCGCTTCCAGTTTGAAAATGTCGATTTTTTTCGCCCCATCTCCAGACAGCCAGACTGTCGAGACCTTAGTCCCTTGAAGCTGAGTGGAAGCCAGCTGATATTGCCGCTGTATAGTCTCTGCCAGCTTCTGCGTGTAAAGCGCCCTTAGCTCTTCTGTACTTGCGTCATGTTGTTCAAAAGGTACGGGAAGCTCGCGGTAGAATTTGCCTTCATTGGCTTCACCCAAACAGATTTGTAAGCGCTCCGTTCCGACATCCACCATCAAAGAAGCCCCCACATCAGACCGGGACGTCATGTGCTGTTTATAAAGTCGCATCAGTGCATGGGTTTGGAGTTCAATCACCGACAACGAAAATCCTGCTGATTTCAAACCTGACAGCGTATCTCTCAGCATGGGTTTACGGCAGGCATAGACTTCAACCCAATCATTTTCGGGAAGTAGACGGAAGTCATAGAGCAACTCATCCATCGGTAACCCAAGGCTTTCGCTAAGTTGCAGCCCAACCTGAACGTACTGCTCGTGTTCTGGAATATCGAGGGAGGCGGGGAATCTCTTCATCGCCACGTTGCTTTGCGGCACACCCATGATCTGGACCTGCGGCCAGTTCCAAGGGACACTACACGCTTTTCTGAGCTGCTTTTTTACCGATTTAAGGGAGTCATCTAAGGAGGATTGTCGCGGTGCAACAACGAGAGCCTGAAGCTTTAATGCCTTGCCACGTTTTTGGATCATGGCAGCGCGAACAGAATGTGCGCCAACATCGATCCCCATAACGGTTTTTCCAGCAAACATCTGAAATGCCACCTTCTTAAAAGTCAGCATCAAGTAACTTTTTTGAAAGTTCTCTCCGCAGGTTCGTTATTTTTTGTTCAGTTCTCTTTATACTACGAGCACTAATGGTTTGAACGACTCGACTGAAAACTTACGGGAAATATCAAGTGAAGTTCATTAAGCGACTGCTTACCTTTGCAATAATTTGCATATTACTTGGAGTGGGTACAATTTTTGGTTTTTACGTTTATGTAAAACCTGAATTACCAGATGTTGCCACACTCAAGGATGTTGAACTGCAAACGCCAATGCAGGTGTACAGCGCAGACGGAAAACTGATTTCCCAGTTTGGTGAAAAGCGACGCATTCCAGTCACTTACAATGACATTCCACAAGATCTAATTGACGCCCTGATCGCGACTGAAGACAGCCGCTTTTATGACCACCCAGGTATCGACCCTATCGGTATTACCCGTGCCGCCATTGTTGTGGCCATGTCAGGAAGCGCCAAACAGGGTGCAAGTACCATCACCCAACAACTTGCGCGTAATTTCTTCCTTTCCAACGAAAAGAAGGTTATGCGTAAAATCAAAGAGATATTTATCGCGATCCACATCGAGCAATTGCTAACCAAACAGGAAATAATGGAACTTTACGCCAACAAAATTTTTCTGGGTTACCGCTCGTATGGATTTGGTGCTGCCGCGCGCGTTTACTTTGGTAAAGACCTTAAAGATCTGACTCTTAGTGAACTCGCCACTCTTGCAGGCATGCCAAAAGCCCCATCCACAATGAATCCGATTTATTCGGTAGAACGTGCGACCAACCGCCGTAATGTGGTGCTTAAGCGCATGCTGGATGAAGGCTATATCACCCGCTCTGAGTACGAGCAGGCGAGAAACGAACCGATTGTTTCCCGCTACCATGGCGCAGAAATCGAATTGAACGCACCTTACATGGCGGAAATGGCACGTGCTTGGGCGGTTGAGCAATACGGCGAAGATGTTTATGAATCAGGCATAAAGGTCTACACCACGCTTGATTCACGTCTGCAAAACGCAGCAGAAAAAGCCGCGATCAACAACCTCCTCTCTTATGATGAACGTCACGGCTATCGCGGTGCAGTGGCCACACTTTGGAAAGATGGTGCTGAGCCATGGGATGCAGAGAAGATTGCCAAACACCTGAAGAAACAACCTACTTATGGTGAGCTCAATCCGGCTGTTGTTATAAAGATCGACGGAAAAGCAGCCGAAGTTGAATTGCAAAGCGGTGGGACCGCAATGCTGCCTTGGGATGGAATGAAGTGGGCACGCCGCTATAGGACAGACACCCGTCAAGGCACTGCACCGAAGCAAGCAGCGGATATTCTGGCTGTTGGTGAGCAAATTTGGGTGCGCAAGGTTGACGATGCATGGCACCTGAGTCAGGTGCCGGATGCCAACACAGCCATGGTGGCCATGTCACCAGAAAACGGCGCTATCAAAGCACTGGTGGGTGGTTTTAACTTCGTTCACAGCAAGTTCAACCGCGCGACCCAGTCAGTTCGTCAGGTAGGTTCTGCTATCAAGCCGTTTATCTATTCTGCTGCATTGGATCAGGGGATGACACTGGCAACTTTGATCAATGACGCTCCCATCAATAAGTGGGACTCAAGTCAAGGAACAGCGTGGCGTCCTAAAAACTCTCCACCGACATACATTGGCCCGACCCGGGCACGCATTGGTCTGGCAACGTCTAAAAACGTCATGGCCGTCCGCGTGCTGCGCAAAGTGGGTTTGGATGAAACTATCGACTTTCTGACCCGCTTTGGCTTCAAACATGAAGAACTGCCGCGCTCTGAAACCCTGGCTTTGGGTGCTGGCAGCCTGACGCCAATGCAAGTAGCCCAAGGCTTCAGTGTGTTTGCCAACGGCGGTTACTATCTTAAGCCTTACTTCATCAGCAAAGTTGAAGACCCGTTTGGAAAGCTGCTTTTCACTGCTCACCCACAAACTATCTGCCGTGAAAATTGTGACAGTAATACGTCTAAACTCAGCTCAGATAACCTAATGGAAGAGGAAAATCTGCTGGATGAAACCGCATCCATGGAAAACGAGCCAGAATTCGCACCACAGGTCATCAGTGAGCAAAATGCCTTCCTGACCCGCGAAATGATGGAAGCTAACATCTGGGGTGGCGGCGACTGGCGTAAGGGTACTGGCTGGAACGGTACAGGCTGGCGCGCGCAAAAACCGCTTAACCGACGCGATATTGGCGGCAAGACGGGTACTACCAACGACTCCAAAGATGCGTGGTACAGCGGCTTTGCACCGGGTCTGGTGGCAACAGTATGGGTTGGGTTTGATGATCACTCACGTGAACTCGGCAGAACCTCCCGCAACGCCAATCTGGATAACTCCCAGATCTCCGGTGCGGAAGCGGGAGCAAAAACTGCGCAACCCGCTTGGATCGATTTTATGGTTGATGCGTTGGTCGACGTACCAGCACAGCGCAAAGTGGTGCCATCTGACATCGTAAAAGTGCGTATTGATCGCGACACTGGCCTGCTGACCCGCAAGAATGACGCAAGCTCAATGTTCGAATTCTTTGAGAAGGGCACCGAGCCAACCGACTATGTATCCTCCGCCGCCAGTAGCGGAAATATTTACGAGTCTGAAGGTGAAGAGCTTTTCTAAGCCCTCCGAGAACGACAAAGGCGCCCATTGGGCGCCTTTTCTTTTGGTCTCGCGAAGTTAGCCTATCGGATTACAGACTTTGCCCATGGCATCAGCAATGACTTTCGCCAGTTTTTCATAGCGGGCTCTCAGCGGCGAACCGGGACGGTAGTCCAAGGTGATCAAGCGTTGAGGCTCAGGATCCACGGCTTTCACATACACCACACCATCACGCTGCATACTCTCAGGGACAGACAGCTTCGGCAGCAGAGTGATCCCCGTATCTGCCGCCACCATGTTACGAAGGGTCTCCAGACTGGTCGCACGGAAACGCGAGTCTTCCTTCGCGCCTGCTGCAAAACAAAAGCCCATCGCCTGATCGCGAAGACAGTGCCCATCCGCCAACATCAACAGTGTTTCGCCACGAAGGTCATCCATCGGCACGGTTTCAGCCTTTGACCACTTGTGACCTTCCGGTAACGCCAGCAACATCGGCTCTAGATACAGTGGGATTTCCTTAAAGTGCTCAGTTTCTTTAACGGATGCCAGAATAATGCAGTCCAGTTTCCCCTCTTCCAACTGCTGCACAAGTTGATGGGTCTGTGCTTCGTGAAGGAAAAGTTCAAGCTCTGGGAATGCCTCTTTCAGCGCTGGCACAATATGGGGAAGCAGATACGGGCCGACAGTCGGAATAAACCCAATGTGCAGCGGCCCCGCCATTTCTTCGCCTTGCTGACTTGCCATCTCTTCCAGCACTTTCACTTCCATCAGGATTTTTTGTGCTTGACGGACAAGCTGCATGCCAGCGTCAGTGAACAGCACTTTTCGGCTGGTGCGCTCCAGCAGCACCACACCCAATTCATCTTCCAACTTGCGGATCTGGCCGCTCAATGTTGGCTGGCTGACGAAACAGGCTTCCGCTGCCTTTCTGAAGTGCTGGTGCTCAGACAGAGCCACCAGATATTCGAGATCGCGAATATTCACACCAAACCTCTTTGATAGATTTTACTTATTAAAATGATAAACCCAATCAATTAGAACTATCTACCCCTTTCGCCCTAATATAAACACATCAACCGGGAACACCGGATTAAAGAACTGAAAAACAAAATTTATTTAAGGGGTATTACCATGGAATTTATTAACAAAGAAGGTCAGAAAGTACCAAGCGTTACCTTCCCAACTCGCAAGGGTGATGAGTGGGTAAACGTGACCACTGACGAGCTATTTGCCGGTAAAACGGTGGTTGTATTCAGCCTGCCAGGTGCTTTCACTCCGACATGTTCTTCAACGCACCTGCCTCGCTACAACGAGCTGTACTCAGTGTTCCAAGAGCACGGTGTTGATGACATTCTTTGTGTGTCTGTAAACGATACGTTCGTGATGAACGCTTGGAAAGCAGACCAGGAAGCAGAAAACATTACTTTCATTCCAGACGGTAACGCAGAGTTTACCCGTGGCATGGGCATGGCAGTAGCGAAAGACGATTTGGGCTTTGGCGAGCGTTCATGGCGCTACAGCATGCTGGTGAAAGACGGCGTGGTAGAGAAGATGTTCATCGAGCCAAACGAGCCGGGCGACCCGTTCAAAGTGTCTGACGCAGACACCATGCTTGGCTACATTGCGCCGAACCATAAACTGCAAGAATCAATTACGGTATTCAGCAAACCAGGTTGTCCTTTCTGTGCAAAGGCAAAACAAACGCTGATTGATAACAAGCTACAGTTTGAAGAAATTGTGCTGGGTCAGGATGCAACCACTGTGAGCCTGCGAGCAGTAAGCGGCAGAGCAACAGTGCCTCAAGTATTCATTGGCGGTAAGCACATCGGTGGCAGCGACGAGCTGGAAGCGTACTTCGCATAACACCGAAAAGGGCAGCTTAGGCTGCCCTACTTAATTCCAAACATTATCGACGCTTGTCACCGGATTTAGCTGGAGAATAACAATGAAAACCTTGAATGTAGATGTCGCTGTCATTGGTGGAGGAACCGCAGGTCTGGGTGCTTACCGCGCAGCCAAAGCACACGCCGACAATGTTGTGATCATCGAAGGCGGTCCTTATGGCACGACCTGTGCGCGGGTTGGCTGTATGCCATCGAAACTTCTGATTGCCGCTGCTGAAGCCGTTCACCACATCGAAAAAGCGCCGGGTTTTGGCGTGCATCCTCAAGGTGAAATTAAAATCAATGGCCGCGAAGTGATGGATCGTGTGAAACGTGAGCGCGACCGTTTCGTTGGCTTTGTTCTCGAAGGTGTTGATGACATCCCGGCAGAAGACAAAATCGCTGGTTACGCCAAGTTTATTGACGACAATACTCTCGTCGTAGACGACCACACCCGCATCGAAGCAAAACGCATTGTGATTGCGACGGGCTCACGCCCAACATGGCCGGCGCCATGGAATGATTTGGGTGACCGTCTGATCGTGAACGATGACGTATTCGATTGGGATGATTTGCCAGAATCTGTCGCTGTATTTGGTCCAGGCGTTATCGGTCTTGAGCTTGGTCAGTCGCTGCATCGCCTTGGCGTGAAAGTAAAAGTCTTCGGTGTTGGCGGTCAAGTAGGTCCTTTAACTGACCCAACGGTGATGGCTTACGCAGATAAAGCCT
Organism: Grimontia kaedaensis; assembly: GCF_023746615.1. Classification (NCBI taxonomy): domain Bacteria; kingdom Pseudomonadati; phylum Pseudomonadota; class Gammaproteobacteria; order Vibrionales; family Vibrionaceae; genus Grimontia; species Grimontia kaedaensis. The sequence goes on along the minus strand of NZ_CP082275.1, from coordinate 197,868 downwards.
TCAACGAGGAGTTCTATCTGGACGCTGACGCTAAAGTCGAAGAAATGGTGCGCGAGGGTGAAAAAGTCCATATCCGTTACCTCGACAAACAAGGTCAGGAACAGCGTGTGGAAGTGGACTACGTGCTGGCAGCCACCGGCCGTCGTCCTAACGTCGACAAGCTGGACATTGAAAATACTGGCATGGAATTGGATGCACGCGGTGTACCAACGGCTGACTCATACACCATGCAAACCAGTGTCGCGTCGATTTTCATCTCAGGAGATGCGAGCAACCAGATCCCATTGCTTCACGAAGCAGCGGATCAGGGCCGAATCGCCGGTGACAACGCAGGTCGATTCCCTGATATCCGAGCCGGTCTGCGCCGAAGCAAAATCGCTGCTGTGTTCTCTGATCCACAAATCGCCATGGTGGGTGAAACCTACAAAGAAATCACCGCTCGTCTTGGCACCTGTGGCTGTTTCGAAACCGGTGTGGTGTCGTTCGAAGGTCAAGGCCGCTCGCGTGTCATGTTGCGAAACAAAGGTGTGCTGCACGTTTACGGCGAGCAGGGTACCGGTCGTTTCCTTGGCGCAGAGATGATGGGCCCAAACGCAGAACATCTGGCGCACCTGTTGGCTTGGGCACACCAAAACCAAATGACCATTTCACAGATGCTGGATATGCCTTTCTATCACCCAGTGATTGAAGAAGGCGTACGTACCGCACTGCGTGACCTGAACGCCAAGCTGCACTTAGGTCCTGAAATGATCAAGCACTGCCTGGATTGCGGTCCAGGCTGTTAAAACCCAATACCAATAACAGTGTTAATCCCCTTGCTTGCATAACTTGCACGTTCACCTCACTCTCCCCAAGAGTTTGTGGTTTGCCCTCCTTTACGGAGGGCTTTTTTCTTTGTAGGCTGCAACAAGTTGATATTTTTGGGCTTGCTATCCATGAGTTGCCGATTCTGCAAAGACGCCTCTCTCACTATTCGCGCCAAACTCGGCCGCTGCAAACGTTGCATGATTCAACTTGCCGTGATGAATCTGGTGCTTTGGCCAATGTGGTTTATCGGGTTTAGTGACACACCGAAATCGATAGAGTCCATCACCCTGCTCTTTGGTGCAGGTGCCAGCGCAATTTTGCTCTCCCTTCATCTCATTCTGATGCCGTTTCGGATGAATGCGCCCGAGCCCAAAAAATAGCGACTATAAAACACAAAAAAACCGGCCTAAGCCGGTTTTTATTCATTCTATACCTGTTTACGCCACGTTGGCTTTAGCAATCAATCTGTCCTGATCAAAGGTAAACTCCAGTGCCACTTCATCACACGCATGAAGGCGTGGACAGCGGTCACAGTCTTTCATCACCTTTTCAGGCAGCAAAGATTTAGAGGTTGGAATAAAGCCCTGACGCATAAAGAACTCTGGTACACGGGTCAGCACAAACACTTTCTTGATGGCCATGCCACTCGCTTTTTTCAGCAGGTGTTGAACAATCGCGCTGCCCTGCCCTTGATTCTGCCAGCCAGCTTCCACGCCCAAAGAGCGCACTTCCGCAAGGCCTGAATCATAAACGTAGAGCGACGCACAACCTGTCACTTCACCCTGATGCTCCGCAACGGCAAACGAGCCTATATCACGAACCAGTTCATTACGTTCACGCGGTAGGTTTTCACCCAGTCCCGCCCAGTAAACTACCATGCCTTCAATCGCATCGAGGTCAGTAAGACGCGCGCCACGTACTTTCACGCTTGGTGAGTAACGTTTCTCCAAACGCTTCTCTGCCTGACTAATGGCGTATTCCACCTGATTCGGCGCCACACCACCCAGCGCACAGCGCTTCTCAAGACAGGATTCAATGGTGAGAATTGGATAAACATCCTCGTCAATCACTGGCGAGAACTGCTTCATGTCCTCAAGAGACAACTCTTCCAGCGCACAACCTTTTTCAATGGCGGCGACCACAGCGACACCCACGATATGGTGCGCTTCACGGAAAGGAATTCCCTTGGCAACCAGGTAATCCGCAAGCTCAGTCGCGTTAGAGTACCCCTGCATCGCGGCTTCCAGCGTGCGATCTTTGTTGATTTTGATGCCATCAAAACAAAGCGCTGCCATTTCAATACAGTCAAACCAGGTGTCGAGCGCGTCGAACAGCCCTTCTTTGTCTTCCTGCATGTCTTTGTTGTATGCAAGCGGCAGTGCTTTCACTGTCATCATCATCGCAGACATGGCGCCATAAACGCGGCCCGTCTTACCACGGATAAGCTCAAGCGCGTCCGGGTTCTTCTTCTGTGGCATCAGGGATGAACCTGAGGTCACCGCGTCTGCAAGCTCAACAAAGTTGGACTCGCCTGAGTTGTAGAAAATCAGATCTTCCGCCATACGCGACAGGTGAAGCATAGAAACCGATGCCACAGACATCAGCTCCATCACATGGTCACGGTCAGAAACAGAGTCCAGACTGTTGCGGGTTGCACGGCGGAAACCCAGGCTGTGAGCCAATGCCTCACGATCAATCGGATACGCCGTCCCTGCCAGAGCACCAGAGCCCAGCGGGCAGGTGTCCAAGCGGTTCAGTGCATCGCTCAAGCGCGAGTAGTCACGCTCGAACATTTCAACGTAAGCCAGACACCAGTGTGCAAATGTCACTGGTTGGGCACGTTGAAGGTGAGTGTAGCCCGGCAGTACCGTGTTCTGATTCTCTGCCGCGACTTTTACCATCTGGTTTTGCAGTTTATCGAGTGCAAGGAGAAGCTGTTGACCCTGCTGACGACACCAAAGCTTAAGGTCAGTCGCCACCTGATCGTTACGCGAGCGACCAGTGTGCAGCTTTTTACCCAAATCGCCTACTTTAGCAATCAGTTGCTGCTCGACCCAGCTATGAATGTCTTCAGCGTCAGAGCGCAGGATCTGCTCTGGATCTTCCATCACAGCCAGCTTGATTTCATTCAGTGCAAGCTCGAGGCGTTGCTGCTCAATCTCAGACAAAACGCCCACTGAGCGCAGTGCCTTTGACCAGGCAATTGAACCTACGATGTCCTGCTCCGCGAGGCGATAGTCAAAACGCAACGAATCGTTAAACTGCTTGAACCGCGTGTCTGCTGCCTGACTAAACCTTCCGCCCCATAACGCCATACTTACTTCTCCTTAAAACTCTATTGCTTCCAGCTGCTGTTTATTTTTGTTTTTTCTCGTTCAGCGCACGAATACGGCTCGACAGCGAGTAGAGACGGATAAAGCCACCAGCATGGCTGTGATCGTATACGTCATCTTCACCGAAAGTCGCGAATTCTTCGGAGTACAGGCTGTTGAGCGAGCGCTTCTGCACTACTGTAGCCTGTCCTTTGTACAGTTTCACTACTACTTCACCACTTACTGGCTCAGCCAGTGATTCTGCTGCCGCCAGAAGTGACTTACACAGCGGTGTGAACCAACGGCCATCATAAATAAGGTGAGACGCTTTCAGGCCAATTTCTTCACGGTATTCGTAGCAATCTTTGTCCAGAACCAGCTGCTCAACACCACGCAGGGCTTCCATCATGATGGTGCCACCCGGAGTTTCATAACAGCCGCGGGATTTCATACCCACCAGACGGTTTTCAACGATATCAATACGGCCTACGCCGTGACGCGCGCCTTTCTCGTTCAGCGTGGTCAGTACTTGGTATGGGCTCAAGCGCTCACCGTCTACAGCAACCACTTCGCCTTTTTCAATCAACAGAGAAACGGTTTCAGACTGGTCAGGTGCCTGCTCTGGATCCACAGTCCATACCCAGCAAAGTTCGTTTGGCTGGTTCCAGGTATCTTCCAGTACGCCACCTTCGGTGGAGATGTGCCATGCGTTTGCATCACGGCTGTAGATTTTCTCTAGGCTTGCAGTACAAGGGATGTTGCGCTCTGCCAGGTAATCCAGCAGGGCTTCACGAGAACGAAGGTCCCACTCACGCCAAGGTGCAATCACTTTCAGTTGCGGTGCCAGCGCAGCAAACGCGCTTTCGAAACGCACCTGGTCATTACCTTTACCGGTACAGCCATGACACAGTGCATCTGCGCCAACTTCCAGCGCACATTCTACTTGTGCTTTTGCGATGATTGGACGTGCCATTGACGTCCCCAGCAGGTATTTACCTTCGTAAACCGCACCGGTTTTCAGGCTTGGGTAGATGTAGTCAGCAACCATTTCTTCTTTCAGGTCAGCGATGTAACACGCTGACGCACCCGAAGCGATCGCCTTTTCTTCAATGCCAACCAGTTCTTCTTCGCCCTGGCCCACATCGGCAACGAATGCCACGACTTCACAGTCATAGTTCTCTTTCAGCCAAGGAATGATCGCAGACGTATCCAGACCGCCAGAGTATGCTAGTACTACCTTTTTGATATCGCTCATTTTAACTTCTCCATGTTCACCGCTCTGACGGTCAGTACAGGCGGTAACGACTAATAAATTCTGTGTTGTTTATACGGTGAAACGGGTACCGATATTGCTGCCACCGAACATCTCAGCGAGCTTCTCGGGGTAACGCCAGCTCGCGACCTGAATGGGACGCCCCAATGCGTTTGCCGCTTCAAACGCCGCTTTCACTTTGACGATCATGCCGTCAGTGATCACGCCGCTTTCAATTAATTCATCTGCTAATTTCTCATCAAGCGTTGGCATGAGTTTGCCCTTGCCATTCAATACGCCACTCACGTCTGACAGCAGAACCAGTTCGGCATCCAATGCAGCTGCTACTGCTACTGCCGCCTGATCCGCATTCACGTTCATCAGTTCACCTTCGGCATCAATACCGATAGAGCTGATGATTGGCACTGCGCCTGCTGACAAAATCGCTTGTACGACGGAAGAATCGCCCGGTATTGCCTTGCCCACATTGCCAAGCTCGGGATCAAGTTGGGTCACTTTACATAAGCCGCCGTCAGCCAGACTCAGACCGACTGCGTTAATGCCACATTTTATTGCTTCGCCCTGGAGCAGTTTATTGGCCGTACCTGCCAGTGCACCCGCGACCACATTGATCTGATCTTTTGGAGTAACTCGCAAACCCTGCTTTTTTTCGACTTTCAGGTTCAGCGCTTTCATCAAGTCATCAACGAGGTAGCCACCACCGTGAACAATCACTAATTGGCGATGCGCAGAAGCCTGATACTGGCTGATTGACGCGAATAATTTATCCAGAGTCTCTGTGCAAGACAGCGCTGCACCACCCAGTTTGACTACCAAAGGACGTAAACTCATTACCACTCTCCTACACAATCGCCGTGAGCGGCGAGAATCCAAAGCGAATGTTTATGCACTGTATCGCCTGACTGGCGGCACCTTTCAGCAAGTTATCGATTGCTGACGTCAGAATCACGTGTTGACCTTTCACAGACCAGCCAATATCGCAAAATCCGGTGTTTTGAACTGATTGCAGCTTCGCACTTTGTCCCGCGCCCAATGGGCGAACCAAAGTTTTGTTTTCGTATGCTTTTTCCAGCGTTTCTGTGACCTGCACTTCACTGACACCTTCTGCCAATTTGGCAGTGATGGTCGCGAGAATGCCACGCTTAAAGTTGCCAAGGTGTGGTGTGAAAATCACATCACATCCCAAGTGAGTAGAAATTTCCGGTTGGTGACGGTGGGTGAATACACCGTAGGCATGGAGGCTAACTTCACAGAAACTGTTGGTCATAGAAGCTTTGCGACCCGCACCAGACACACCGCTTACCGCATTGATCACTGGCCATTGTTGGGTGTCGATAAGTCCTGCATCCAGCAATGGCTTCAACGCCAACTGTGAAGCCGTTGGGTAACAACCAGGCACTGCAACCAAATCGGCTTTTGCAATATCTGCCTCGTTCCACTCTGCCAGACCATAAACCGCTTTTTCCAGCCACTCGCCGTATTGGTGTTCGAAGCCGTAATAGTCGGTGTAGAAGCTGTCAGATTGAACGCGGAATGCGCCAGACAAATCAAAGACCTTACAGCCTTCAGCTAAGAAAGTTGGTGCAATGTTGTGACTGACTTCATGAGCCGTTGCCAGCAACACCACGTCTGCAGCTTTCGCGACAGCACTGACATCTTTAAGAGGCTGAAGTGGAAGGTCAACCAGACCTTTCAGAGTACCGTGCAAATCACCGATAGATTTGTTCGCATCCACACTGTTTTCAGAGACATACAGGCCTGATAACTCGAGTTCAGGGTGAAGAAATACCATTTTGGTCAGCTCGGCACCTGTGTATCCACTTGCACCGACAATCACTGTCTTTAACATGAAAAATCCGTTTATTTCTTTGGGTTGAATGATGGCGCATTCAGCTCGCTCAGCTGCAGGAGGGGCAGATACGCCCAACGTATTTAACGTCGGCGTCGTCGCTGGAGAAGGGGGTTTGAGAACTTATCCATATTCGTATCGTACCTTTTCGCTGCTTCCATGAGCTTTTTTGGCGAATTATAATTGTTTATTCATTTTAAATGAATTTATATGTGATTTTTAGCGTGATAAATGACTAATGTCAACAGTCTGTTTAAAATAAAGTCACCCACCTGCGACAGGCTAGCGTTTTTGCCTAAACCCAGTGCTTTAAATGTAATTTTGTTACAACTTCTGTAATGCCTTATTGTTCAAGGGATAGACAAAAAAATGCGGCGAAATAATAGAGTGGGTGATTGACCTTTATGCCACTCATTGGCTAGATTGAGCCATTACGATTGCAATTTGGATGTAACAAAGTTACGAAACGGACGCACTATGAATGACAAGTATGACGCTCTAAAGAGCAATGTCAGCATGCTCGGTCACCTTCTGGGCAACACCATTAAAGGTGCCCACGGTGAAGAGTTGCTGGCCAAAGTAGAAGAGATCCGTCAGCTCTCTAAATCCGCTTCTGCGGGTAATAAAGACGATCACGCCAAGCTGATCGATGTGCTGCAAAGCCTGCCGAATGACCAACTACTCCCTGTAGCGCGCGCATTCAGCCAGTTCCTCAACCTCACCAATATCGCTGAACAGTACCATTCTGTTTCTCGCCACTGTGAAGAGCAGGTATGTAATCCTGACTCACTGGACGATCTGTTTATGCGACTGCAAAACGCAGACGTCTCTGACGGTGAGCGAGATAAAGCCGTTGATGACCTGAAGATCGAACTTGTGCTGACAGCACACCCGACGGAAATCGCGCGTCGTACTACCATTCATAAGCTGGTTCAAATCAACAAATGTTTGTCCAAACTTGAACTTGGCGACCTCTCTTCCAGCGAGCGAGATAAAGCAGAACTTCGCCTTGAACAACTGATCTCCCAGGCATGGCACTCTGACGTTATCCGTAAGCAACGCCCAACCCCGCTTGATGAGGCCAAATGGGGTTATGCGGTGATTGAAAACAGTCTGTGGCAAGCTGTACCGGAATTCCTGCGTCAGTTTGACCAGAAGATGAAGCGTCACCTTGGCCGTGGTCTGACCGTTGAAGCTTCGCCCATCCAGATCTCAAGCTGGATGGGCGGAGACCGCGACGGTAACCCGTTCGTGACATCAGAAGTCACTCGTGAAGTACTGTTGCTATCCCGTTGGAAAGCCGCTGATCTTTATTTGGGTGATATTCAGGAGCTCATCAGCGAACTGTCGATGACGCGCTGCAATGACGTTGTTCGCGCCATGGCTGGTGATGAGCACGAACCTTACCGAGCTATCCTGAAATCGCTGCGCAAGACGCTAACCAACACCCTGGATCATCTGGATGCCCAAATCCATGGCCGCCGTAGCGATGAAAAAGACATCCTCACCAACGTTGACCAATTATGGACACCGCTGCATGCGTGCTACCAGTCGCTGCATGAATGTGGCATGGGCATTATCGCTGATGGTCTGCTGCTTGACACGCTGCGTCGTATCCGCACCTTCGGTGTTAACCTCATTAAGCTGGATATCCGTCAGGAAAGTACCCGCCACGCGAATGTGCTATCTGAAGTGACCCGCACATTGGGCATGGGCGACTACAGCCAGTGGAGCGAGCAGGACAAGCAAGCGTTCCTTATTCGAGAGCTGAGCTCTAAGCGTCCTTTGCTGCCTCGTGACTGGGAGCCTTCTGATGAAGTACAGGAAGTGCTGGATACCTGCCGTATCGTTGCACAGCAGCCTCGTGAAGCGCTGGGTGCTTACGTCATCTCCATGGCACGCACAGCATCTGACGTGCTGGCGGTTCACCTTCTACTGAAAGAAGCGGGCTGTCCGTTCCGCATGGACGTGTGTCCGCTGTTTGAAACCCTGGAAGACCTCAACAATGCCAAGTCTGTGATCAGCCAACTGCTGAGCATCGACTGGTACCGCGGCTTTATACAAAATTTCCAGATGGTCATGATTGGCTACTCGGACTCCGCCAAAGACGCAGGTGTGATGGCGGCGGGTTGGGCCCAATATAAAGCTATGGAGCAACTGGTTGAGCTGTGTGAAGACGCCGGTGTCGATCTGGTGCTGTTCCACGGTCGTGGTGGTTCTATTGGTCGTGGTGGCGCGCCTGCGCACGCTGCACTACTGTCCCAACCACCACGCAGCTTGAAAGGTGGCCTTCGCGTGACTGAGCAGGGCGAGATGATTCGCTTCAAGCTGGGTCTACCGGACGTTGCCATACAGAGCCTGAATCTGTACGCCAGCGCAATTCTGGAAGCGAATCTGTTGCCACCACCAGCACCTAAGCAGGAATGGCGCGACCTGATGGAAACCTTAAGCGAAGTTTCCTGTGAAGCTTACCGTGGCGTTGTTCGTGGCCACGAAGATTTCGTTCCTTATTTCCGAGCGACAACACCAGAGTTGGAACTGGGTAAACTGCCATTGGGTTCCCGTCCATCTAAACGTAACCCAAATGGTGGCGTAGAGAGCCTTCGTGCTATCCCATGGATTTTCGCATGGAGCCAGAACCGTTTGCTGCTGCCAGCGTGGCTGGGTGCTGGTCAGGCGATTCAGTTCTCTATCGATAACGGTCACCTCAAGTTCCTTGAAGAAATGTGTCGCGAGTGGCCATTCTTCTCAACCCGTCTAGGTATGCTGGAGATGGTATTCACTAAGACCAGCCCATCTATTTCTCAATACTATGATGAGAAACTGGTGGATGAATCTCTTTGGAGACTGGGTGATGAGCTGCGTGACCGTTTGGCGCAAGACATCAAAGCGGTACTAATGGTTGAGAACAGCGACCACTTGATGGAACAGAACCCTTGGGGCGCCGAATCTATCCGTCTGCGTAACATCTATGTTGAACCGCTGAATATGCTTCAGGCTGAGCTTCTGTGCCGTACACGTGCTACAGAAGAGGAAAATACTGAACTAGATGAAGCGTTGATGGTGACCATCGCAGGTATTGCTGCTGGTATGCGAAATACCGGATAAATGAGAAATTGATTCAAAATTAAGAAAGGCTGCCATGTTGCAGCCTTTTTTATTTTTCGAGAGTCTTTTTCGATTGTTGTTGCATTGATAATGTTATTAATATGTTTTCTTGCCTGTTCGTGACGTTATCGTGACAAAGGTATAGGCAAAACACCGAAGTATAAATAACCGTTTAAGTGTCTTCATACTGCGCTTTTCGCACCGCGTTTTTTCGGTGCATTGTTGGCAAGAGGCAAGGTATGTTCGGCAACGAAAAACGTGTCGATCCGCCCAGTGTTGTGGAAAAAATAAATTCGCCAAAGAGCGGCATCCCAGGGCTAAGGATCGCCTTTTAAGATTTTGGATAGAAGAGATGTCACTACCGCACGTAATACTCACGGTGCTAAGCCATCGTGATGCAACTGGTTACGATATAACCAAAGAGTTTTCAAATGCTATCGGGCACTTCTGGAAAGCCAGCCACCAACAAGTCTATCGTGAACTCAATAAGCTCGCCGATATGGGCGCAGTGAGTTGTCGTTTAGAACCACAGGATGGCAAACCGGACAGAAAGGTCTACTCCATCACGGACATTGGCAGACAGAGCCTCTACGAGTGGTTCTTAATGCCGGCAAAACATCCCACTGACCGCGATGAAGTTTCTGCAAAACTGCTAACGTGCAGCATATTCGACCCCACCCCAATGATCGAACATATGCACGCACTGATGGACGAAAGCCGCTTGCAGTTAAGTCAATACCGAGACATGGAGCGCAGCAACTACGCTGATACCGCTCTGCTGACTCGTGAAGGCCGTCTGGAGCGACTGACACTGCGCCGCAACATTCTTCGCAAAGAAGCATGGCTGACGTGGGCAGAGGAAGTCCTGTTTGAACTCAACGCCATGGAAAACATGTCGATGGGCAAGAAAGTCGCTGCTCAGTAAGGACTTTCCAGAAAGCAAAAACCGTCGCAATGCGACGGTTTTTTTGTTTCTGGCTCGCTGAAATGTCGTTTATGCCGTAGGACGTACACCCAGAGTGTGGCAAAGCGCGTAGGTTAGCTCTGCACGGTTTAAGGTATAGAAATGGAAATCCTTCACACCTTCGCGGCTTAATACGCGCACCATGTCGATAGCGTTGCTCGCACCAACCATCTGACGGGTTACCGCATCGTCTTCCAGACCTTCATATTGCTTGTACATCCAAGCAGGGATGCGCACGTTGGTCATGTTGGCAAACTTCGAAGCCTGCTTGAAGTTCGATACAGGCAAGATACCAGGGATGATTTCAACATCAATACCTGCTGCGGCGCAGCGGTCACGAAAACGCAGGTAGCTTTCTACATCAAAGAAGAATTGGGTGATTGCGCGGTTTGCACCAGCATCAACCTTACGCTTAAGGTTTATCAAATCTGCTTGCGCACTTTTCGCTTCAGGGTGAACTTCCGGGTAAGCTGCGACAGAAATATCAAAGTCCGCTTCGCCTTTCAAGAGCTCTACCAAATCTGCAGCGTACATATCCGGCTTCTGACTTTTTTCTGGCAGATCGCCACGCAGGGCCACGATGTGGCGAATGCCGCTGTTCCAGTAATCACGTGCGATTTCCCGCAGTTCATCCCGGCTCGCGTCGATACAAGTCAAGTGAGGTGCAGCTTCAATACCGGTTTCTTGCTTGATACTTTTCACGATGCCATGGGTACGGTCACGCTCACCGGAGTTCGCACCGTAAGTCACGGAAACAAATTTAGGTTTTAGGGTTTTCAGACGCTGCACCGAAGCCCAAAGCGTTTGCTCCATAGCTTCAGAGCTGGGTGGGAAGAATTCAAACGAAACATTGATATCGCCGTTCAAATCAGAAAGGTTTTGATTAAGTGCATCCAAATGGCTGGCGTGTGAATATCCCATAACGTCTCCCTACTTCGGCAACATCTTACCGAAAAATCCTTTAAAGCCGACATCCATATAGACGTCTATATGTCTAGATATTGAATTGCGCGCATTTTAAAGTCAACTTACTTAACTTGAATTTTATTCATGATCATCATGTAAGTCTTTCACGCAAAATATCTAAGAGCTCACGTAAATCCTGAATCACACTGCATAGAGTACAAAAAAGCGGAGCATAGGCTCCGCTTTTTCTATTAGTATCTCGACTATTTCAACAAAGATGCGATGCGATTCAAGTCAGAGAGTAAAGCGCCTGCGGTCACATCACGACCCGCCCCCGGCCCGCGAATAACCAACGGGTTTTCACGATACCACTGACTCTCGATAGCAAAGATGTTGTCGCAAGGCAGCAGGTTGGCAAGAGGGTGCTCTTCAGGCAGCACTTCAATCCCGACACGCGCTTTTCCATCACGAGAGAGTCTTGCTACATAGCGAAGGACACCCTGCTCTCTTTCCGCTTGTTCAAGCCAATCTTCAAGCGCTTCATCAAGCTGACTGCTGTTATCCAGAAAGGCATCCAGCGACAGCGCAGAAAGCGCCTCGGGCACCAGTGATTGCACCTGTACCTGCTCCGGCTCGATATCCAAGCCAGACTCACGCGCCAGAATCACAAGCTTACGCATGACATCTGAGCCGCTGAGATCTTCACGTGGGTCAGGTTCGGTCAGACCTTGTTGCCATGCCTGCTCCAAAAGCTCGCTGAACTTGATATCGCCGTTGAACTGCTGGAACAGCCAGGACAATGTTCCAGAAAATATGCCAGAAATAGCGATGATATGGTCGCCACTTTCGCGCAAATCGCGCACGGCATGGTTAACCGGAAGGCCTGCACCAACTGTCGCGTTGTACAGCCAAAAACGGCCAGTCTTCGCAAACGCATCCTGAACCAGATGGTATAACTCACCACTCGCGGAGCCTGCCACTTTGTTCGCAGAAATCAGGTGATAACCATGCTCTGCCAGATCAGGATATTGCATCGACAGTGGTGCACTTGCGGTAACGTCCAGCACGACAATGTCATCGTAAGGGTGATTAAGCAATGCCGTCAGCCAATCACTCCCCTCATAGGGTTTCGCAACTTCATCAAAACGGGTCATGACGCTATCTGCATCAATACCATCGAAATCGACCCATTGGTTATCACTGTCTTGCACCGAGATGAGCTCAAAGCTCATGCCATGACGTTTTTCGAGTGCCGTTTTTTGCTCTGCAAACAGATTGAGCCAACGGCTACCGATATTGCCTTTACCCAGCAACACCAAGCCAATACGACGCTGCGCCTGGAAAAGTGCGCGGTGAATATCTGATACCAACGCCGATGTGTTCGCCTTACGCAAAATCGCCGCGATGCTGAGTCCACTGCCAGACTCGCAGATAAACTCTATCGGTTGGCTGCGAAGCTGTTGGTAAAAACCGTGACAATGAACAGGGTTTGCCGTGACACCTGCGCCCACCGCAGCGACCATGCTGTAGCCTTCGCGGAGACGGATATCAGCAGGAATGCCAGCGTTTTGCAGCTCCTCCAACACGCTGTTCACCACTTCGCCAGTGTAAGCGAGTTGGATACGGTGTTGGTCAGCACTGAATGATGACGCCAGCGGCTGGATTTGGTTTCGGGTCAACAGTCGTTCGATATCGCGGCGCGCGGTATCAAAGTCGTGTGAACGCGGCACATCCAATTCAAGCAGGCAGACATCACTCAATGAGGTAATGATTTTCGCGCCCCGGCCAGAAGCCAGAACGCGTTCAATGCGGGTTGAGCCTGATTCAGGATCATAGCTGCAGCGGAGATTCAGGTCGATACAGCTTTGCGCTACTGGCTGCAGCGTTCGGGTATGTAGCACGGGTGCTGCAAGACGCGCCAGTTCAGCCGCTTCATCCAAACGCAGCAATGGCAGCAGACAGGCGTCGCCGACAATGCGTGGGTCTGCACTGTATACACCAGCAACGTCACTCCAGATGGTCACACGACTGACATCTGCTAAGGCACCGATGATGGTTGCTGAGTAATCGGAGCCATTACGCCCTAGCAGCACGGTTTCACCTTCGGTGTTACGTGCCATGAATCCGGTGATAACAATGCGGCGCTTGGTATGTTGAACGATTTGTTCTTTCAGAAGGGGCCAAGAGCTTGCGCGGTCCACTTCTGGCTGTGCGCCACGTTCAGCACGCAGGAAAGAGCGGGAGTCGAGCATCACGGATGGTAATTCAAGCTGTGTCAGCAGTACAGACAACAAACGCGCTGACCAGACTTCACCAAAGCCTTGCGCCCAAGCACGTTGAGCTTCGGTCAGAGGGTTTTCCGCCGCCTGCGCCAAGACGCTGAAGTCTTCATACAGTGCATCCACCAGCGATTGCTTTTGCTCGCCTTCAATCAGGTTCTCAATCAAATCCTGCTGATATTTACGCAAGCTTTGCAGCGCTTCGTGGGCCAAACGACCGTCTTTGCCAAGCAGATCCAGCCATTCAATCAGACGGTTCGTGGTTTTGCCCGCAGCGGACACCACGATAATGTCCGTTTCACCACTGTATTGCGCAAGAATACGCGTGACTCTGCGAAAACAATCAGGGTCGGCTAGGCTGCTGCCCCCGAACTTATGTAACTGACGGGACTGCGACTGCTGAGGGCATACGACTTCAACCGCGCTCATTACTGGCTCTCTCTTACTTTATCGAATGCTTGTTTCAGGTCGGCAACCAAGTCGGCCTTATCTTCCAGACCGGCAGACAAGCGAAGCAGTGTGGCCGCCAAGCCTGCTTCCGCCTGCGCTTCGTCCGACATGGCACGGTGCGTCATTGAGCCAGGATGTGTCACCAGACTCTCCACGCCACCCAATGATTCGGCCAAAGTGAACAGCTTAAGGGAGGAGAGGAAAAGTTTCAGCTCACTTTCACCGCCTTTAAGCTCAAAGCTCAACATTCCGCCAAAACCTGATTGTTGTTTCTTCGCAATCTCATGGCCCGGGTGCGTTGGTAGCGCAGGATGGTAGATAGTGCTCACCAGAGATTCCTGTTTGAGGTATTCCAGTACTTCTGCACTGTTTTCCTCATGCTGACGCATTCTTGTGTTCAGCGTGCGAAGACCACGCAGCGTCATGTAGCTATCGAATGCGTTACCGGTAGCCCCAATGCAGTTACCCCACCATTTCAGCTCTTCATAAAGCTCGGCTTCTTTCGCCACCACAACGCCACCGACGGTATCTGAATGGCCATTAATAAATTTGGTGGTTGAATGAACAACAAAATCTGCCCCAAGGTTCAGTGGCTGCTGCAAAGCGGGAGACAGGAAGGTGTTATCGACACCAACCCAAGCGCCGATGGCTTTGGCTTTTTCACAGATATCTGCAACATCAACCACGCGCAGTAATGGGTTAGATGGCGTTTCAAGCCAGACTAGCTTAGGACTCTTCGCCAGTGCGGCATCAAGAGCTGCAGAGTCAGTTTGGTCTACAAACTCCACCTTGAAAGCGCCTTTCCTTGCCCGGGAATCAAACAAACGGTAGGTACCGCCGTAGCAATCGTGCGGTGCGATAATCAGGTCATCCGGTGAAACCAGTGACAGTAGAAGGTTAATTGCTGCCATGCCGCAGTTTGTAACCACAGCGCCTGCGCCGTTTTCCAGATCAGCTAACGCTTTTTCCAGTAAAGAACGGGTTGGATTGCCACCACGGGCATAGTCATAAGTCGGCACTTCGCCAAACTCAGGGAATTCATAATTCGTCGAAAGGTACAGTGGAGGCACAACGGCGTGGTGCTGTGAATCTGTAGTGATACCGGTGCGGACGGCGATGGTTGCGGACTTCTTGTCGCTCATGGCGTGCTTCCCTGTCTTTATATGATCGTATTCAGCGCAATCTTAAATCAAAATGTGATCCGATTGGTATTTGGTCAACCTTAACCATTCAAACTTGAGACGTCAACACTTCTAGACGTCCATATGTCTTTACATGTAGCAGTTAATATCGCTAGAATTTGGGTTTCATCCAACCAGGGCGTCTTGTTCCCCGTGTTGGCAGCGATTTTAGACCCTAAACTGCTACAGAAGGTGAACAATGGCAGACTGGAATGGCGAGTATATTAACCCTTACGCCGAGCACGGTAAAAAGAAAGAGCAGGTAAAGAAAATCACCGTCTCTATCCCGCTAAAAGTGCTTAAAATCCTGACAGACGAACGTACCCGTCGCCAGGTCAACAATCTACGCCATGCCACCAACAGTGAATTGCTTTGCGAAGCCTTTCTGCATGCCTACACCGGACAGCCACTGCCAACGGACGACGATATTCGCAAGGATAAAAGCGATAGTGTGCCAGCGGAAGTTAAGCGCATTATGAAGGAATTAGGCATCGAGTTTAACGAAGAAGAGTATTGATTTCGTTAACTTCTCGAAAAGATTCAAACAAAAAAACCAGCCAATCGGCTGGTTTTTTTGTTTGAATAAAACCGCAATTACGCTTCTTTATCTGCCATGTAATTTTCTGGCATTTCAATACGCGCAACACCTGATTCCACCGCGGCTTCAGCAACGGCTTTCGCCACGCGTGGCAAAAGGCGAGGATCCATCGGTTTTGGAATGATGTATTCCTGACCAAATTCCAGTTTGTCGACACGTGCTGCTTTCAATACGTTTTCCGGTACTGGCTCTTTCGCCAGGGCACGAATAGCTTCTACCGCAGCCAGTTTCATTTCATCATTGATACGACTGGCACGAACATCCAGTGCACCACGGAATATGAATGGGAAACAAAGCACGTTATTCACCTGGTTTGGGTAATCTGAACGACCCGTACCCATAATCAGGTCATCGCGCACTTCGTGTGCCAATTCTGGTTTGATTTCAGGATCAGGGTTTGAACACGCAAACACGATTGGCTTGTCCGCCATCAGCTTCAGCGCTTCCGGTGGCAATAGATCTGGGCCGGATACGCCAAGGAAAATGTCCGCACCTTCAATCACATCTTCCAGCGTACGCTTGTCCGTGTTGTTGGCAAAAAGCTGCTTGTATTCGTTGATGTCATCGCGACGAGTGTGAATCACACCTTTGCGGTCCAGCATATAAATTTTCTCACGCTGCGCACCACATTTGATAAGCAGTTCCATACACGCCACTGCTGCCGCACCTGCACCCAGACAGATGATGACTGCCTCTTTGATGTCTTTGCCCTGAAGTTCAAGCGCATTCAGCATACCTGCGGCAGTCACAATCGCGGTACCGTGTTGGTCATCGTGGAACACTGGCACATGACAGCGCTCGATGAGTTGCTTTTCAATCTCAAAGCAGTCTGGTGCTTTGATGTCTTCCAGATTGATACCACCGAAAGTGTCGGAGATATTCGCGACCGTATCAACGAACTCTTCGATAGTGCGATGTTTTACCTCGATATCGATAGAATCGAGACCAGCAAAGCGTTTGAACAGAAGGGCTTTACCTTCCATGACTGGCTTGGAAGCCAATGGACCCAGATTACCCAAACCGAGAATCGCGGTGCCGTTTGAGATCACCGCAACCATATTGCCCTTTGCGGTGTATTTATAAACGTTGTCGGCATCTTGTGCGATTTCGCGGACAGGCTCTGCAACACCTGGACTGTATGCCAGCGCCAAGTCTTCTACGGTATCAGCGGGTTTGGAGAGTTCTACGGAGATTTTGCCCGGCACTGGAAATTCATGATAATCCAGCGCCTGTTGGCGTTTGTCTTCAGACATGTATTGTTCCTGACTGTAATTGTTATTGGCTAAATATAATAAGGGGCCCTCTGCCTGCCCCATTATCTTGCTGACTGCCTTCCCGCAAGCTGGGCATTACAATCAACAAGTGGCGGAATTTGCGTATTCCCATGTTTATCCGGGTTGCATCTTCCCGCTCATTGCCTGTATCTCCACACAGGCAACGACTTATTCCTCTATTGAGTTTAGCGGACTCAAATAAAAGACAAGTGTCGTCATTTCTTATGACACTTTCAGGTCATTGGGCGGAAGATAAAGGAGTTTAAAATGTTAACGCAGCGTGAAAGCCAGAGCTAGTAAGGATTGAACCAAGTTGGCAAAACTCGCTTGGATAAACTGTAATAGTCTACCTATACTGAAGGGTGTAAAAGGTCTTACAAGCTGTATCAGGCAACAAAAAAAGGGTGCTTATGCACCCTTTTTTATTAAATTCGCAATTACTTGCTGCTAAGAACGCCGAAACGTTTCTTGAAGCGGTCAACACGACCACCAGTGTCAACTACACGCTGAGTACCGGTGTAGAATGGGTGACACTTGTCACATACGTCCAGGTTGATGTCTTTACCCAGAGTCGTTTTGAATTCAAAAGTGTTGCCACATGAACATTTTGCAGTTACTGCAGCGTATTCTGGATGGATACCAGCTTTCATAGGGATTACCTCTTATCTAAGGCCGTGTCGCTCTCCCGAGCCTATCGGGCACCACACGTCGTTAACAAACTGTTTGTAAGGCGCGGATTCTAATCAAGGTGACCTGCGATCGCAACTTTTTTGTTCAATTCATTTCCATGTACTTTCAATGGGCAGTGCCAAAGAATCTTCAACCTGTGCTTTTCGCCCGCCAGCAGCATGGGTACACTGTCGCCAACCTTATTTGAATTCCAAGACCTTATCGCACAATGAACCCGACGATTGCTCAGGTGGCGCTGCCCGTTCCGCTTCATAAAACCTTCGACTATCGCATTGCCAATGAAATGCCGGTTGTGGGTGGTCGAGTGCGTGTCCCGTTTGGTAAGCAATATAAAGTGGGCATTGTCGTCGCATTGACCGACACCTCTGAATTTCCGCTCGAGCAAATCAAACCTATTAATGCGGTTTTGGATAGCGCCCCACTTTGGACGCCCTCTTTATATAAGGTATTGAACTGGGCAAGCCGCTATTACCAGTATCCATTGGGTGATGCACTGGCGACCGTGATGCCGGGCGCACTGCGAAAAGGCAAACCTGCAGTCAAAGACCGTGAAAAGTGCTGGCAACTGACAGAAGCTGGGAAAGAGCAGCCGTTGTCTGCCCTCACCCGCGCGCCAAAGCAAGCTCGCGTTCTCACCTTATTACGCCAGGGTGCTATGACACACGGCGATCTGCTGGAAGAAGAGTTAAGCGCCGCCATTCTCAAAACGGTCGAAGAAAAAGGCTGGATTGAAGCGGTAAAAGAGCAGCGCGCAAAGCCTTGGCAACAAAGCTATGAAGTCGTGGAAGACAAGCCAAGGCTCAACAGCGAGCAGGCAACGGCGGTTGCCACTATCAATGCCAATCCGGAATTTGCCTGCTATTTAATAGAAGGCGTCACAGGGTCAGGAAAAACAGAGGTCTACTTAAACCTTTTGGAGCCTGTGCTAAAAAGAGGGCAGCAAGCACTCATTCTGGTACCCGAAATTGGCTTGACGCCGCAAACCATCAACCGTTTTAAACGCCGCTTCAATGTACCTGTCGTGGTGATGCATTCCGGGCTCAATGATACTGAGCGCTTGAACGCCTGGTTGGCCGCCCGCGACAATGAAGCTGCCATTATTATCGGTACCCGTTCTGCCCTGTTTTCGCCGTGTAAGTCACTCGGCATTATTGTTGTCGATGAAGAGCACGATGCCTCTTACAAACAGCAGGACTCTTTTCGTTATCACGCCCGCGATCTGGCAGTCATGCGTGGGCATGAAGAGAATGTGCCTGTTGTGCTCGGCTCCGCCACACCTTGCCTTGAAAGCCTGCACAACGCCAAAACTGGCAAATACCATCATCTCACTTTATCTGCGCGCGCGGGTAATGCGCTCAAAACCCAAAATGGGGTGTTGGATATTCGCGGCCTTTATTTAGAAGCAGGACTTTCCGCCCCTTTGATTGCTGAGATGCGAAAGCACCTTTCTCGGGGCAATCAGGTGATGTTGTTCCTGAACCGCCGCGGCTATGCCCCGGCATTGATGTGCCATGAATGCGGCTGGCTAGCGGAATGTAAACGCTGCGACGCCTATTACACTCTGCACCAGAGCAGCAATGAACTTCGCTGTCACCATTGCGGATCGCAACGCCCTATTCCGCACCAATGTGGAAGCTGTGGCTCAACGCAATTGATCAGCGTTGGCGTGGGCACTGAGCAGTTGGAAGCCCAGTTGGAAACCCTGTTTCCGGAATACAAAACCATCCGAATCGACCGTGATAACACACGGCGTAAAGGCGCGCTCGAAGCCTACCTTAATGCGATTCACAACAAGGAATACCAAATCCTGATTGGCACCCAGATGCTGGCGAAAGGCCATCACTTTCCTGATGTCACCTTGGTGGCTTTGGTGGATGTGGACAGCGCGCTTTTCAGTAACGATTTCCGTGCACCGGAACGTCTGGCGCAGCTGTTTGTTCAGGTGGCAGGCCGAGCTGGACGTGCCAGTAAGCCCGGATATGTATTGCTTCAAACGCACCATCCGGAACATGCCCTGCTGCAGTCACTCATCCACAAAGGCTACGACAGCTTTGCTGCCGAGGCATTAAATGAGCGGAAAATGGCGCACCTGCCACCTTATAGCTATTTCGCTTTGCTCCGCGCCGAATCCCACCATAGCGGGGAAGTGGAGCAGTTTCTGCAGCAAGCAAGAACTGTCTTGGATGCATCACCAATCCCGGAAGATGAATGCGCAGTCATGGGGCCTGCTCCAGCGCCATTGCACCGCAGAGCGGGGCGTTTTCGATGGCAATTGGTTTTCCAAGCGCCTAACCGCAAGATTTTACAGCAAAGATTAACCATGGCACTGCCGGCGATTCGCCAGTTGCCGCTGTCTAAAAAAGTCCGCTGGTCACTCGATATCGAACCGCAAGATATGAGCTGAATGCAATTTCATTCACTTAAACCGACCGAGATCACGGTATTCTTGCAATTACTGTTAACATGACCATGTTTAATACATCTCCATAGGATTAAGATAGGGCGTGTGGACAAAAATTGTCCCGTTGCTGAAGGTCCCGGTCATCTGGGAAGCATCGCCAATCATAACGAGAAAGAGGAATTACACTATGGCGACAATGAAGGATGTTGCCCATCTGGCCGGCGTCTCTACGGCGACGGTTTCTCGCGCGCTGATGAACCCGGAAAAAGTCTCGGCGTCTACCCGAAAAAAAGTTGAGCAAGCGGTAATGGAAGCGGGCTACAGCCCCAATTCGCTGGCAAGAAACTTACGTCGCAATGAATCTAAAACCATCGTGGCTATCGTGCCTGACATCTGTGATCCCTACTTTACAGAGATCATCCGCGGTATCGAAGAAGCGGCGATGGAGCACGGCTATCTCGTGCTGCTGGGTGACAGCGGACAACAGGAAAGCCGTGAAAGTTCGTTCGTTAACCTGGTCTTCACCAAGCAAGCTGACGGTATGCTCCTTTTAGGTACTGATCTTCCCTTTGACGTCAGCAAGCCGGAGCAGAAGAACCTGCCTCCACTGGTCATGGCCTGTGAATATGCGCCAGAACTAGAGCTGCCTACCGTTCACATCGATAACCTGACCGCAGCGTTTGAAGCCGTGAACTACCTGACTCAGGTCGGCCACAAGCAGATCGCGCAGATCACCGGCGATCCTGATGCTGCACTGACCCAGTTCCGCGTACAGGGTTACCAACAGGCGCTGCGCCGTGGTGGCGTGACCATCAATCCTGCCTACACAGTGACCGGTGATTTCACCTTTGCAGCAGGCGCACGTGCAATGACCACCTTGCTTTCGTTGCCAACCCCACCCACCGCAGTGTTCTGTCACTCTGATGTGATGGCGATTGGTGCTATGCAGCAAGCAAAACGACTGGGGTTCCGCGTGCCGCATGACATTTCGATTGTCGGCTTCGATGACATCCAGTTCGCAGAATACTGCGACCCGGCCCTGACCACGGTTTCCCAGCCACGCTACGACATTGGCCGTCAGGCGATGTTAATGCTGCTGAAAATCCTCAAAGGCAATGATGTGCAAGCAGGTTCACGCCTTCTTGATGCCCAACTCGTTATCCGCGAGAGTGTGGCACCACCATCACGCTAATCTGGTCAGACTGGTACTGGCGCGCAAGTTCGCGAGCCAGTACCATATAGCCTTTATTGAGCAGAAAAGACACGAAAATCAGTGGCAACCAGAGATTATGTCAAGCGTGGCAAAGCACCACGTAAACCAACCCGAAACACCAAGAAGCAGCCTCCTAAACCTGCATTCCCCTTCAAATGGGCTTTTCTCGCTCTGATCTTGGTGGCAGGCTTTGGCTATGGTCTCTATTACCTTTCCACCAGTGAGCCACCCGCAAAGCCTGTTGTTGAAACCAAACCGGTGAAGCCAGCCGTGAAACCTCAGAAGAAAGACGAGAAAGTGATCCCGCCAAAACCTGAGGAGAAGTGGAGCTACATTGAAGAGCTGGAAAACAAAGAAGTGAAAGTTGAGGCCAGCGAGCCAGAACTTTCCAGCCGACCTTATTTGATGCAGTGCGGTGCTTACCGCAGTGCCAGTCAGGCTGACGAACGTAAAGCCATGATTGCGTTCCAGGGTCTCGAAAGCCATATCAAAACCAGTCAGGGTGAAAAAGGCCTCTGGTACCGCGTGGTACTTGGCCCTTATCCAATGAAGCGTGAAGCAGAGCGCGATCGCAACCTGCTTCGCCGTGCTGGCATCGAGCCTTGCGCTATCTGGTATTGGAACTGATTTCCCCAAGCCTGAACTGATTCTGAACACTTGAAGGGTAAAGCCATAATCTCGATGGCTTTACCCTTGAATTTATATATCCCCGTCCCCACCTCTGCAGTAACAACCCATACTGGTAATAACCAGAGAGAAAAGTAGAGGTTCTTCCGTGACAACTATCGTTTCTGTTCGCCGCAACGGCAAAGTAGTGATCGCCGGTGATGGCCAGGTGTCACTGGGTAATACGGTCATGAAGGGCAATGCCCGTAAAGTTCGCCGTCTATACAACAACAAGGTGCTGGCAGGTTTTGCGGGTGGTACGGCTGACGCATTCACCTTGTTCGAACGCTTCGAGCGCAAACTGGAAATGCATCAGGGTCACCTGACCAAAGCAGCGGTAGAGCTGGCCAAAGACTGGCGTACTGACCGCGCACTGCGTCGCCTTGAAGCCCTGCTGGCAGTGGCAGACGAAACAGCGTCGCTGATCATCACAGGTAACGGCGATGTGGTTCAGCCAGAACACGATCTGATTGCGATTGGTTCAGGCGGCAATTTCGCACAGGCAGCAGCCACTGCATTGCTCGAAAATACTGAGCTGGATGCACGCGAAATCGCTGAAAAGTCGCTGACCATCGCAGGTGACATTTGTGTGTTCACCAACCAGCACCACACCGTCGAAGAACTCGATTATTAAGACAGGATCCAAAGCATGTCTGAAATGACCCCACGTGAAATCGTTTCCGAGCTTGACCGACACATTATCGGTCAGGACAAAGCCAAGCGCGCCGTTGCTATCGCACTGCGTAACCGCTGGCGTCGCATGCAGCTCAATGAAGATCTGCGTGTAGAAGTGACCCCGAAAAACATTCTGATGATCGGCCCAACCGGTGTTGGTAAAACCGAAATTGCCCGCCGTCTGGCAAAGCTAGCCAATGCGCCGTTCATCAAAGTCGAAGCCACCAAGTTCACCGAAGTGGGCTATGTGGGTAAGGAAGTTGAAACCATCATCCGCGATCTGACAGATGTGGCAATCAAAATGACCCACCAGCAAGCGATGGAAAAAGTGAAATTCCGCGCAGAAGAGCTGGCAGAAGAGCGCATTCTCGATGTACTTCTTCCACCGCCACGTGACGCTTGGGGCCAGAATGAAGAGCCAAAAGCTGATTCGGCAACCCGCCAAAGCTTCCGTAAGAAAATCCGTGAAGGCCAACTGGACGATAAAGAAATCGAGATCGATCTGGCGGCTCCACAGATGAGCATGGAAATCATGGCGCCTCCTGGTATGGAAGAAATGACCAACCAGCTGCAGAGCATGTTCCAAAACCTGGGTGGCGGCACCACAGCGAAAAAGCGCAAGATGAAGTTGAAAGACGCGCTGAAAGCCGCAACCGAAGAGGAGGCGGCGAAGCTGGTCAATCAGGAGGAGCTGAAAGATCAGGCCATCGCGTCAGTGGAAAACAACGGTATTGTGTTCATCGACGAAATCGACAAGATCTGTAAACGCGGTGAAAGCTCAGGTCCAGACGTTTCCCGTGAGGGTGTGCAACGTGACCTACTACCACTGGTTGAAGGCAGCACCGTCTCAACCAAGCACGGCATGGTGAAGACCGACCACATCCTGTTCATCGCATCCGGTGCATTCCAGGTAGCGTCTCCGTCAGATCTGATCCCAGAGCTTCAGGGTCGCCTGCCAATCCGTGTTGAGCTGGAAGCGCTGACTGCATCTGACTTCAAACGCATCCTGACTGAACCTAATGCTTCCCTGACAGCGCAATATTCAGCACTGATGGGTACCGAAGAAGTGAACTTGACCTTCACCGAAGATGGTATTGAAGAGATCGCAAACGCGGCATGGCGTGTGAACGAGAAAACCGAGAACATCGGTGCCCGCCGTCTGCACACCGTGATGGAGCGCCTGGTAGACGAAATCTCCTTCGACGCGAGCGAGCGTGGCGGTGAGTCTTTCGAAATCAACTCAGAATACGTGCGCAGCCACCTTGAAGAGTTGGTCGACGACGAAGATCTGAGCCGCTTTATCCTGTAATTTTTAAAGTGAAATTACTCAAAGGGCAGCATATCGCTGCCCTTTCTCGTATCTGGAGACGCCACATCCGGGATTATACCAATCACAGTAGGTAGCTGATCAGAAATAGCGCAGGAAAAATGCTCGAGAACAAGGCGAAAAAATTCGATAAGTAGTTATTCTACAATCAAATTTTTCAACGCAGTTATGGAGCATTTTAACAAGCTAGGATGAGCAGATATTTACTACGATTGGTATTAGCATTGCCCACTGCGACAAAAACACCAATAATGTGACCTGCTTTAAATCATTCAATGCCAAGGCGATATGTCCGCATCTACTTTCAAAACCTGGCTCGACGCCGCCCGTCCGAAAACCTTGCCACTGGCGATAGCCTGCATTCTGTGTGGCAGTGCTGTAGCATCGCAGACCTCACAGTTTTCCATCACACTCACGGTATTGGCACTGGTGACCGCGCTGCTTCTGCAGATCCTGTCGAACCTTGCCAACGATTACGGTGATGCCATAAAAGGCACAGATAATGATGACCGTCTTGGCCCTAAACGTGCGATTCAGCAAGGCCTTGTTACGCCAGCGACGATGAAAAAAGCCATGACTCTCAACGTAGTGCTGACTATCGTCGTGGGCGCGGCGTTAGTGCTAACGGCATTCGACAAAACCGCTGACATCCTCAGTTTTATTGGCCTTGGCGCACTCGCGATTGTCGCGGCCATTTGCTACACCGTGGGGAACAAACCCTATGGCTACAAAGGGTTGGGCGACCTGTCGGTACTGATTTTCTTTGGATGGCTCGGTGTGGCTGGCACCTACTATCTGCAAACCGGCACGTTAAACACTGTCGTCCTGCTGCCTGCTACGGCGTGTGGTTTATTAGCTGTCGGCGTACTGAACATCAACAACCTGCGCGACATTGATAATGATCGCGCCTGCGGCAAACACACCTTGGTAGTCCGAATGGGACCACAATGGGGCCGAGCTTATCATCAGGTGCTGCTTACTACTGCCTTCGCGAGCTTTGCCCTCTTTTCGCTACTTCAACCTGTGGGTTGGTCAGGCTGGCTATTTCTATTAGCACTGCCATTGGCAGCAAAACAAGGTCTTGCCGTTTGGCAGTCGCCGGATGGCGAAACCCTTCGTCCAATGATGGGTGACATCGTAAAAGTGGCATTACTCACCAATGCCTTGTTTGCGGCAGGCATCTTAATTAGTTGATACAGTGACAAAGGTGATGACAAGCGGCCTGATGAATTGTGCCATGAGTCATTGCAAAGCCTTAGCTTGTCGTATACTTTTTTGCTGAGGGTGACGCGAAACCCAATCTTGGCGCCACAACGATTCAGCTACAATTGCCTAAGAGAAGTCTGACTATGGAATACAATACCTCCGAACTGTGTGACATGTACCTGGATCAGGTTGATGTTCTTGAGCCGATGATGAGTTCATACGGTGGCCGCAGCTCTTTTGGTGGTCAGGTGACAACCATCAAGTGCTTTGAAGACAATGGACTGATTCGTGAAGTGGCCGAGCAGGAAGGCGAAGGCCGTGTAATGCTGGTAGACGGTGGCGGCTCACTGCGCCGTGCATTGGTTGATGCAGACATTGCAGCCATGGCTGCGGACAACAACTGGGAAGGCATTGTGGTGTATGGGTGTGTACGCGATGTCGATACCATTGACGAGCTGGATATCGGTATTCAAGCGCTGGCATCCATTCCGGTGGGAGCAGATAGCCAAAGTATTGGTGAAGTGGATGTGCCAGTGAATTTCGGTGGTGTGACTTTCTTGCCGGAAGACCACCTGTATGCAGACACCACAGGCGTTATCCTTTCTCAGGAAGCGATTGATATCGAGTAATTCCCTGCTTCACGCAGAGAGAAAAACAGAGCCTTAAGGCTCTGTTTTTGTTTTGGCTTATTCGACTTCTTCGATTTTGCCAAGCAGGCTGCGAATACGTTGTTGCCATGCTTCTTGATCCGCCTTCAGGCGAGCATTTTCCTGCTCCAGCGCTTCACGGCCTTCACGAATCGTGTTTGATTCACTGCTCAGTGTTTCGTTCTTCTCTTTCAGTTCTTCGATTTCCATCTGCAGCAGAGAAATTGTGTCTACTGCCATCTGAACCTTGGCTTCAAGCTGCTCTAAAATTTCCAATGACATCAAGGCCACCTATGTGTTCCAACTTATCAATTCTCTCGCCAAGGCTCGCCATCTCTGGTTTCACGCCTTGTGCGTCCCAAAGAGCTATTCTAACTGCCCATGACATGAGTCGCACCTTCGGATTTCCTATTTAGGTCACAAGCGGACAAAAAATCACCATTTATGCGAGTTCCTAACCCATTGATTCTTTATGATTATGCTTTACCACTCACAAAAATGACTAAAAATGCGATCACAAGCAATTTCTATTCACTCAACCCGTGTTAGGGTAATGGCGATCGTATCTCTCTTGGATTACTCCAAGACTTGCCGAACTCGGCCGGGCTGACACTTTGCTGTCAGCCTTTTTCTTTTCTGGGAATCTCACTGTCTCATTTCTCATTTCTAAGCATCCAATGCGCGAAAACGCTCACCAAACGAACAAATAATGAGCGAACGCACATTTTGCTTGCCCGCCACTTTCCGAAAACTGTTTCGCCGATAAAGTAATGAACACGATACCCAAACAACCTGAAGATACTCGCATTCAGAGGTCATCAATGCGTTCAATTCGAGGCAAATTTCTCGAGGAATAGTTGTTCTATTTCCGTGGAATTTAACGAAGAAGTGGGCGCATTGAAGGCCTCCCTTCGGGCGAGGTGACTGACGCCGTGCTCTTTGTTGTTCCTTTTTGATGGAGGTGACTACACCTACAAAGGAACGCCACGATCACAACGCCAGTCAAACTCGCTGAATCCTGCATCTTCAGGTGGTTTGGGTATAAAAAACACTATGCTTTAAGAAAACAGCGAGGAGATTTCATGAGCACCGAACCGAAATATATTGTCGCCCTCGATCAGGGAACCACCAGCTCAAGAGCCGTTATCCTTGACCACGATGCCAATATCGTGACGGTCGCCCAACGCGAATTCACCCAAATCTACCCTGAGTCCGGCTGGGTTGAGCATGACCCGTTGGAAATCTTCGCCACCCAGACCTCAACACTGGTTGAGGCCATGGGCAAAGTGGGAATACGCTCCGATGAAATCGCCGCCATTGGTATTACCAACCAGCGTGAAACCACCATTGTCTGGAATCGCCACACCGGAAAGCCAATTTATAACGCGATTGTTTGGCAGTGCCGCCGCACCGCACCGATTTGTGAGCAGCTTAAAGCCGACGGCTACGAAGAGTACATTCGTGACAATACTGGTTTGGTGGTAGATCCGTATTTCTCCGGTACAAAAATTAAATGGATTCTCGACCATGTTGATGGCGCGCATGAGCTCGCGAAAAACGGCGACCTGATGTTTGGCACTGTCGATACCTGGCTGATTTGGAAGATGACTCAAGGACGCGTCCACGTCACTGACTACACCAACGCCAGCCGTACCATGCTGTTTAATATTAACTCGCTCGAGTGGGATGAAACCCTGCTCAAAGCGCTGGATATTCCGCTCTCCATGATGCCGGAAGTGAAGTCATCTTCTGAGATCTATGGTCAGGCTAACCTCGGCGGTAAAGGCGGCACCCGCGTACCGATCGCCGGGATCGCAGGGGATCAGCAAGCCGCCCTGTTCGGTCAGATGTGTGTGGAAGCCGGTCAGGCGAAAAATACCTACGGCACTGGCTGTTTCCTTCTGATGAACACCGGCAAAGAGAAAGTCACCTCTCACAATGGTTTGCTGACGACGTTGGCCTGCGGGCCGAAAGGCGAAGTGGCTTATGCGCTGGAAGGTGCCGTGTTTATGGGCGGTGCGTCCATTCAATGGCTACGTGATGAAATGAAGCTCATTACAGACGCCAGCGATTCTGAATACTTCGCCACCAAGGTCGACACCAGCAATGGCGTTTATGTGGTACCCGCCTTTACCGGTTTGGGTGCGCCACATTGGGACCCGTACGCGCGCGGTGCCATCGTTGGCCTGACGCGGGGAGTGAATTCCAACCACATCATCCGCGCGACGCTGGAAAGTGTTGCCTACCAGTCTCTCGATGTACTGACCGCGATGGAAGCAGACTCCGGCATCAAACTCGATTTCCTGAAAGTCGACGGCGGCGCGGTGGCAAATAACTTCCTGATGCAGTTCCAGTCTGACGTTTTGAACACTGAAGTGCAGCGCCCGAAAGTCACCGAAGTGACTGCACTGGGTTCGGCCTACCTTGCTGGTCTTGCCGTGGGTTTCTGGGGCTCGATTGATGAGCTAAAAGACAAAGCCCAGATTGACCGTGTGTTTACACCATGCGCAGACGATGGCAAACGCGAACGCCGTCATCGCGGCTGGCAGAGGGCAGTCGAGTGCGCCAAAGGCTGGGAGCAGCCATAACCTTTTGTTGACGCGCCTTTCCATCGGAGGGGCGCGCCTTCGTCTCAAAAACGCAAACGTTTCCTTTTTCCTTATGGTAGAATCCGCGCCGAGATTTTTCGTTGCCGCTCAAAGATGTCGGCAACGCCCCACTTTCATGTATTAAATTCTCTGGAGTTAAGATGAAACGCGATTTAGCGATGGCTTTTTCACGCGTCACAGAAGGCGCAGCACTGGCGGGTTACAAGTGGCTTGGCCGCGGTGACAAAAATGCCGCTGATGGCGCTGCCGTAGAAGTGATGCGCGTTTTGCTGAACAAAACCGACATTGAAGGTGAAATTGTTATCGGTGAAGGCGAAATCGACGAAGCGCCAATGCTATACATCGGTGAGAAAGTGGGACTGGGTGGCGACGCGGTAGATATCGCGGTTGACCCAATCGAAGGCACCCGTATGACGGCAATGGGTCAGTCCAACGCGCTGGCTGTATTGGCAGCAGGCGAGAAAGGCACCTTCCTGAAAGCCCCAGACATGTACATGGAAAAACTGGTGGTTGGCCCTGAAGCAAAAGGCGTGATCAACATTGAACTGCCGCTTCGCGACAACCTGATCAACATTGCCAAGGCACTTGGTAAATCGCTGGATGAGCTGGTTGTCACGACGCTGGCGAAGCCACGTCACGACGACACCATCCGCGAAATGCAGCAAATGGGCATCAAGGTCTTCGCGATTCCTGACGGCGACGTTGCAGCGTCTATCCTGACCTGTATGCCAGACAGTGAAGTGGATGTGATGTACGGCATCGGCGGCGCACCGGAAGGTGTGGTGTCTGCCGCGGTTATCCGCGCACTGGGCGGTGACATGAATGGCCGCCTTCTTCCTCGCCATGATGTGAAAGAAGACAACGAAGAAAACCGCCGCATGGGTGAACTGGAAATCGAGCGCTGCAAAGAGATGGGCATCGAAACCAATGTCCGTCTGAAGATGGAAGACGTGGCGAGCAGCGACAATGTGATTTTCTCAGCGACAGGCATCACCAAAGGCGATCTGCTGGAAGGCATCACCCGCAAAGGCAACATCGCGACCACAGAGACCCTACTTATTCGCGGTAAGTGCCGCACTATCCGTCGTATCAAGTCTATCCATTATCTGGATCGTAAAGACGACGCAGTGAAAGCAAACATCCTGTAATTGCAGTGATGAACCAGAAAAAAGCACGCCAAGGCGTGCTTTTTTGTTTATCGACCAGAGGACTCAATGGCCGCCCGGCAAACCACCTTCCCGTTTCTCGCCTTTTTTGAACAGCGCCAATAAAGGCACTAAAAAGAAGTACGACACCATGATAAATCCGAAGGTG
Organism: Grimontia kaedaensis; assembly: GCF_023746615.1. Lineage (NCBI taxonomy): Bacteria > Pseudomonadati > Pseudomonadota > Gammaproteobacteria > Vibrionales > Vibrionaceae > Grimontia > Grimontia kaedaensis. The sequence continues at coordinate 168,119 of NZ_CP082275.1, read as the reverse complement.
TAAACGAACGCGAGCAACGTCGATTGCTGGTGAAGCATATTGGTCACCGTCGCAATAAACCCCGGATCCGTGACCGACTGTCCCTGCGCGGCCGCAAATTGCTGAACCACCGGGTTTTCGGGCGTGATCCCACCACCCAGAGAGTTCCACTCTTTTTGCTGGATACGGCTGAAATACGTGTTCACGATAGAGATACCGAATGAACCACCCAAAGTACGGCAAAGATTAAACACCACCGCCCCGCCCACCGCATGATTTGGCGCGAGTGTCGCGTATGCCAGTTGGCTCAGTGGCGCAAATACCAAGCCCATTCCAGCCCCCTGAATAATGCTTGGCAGCAGCACCCAATAAATATCGATATCAAGTGAGTAGCGCATCATCATAAAGCTGCCGATACCATTCAGAACCAGTCCAATCACTATCAGCATTCGCGGATCCAAACGGTCGATAATCCGGGAGATAGAGAGCAGCACAATGGCGGATGCAAGCCCCCGCGGCGCCATCACAAAGCCCGTGGTATCCACTGGGTAATTCAACAGTTGCTCAAGCATCATCGGCTGCAGTTGGGTGATACCGAACATGCCCATCGAAAAACCCGTCATCACAATACAAGACAGCAATAGGTTCCTGTCTTTGAGTAGCCACATTGGCGCGATTTCGCCTTTGGTGCGGAACGAGCGTATCAGGAAAAACGCCCAGGCCAGTACAGCAATGACCAAAGAGAACAAGATCGTGTTTGAACTAAACCAGCCATCCTCATTACCGCGCTCAAGCACCATCTGCAAAAGCCCAATACCGATGGCCATGCCAAATACCAACGGCCAGTCGACAGTAGTTTTACCCCGGCCATCCAGGTGTACAAAAAAATACAGCAATGACAGGCACAAAGCCCCAACAGGCACGTTTACGTAGAAAATCCAGCGCCAGTCCATGTTCTCGGTGATCAAGCCACCGACGGTTGGGCCAAGAATGGGACCTAATAAAACGCCGACAGAAAAGAGCGCCATCGCTTTACCACGCTCTTCCTTAGGATAGATCTGGACCATGATGGATTGAGATAGCGGGATGACGGCTGCCCCAAACGCGCCCTGCATGATGCGGAAAATGATCATTTCCGTCAGGGTGTCCGCCTGGCCGCAAAGCGCCGATGTGGTGATGAAGCCCGCCACCGATACCAAAAGCAGCTTACGCACACCAAATTTCAGGCTGAGATAGCTCGCCAGCGGAATGCATATCGCTTCTGCCATGGAATAAGAGGTCAACACCCAGGTTACCTGCTCAGAGGTCACACCCAGCGCGCCCATCATATGCGGCAGCGACACATTGGCGATAGTCATGTCCAGCAATACCATGATGGCGGAGAGCATTACCGCCAAAGTGACCATCAACCTCGCACTGCCGGCCTCCATCGGCTGTGGAGAAATATCACTGTTGGCTGTCATTGGCTTTCGCCTTTGCAAGGGTATCAATGGTTACTATCGCGCTTGCCCCAACCCGCAGTGGTGGCTCGTCAGCCTCTCTCGTGATGGTCAATCTCACCGGAAATCGTTGCGGCACTTTCACCCAGTTACCGGTGGCATTTTCCGGCGGCAACAAGGAAAAAGAGGTACCACTTGCCGGCGAAATCGCCTGCACCACGCCTTTAAAGGTCACATCAGAGTACATATCCAACACGATCGTGGCCGTCATATCAGGTTGGATATAACCCAGCGCATCTTCTTTGTAATTGGCCTCCACCCAGAAGGAGTTATCCTCAATCATCGGCATTAAGGACTGTCCCGGCGCAACCACACTGCCCGGACGCACTTTCACATCCCCCAGCGTGCCGGAAGTCGGCGCAATAATTGTGGTATAGGAGAGATTCAGCGAGGCTTCCGATAAAGCTGCCGCAGCTTGACGAACAGCAGGAGCCTCGGTGCCGGATGCGCCCTGCTCACTAATCAACTGTGACATTCTCGCCCGCGCGGCATCGAGGTTGTTTTTCGCCGCTGCCAGTTCCGCTTTTAAATCATCACCGGACTGTTTTGGTAGCACGCCACGCTCCACCAGCGCCATATTGCGGCGATATTTCTCCTCAACATCATTCAGCTGTGCCGAGGCAGATTGGATTTGCGCACTCGCACCGACAATCGCATCGCTGGTTGCTTTGTTAGCTGCCACTGCGTTTTCGTATCCAGCCTTCGCCTGCTCGACTCTGGCTTGATAGGGCGCAGGGTTGATGCGGGCAATCACCTGCCCCTTATCGACATGGTCAAAATCGACCACGTTGACTTCCGTCAGTTGGCCACTTATTTGAGGCGCGATATAAAGAATGTGTCCATGCACATAGGCATCATCAGTGCTGGGATACTGCTCTTGATGGCGAATGTAGAAATAGGCTGCAATTACCAGTATCGCCGCAACTCCAGCCAGAATGACGAGATTTTTAATAGGGAATTTTTTTTGCTCCGTCATGCGACCTCCTCCGACCGCCAAAAGCTGAGAACAGATAACCTGATTCTCAAAACATCGGGAGAGTCTAGACAGGGAAAGACACCTTCGTACCGCTACCCTATGCGATCAGTTGACTTTCAAGCGTGATTTTTAAGGATGTGACAGTACATCTCACTTTGACGACACGAAACAGCGCCGTTTGAGTTTCCGTCACTGAAATAGGGGCTCTTGCCTCAATGAACTAGCATTAAATAAGTAAAGACATTGCTTTATTTACCCACATCCCCGCATAATGAAGTATCCAAATCAGTGACGAAGATGCGATGAAAACAGTCGATAAAATCCTGCACAAGATAAAACGTGAAGGCGCAGTGAGTGCGCGAGTGTTGGCAGATGAAATGGGCTTAACCACCATGGGCATCCGCCAGCACCTTCAGGCCATGGAAGACGAAGGCCTGTTGGATTTTAGTGATATTCGCGTCAAAGTCGGCCGCCCAACCCGCCATTGGTCGCTGACTGCAGAAGGTCATCGCCGCTTTGCCGATAGTCACGGCGATCTCGCTATTTCAGTGATCGACTCAGTAGAGTCTTTGTTTGGCGAAGCAGGCCTTAAGAAAGTCATTCAGCAACGGGAAGAAAAAACGTTGCAGCATTACCGCGACGCGCTCAAAGATTGCCACAATTTAAAGGCTAAACTTGAAACCTTGGCGTATCTTAGAGAGAGCGAAGGTTACATGGCCGAGCTGCAGGAAATCGATGACGGTTTCTTGTTAATCGAAAACCACTGTCCTATCTGCCAGGCCGCCAAGCGTTGTCCGGCATTGTGTAAATCAGAAAAGAATATCTTCCGAACCGTACTGGGTAACGAGTATCAGGTCACGCGCGAAGAGCACATCATAGAAGGGCAGCGTCGTTGTACATATAAAGTTCAAGCACGAGAGTAATGCGCACAGAAAACTAAATTTTAATGAGGGGGTTGCATGGCTACTTGGATCAAAGCGGAAGTTATTGAAAATCGTCGCTGGAGTAAAGATCTGTTCAGCCTCGTCCTCGACGCCAATGTCTCTCCCTTTACCGCAGGGCAATTTACTAAGCTCGGTTTGGAAATTGACGGCAAAATTATTCAACGCGCTTACTCTTTTGTTAATCCTCCTAACAGCAAATATACTGAAATTTACGCCACACGCGTGGCGGACGGTTTGCTCTCTCCCCGCTTACATGAACTGGAAACCGGTGATTCGGTGTTGATCACTCAGGAAGCCAGCGGATTTTTCACATTGGAGGAAATTCCTGAAGGCGAAGATTTATGGATGTTGTCCACTGGCACCGCTATTGGTCCCTTCTTGTCTATTTTGCAAGAAGACGAAGTTTGGCAACGTTTTCGAAAAGTTGTGTTGGTACATGCAGTACGTTTTTCTGCTGATCTTAGCTATCAAGCAGAAATTAACGAGCTCAAGCAAAAACGCAGCGATCAAATCATCGTACAACCTTTCGTCAGCCGTGAGCCTAAGGCTGGTGCACTGTCCGGACGCATTACACACGCGCTCGAAGATGGTCTGCTAGAGCGGGTTGTCGGGCTGAATATAACCCAAGAGAAGAGTCAGGTGATGCTTTGCGGTAACCCTCAGATGGTTAAAGATGTTCGCGCAATCTTGATAGAAAAAGGGTTAGAGAAGAACCTCCGCCGTAAGCCTGGTAACATTACCACCGAACAATATTGGTGAAACTGACTACTTATCCTGCCTATTTTTGAGGGGAAAACGTCTGTTTTTCCCTCTCAAAGAAAAAATCACTAACTTTCACACTCATTCTTATTATTGAGACCCAAAAATACCGTATGTCGTGTTTTTGGTCGCAATCAATCAATTACCTGTATCAGACTCAAAACACACCCGAATCATTAACAGCCATTGTCTCACCTGTGAGTCATAGGTGTGATTGATTGCTCATTTTTTAACCGTATAGTCTAAGGCAAGTCATGCGCAGCCAGAGGAGTAATGCCATGAAAACGTTGCCTTCATTTGACGAATTAAAAGCGTTAGCAGAAAACGATCCGCAAGCACTGGAAGCGCTGAGGATTGAAATGAGCGAAGAGATCATCGAGAGCGCCAGCGAGAGTATGCAGCCAAAGCTACGTGCACAGATGAGCCACATCAACCGAGTAATCTCATCAGGGAAAAACCCAAACCATGTGAATGCGTTGTTGATGAAAGAGTTGATGCGTCAGTTTGACCGCTTCTCAACCGCCATCAATAACCCACAAGCTTTAACTGAGCGAAGCGCAACCGTCACTACATTGCACCCGAAACGTAACGAAGCAACCGTTGCGATTGAAGGCTAACTCAGTTTTTGAGCGGTGGTTCGCCACCGCCACCCTTTTTGGCCTTCTTTCTAGCGTTTTACCTTCGCGTACCAGCGCCTGTCCATATCCCTGACATCCACACTTAGACTTGCCACTTCCGGCGCATGCTGTTGCATCACGTCTATAAATGCATGGCTGAGGTTTCTCTTTTGCTCTTCATCACGTCCATCTAACAGCCACAAGGTGACGTGGATGAAGTTTTCCTGATCATCCTTATCCGCAACCAACCAATCATGGCAGGCATAGGCTCGTGACTTAACGTCACTGACATCGAAAATACCGCTGCCAATCGCTGTCTGATGCAGATCTTCCAAGAGCTGGCCAACGCTGACCCGCTCTGAAACCGGATCACTGTACTCCATGACAATATGGGGCATAACTCACTCCTTGTTACGATAATGAGCCACTCTACCGCAGCATTTAGGGCGATTGTTACTAAAGAGAAGAATATTCTCCTCAGATCACACCACGCCATCTTTCACTCGCAAGTGCTAATCCGAAAATTTATAACGAAATTTTGTTACTCAAAGGTTCACATTTGCGCGCAAAACGAGTACAAACGATGGCATTTATGATTTTGGACAGGAAACGCTGACAGCGCTGCTGTTATCGTTGCCGAAACTGAATTTCGATAATTGGATTACGGAGGAATTCCCTATGCGCCGTCCATTGGTAATGGGTAACTGGAAACTGAACGGCAGTAAAGCCATGGTAGCAGATCTGATCAAAGGTCTGGACGCACAACTTGCTGGCGTTGAAGGTGTTGACGCAGCAATTGCACCACCAGTGATGTACCTAGATCTGGCAGAGCAGCTGCTGGGCAAAGCAGAAAGCAAAATCCTGCTGGGCTCTCAGAACGTTGACGTTAACGCTAGCGGCGCGTTCACTGGCGACATTTCTCCGGAAATGCTGAAAGACTTCGGTGCAACTCACATCATCATCGGTCACTCAGAGCGTCGTGATTACCACGCAGAATCTGACGAGTACGTAGCGAAGAAATTTGCATTCCTGAAAGAACACGGTCTGGTTCCTGTTCTGTGTATCGGTGAATCTGAAGCACAAAACGAAGCTGGCGAAACCGTTGCAGTGTGTGCACGTCAACTTGACGCTGTGATCAACACTCAAGGTGTTGAAGCACTGAACGGCGCTGTTATCGCGTACGAACCAATCTGGGCAATCGGTACCGGTAAAGCAGCGACTGCTGAAGATGCACAACGCATCCACGCTGAAATCCGCGCGCACATCGCAGCGAAGAGCGAAGAAGTGGCGAAGAACGTTGTTATCCAATACGGCGGTTCTGTTAAGCCTGAGAACGCAGAAGCGTACTTCGCTCAACCAGACATCGACGGTGCACTGGTTGGTGGCGCAGCACTGAACGCAGAAAGCTTTGCAGCTATCGCAAAAGCAGCGGCGGTAGCAAAAGCGTAATTCAGACCCGTTCTGAACCGAAAGGAGAAGCAAGGCTTCTCCTTTTTTGTTTCTTTATCCGACTTTTCTCGCCCGCTATACTGCGTTTTTCTTTTGATGACGAGCCTGCTTCCATGTTTCACATTGCGCTTCATGAACCCCAGATTGCCCCGAACACCGGCAACATCATTCGTCTCGCGGCTAACACAGGCTGCAAACTCCATTTGATTGAACCACTGGGTTTTAACTTCGAAGAGAAGAAACTGCGCCGTGCTGGGCTCGATTATCACGACCTGACCAATGTCACCCGTTATCCTGACTACGCGACCTTTCTGAAAGCCATGGGCGAGCGCCGTATTTTTGCCTGCACGACGAAAGGCAGCCGCCCACATTCTGACGTAAACTATCAAGCAGACGACGTGTTTCTGTTTGGATCTGAGACAAGCGGCCTGCCAGATGATGTCCGCAATGCTTTTTCCCCAGATCACCGTATCCGCGTTCCTATGGTGCCGGACAGCCGCAGCTTGAATCTGGCAAATTCGGTATCGGTGATTTGCTATGAAGCATGGCGCCAGCTTGGCTTTGAGGGCGGGCTCTAAAAAAAGAAAGCAGGCCTTGGCCTGCTTTTTTATTTCATCTCCGTGGTTATCACGAAGCCATACCTACCGAGACACGCAGGTTTTTCGCAATCACATTAAGCTTGTCCGTAGCATTGACCAATCCTGCTACCTGATGAGCACTTTCATTGGCCATTTCGCTTATCTTGGTGACGTTCACGTTAACTTCCTCCACCACCCCGTTTTGTTCATCTGCGGCACTGGCAACCTGAAGATTCATGTCAGTAACGCGGGACGTCGCCTCACTAGATTGGTTCAGGAAATCTGCTGATTGGTGAGAGAGTTCGATGGTTTTGTCACCCATTTCGCAGCTTTGCTGCATGGTGTCCACAGCCTCTTTGGTCACGCTGGTGAGCTGGGCAATCATGGTTTCAATCTCTGATGTCGAATCATGGGTACGCTGTGCAAGGCTTCGTACTTCGTCTGCCACAACAGCAAAACCACGCCCTTGTTCACCGGCACGCGCCGCCTCAATGGCTGCGTTCAGCGCCAACAAGTTAGTTTGCTCGGCAATTCCTTTAATCACGTCCAAAACAGAGGTGATATTGGCACTGTTTTTCTCCAGCTCTGTCAGCGCCGCACTGCTTTGCGTCAGACTTTCAATCAGTTGCTGGGTTTGGCTGACCGCTTCATCATTGATGCGCATACATTCAGATGATTTGCCCGAGGCTTCTTCTGTTGCTTGCTGAGTTTGAGTGGCGTTGTTGGCAATTTCCTGCGCCGTCGCTGACATTTCGTTGACTGCTGTAGCGACTTGCAAGATCTCTCCGCTTTGCGCATCGGAGTTTCGCTTCACAGCCTGTGCCGCCTCATCCAACAGATTTACTGCATCAGAAACTTCCTGCGCGACTTTGGCAATCATGCCATTGGTGCTTTGACGGGTACCTTCGAGGTTCTTCTGCAACTCGCCGATAATGCCGGGCTCATCCACCACGGTGGGTTTGCTGAAATCACCATCTGCTTGTACAGAAAGTGCCGCAGATACCTTATTCAAGCCTTCATAAATCCGGTTGAGAATCATCTTAGACATGATAATGGCGACTATCAGCGCAACAATCACAGAAGCGATGACAACGAACTCTAAGACAACAGCCTTTTCTTCAATATCGATAACAGCGGCTTCAGTGAACTTCCCCACGTCAGTCAACAAGCTGTCGACCATTTTTGTGGTTGTCTCTGCTTCCTCACCCACCACCACATCAAGGACTTCCGCTTCGTGGTAATGGCGCCCATCAAGCTCTTTAAATACGTCTTCGACGTGAATCATCCACTTGGAATGTAAAGCTTCTACATCGGCGAGTTTGACGCTCGCTCCGGCGAATGCAACTTGCTCTTCAGCGGTACCGTTGGCGGCACCATCGGCCAACAGCGTTTCGATTTTTGTCCAGTCTTCTCCGACTTTCGCTCCTAAATCATAAAAATAGGCTTTTTCTTTGTCGTAGTTTTCCTGCGCATTGGGTTCCTTGCCGATCTCAAGCGCGTATCTGAAGGCTTTGTTGTAATGGACACGTTGCTCGACTTGATGCTCAGTTGCCTTACTGAGGGATTCAAGTACAGGAATATCTATATGTGCAACCCCTTGAACATGGCTTTCAATGTAAGCCAATTTATAGAAAACAAAAGCCCCAACAAGAATTTGTATTCCGCACACTAGAGCGACGAACATAGTTAGACGCTGTTTAATCGTCATTTTGTTTGCTGACATGAGTAGCCTCTCCGCTAAGCCTTCAACTGCATAGGTAGGGAGAGAGGCGACCTCTCTCCATCAAACTTATCAATAATGTTAGCAAATCGTTTCAAATATGAGAGGTTTATCGTAAATTTTGCTGACTAAGGTATCAGTGAAACGCCTTCAGTGTTAAGCAAACAGTCAAACCGCCTAGGCTGTTCAGCGTCGCTTTTGCACTGCCGTTGTGCTGACGCATTGCACTGTCTGTGATTGCAAGCCCTAATCCAGTACCGCCGCTTTGTCTGTCACGCGCCGTCGAGACCCGGTAAAACGGACGGAAAATGTCATCCAACATTTCTTCGGGTACGCCTTCACCATCATCACTGACCTTTACCGTTAACTCACGGCCAGAGAGAGAAAACACCACATCCACTTTGGCGTCCGCGTATTTGATGGCGTTACGCACCACATTTTCCAATGCGCTGCACAAGAGGTTTCCATTGCCTTCAATTTTCGCCTCAGGAATCGTGTTGTACACCAGTATTTTTCCACTCTCCCCTGCCTCAAATTCAGCGTCCTGCAACAAGGTTTCCCAAAGCTCCTTAAGGGTAAATTCTTCCCGTTCGGCATGGCTGTTGAGCTGCATACGGGACAGCGAAAGCAAGTCAGCGATCATCTGCTCCATACGTTCGGCTTCGGTATCAATACGCGTTAAATCCGTGCTTTCGCCCTGCTTTCGAATCGCAAGTGCATTGGCCATTCGCAGTCGGGTCAGAGGAGAGCGTAGCTCATGGGAGATATCTGATAGTAATCGCTGCTGCCCACTGATCATTTGATTCAGTGCTGTCACCATTTGATTGAAGCTTGCACCGGCCTGCACGAACTCGCGTGGCCCTTTTTCAAGGGACGGGTCAGTTTCAAATCGCCCTTCACCTACACGTTCAGCCGCTGCCTGTAAGCGGCGCGCGGGTCGGGTCACTGCCCAGGCCAACCATAGAAGTAGTGGTGTACTCACCACCATGGTTACCAGAAGCAATTGAAATGGTCTGTCGAGGATTTGTACGTAAAACGGCGGTTTATCACGCCAGAGCTTACCGACATACATCAACGCCTGTTCGCTGCCATCATCAATCAAAAAAGGGCCTGCCAGCATCCACTTTCCATAAAGGCGTTGCATCGGGTCTTCTGGGTCGTCAGCCAGCGATGTGAAGTTTTTCAGCATCCTGCTGCCACCATGATGACCTCTTTCCAATAATTCGCCATCAAGTGTGGTGAAGTAAAACTTCACGGGCTTACGGTCTGGTTGTTTCTTTTGCAGCCTTATCAGCTTTTGTTTCAGTGTCCCATGCATACGGGACACCTCAGTCGATACTTTTTCTGAAAGCTGTGCAAACTCAGCCTTCACCGCTGTCGGCAAGGTATGTTGCTGGCGTGGGTCGCTGTTTTGTGCGGCCAATACTGCAATCAACACCAACAAAAGCGTCAGCCAGAAAATGGCAAAGATACGGCCATAAAGACTTTTAATGGTCGGCAGCTTCATTAGGCCTCCACCAGTAAATAGCCACGGCCGCGCAAGGTTTTAATGCGGGGTTTACCGTCTTCACGCTCAGGTAATTTCTTACGGATGTTAGAAATATGCATATCGATGGCGCGATCAAATGGGGCGAGACGCTTTCCAAGCACATTCAGACTGATGTCAGCTTTCGCTACTATATTACCCGGCTGCTTGACTAAATAAGTCAGTAAAGCCGTTTCTGTCCCTGTCATCTCAATTAGCTGAGACTGGCAGTACACTTCCATCTTGCCCGGATAAATCAGGATATCCTGATATTCCAGCTTGTCCTGTGGGTCATCTGCGCGCTTTTCATCACCGTTTTTCGCAGTGCGACGAAGGATAGCGCGCATGCGGGCAAGCAGCTCGCGATCAGAGAAAGGTTTGGGGAGGTAGTCATCCGCGCCGAGTTCCAACCCCATCACGCGGTCAATCTCTTCACCTTTAGCGGTCAGCATTAATACCGGAGTTTCCCATGTATCACGAAGACGGCGCAGAGTTTCCATTCCGTTCAATACCGGCATCATCACATCCAACAGCACCAAGTCGGTGCTTTCACTGATCTTATCCAGACCTTCCTGACCGTTATTGGCGATGTCCACCTGATAACCTTCGAGCTCCAGCAAGTCGTGAAGTAGGCTGGTCAGTTCTGTGTCGTCATCAATAAGAAGAATGTTTGCCATGGTGTGTACCCAATACTGATTTGTTAAGGCTAGTATCTGCCATTCATCGAGCTGATTCCATGTGTAAGTCTTAGGTTTACCCGCCTTTACATTGCTTTACGTAGGCAGAACACCGGTTTACATCCCAGTGGGTAAAGTTACTCCCATCAAGCGACACAACAAAAACCGGAGAGAACACCATGAAATTTTCAAAACGTATTGCTGCAACTGTTATCGCCCTGCCTCTGATGATGGGCTCAATGTCTGCCATGGCATTTGGCGGCAAACATCACGATGGTGAAGGTATGCACGGCGGTAAGGGAATGATGGGTAAACACCTTCTGCGTGGCGTAGACCTGACCGATGAGCAAAAAGCAGAACTCAAAACACTGCGTGAGCAAAAACGCGAAGACATGAAGGCGAGCAAAGGCGAATTCCGCACTCAGATGATGGCTGACCGCCAACAAATGCAAGCGCTGATGCTGGCAGACAACTTCGACGAAGCAGCGGTGCGTGCGCTGGCAGAGAAGATGGTCGACCAACAAGTTGAGCGCCGTGTAGCCATGATGAAAGGCCAGCACGAAATGATGACCATTCTGACCCCTGAGCAAAAAGTTCAGGTAAAAGAAAACATGGACAAAATGGCTGAGCGCATGCAAAAACGCATGGAGAAACGCGGCTAATTGCCCTTTCACACCAATAGGTTCCCCTGAATGCCGGCGCTTGCCGGCATTCGGCGTTTCGAGCCTTTTCTTTCAGCGTTCAAGCGGTGCGTTAATTTGTCGCGAAAAGCGTTATACTGCACATACTTAAATCACGCTGATAGTGCTCATGACTGAAAGATACGCCCGACTCGTTCAGGCCGCTGCCTGGGCGGCGACCATTACCGCCACTTTCCTCCTTCTGATGAAGCTTTTCACTTGGTGGTACACCGGTTCGGTCAGCTTACTGGCATCCCTTGTTGACTCCTTGATTGATCTTCTTGCCTCGATCACCAACTTGCTGGTGGTGCGTTATGCACTACAACCTGCCGATGAGGAACACAGGTTCGGACATGGCAAAGCCGAGTCTCTCGCCGCCCTCGCCCAATCAGCATTTATTGTTGGCTCAGCCTGCTTCTTGTTGCTAAACGGCGTCGAGCGCCTGTTTAAGCCCACCGACTTGCATCATCCAGAAGCAGGGGTACTCATCAGTGTGATCGCAACGCTTATTACTGGCGGGTTGGTACTGTTCCAGAAATGGGTCGTTCGTAAAACGGGGAGCCAGGCGATTGCGGCGGACTCCCTCCACTATCAGTCTGACCTTTTCATGAACATTGCCATTATCGTGGCACTGGGATTGGCCTGGTACGGCTTTCCTATGGCTGATGCAATTTTCGCCATTGGTATCGGTATTTTCATTCTGGTCAGTGCCTTTAGGATGGCGTATGAAGCGGTGCAGTCACTGCTTGACCACCAGCTTCCTGTGGAAGACCAGGAGAAGATTTACACCTTGGCATCGACAGTGCCAGGCGTGGAAGGAGTCCACGATTTGCGTACGCGTCAGGCAGGTGCAACGCGCTTTATCCAGCTTCATCTAGAGCTGGATGACAACCTCAAACTGGTTGATGCGCACCGTATCGCAGATGCGGTAGAAGACCGCCTGGAGGTGGCCTACCCTGGCGCAGATATCCTGATCCATCAGGATCCGGTCTCAATCGTAGGAAAATCACCGCGTGAACAAATTTAATACACGCCAGCGCACGAATATTTGCAACGGTTACTGATATTTATCAACGAAAAACGTTAGCAAAATTGTAATAGTCTTTCATAAGTAGGAAAGTTACAGTTTCAAAGGCGAGGTCAGCAAGCTAAACTGGCACGTCTCGTGTGTTGGGGCAAACCCGCGTTACCTGCTAAGACTTTCACCGGAAAGCTGGGGTGGGATGCCAGTTTCGACATGCGGTAAATGGATTTGAAATTTCAATTCCCAAAGTCAGAGGGTAACCATGGTTAGTAAAATTGGTGTTTTGACCAGTGGCGGTGACGCCCCGGGTATGAATGCAGCGATTCGTGGCGTTGTTCGCGCCGCACTGAGCGAAGGTCTGGAAGTTTACGGTATTTACGACGGCTATCAGGGTCTGCATCAGAATCGCATCGAGAAACTGAACCGCACCAGCGTTTCAGACATTATCAACAAAGGCGGTACTTTCCTGGGTTCTGCACGCTTCCCTGAGTTCAAAGACGAGAAGGTGCGTGAGCAGGCAATCCAGAACATGAAGATGCACGGCATTGACGCACTGGTTGTGATCGGCGGTGACGGCTCTTACATGGGTGCGAAGAAGCTGACTGAGATGGGCTTCCCATGTATCGGTCTGCCGGGCACTATCGACAACGATATTCCGGGCACTGACTACACCATTGGCTACCTGACTGCACTGAACACCGTTGTTGAAGCGATTGACCGTCTGCGTGACACATCTTCTTCTCACCAGCGTATTTCTATCGTAGAAGTGATGGGCCGCCACTGTGGCGATCTGACGCTGGCTGCGTCGATTGCGGGCGGCTGTGAGTATCTAATCACCCCTGAAATTGGTCTGGATAAAGAGCAACTGGTTGCCAAGATCAAAGAAGGTATCTACAAAGGTAAGAAGCACGCCATCATCGCGATTACTGAGCTGATGACGGATACTAACGAGCTGGCAGCTTACATTGAGTCAGAAACCGGCCGTGAAACACGTGCGACCATTCTGGGTCACATCCAGCGCGGCGGTCAGCCACGTGCTTTCGACCGTATCCTGGCATCCCGCATGGGTGCTTATGCGGTTGACCTGCTGATGCAGGGCGAAGGTGGCCGTTGTGTGGGTATTCAGCGTGAAGAGCTGGTTCACCACGACATCATCGATGCTATCGACAACATGCGACGTCCATTCCGACAGGATCTGTACGACGTAGCAACCAAGCTGTTCTAATCCAGCGGTTGTCGAAAAAGAAACGGAGCCAAGTGGCTCCGTTTTTGTATCGTTTGTTAGTGCTCTAAGCCCGATAGTGCTTAAGCTTAAATTCCATCACCCTCAACGAAACTCTGTCCGCACCTAAACTTCTGATCCATATCTAAAGAAGGCTTATCACTACTTGGTGCCCCAACAATCTTGGCAGGTACACCGGCTGCCGTGGTATGCGGTGGCACATGGATAAGCACCACTGAGCATGCTGCCACTTTGGCTCCCTCGCCCACTTCAATGTTGCCAAGGATTTTTGCCCCAGCACCAATCATCACACCTGTACGGATTTTCGGGTGACGGTCGCCAGACTCTTTACCTGTACCGCCTAAGGTAACGTCCTGAAGGATGGAAACATCGTCTTCGATCACAGCCGTCTCACCGACAACGATACCCGTCGCATGGTCAAACATGATACCGCGGCCAATGCGCGCTGCCGGGTGAACATCCACTTGGCACGCCACAGAAATCTGGTTTTGTAGGTACACAGCTAATTCACGGCGGCCTTGATGCCACAGCCAGTTAGCCACGCGAAACCCTTGCAGTGCATGAAAGCCTTTTAGGTAAAGCAACGGCGTAGAATAAAGCTCAACCGCAGGGTCGCGCTCTACCGTCGCACAAATATCGCAGGCTGCTGATTCAACAATACGCTTGTCACCGGCATATGCCTCTTCGATGACCTCACGCACAGCCATTGCAGGCATGCTAGGCGTGGCGAGCTTGTTGGCAAGAATATAGCTCAGCGCACCGCCGAGTGAGTCATGCTTAATGATGGTGGCGTGGAAGAAACTCGCGAGCATAGGTTCACGCTCCGAGTGCTCTTTTGCCTCAAGCTTGATGGCCTTCCAGACTTTTTCCTGCTGGCATTTTTTATCGCGGCCTTCACCGCACATCCTTTGCATCTTTTTACCCATATCTGCTGTCATAACATTGCTTTGCGTTTCTGCGTCACCTCTTTCTCCGTGAGGTATTTCGGCGAAACATTGACCTAAGTGTGACATAGAACGTCAAACAACCCAACACTACCAATCAGTCTGTCAGCTCGGTTGGCCTTCTCCTTGCTGTTTGTCGCAAAAATAAAAACGCGAGACCTTAGCCCCGCGTTTTCTTAGACCCGACTGAGCGGAAGAATCATTCAGAGGTGCGTTGACGTGCTAACAAATCCTGTGCTGCCTGTCGGGCATCTTTGCCTTCATACAGCACCTGGAAAATCTGCTCAACAATCGGCATTTCAACGCCAGTGCGCTTTGCCAGCGCACGAACTTCTTTGGTATTACGGTAGCCTTCGACCACCTGACCAATTTCATCCTGCGCTTCATCAACGCCTTTACCTTGACCCAGTGCCAGACCAAAACGGCGGTTACGTGATTGGTTGTCGGTACAGGTCAGTACCAGATCGCCCAACCCCGCCATACCCATGAAAGTCTCGCGCTCTGCCCCCAGCGCCACACCAAGGCGTGTCAGCTCAGCCAAACCACGGGTAATAAGTGCTGTGCGGGCGTTGGCACCAAAGCCAATGCCGTCAGACATCCCCGCGCCAATCGCAATGACGTTTTTCACCGCGCCACCAAGCTGCATACCAATAAAGTCGCTGTTGGCGTAAACGCGGAAAGAGCGCGCACAATGCACTTTTTCCTGAAGCTCAGCCAAAAACTCTGAATTTGGCGAGGCAACGGAAATGGCGGTAGGCAAGCCTGCCGCTAGCTCTTTGGCAAACGTTGGGCCAGACAACACCGCCAGCGGTATATTCTCACCCAATTGCTCGCGCGCAACGTCTTGCAACAGGCGACCAGTTTCTGGCTCAAGGCCTTTGGTCGCCCAGCAAATACGCTGGTCATCACGAAGGAAAGGTTTTACCTGTGCCAGCACCACGCCAAACACATGGCTTGGCACCACCACCAGAATGTCCTGACTGGCCTGAATCGCTTCTTCAAGATCGGCGCTCAGGATCAGTGAGTCGGGAAATGCGACACCCGGCAGAAACGCTTCGTTTGAGCGATCAATTTCGAGCTGCGCCATATGCTCAGGCTCATGCCCCCACAACACCACATTGGCGCCATTCCGAGCCAGTGAGATTGCGAGAGACGTACCGTAAGAGCCTGCGCCCAGAACGGTCATTGCCACATTGGCGTTGGCGATATCTGTCATGTGTCGACCTTAAAATTACTATTACGCGTCAGCGCCGTCTTTTTCTTGCGCTTGTTGGCTTTGCAGGTAGTTCATGAACAGTGCGTCGAAGTTAACCGGCGCCAGGTTCAGCTGTGGGAAGGTACCTTTTACTACCAAGCTAGAAATCGTTTCACGCGCATATGGGAATAGAATGTTCGGGCAGAACGCACCCAGACAGTGTGCCAATTGAGGGGCTTCCATACCGTCTACAGAGAAGATACCACCTTGTTGAACTTCACACAGGAATGCGTTCTCGTCGCCGTTCTTCACGGTGACAGTCAAACGCAAAACCACTTCGTAAACACCTTCACCCAGCTCACGGCTTTGGGTGTCCAGGTCCAGGTTTACATCTGGGTTCCACTCTTGCTGAAACACTTCTGGAGAGTTAGGCGCTTCGAAAGAAACATCTTTCAGGAAGATGCGTTGAATCGCGAAGTTCTGTTGCGCTTGTGGGTTGGTTGCTGCTTCAGCCATAGTGATAAATCCTTGTTATTTAAACAAATGCTTTCACGCATTTTAAAACGATTCAGGCAGCTCACTGAGCTGCCTTCAGAATAGTGAACCTGTTGCGTGGTTACTTTTTCTTCTTGCTGCGGATCAGTGGCAGATTCGCCTCATTCCACGAGATCAGGCCATCTTTCAGAACGTTCACGTTCTCGAAACCTGCTTTTGCCAGAGCATTGGCACTCTCGATTGCTGTTTGACCAGTCTTACACACCAAGATAATTGGGTCAGACTTGTGTTTTTCAATCTCAGCGGCATTGTTCGCTTTGATGTCTTTCGCCAAAACGTGAAGTGCGCCCGCAATATGGCCCGCGCGATACTCATCGCGGCTACGAACGTCAACAAACACACCCTTTTCACGGTTAACCAGGATGGTTGCATCGCTTGGCGTGATGATTTTATAAAGTGCGGTTTTCTGTTTGATGACTGAAAAGATCAGCGCAACAACCAGACCCACCCACACTAGGGACAAGATCAAGTTAGCTTGTACAAATTCAATAAACTGCTGCATGGCTCGCTTCTACTAAGTGTCGGCACAAAAAATCGACCCCGAGTATAACCTTCAAACTGTGCAAATACAGCATGGGCTTGGATTTCCATGCCCCCGCTCACTGACAACAGGATCAAAAAGCTTGAAATCGATCACATTCGCCTCAATAACTACTAAATAGGGAGAACGCGATTTTTGGCCGTTTTTCGGCTAATTCGATTGTTCTCCGACACTAGCTAACCGACTGATCTGTTTACTTACTACAAAATTTTATTCCGCTGGCTTCATTCTCGAGACCTGCTCAAAAAGGTAAGACACGGCGTCAAGCCAGTGAAATAGGGGCTTATCTCTCTCCATTACAGTTTTTGTTGAAGATTTAGCGAAAAAGTTTGCCTACTGCTTAACCAATAAAATGTAGTAAAGTTACGCTAATTCACGAATATGAAATCGACATAAAGAGGACACCGTATGTCTGCTAAGAAGCCTTTGGCACTCGTTATTCTGGACGGATGGGGTTACCGCGAAGACAACAGCGACAACGCAGTTGCAAACGCGAATACACCTGTTCTTGATGGCTTGATGGCGGGCACCAGCACCCTGATCTCTGCATCAGGCATGGATGTTGGTTTGCCAGACGGTCAAATGGGTAACTCAGAAGTAGGCCACACCAACATTGGTGCAGGCCGCATCGTTTACCAGGACCTGACTAAAATCACCAAAGCTATCCAAGATGGTGAGTTTTTCGATAACCCTGTACTGACCGGTGCTATCGACAAAGCAGCGAAAGCAGGCAAAGCAGTTCACATCATGGGCCTAATGTCTCCAGGCGGCGTTCACAGCCATGAAGACCATATTGCAGCGGCAGTTGAAATGGCGGTTCAGCGTGGTGCTGAAGAAGTTTACCTGCACTGCTTCCTGGACGGTCGTGACACCCCACCTCGCAGCGCGAAAGCATCTCTGGAGCGTTTCGATGCCTTGTTCGCGAAACTGGGTAAAGGCCGCACGGCATCTATCGTAGGTCGTTACTACGCCATGGACCGTGACAACAACTGGGACCGCGTAGAAAAAGCTTACGACCTGATGGTTGAAGCAAAAGGCGCGTTCACTTACGGCTCTGCAGTAGAAGCACTGGAAGCGGCTTACGCACGTGACGAAAACGATGAATTTGTTCAAGCATCTGAAATCCGCACTGAAGGCCAGCCTGTAGCGTCTTTCAACGACGGCGACGCAGTGATCTTCATGAACTTCCGTGCTGACCGCGCGCGTCAAATCACCCGCGCATTCATGCCTGGTTTTGACGGCTTCGCCCGTAACAAGGTTGCTGAGCTGGCAGAATTCGTGATGCTGACGGAATACGCGGCAGACATCGACACCGCATGTGCTTACCCTTCAGAAAACCTGGTTAACACCCTGGGTGAGTGGCTGTCTAAGCAAGGTAAGACCCAACTGCGTATTTCTGAAACCGAAAAATATGCGCACGTGACCTTCTTCTTTAATGGCGGTGTTGAGTCCGTATTCGAAGGCGAAGACCGTGCTCTGGTTGCCTCTCCGAAAGTCGCAACTTACGACCTGCAGCCAGAAATGAGCTCTGAAGAGCTGACTGACAAGCTGGTTGAAGCGATCAAGAGCGGTAAGTTTGACCAAATCATCTGTAACTACCCGAACTGTGACATGGTTGGCCACACTGGCGTTTACGATGCAGCAGTTAAAGCCGTTGAAGCTATCGACCACTGCATTGGCCGTGTTGTTGAAGCAATCAAAGAAGTTGATGGTCAATTGCTGATCACTGCTGACCACGGTAACGCAGAAATGATGGTTGACCCAACAACCGGTGGTATCCACACTGCGCACACTAACCTGCCAGTACCACTGATTTATGCGGGCAGCAAAGACATCGACCTGATTGACGGCGGTAAACTGTCTGACTTGGCTCCAACGATGCTGGCACTGACCGGTGTTGAAGCGCCAGCTGACATGACCGGTAAACCACTGTTCGTTGCTAAGTAATTAGCCACACTTTTCAGTGATGAAAAGCGCGCTCTTCGGAGCGCGTTTTTTTATGCAATTCTGACAGCTCACTTCCTGATTTTCTCTTAAAATAGAGGAAGTAAACTTCACCGATTTTATTCTCGAACTTGCGATGCTGAGACAGGCAGAGTAATGCCAACTCCAGATCGGCTTGATATACTGCCTGCCATGAAGGGAAGAACGTTGCGCCATTTAAAATTGTTGCGCGCCAGTGCCATAAGCGCTGGCGTTTTGTTGTGCCTGATGACCAGCCCAGCTTCTCTCGCCAGTGACGAGCAGCTTTCTGGCATGAAAAGTGAAATCTCCCGTCAGGAACAGCAGCTCAATTCCAAATCGAAAAAACTCAACGCGCTGCAATCCAATCTCAAATCCCAAGAGCAGTCCATCGCCGCTATCGCAACACAGATGCGTAATGCCAATGCTGATTTAAGCGTTATCGAAAAAGATATCGCCACACTAAACCGTGAAAGCCAACGTCTTGAACAGCTCAAGCTGGGCCAGATGGAGCTTTTGAAAGAGCTCTTAAACAGCCAGTACCGACAAGGCCAACACAGCCAACTGAATGCGCTATTAAGTGGTGAGGACTCCGCGGACATGGATCGCATGACGGTGTATGCAGAGAAACTCTCCAAAGCTCGCACGGATGCTATCAACGAACTCGCTGCTACCGATACCGAGCTGCAGCTAAAACGCCGCGCCCTGCAACAACAAACCGAAAAACAGAAGACACTGATTGCTTCGCTTGCCGCTGATAAAGCTAAGCTGGAGAAAGAGCAGCAGGCTCAGAAGAAAACAGCAGGCGCTATCCGCCGCGAAATAAACAGTGACAAGGGCTACCTCGCAGAGCTTCGTAACAACGAGAAGCGTCTGAAAGTAGAACTTGAACGTGCCGCTGAACAAGCTCGCATTGCCGCCGAGCAAGCCCGCATTGCCGCTGAACAAGTCAAAGTCCAAATGGATGGCCTCGGTAAGTACAAAGGTAAGATGCAGTGGCCAGTAAAAGGGAAAATTCTACACCGCTATGGTACGGCACAAACTGGACAACTACGCTGGAACGGCATGGTCATCGCCGCCAAAGAAGGCAGTGAAGTCAAAGCTGCACATGATGGTACTGTGGTGCTTTCAAACTGGCTACGCGGTTATGGCTTGATGGTGGTGGTCGACCACGGCAAAGGGGACATGAGCTTCTACGGCTACAATCAGGCTTTGCTGCGCAATGTAGGCGATACCGTCAAAGCCGGTGACCCTATAGCCCTTGTCGGCAACAGTGGCGGTCAGGATGCCTCGGCACTCTATTTTGAAATACGGCGCAAAGGTAACGCCACCAACCCCAGCCCCTGGCTGACACGGTAAAGGCCCTGTAGGTTTCAGATGCAAAGGATTGTTGCTGTTACCACCTTACTCCTTCTCTTTCTGGCTGTGCCCGTCGCAGCCAAACCTAAAATCGCCTTTATTATCGATGACCTTGGCTACGAAATGATGCCAAGAGAGATTGCCGCCCTACCGCCGCAAATCAGTGTCTCTATCATCCCCTTCACCGAGTTCGACACGGCAGTTGCGCTGACGGCCCTGAGCCAACAACGCGAGGTCTTGCTTCATCTTCCGATGCAAAGCCCCGATGGCACGCCGCAAGAGCCTAATTCACTGACACTTGCCATGAGTAAAAAGGAAATGCAAGGCTCGGTCAAAGAAGCGCTGTATCGCGTTCCGCAGGTAGTGGCAGTGAATAACCATATGGGTAGCCTGCTGACCCAACATAAGACACCTATGCATTGGATCATGGAGCTTCTTGAAGAGCGTGAAATTGGCTTTATCGACAGCCGTACCACGCCAAAAACCGTCGCCCAGCGTATTGCCCGCGAACATGGTCTCGCCACCAATCGCCGTCATGTGTTTCTTGACCATTTCCCCAATGAAGCCTTCATCGAAAACCAGCTCAAACTTGCCGTACAACAAGCCAAACGCCGCGGTGTTGCTGTGGTGATAGCCCATCCTTTTCCTGTAACGCTGAAAACCTTACAAGCGCAACTTCCTGAGCTTCAAAAAGAAGTGGAGCTGGTGCCCATCTCGCTGGCACTCAGGCAATAAAAAACCCGCCAGAGCGGGTTTTAAAATTCAAGCAACAAACGATGATGACTTTGTCCAATCGAGGATAACTTTACCCGACTGCCCAGAGCGCATCACGTCAAAGCCTTTCTGGAAATCATCCACACTGTAGTGGTGCGTGATGATTGGGTTTAAATCCAGACCAGATTGGATCAGGCTTGCCATCTTGTACCAGGTTTCAAACATTTCGCGGCCATAGATCCCTTTAATCACCAGACCTTTGAAGATCACCTGATTCCAGTCGATGCCCATGTCTGACGGCGGAATACCCAGCAGCGCAATGCGACCACCGTGGTTCATGGTTTGAAGCATGCCGTTGAACGCTGAAGGATTACCGGACATCTCAAGGCCCACATCGAAGCCTTCGCGCATGCCCAGCTCTGACATCACGTCTTCCAGTTTTTCTTCTGCCACACTCACCGCGCGGGTCACACCCATCTTACGTGCCAGCTCCAAACGGTATTCGTTCACGTCGGTGATCACCACATGACGGGCGCCCACGTGCTTCGCGACGGCTGCCGCCATGATGCCGATAGGACCAGCACCTGTGATCAGGACATCTTCACCAACAAGATCAAAAGACAGCGCAGTGTGAACCGCGTTGCCGAATGGGTCGAAGATAGAAGCTAAATCGTCTGAAATGTCTTCCGGGATTTTGAATGCATTAAATGCAGGGATCACCAGATACTCGGCAAACGCGCCTTCGCGGTTTACACCCACACCAATGGTGTTGCGGCAAAGATGCGTACGGCCAGCACGGCAATTACGACAGTGGCCACAAGTGATATGGCCTTCACCCGATACGCGATCGCCAATAGCGAAACCACGCACTTCCTGGCCGATGCCAACCACTTCGCCCACGTACTCATGCCCAACAACCATAGGCACAGGAATGGTCTTTTGTGACCATTCATCCCAGTTGTAGATATGCACGTCGGTACCACAAATCGCGGTTTTACGAATTTTGATCAGTAGATCGTTGTGGCCCAGCTCTGGCAACTCGGTCTCTGTCATCCAGATCCCTGGTTCTGCTTTCAGTTTTGCCAGCGCTTTCATTTTGTTCGTCATCGTTGCTTATCCAATCAGACCCATGTCTTTGCCGACTTTGATAAAGGCGTCGATTGCCTTGTCCAGTTGTTCACGGCTGTGTGCCGCTGACATTTGCGTGCGAATACGCGCCTGACCTTTCGGTACTACAGGGAAGGAGAAACCTACCACGTAGATACCTTCTTTCATCATGCGCTCTGCAAATTCGCCCGCTACTTTTGCATCACCCAGCATCACAGGAATGATGGCGTGGTCCGCACCTGCCAGCCTAAAGCCCGCTTCGCTCATACGGGTACGGAAGTGGTTGGCGTTGTCCCACAGTTTGTCACGCAGATCGCCGCTTTCTGCCAGCAGATCAATCACACGGATAGACGCTGAAACAATCGCTGGTGCCAGTGAGTTCGAGAACAGGTAAGGGCGTGAGCGCTGACGCAGCCAGTCAATCACTTCTTTCTTGCCTGACG
This sequence comes from Grimontia kaedaensis, assembly GCF_023746615.1. NCBI lineage: Bacteria > Pseudomonadati > Pseudomonadota > Gammaproteobacteria > Vibrionales > Vibrionaceae > Grimontia > Grimontia kaedaensis. The sequence continues at coordinate 145,629 of NZ_CP082275.1, read as the reverse complement.
TGTAACCGCCTGACGCGCCGCCCATGGCTTTACCCAAGGTGCCGGTGATGATGTCGATACGGTCAATCACGTCATGGTATTCGTGGGTACCACGACCGTTTGCGCCCATAAAGCCCACGGCATGAGAGTCATCCACCATCACCAGTGCACCGTATTTCTCTGCCAGATCGCAGATAGCAGGCAGGTTTGCGACTACACCGTCCATCGAGAACACACCGTCTGTCACGATCAGTGTATTGCGAGCACCTTTTTCTTTCGCCGCAATCAGCTGTTGCTCCAGCTCTTCCATGTTGTTGTTGGCATAGCGGAAGCGCATCGCTTTACACAAACGTACTCCGTCGATGATAGAAGCGTGGTTCAGCGCATCGGAAATGATCGCATCTTCTGCACCCAAAATGGTTTCAAACAGGCCCGCGTTGGCATCGAAGCAAGAAGAGTAGAGGATGGTGTCTTCCATACCGAGGAAGGCGGAAAGCTTTTCTTCCAATACCTTGTGCGAGTCTTGAGTGCCGCAGATAAAGCGCACCGACGCCATGCCGAAGCCGTGCTCATCCATTCCTGCTTTTGCCGCTTCAATCAGCGCAGGGTGGTTAGCCAGACCCAGATAGTTGTTGGCACAGAAGTTCAGCACTTCGTCACCGGACGTTACTGAGATGTTCGCCTTTTGGGCTGACGTGATCACACGTTCATCTTTGTACAGGCCTTCAGCTTTTACTTCTTCAAGCTGCTGGCGGATTTGCTGGTAAAAAGCGGCAGTCATCGCTTACTCCATCGATGGAAACAGGAACAGGTTGATATCAATATGATTATTGCATCACTGAAAGCTAAAGTATCTAAATAACACCCAGCTTACAGTATGACATATTAGAAAGAGTGTAGATGATAGAGTTCTGGGGAAGGTCGCGTCTATTGAATTAGTACATCTTATTGTGTTCGATCACGCTGAGTCGGAAGCCGCCTTGGTGCTTTCCATCTGTTCGCGGTAGTGCCCTATCAAACCTGATACTACTGCTCTGCCTTTTTCAGTTGTCATCGGAGACACCATGTTGAGGATTTGCAGCACGCCCTGATAAATCACCACTGGCGTCACCTTCGCCTGTGGTGACTGCGCGCTTTGATAGAATATCCAACTCGACGCGACAAGTTTCAGCGTGCTGCACAGCGATTGCAGCGCTTCATCGTCCATATCCAGCCATCCCGTTTCACGAAAGCGGCTCAGCATAGCAAAGAGATTGGCTTTCAATGCCTGCTGCGCTTCCAGGTATTTATTCTGAAGCTCAGCATCGCGACTTAGGATATCGGGCAGATTGGCGTAGAAGAAACGATATCTCCACATCAGTTGGAAGGTGGCATCGAGGTATGCAAGCAGCCGCTGTTCGTCAGATTCCGCTGGGACTTCCGGCTGGAAACCTGTCGAAAGATCGAGCGCGTATTGATCGAAAATACTGTGTATAATCTCTTCCTTATTACGGAAGTGGTAATACAAGTTTCCCGGGCTGATCCCCAGATCGGCAGCAATATGGTTAGTGGTGACGTTTGGCTCACCCTGCTCGTTGAAGAGCGCCAGCGCTGAATGAATAATGCGATCACGGGTTTTCATGGTTAAACTGCTATCCTCAAGCCCAGAAAGGGAAATATTACCATAGCCTCACTGAATTACTGGTGGGGTCTTCTCATAATTCAGGTCAACAGAATTTAGGTAAAGATATGATTATAGTGACTGGCGGCGCCGGCATGATCGGCAGCAATCTGGTTAAAGCGCTGAACGAGCAAGGTTACAACGATATTCTGGTAGTTGATAACCTGAAAGACGGTACCAAATTCGTCAATCTGGTTGACCTGGATATTGCTGATTACATGGACAAAGAAGACTTCATCGCGCAAATCATGGCGGGTGACGATTTCGGCCCTATCGAAGCGGTATTCCACGAAGGTGCGTGCTCTGCAACCACTGAGTGGGACGGCAAGTACATGATGCTCAACAACTATGAGTATTCAAAAGAGTTGCTGCATTACTGTCTCGAACGCGAAATTCCATTCCTGTACGCTTCATCGGCTGCAACTTACGGCGGCCGCGACCACGACTTCATCGAAGAGCCACAATACGAAGGCGCACTGAACGTTTACGGTTATTCCAAGCAGCTGTTCGACAACTACGTTCGTCGCATTTGGGCAGACGCTGAAGCGCACGGTGAGACACTGTCTCAAGTCACCGGTTTCCGTTACTTCAACGTATACGGCCCACGTGAGAACCACAAAGGCAGCATGGCGTCTGTGGCTTTCCACCTGAATAACCAAATCAAAGACGGCCAAAACCCGAAACTGTTCGAAGGCAGCGACACCTTCAAGCGTGATTTCGTATATGTCGGTGACGTGTGCAAAATGAACATCTGGTTCTGGCAAAACAGTCAATCAGGCATCTTCAACTGTGGTACCGGTCGCGCAGAACCCTTCCGTGCGGTCGCTGAAGCCGTTATCAAGCACCATGGTCAAGGCGAAGTGGAGGAAATCCCATTCCCAGACCATCTGAAAGGCCGCTACCAGGCTTACACTCAGGCAGATCTCACCAAAGTTCGCGCAGCGGGTTATCCAGACGAGTTTAAAACCGTTGCGGAAGGTGTTGCCGAGTATATGGCGATTTTGAATAAGTAATTAGCTGAAAACGGGTAGAATAACGACGTCACCCGTTTTTTCTTCCTAAGTTCGATTTCTGTAGTTCCGACTCTATGAGCCAAGATCCGAAAAACAGTTCTTACCTTCCAAAGTTTGAATGGGCGTTTCTTCACCCACGCTATTGGGGTACCTGGCTGGGTATTTTATTTGCTGCCATCATGGCCTTTGTACCATTCAGACTTCGCGACAAATTCGCCGAATTTCTCGCCAAACGAATGGTAAGAATGAACAACCGCGCCAAAAAGCGTGCAGTGATCAACCTTCAGCAATGTTTCCCAGAAAAAACCGACGAGGAACGTTCCGCCATTTTAGAGCAAAGCTATATTAATGCGGGATGCGTTCTCTTGGGCTTCGCCACCATTATGATGCGCAGCAAGCATTACTTGGAAAAGCGTACTTTGTTCCGCAATGAGGAAATCCTGACAGAACTCGTCGAGAACGGTGAAAAAGTCATTTTGCTGGTGCCTCACAGTTGGGCGATTGACTACCCAGCGGTGCAGCTTGCTTCACGTGGTTTGCCTGTCGCAGCTATGGTGAAAAAGCAAAAGAACAAAGTGGCTGACTGGTTGATGAACGTCCAGCGTTTGAAATACGGTGGTCGCACTCACGAGCGTGCAGATGGCATTAAGCCCTTTATTAAGTCCGTGCGTGAGGGCTACCTTGGCTACTATCTGCCGGATGAGGATCATGGCCCTGACTATAGTGTATTCGTGCCTTTCTTTGCCGCGCAGAAAGCAACATTGTCTGGTTTAGGCAAGCTTGCGACATTGAGCCGCGCGAAAATCGTTCCACTGATGCCTGTATATAACCGTGAGACCGGAAACTTTGAAGTGATTGTGCAGCCGCCTCTGGCTCCCTTCCCATCAGGTAGCGAAGAAATGGATGCGCGCATGATGAACGAACGCATTGAACAGTTTTTGGAAACCGACCCTGGCCAGTATATGTGGATTATGAATTTGCTGAGATCTAGGCCAGATGGTAGTGAATTATATTAATTATCTTTCGCTCAACCAGATAATTAAGTCGTATAATCGCCCATCTTTTATTATAGCCCTGTTTACACAAGGGCTTAATAATAGTTCTTCATGATTGCATAAATCGGATACAAAAAATGACTAGCATTCTTCTAATTGCGGATAATCGAACCAATTTAATCGACCCGCTACTACATGAATTAGAGAGGAAAAAAATAGAAACCACGTATATAGATGCTAGTTCACTCATTCCACTAAAAAAATATCCAACTATTTTTCACCGAATCAAAGCAAAAATGGTTGACGAACTTATTTTCAAGAGAAAGCGAAACTGGGGTCTTGAATCTTTCATAAAAGGACACTGTAAAAAAAAATATGACCATATAGTAATTTTAATCCCAGCAATGCTAACTGAGACTGCATTTACTAACTTAAAATCCCTATATAATAACAAGTTTACTTGCATCTTTTGGGACTCATTAAACAAGTCTCCAGCGGGGAAAATAGCTTTAAGATTCTGTACAGATTTTTATAGCTTTGATATGGATGACTGTAAAATTAATGGAATTAATCATCTTCCCACGTATATTGACGCAAAAGATGCTAAGGTTAACCTTTCTGACAACCCGAGGGAGAGTCACTATTTCGGTGTTTTTGGCATTGAGTCACTGAAAGATAAACGTTTGACCAAAATACAAGAGTTCGCCAATAAGAACCCTCACTTAAAAGGTGAAATTTATTTAATTTCAAGGAAGATTGACGAAAGGCTCTATAAGATTAACAATACTAGTTTTATTCAAAGAAACACCAATCTTGTTGGCGACGAGCTAGAGAAAAGCATATTGAACTCACATTGCTTACTTGACATAGTTGATGAAAGACAAGTTGGGCTATCACCGAGAATAGGAACTGCTTTTCAATTCAAAAGAAAACTTATTACTAACAACTCTTCTGTAGCCGTTGAATCTTGGTTTGAAAATAATGTAAAGCTGATAACCCCAGATGACTTTTTTGTACCAATAGCGTTTATAGAAAAGGATTTCCGTAACGTGGAAAACCCATACAGCGTATCAAATTGGATAGACCAAATCCTTTCTTAATATTGCATTACACCTTTGGTTTAATTTAACACGCTAAAAATCCATTAAAGATAAAGGATTAACTCATTTCATCCAAGCCTGAAGCAGCCCTGAACAACCCTTTTTGCTTCCGATCTCTCATTAACTCTAGTTTTTCGTCATAGTCTTTAAATACGCGATTCCTTTTCTCATGATATAAATGAAAAACATTTGCAAAATTTTTAACTGATTTAAGCTTCATACCATAAATCAAAAACCGCCACTCTATATCAGTATCATCTCCAATAGCCGTTTCTCCGTAGGACTCATCAAACCCATTGATAGATATAATATCATCTTTATAACAAGAAAAATTACACCCAAGGATACTTGTTGAGCGACTAAGCTTACTAATAATAAACCTATCTACTATTCCACCTACCGGAAAAGAAAAACCGCTTTCAGCGTGCCCCTCTTTGCCATCAAGAAAAATTGGGAAAAAATGCTTCAGATAGTTTCTTGAAACATCTTCAGATGAGATTTTTCCGTCCCTAATCCCTTGAGAATATCTTGGCCCCAGATTAACACGACGCCCTGACAAAACAATGCCTTCTGAAGCTGAAAGCACATGTGCCTCGATAAAGTTATGGTATGGGATACAATCACCATCAATGAAAATCAAATACTCTCCCTTTGCAGCTTTTACTGCTCTATTCTGAGAGCGCATTTTTCTAATACCTTTATCTTCTTGACTTAAATGCGTTATTTCCAAATCATCGTACTTATTTAGAATGCTATAAATTCCATCACCACAAGCATCCTCTGCAACAATTACTTCAAAATCTTTATAAGTCTGGACTAATAGTTGCTCTAATATAATATCAAGTGCTTCATAGTCTTTATAAACTGCAATGATTAAACTTACTTTCACGACTAAGCCCTCTGGCGCAAATATCTAGATAAAATTATTGAAACTGCAAATGCAACAGTAAATGCAGAGTAATCTTGGAGCAAACTATAAAACGGCATCATCGAAAACAAGCCAACAAAATAGGAACTGACAATTATTGCTGAGTTACTCCCTCTAAACTTTCCAAACAAACAAAAAAGGAAAATACTAACTAATGAGAGCATTATAAAGACACTGTATACAACCCCGGACTTTATTGATAAGTCTAAGATTGCAGAATGAAAATCTGTTCCTCCCAAATAAGAGCCATCCAGTTTGAAGGAGGCCTGCAGTGCTGAAGGTAAGCTATCTAAAAAGGAAAAGTATTCGTTGGCCGTACTATGCATTCCCGAACCAAAGAAGAATTTCATCGGTGAATAGTCCAACACATGCCACAAATAAAGAAAACCGCCATGCCACATACTGATACGAGACATGTTTGAACCGTCAGTCTCGATGTTAGAAATTGATTGAATACGGTGAAAAAAGTAGGAAAGCGCATCTGGTTGAATAACAAGAAAACTAATAATCACTAAGGCTGTTAATAGAATTAATTTTGGCATCAAGCTTCTAAAATAGCATAAAGTCATGAAAAAAACTGTCATAAAAAATGCCAGCCAAGCACCTCTAGTTCCTGAAGCAATGACACTAACCGTTATAGTTGACAAAACTAAAGTCATGAAAAAAACATGTTTTCTTTCTCTACAGATATAGGTAATTGCAATACAATAACCTAGAAGAAGAGCATTAAGGTGCCGTGAGTAGTCCAGAAAACCTGTCACGCGTATGCTACCCCCTCCCACGCTTACATAATCATAAATACTCTTTGCAGCTGAAATAAAACAAAACAAAACGAAAACACCAAGTGCTTTGTCTAAATTGTCATCATCAACAAAAAATATACTTAAGACAGGAATTACTACGAGAAATGAATTCTTTATCAGAAATAGATAAAAATCATCTATGCTTTCGTGAAATAAAAAAGCCACTCCAGAAAAAAACAAATACACAACGAAAAAAGAGGTAAGAAAACCTCTATAAGCATTATATTTATGTCGAACCATATAGCCAATCAGCATAAACAAAGAAAAAGCTGATAGTAAATTCATGATAGCTTTAGATGTTGGAATCGAAGCTATGAAAAATAACATAATAGATAAAATAAAAAAACCTTCCAACTTTTTATTTCTAATTGAATTAACTTGCAAGATCATCCCTCTTTATATAAAACTTTCTTCCAAGACTGCACATGAACCAGAGAGGAGAAGTAGGTGGAGAGAATTTTTTCATTCTTATCCAAATCTACGCTATCTCGTTGTTTAAATGCACTCTCAACTTCTACAGCTAACATATCAGTATCACGATCTTTTGCCATGTAGAAACCTTCTAAGCCTAGATTTCTGAGCTCTGGAAAAACAGTATTATCATAAGTTATACAGCTCATCCCGTTCGATAAAGCTTCAAGAATTACATTCCCTAACCCTTCACCATGACTAGGGAATAAGAAAAAGCTATTCTGTTGGTAATAAGAACTCACTATTGAACGAAACCCTTCAAAGGACACTTCCACATGACATTTTTTTGCCAGTTCCATCATCTCTTCTTTTGTATCTTCACTTTCAACATGACCAACAAAAGTTAGTTTTTTATACTCTTGTGGTATTTTTGCTTTTCCCAGTGCTTGAATTGCATCAAATACACCTTTCCCCTCATCGACTCTTCCAACATGTAAAAATGTTCTTGGTGCTTGTTTATTTACAGTGAAAAAATCTTGCTCGAGAGAATTGTAGATTGTGTGTGTGTTATCAGGGCGCGACGGTAGAATCTTTAAAGCATTTTTTGACAAATGCTCACTAATACCAACAAAATCTGATACGCAACTATAAAATAAGCGGTGGATAGGGTCCTTTTTTGATGACGACTTGGTTGTTCCGTGTCGAACAATCACTCTACAGTTCTTGCCTAAGACAGAGAAAAATATAGATTTTATTTCAGATGCACCGAAAAAGACTAAGGTATCGATGTCTTCATCCTTTATCACTGAACGAAGCCCTTGAATCAAGGGTAAGCTCAGTTTTCTTTTGAAAGCAATGCTGACGAAAGGCACACCCTGCTCCCTCGCTACGTCCTCTAGGAAGGTGTCAGCGCGACAAACTAAAATCGCATCAATACCATATTTTCTAAACAGCTTAGTTTCTTTGACTGCATCTAACTCCATCCCTCCCTTAAAATGAGACAAGCACAAAACTGCAACTTTACCTTTGGACATCATTGGGGGGCCTTTTGTATGAATTTATTGCTCTGACTATCGCAATCTGCATCAAAAATGACCCAATTATATGCGCCTATCAACTCCTTCACAAACGGTTAGAACCTTTGAGATGCTTTTTGTTTCTAGGAAGAAGCCGTCAAGGTAAGTACAATAGTTCTTCGCCTAGCAATCCACAAAAACAGGTTAACTTATTGCCATGATCGCATCTCAAACAACCCACTCTCGATGGTTAATTATTGGCCCTTCTTGGGTTGGTGATATGGTAATGTCTCAAAGTTTATACAAAGAGATAAAACGAATCTTCCCTAACTCTGCTATAGATGTTCTAGCCCCAAGATGGTGCAAACCGATTCTTGAGAGAATGCCTGAGGTAAATCAAGCTATTGAGATGCCGATCGGTCATGGAGAGTTCAATCTCTCAGGCCGTTGGAAACTTGGCCGCAAGTTAAGGCCAGAGAGCTACACGCACTCAATAGTTTTGCCTAACTCAGCAAAATCTGCGCTGATACCGTTGTTTGCTGGCATCCCTGTTAGAACTGGCTGGAAAGGAGAGATGCGATATGGCCTCTTGAATGATTTAAGGCCAAACCGCAAAGTGTTCCAATATATGGCAGAAAGGTATGTCGCTTTGGCACACCCGAAACCAAGCATGCTAGATGATGTGCATTTGGATACGATCGCCAAGCCGTCGCTTACCATAGACACCGAAAACCAGGCTGATTGCCTTAAACGTTTTGGAATAGATCATGACAAACAAATCATCGGTCTCTGTCCTGGTGCTGAGTTTGGTCCAGCAAAACGATGGCCTGAAGAGCACTACGCGAAAATAGCAGAACAACTTATCTTGGAGGGTAAACAGGTTTGCTTGTTTGGAGGTCCGAAAGATAGGGTAGTGGCAAGTAATATAACAAACTGTTTACCAGAGGAACTACAGAAATTCTGTTTCAATGTTGCTGGAGAGACATCATTAAATGATGCTGTGGATATGTTGGCGGCATGTGAAACTGTATTTTCGAATGATTCAGGCCTCATGCATGTTGCCGCTGCTGTCAACGTCAATATCGTTGCTATTTACGGCTCAAGCTCTCCGCTCTATACTCCCCCCCTGTCAGAAAAAGTCGCAATTGTGAATACTGACATTGATTGTAGACCTTGTTTTAAAAGAGAGTGCCCTCTAGGACACCTAGCATGCTTAAACAAATTATCACCAGTAAGAGTCATTGAAGCCTACAATTCCCTTAAATAGACTTTGAGCAAGACTTTTCCATCGTCTAAAAATACATACTTGATATGTAGATATCCAGATCAAGCTCAGTGATGCACATCCCTTAAATGTATATATAACTGAGCTTACAACACCTATCAGTATAATAATCAATGAGAGCTTTTAATTTTTCGGACATTTACTCCCTTCTACTATTGATTGTATAAACATATTAAACCTCGTTCCTAATTTACTATCCAGATCTCAGTCTGACACTTTGAATCTTTACTTCTAACATACTTATACCCTAAAAGTTCAGTATAATAATTTCGTGATTTTTGCTCACAATTACCTAGCATGGTTCTCAAAGATCTCTTCGCTAGAAATACACAAGCACTGCTCTATATCAATGTAGTGCCAATACTCAGTAGTCACTCCGCTAATCCTATATCAATAATTAAAGTAAACGGATTTATTTATGATCTTAACCCTTTTAACATTCGGTGATCGATTGGAAAACCATTACCAAGCGTCGTTTGCCATTCTTTCTTTTTTGAAAACCCCACTTATAGAAAAAATTTGCGTTGTTACCGACAGACCCCAATACTACAACTACTTCGGAAGTTATGTTGATATCATTGAAATCAATAAAGAAATAATGGATGAGTGGCGAGGAGAGCATGACTTCTTCTGGCGTATAAAAATGAAGGGAGTCGAAGCTGCAATTTTGAAAAACCCCAACCAAAATATTATGTATATAGATTCAGATACATTTTATGTCCATAATTTAGAGCAAATAGTGACAGGACTCAATAATGGTTACTCCTATATGCATGAAAAAGAGGGAACATTATCAAATAGTTCTAGTAGTACTTTTTTAAAAATGTGGAAATCACTTAAGGGAAAAACTTTCTCAGGTATAACAATCACTGACCAGTCCGAAATGTGGAATGCTGGTGTTATCGCTATCAGTGCTCAAAAAGCCCGCGACACTATTTCACTGGCAATTTCAATCTGTGATGAGATCTGCGCTACTAACTGTACACGTCGACTCGTAGAGCAGTTTGCTTTTTCTATTGCTTTAAAGTCAGTGGGCAATCTAAGCTCAGCAGAAACTCAAATTGGCCACTATTGGGGTAACAAAGAGCAATGGAACGCAAAAATCACTGACTTTTTTATGCACTCCCTGCTAACTGACTCAAATCTGGAAAACGACATTATCCGAATCAAAGAGTTACAGCTTGATAACTTACCAACGGTTTACAAAGAAAAGAGTATCAAACGGAAGGTTCACAACTTGTTAGACAAATTGCTACCCCCAAAAGAGGTAAGGCACTTTTGCAAGCAAGGCGCAAAGAGAGATTGAGTACGATACCGATAAGCACCTCTCCTCAAAGTGAACATTCTTTATGTCAGTTTTCTATAGACAGACATACCTCAAACAACGATAGTTTTTGATAAAGGGTTCTCTCTAAGGAGAGCCCTTTGTACACTAGCCTTTCAACTTCCGAAAAAGGCCCAACCGTGCGCTTTCTCTATACTTTTTTATTGCTTATTGCCGCTCCATTTCTGCTTTTTGGCCTTTACCGCGCCAAAGACGGGAAACCCAGGGTCGGCAAACGCTGGGTTGAGCACTTTGGCTACACGCCCGCCATAAAAGGGAAAAATCCCATCTGGATCCATGCTGTCTCAGTTGGTGAGGTTATTGCCGCTAAGCCTGTCATTCAAGCACTTCAAAAGCGCTACCCCGATGAAGCAATTCTTGTGACCACCACCACAGCCACAGGAGCAGAAATTGCGGCGAAGATAGAGGGTATAGAGCACAGATACATGCCAATTGATTTTGGCTTTGCCGTAAAAAGATTCTTAAAACGTACCCATCCTAAAGTCATGCTCATTATGGAAACTGAGCTCTGGCCCAACACATTAGTCGCGGTTAAAAAGGCGGGCATTCCAGTTGTCGTGATGAATGCGCGCTTATCCGAAAGTTCGAAGCGTGGATATCAACGCGTTAAACCGTTGTTCAATATACTCTCACTCAACATCGATCATATTCTCTGTCAGTTCGATGACGATGCTCGTCGTTTCATCGAACTTGGAGTCCGTGAGAAGAAAGTCTCGGTTTCTGGCTCTGTAAAGTTTGACTTGCCTGATTTCGATACGCAGGCACCTGCCGTGATTGATTTGAAAAATCAGCTAACCAACCGACCGGTTTGGATAGCCGCCAGCACCCACCCTGGGGAAGATAGCATCCTGTTAGACACCCACAAATCTGTGCTTGAAAGCCTACCAAACGCCCTGATGATTTTGGTTCCTCGACATCCCGAACGCTTTGGCAACGTGGCAAACTTAGTTTCCTCCAGCGGTTTTACTTTGGCGAGAAGAAGCGTTGGGCAGTCCATCATCCCCGAGACCCAGGTTTATCTTGGCGATACCATGGGTGAAATGATGAACCTCTTTGCAGCAAGCGATGTGACCTTTATGGCAGGGAGTCTTGTTGGCGATAAAGTTGGCGGGCATAACCTGCTAGAGCCGGCTTCGCTGTCCAAGCCGCTGGTAACTGGCCCAAGCTATTTCAACTTTCAAGTGATTGCCGAGCAGCTTATCGATGTCGGTGCGTGCACGGTAAGAGAGAGCCCAGTAGAGATAGCCGCTCAGATTGTCTCGCTGCTAAAAAACAATGAACAGAGTGAAAAAGCTGGCAAGGCTGCATTGTCAGTCATGGAGAAGAACAGAGGCGCCGTCTCGAAAACGCTCGACACTGTTAACCAGTGGATTGAAAGTTAATCGCCGTAGCCTTGAAGCAAAAACTGCCAGTCTGACTCCTGCCATTGGATTTGGCGTTTGCCCACTTCTTTACGAAAAGATCGCTGCAGACGGCTTAAATTTGCAGCTTTCCAGCCCTCTCCTGAGCGACGACCGCACTTATCAAAGTCAATAAGCCAAAAAGCGCCTTTGTCGTCGTGCAGGATATTGTGAATGTTCAGATCAGTGTGACAAACGCCTGCATCATGGAGCTTTCGAACCAGCTTTCCTATGTCGCGATACTTGTCTTCAGTGAGCGGTGAGGCACTCAGTAAATCAACCAAGTCTTTCGCCCCATCAATCTTTTCGACCAAAATATCGGCTTGATAAGTCAATCCGTCTTTAATCGCTCTTGCCGCCAACGGACGTGGCACGGGAATGCCCCGTTCACGCAAGTAATGGAGCAAGTTAAATTCTGCAGCAGAGCGGGTGCTTTCCCATCCGGTAAAGAAATAACTGTCGCTGACTAGCTTGCCAAATAGCCCACCGCGGCGATAGTGACGCAACGCTGCAGAAACGGTTTTCGTTTTCACAAACCAAGTGGTACCGCGGCCTGTGGCTGAACCGATCACCGCGCCTTTATCTTGCCAAAAAGCAATGTCGAAACTTTTCAATGCATCTTCTTGCAGCAAAGCCTCGTCGAACCAAACACGGATATTGTTATCAGCCAGCAATTCCACAGGCGCTCCCATTAATCGGCCTATTCTCATCGAAGGCATTTTACATTGCAGATCGGCAACTGCATAATTTCAGGCAAGATAACCACATAAGCAGCATCATGGCCCTTTTTTCCACCGCACCTCAGTCTCTTTGTATCCTTCGTCTTTCTGCGATTGGTGATGTATGCAACGCCGTGGCGGCCGTTCAGGCTATTCAAACACAATGGCCAAAAACCAAGATCACCTGGATAGCAGGCAAAGCAGAGGCCGCTTTGCTAACACCTCTTTTACCTAATGTCACTGTCATTGCTTTTGATAAGAAGCAAGGGTTCAAGGGCATGAAAGCGGTTTGGCAATCACTGAAAGGGCAAAAGTTTGATGCACTTCTGCACATGCAAAGCGCCATTCGTGCCAGCTTACTTTCCATCGGTATCAAAGCCAAATACCGACTAGGTTTTGATAAAGTAAGGGCTAGCGACCTTCAATCTTTTTTTACCAATATCAAAGTGACGTCACCACAGTCACCGCATGTACTAGATGGTTTTATGGCGTTCACTGAAACGCTGGGGCTCCAGCCCCAAACACCAACATGGTCTTTGCCCATTGCTAACGAGGACCTCACTTGGGCGAAAGATCAATTGAGCGGTAAACCTACTCTGGTAGTGGCACCTGCGGCCAGTAAGGCGTTCAAAAACTGGACCGCAGAAGGCTACGCTGCAGTTATTGCACATGCATTAAGTAAAGGTTTTGAGGTTATCCTTGCTGGTGGCCCCGGAAAAATTGAAGTTGAGTTGGGTCAAGCGATTGAACGCCAGCTATCGCAACCCGTGAAAAACCTCATTGGCAAAACCACCCTGCTCCAACTACTGGCACTGGAAAGACACGCTTCTTTGGTACTGGCACCCGACAGCGGTCCGGCTCACCTTGCCAATGCCGTCGGTACACCCGTGATTGGACTCTATGCTCATCACAATCCAGCACGGACGGGTCCTTATAACTGGCGGCACTATGTGGTCAGTGCTTATGCCGAAGCGATAAAAGCGGAGACGGGTAAAACTGTCGACGAAGTTTCCTGGCGCACCAGAGTGAAAGACGAGGACGCCATGCAACGCATTACGATTGAGTCGGTGATAGCTCGATTCGATGAAGTCACCGAGAAAGAGGAACTGCTATGAGCCAGGCTCAGCGCGCCACCATCAGCGCGATTATCATCACCAAAAACGAAGAGCAGATATTGCCTGAGTGCCTCGCCTCTCTGGATTGGGTAGACGAAATCATTGTTGTCGATTCTGGCAGCACAGATAACACAGTGGCCATTGCTGAAGCCGCAGGTGCTAAGGTCTATGTGAACGCAGAATGGCCTGGATTTGGTAAGCAAAAACAGCTCGCACAAAGCTATGCCACCAAAGATTGGGTACTGGCGATTGATGCGGACGAAGTGATCACTGACGAACTTAAAAGAAGTATTCTTGACGTACTTGCTAACCCTCCACAGAAAACGCTATTTATTCTTCGCCGCACAACGTGGGTCTTTGGCAGATTCCTCAAACACTCTGGCTGGTACGACAAAATTGTTCGCCTGTATCCTCGCGAGCTAACTGGCTACAACGACGCTCTGGTGCACGAGAAAATCGTTGAGCCAGAAGGTGTTACCAAGCAGACGCTTAATGGCGATATGTTGCATTACTCTTATCGGGATCTGCACCAGTATCTGGTGAAGTCTGCATTCTATGCCAAGTCATGGGCAGACGGACGCCAGGCTAGGGGAAAGAAAAGCAGTATCAGCCAAGGAATTCTTCATGCATTGGGGTGTTTTCTTAAGATGTATGTGGTGAAACGTGGTTTCTTGGATGGCAAGCAGGGTTTTTTAATTGCTGTGCTTTCAGCGCACTCCACTTTTGTAAAATACGCTGATTTATGGATCCGGGCTAACGACAGTCGCGCCGCTAAATAACGCGCCCCAGGAAATTCTTCACGTCTGGCAGAATGGCTTCGATTGCAACCTTAGACATGTCTGCCGCCTCTTCCTTGTCTTTCACTGCTGGCGGAGCAAACGCAATATGGCGCCCTTCACTGTTAATTGGCTTCCAGCGAAGTGGTGTGGCGCTGCGTTTAGCAGGGAAAAAGCCGATGGTTGGGACATCAACCGTCGCTGCAATGTGAAGAGGCCCGGTCGAGCCTGCAATAAATGCATTTGCACACGCGATGGATTGGGTGAAATCCTGCAAGCCGTCGTTCTTGTCATAAACAACAGCGTAAACCGACTTTTCCGCTAACAGGGATTGCAGTTCCGCAGCTTTCTTTTCTTCCCCTGGACCAGCGGTAAGCACCACTTCAATCTCTTTATCTGAGGCAATACCAACGACCAAATCTGTGTACTGTGTCAGTGATAGGTTGTTCGCTGAGCCGCCACTCCCTGCATGTACATAAAGCCAAGGTTTATCGGC
The DNA here is from genome assembly GCF_023746615.1 of Grimontia kaedaensis. Lineage (NCBI taxonomy): Bacteria > Pseudomonadati > Pseudomonadota > Gammaproteobacteria > Vibrionales > Vibrionaceae > Grimontia > Grimontia kaedaensis. Next base: position 130,588 of record NZ_CP082275.1, on the reverse strand, counting down.
GCTGAGGCCTAATGCCGCTGAGAGTTTTTGCTTTTGCGTTAACAGTGTTTCGTGCGAAAAAGACAGGTAAGGCGTACTAACTTCTTTCGCCTCCACGCCCAGCTTCGCGAGGAAAGCACGCACGAGATCGAGGTTGTATTCAAACTCAGGCTTAGCCGATTGTGAACGACGCTGCGTCACGCGGTGATTGTAGAGAAACTGGGAGATTTTCGTGGCTGGTGCTAATCGGAAAGGAATGCCAGCTCTCCAGACCAGCAAAGCGTTGTAGCTGTCTGAAAACAGACAAATTGAAGCATCAAACTGCTCGACTTTAATTTGGCTGCCAAGCTCTTTCTTATTCAGCTTATCCGCTTTCTTGCCACAATCTACCAGTACCTTGTCAATCGAAGGACAAAGCTCAGCTAACGCTTTGGTGTAGGACGGCACCAAAGCGGTAATTTCTGCGTCTGGCATAGATTGCTTCAACATGGCAAATGCCGGCCATGCCAGCATAAAGTCGCCAATTTTATCGTTTCTGATGACAAGGATTTTTTTCATTATCGCTACCTAACGCCAAGACTCCCTCGATCATACCTGATGAACGGCTTGTCGCTAAGCGTTGGATGGAAAGAAAAAGTGTCGGATCTGTTGGTATTTTCATCATCTTGGGTTGTAGTAGGGAATCAAATTCCACGAGTTTTTGATAGCATGTCGCCAGTTTAGAAAATTGCAGGATACGACTGTGAGCAAGAAAGCCATTACCCGTGTGATCTATCCGGGTACTTTTGATCCGATTACCAATGGCCACGTTGATTTGGTTGAGCGTGCGGCTTCGATGTTTGATGAAGTCGTCGTGGGTATCGCTGCCAGCCCAAGCAAAAAGCCCTTGTTTGACCTTGAAGAGCGTGTCCAATTGGCAAAAGCGGTAACCGAACATCTCGACAATGTCAGCGTGGTGGGTTTTTCAGGCCTTTTGGTGGACTTTGCCAAACAGTATCAGGCAAATATCCTTGTACGCGGACTTCGTGCAGTCTCCGATTTTGAGTATGAGTTCCAGTTGGCGAACATGAATCGCCGTTTGATGCCGGAACTTGAAAGCGTCTTTCTCACGCCTTCTGAAGAAAACTCGTTTATCTCTTCCACGCTGGTGAAAGAGGTAGCCCTTCATGGCGGTGACACCAGTGGTTTTGTTCATCCTAAAGTGCTCAAAGCATTGAAATCTCAACTGAAGAAATAACAACGATAAAGCCCGCTCAAGCGGGCTTAGTTATTTTTGGCACTCGGGACAAAACACCGTATTTCGCTGCCCAATCTTCACGCTCTCAAGCTCAGTGCCACACTCTGGGCACGGCTTACCTTGCCTGCCATACACCAACAACTCTTGCGCAAAGTAGCCAGGCTTGCCATCAGCTTGAGTGAAATCTTTCAGCGTCGTGCCACCTTGCTTGATGGCGGTTGCCAAAACATCTTTGATATCAGCCACCAGTGTATTAGCTTCATCAAGATTAAGCTGTCCCGCTGGACGCTGTGGGTTGATTCTAGAGGTGAACAGGGATTCATTGGCGTAGATGTTCCCCACCCCGACAACGACGGCGTTATCCATAATAAATTGCTTAATCGCCGTACGTTTCCCCTGCGCCTTTTCAAACAGATACTCACCGGTAAACGCGTCAGTGAGTGGCTCGGGACCGAGTTTTTCCAAAGCAGGGTGATCACCGCCCTTTTCCTGCCAAAGCCAGGCGCCAAATCGGCGTGGATCGTTGTAGCGAATCACTTTTCCATTGGAGAGGTGTAAATCGACATGATCGTGCTTATCAGGCGCTGTCGCCTGCGACAGTACACGTAAACTGCCTGACATTCCTAAATGCACCAGCGCATAGCCAATATCCGTCTCCAGTATCAAGTACTTTGCGCGGCGTTTCACTGCACGAATTGTCTGGCCTTCGATATCAAATAAGGTGTCCGGAACAGGCCAACGTAGTTTGGGCTGTCTGACTTCCAGTTTGGTGACGACCTGATCCGTCGCATGGGGCTGAATACCCATACGGCTCACTTCAACTTCCGGTAATTCTGGCATCCTGCTAATTCTGGTTGGCGAATGGGAACAGGTAGTTTGGATCAACTGAGACCGCAAGCCAACGGTTTTCCCAGTTTTGAATGAGCCAGAATTGAGGCAATTGATAATAGGTCAGACGTAAAGGCTCAACAGCTTCACCTCTATCCACCACCAAAGTCGCCGGATCACGAAGACCTGGTTTTAACTTGTTGTAGGTGTCCGTGTCGATTTCTGTGCCAGACAGGTTAATCCATCGGTTTGCCAATTCAGTGGCCGAGATAGAAAGCTTTCTATCTGTTTGCCAAGGCATTGCATTAGTGAGGGTAAATTTCGGAAAGCGCAGCGCTTTGACTTCCACATCGGATGGCATCAAAGCAATGATCCCATCAGGCAGTACCTGCTCAACCGGTTGTTCGGCCTCACTTTCTGCCAGTTGGCTTCTGAGGTAGGTTGGCAGGTTTATCAGTGTGATAAACGCCAGAATTCCTAGGATAAGGAAGTTATTGAATGTTCTGCGGGACGGTGTAGCCATCGCTCACTCTCAGTGTCATCAATCGTCACTCAAAGTGTATACCCAAACGACCTGAAGATGCTCGCATTCAGAGGTCATCAATACGTTCAATTCGAGGCAAATTCCGCGAGGAATAGTCATTCTATTTCCGTGGAGTTTAACGAAGAAGTGGGCGCATTGATGGCCTCCCTTCGGGCGAGTTGACTGACGCCGTGCTCTTTGTTGTTCCTTTTTGATGGAGATGACTACACCGACAAAGGAACGCCGCGATCACAACGCCAGTCAATCTCGCTGAATCATGCATCTTCAGGTTGTTTGGGTATATATCCGGAAGTCTCTGATTTACAGATATAAAAAAACCCAGCCAAAGCCGGGTTCTTTATAAGAGGCGAAAACCAATTACTTGATTTTTGCTTCTTTGTACATAACGTGTTGACGAACAACTGGATCAAATTTCTTGATCTCGAATTTGCCCGGCATGTTACGTTTGTTCTTATCAGTAGTGTAGAAGTGACCAGTACCAGCAGATGATACCAGGCGGATCTTCTCGCGAATGCCTTTAGCCATTCTTTAAGTCCTCTTAAACGTTCTCACCACGGGCACGGATATCTGCCAGAACAGAATCAATACCTTTCTTGTCGATGATGCGCATACCTTTAGGGGTAAGACGCAGTTTAACGAAGCGGTTTTCGCTTTCTACCCAGAAACGATGAGTTTGCAGGTTCGGCAGAAAACGACGCTTGGTGGCGTTATTAGCGTGAGAGCGGTTGTTACCAACTACAGGACGCTTGCCAGTTACTTGGCATACTCGTGACATGAATGTCTCTCCAAATCGTTTCAGCTCGATATCAACCTTGTCCGCCAGTCCTGCAAACAAGGTCAGGCTCTACGTCAAGGCTATCAAAGGTGGCGCATTATACTAACTGTCTTGCCATTGCTCAAGTCCCGAGCAGATCCTTTTGACAGTTTTTGATCGTTTTTTAGCAACCCAGGTGGCGTTGACCTAAGGTAAACCTCACTCGTCCCCAGAAAAAACGCCATGTCAGCAGCTTTCTACCGAATAAAAGAGAGGGTGTTAAAGACGACCAGAGTAAGTGAACACTCTTAAATCCAACCACGTTCAGCGAAGGATACCACGTCCCCATCCCCAATCACCATATGGTCGAGCAACCGAATGTCCACTAAAGCCAAAGCATCGCCAATTCTGTTGGTGATATGACGGTCTGCTGAGCTGGGTTCAGCGATACCGGAAGGGTGATTATGGGCGAGAATCACTGCATTGGCGCCTATATCGAGACAGCGTTTGACCACTTCTCTCGGATAAACATTGGCGGAATTGATTGTACCTTCAAACAAAATCTCATCTTTTATAGGACGATTCTGGTTATCAAGGTACAGCACGAGAAAGGCTTCCCTTGGGCGGTCACGAAGTTTGCTGGAAAGGTATCTGGCGGTATGTGACGGACTGGAAAGAGCATCTTCCCTCGCCAACGTTTCACCTAGGTGACGTTTGCTAAGCTCCAACACAGCTTGAAGTTGGGCATATTTCGCCGAGCCCAGCCCTTTGCGCGCACTGAATTGCTTTAGTTCGGCCTGCATTAACCCTCTCAGTGAACCAAAATCTTCCAAAAGGTAGCTAGCGAGTTCAATCGCATTCATGCCCGTCACACCAGTGCGAAGGAAAATAGCAAGAAGCTCAGAATTGGTGAGAGACTCAGGGCCTCTCGCCAATAACTTCTCACGTGGCCGACACTCTTCAGGCATATTTTTTAGCGACATGACAATCTCGATTAAACAAAAGTCATGAGCGTCAATCTCGCACCGAAAACCGTCAACATCGACGTCAAAACACTGCGATGGACATACAAACTCGGCGAGTTTGAGTGGCTACTTATTTACATTTTGTTATCGAATAATGTCACTTTCACATTCGTCATAGTGCAACAGACGCTTTCCCGGTCTTTTGTGTTATCTTTCCAATCATTATCCATTGGCTAAATTAGTTATGGCTCAGAAAATCACTCAGACCCTGTTGGGCAAACGGATTGTTTTAGGTATCGGTGGCGGTATTGCGGCTTATAAATGTGCAGATCTGACACGTCGCCTGATTGAACGTGGCGCTGACGTTCGCATTGTCATGACTCACGCAGCGAAAGAATTTATCACCCCGCTGACCATGCAGGCAGTCTCTGGCCACCCTGTATCTGATAGCCTGCTCGACCCTGCCGCTGAAGCCTCAATGGGTCATATCGAAATTGCGAAATGGGCAGATTTGGTATTGCTGGCCCCTGCCACTGCTGACCTAATTGCGCGTGTGGCGGCAGGCATGGGCAATGATCTTCTGACGACTCTTTGCTTGGCAACAGATGCACCAGTCGCTATTGCGCCCGCCATGAACCAGCAAATGTACCGCGCGGTTGCTACGCAGGAAAACCTCGCGACGTTGAAACGACGCGGCCACCCAATCTGGGGACCAGCAAGCGGTGAACAGGCCTGTGGTGATATTGGCCCAGGCCGAATGCTAGAGCCAATGCAGTTGGTCGGTTTGGTTGAAGACCACTTCACCGAAGGAGGCCTCACTGGCACGTCTTTTCTCATTACCGCAGGACCAACCCGCGAAGCCATTGACCCGGTACGTTACCTCACTAATCACAGCTCAGGGAAAATGGGCTATGCGATCGCAGAAGCGGCCGCTAAAAGAGGCGCAAGTGTCACTTTGGTCAGTGGCCCTGTGAATCTGCCAACACCGAATGGCGTTCACCGAGTGAATGTCGAAAGTGCGCAAGAAATGCATGACGCCGTTCACGCCCACGCTACCAAGCATCACATATTTGTTGCCTGCGCGGCAGTCGCCGATTTCAGACCCGCCAATGTCGCCGATCAAAAGATGAAGAAGAAAGACGGCAAAGATGACATGACCATCACACTGGTGAAAAACCCTGACATCGTCGCTTCTGTCGCCTCATTGTCAGAAAATCGCCCGTTTACCGTCGGCTTTGCTGCTGAAACTCAGGATGTGGAGCAATACGCACGCGGTAAACTTCAGAAAAAGAATCTGGACCTGATTTGCGCTAACGATGTCTCTCAGGAAGGACAAGGCTTTAACAGCGACCTGAATGCGCTACACCTATACTGGCCAAAAGGCGATAAAGCACTGCCTCTGGCGAGCAAATCAGAGATTGGCAACCAGCTTGTCAGCGAAATTACAGCACTCTACAACATCAAATAAGTAAACAGTGGAACTAGGTTATGAAAAAAATCGATCTGCAAATCCTCGACCCACGCGTCGGTAACGAATTCCCACTTCCTGCATACGCGACAGAAGGCTCCGCAGGTCTGGACCTTCGCGCCGTACTGGATTCTCCGCTGACACTGGAGCCAGGCCAAACTGAGTTACTGCCAACTGGCCTCGCAATCCACATTGCTGACCCTTCTCTCGCTGCCACTATCCTCCCTCGCTCAGGTCTTGGCCATAAGCACGGCATCGTTCTGGGTAATCTGGTTGGCCTCATCGATTCAGATTATCAAGGCCAGCTGATGGTCTCATGCTGGAACCGTGGCAATACAACCTTTACCATAGAACCGGGGGAGCGTATTGCCCAACTGGTTTTTGTGCCGGTTATTCAGGCAGAATTCAACATTGTTGAAAACTTCGATGCCACAGAGCGTGGTGCCGGAGGATTTGGACACTCAGGTACAAAATAACAGCGATAACTCGGTGAAAAGTCAGAAAAATGCCACATGAGTGTGGCGTTTTTTATGCCGCATTCACGGTTTCGGGAATTACTGTAGGCTTCACCTGCAATCAAGGTGCATTATTCTTTTAATACAGAGAGCCCATCGTTAATATAGCGGCTCTTCAGCCTAGATTTCGGGTCAGTGACCCCAAGAACAATAAAGGAACCATCTATTCATGGCTGGCCAAAAAAAGCAGAATCGCAGAGAGGAAATCCTCCAGGCCCTGGCACAAATGCTGGAGTCCAATCAGGGCAGTCAACGCATTACCACCGCCAAACTTGCTGCGCAGGTAGGCGTTTCTGAAGCCGCGCTATACCGCCACTTCCCAAGCAAAGCACGCATGTTCGAAGGCTTGATTGAGTTTATCGAAGAGTCACTGATCACCCGTATCAACCGCATCCAAAGTGATGAGAAAGATACGATGACCCGTTTACGCTTGATCCTTCAATTGCTGTTAGTTTTCGGAGAGCGTAATCCGGGACTGACACGCATCATGACCGGACATGCCTTGATGTTTGAGCAGGATAGACTGCAAGGTCGCATCAATCAGCTGTTTGAAAAAATCGAGAGCCAACTGCGTCAGGTACTGCGCGAGCGCCGTCTTCGTGAAGGTAAAGGTTTCCCAGTTGATGAGAATGTACTGGCAGCTCAGCTTCTCGGTCAGGTAGAAGGCAGCCTCAACCGCTTCGTGCGTTCAAACTTCAAATACGCGCCGACTGCGGAGTTTGACCAGTACTGGCAACTGTTGAGTGCACAACTGAACTGAATGTGCTGCGAAAAACATAAAAAAGGCTGCATCATGCAGCCTTTTTTATGTTTTAGCAAACGGCCAACTCATTGCCGTTTACCACATGTTAAACATGCAGATTATCTACGCACATATGGAAGTCATTGGCTGTACCGCATTGGGCCACTTCTTCTTTTGAGTAACCGATGTCTATGCTGGTCTTGGATTGCTGCTCATTCAGCTGAGCAACACAAGAGTGGAATTGTGTTGAGTTAGCACAAGCTTGCGTCTCTTCCAATGTATACCCTGCCTGCGCTCCTGCAGTAAACAAACCGAAAGTCATTAGTGTCGCTACCATTACTTTTTTCATAGTTTCTTCTCCGACTTAGCAGTGTGTAGGGTGCAGCAAAAGCGTTTTGTGATTCGCTGTGCCGCTTTGATGAGTTCATAATACTCACTGACGCTGAACAAATACTGAACGAATTCAACAGTGATCACACTTTCTAAGGCAACTATTTATCTGTCAGCATGATGACCACATTTTTTCATCACAAACATTTCCCTTCAAAGCAATAACATAGCAAGTAGCAGATACAAAAAAGCCCGCTCAAAGGCGGGCCGAATAAAAGGTGCGAGGGTATCGACTAGATACCGTATTCCGCGCGATATGCTTTTACTGCATCCAATTGTTCTGGGTTACTGCCCTGCTCTTCCAGATACGTCACCAAATCGCCAAGACTGATAATTGAAACCACCTGACAGCCAAAGTCTCTCTCGACTTCCTGAATAGCAGAAAGCTCGCCTTTACCGCGCTCTTGACGGTCAATCGCCACCAACACACCTGCCAAATCAGCACCGTTCGCCTGAATAATTTCCATCGACTCGCGAATCGCCGTACCTGCAGTGATCACATCATCCACCAGCATCACACGGCCTACCAGCGCGCTACCGACCAGATTGCCACCTTCACCGTGATCTTTGGCTTCTTTACGGTTAAAACAGTATGGCGTGTCCACATCGTGGTGTTCAGCCAGCGCAACCGCAGTGGTAGTCGCAATCGGAATGCCTTTGTACGCAGGGCCAAACAGCAGATCGTATTCAATACCCGCATCAACCAGCGCTTCGGCATAAAAACGGCCCAGACGCGCCAAATCCCTGCCTGTGTTGAACAGACCGGCATTAAAGAAGTAAGGGCTCTTACGACCTGACTTCAAAGTGAATTCACCGAACTTCAAGACTTCTTTTTCCAATGCAAATTCGATGAACTGACGCTGATAGGCTTTCATTTTCTCTCCTGTCGAACAAAAGTCGGCTAGCTTGCCGGTTTTACCTGAGGCGCATCCGCCTCGCTTAAAATTAGGTTAAAAAAAAAGCGGCTCCAATAGAAGCCGCTGTCTCATCAATCAATTAACGATGCTTTCTGAATCGCTACAATGTCCTGAATACCTTTGGTTGCCAAAGACAACATGGCATTAAGCTCATCGGCCGTGAACGGTTCCGCTTCTGCAGTACCTTGCACTTCAATCATGCGGCCATCTTCCAGCATCACGACATTCATATCCGTGTCTGCTGCTGAGTCTTCCACGTATTCCAAATCGCAGATTGGCGTACCTTCAAAGATCCCCACAGAAACCGCAGCAACATGACCCTTCATTGGGTTCTCTGCCAGTTTTCCTTCGCTCACCAGCTTGTTCAGCGCATCGGCCATCGCCACGCTTGCGCCAGTAATCGATGCTGTGCGGGTACCGCCGTCAGCCTGAATAACATCACAGTCAACGGTGATGGTGAAATCGCCCAGCTTTTCAAGGTTCACAGCAGCGCGCAGGCTACGGGCGATCAGGCGCTGGATTTCCATGGTGCGCCCGCCTTGCTTACCGTTTGCCGCCTCACGACGGTTACGGGTGTGGGTCGCACGCGGCAGCATGCCGTACTCAGCGGTCACCCAGCCTTGTCCTTTCCCTTTCAGAAAGCGTGGCACGCCTTCTTCAACGCTTGCGGTACAGATAACTTTGGTATCACCAAACGCCACCAGCACAGAACCTTCCGCATGGGCAGTAAAATGACGGGTAATTGTGACTGGACGAATTTGACCAACTTCTCTGCCGCTAGGACGCATAGGACTCACCTGTTTATAAATGCTGAATTTCGTTAACCGGCGATTATAACGGCTTCACCTTTTACACGCTAATACAATGCGGTCTTGTCTGCTTTTTTCTTCTGTTTCCCGTCATGCTGCTGACATAAAAGGCAGCGACTGCGTATAATCATCACAACTTTCATCAATGAGTGAACTTCAATGATCCACAGTATGACTGCCTACGCCCGTCGGGAAATCAAGGGCACATGGGGCACAGCCGTTTGGGAAATCCGCTCGGTTAACCAACGTTACCTCGAAACCTATATCCGCATGCCAGAGCAGTTCCGTGGCCTTGAACCTATCATTCGTGAGCGATTCCGATCCCGTCTTGCCCGCGGCAAGGTGGAATGTAACCTGCGTTTTGAAGCCAATCAGTCAGCGAATACCGAGCTTAAAATCAATGAAGAGTTGGCAAAACAAGTGATTCACGCGGCTAAGTGGATCAAAGAAATGTCTGGTGAAGGCAATATTGGTCCTTTCCAGGTACTGCAGTGGCCGGGTGTGATGGAAACCCCAGAGCAGGACATGGACGCGATCAACAAAGCCTTGCTGGAAGGTTTCGACAAAACCGTTGATGACTTTATCGCAGCCCGCGCCAGCGAAGGCGATAATATGAAAGCGCTGATTGAACAGCGTCTGGAAGGCATTGCCGCAGAAGTGGTGAAAGTACGCGCGAAAATGCCGGAAATCCTACAGTGGCAACGTGAACGTCTCCTGACCAAGTTGGAAGAAGCGAAAGTCGAACTGGACGCCAACCGCGTGGAGCAGGAAATCATCTTGCTGGCCCAGAAATCGGATGTCGCGGAAGAGCTGGACCGCCTTGACTCTCACGTATCGGAAACCAAGAAGATCCTGAAAAAAGGTGGCGCTTGTGGTCGTCGTCTGGACTTCATGATGCAGGAATTCAACCGCGAGTCGAACACGCTGGCTTCGAAATCCATCAGCACGGACATCACCGCTTCTGGCGTTGAACTGAAAGTGTTGATCGAACAAATGCGCGAGCAAATCCAAAACATCGAGTAATCGATACGAAAAGCTGTAAAGCCCGGTCTTTGTACCGGGCTTTTTGTTCCCGCTTTAGGTTGCTGCCATTATTGGATTATCCTAAAAGTGGAATTCAATTTTTGTGCGGGTCATGGTACCCTGCGCGCCCTTTAACCTCACAGTGATCAAGACCATGAGCCAAGGTACGCTTTACATCGTTTCAGCGCCAAGTGGTGCCGGTAAATCAAGCCTGATTTCGGCATTGCTGAAAGATAATCCTCGTTACGACATGAAAGTGTCTGTTTCTCACACCACCCGAGCATCTCGTCCGGGCGAAGAGAACGGTGTTCACTATCATTTCGTGTCAGTTGAGGACTTTAAAGCGCTGATCGAACAAGAAGCCTTCCTGGAATATGCCGAAGTATTCGGTAATTTCTATGGCACATCACGCCTGTGGATTGAAGAAATGCTGTCAAAAGGCGTCGATATTTTTCTCGACATCGACTGGCAAGGCGCTCAGCAAATTCGCGAGAAAATGCCGAACGCAAAAAGCATCTTCATTCTGCCGCCAAGCCGTGAGGAGCTTGAGCGCCGGCTGAATGCGCGCGGTCAGGACTCTGATGAGGTCATCGCAAAACGCATGGAAGAAGCCCGTTCTGAGATCTCTCACTATAACGAGTATGATTACGTTATCGTGAACGATGATTTCGATGTGGCCCTGATGGACATCAAAGCCATCCTTCGCGCCGAGCGAATGAAGCAAGACAAGCAATACAGCCGTCACCACGACATGATTGACAGGCTGTTGGACTAATAAACACTCTGACAACGAAAGATGTTTGTTGTTTAGGTCAGTTCGCTTTTGTATAATTTTCGGTCATTTTGATTTTATTACTTACTGGAGTTCTTCATGGCACGCGTAACCGTTCAAGACGCTGTTGAAAAAATTGGCAACCGCTTCGATCTAGTATTGGTAGCAGCTCGTCGCGCACGCCAAATGCAAACTGGTGGTAAAGACTCACTGGTTCAGGAAGAGAACGATAAGCAAACTGTTATCGCTCTGCGTGAAATTGAGGAAGGCCTGATCACTAAAGAGATCCTGGATGCACGTGAGCGCCAAGAGCAGCAAGAACAAGAAGCTGCAGAAATGGCTGCTGTAAGCACCATCACAGGTACTCTTCGCTAATCTAACTTCAGGGAAACAGGCAGATTGTATCTCTTCGATAGCCTGAAAGAAGTCGCAGCACAATACTTGCCGGAGTCGCACTTAGAGGCACTCCGGCAAGCGTATTTGGTCGCGCGAGATGCCCACGAAGGGCAAACCCGCTCAAGCGGGGAACCATACATCATCCACCCTATCGCTGTTGCCCGTATTCTTGCGGAGATGCGCCTCGATCACGAAACCTTGATGGCAGCGCTGCTGCATGACGTGATTGAAGACACCGACGTTACCAAAGAAGACTTGCAACAACGTTTTGGCGATACCGTCGCCGATCTGGTCGATGGCGTCTCCAAGCTCGATAAGCTCAAATTCCGCGACCGTCAGGAAGCGCAGGCGGAGAACTTCCGCAAAATGATCATGGCCATGGCCCATGACATCCGCGTTATCCTCATCAAACTCGCTGACCGCACGCACAATATGCGTACGCTCGGAGCATTGCGTCCGGACAAACGTCGCCGCATAGCCCGCGAAACCCTCGAGATCTTCTCACCACTGGCGCACAGACTGGGTATCCACAACATCAAAGTGGAACTGGAAGAGCTTGGCTTTGAAGCCCTCTACCCGACCCGATATCGCGTATTGCGCGAAGTGGTGATCCATGCGCGCGGCAACCGCAAAGAAATGATCCAGAAAATCCACGCCGAAATTGAAGGCCGCCTCCAGGATGCGGGCATCAATGCCAAGGTGCTGGGTCGTGAGAAGAACCTCTACTCCATCTACAACAAGATGAAGAACAAGGAACAGCGCTTCCACACCATCATGGACCTCTATGCTTTCCGTGTGATTGTCGATTCGGTGGATACCTGTTATCGCGTGCTGGGGCAAATGCACAATCTGTATAAGCCACGCCCGGGCCGCATGAAAGACTACATCGCGGTACCGAAAGCCAACGGCTACCAGTCGCTTCATACATCCATGATTGGCCCTCACGGTGTCCCTGTTGAAGTACAAATCCGTACCGAAGACATGGATCAGATGGCGGACAAAGGTGTTGCGGCACACTGGGCATATAAAGACGGTGCAGATCGTGCTGGCGGCGGTGGTACCACCGCGCAGGTACGCGCACAGCGTTGGATGCAAAGCCTGCTGGAGCTTCAGCAAAGTGCAGGTAGCTCGTTTGAGTTTATCGAAAGCGTGAAATCAGACTTGTTCCCGGACGAGCTGTTCGTGTTTACGCCCAAAGGCCGCATTGTTGAAATGCCTGTTGGTGCGACTGCTGTGGACTTCGCTTACGCCGTACATACGGACGTCGGTAACTCTTGCGTCGGCGCGAGGGTGAACCGTCAGTCTTATCCGCTCAGCCAGCCGCTGAAAAACGGCCAGACTATTGAGATCATTACCGCTCCCGGTGCACGTCCAAACGCGGCTTGGCTCAACTATGTGGTGACTTCCCGTGCGCGTACCAAGATTCGTCAGGTACTGAAAAGCAAGCGCCGTGAAGAGTCTGTGATTCTGGGTCGCCGTCTCCTGAACCATGCCCTTGGCGAGAAGAACATTCAGGACATTGAGCAGGACAACATCGACAAAGTCTTGCACGATCTAAAGCTCGAGAGCGAGGAAGATCTGCTGGCAGATATCGGTGCTGGTGAGCTCATGAGCGTGGTGATTGCCAAGCGTCTGCTCGGTGATGCTGACAGCCTGGAAGAGCAAGGCGGATGCCTGCCAATTCGTGGCGCTGAAGGTATCTTGCTAACCTACGCAAACTGTTGTCGTCCTATTCCGGGCGATCACATCGTCGGTCACGTCAGCCCAGGTAAAGGCCTGGTCATCCACCGTGAAGAATGTGCCAACATCCGTGGTTATAGCCAGGAGCCAGACAAATACATGTCTGTAGAGTGGGGCGATGACATCGATCAGGACTTTGCGACTGCACTGCGCGTTGACATGCTCAACCATCAGGGCGCACTGGCCGATTTGACCAATACTATTGCCGCAACAGGCTCTAACATTCAGGGCTTGACCACGGAAGAGCGTGATGGGCGCTTGTACACGATTTACGTGAAGCTTACGACTCAAAACCGTGTGCATCTGGCAAATATCATGCGCCGCATCCGTATCATGCCGAATGTGGTGAAAGTCAGCCGTCAGAAGAATTAATGCATTGACAGGCTAACTGTTAAGTCTTTAACGCCCGCCCTTTGCGGGCGTTTTTATAAACGAGAAAAAACACCATGACACCAGAACGTTTTGCACGCATCCATGAAGTATTGGCTACCCGCCAGCCGGACCTTACTGTGTGCATGGAAGAAGTCCATAAGCCCAACAACATCTCCGCCATTATCCGTACTGCGGATGCTGTTGGGGTTCATCATGTTCATGCCGTCTGGCCGAAAGACAGTAAAATGCGCGCATTAGGCGGCACCTCTGCGGGCGCACGAAACTGGGTGGATGTTGTTACCCATGACAACACGTCAGAAGCATTTGAAACCCTGAAAGCAAAGGGGATGCAGATTCTGGTGACCAATCTGTCTGATACCGCCGTTGATTTTCGTGAGATTGATTACACCAAGCCGACCGCCATCGTGATGGGTCAGGAAAAGACCGGCATCAGCAAGCAAGCGCTTGAATTGGCAGATCAAGACATCATCATTCCCATGATAGGTATGGTACAGTCACTGAATGTCTCGGTCGCCAGCGCGCTGATTTTGTATGAAGCACAGCGTCAACGCCAAAACGCAGGCATGTACCAGCGTACACGAACTTTAATCCCACAAGCGGAAGTTGACCGCATCATCTTCGAGCGTGGTCATCCTGTGCTGGCAAAAGTCGCCAAACGTAAAGGCCTGCCTTACCCAGATTTGGATGAAGAGGGCCAAATCGTTGCCGATGAAGCCTGGTGGGCCAAGATGCAGGCAGCAAAATAAACCTGCAATCTTATTGATTTAGGAGAGATGAACACATCATGCGCGCGTCAATGTTGGATGCCGTTCCCGTTACCTCGCTGACTGGAGTCGGCGGCAAAATGGCAGAGAAGCTGGAAAAGCTGGGGCTTTTCACGGTGCAGGATCTGCTATTCCATCTCCCCTACCGCTATGAAGACCGCACCCGCATCTGGCCTATCATGAGCCTGATGCCGGGCCAGCATGCTACCGTTGAAGGTGAAGTCGTTAGCAACAACACTGTCTTTGGTCGTCGCCGTATGCTGACGGTGAAAATCACAGACGGTAACGGCTCGCTCACGCTGCGTTTTTTCAACTTCAATGCGGCAATGAAAAACAGCCTTGAACAGGGCAAACGCGTCAAAGCTTACGGCGAAATCAAACGCGGTCAGGGTGGCCTTGAGATCATCCATCCCGAATACAAAGTCTTCTCCGAGCCAACCGAACTCTCGCTGGAAGAAACCCTGACGCCAGTATACCCAACGACAGAAGGGCTTCGTCAGCTGACACTGAGAAACCTGACCGATCAGGCGCTTGAGTTGCTCGAAGGTGCTGCGGTGCAGGAACTCTTACCAGAAGGCTTATACGACAGGCAAATCACCCTGCGTGACGCCCTGAAAATCCTGCATCGTCCAACACCGGATATTTCGGTGACCCAGTTGGAGAAGGGTGAACACCCGGCTCAGAAGCGTCTCATCCTTGAAGAACTGTTAGCGCAAAATCTCTCGATGCTCTCCGTTCGCAGCAAATTGCAGCAAGATCCGACATTTTCACTGCCACCTTCCACCGAACTAAAACCAAAGCTCTTGGAATCCTTGCCATTTACACCAACGGGCGCGCAGTCCCGCGTGGTGGCAGATATTGAACGCGACATGGGATTGGAAAAGCCCATGATGCGTCTGGTACAGGGTGATGTGGGATCAGGCAAAACCTTAGTGGCTGCACTCGCTGCATTGCAGGCGATCGAGCAGGGCTATCAGGTTGCTTTGATGGCACCGACAGAACTCCTTGCTGAGCAGCATTCAATTAACTTTGCCAACTGGCTGGAGCCTTTAGGCATTTCTGTTGGTTGGCTTGCGGGCAAACTGACAGGTAAAGCTAAAGAAGCAGAGCTTGCCAAAATCGCCAGCGGCGAAGCCAAAATGGTAGTGGGTACTCACGCCCTTTTCCAAAAGCATGTGGAGTTCGACAAGCTTGCCCTAGTCATTATCGATGAGCAGCATCGCTTTGGTGTTCATCAGCGCCTCGAGCTTCGTGAGAAAGGGATGAAGCAAGGCATTCATCCCCACCAACTCATCATGACTGCGACGCCTATTCCACGGACGCTGGCGATGACCGCCTATGCCGATCTCGACACCTCCATCATCGACGAGCTGCCGCCGGGGCGCACACCGATTCAAACCGTTGCCGTACCGGATACCCGACGTATCGACATCATCAACCGCGTCCACGCGTCCTGTTTGGAAGAAGGACGTCAGGCTTACTGGGTGTGTACCTTAATTGATGAGTCTGAGGTATTGGAAGCGCAAGCTGCTGCAGAAACGGCCGATGATTTAGCGCGTGCCCTGCCCGAGCTAAAAATCGGTCTGGTACATGGCAGGATGAAAGCGGCAGAAAAACAGGAAGTGATGCAGGCGTTTAAATCCGGTGAGCTGCATCTTTTGGTCGCCACAACCGTTATTGAAGTTGGCGTGGATGTGCCAAATGCCAGTCTGATGATCATCGAAAACCCAGAGCGTCTCGGTCTGGCGCAGCTTCACCAGCTTCGTGGTCGTGTCGGGCGAGGTTCTGTTGCCAGCCACTGTGTGCTTTTGTATCACGCACCGCTATCAAAGACAGCTACACAGCGATTAGGCGTGTTGCGTGAAAGCAGTGATGGTTTTGTGATTGCTCAGCGCGACTTAGAAATTCGTGGCCCAGGTGAGCTCTTGGGCACCAAACAAACGGGGATGGCAGAGTTTAAGATTGCCGACCTGGTGCGCGATCAGAAACTCATCCCTGAAGTACAGAAGCTTGCGTTGTATCTGCACCAAAACTATCCAGACAACGCCAAAGCCATTATCACCCGCTGGCTTGGTAACAACGACAAATACAGCAACGCATAAAAAAGGGCGGATATCCGCCCTTTCTTCATTCCGCCAATGTTGCGAATCAGTCTTCCCAATACTGCATCACTAGCGCCATTACTTCTGATTTGCTGTAACCCACTTCCCGGGCATCATCAATCAGGGCTTTTAGTGTCGGCTCAATAAACCCGAAGCGATCTTCCATTCGGCCTTGCAACCCTTGCCTCGCGACAATCATGCCCACGCCGCGTTTACGCTCTAACCAGCCTTCTTCTTCCATGTTTTGGTAACAACGTGAAATCGTCATCGGATTGATATTCAACTCTGCCGCTAACTTTCTGACAGAAGTCAGCTTTTCCCCTGGAATGAGCGTCCCGGCAACAATCTGACGCTGGATCTGCGTCATCAATTGTTTGAACTTCGGGGACGGATCCTGCGGGTCGATGACTATCTTCATGTTTCATCTCTGCTGTATCGGCGCTTTATTACAGTATTAGCAGATGATTCAAATATGAGACAAGTTTATGGGTTAAATTTCATATGTGGCAATAAGAAAACGCGGATGAAACATCCGCGTTTTTTATCATTTTAGGCTTAGGGTCTATCGACGCTTTCTGGGTTGGCGCTTGGTCAATGGCAACACTATCTGTGCCTGAAGCCCGCCTTGAGAGCGCTGACTAAGCTTAAGAACGCCGTTGTGTTGCTCGACGATACGTTTGACGATGGCAAGGCCAAGCCCCGTACCTTCGCTTCCGCGTGCCGTATCACCACGGGTAAAAGGCTGGAGTACTGTTTCAATCTGGTCAGCGGCAATACCTGGCCCATTATCTTCTACCGCAATCCACTGATGACGACGGTCGGCCGAGGTACCGGTACTGATTTTGACCCAGCCACCACCATAGCGCACCGCATTAACCACTAAGTTAGTCACCGCGCGACGGATAGCCACTTCGTTAGCATCAAGCTTTCCAACCAGCTCACCTTTAGATACTTCAAGGTCATGCCCTGTCGCACCATCAGCGACAGACACATCTTCGGCCACCACATTCAGGTCAATCTCTGTCATGTCCTGAAGCTGAACCGAGCGCAAGTAGTCCATAAACTGATTGATGATTTCATTACACTCTTCGGTATCTTTAATCATGCTCTCAGCCAGATAACTGTCTTCCGGCGACATCATTTCAGTCGCCAGACGGATACGGGTTAGCGGCGTACGGAGATCATGACTGACACCCGCCATCAGCAGTGCCCTGTCTTCCTCCAGTTTACGAATGCCTTCGCTCATCTGATTAAACGCTTTAGTCACCGCTCGGATATCTGACGCACCACGTTCCGGCAAAGGCTCAGGGAATTTTCCATGTCCGACATCCTGCGCCGCACGTTCCAGTGCCGCCAATGGTCGGTTCTGCACCTTAATAAACATCCAGCCACCACCGATCACCAGTAAGGCGATAAACATGGAATAGAAGAATAGGGGTTGGAAGTCATCCTGATGCAACTCAGATAGCGGTATCCGCATTACGTAGCCAGGGAACGCCTCACTTTCCAGCCAGAGCACATAGTTCTTCGACTCCAGGCTTATGCGCGCTTCGGTCGGGGCACCGAGCTTCTCGGACATGTCCGCACTGAGATAATCCACTGACGCAGCGTGATCAAACTCCTCCATCATCTCTGGCTCATCGTCATCGTGCATGGTGACACCAAGCTTCTCAAGTAACTGACGACGTAACAGTTCATCCATGTGATAAACCTTGCCGTTCGATAACAGCAAATCGTCATCCAGCATGACTTCGATTTCATGTGCGAGGATTTTGTTGAACTGTTTGATGCTTGGCAACAGAGCGTAATTGAGGATGGTGAGGTAGGAGAAGATCTGGCTGGCAATCAGAAGGCCAGCCAGCACCACGAGTGTACGGGCAAAGTTACTGCGTGGAGAGAAGCGCATTAATTAGGCTTCTCCGTCCGGCACAAACACATAGCCCAGGCCCCAAACAGTCTGAATATAACGGGGCTTGCTTGGATCTTCTTCAATCATGCGGCGAAGACGCGAGATTTGAACGTCAATCGAACGCTCCATCGCCGAATATTCACGGCCACGCGCCATGTTCATCAACTTATCGCGGGACATCGGCTCGCGGGCATTGGTCACCAGCGCCTTCAATACCGCAAACTCGCCAGATGTCAGCGTGAGCGGCTGATCGT
This sequence comes from Grimontia kaedaensis, assembly GCF_023746615.1. Taxonomy (NCBI): domain Bacteria; kingdom Pseudomonadati; phylum Pseudomonadota; class Gammaproteobacteria; order Vibrionales; family Vibrionaceae; genus Grimontia; species Grimontia kaedaensis. The sequence continues at coordinate 112,087 of NZ_CP082275.1, read as the reverse complement.
TGCGGAACATTTCGCGGGTGCCCAGGTTCAAACGGAACTGGCCAAACTCAACAATTTTTTCTTCACTGGAAGGCGCACCCGGTGCTTCTACCGTCTGACGGCGCAATACCGCACGAATACGTGCCAGCAGTTCGCGTGGGTTAAATGGCTTCGGCAGGTAATCATCTGCCCCCACTTCCAGGCCCACGATGCGGTCAATTTCGTCGCCTTTTGCCGTCAGCATCAGGATCGGCAATTGATTGTTCGCCTGACGCAGTCGACGGCAGATGGAGAGGCCATCTTCACCCGGTAGCATCAGGTCCAACACCATCAGGTGAAAATTCTCACGAGAGAGCAAACGGTCCATTTGCTCGGCGTTCGCCACACTGCGTACCTGAAAACCTTGCTCAGACAAGTAACGCTCAAGCAGCGAGCGAAGACGCATATCATCGTCAACAACCAGGATCTTATGATTATCTTGCATGACTTACCTTTCTCTCCGTGTGGTGGAAATGCCACCAATAATAAATTCGGACTCTGATATAAAACATCAGAGTAACGTCCTGTGGGAAGAAAAACTGTTACCAGTTGTAACCCTGCCCCAGAAAATTGAATGCGAAATTCGTGCCTCAGCTTAACGTTGCCGGGCAGCTTCGCTTTAATCATGGCAGCAAAGCGGTTATAACTCTTGCCGGAAAACGAAACAATCGCTCGGAAAGCAGAATGAAAAAAACCGATTTGGTCACCCGGGAAGGCTACAACAAACTCAAACAAGAGCTTGATTACCTCTGGAAAGAGCGCCGCCCGGAAATCACCAAGATTGTCTCTTGGGCCGCCAGTCTTGGCGACCGCTCAGAGAACGCGGATTACACCTATAACAAGCGCTTGCTGCGTGAGATAGACCGCCGCGTCCGCTACCTCAGAAAACGTCTCGAAATCCTGCGTGTGGTCGATTATAGCCCTCAACAGGACGGTAAGGTGTTTTTCGGTGCCTGGGTCGATATCGAAAACGAAGATGGCGACACTCTCTCCTTCCGCATTGTCGGTCCCGACGAAATTTATGGCCGGAAAGACTACATTTCTATCGACAGCCCTATGGCGCGCGCTTTGATTAAAAAAGAAGTGGATGACGAAGCGGTGGTGACCACACCGGAAGGGCCGAAAGTCTGGTACATCAACAGTATCCGCTACCAGCAAGACGAACACTAAAGTTACGCTGCGGCGTGACAATGAATCTAAGGAACACCATGACAACTTCAATCTACCAACAGATCGCGACAGAACTGAATGTACGCGATGCGCAGGTTATTGCGGCAGTAAACTTACTAGATGATGGCAATACCGTTCCCTTTATTGCCCGTTACCGTAAGGAAGTGACCAACGGCCTCGACGACACCCAGCTGCGTAACCTTGAATCCCGTTTGGGCTACCTGCGCGAGTTGGAAGAGCGCCGCCAGGTGATCCTGAAATCGATTGATGAGCAAGGCAAACTGTCTGATGCACTGAAAAAAGACATTCTGGATGCAGACAGTAAAAACCGTCTGGAAGATTTGTACCTGCCTTACAAACCCAAGCGCCGTACCAAAGGTCAAATTGCGATTGAAGCTGGTATCGAGCCTCTGGCAACCCTGCTGTGGGAACAGCCAGACCACGATCCAGAAACCGAAGCGGCGAAATACCTCAACGCTGACGCAGGCTTTGCTGATACTAAAGCCGTGCTCGACGGTGCCCGTGCGATTTTGATGGAGCAATTTGCCGAAGACGCCGCGCTGCTGGATAAAATCCGTCGTCATCTAAACCAAAGCGCGGAAATTCAAGCGCGCCTGGTGGCAGGCAAGGAGGAAGAAGGCGCGAAGTTTAAAGACTACTTTGCCCATGATGAATTACTCAGCAAAGTGCCTTCGCACCGCGCGCTTGCCATGTTCCGCGGCCGCAATGAAGGGATTTTGCAACTGTCACTGAATGCCGATCCGGGTCAGGACGAAAAATCCACCGGCTCATATTGTGAAACCATCATCAGTGACCATTATGGCGTGACCATTGGCGCTGCAGCCGCTGACCGCTGGCGTAAGCAGGTTGTGAGCTTTGCATGGCGTATCAAGATTTTAATGCACATGGAAACCGAGTTGATGGGTAACCTGCGCGAGATGGCAGAAACCGACGCCATCAAAGTGTTTGCAGACAACCTAAAAGACTTGTTGATGGCCGCACCGGCTGGCCCCCGCGGCACTTTGGGTATCGACCCAGGTCTTCGCACCGGTTGTAAAGTCGCGGTGATCGACAACACCGGTAAGCTTTTGGATACCGCCACCATCTACCCAACGCCACCACAAAACAAAATTGCAGAATCTGCACGCGTGGTGATGGCTCTGGTCAAAAAACATAATGTGGATTTGATTGCGATTGGTAACGGCACAGCTTCCCGTGAAACCGACGCATTTGTCGCAGGCATGCTGAAAGATGCGGGAGAGAAAATCCAGACTGTGATGGTCAGTGAAGCCGGTGCATCGGTTTATTCCGCATCTGAACTTGCCGCGACCGAGTTCCCTGGCCTTGATGTGTCGCTTCGTGGCGCGGTTTCTATTGCCCGCCGCCTGCAAGACCCGCTCGCTGAATTGGTGAAAATCGATCCGAAATCTATTGGTGTGGGCCAATACCAGCATGATGTTAGCCAGAGCCAGCTTGCCAAGCGTCTGGACGCGGTCGTGGAAGACTGTGTAAACGCCGTAGGTGTTGACGTAAACAGTGCCTCGGCAGCGCTACTGACTCGTGTAGCGGGCCTTTCAACCACCATGGCAGCCAACATTGTGGCCTTCCGTGACGAAAATGGCCGCTTTGCCGATCGTAAAACCCTGCTGAAAGTGCCACGTCTTGGCCCGAAAGCCTTTGAACAGTGTGCTGGCTTCCTTCGTGTCATGAAGGGTAAAAACCCGCTGGATAGCTCTGCCGTTCACCCTGAAGCTTATCCGGTGGTCAAACGTATTGCCGAAAAATCAGGTAAAGGCGTTGATGCCATGATTGGCAACCATGACTTCCTGCGTGCGCTGAAAGCAGCAGACTACGCTGACGATACCTTTGGTATCCCGACCGTGACCGACATCCTGGCAGAACTTGCAAAACCTGGCCGCGACCCACGCCCAGAGTTTAAGACCGCCACCTTTGCCGATGGCGTCAATGAAGTGAAAGATCTGATCCCGGGTATGGTGTTGGAAGGCGTGATCACCAATGTGACTAACTTCGGCGCTTTTGTTGATGTCGGCGTACATCAGGACGGTTTGGTGCATATCTCTGCGCTGTCAGACAAATTTATTTCTGACCCACGTGAAGTCGTCAAAGCCGGCGATGTGGTGAAAGTGAAGGTGATGGAAGTGGATCTGCAGCGTAAGCGTATTGGTCTTTCGATGCGCCTCAGTGATGAGCCAGGGGCTGATAACAAACCTGCCCGCGAATCCCGCCCACGCAACCAGGAACGCAGCTTTAGCGGCAATCACCGCAATGACAACAGCCGCCGTGATAATCGTGGCGGTCAGCAATCCGGTTTCGGTGGCGCATTTGCCGATGCCTTTGCCAAAGCGAAGCGTAACTGATAGCTGAGAAACCAAAAACAGCGCCAAAAGGCGCTGTTTTTGTCTCTGCTTGCTTCGCTTATCGTCAAATCACGATCAGCACTTCTGATGGGACATTCGCGGCTGACGATTGCTGATATCGCATGGCAACGACCGCACCAGTACGCTGAGAAGCTTTCAGCTCGTCGATTTTATCCAGTATTTCTTTCGGCAGCTTAATGCGCATAGCGTAGCCGTTTTCGTTCTGCGGCACATACGAACCACCGGATAGCATGTTGGTTAGCTGGCTGAGCGTCTCATGTGCAGCAAAACCACCACCATTGAACTGTCTTGGGTTTTGTTCCAGATCGGCGTAATCGGGGTGTTCAGAAGGGTCCCAAGATGGGTTCTTAAGTTGTTTCTCTTCGGAGAGTACGGGTTTCTCTTCGGCAGTGGCATTCGCCTGACTGGGCGGGACGATTTTTTCGCGCACGCGATTATCCCGCGCAACTTGCTCCGTTGGCGGGTTCACTGACGGTACGACAGCAGGGATGCTGACGTTAGCGGGCGAAATGTTCATGCCAATGTTGTCTCCCAACACCGACCGAAGGCGCGTCGCCTGCGAGCATAGGCGGGGTAATCCCCGCGAATGCGCGAGCTATATCTCTATAGCGAAACTAGACCAATATTGCGATCAATCCGCCAATGGTACCCAGTGCAGAAAGCACCTGACCGGCGGAATACGCAGCATCGTCGTTGCTTTTCACTTCTTCAGGGTGGTCCATGCCAAGTGCCCCGTAGGTGAAAGACTCAACTTTAGACGAAGAAGGCGTGCCTTCGGCTTCCGTTGCTTTGTTAACAGTCTTACCGTCCGACACTTCCTTCGCGACCTGCTCGTAAGACTGCTTGGCACCCTCGGCTGCCTGCGCCTCATTGCCCTTTGCCGCCTGATTTGGCTGCATTGGCTTGGCGTAAGCATGCTGAGAATACCCAACGTTACCTATATTCATTATGGTCTCTCCTGATGCCATAGCAAGTAACTTGATTAAAGTATCGGCGGCTTCAGATTAAAATTTAGCCCCAATTCACTTAATTTCGCTACTTTCCATTAACAGGACGGCAAGCATTGTCCGCAAAACCTTAAAAGTTCTTGCGAAAAATGGTCGGGATCAGAAATGAACGGTGCGTGCGACGCTTTGGCAAAGATTTGCCGCTGCGAACGCGGTGCCAGAACATCCAACTCTTGCGCCACTTTGACAGGCACAAGGCCGTCCAGCCGACCGTACATTCTGAGCCAAGGCATTGAAATATCATGCAATTGAGCCCGCAAATCAGCGTCAGCAAGAATACCAAGGCCAGCGCTAAGCGCCTCTGGCTGAGGAGACGGGTGAGAGAGGACCGCCTGTTTCAACCACTTAATATCTTGCCGTGCTGTCGGGCTCCCCATTGCCTGAAGCGCCATGAAACGTTCAACCGTCGTCTGAAAGTCTTCAGCCAATTGTTTCGTAAACGCCTGCAATACCTCGGGTTTTATCCCTCGCCATCCATGCTCTGCAGCAAATCTTGGAGAGCTGGCAATCGTGACCAAACCTTTCACACGTTCCGGTGCGAGCAGTGCAGCCTGAGTGGCAACCATTCCCCCCAAAGACCAACCGGCCCAAACAGATTCCTGCGGTGAATTATCAAGCAAGCACTGTGCCATTTCCTCTAAGGAAAAAGTATCAGTCGGTTGACTGAAGCCATATCCCGGCAGGTCAACACAATGAACGCGGTAATGCGGGGTGAGAGCAGGCAGGATGTTTTGCCATACGGCGCTATTCATCCCCCAGCCATGAATGAGAATCAGATCGGAACCCTGGCCTTCCGTATGCCAGTACAGAGAAGTCGTCATTTACACTGCCTAAATTCGTTTATCAACAAGCATGTCCTTGATGTTAAGCACTATCTTACGTGCCTTGCCGCTGCGTTGTCAGCTTTGCCACCACAGGTTGGAGCAGCATGACTATCCTTGGTGTCATCCCTGTCACGCAAGCTTGCCCCGTCAGCCACGCTGCCTGCATTGCGGTTTGCCCACGCCTTACGTCATTGAAAGCTGCGGCAGATGTTTGAAAAAGCCGCCGCCGTGGGACAGTTTGGTCTGTGTCGGTGCCTATGCCTTTCCTTATGACAAACTGCTTCACCGCTTCAAGTATCAAGGACATTACTGGCTCGCCCCTGCTCTCGCTAAACTGCTCGCGACAGAGATTGAATCACCTGCGCCTCTCCTTCTTCCCGTGCCCATGCATTGGAAACGCAGGCTTTGGCGCGGATTTAACCATAGCAGTGTGCTGGCCGCAGAGCTCGCGAGACAACTGAAGGTTCAATCTGAGCCCAATGTCTTAAAACGCATTCGTGCCACTCGCCAACAGCAGGGATTAGACCGACAATCCCGTCTTTCAAACTTAAAGCAGGCATTTTCTATCGAAGGAAAACTGCCGCCACACATCGCCTTGGTTGATGATGTTGTCACCACGGGTGCGACTGTCGCCCAGCTTTGCCGCCTGCTCCGGCAGCATGGCGTGGAACGTATCGATGTGTATTGTCTTTGTCGCACACCGCCAGAAACCACTTAAGTGAAAAAGTGGGGGAAAAGTAACCTCGAAGCTTGAGGGGTGATAGCGGACAAAAACAAGCGTACAATGTAAACAAATACTGGATAAATCAGGTAAGAAGCCGTGTCACAAATTATTATTTCAGAAAGTGCACAGAGCCATTTCGGTAAACTGCTTGAGCAGCAGCCGGAAGGGACAAACATCCGCGTATTCGTGGTTAATCCTGGCACGCAAAACGCAGAGTGCGGCGTTTCTTACTGCCCTCAGGATGCAGTGGAAGCGACTGACACCGAACTCAAATTCGAAGGTTTTTCTGCGTACGTAGATGAACTGAGCCTTCCGTTTCTGGAAGATGCTGAGATTGATTTTGTCACTGACAAAATGGGCTCACAGCTGACGCTGAAAGCACCAAACGCAAAAATGCGTAAAGTGTCTGACGACGCGCCACTGATGGAGCGCGTTGAGTACGTGATCCAGACTCAGGTTAATCCACAGCTGGCAGGCCACGGTGGTCACATCAATCTGATTGAAATCACTGAAGACAAAGTGGCAGTGATTCAGTTCGGCGGCGGCTGTAATGGCTGTTCAATGGTTGACGTCACCCTGAAAGACGGCATCGAGAAGCAACTGCTGGAAGAATTCAGCGGCGAGCTTAACGGCGTTCGTGACGTCACCGAGCACGCACACGGTGATCACTCTTACTACTAAGAGCGATTATCGTAAGAAGAAAGGCGCCCGATGGCGCCTTTTTTGTCTCGCTAGTTTGCCCCCAGGAAGGTGTCTCTGCGCCACTGGTGAACGAAAAGTACCCCCAGCGTTAATCCACGCAATGCCATAAAGCCGAGCATCGCCGCCCAAAGCGAATGGTTGCCCCAGCCACTTAATAGCCACCAAATCACAAAAAAACCTGCCATCGCGACAAACATGGTGTTTCGCATTTCGCGTCCGCGCGTCGCACCAATAAAGACACCATCAAGCAGAAAACACCACATGGCCACCAGCGGCATGGCAATGAGCCAAGGCAGATACACAAATGCCTGTTCACGCACAGCAGGAATATCGGAAATCACCCCGACAATCTGCTCGCCGAAGATAAGGAAAGCGGCAGTGATAAGCAGGGAAATCACCAAGCTCCAAAAGGTGGTGGCCGTCAGTGAATCCATCAGCTCGTTTCTGTTCCGGGCACCAATTGCCTTCCCCACCATGGCTTCCATCGCATAGGCAAAACCGTCCATTGCGAAAGAAACCAGCATCAGAAAGTTCATCAACACCGCATTGGCTGCCACCACGTTATCGCCCAGCGTCGCGCCCTGAAAGGTCATAAAGGTGAAGGCCAGCTGCAGGCAAAGACTTCGAAGGAAGATGTCCCGGTTAAGCTTTAAAAGCCGTCCCATACCCGCTGAAGCTTTTTTCCACTGCGCCAATGGAGCAGGCAACATCTCTTGCTTCCAGCGCTGCGCAACGAAGTACAAGCCCAGTGCCATACCGCTGTAATCAGCAATCACACTTGCTGCTGCAGCGCCCTGCACTTTCCAGCCAAAACCCACGACAAACAGTATATCGAGCACGATGTTGATGACGTTGATAACAATCAGCAGCATCATGGGCTTTTTCGCGTTCTGGGCTCCCAATAGCCAACCCATGATCACAAGATTGGTCAGCGCTGCAGGCGCACTCCAGATACGCACAGAGAAATACTGGCCGGCATAGCGCTTCACTTCTGCACTTGCGTCACTGTAGGAAAACACCCAATCCGCAATTAATGGATGCACGGCGATAATCGCGAATGCCAGTAACCAAGCAAGGGAGATACCCTGCAGGAACACATTCGACAGCCCCGCCTTATCGTCAGCGCCATAAGCTTGTGCGGTCAGCCCCGTGGTAGCCATACGAAGAAAACCGAGAAGCCAGAAAGTCACAGCGATCATGGTGCTGCCGACCGCCACGCCACCGAGGTACCAGGCATGGTCGAGGTGGCCAATCACGGCCGCATCCACCAGTCCCAGCAAAGGCACGGTAATGTTGGAAAGCACCATAGGAAACGCGAGCGAGAATACGCGTATGTGGAGGGCTTTTTGTTGCAGCGCTGACAGCATAAATTGGCTCTGTGGTTATCGACAGATAGAGAGTAAGTGGCGGAAGTTTATCAGAATGTGCGGGTCAAAAAGACAATAACGCCGCGACATCCAGCCGCAGCGTTGAGAATTGAAGATGGGAAAGCATCATCCCTGCTCACTGTTTGCTTGGGTGTGCAACTATCCTATCGCACGCCACGCATGATCGGCGAGCAAAGCCACAAACAAACCAAACACATGCCAAATGGAGTATTTAAACGTCTGCCAAGCCAACCCTTTGCGGTCATGGAATTTCAGCTGCCACGCGTACCAGGCAAAGCCGAGGTTGAGCGTCAAGCTACCGAAGAGGTAAATCAGCCCGCTCATTCCCGCCAGCCATGGTAGTAAGCCCACCACCACCAAAAGCAGGGTGTAGAGCAAAATCATGGTCTTGGTGAATTCCACACCGTGAGTCACTGGCAACATGGGCACGCCTGCTTTGGCGTAATCTTTCTCACGATGAATCGCGAGCGCCCAGAAATGCGGTGGGGTCCAAGTGAAAATCAGCATCACCAGCAGCAACGCATGCGGGTCGAGCGTCCCCGTTACCGCCACCCAACCAAGAAGCGGTGGCATCGCGCCTGCCAAGCCACCAATCACGATATTTTGCGGCGTTGCATGCTTCAGCCAAACAGTGTAGACCACCGCATAGCCAATCAAACTGGCAAAGGTGAGCCACGCCACCAGTGCATTCAATACCAAAAGAAGCGCAAAGCCTGCGACCATCAGTAAGCCACCAAAGGCCAGAGCCTGTGACGTACCCACCCGGCCTTTCGCAACGGGGCGGTGAATAGTGCGCTGCATCTGTCTATCAATACGCTGATCAATCACATGATTGAACACCGCAGCTGCAGCCGACTGCATCCCAATTCCCAACAGTCCCAGAATCACGACGTGAGCAGGAGGCAAAGACGGTACCGCCAAGCACATTCCCACCATGGCGGTAAGCAATAGCATGGCTACCACTTTGGGCTTGGTCAGCTCCAGATAATCCCGCCATAGAGCGGTTTCAGTATTCGGGGCGCTGTTTGCCAGCGAAGGCGTGTTGAATTTAGCCATGGCTTAACCTCCCTGAGTCTCCCAAAGACGACTGTGCAGCGGTCATTGAAACAGGTGCAAACACACCTACCACCGTCCTGACAGTCACTAAAAGTAAAAGCAATCCGCAAACATTGTGTGCCACCGCAACAGAAAGTGGCAGCAAGGCGACCACATTGGTGATGCCAAGCGTTATCTGAATACCTAGCGCGCCCAAGAGTAGTAGCGATATACCAGCACCAAGCGGTTTTCTGACCGCAAACGCCAGCAGTAAGATGAGCGCCGTGACTACCATGGCACCAATTCGGTGAGTGGCGTGAATCGTGACGCGCTGATCGAAATTCAGTACACCATATTGATAGGTCTCATTTTTTGGGCTGATGGGGTGGAACGCCGAGGCATCGTATTTTTCTACCCAATCGACTTCACAGACAGGCAACTGAGTACAAACGAGAGCCGCATAGTTGGCTGATGTCCAGCCACCAAGCGCAATTTGCATCACCACTGCCAGCAGCGCAGCGACTGACAATACCCTGAGCTTTCCGCCAACAGAGGCCTTTATGGGACCTACCTCGAGCTGTGTCGGACCTTTAATACGCCGTCTTTCCAGCAGCGCCAACATGAACAGCAAAGTGACGGTAGTGAAACCACCGAGCAAATGCCCCATCACCACGATAGGCATCAGGTTCATGGTCACAGTCCACATGCCTAGAGCCGCCTGAAAGGTCACTACCGCTAGGAGCACACTCGGCAGCATGCGGTTTCGCTCAGGGCGACGCCATGCCAGAAAGGCAATGGCAGCAATCACTAAACCTAGGGTACCTGCCACATAGCGATGAATCATTTCATTCCAGGCTTTCTGAATTTCAAAAGGGGCATGGGGGAAAGCTTCCGTGGCCTGAGCAATTTTCTCTGCCGATTGCGGCACAGTCAGAAAACCATAACAGCCAGGCCAGTCGGGACAACCCAACCCGGCCTCAGTCAGACGAGTGAAAGCGCCAAGCGCAACCACGATCAAAGCTAGAGCCAGTGCGCCGTATACCAGTCCGAGATAACGTTTATCTTTTTCCATCGCGACCTCCCTTACCCGACTTTAGAGAGTTTCATGAGTTTTCGAAGATCGGACAGCAGTCCTTTGCTTTGTGCCACCTGTGCTGATTTTTCAGCTGGCACCGGGTAGGCAAGAATAAGATTGTTCAGGGGGTCAACAAGATAAATCGCGTTTTCAGAGAAGGGTAGCGATGACATGGTTTGTTGTTGCGTTGCATCGATGTTTTGGCGGGTGACATTGGTGCCTTCTTCCACCGCCGAGCTTTCCGGTGTCAGCAGGATGCTGGCAACCCGTTCACGCTCACGTCCAACCGCCACCGGGATTTGGTTAAGTTGAAACAGCGCACTCTCGCACTTCTCATCACAAGCATTTGGGTAGGAGTAGACCAAACGCCATTGCCCGTTGTGTGAAAGCCAATCGGCCTTCACTTCTTCGGCGATAAGCTCGCCATTGTTGGTCACGCCTCTATTATACCAGCCAAAATCCAATACCAATTTGGCAGCCAGAACCGGCAGAACAAAAATCACGGTGACCAGTATCAGCGCTTTTTTCCCATTCATATGCGTCCTTTCCTCCACCAAAGCCCAAATCCAATCACTACTACCAGCGCCAATCCAAACCACTGCATAGCGTAGGCATAGTGCTTTTCCGGCTTCATCACGACAGGCTCCCAGATGGGTTTTGCACCTGTACTGAAGCTCTCTCCGTTGCTGTCGCTTATCACATCACCACGGATAAGCCAGGGTTTGAGGGAAAGCCCGGAAGCTTGTTCCAGACCTTGAATTTCCACCGATTGTACCCGCTTGGGCCAGCCGTTTTCTGTTTCCACTTGTGCCAGTACGACCCTGTCTGACGGAAAATCGATAGTGCCGCTCACTGAAAACTGCCCTTCTAGCGCTGGCAGTGTCGGTAATGTATCTCTTGTTGCAGGAGCCGCCACCCAACCCAGTTCGACTAATACCCAATGATTGTCACTTCTGAGCGGCTGAAACCAGCGGTATCCCACCCGGCCTTCAAAAGTTTGGTTATCGAGCAGCACGCTCTTTGATGCGTCAAACTGGCCGATTAACTTAACGCGGGTTCCCTTGAGGTCCGGCGGCAAGGAAGTCAATGTCGTGAATTCCTGCTGGGAGCGCTCTGCAAGTTGCGACAAAAGGACTTCTTTTTCTGCCCCGCGGGACATTTGCCACATCCCTAGCTTGACCAAGAGCGCTGTCATCGCCAGAGTAAATACAAGAAAACCAATCCGTCTTATTTGCCGTATGTTGGAAGAAGACATCCGGTCACCTTTTTGACTCTCAGGAGGCAATATGCTGCTCAAAGGGATCCTCGTCTGCCTGCTGGTCTTTATCGTCTTTAACTTATTCCGAGCGTTGCCGATTATGCTTAAGGGTCAATCCGACGTTCCCATGTCCCGCTTTTTGGGACGTCGCGTTTTGTTCTCTGTACTTGTGTTTGTCATCTTGCTGGTAGCTTTGGCGACCGGAGTGATTGAACCCAACAGTCGCCCTTATTAATTTGCATCGCTACAAGATGTAGACGAATACGAACAGACACAGCCACACCACATCCACAAAGTGCCAATACCAAGCACCAGCCTGGAAAGCAAAATGATGCTCTGGGGTCATGTGTCCTTTCAGTACCCGCAGCCAAATAATGAACAGAATGATCGAACCAAGGAAAACATGCATACCGTGGAAACCGGTAAGCAGGAAGAAGGTGTTCCCGTAAATCCCCGAATCCAGCCTGAGGTTCAGCTCTTGATATGCATGCACATATTCTTCCACCTGCAGCCCGAGGAATATCCACCCCAGCAGCACGGTGACACCAAGAAACAGTTTAACGCGTTGGCGGTTGCCCTCTTCCATCGCCACATGTGCAAAGTGCAGCGTGACAGACGAAGCAAGCAGAATGATGGTGTTGATGAGCGGCAGACCCCAAGCCCCCATAGCCGTGGTTTCCGTGCCACCTGGCGTTTTCACCAAAGGCCAACCCGGAATAAAGTCAGGCCAGAGCACTGCTGCGGTCATGGCATTGTTGCTTGCCCCTCCCAGCCAAGGAACAGCAATGATTCGGGCGTAAAACAATGCACCAAAGAAAGCGGCAAAGAACATCACTTCCGAGAAGATGAACCAACTCATGCCCTGACGGAAGGATCTGTCCATTTGCGCCGAATACAATCCACCCATCGATTCATGAATCACATCGCGGAACCAGCCAAACAGCATGAACATCAAAATGCCGGTGCCAATAAGCAGCATCCATGGACCATTGCCACCGAACAATCCGGCGACTGTCGAACCTGCGCCCATCGCAATAAAGAACAAGGCAATAGCACCGACAATCGGCCACTTGCTCTGCGCGGGCACATAGTAGTTTTCGTACTGGGCATCTGTATTGGTGTCTGTCGTCATGATGACCTCACTGCATTTACTGAGTCACAGGCTCAGTCTTTGCGCTAAACAGGGTATATGCCAGCGTCAGGGTGCTGATGTCTTCCGGCAGTTCCGGGTCGACATAAAACACCAGTGGAAGTTCTGCGTCTTTTCCTGCTTCAAGGGGCTGGCGGTTAAAGCAGAAACATTCAATTTTGTTCAGGTATTGCGCGGCAAGACCCGGGGTAACCGAAGGCACTGCCTGTCCGACCGAGTTCACCAAGGTATTGTTAGTGGCACGGTAAGCGATGGTGCGCGTCTCCCCCGGATGCACAGTGAGCTTTTTCACCTCAGGCACAAAATCCCAGCCAAGACCAGGATTAATGTAGGCGACAAACTCAACGGTGACAGTGCGGGAAAAATCGACCTGATTGCTTTCCGTCGCCGCGACATCACTGGTTTTACCGTTAATGCCTGTGATGTCGCAGAACACGTCATAAAGTGGCACCAGCGCGAAGGCAAAGCCAAACATCAGCACAGCCAAGCCCGCCAGCTTTGCTGCTGAGCGTCCTGTTTTTTGTGTCTGCTGTTCTTGCTCTGCCATACGCTTTCCTCAATCGATTTTCGGTGGCGTTGAGAAGGTGTGATAAGGCGCAGGTGAAGGGACTGACCACTCCAACCCTTCGGCACCATCCCAAGGCTTGGCAGGCGCAGGCTCACCGCCACGTATACATTTCACCACCAGCACAAGGAAGATGAGCTGGGAGAAACCGAACAGGAATGCCCCCACACTCACTATCGCGTTGATATCAGCAAACTGGAGCGCGTAATCCGGAATACGACGCGGCATCCCAGCAAGCCCAAGGAAGTGCATAGGGAAGAACAGGATGTTCACAGAAATCAGTGAGCACCAGAAGTGCCAGTTAGCGAGCGTCTGGTTGTACATGTGCCCAGTCCATTTCGGCAACCAGTAGTAAGCTGCTGCCATGATGGAGAAGATGGCCCCAGACACCAGCACATAGTGGAAGTGTGCCACCACGAAGTAGGTATCGTGATACTGGAAGTCCACTGGCGTTATTGCCAGCATCAAGCCGGAGAAGCCCCCTATCGTAAACAGCACGATAAATGCGAGCGCGAACAACATGGGCGTTTCGAAGGTCATGGACCCTCGCCACATGGTGGCTACCCAGTTAAACACTTTTACGCCGGTGGGCACCGATATCAGCATGGTGCAATACATGAAGAAGAGTTCGGCAAACACCGGCATACCGGTGGTGAACATGTGGTGCGCCCAAACGACAAAGCTCAAGCCTGCAATGGATGCGGTCGCGTAAACCATAGATGCATATCCAAACAGAGGTTTACGCGCAAACGCTGGCACAATCGCTGAGATGATCCCGAAGCTCGGCAGGATCATGATGTACACCTCTGGGTGTCCGAAGAACCAGAAGATGTGCTGGAACATGACCGGATCGCCACCGCCGGCGGCATCAAAGAACGACGTGCCGAAGTACTTATCGGTCAACACCATGGTCACCGCACCGGCAAGCACCGGCATAACGGCAATCAGCAGGAAGGCGGTGATAAACCAAGTCCAGACGAACAGCGGCATCTTCATGTAGGTCATGCCCGGTGCACGCAGGTTCATGATGGTCACTATCACGTTGATCGCACCCATGATGGAGCTGATACCCATAATATGAACAGCAAACACGAACAGTGCAGTGCTGTCTGGCGAATAGGTAGTCGAGAGCGGAGCGTAGAAGGTCCAGCCAAAGTTTGGACCACCCCCTTCCATAAACAGCGACATGATGAGCATCAGAAACGCGAAGGGCAGGATCCAGAAACTCCAGTTGTTCATGCGCGGCAGCGCCATATCCGGCGCACCAATCATCATGGGTACCATCCAGTTTGCCAACCCAGTAAAGGCTGGCATCACTGCGCCAAACACCATGATAAGACCATGAACTGTGGTCATCTGGTTAAAGAAATTAGGCTCGACCAATTGCAAGCCCGGCTGGAATAACTCCGCCCGGATAACCAATGCCATCGCCCCGCCCAGCAAGAACATGCTGAAGCTGAAAATCAGGTACATGGAGCCGATGTCTTTATGGTTGGTCGTTAACAGCCAACGCATCAACCCTCGGGGTTTATGATCATGGTCGTGTTCATCGTGACCGACCTGATCAGGCGTCATATCCGTCATTGCGATTTCTCCTTAAAGATCGTCACCGTTGAGCACAGCATTGATTTGAGATGCCTGAATGGCATCACCCGTGTTGTTGCCCCATGCGTTTCGCTCGTAGGTGATCACTGCAGCCAGCTCTTTCAGACCAAGCTGTGCGCCAAACGCCTGCATGGCAGTACCCGGCTTTCCGTGAATAACAATATTGAGGTGATCGAGTACCTTGTTTGGATCGGCAGAGATACCTTGCTGGGCAAGCGCTGGGAACACGCCTGGAAGACCCAAACCATTGACTTGGTGACAAGCCGCACAGCGAGAGTTATAGACTTCCTCTCCTAGCTCCATCAGCTCTTCCATATCCATGTTCATCGCCAGTAGTTTCTGCTCCTCCTCCTTCACCTTGGCTTGCGCGGCTGCAGTTTCCGTGACCCAAGCGTCGAACTCGTCGACAGGCTTGGCAATCACCACAATCGGCATAAAGCCATGGTCTTTACCACAAAGTTCAGCACACTGACCGCGGTATATCCCCGGCTTATCGATGCGCGTCCATGCTTCGTTGATAAAGCCAGGATTGGCATCTTTCTTCACGGCAAAATCAGGCACCCACCAAGAGTGAATGACATCTTCCGATGTGATGAGGAAGCGAACCTTCTTACCAATTGGCACCACCAGAGGGCGGTCAACTTCCAACAGGTAGGTTTCACGCTTAGTCGCTTCACCGTCGATTTGCGCGGCAGAAGTCGCCAGCAATGAAAAGAACTCGACATCGTGGTCGAAATAGCGGTAATGCCATTTCCACTGGGATCCAGTCACCTGAATCGTCAGTTCTGAATCAGAAGGATCTTCCATGGCCATCAGCACGTTGGTTGCAGGAACGGCCATCCCAATGAGGATGAGGAAGGGGATCAACGTCCAGAGAATTTCCACTTTGGTGCTTTCGTGAAAATTCGCGGCCACCGCGCCTTTTGATTTTCGGTGGTGGATAATGGCCCAGAACATGGCACCGAAAACCACGACACCGATAGCGACACAGATCCAGAGAATCGTCATGTGAAGGCCATACACCTTCTCACTGATCTCGGTGACACCGGGGGTCAGGTTAAACGAGGATGCTTCGTTTGCGGCTTGAGCTGCAAACGAAGAGAAAATTGCGAGCGCGTATAGAAGTTGGCGAGTCTTCACCGGTTCCCTCCTCAAAGTCACTTCGCAGTGCAAAATGTAAATGGATGCAAAAAAATGAAAGTTCGATTAACACTCTGTTTACAATTAAAGCTAGGCAAGGAACGTGGAAAGAACAAAATTTGAGCAGCAGAATGCGCCGAAATATGATGCCAGCCACGAATTTACGAGATGAAGACAACTGTTTCACCTTCAACGATTTTGTGCCGCTTTTCTTAAAATCCCTGAGAAAATCAAGGCGGAAAAATCTTTGTTTTAAGAAGAGTTACTGGCAGGGCTTAGCGAAAGTGACCACTCACAACAGAGAATCGCGAGTGTGCAAAAATGCAGGGCTTAAGCGGCTTGTAGTAAGAAAGATCCGCAAAAAGAAAGGCAGCTACGGTCTTTTGGACCGAAGCTGCCTGTTTCTTTAACTCTTGTAACGCGAAGCGGGACGATTACATCCAGTCTGTGTTGCGAATCACACCAACCGCGATACCCTCAATGGTGAGATGCTGCTGAGAAAGGTCAACCACAATTGGAGCAAACTCTTCATTCTCAGCATGAAGCAGCACCTGATTACCTTTGCGCTCAAGACGCTTTACCGTCACATCATCTTCAACACGCGCGACAACAACCTGGCCGTTTCGCACGTCTTGCGTTTTATGTACTGCAAGCAGATCGCCATCCATAATACCGATGTCTTTCATACTCATGCCGCTGACACGCAACAGGAAATCGGCATTTGGTTTGAACAGGTTTGGGTCGACCTGATAATGCATTTCTACATGCTCTTGCGCCAGAATAGGCTCACCGGCAGCGACACGACCAATCAAAGGCAGGCCTTCGTCATCGTTTGCCGCTTCGGTTTCCACCAGCAAGCGAATGCCACGTGATGCACCAGGCACGATTTCAAGCACGCCTTTTCGTGCCAGTGCTTTAAGATGTTCTTCAGCAGCATTGGCAGAGCGGAACCCCAGTTCTCTTGCGATCTCGGCACGCGTCGGTGGCATACCAGTGTCATCGATCTTTGCTTTGATCAAATCAAAGACTTGCTGTTGTCTTGCGGTTAACGGCTTCATATCATGACCTGTCTTTTTATACAGTTAACTGTGAGTATATCCAGTGTTTAACCGCTTGAAAAGGCGGATTTTGCGCCAATCTCTAATAATGGGTCTGTTCAGCTCACATTTTTTCTGACTGCCCAAGTCACCAGACCTCGGCTCATGCATGACATAAGCCCCCGGATTGGTGTCATTTCCCTGCAAGTTCGGAGACGTTTTCTGCTAGACTTGCCACGCACTAAACATAAGAGGCTGCGATCAGATGTCTGCTTGCCAATCAATCTATCAGAAGTTATTGAATTTACCGCTGTCGGTACTGGTGAAAACCATCAGTATTCCGTCAGATCCCATAAATCAACTGGGTCTGGATGTGTCCCGACCTCTGGTTTATGTATTGCCATTTCGCTCTCATACGGATCTGCTAACCCTTCGCAGTAGTTGTCTCCAGCTGGGACTACCTGACCCACTTGAACCACTTGAACTAGGTGGAAAAAGCCTGCCACGATATGTGTTTATCTCTCAGGGCAAGCGCATGTTCAAAGACAGCGACCCTATCCCGGCTGACTCCATCGCACTGTTCACCGAGTGGCTCGAACTTCACAAGCGTGACACTGAACTCGACATCCAGATGGTGCCTGCATCCGTGGTTTGGAACCGCGACCCGGGCAATGAATCCCGCCCAGCAGCACCTGCTCTTCAAGCGATGAACGGCCTGCAAAAGTGCTACACCATTTTGACATTGGGTCGCGACAGCATGGTTCGCCTGAGCAACGCGGTTTCCCTGCGTTATATGGCAGACAAGCACGGCACGGACACTACAATCGCGAACAAACTGGCGCGTGTGGCGAAAATCCATTTCTCACGCCAGAAAATGGCGGCATCTGGCCCTGGCCTGCCGGATCGTCAATTGCTGTTCAAACGCCTGCTAGCCTCCAAAGCCATTGATAAAGCGGTACAGGATGAAGCGGCAAGCCGTGATGTACCGGTAGAGAAAGTACGCAAAGAAGCCATCGACATGATGGAAGAAATCGCCGCGGACTTCTCGCCAAGCCTTATCCGCTATGGTGATCGCATCCTGACCTGGCTTTGGAACAAGCTGTATCAAGGCCTTAATATTAATAACTCCGAGCGTGTGCGTAAGCTGGCGCAGGATGGTCATGAAATTGTGTACGTGCCTTGTCACCGCTCACACATGGACTATCTGCTGCTTTCGTACGTGCTGTACAAAGAAGGTCTGGTACCTCCGCACATCGCGGCGGGCGTGAACCTGAACTTCTTCCCAGCGGGCCCTATTTTCCGTCGCGGCGGCGCCTTCTTCCTGCGTCGTACTTTTAAAGGCAACCGCCTCTATTCCACCGTATTTCGGGAATACTTGGCTGAGCTTTTTGCCAAAGGTTACTCCGTGGAGTACTTCTCAGAAGGTGGCCGTTCACGTACAGGTCGTCTGCTTCCAGCAAAAACAGGCATGCTGGCAATGACCATTCAAGCTATGCTTCGCGGCCTCAAGCGCCCAGTAACCCTAGTGCCGGTATACATCGGTTACGAACACGTAATGGAAGTGAGTACTTACGCTAAAGAGCTGCAAGGCAAGCGCAAAGAGAAAGAGAGCTTCGGCCAGGTGCTGGGCATTCTTCGCAAACTGCGTAACTACGGTAAGGGCTATGTGAACTTCGGCGAGCCTATTCCGGTGAATCACTTCTTGAACGAGAAGGCACCGGATTGGCAAAAAGACATCGACCCGATTGAACCTCAGCGTCCAGATTGGTTGCTTCCAGCAGTGAACGAATTGGCAGAGCGCATGATGACCAAAATCAATGATGCTGCCGCTGCCAACGCCCTGACTCTGTGTGCGACCGCCCTGCTCGCTTCCCGTCAGAGCGCGCTCAGCCGTGAAGCCCTGGAAGAACAAATCACCATTTATCTTGAGTTGTTGCGTCAGGTACCGTATTCAGCGACCAGTACAGTGCCAGCAGATTCAGCGCAGGAACTGGTTGAGCATGCGTTGAGCCTAAACAAGTTTGTGGTTGAGAAAGACTCGCTGGGTGAAGTAATTTCGCTGGACCGTCAACAGGCCATCCTGATGACCTTCTACCGTAATAACATCATTCATTTGTTTGCGGTGCCATCTCTGATCGCGCAAATGCTGGTTTTCAAGACCCGTGTTTCACGTGAAAACCTGATGGACTCGATTCGTCAGCTTTATCCGCTGCTGAAAGCTGAGCTCTTCATGAGCTTCGATGATGCGTCTTTACAAAGCTACGTCGATGCGACCTTGATTGAGCTTGAGCGTCAATCGCTGATCACCGTGGATGGTGAAACTATCAGTCGTAACAACGGCAAGCTGACCCAACTTCAGTTGCTGGGCCGCACTATTGCAGAAACTCTGCAGCGCTACGCAATCACTCTGACGCTGTTCAGTCATGAGCCGGATACCTCGAAGTCCGATCTGGAGCAACAAAGCCAGATGATGGCGCAACGTCTGAGCCGCCTGCATGGTATCAACGCTCCGGAGTTCTTCGACAAAGGCGTGTTTGCCACTTTGCTGAACTCGCTGCGTGAACACGGCTATCTGAATGACGACGACCACGCCCGAGCTGATCGCATTGAAGCGCTTCGCGAATGTGTGTTCGGTTTGATTTCACCGGAAGTGCAGCTGACCATTCAGGCTATCCTGAACCAGCCATCCGACGATTGATAACCTCAATTCGCCGAAACAAAAAACTCGCCTATAGGGCGAGTTTTTTTATTGTTGTTAAGTTGCGTATTACTTCATCAACACAGCAAGCGCCAAACCAAAAAATACCAGCATTCCGACATAGTTGTTGTTCAAGAAGGCTTTGAAACAAAGCTCTCGTTCACGGCCACGGGCCAGCCATTGCTGATAAACAAACAACGCCGACGCAGCCAGTAGGAACCAATAATAAACCTGTGAAAGGCCGCTGAGGTAGCCCACCAGCACCAATAAAAGAACCGTAATCAGTTGTAGGATACCGATAGCAATCTTGTCGAAACGACCAAAAAGAATGGCGGAGGATTTGATGCCGACTTTCAGATCATCATCTCGGTCAACCATGGCATACAGGGTGTCATAAGCCACGGTCCACAATACATTGGCCAGAAACAGCATCCATGCCACTGGCGGCAATTCGCCAGACTGCGCCGCATAGGCCATCGGGATCGCCCAGCTGAATGCCATGCCAAGCACCAACTGCGGCATATGGGTGAAGCGTTTCATAAAGGGATAGACAGACGCCAACAGTGCGGCAACCACAGATAGCTTGATGGTTAAAGGGTCAAGCGTCAGTACCAGCAGGAATGCGCCCAAAATCAGCAGACCAAACAGGGCTAATGCCTCTTTAGCGGTCACCAACCCTGATGGTAATGGACGGGCTTTGGTACGTTTCACATGACCATCAAAATTGCGATCAGCGAAGTCGTTAATTACACATCCCGCTGCGCGCATCATAATAACGCCAAGTACGAAGACCACCAGTACGTGCAGGTTCGGCATCCCATCAGCTGCCAGAAACAATGCCCAAAGCGTTGGCCAAAGCAGCAACAAGCTGCCAATTGGCCTGTCCATCCGCGTTAATTGCCAATATGCTCTCGCCTTGGCTACATCCATTTAGCCTTCCTCCTGATACACCGGTGCATCCGGTAAAAATAGCTCGGAAACCAGCATCGGTTTTTCGTTGACCCACAAACGCGAACGACGCGCCAGCAGGAACTGTCCTTCGACCACCACAGTCGCAACTTCAATCGCATCACGACGGGCATTGGCCTGATTAAACACGCGCTGCCCCAAAGGCACCGCGCCAAGATCGGCAATGTCTTGCTCTTTTTCTGTCAGGGTCGATTTAGGCACCAAAGTGCGTGCACACAACCATGCATCCCCATCACCAGACAGGACAACTTCACGTACCAAACAAGACTCTTCACCCAACAGGCTGAGCTCGTTCTCAGTCAGGGCAGATTGTTCTATTTCATGTAAGCCCAACACTTCAACGGCCAGCGTACGGCAGTGCGCTTTCAGCCTTTCTGTCATCGAGTGGCGTTCCAGTAACCACGCCCCTTCGCGGGTAGTTTCAAGAGTTTGCCAGTCTGGCTCCTCCCACTTTGCATTCATGAGAGCTTGTAAGTGTAATTCCTTGAATTCTGACATGTTATCCTGAGCCAAAGAGCAAAAAAACCACAAAACTTTCGCCGAATCGGCCAATAGTGTTTAGTATTAATATACCTAAACCACTTAGAGATTCGGGCTTTAAGTGGTTTAGGTATATTGCGCTATTGTACAAGCTGTGCCCCTATTCGCGCAGCTAAACTACCATAAGAGATTTATGAAATCCGGGGTTTGGCAAAAACCATGAAAAAAAATATCACTGCTGTTTTCGCCTTAATCGTGTCTCTGCTGTTTTCCCTTCCAACCTTGGCTGAGGAAGAGAATGCCGCGCAGTTCAGCTATTTTACGCTTGAGCCAGAGATCACCACTAACTTTATTACGGAAGGCCGCAAGCTTGGATTTATTAATGTCCGAGTTGACCTAATGGTGGATGACCCTTCACTGATACAGATGCTGGAATATCACCAGCCGCTGATCCGCGACACCATCATTGAAGTGTTGAGCCAGGAAAATGAAGTGCGTGTGAAATCCCTCTCCGGCCGCGAGTCGATTCGCAAAGCGTGTCTGGACAAGGTAAACGAAATGCTATTGGCGGAAACCAATCAGAAAGTCATTGCTGACCTGCTGTTTACAAAATACTTGTATCAGTAAGCGTTTGAAACTGAAAAGGCGGCTTATTAGCCGCCTTTTGTGTTTTTGGGTCTGAACTCAGGCCGTCGCAGCCTCATCCATTGCTGATGCGCCTCTGGAAATGTAGTCAGCAACCAGTTGTTGCTGTTCCTTAGAAAGGTACAAGCCCAGTTTGGTGCGACGCCACAGCAAGTCTTCAGCATCCTGCACATATTCAGATGCCATCAGATACTCCACTTCGCGCTGTGACAATCCTTCACCGAAATCGATACCCAAATCAGCAGCCGTCTTCGCGCCATTGAGCCATACCCACACGCGGCTACCATAAGTGATGGCCAGACGGTTAGCCGTGAAATCATCCATCCACGGACACTCTTGTTTCAAGCGCTGCTGCACATCGTCGAAGCTTGAAATATCCTCACCGCCAGGCAACACCTGATCTGCGGTCCAGTCTTCGCCCATCTCAGGGAAGAAAGGCTCCAACTTATTCACCGCTGCACGAGCCAGTTTCCGGTAGGTCGTCAGCTTTCCACCGAAAATGGTCAGCATAGGCGCATCGCCGCCGTTGTCATCCAGGTCGAGGGTGTAATCACGGGTGATGGCTTGTGGTGAGTCAGATTCATCGTCACAAAGCGGGCGCACGCCACTGTAAGTCCACACCACATCATCCGTACTCAACTGACGTTTAAAGTGCTGATTATAAACATTCAGCACATAATCGACTTCTTTCTGTTCAATCGCCACTTCACGTGGGTCGCCTTTGTATTCCACATCAGTCGTACCAATGATGGAGAAGCGGTCAAGATATGGCAGCACAAACACAATGCGGCCATCTTCGTTTTGCAGGATGTAAGCCGCCTCTTCGTTGTGAGCGCGAGGCACGACCACATGGCTACCTTTGATCAGACGAATGCCGCGAGGCGATTTGAGCGAGGTGCTATCGTCATAGAAGGATTTCACCCAAGGGCCTGCCGCATTCACCAACACCTTGCATCGGCGGCTGAAGACTTCTTGAGTCACAGTATCAAGGATATCCACGTCCCAAACATCACCGTTTCTCTCTGCACGCACGACCTTACAGCGGTTACGCACTTCCGCGCCACGCTCGGATGCGTCCATGACATTCAGGATCACCAATCGCGCGTCATCGACCCAGCAATCTGAGTATTCGAAACCCTTTGTCATTTCAGGCTTCAGGACAGAATCAGCACCAAAACGAAGTCCTTTGCTGGCAGGCAAGGTGGTGCGCTTTCCAAGATGGTCATACATAAACAGACCGATACGGATCATCCAGGCCGGGCGCAGGTGTGGGCGATGCGGTAAACGAAAACGCATCGGCCAGGCAAGGAATGGGGCTTTTTTCAAAAGCACTTCACGCTCGGCCAAGGCTTCACTGACCAAACGAAATTCATAATGCTCGAGGTAACGAAGGCCGCCGTGAATAAGTTTGGAGCTGGCTGAAGACGTCGCAGAAGCAAAGTCGGCCGCTTCATAAAGGCCAACACTCAAGCCACGACCAGCCGCATCCGCAGCAATACCTGCGCCATTAATGCCGCCACCCACAACAATCACATCCAACACGTCGTTATTTTGATTTTCTTTTGCCTGTTCCATTACATCCTCACGCTCATACGAACATTTTAACTTTCGTTTTCGAGCATTCTAGTACAAAAAAGCGCCATCCCCAATGACAAAATGAAGAAAAATCGCGCATTACGGGCATAAAAAAACCGCCATCAGGCGGTTTCATCATCGAAAAAGAAAATCACTCGACCATTTCTATTTGAGTTTCAGTATCTTGCAACCGCGCTTGCAGCGTTTCTGGTAAAGGCGCATTGGTGAAAAGCATATCGACTTGAGCAATGTCCCCGACGTTGACCATGGCGCTTCGGCCAAACTTGGTGTGGTCAACCGCCAGCATGACTGAGCGGCTGTTCTCCATAATGGCTTGCTTCACACGTACTTCGTGATAATCAAAATCTAAAAGGCTACCGTCGAGGTCGATACCACTGATCCCCAAAATACCGAAGTCCAGACGAAACTGGGAAATAAAGTCCAGCGTGGCCTCACCCATAATACCACCATCACGGTTGCGCACCTCTCCACCCGCCATGATGATACGAAAGTCTTCTTTGGCCATCAGAATACTGGCTGCGTTGAGGTTATTTGTCACAATGCGCAGATCTTGGTGGTTCAGCAGCGCACGCGCGACCGCTTCCGGCGTGGTACCAATGTCGATAAAAAGAGTCGCACCATCTGGAATATGCGCCACAAGCGACTGCGCCAACTTATTCTTGGCTTCGTGCTGCATAGCCTTACGGGCGTCATAGGCAGTGTTAACAGAGCTGGAGGGGATGGTGGCGCCACCATGCTGGCGACGGATCTTGTTCTCAGCGGCAAGCTCATTGAGATCGCGACGAATAGTTTGGGGACTGACATCAAAGTGAGCCACCAGATCGTCAGTACTGACGTATCCTTTGCTTCGAACAAGATCGAGTATTTCCTGGTGGCGTAATGTCTGTTTCACGGCATCCCCTGCGAAAAAGTAAAAACCACCCACAGTTTACGTGGCTGCACTGGGATTGCCAATCAGGCCAGTTCAAGGATGAGCAGAGCTCACATTACCTCGTTCTTCGAAGTTTGGCGTCTATGACCCCAAGTGCACACCCTGACACTAGACCGAAAAGGTGCGCCATGTTGGCAATGGCCATACCAAAGGGTTCAAAAAAGCCCACTGCAAGCCAAAGCAGCATAAAGCCAACATAGGCTGGTTCAATGGAAAGTCCCCGCTCTGGTGCCAAAGCTCCCATGAGCCACAAGTATCCCAACAACGCATACACGACACCGGACATACCGCCGAAAGCAGGGCCTTCAAAGGCGTACTGACCAAGGCCGGAGAAAAGTGCCGTCAGCAGAAAAAGCTGCATGAGCTTGGCGCTACCACTGTGTTTTTCGATTTTGCCGCCAAGCACCCACCACCACAGCAGGTTGAAAACAATGTGAGTCGCTGAGAAATGAAGCAAGGCGTGAGAGAACAACCGCCAAAGTTGCCATTGCTGTTCGTCTGTCGCCGGGAAGTGAAGCAGAGAGAACACATCATTGCCGAAACCCAAAGTCAGCCCGGCATAAACTACAATACACACCACCATGATGGAGAGCGTGAAAGGCCCCGCATTTTGTTTGAGTGAGGTCATCAGCCCCTGGCGTGGATAGAAAAACTTGGCGGTACGGCTTTCAGCCATGTTCCATGACGCTGCCTGATATTTCTCATCACCCGGGTTTTGAAGGAAAGCAGCGAGCTCTGCTTCTGCCTCAATCTGGTACTGGCTATCTGCCAGCCACAAGGCAAACTGCCCTTCCCCCTCAGGCATCATCTGAATCGCGATGTTCCTTGATGCCATGTAATCGATAAAAGCCTGGGCGGCTCGGGGGTTAGAAAGTGCAGTCAGCCTTATCATATTGCCTCTTCGTTTTTTCGATCAGATGCCCGATTCCACCGGCAGGGATTGTCGGTGCCAGGCTTCGAATCCACCATCTACACTGTACACCTGCTCAAAGCCTTGGTTAATCAAATATTGTGCTGCACCCTGACTGCTCACGCCGTGGTAACACATCACCAACACAGGCTGTTCGAAGTCCACGTCATTCATAAACTGCACAATGGAGTCATTGGTAAGGTGAAATGCGCCCTGTGGATGAGATAGTTGAAATGACTGAGGATCCCGGATATCCACCATCACAGCGTGATGATCATCACCTTCCAGCATTGCCAAAGCGTCCGTTACAGAGATATGCGCAAATTGTTCCATGGGTTATTCCACTCCCGTCTGACCTGATCAATATACGTCTCCCGGCTACTTATGGCTCCAAGACACGTAAAACTGCATTGTACATGACTTTTTTATTCCCCATGCCATGGAGAATACAGGGGTTTTGTATGCTTTTTCACCACCTGTGGAAAACACTGTGGATTGCGTTGATAAAGTATGATCTGAAAGCCGGATCCACTATATGTTGTGTTGATCGTAATAAAACTGTGGAAAACATTTTTGTCCGGGCGATTTTGGAAGAATTCAAGGTACAAAAAAGCCGACAATCTGCCGGCTTTCTTCAACGTATTCAGTAGGCAATCACAAAGCGTCGCCAACGGCTTCTTTCAGTTTGCGCATTGCGTTCTTTTCAAGTTGACGGATACGCTCTGCAGACACCTGATAGTGATCAGCCAGTTCCTGCAAAGTGGCTTTGTTGTCATCGTCCAGCCAGCGTGAACGGATAATGTGCTGGCTGCGCTCGTCGAGTCCGGACATGGCTTGTGCCAGGCGACGATTCGCGTGGTCTTCCCAGTTTTGTGATTCCAGGTTGGTGGCGACATCGGAGCTTTTATCTTCCAGATAGAAGACGGGAGCAACTGCACCGCCTTCACGCTCATCATCATCTGCGCCAGCATCAAACCCAGCATCCTGCGCCGCAAGACGTGATTCCATCTCACGCACTTCTGCCGCATCAACGCCCAGTTGGTCAGCAACCATGTTCACTTCTTCGGCGTTGAACCAACCCAGACGCTTCTTCGACTTACGCAGGTTGAAGAACAACTTACGTTGCGCCTTGGTGGTCGCGACTTTCACGATACGCCAGTTACGCAGGACGTACTCATGAATTTCTGCTTTGATCCAGTGAACAGCGAAGGAAACCAGACGCACACCCACTTCCGGGTTAAAGCGCTTCACGGCCTTCATCAAACCAATGTTACCTTCCTGCACCAAATCAGACACTGGCAATCCATAACCGGAATAACCACGGGCGATATGAACAACAAAACGCAGGTGAGACAGGATCAGGCCTTTAGCCGCATCCAGATCTTCCTCATAGTGAAGACGTTCTGCCAGCTCACGCTCCTCGTCCGCAGACAGCATTGGATAGCCATTTACCTGCTGCAGATAGCTATCAAGGCTATCTTGGGAGATGGGGGCCAGTGCATACATCTCTGTTGTCATTTTCACCTCTTTTCGACTTTATCGAACTATTATTCGCTTTTGAAGCGAACCAGATACTCTACTCGAGTTCAAAAAAACTGCAAGTAGGTACCATTTTGTGACCTGCTTTTATCGGATAGGTTCAAACATCAAACATCAGACAGGTTCTATATCCCGCATATGTTTTGCAGCGGCAAGTCTGGCGGCCAAAAGGCCAATCAGTCCGGATACCATCAGCAAAATCAAACCTTCTTCAAGACTCAGCGCCGATAGCCTGAAACCGCTGCTATATAATGTAGCCAATTTTGCAACGGCTGCATCCAAAAGTAGGCTGTTTACCATAGTGACCAACCAAGCCACGATAGCCCCAGACAACGCCAGCCAAACGCCAGTGTATAAATAAGGGCGTAGGATGTAGCTGTCGGTCGCACCCACCAGCTTCATCACCTGAATTTCCTCTTTCTGGCTCTGTACCTGCAAGCGCAGGGTGTTGCCGATAATCAGGAACACTGCCATTAGCAATAGACCGGAGAACACCCAAGTTAATGTCAGCACCAGCGATTCAATGGCAGACAAACGCTGCAGCCAATCGCTGTCGAGGCGCACTTCCTCCACTTCAGATGTCGCGCGCAGTTTAACCGCTAGGGCCGTTACAGCGGCCGCGTCATCAGTAGAGGGCGTCAACACCACGACTGCTGGCAGCGGGTTATCATCCAGAAGGCTTACGGCTTCTTCAAACCCTTGGATCTGTCGAAGCTCGGTTAACCCCTGCTCCGGCGAAATAAATTCAGCAGTCGCCACTTCAGACCAGGCTGCAAGTTCTTCGCCAAAAGCTTCCGCGCGGCTTTCCGACACTGGGTTCAGATAGACCGTTAATTGGTTGGGAGCCTGCCACTCTTGCGTCACTGCAACGACGTTTTTCGCCAGCATAAACAGCGTGGCTGGCAGTGCCAGTGAAAACGCGAGAGCAAGAACCGTAAGCAGGTTCCCTAGCGGTTTCGCCATTAAATCGCGAAACGCCTGACCGCCCTGCTGTTTGTGCACAGAAATGAAGTTAGCCACGTGCCACCTCCGACAGGTGACCCTGATTCAATTCAAAACGGCGCATGTCATAGCGGTTGAGTAGTGACGTATCGTGGGTGGCCATAAGTATGGTCACGCCGACTTGGTTAAACTGGCGGAACAGTTCCATGATTTGCTGCGACAAATCTGCATCCAGGTTACCCGTTGGCTCATCAGCCACCAGCACCATTGGCCGGTTGACCACAGCGCGGGCAATACCCACGCGTTGCTGCTCACCACCGGAAAGCTGAATCGGCAAACAGGCCGCCTTATCCAGCAAACCTACTTTATCCAGTGCCGCTGAAACACGCTTTTTGATGTCGTTTTCACTCGCCTGTTCGATGCGCAGCGGCAATGCCACATTGTCGAACACGCTTCTGTCCATCAGGAGCTTGTGATCCTGAAAAATCACACCGATATGACGGCGCAGAAAAGGAATGTCTTTTCGCGCAATGTGTGAGATATCGTGGTCATTAAACAGAACTTGTCCGTCACTTGGCCGTTCAATCGCACACAACAATTTCAGCAGGGTACTTTTCCCCGCCCCCGAGTGACCGGTCAAAAACGCCATGTCACCCTTGGGTAAGTGAAAACTCACTTTTTGCAGTGCCTGCTGCCCACCGCGGTAGGCCTTACTTACCTGCTGAAACTGGATCACGCCTATCAGTCCTCCTGACTAAACAGAGCTTCGATAAAATCTTCCGCTACAAACGGACGTAAATCGTCAATGCCTTCACCCACACCGATAAAACGGATTGGGATGTTGAATTGGTCAGCCACCGCGAAGATCACGCCACCCTTCGCCGTACCATCCAACTTGGTCAGAGTGATACCGGAAAGCGGTGCGATGTCGTTAAACAGACGCGCCTGACTGATCGCGTTTTGGCCTGTGCCTGCATCAATGGTCAGCATGATTTCATGTGGCGCATTCTCGTCGAGCTTTTTCATCACGCGGACGATTTTCTTCAGCTCTTCCATCAGGTTAGCTTTGTTTTGTAGACGACCCGCGGTATCGGCAATCACCACATCCACATTACGTGCTTTTGCAGCTTCAATCGCGTCATAGATCACTGATGCACTGTCCGCACCTGTGTGCTGTGCAATCACAGGAACGTTATTACGATCACCCCATACTTGCAGCTGTTCGACTGCGGCTGCGCGGAAAGTGTCACCTGCCGCCAGCATGACTGACTTACCCTGCTGCTGGAATTGCTTGGCAAGCTTACCGATGGTGGTGGTTTTACCCACACCATTCACGCCAACCATCAAGATGACGAATGGGCCATCTTTTTTCTCAACGTCCAGTGGCTTTTCCACCTTGCTCAGAATGTCTGCCATCTCTTGCTTGAGGATGCCGTAAAGCGCTTCACCATCTTTTAACTCTTTGCGAGACGCTTTGTCAGTGAGGCTGTCGATGATCTTGGTGGTGGTGTCCATGCCCACATCAGCAATCAGCAACTGCTCTTCGAGCTCTTCAAAAAGCTCATCGTCAATTTTCTTACCGCTGAATAGACCAAAGAAACCTGCGCCCAGATTGACTTTAGTTTTCTGAAGACTGCGTTTCAGGCGCGCAAAGAAGCCTTCTTTTTTCGGTTTTTCCTCCTCAGCCTGAGCCGCTTGCTCCGCTGCAAGACGCGCTTCTTCCTCGGCTTGGGCTTGAGCTTCTGCCGCCAAACGGGCTTGCTCTTCCGCCTGTGCCTTCGCTTCAGCTTCTGCCGCCAAACGGGCTTGTTCTTCGGCTTGCGCTTTCGCTTCGGCTTCCGCCGCTAAACGGGCTTGTTCTTCCGCCTGTGCTTTTGCTTTTGCTTCAGCTTCTGCGGCTAAACGAGCTTGTTCTTCCGTCTGTGCCTTCGCTTCAGCTTCTGCTGCTAAGCGAGCTTGTTCCTCGGCTTGGGCTTTTGCTTCAGCTTCTGCGGCTATGCGGGCTTGTTCTTCCGCTTGCGCCTTCGTTTCTGCTTCTGCCGCTAAGCGCGCTTCTTCTACGGCTTTTTGCTGAGCATCTTGTTCGTCATTTTTTCGGCCGAAACCCAGCCAGGACATAAATCCGCGTTTCTTTTTTTCTGCCATTGGCAAATCCTAAAGCTTGATTGGTACAATCGGCGCGATAACAGCGAGCTGATCTAAAACTGTGAACACTGCGCCTAAGTCAATGCAGTGTGGTAACGGCGGGTAAATGCATACCTTTTCTCGACGCAGCAACCCCGGCGAAAGTGGCCAAAGCCCTTACGTCGCTAACTGAATAAGATTGGGGAAAATGCAGAGCCATTACCGAACGCGTATAGTCTAACACCTTCTTAGCGGTCAAAAAATCTATGGTACGACGTAACCCTAAAAACCCTGCGAACCGAAACACCGGTCGCGGTAATGCTTCAGCAGCAAATGCAGGAGGCGGATCGGGATTTGTCCGCATCATCGCTGGCAAATGGCGTGGTCGCAAATTGCCAGTAAAAAACGTGGAAGGCCTGCGCCCCACAACAGATCGCGTGAAAGAAACAGTCTTTAACTGGCTGGCCGCGGATCTGTATGAAGCGCGCTGTCTGGATGTGTTCGCCGGCAGCGGCGGTTTGGGGCTGGAAGCCTTGTCCCGTCAGGCAGAGCAAGTGATACTGCTGGAGCTGGACAAAGGCGCAGCGACCCAAATCAGTCAGAATCTCAATACGCTGAAAGCGGATAACGCGACAGTGCACAATACTGATGCATTGTCGTATCTCTCCAATAAAGGGCAGCCGTTTGATGTGGTTTTCATTGACCCGCCGTTTCGTAAAGACTTGCTGAATGACGTTATCAGCAAACTTGAACAGAACGGGTGGTTAAGCCACAAGGCGCTGATTTACATTGAGGCGGAAAAAGAACTGGGGCAACCGGTTGTGCCGACTCATTGGGACATGATTAAGGAAAAACATGCCGGACAAGTCAGTTTCCGGCTGTATCAAAGAGAGGAAAAATGAAAGCACTCATCCTGTTAGCAAAAGCGGCCATCGGCTTTGTCTGGTTTGTTCTGTTCGCCAATATCGTGCATCCGTTTCCGGGGGTGGCAGCGATGGCGTTATACATCATGACCGCTTTCCTGTTCTGTATGCACGGCCTGCAAATGCTGATCTTCATCGGTGCCTTCGGCGACAAGATCAATATGACGAAATGGGAGAAGTGGTCGATCCTATTTTTCGGGATCTTTGCCCTGCTCGATATTCGCCGCAAGTACATGGTTGGCGACAACGTGAAAGAATAAGATGAAAAAGGCCTCAGTAGAGGCCTTTTTTACATCAGCTCACTGCAGTTCAGTGATTGCACACCCGCGCTTCATTGACTGAAATCGCGCCCATATCTTCAAAGATTTTTTTGCGACGACGTAGAAACTCCAGTAATTCGCTGAAAGAGAGCCCTTGTTAGCTGCAGGTATGAAAACGCGCTCCCGCGCCCCATTGCCCATCGACCCAGTGAGTCAGCGCCTGTTCGGACATTGGCTGTTGCTTGAGATGATTCAGGATCTCATGCACATGAATTGATGCAGGCGTGTTGGCTCCGCAGTATTAGATATTGCGCATATAGAATCACAGCGACGCCTACGGAATCTTGATATAAAGCAAAGCTTAATCAGCTTTCAAGCAGTACTCAGCGCTCATTGCGCGGTGAGCCGCACTGCCAACAAATCTCAAAGCTACCGCCATTTTCCTCATCACAGGCGTGACAAAACCAGACTTTCTCTGCCTGAGCTTCATAATCATGGAGAGCTTGTCGCGCTTTCTGCTCACGCATGGTATCCACCCAGATCGTCACTGCAATGGCGTCCGATGGAAGTTCACCCGTGGCACTGGAAAGGGATTCTCCTTTCAACACCACTTCAATGCCCATGCTTTCTAGCATGCCTTTAAGGCTGTGCGCCTCAAGTGAATTGCTCGCACTATACACCTGGACCCAAGACATCTTTATCTCCTACGACAATATGGAGAGCGTGATCAGCCCTTGCGCACAAAAGTAAGTGCTCATGATAAGCAGCACTGAGGTTTTGAAAGGGCCTTTAAAGCGCTCAAACGCCAATACAGTGTCTGACACCATAAACAGCAATGCGCCACCAAAAGCATGTGCTGCGACCTGCGTTTGCGCATTCATCCAAAATTCGCCTGCGCCCCAGGTCATTTGAGCAATCACCGCAATGTATACTCCAACAGGAATGAGCAGAGGGCCTAAGTTGGGAAGAAGAAGCAGGAAGACGATGACGCTCGCTGCGCCAATCAGGGAAGGCAGCCACCACACCATTGGCCCTTCGAACTGCTGCCAGAAAGCGACGCTGTAGAGAATGTGCGCCACCAGAAAACTCAACAAGCCGGGAATAAACCGATCTTTTGGCAACATCAGGAAAATATCGCCAACCAGCGAAAATGCTAGCCCAGCAAGGATCAGATAGGTATAGCTGTTCGCTTCACCGCCCATCATACCAATCAACATCATCAAGGCGATCGTCAGGGGCTTGAACAGGTAAAACTGCCATTGAGGCCCTTTGTACGCAGCATTGATGTGTAGCAGGCCTGAAAAGCAGACGGCAACCCAACTCAACATGATGTATTCCCTTAAATTGCGAGCCAACCAAGTCTAGAGATGCAGGATTTATTGTCCACCGCACACGTCTCAGAAAGCGAACAAGGCATCAAAAGCACTTTTATACCCGCAATAAGGGTAAGTGTTTACATATAACTTTCAGTCTCGATTAAAAGAAAAAGGCACAGAAAACCGTGCCTTAGTCAATCATGCTGCCGTTACTGCCCGACGATATGTCGCCAGTTTTCGATATAGAACCAGACGGCTCCCGCCGTCACGGCGAAGATCAGGAACAAGGCAATGCGCCAGATGGTGCGGCTGCTGCGGGGAAGTAACTCTTTCTCGCACTGCTTACATGCACTCATGAACCCGCGCATGTCATCCACTTCATAGCCATCTTCATGCACGGCTTTGTTGCGGATGGTAGCAATAAAGCGAAGTTTAGCAATCACATCATGTGGCAGCCGTTCCTGACAGCTGCTCACCAGTTCATGCAGTCCACGGCCTTCTGCGTGGTAGTGTTCTTTGAGGAGCCGTTCCAGACGCCGACTCTGTCTCACGACAATGGCAATTTCATCCATGCAGGCCTCCTTTTAGTAAATAGTGCGCCTCATATCACTAGCTTACGTCATAACACCAAAAGTGAGAATGCACTTTAACTTTGTTTACATTAGCGCCAATGCTGAGCAGGATAAGTGGAGTGGATCACGAAATTTCCGCTCATCAGGTTTGCTAAATGAGTCTGTGAAGTAGACTCATTGCCGACCGATAATGGCCGGCCAAAGGAGAATAACGTGCCTATTTCTGTGATATTGCTCGTGGTCGCCCTGGCGGTGATCGCTGGTGTTTACTTTGTACTGACCATGCAAAAGCACATGCTGGGCCAGGGGGCGGAAGAGCGTTCTATTGATATCCGCATTCTCGACAAGCAATCTGTCGCCATTCCTAATCCGCAGCAACATGAAGACCCGGAAGAATACTGGATCTATGTCGAGCCAATGGAAGGTGGGCCAAAACGCGAATTTCAGGTGGGTATTCATTACTACCATGCCCTTCAGCCCGGCGATTGCGGCACCCTGACCTATCGCGGCGCCGAATTTATCCACTTCGCCAAGCTACAACGCCACTGAAGCCTTCGTCTTATGGCACCAGCCATGACGTAAAACGCGACTTCGACAATCCCACACTGGCCATGTAAGACAACACAAACACGGCCAGTGTCGCCAAGGGGATGGTCAGCCATGTCATTCCGGGCGTAAACGTCAATTCCCTTACCGGCCAAAGAAAGACAGGATGCACGAGATAGATTCCCAGGGAATGGCGACTGACTGCCGCGACTTTTCGCTGTATAGGTTCAGATACCCGCTCGGCCCAATACTGACAAAGCCCGAACACCATCCCTGCTATTAATACCGTGTTCAGGGTTTTGTAGGAAAACCAACCTGCACTTGTGTATCGATTATTTGAGACACTTTCAAAAATCGCTGTGTATTCGGTTGCCACCAAAGCGGTGATCCCGATAAACAGCAACCACTTCAACGGCAGTTTGTTTTGGTGCAGCACATAACCCAGCAGCAGATAGCCACCATAGAGCACAAAATCTTCCACCAGTCCCAGAGAAATACCAGTAAGGCGTGCAGCACTCAGCACAAGCCAAGAAACTAGAAGGGCATAGAAAAGTCCGGGATCTTCCCGTTGAGCAACAGGACGTAATATCGGCACCAAGAGGTAAAGGGGAATAAAGTAATAGAAAAAACCCAAGTGATAGTATGTTTCTTCGGTTGGAAAGGAGGTTAACCGCTGTACAGTTTCCGTCCAATTTACATTTTGTAACGAAATCCCGGCCAATACCGCGTAAAAAACCGACCATGCAACAAACGGCACGAACACTTTCATGACCCGTCGACGGACAAAGTATCCCGGCGAAAATGGACGGGTGTCTGAAAGTAATAATGCACCGGTGATCATAATGAAAACCGGGACAGCCCAGCGACTTGCGCCATTAATAGCTATCGCTGAAACCCAGTCGCCTTGCGGGATTTCGCCCATCAGGTAGCGATAAGGCCCCAACACATGAATGGCGATCACCGCCACCGCGGCGACCACCCGCAACAGCTCAATATAAAAGACTTTTTTCTGGGTTTGGCAGCTCAAACTTTATGTTCTCTCTTCATGTTCCATTTCCACACTAACCGTCGGTGACATTTCCATCAATCCGAATATAAAACAAACAATATTAACTACCACTTATTAATTTATTGTTAATTTTTATTCCTGCAAAAGTCATGATTGATAGCACCAAGTATTGCAAAATGACATTTTTATGACCTAGGATGCTTTTCAATTAAATGGACCGTTGTATGACATGGAGGATCTGATGCAGTCATCAGCTTCGCAACAACAATCTGGCGGGAAGCAGAACAAGTCGTTTTTTTCCCGTTTTCTCGATACCGTCGAATTCCTCGGTAACCTTCTTCCTCACCCGGTAACCCTGTTTGCCATTCTGTGTGTGGTCATTTTCTTTGCATCAGGTATCGCAGGCTATTTTGGCCTTTCTGTCGCTGACCCTCGTCCAGAAGGCGCTGCAGGCCGCGCTGCCGATGGCATGATTTACGTCAACAGCCTACTGAACGCTGAAGGCGTGCAACTTATCGTTACCAATCTAGTGAAAAACTTCACCGGCTTTGCCCCACTGGGCACCGTGCTGGTTGCCATGATGGGTGTGGCAGTTGCTGAGCACTCAGGCCTGCTGTCTGCCACCATGCGTTCTATGGTGATGGGCGCTTCACGCCGCATGGTCACCCTGACGGTGGTATTCGCAGGTATCATCTCCAATACCGCTTCCGAGCTGGGCTATGTGGTTCTGATCCCACTGGCAGCGATGATCTTCCACTCTCTGGGTCGTCACCCACTGGCGGGTCTGGCTGCGGCATTTGCGGGCGTATCCGGCGGCTATTCAGCGAACCTATTGCTAGGAACGGTTGACCCACTGCTGTCAGGCATCACTGAAACCTCAGCGCAGATGATTGACCCGACCTACACGGTTGGCCCTGAAGCAAACTGGTACTTCATGTTTGCCTCCACCTTCCTCATCACCATTCTGGGTGCCTTGGTGACTGAGAAAATCGTTGAGCCGAAGCTGGGTAAATACGACCAATCAATGGCTGCGGAAGATTTCGAAGCCAAAGAAGCAGGCAAAGTCACTGCGATTGAAAAGCGCGGTATGCGCAACGCAGGCATCGCTGCACTGGCAGTATCAGCCGTGCTGGCACTGACCATAGTGCCTGAGTGGGGTATCCTGCGTCACCCGGAAACCGGTGAAGTAGCAGGTTCTCCGTTCCTGAAAGGCATCGTGGCCTTCATTCTGGTGTTCTTTGCGGTTCCTGGCTTTGTTTACGGTAAGACTGTGGGCACCATGAAGAACGACCGCGACGTGATTGATGCGATGGCTAAATCCATCAGCGCCATGGGTCTGTACATCGTACTGGTGTTCTTCGCGGCGCAATTCGTTGCTCTGTTCAAGTGGACTAACTTTGGTCAGGTGATTGCGGTGGGTGGTGCAGACTTCCTGCAAAGCATCGGTCTGACTGGCCCAATGCTGTTCTTCGCCTTCATCATTATGTGCGGCATCATCAACCTGACTCTGGGTTCAGCGTCAGCACAATGGGCAGTTACCGCGCCAATCTTCGTCCCTATGCTGATGTTGGTTGGCTACGCGCCGGAGACCATTCAGGCGGCTTACCGCATCGGTGACTCGGTGACCAACCTTATCACCCCGATGATGAGCTACTTTGGCCTGATTCTGGCAGTCGCAGCGCGATACAAACGTGACCTGGGTATCGGCACTTTGATTGCCACCATGCTGCCATACACACTGGTATTCCTGGCGGGCTGGAGCGTATTCTTCTACCTGTGGGTATTCGTGGCAGGCTTCCCAGTCGGTCCGGGTGCTGAGACCTATTTCAACTTCCAGCAGTAAGTGTGAAACTCTCCTCCCTAAACAGCCGGTCTTGACCGGCTGTTTTTCTTTTACGTTATGCGTGACGTTTCACCCGATGACAGAATCCTTTATTAACCTGAGTGAAAACGCCATAAACTCGGGTGTATTTACCATTAAGTGATATGCTAATAAGAAAACAACGCCGGATTCCACATGCCAATTGAACACCCTTTTTTATTTTCCCGCGAGGATGCGCTAACCGAGACCATGGAAAAGGTGATTGCCCCGTTTTGGGCGAACCGTCAGCACGGTGAATTCGTCGGCCATGATGGCCTGCGTTTGAACTGGTGCGCCTTTACCAAGCCCGAGCACACCCGCGCGATTGTGGTGGTCAATGGTCGTATTGAAGGCGTGGCGAAATATCAGGAAATTTATTTCGACCTCTTCAACCAAGGCTTTGATGTTTACAGCTATGACCACCGCGGTCAGGGCCACAGTCAGCGTCTGGTGACAGGTTCAGATATTGGTCATGTGGTGGAGTTTGACCATTACGTTGACGACCTCGATACCTTTATCAATGAAGTCGTCACCACAAAAGCCCACAGCCAGCGCATGATTCTTGCCCATTCCATGGGTGGCGCCATTTCTGTGCTTTATGCTGCACGTAAACCCAATGCCATTGATGCAATTGCGCTCAGCGCACCCATGCTCGGCATTAACCTGTCACGCCCTCTGCAAATGGCAGCCAAGCCGCTGTGTAAAGTGCTGTCTAAGCTCCAGCATCCTGCAGGCTTTGCTCCGGGTCAGGTGCCGTATTGGGCAAAGCCTTTCAAACACAACCTGCTGACGCAATCTGAAGCACGTTATCAGTGGTTTCGCGAGCTGTATGAAAGTGACGAGACACTAAAGGTGGGCGGCCCGAGCGCGCAGTGGATTTGGCAAAGCATGGATGCCTGCGAGCGCGCCGTGAAAACCGCCACTGACATCGATATGCCAATCCTGCTGATGCAGGCCGCGCGTGATGAGATTGTCTGCAATGGCGTTATGTTCCAATTCCATCGTGAGCGTCAGGCAGCAGGCCTGCCGATTCAATTCGAAATTCTGGCCGACTCCCGCCATGAACTCCTGTTCGAACGCGACGTGATCCGTGATAAATCACTGATATTTGCTCTGACATTTTTCGACTCGCTCAGTGAAGAAACCGAGCTAGAACAAACCGCATAAGCATATCCAGATTGCCAGTCAGTTTTTTCCTAAAGCGGAAAAATTGGCCGGCATTTTGATCCCTTTTATTTCCCCTTTTTCCGGATACACTGAAGAAGTGTTTAAAACATCTTCTCTCCTATTGAGGTATCCATGTACAAAATCGTTGCATCTGATCTCGACGGCACTCTACTTACTCCTGAACACACCATCGCACCTTTTACCCGCGATGTACTTCAGCGCCTTCACGTAAAGGGCGAACACTTCGTGTTTGCCACTGGCCGTCACCACATCGATGTGGCACATATTCGCGAAGGTGTGGGTATTCCAGCCTGCATGATCACCTCTAACGGTGCCCGCGTGCATGACGAAAACGATCAACTGATCTTCAGCCGTAACGTCGATCCAGCACTGGTTGCTCAACTGGTGGAAATGGTGAAAGACGACGAAACCGTGACGATTCACATCTACCGCGAAAATGACTGGTTGCTGAGCCGCGTTGACGAAGACTTGTCGGAATACCACAAAGATTCAGGCTTCAGCTTCAAAGAGTTCGATGTGGAAAACCCACCAGTTGATGACGTGGCGAAAATCTTCTTCATCCGCCACGACCACGATTACCTGATGGGTTACGAGCAAAAATTCATCGAAACCTTTGGCGATAAAGTCAGCGTGGCGTTTTCTACCCCATTCTGCCTGGAAGTGATGGCATCTGGCGTGTCGAAAGGTGAGGCGCTGAAAGCAGTAGCAGAAATCAAAGGTTTCAGCCTGAACGAGTGCATCGCGTTTGGTGATGGTATGAATGACGTGGAAATGCTGAGTGCTGCGAAGAAAGGCCTCATCATGGAAACAGCACACCCGCGCGTGAAAGCGACCTTGCCGGACAATGAAGTGATTGGCAGCAACGCCGAAGAAGCGGTTGCCCGTTATCTGGAAACTCATCTACTGGGCTAACAACACCGCTAAGTAGATAGCCAAACGGCAGCGCTCCCCCTCGCTGCCGTTTTCTTATCTAACGCTTAAACCCGCCTTCCGACATCGCGATAATTTCATCCCACTGCGCTTCAGTCACCGGCATGATACTCAGGCGGCTTCCCTTTTTTACCAGTGGCAATTCTTCCAGTGCCGGATTCGCTTTGATGCGTGCCAAAGAAACATATTTCAGATGTTGACGGTATTCCACATCCACCATGATCCAACGGGGATTGTCCGGTGAGCTTTTGGGATCAAAGTAGGCGCTTTCCGGGTCAAACTGGAAATGATCTGGATAAGCTTCTTTCACCACTTCGGCGATACCCACCACACCCACATCCTTGCAAGAAGAATGGTAGATAAACACTTTATCGCCGAGCTTCATCCCATCACGCATCATGTTTCGTGCCTGATAATTTCGCACACCTTCCCAGCAAGAGACCTTTTGTTGTTTTAAGGTGTCTATAGAAAAGGTATCGGGCTCGGTTTTCATCAGCCAATACGCCATAATTTCCCCGTTTCAGCTTTTGGTTTTTCCAAAGTTGTACCCCGTTGGGCTTTGAATGAGAAGAGGAATCTCCGTTGATTATCCAAAAACGCCGCCTTTCCCACGTGCTGGGTCCGCTCTCCGCTGCCGCCTTGCTTTCTGCCTGCAGCCAAACACCATCAGGCCCGGTCGAACTCGGTAACTCTGACGATTTAAACCCGCAGCAGGAGATTGCCAAAGTGGCAGGAATTCAACCCCAGCGCTTTATGCTGCGCGGTGAAGTCACCCTAGGCCATGAAGTCCGTGCCATCACACCTTGTGGCAGCAACACCCAATACTGGCTGCAACTGCCGGACTTGCTCAATAAAGAAGGTCAGGCGCTGACGATGGAGCCTTACCAAAGTGTGTATGGCGAAGTGATTGGCGAATTTGTAAAACCTGCGATGGATGGCTTTGCGGCGGATTACCCGGCAACATTCAAGGTGACACAACTGAACCTGATGTCGGCAGAAATCGATGGCTGCAACCAAACGCGAAACCGCACCGTGGCGTCCGGCAATGAGCCATTCTGGTCAGTGTCTCTAGAAGGTAATACGCTCAATTACCAACAACTCGGCTATGAGGCGAAGACATTCACCCTAACCAGCCGAGATATTTCTCCACAAGCCCGAAACTATCAGGCCAATGGCGCGACACTCACACTCAATCCAGAACTTTGCAATGACACCATGAGCGACAGCATTTACGGCTGGCGTTCAACCTTCGCCAAAAGCAACAAAACCCTGACGGGCTGCGCGACGCTCTCGGCGGATGACCCGACGCTCGGATGGGTCGGCGACTATCAGGGCATGACCAACCTAGGCGGACAATCACTCACCACCACCTTAGTGCTCAATCCCGACCACACGGCCACAACCCGCTATGAGCAGGCAGGCGAAGATGCGGTTGTGGAAACCGGTATCTGGCAACAGGTCAGCGACAGCAAGGTTCAGGTGATGATGACCCGCCATCAGGGACAATATCTGGTCAGTGAGCGCCTTTTCACCCGCAGCGGCTTTACCCTGAAAGCCGAAAAAGAAATCATCAACGGCCGCGAATACAGCCTGGGACCGGAGGGACTCGCGCTCTCTTTGATGGTCGGCAACCAGCAGCCTTTCATTTCCGATGGTGTGGAAGGTTCTGCCACCTTCAACGAGAAAGTTGATGCGGCTTTTAAGGCATATCTTGGCGAGGAAGGCGTGAAGCAGGCATCAGGCACCCGCTATCGCTGGCTGACACAGGATCTCAACGGTGACCTGCAGGATGAGCTGATGATATTCACCAACTGGTGCGGCACAGGCGGCTGCACCCTTCTGGTGTTTAACAATGACAGCAATGTCTGGCGCTTCAACAGCCGCATCACGCTGGTTCACCTGCCGTTTCAAATGAGCCAATCCACCAGCAACGGCTGGCAAGATCTTATCATGCCGGTTGGCGGAGGCGGCGCAAAAGCCTCTTCCCGCGTGCTGGAATTTAATGGCAAACGCTATCCGGGCAACCCTTCTGTTGCACCCGAAGTACTGCTGCCAGACAGCGCCGACCCTTACCTTTTCGCTGACGGCATTTATCCTCAGCAAGAAGGTGTTGAGCTGAAATAAATGGAAAAGGTATCCCGAATGGCAGAAAAGCCAACGCCCTGCCCATCTTGCGGTTTTCACTACAATTGCCTGTGTGAAGCCGTGCCAAAGCTCGATAGCCATGTGCGTATCGAGCTATTAATGCACGAAACAGAAACCGGACGCGCCACTAATACCGGTCAACTACTGGAAAATGCGCTGCCGTACTGCAGGCGTCACGTCTGGCAACGCAAAACGCCACCACTGGAATTACTCACACTGCTCGCCGACCCGGCTGCACAGCCGTATCTTGTGTTTCCGGGTGAGGAGGCTATTGCGCTCGAAAAGGCAGTCAGCCGCATGACGTCCAAACCAGAAGCCAAGCCGATTCACTTCATCATTATCGATGCGACCTGGCAGCAGGCACGGAAGATGCTGCGCCAAAGCCCATGGCTTGAGGATGTACCTATGATCACACTGCCTGAAGGGCTCAGCACCCGCTATGCCCTGCGCCGCAATCAGCCGGAAGGTTCCCTTTGTACCTGCGAAGTCGGCATGGTGTTGATGGACGCCATGGGAGAAGCTGAAAACGCTGTGGAAGTTGGCAAATACTTTGATAAATTTATGCAAGTATTTGAGTTGGATAGACAACATCAATCGTTACAAAAGCTGTGATGGAGAAACTTGCGCAGAATCTGGTCAGACCTTAATGTTAAGTAAGTAATTTGATATTAAGGATGCTCTGATGACTGTGGTTTCGATGACAACTGGTATCCCTGCTGAGCAGCAGATCAGCGAACTGGAATCGCAATTTGCCAAACTGGTCGCCAAGACCACCCAAGATCCCGATCCCGCTTACGCCGAGCGCATTCGGGATTTGAAGCATCTTCAAAAGGCATTGAAAACGCACTCCGACACCATCGTCGATGCCCTGTCTCAGGATTACGGGCATCGTAGCCGCACTGATTCACTGATGGCAGACATCCTTCCGTGCTTCCAAATGTTGCATTACACCAAGCGCAAACTGAAACGCTGGATGAAGCCATCGCGCCGCTCTGCGGGATTGCTCCTGACGCCTGCCAAAGTTGAAGTGCACTATCAACCGCTTGGTGTGGTCGGCATTATCGTTCCCTGGAACTTCCCCATTACTTTGAGCCTCATTCCTTTGATGACAGCAATTGCCGCCGGAAACCGCGTGATGCTCAAGATGAGTGAGTTCACGCCTCTGACCGCACAAGCCGTTAAAGCCATGCTGAACGAAGTGTTTGATGACGATAAAGTCAGTGTCGTTGAAGGCGATGTATCAGTGGCAGAAGCCTTCACCCGGCTTCCGTTTGATCACCTGATGTTCACTGGCTCGACCGAAGTCGGCAAAAAAGTGATGAGAGCGGCATCTGAAAACCTGACGCCTGTAACGTTAGAGCTTGGCGGCAAATCACCGGTGATTGTCGGGCCGGACATTGACCCTATGCTCGCAGCAGAACGCATGCTGTTTGGTAAGAACCTC
This sequence comes from Grimontia kaedaensis, assembly GCF_023746615.1. Lineage (NCBI taxonomy): Bacteria > Pseudomonadati > Pseudomonadota > Gammaproteobacteria > Vibrionales > Vibrionaceae > Grimontia > Grimontia kaedaensis. The sequence continues at coordinate 69,962 of NZ_CP082275.1, read as the reverse complement.
AACGCCGGGCAAATCTGCGTCGCGCCGGATCACGTGTTTGTGCACGAAGACAATCTGGAAGAGTTTGTCGAAGCACTGCGCGTAAAATGGAACGAAGCGTATCCAAAAGGCATTCAGAGTGATGACCGCACCGCCATCGTGACTGAGCGTCAGTTCTCGCGCCTGACAAGCTTGATGGATGACACCGACAAGCGTGGCATCACCACCATTCCACTGGCCGACCCGGCTATCTTGCCTGAAACGCGGAAAATGGCGCTTCATCTGGTGATCAATCCGCCGAAAGACAGCGCCATCATGCAGCAGGAAATTTTCGGACCACTACTACCAATCATTACCTATCAAGATGTGCATGATGTGCTTAATGCACTTCGTCACCAACCCCGCCCATTAGCACTGTATCTGATGACGCTCGATCAGAACTTCATCCAACACACCATTAGGCATACCCATTCCGGCTCTATCGCCGTGAATGACACCATTATGCAGGTCGCGGTGGATGACACACCGTTCGGCGGTATTGGCGCATCCGGTATGGGGCACTATCACGGCATTGAAGGCTTCCGCACCTTCAGCCATGCTAAAACCGTGTTCCAGCGTGGCAAGCTCAACCCCGGAAAACTGATGGCACCGCCGTATGGCAAATGGTGGCAGAAAGTGATGTTTAAGCTGTTTTTGCGTTAGACAGACACAAAGAAGGCGCCATTGGCGCCTTCCATTATTTTACTCCGTGCCCGACTGCTGCAGCCCATATCTGGTACCACTGCTCCCTGCTCAAAGAGACTTTACTGGCTTCGACCAAAGGGCGAATGTTATCTATTTTTCCCGAGCCGGTAATGATTCTTGGCTGGCTAGGTATCGCCAATACCCAAGCATAGATAAGCTCAGCCAATGAGGAGACACCAACCTCTTCCATCACCTCACCCAAGCTCTCTGATAATCGCTGAGTGACCTCATCCTGTGGGTCAAACAATCTACCACCTCCCAAACAAGACCAGATCATTGGACGGATGCGGTTTTGGTAGCATTGATCGAAAAGCCCGTTGTCCAGAGCTTCTGTCTGAAAGGGAGAAAACTCAAACTGATTGGTGCATAACGTCACATCCAGCGCATCTTGCAATAGCGAGAACTGGGACACACTAAAGTTGGACACACCGAAACGGCGGACTTTACCCTGCTGCTTTAGTGTATTTAATGCGTCATTCACTTCCTCTACATCCATCAGGTAGTCTGGACGGTGCAACAGCAAGGTGTCGACATAATCCGTTTTAAGCGCTTTCAATGAATGATCGACCGACGACAGGATAGTTTCTTTGGAAGAGTCGTAATGGCTGACGCTGCGAGCATCAAGAGCGCCTTTGCCTACACCTCGAATGCCACACTTGGTAATGATGTTAGCCCGGCTTCGTAATGTCGGTGAAAGCGCCAATGCTTCACCAAAGCTTTCTTCACTGCGATAAACATAGGCATGATCAAAATCGGTCACACCAATATCAATGAGCTCGCAGATAAAGCGGTTCAACGCTTGGTCGGAAAGTCCCCAAGCATTCGTACGCCAAAAGCCAGCAATTATCGATTTATCACCGCTATCTGACTGCATCGTCGTGATCCTTTTCGTGTTTAAAGTGGCGAGGATAAAGCCTTTCCGCAAAGAAAGAGTAATGAACTAACTGCAGGTGCGAGAGACAGCCCAAGTTTCTTAGCGCCCGTTTAGGTTACAGACAACGTGATATGCTTCTAACGAGAGTCTCACCAGTGTTGTGCAAGCCAGCTATTGCAATACCGTGTTTGACCTGTATTTCGCGATGAAAAGGCTAAAAAATGACATCCGATCGTCAGCAGCATCTACAGGCGACCACCACCGCGTTTGCAGCGCTTTTTCAACATCAAAGTACGTTTTTAGGCGATGCTGCGACTTTTTCAGCAGACACATTAATACTGTCGCTGAAAGCGACCTCCTCGCCCACTGCCTTACCTATAGGTTCGATCACCAAGCTCTTTACCCTTGTCGGTATATTGATTCTGTCTCATCAAAAAAAGCTGGTGTTAACCAATCCTGTCTGCGCCTATTTTGACCAAGATGACCGCTACCCGATCCCCCCAGAAGCGACGATATTACATGTCTTATCTCACCGGGTTTCATTCGGGGACTATGTCAAAGAGAGCTATGACGCAGGCAAAAACCTATCAGTGCTAACGAAGAAGGATATTGAAACCCATATTCAACAGAAAACCGGAGTGGAAGTGCTCGAAGACCCTGTGTACTCAAACTCTTGTTATTTTCTTCTCGGGTTACTTATCGAGCGCGTCGCTGAAATGCCTTGGGAAGCCTTTACTCAAACCTTTATTTTCGACCCGGCGGAGATGAAAACCGCCCGCTTTACGACCGAGGCCTGTGGTCATGAATATGGCGAAGGAGGATATGTCGAACAAACGGAGCTTGTACTCAACATCGCTTTCAGCGCTGGGGCTATATGCTGCTCGGCGTCGGACCTATTAAGCTTTGTTAAGGCGTTGCGAAAAGACGTTTTCTTTCCGCTACCGATGCTAACCCACCTACTGAAATCAAGCTCGCTCAGCGCTCACGTTGATAACGACGAGGAAAAGGGAGCATACTGTATCGGTGGCTACGTGCCTGGCATAGAGGCATCCCTGACCTTCACATCAGATTTCACTCAAGCCGCTGCTGTTATCTCTAGATACGGCACAGGGCAAGTCGACAAGCTTGCCACTTGCCTGTTATCTAGGGAGCCTCTGTCTACCCAACTCAAATACGATAAGACAACATTTAGCCTGCAACTAGAAACAGGTGAATACCATTTACCGGCAGAAGATAGAAAAGAGCTACTCAAGTATCTTCCAGAGAAAAGCCTTGCTCGTTTCTCCACCATCACGCTGACCAAAAACGACGGTGTATTTGATGTTAAATACGGTGATGGCTTACAGAGTCAGCTCAACTTTTATGAAGCAGTAGGATTTATCGACGGCTATTTGCCCATTCGGTTTAAGCGTTACCAGAAAGATGGGGCAATACATCTAAGCATCAGAGAATACCTTGGCATCAGGCTTATCAGAGCTTAAACATGTTGCCCTGCTACCCAGCCTGAGCTCCAGGCCCATTGGAAGTTGTAACCACCGAGCCAACCGGAAACGTCCATCACTTCGCCAACAAAATACAGGCCAGGCACCTTCTTGGTTTCCATGGTTTTTGATGAAAGCTCATCGGTGTCCACACCGCCCAGCGTGACTTCTGCTGTGCGGTAGCCTTCGGTACCATTTGGTGCGATGTGCCACTGGTGTAGATAATCACCAAGCGCGGCAATGTCTTTCGGGTTTAGCTGCTTAAGAGGCTTATCCTGAATGTCGCCACGTTCGATCATGGCTTCCACCAGACGCTTTGGCAGTAGACGCGCCAGGCTGTTTTTCAGGCTCTGTGCGGGATGCTTGTCACGCATGGCGTTGATGGTTTCCACCACGTCTAAATCCGGCAGCAGGTTGACCTCCACTTCCTCGCCTGGCGTCCAGTAAGAGCTCACCTGAAGGACCACAGGACCAGACAAACCACGGTGGGTAAACAGAAGGTTCTCTTTAAACAGCGCGCCGCTTTCGGTGGTAATAGTCACTGGAATCGCGATACCAGACAAATCCGCAAACGCCGCTTTGTCTTTATCATGCAGAGTAAACGGCACCAGACCAGCAGTCGTTGGTATGCGTGCCAGCCCAAACTGTTCAGCGATTTGATAACCGAACGGGGTCGCACCGAGCTTCGGCATGGAAAGACCACCGGTTGCCACCACCATTGACTGACAGCTTACGGTGTCCGTATCCAGCTTCAGTGTGAAGCCGTCTTCGGTCTTTTCGATATCATGCACATCGCAGCGGTAACGTTGTTCAACGGTCGGCAGGTCGCACTCTTTCAGCAGCATTTCAACAATGTCTTTGGCAGAGTCGATACAGAACAGCTGGCCATGCTCGCGCTCTTCCCACGCAATACCGTATTCATTAACCATGGAGAAGAAGTCCCACTGGCTGTATTGCGCCAGGGCAGATTTCGGAAAGTGTTTGTTGCGGCAAACGAAGTTAGCAGCTGTAACGTCATAGTTGGTAAAGTTGCAGCGGCCACCGCCGGAGATCAGAATTTTCCGACCCGGTTTTTTGCCATTATCAACCACCAGCACGTTGCGACCACGCTTACCTGCCTGCGCGACACACATCAGGCCTGCTGCGCCTGCGCCAATGACCACTACATCATACTGCTTCATCTTTATTGCCCATTACACGAAATCGGGCGGCATTGTAGCCGCCCGAGCACCTTGGAGCCAGTCTAGTTTTTGTCCGGTGCTGGCGCCAATTCATGATTGAGCGGGATCTGCGCTTCCATCCCATCATCGCGGTCAAACGCGATAGTACGGGTCGGGAAGGCAAAGTCGGCACCATGTGCATGAACAATCTCGACAATTTTCAACATCACGTCCTGCTTCACTTCGTGGTAGCGCGCCCAGTTGATGGTTTTAGTGAAGGTATAGATAAAGAAGTTCAATGATGAACCCGCAAACGCATCAAAATTCACCATCAGGGTGGCGTTCTGCTCGATGTCCGGATGGGTCTCCAGCATCTTTTTCACATCGGCGACGATGACTCCCATCTTGTCCGCATCTTTGTAGCGGATACCAATGGTTTCGTTGATGCGGCGGTTACGCATCCGCGAAGGATTCTGAACCACGATATTACTAAACACCGAATTCGGCACGTATAGAGGGCGGCTTTCAAACGTGCGGATCATGGTCATTCGCATACCGATACGCTCAACCGTACCTTCAATGTTTCTATCCGGTGAGTTAATCCAGTCCCCAACACTGAAAGGACGGTCGAAATAAATCATCAAGCCACCAAAGAAGTTCGACAGCAAATCTTTCGCCGCTAAACCAACAATCAGGCCACCGACACCACCAAAGGTGAGAAGGCCGGTAAGGCTAATCCCAAACTCCTGCAGCAAGGTCAGCACACCAATAAAGGCAAGCAGCAGACGTATCACATGACCAATAGCAGATACCGTAGTCTGGTCATGTTTATCGGACTGGGAAAGATGGGCTTCGATGGCATTCACCAAACGCAGCATGACCCAGAGCATCAACACAATCAGCAGCACGCGGCGCGATATGATCAGCCAATCCGTACCGACTTTGGCACCCACATCTATCAAACTGCCCATCGCAAAGGTTGTCGGCCATAGCCATATAAACACGCTCACTGGCGTGCTGACGGCCTTTAATACAATTTCGTCCCACTGGGTACGGGTTTTCTTAGAGATTTCCAACAGCTTACTGAACACCAATCGCCATACTAGCCAAGCGATTGCCGCTGCACCAAGCATCAGGCCGATATGTTCCAACCAGTCAAAAGTTAAGCCCTCAGCACTTTGCTGCCACCACGCAAGAAATCTGTCCAAACCCTGCTCCGACATTTATTGATATGTTCTGACTCAGAAGGTTAACAAAAAAAACGCTGGCATCTGCCAGCGTTTTACCAGAATTGAGTTTGCGATGGTTTTTCGCGATTCAAAGTCCTGCAAATGCCACAAAAAAGAGGGACATAACCAGTAAAAGTACCAGCGTTGTCGACAGAATGAATAGGTGGCGGACTTTGTTGCATTTGGCAATGAAAGCATCGTCGTGATGATGCATGTATTCCTGACTGCGAATGTAGTGATACAGACGTTTTTGGCGGCTGATATCACCTTGCGGTGCAAAGAAATTATTGCCGCGTGCCACTTGTTGGTACAGCAACGGGTTGGCATCTCGCATCATGACCAGCAGCGTTCGCAGCGAGCTCAGATAGCGCAGGATGTTAACCAGTGTGACGAAAAAAATCGCAATGATTAAGGCGTCTCCGCTCATGGTTCATCTCCCAGTGTTACTGATGGCTCAAACCCGTTTGGAAGGGTTTTCCATCACAGAGGCAGCAGAAGAAACACTGCGTCTGTTGGTAAAACTTAATGAAGAACAGGGTCTTTCCGTCTTCCCCTAATACGTTTTCCGTTTGTTTACTCTATGCATCGGCGGTATGAGTTAAATTGCACAACAACAGCGTAAAACGTAAACCAGACTCGAATAGGTTTATACGTATGTCTGGCATCAGATGGCTTAAAATCTCAGTAATGAGTTGTAGTTCGAGGTGCTGTCGCCAAGGATAGAGAACCGCACTTTGCCATCACGCGTCACCCTTGGTGCTGTTCTTTTCGGTGCCGCGTTTACTTTAAGTATAGATTTGATGCTGAAAACGCCAACCCAATCTGAATATTCTTTGCGCTGGGGCGCCGCTCCCAAAACAGCGATTGTTTTTCTTTTTTATCAGTCTGATAGCTATTCTGTCTGTGAGAGGCGTACTTTTCATTGAGGAAAAATCTGCCATGGCACTAACCTCTTCAAATGCACTTCGGCAGTGGGATCCAAGCAACAGTCTTCGCATAGGGACAGTGGTAATTTTCATCTGTAATCATTGGCTTAATGGGGAGTCAGGCTATGGGCTATAAACACATTTTGGTGGCAGTGGATTTGTCATCTGACAGTGAGGTGTTAGTACAAAAAGGCGCAGCACTGGCTGCACCCTTAGGAGCAAAACTCTCACTCATTCACATTGATGTGAACTACGCGCAGCTCTATACCGGCCTTATCGATGTGAATCTGGTGGAGACCCGCAACCGCATTATCGATGAAGCGCAGTCCCAACTGAATGCGCTGGCGAGACACGCCGAGTATCCCGTCGCTCATACACTGGTTGCAAGCGGCGATCTGGCCGATGAAATCACGGAGTCCATCAATCATTATGGGATTGATTTGGTGCTATGCGGCCACCATCAGGACTTCTGGAGCACCCTCATTTCATCAGCCAAACAGCTCATCAACAAAACGCCGGTCGACATGTTGATGGTGCCACTGCCAAGCTGATCATGACGCTCCTCCGTCCAGCATAAGATCGCTACACATTGCCGCCAAGTTCATTAGAATTGGCGGCAATTTTAATGATTTTAGGGAAAGAAAATGGGGTATTTATCGTTTGTCACCCTGCTATGGGCTTTTTCATTCAGTTTGATTGGCGTGTATCTCGCCGGACAGGTTGACGCTTGGTTTTCGGTTGTCACCCGTGTGGCACTGGCTGCGCTTGTCTTTCTACCGTTCTTGCGTCTGAAAGGTGTACCCAAAACACTGATGTTGAAACTGATGTCCATTGGTGGCATTCAGCTTGGCTTGATGTACTGCTTTTACTACCAGTCTTTCCTCTACCTCTCTGTACCGGAAGTCCTGCTGTTTACGGTTTTCACACCGGTTTATGTCACTCTCACCTATGACTTACTGAACCGTCGTTTCTCGCCTTGGTATTTGATGACAGCGGCATTGGCGGTATTAGGTGCGGTGGTAATCAAGTTTTCCTCCGTAAACCCAAATTTTATGCTGGGATTTACAATTGTTCAGGGTGCGAACCTCTGTTTTGCCATCGGTCAGGTCGGCTACAAGGTGGTGATGGAGCGTGCCGAGATTGAAGTGCCTCAGCGTACCGTGTTTGGTCTTTTCTACCTTGGCGCCCTCTGTGTTGCCCTGCCTGCGTTCCTGCTGCTTGGCAGTACCGACAAATTGCCCACCACCAACCTACAATGGGGCATTCTGATTTACCTTGGCACTATCGCTTCCGGTCTGGGCTATTTCCTGTGGAACAAGGGCGCGACCCTTGTGAATGCAGGCGCGCTGGCCGTGTTGAACAATGTTTTGGTGCCAGCAGGTATTATCGTGAATGTGCTGATTTGGAACCGCGATGCTGACCTGATGACGTTGGCGTTTGGCGGGGTGGTGATTCTCGCGTCACTCTGGCTCAATGAGACTTGGGTCAAAAAGAAAATCGACGCCACAGCTTAATGTTAATGTGCATATAAACAAAAAACACCGCCATCTGGCGGTGTTTTGCTATCCGACTTTCGCGCTTGGCTTAGCACTTACAGGAAGGCATAAGCGTCCGCGAAAAGGTGGTCTCGTTCTGCGCCACGCTCGTTACAGAACATCTCGCGTGCCGCGCCCGCCATTTCAAATCGACCTGCGATGTAGACATCGTAAGCCGACAGTGAAACGAAATCTTCCATCACCGCTTCCAGCACATTGCCTGTTTTGCCATTCCAAACTTCCGGCGCATTTTCAACTACCGGAATGTAGGTCAGGTGGCTGTTTTTCAGTGCCAGCGCTTCCATTTCGTCATTGGCGTAAAGCTGGCTCGCGTCGCGGCCGCCCCAGTACAGGAAGATTGGCTGCGCGAAATTCTGGCTCAGGCAATGGTCAACCATGCTGCGCACATAGGAGAACCCTGTACCGCCCGCGATCAAGACCAGCGGGCGCTGGTTTTCCTCGTGCAACCAGGCATCACCGTGTGGCGCTTCGATAACAAATGAGTTATCGCCTTTTTCCAGCGTGGCTTGAGCGGCTTTCACCACGTCCATCGCGTAAGCGTTTTCTTCTGCCGCACCGATGTGCAGTTCTAACTCATGGCCATTCTGGCGACATGGACTGCTGGCAATCGAGAACGGGCGCTTATCTTTCTCGCCCATCACCGCCAATAGATATTGACCTGCTTTGTAGGTCACTGGCTGTTCAGGCTTCAATAAAATTCGATAGGTGTTATTGGTCAGTGACGACACTGACGTAACTTCACATTTAATAATCATCGCTTTCCTCAAAACTAACCACCAGATCACTGCATGGAATGGCCTGACAGGCAAAGATCCAGCCTTGTTGTTTTTCCTGTTCAGTCAGCATTGGTTCGAGATGATATCTCACCTCGCCTTCAACCAGCCGACACAGGCAGCTTGCACAAGCCCCAATCTGGCAACGGTTAGGAAAAGGTACCCCTGCGTCGAGCGCGCCTTGTAATAATGTCTGGTGTCCGGATACGGTAAATTGCGTTCCGGCAGGCATCAGGTGTACCGCATACATGTTCTAGAGACCCAGTTTATCCCACATTTCATCTACATTCGCGACGGTTAGCGGGTCTTTGCTGATGGGCGTTCCCCACTCACGAACCGATTCACCCGGCCATTTGTTGGTCGCATCTAATCCCATTTTAGACCCCGGACGCAGAGCCTGTGACTCTTCGTCCTGCGCGTTTGCGCGCAACAGGGTATCACGAGCAGGATCCATTCGGGTGGTTATTGCCCAAATTACATCGTTCCAGTCGCGGATGTTGACGTCTTCCTCATCAAACACCATCACAAACTTCACATCCGCCACTTCCCCAAGCGAATTCCAAATCGCTTCAATGATTCGTGGGCCATCACCAACCGCCTGTTTCTTGATGGTCGCCATCACCATGCCGTTGGCATGGGCTTCCGGCGGCAGGTAGATATCTGTCAATTCACTGTGTGCTGCTTTAAGAGCCGCAACGCGGGATTCAATCTCTTCGCTGTCCGCAACACGTGCGTCGTCATTAGCATAACCTGAAAGCTCAGCTTCCCACTTCTTGGTGACATCCAGACCCATTTTCGAGCCCAAGCCAACAACAGGAGATGCGAAGTCCAAGGAATCAATCGGGGTATGCTCAATCATCAGGGTATCGCGCACCGGATCCATGCGGGTCGTCATCGCATGAGCCACACTGTGCCAGTCGCGCGCGTCCACGTCTTCATCACAAACAATCACATACTTGGTGTACATAAACTGACGAAGGAATGACCACACGCCCATCATCACGCGCTTGGCATGACCTGGGTACTGCTTCTTCATGGTCACTACTGCAGCACGGTAGGAGCAACCTTCCGGCGGCAGATAGAAATCAACAATCTCCGGGAACTGCTTTTGCAAGATAGGCACAAACACTTCGTTCAGTGCCACACCCAAAACGGCAGGTTCATCTGGCGGACGCCCGGTGTATGTGCTGTGGTAAATCGGCTTCTGGCGCATAGTCACATGAGTCACAGTAAACACGTGATGGCGTTCAACCTCGTTGTAGTAACCGGTATGGTCGCCGTAAGGGCCTTCATCCGCAAACTCATTCGGGTCGATGTAGCCTTCCATCACAATTTCCGCGCTCGCGGGTACATCCAAATCGTTACTCAGGCTTTTCACCACTTCGGTTTTACTGCCACGCAATAGGCCAGCAAACGCGTATTCAGACAGGGTGTCCGGCACCGGGGTCACCGCGCCGAGAATGGTCGCTGGGTCCGCACCGTAAGCGACTGAAATCGGAAATGGCTTATCTGGATGGGTTTCCATCCACTCACGCAGGTCAAGCGCCCCACCACGGTGTGCCAGCCAACGCATAATGACTTTGTTCTTACCGATTTTCTGTTGGCGGTAAATTCCAAGATTCTGACGCTTTTTGTTGGGACCGCGTGTGATGGTTAACCCCCAGGTCAGCAATGGTGCGACATCACCCGGCCAGCAGCTCATCACTGGCACCTTATCGAGGTCGACCTCATCGCCCTGCCACACCACTTCCTGACACGGCGCTTTGCGAAGACGCTTTGCGGGCATGTTTAGCACCTGGCGGAATACAGGCAGCTTTTCAATGGCGTCTTTGAAGCCTTTTGGTGGTTCTGGCTCTTTCAGGTAAGCCAGCAACTTGCCAACTTCGCGCAGCTCTTTAACTTCTGAGCGTCCCATCCCTATTGCCACGCGCTTCGGCGTGCCAAACAGGTTTGCCAATACGGGCATGTCGTAGCCGACAGGGTTTTCGAATAGGAGTGCAGGACCACCGGCACGTAGAACACGGTCGGCAATTTCGGTCATTTCCTGATCTGGGCTAACAGGATGAGAGATGCGTTTAAGCTCGCCCACAGATTCCAGGTGGTCGATAAACACGCGTAAGTCAGTAAATTTCATAACCTTCCCAGTTGAGGTGTGTTGGCTCGATTATAACGAGCAGAGGGAACCTGAACAGGCGGATATGTAAGAATTCTTGAGGCGACTAGCCTTCTACCTGCTCAAGACCGTTGCGAATGTTTCGGCGGGTCACGCCTGAGGTCGTTTCTTCCAACTCGCGTAGCCAGTCAATATGACCTCTTTGCGCAATGAGTGCGGCGATATCTCTACCGCGCTGGCGATCAGCAATTTGTTTTTGAAGGAAGTCTTTGACGTTTTGAGGCAAAGGGTGCAATCCCGCAAGCTGTCGCACAGCCGTTTCCGCCAATACGGGGTTCGCTGTCGCAGCGATCATCAATTGAATATGCTTTTCAGTGACAGGCGGCATCTCAAGCTTCTGGAGTGCAGCAAGGCTGTAGCTGTCCGTGCGTCGTAGCCACAACAAGTTGTAAACCTTGGCCTCACTACTTTTCTCTGCGAGAGCAGCCAGAAGTGCATTGTCCGGACTCCAAACAATGTTTTTATCACCGAGATATAGCGCCACCAGCTTATCCAGCATGGTTTTGTTCAGCGTCGGCACCAGTGTGACTATCGCTTCACGGCGCAGTGCGTAATCGTTGGAAGAGAAAGAGAGCCATTTAGAGAGGTTCAGCTGGTTGTAGTTGAGAAGGCGCATCGCCTCATCCTGCATCAGCTTGATTTGCCAGCGGTTGAGTACCCATTTTGCTTCACCGGCATAATTAAAGGCTGGCATGGTGACCCAAAAACCATCGCCCTGGCTTTTCACCAGAAACTTGGGTTGCTGCCTGCTGATGGTCACCAGAAATTTTTCACGTTCCGGCGTCATATGCGAGAAATCCAGCGCGCTGCGCGCCAAAACGGTCAGCGCTTCTTCTTTCAGTAGTTCGGGTAGGGAGTCCAGATACGTATTGAGCGTATCCATATCATTATCGTCGAACAGTTTGGTGGCTTGAAGAATTTTGGATACTGATGAGGGATCAGCCATATGTGCGGCCACGTCATTCGAGGAAAGCGTCACAGCACGTGACACCCCAAGCAACACGGTTGGCAGCAAAACAGCGAGTAGAATCAGTAGTCGTTTCATCCCGGAAATCCTGCGTCAGCCGATCCATTTTCGCTGACTGGTTGGCGATTTTGCCTCAATTCTGATGCTCTGTATCAGTTTTGGCAACCAATAAGATTATTAATAGAGCACTGAGCCTTCGTAAGGCTAATAAAAAAGCACCGCATTGCGGTGCTTTTTTTGGAAGTCTGGCGCGTCTTATGATTTTTGACGACGCATGGCTTCGAAGAACTCGTCGTTGGTTTTGGTCATTGCCAACTTGTCGATCAGGAACTCCATGCCTTCGATTTCGCCCATCGGGTGAACAATCTTGCGCAGGATCCACATCTTCTGAAGCTCGTCAGGCTTGGTCAACAACTCTTCGCGACGTGTGCCTGAACGGGTGAAGTCGATAGCAGGGAAAACTCGCTTCTCCGCAATCTTACGGGACAGGTGCAATTCCATGTTACCTGTACCTTTGAATTCTTCGTAGATAACTTCATCCATCTTAGAACCGGTATCAACCAGTGCTGTGGCGATGATTGTCAGGCTGCCGCCCTCTTCTACGTTACGTGCCGCACCGAAGAAACGCTTCGGACGGTGCAGTGCGTTAGCATCCACACCACCGGTCAGTACTTTGCCTGAGCTTGGTACCACGGTGTTGTATGCACGTGCCAGACGGGTGATGGAATCCAGCAGGATAACCACGTCTTTCTTGTGCTCTACCAGACGCTTGGCCTTCTCGATCACCATTTCAGCAACCTGTACGTGACGGCTTGCTGGCTCGTCGAAGGTTGAAGCAACCACTTCACCTTTAACCAGACGCTGCATCTCGGTCACTTCTTCCGGACGTTCGTCGATAAGAAGTACCATCAGCTCACACTCAGGGTGATTGTAGGCAATGCTCTGCGCAATATTTTGAAGCAGCATGGTTTTACCCGCTTTTGGCGGTGCCACAATCAGACCACGCTGACCTTTACCGATTGGCGATGCCAAGTCCAGCACACGTGCTGTGATGTCTTCGGTTGAACCGTTACCACGCTCCATCACCATACGCTCGTTGGCGTGCAGTGGGGTCAGGTTTTCAAACAGGATCTTGTTACGCGCATTGTCAGGCTTGTCGTGGTTAACTTCGTTCACTTTCAACAGTGCGAAGTAACGCTCACCGTCTTTCGGTGGACGAATTTTGCCTGAAATGGTGTCACCGGTACGCAGGTTGAAACGGCGAATCTGGCTTGGCGACACGTAGATGTCATCCGGGCCTGCCAGGTAAGAACTGTCTGCGCTGCGCAGGAAGCCGAAACCGTCCTGAAGAATTTCTAGCACACCGTTGCCAAAGATATCTTCGCCGCTTTTCGCGTGCTGCTTAAGGATGGCAAAGATGATGTCTTGTTTACGGAGGCGGGCAAGGTTCTCAAGGCCCATGCTTTCGCCCAAGGCTACAAGCTCAGAAACGGCCTGATTCTTCAGTTCGGTAAGATTCATAGTGGTAGGTGTCTTGTCAGTCAAATTTGAGGTCTGAGTTAGTTAGGGTTTAGCGATCAAGGCTGTGATCGAGGAATGAACAGAAATGTACAATTTACGTGCAATAAGTTAGCACCAGATTGGAAAACTGTCTAGGTGATAAAAAGAATTAAGCCGTGCCCGGGGATGGTCACGGCTTCTCTGTCACATTACAGGTTTGCGTCCAAGAACTCTTTCAGTTGAGTTTTGGACAGAGCGCCAACCTTAGTTGCCGCTACGCCACCGTCTTTGAACAGCAGCAGCGTTGGAATACCGCGGATACCGAACTTAGGTGGTGTACCTGCGTTCTGGTCGATATTCAGTTTACCAATAGTGACTTTCCCTTCGTATTCTTCAGCGATCTCGTCAAGAATCGGGGCGATCATCTTACAAGGACCACACCACTCTGCCCAAAAATCAACCAGTACAGGGCCTGCAGCATTGATAACATCTGCGTCGAAGCTGTCGTCGGTCAGCTGCAAAATCTTGTCGCTCATCTTTCACTCCAATGATTATTTTTTGTCACTGGTGATATACCAACCAGTAAATCATCGCACTATTTGAATGTATTCACTATCGTATTGCAAGCCTAAGCTGATATTCTATGCGGATGAAAATGACGCATCTCACAGAGCAGAAATTTGCCGACTTCGGTCTTCACGCCGATGTTATCAAGGGTTTGGAAGAAAAAGGGTTTCATAATTGTACCCCTATCCAGGCTCTGGCATTGCCGGTCCTGCTCACCGGCCAAGACATTGCAGGACAGGCCCAGACGGGCACAGGTAAGACGATGGCATTCCTGACTGCGACTTTCCACCATTTGCTGACAACGGAGGCACCTGCCGACCGCAAGAAAAACTGTCCGCGCGCTATCATCATGGCACCAACGCGCGAACTTGCGATCCAGATCTATAACGATGCTGCTCCGCTGCTGGCTTCAACCTCTCTGACTGCAGGTCTTGCCTACGGTGGCGAAGCTTATGAGAAGCAAAAAGAAGTACTGGAAGGCGGCGTTGATATCCTGATCGGTACCTGTGGCCGTATTATCGATTTCTACAAACAGCGTGTGATTGACCTGAGTGGCATTCAAACTGTTGTGCTTGATGAAGCCGACCGTATGTTCGATCTCGGCTTTATTAAAGATATCCGTTTCCTGTTCCGCCGTATGCCGGCTCCGGCAGACCGTCTGAACATGCTGTTCTCCGCGACCCTTTCTTATCGCGTACAGGAACTGGCGTTTGAGCACATGACCAACCCAGAACATGTTGTGGTTGAGCCAGAGCAAAAGACCGGTCACCGCATTAAGGAAGAACTGTTCTATCCGTCGAACACCGACAAGATGCGCCTTCTGCAAACCTTGATTGAGGAAGAGTGGCCGGAGCGTGCGATCGTGTTTGCAAACACCAAGCATCGCTGTGAAGACATCTGGGGTCACCTGGCAGCCGACGCCCTGCGTGCAGGCCTACTGACTGGCGATGTTCCTCAGAAGAAACGCGTTAAGATTCTGGAAGAGTTCACTAAAGGCAATGTAGACATTCTGGTTGCAACCGATGTTGCTGCCCGTGGTCTGCACATCCCTCAGGTGACCCACGTATTCAACTACGACCTGCCAGATGACTGTGAAGATTACGTTCACCGTATCGGCCGTACAGGTCGTGCTGGTGCAAGCGGTGCGTCTATCAGCTTCGCGTGTGAAGAATATGCTGTGAACCTGCCGGCGATCGAAGAATACATCGATCACGCCATTCCGGTATCTGAATACAATGAAGAAGCCCTGCTGACTGACCTGCCTGCACCTATCAAGGTTCATCGCCCACGTCAGGTAAACAGTCGCCGTAACACCTCCGGCAAATCCGGCTCACAATCACGTGGCCGCGGCCGTCGTCGCCCGTCGACAAACAAAGCGTAAATCTATCAGGGGTAACCACAGAGCATGGAAAACGCGCGTTCGCCCCTGTATGCTGCCATTGACCTCGGTTCAAACAGCTTTCACATGCTGGTTGTTCGTGAAGTTCAGGGCAGCGTACAAACGTTGGCAAAAATCAAACGTAAAGTACGCCTGGCCTCCGGCCTCGACAGCAATTTGAATCTCAGTGACGAAGCCATGCAGCGCGGCTGGGATTGCCTTTCATTGTTCGCTGAGCGCCTTCAGGACATTCCTTCAGACAACATCCGCATCGTCGCTACCGCCGCCCTTCGCAGCGCCAAAAACGCTGATGTGTTTATCAAACGTGCCAACCAAATTCTTGGCCACTCCATCAATGTGATCACCGGAGAAGAAGAAGCCTGCACCATCTATCAGGGCGTAGCACACACCTCAGGCGGTAAAGGTAAACGTCTGGTGGTCGATATCGGTGGCGCCAGTACCGAAGTGATTATCGGCGAAGGCTTTGATGCTGCGGCATTGACCAGTCTGGATATGGGCTGCGTGACCTGGCTGGAAAAGCACTTTAAAGATCGCTCACTCACCGAAAAGAGTTTCGACTCCGCCATTGAAGGCGCAAAAGCGGTGCTTTCCCCTATCGTCAAACGCTATTGCGAACTCGGTTGGGATGTCTGTGTGGGTGCCAGCGGCACCGTACAGGCCTTGCAGGAGATCATGGTTGCGCAAGGTATGGATGAAACCATCACCCTGGCGAAACTCCAGCGCCTTCGCAAACAGGCAATTGGCTTTGGACAGGTAGAAGAACTCGATATCGACGGCCTGACGTTAGAGCGAGCTTTGGTGTTTCCAAGCGGCCTCTCTATCCTCATTGCGATATTTGAGGATTTAGGTATCGAGTCAATGACGCTGGCCGGCGGCGCGCTGCGTGAAGGTTTGGTGTATGGCATGATGGATACAATGTCCGAGCAGGACATCCGCAAGCGTACCATTCACAGCATACAGTCCCGCTACCAGTTGGACGACATCCACGCAGACAACGTCGCGAAGACAGCGCAAAGCCTGCTGCAACAATGCGGTGCAGACTGGATTGCAGAGCCTGTCGCTCCCGTGATGCTTGATGCGGCTGCGAAGCTACATGAAATCGGCATGAGCATAGGCTTTAAAAAGGACGGGGAGCATGCCGCTTACCTGCTCGATAGCCTCGACCTACCCGGTTTTACCCGCGCGCAGAAAAAACTGCTGGCTGAAATGCTGCGCCACTACCGCGAGCAACTGATTCCGATTGCGCCGCAAAGTGCGATTTCACCCAACAGCGCTAACCGCCTGCTGCGTCTTTTACGCATAGCGGTACTGCTCTGTCACCGCCGAGACAGTAAAGCGATTCCTGCGGTTACGCTGAAAGCAAACGGCGACTCGCTCGAACTGACGATGCCTGATAACTGGCTGAACGCAAATGTGCTGATGGCGACTGAGTTGACGCTTGAAGCAGAGCGCCAGAGCGATAACCACTGGCCGCTGAACATCGCGTAAGTCAATAGAAGGCACAAAAAAGCACGGTCGAAACCGTGCTTTTTCTTTTTGGGTTTAGTGTTAGCGAGTTAAACGCCAATCCCGCTGTGGCGCAGCAGTGCGTCCGGTGATGGCTCGCGGCCACGGAAGCGTTTAAACAACTCCATTGGCTCTTCACTGCCGCCGCGCTCAAGAATGTTCTCAAGGAACGACTGGCCCGTTTCCGTGTTGAATATACCCTCTTCTTCAAAGCGGCTGAATGCATCTGAAGACAGCACTTCCGCCCAAAGATAGCTGTAGTAACCCGCACTGTAACCACCCGCAAAGATGTGGCTGAACGAGTGTGGGAATCGATTCCAGTCTGGAGACGGCACAACCGCGACGTGATTCTTCACTTCTGCCAGCGTTTCCAGCACTTTCGCACCTTCTTCCGCGTCGAAACGGGTAAACAGGGTGAAGTCGAATAAGCCAAACTCTAGTTGGCGCAACATGCCCATGGCAGAGTTGTAGTTCTTCGCCGCCAGCATTTTGTCCAGCATCTCTTTTGGCAGTGGCTCGCCGGTCTCATAGTGGCCGGAGATAAACGCCAGCGCGTCTTCTTCCCAGCACCAGTTTTCGAGGAACTGGCTTGGCAACTCAACCGCATCCCAAGGCACACCGTTGATACCAGATACCGACGACACATCGACCTTGGTCAGCATGTGGTGGATACCATGGCCGAACTCGTGGAACAAGGTTACGACTTCATCATGAGTAAACAGCGCGGGTTTACCGCCGATTGGCTTGTTGAAGTTACAGGTCAGGTAAGCCACCGGACTTTGCAGATCGCCAGATTCAGTCACACGACGCACGCGGCATTCGTCCATCCAAGCGCCACCACGTTTGTGTTCACGGGCGTAAAGGTCAAGGTAGAAGCTGCCACGAAGTTCGCCTTTCGCATCGAAGATATCGTAGAAAGAGACGGACTCATGCCACACGTCCACGCCGTCACGGCGTTTAACGTCCATACCGAACACACGTTTCAGCACTTCGAAAAGACCGGCAACCACTTTGTCTTCCGGGAAGTATGGGCGCAGTTCTTCATCTGAAATGCTGTATTGATGCTGTTTGAGCTTCTCGGCGTAGTAACCCACATCCCACGGCTCAAGCGTTTCCACGCCGAAGTTGTCTTTGGCGAATTGCTTGAGAGTATCGAATTCTTTTAAGCCCTGCGGGCGCGCTTTTTCCACCAGCTCGTTCAGGAAGGTCAGTACCTGATCGGTAGACGCCGCCATTTTGGTTGCCAGCGACAGTTCACTGTAAGTGGCAAAGCCCAGCAGACGGGAAATCTCACTTTTCAGCAGCAGGGTTTCATTGATGAGGTCGGTGTTGTCCCATTTGCCTGCATTTGGACCACGGTCAGATGCTCGGGTGGTGTACGCTTCGTACATTTCAGCGCGAAGCTCACGGTTATCACAATACGTCATGACTGGCAGGTAAGAAGGAATATCCAGTGTCAGCAAATAACCATCAAGCTCTTTGCTTTCAGCTTGCGCTTTAGCTGCAGCAAGCGCGGATTCAGGCATGCCTGCCAACGCGTTTTCGTCGGTCACATGCTTGGACCATCCCATGGTGGCGTCGAGCACATTGTTCGAGAAGGTCGACGACAGCTCAGACAATCGCTTGCTGATTTCACCGAAGCGGTGCTGTTCTGCCGGTGGAAGCGCGATACCTGAAAGCTCGAAATCACGCAGAGAATCGGTAATGGTCTTCTGCTGTGCCGGCGTCAGCGATTCAAAATCATCACGCGCCTTGATGGCTTTGTACGCATCATAAAGCGGCTTGTGCTGACCTACCCATGTCGAGTAGTCAGACAACATTGGCAAACAAGCCTCATAGGCTTCACGCAGCGCCTTGCTGTTCACCACCGCATTCATATGTCCTATCGGTGACCAAATACGGCTTAGCCTGTCATCGCTCTCTGCCAGTGGTTCACAAATAGTATCCCAACTTGGATCTGTGTTGTTTTCCAAAACCGCTTCAATCGCAGCGCGGCAATCAGCAATCGCCTGCTCGACGGCAGGTTGCACGTGCTCAGGTTTGATTTGAGAAAAAGGAGGCAAATCGTTAAACGACAGCAGCGGGTTGGGCATAATGAGTTCCTTCATAATATTCAGTCTTAGTATTTATGAAGGCAATTACGCGGCTTTTCAATGCTGAGGCTGGATCCATCCCTCCAATAAGCGATAATGCTCGACACTTTTCTATTTTCACCGGATATCGACATGCTCAGTTACCGCCACAGCTTCCATGCTGGCAACCATGCTGATGTGCTCAAACACATAGTTCAAAGCCTCATCATTGAATCGCTCAAGCAAAAAGACAAAGCCTTTGTCTACCATGACACCCATAGCGGTGCGGGTCGCTACGATTTATCTGACGAGCGCGCTGAGAAAACCGGTGAATACAAAGAAGGCATTGGCTTGATTTGGGACTGCGACGATGCCCCTGAAGCGATCAAACCTTACCTTGATACTATTCGTGCACTGAACCAAGGCAACAAACTGCGTTACTACCCTGGCTCACCGAAAGTTGGCCACAGCCTGCTACGCGAGCAAGATCGCGCTATTTTCACAGAGCTTCACCCTAGCGATTTTCCTCTCCTGCTTCAGGAGTTCCGCGGTGACCGCCAGGTAAAAATGTACAAAGAAGATGGCTACGCACGTCTTAAAGCAAGCCTTCCACCAAAAGAGCGGCGCGGGGTGGTACTGATTGACCCACCTTATGAGCTCAAACACGAATATCAGGACGTGGTAGATGCGATTGATGAGAGCGTGAAGCGCTGGGCAACCGGCACCTATGCGATTTGGTATCCGGTGGTTTACCGCAAAAATATCGATCTCATTACCAAAGGTCTGGAAAAGCTTGGTATCCGCAAAATCCTGCAAATCGAACTGGGTGTGGCGGAAGACAGTGAAGAGCGCGGCATGACAGCATCCGGCATGATTGTGATTAATCCACCATGGACGCTGGAAGCACAGATGAAAGAAATTCTACCTTGGCTGCAAAGTAAAATTGCACCCGAGACAGGCCACCAATTTGTACAATGGGTAGTGCCTGAATAACATACGGATCTTGAAAGGTCTGATATTATCAGGGGATGCTAATGCTTCCCCGCTCAACGGGATTTAAGAATAACCAAACGGAGAAACTCATGGCCAAGCATTTTGATTATATTTGTATCGGCGGCGGCAGTGGCGGTATCGCCTCCGCAAACCGTGCCGCGATGTACGGTGCAAAAGTCGCGTTGATCGAAGCGCAACATCTCGGCGGCACCTGTGTAAATGTAGGTTGTGTACCGAAAAAGGTGATGTGGCACGGCGCGCAAATCGCAGAAGCCATCAAAATGTACGGCCCTGACTATGGCTTTGACACCACACTGAACAAGTTCAGCTGGGACAAGCTGGTAGAAAACCGTGAAGCCTACATTGGCCGCATCCATACCTCTTATGAAAACGTGCTGGGCAAGAACAAAATCGAAGTGATTGAAGGCTTCGGCAAGTTTGTTGATGCAAAAACGGTGGAAGTAAACGGCGAGCACTATACCGCTGACAACATTCTAGTTGCAGTAGGCGGCGCACCAACCATTCCAAACATTCCAGGGGCAGAACACGGTATCGACTCCAACGGCTTCTTTGAGCTTAACGAGCAGCCAAAACGTGTAGCAATAGTCGGCGCAGGTTACATTGCGGTAGAAATCGCTGGTGTATTTAATGCACTGGGCACTGAAACGCACCTGTTTGTACGTAAAGAGTCTCCACTTCGCAGCTTCGACCCAATGATCATCGATACCATTGTTGAAGTCATGGAAAAAGAAGGCCCCGCGCTTCACACTCACTCGATTCCGAAAGAAGTGGTGAAAGAGTCTGACGGCTCACTAACCTTACATTTTGAAAGCGGTGAAACCCACAACACCGATCTGCTGATTTGGGCAATCGGCCGTCATCCAGTCACAGAGAAAATCAATCTGGCCGCAGCAGGAGTAGAAACCAACGACCGCGGTTATATCAAAGTGGATGAATTCCAGAACACCAATGTACCTGGTATTTACTGTGTAGGTGACATCATGGAAGGCGGTGTTGAGCTGACGCCAGTCGCGGTTAAAGCAGGTCGCCAACTGTCAGAGCGCCTGTTCAATGGCAAAGCAGACGCCAAGATGGACTACGAGCTGATCCCAACCGTGGTTTTCAGCCACCCACCGATCGGTACTATCGGCCTGACCGAAGGCGAAGCCAAAGCGCAGTATGGCGAAGAGAATGTGAAGGTTTACACCTCCAGCTTCACCGCGATGTACACCGCTGTTACCCAGCATCGTCAACCATGCAAAATGAAGCTGGTATGTGCGGGTGATGACGAGAAAGTGGTGGGTCTTCACGGCATCGGCTACACCGTGGATGAGATGATTCAGGGCTTTGGCGTTGCGATGAAGATGGGCGCAACCAAAGCGGATTTCGACAGCGTTGTCGCAATCCACCCAACAGGCTCAGAGGAGTTTGTTACCATGCGTTGATCGCTATGGTCTTAGAAGAAGCCTCGCCTTTGCGGGGCTTTTTTGTCACCCACACAATACATTCAATGTCAGCGAGTCTGATATCGCCACAAACGACATATCCAGCTTGATGTCGTATACATGCCCGTTACTAAGCCAATAGGGATACAGTGCTGGCAGTTCGTCTGAACTTCCTTGTCTTTCGATAGCCTTCCCAAGGCTAACAGCAGATCAGCAGACACCAAAGAAACTGCTCAACAGGAGGATATTCAGACCGGAGAATCTGCGGAAACGCATGAATGATTGCCTTTTACTGCCTTACAACGGAAAACGCGTGCTTTCGCGCTCATTTTAAGAGGCGAATGCTTTGAGCAGTAAATTTGCGTCTGTTTCTACAGCAGGATTTACAACTCTACGGGCTGTTACGACGAGGACTCGCACAATACCAGCAGAGCAGACTCAAGGGAGAGAGGCATGGAAATTCCCATTGTTACATCAAAGGCTCGCATTTCAGACACCCAATAAGGCAGTCGGTTGGGATAAGTGTTTTTCCAATCTGGCATGGATGACAGAGTTTTCAACGTAGACTCTGACACCAGTGTCATTCCATCTTGGCGACAGGCCTGATTCGCTTCTTTGAGCGTGGCACGCCACCAAACGTTTTGCTTATCACTGTAACGCGGTTCACCAATTTCCGGCATCGGGCTTTTCAGAGCGCCGACATCAATATACTGGCGGGTTGCTTTTACTGGCATTCGTTTTGACGTTTCTGGGACTTTAACTTTGGGCTTACTGACCTTCGGAGTGTTTTCAGGGAGGGAAACATCGCGGATAAAAGCAGAAGCAAAGACTTTGCGTTGCGTCATCACGTCCTTCACTATTTCCGCTTCCGAGTAACGCTCAAAAGGGCCAACGAGACAACGATATTTATCGCCCTCTTCGCGAAACACCAATTTGTCCCGCATCAGTACGGCTTCTATTTCTTTTGCAAACCAAGGTTTAGGTAATTGACTGACTACGCCACATTGCACCCAAAATCTTCCATCATTTCTAATGGGGCGTTTTGACCAAAGACCCGAACCGACCTGACAGCTTTGGTCTACGACCTGCCATCCATCTTTTTCTAAGGGCTGACAGACTTCCGCAGCCTGCAAAGAGGCCGAGGAAAAAGCAACGAATAGTGAGATAGCCAGAATGCTGAAAAATCTTGAAAACATCACACCAATTCCCGTCAGGAAGTTATGTAGTTCAGACAGTTAGCCTAGCGCGAAATCGAGGAAATAACGAGCAAATTACAGAAAAGGCAGCGTGATGCTGCCTTTTCTGGTTCTGTTAACCTTTGTAGATTTTTGGGTTGAAGACATCGCGCAGCCAGTCACCCAGAAGGTTAATCACCAACACCAAGGTGACGAGCACAATGCCCGGGAAGGCAGTGATCCACCATGCACCAGAGAAGATATAAGTGAAGCCAATGCTGATCAGTGAACCAAGCGATGGCTTGTCTACTGGCATCCCCAAACCAAGGAAGGAAAGCGCCGCTTCTGACATGATCGCGTTGGCTACCTGTACGGTACAAATCACCAGGATTGGCGACAGGCAGTTGGGCAGAATATGCCTGAACATGATGCGGGGCGCTTTGAAGCCCATCACCTGCGCTGCTTCCACATACTCTTTTTTCTTTTCAGCCAACACGGAGGCGCGCACTGTACGGGCATACTGTGGCCACTCGGCAATACCGATAATCACCACCAGCATCAAAATGGCATACTCACTGTAAAAGTCGCTACCAAAGCTGGCTTTGAAAATTGCCGACACGATGATCGCTACCATCATGGTGGAGAAAGATAACTGTACGTCAGCGATACGCATCAGGAAGCTGTCGATGCGACCACCAAAATAGCCAGCACTCAAACCAATTACGATACCCAGTAACAGCTGAAGTGCCACCGCGCCCAGACCAATCATCAGTGAGATGCGCAGGCCATAAAGAATGGTTGAGAGAATATCGCGTCCCTGATTATCGGTACCCAGCAAGAAGCGCTCGTCACCCCACTCCATCCAGGTCGGAGGAAGCTCGGAGTCCATGATATCGATGGACGCTAAATCGTAAGGATCATTTGGCGAAAGCAGGGGTGCAAAAATCGCGGCCAGCACAAACGACAGGAACACGGCGAAGCTAAACATCGCCACTTTGTCGCGCTTGAAGAAGTAGAAAAAATCCGAATCCAGAAACTGCTGCCAGCGAGAAGGCGTTTTAGTATTCACATTAGTCATGATTATGCCCCCTTGCCTGTCAGGTTAACCGTTGGGTTAATCAGGCCATACAACAAGTCCACTAGTGTATTGGTGACCACAAACAGCAAACCGACAAAAATGACATACGCTGTGATAAGTGGCGTGTCCACTCGGTTGATGGCTTCGAGGAACAGAAAGCCGGTGCCAGGCCACTGGAACACTTTTTCCGTCAAAATGGTGTAAGCCACCATGGTACCTATCTGTACACCGCCGACCGTCACGACTGGCAGCATGGTGTTTTTCAGAGCATGTTTGTACTGCACAGTTCTCTCTGGCAAGCCTTTGGCACGAGCAAATTTCACATATTCGGTGCTTAATGCTTCCAGCATTTCAGAGCGAACCAGGCGGATAAACAATGGCAGCATGATAGATGACAGGGCAATGCTCGGCAGAATCAAGTGTGAAAGGCCATCCAGTGAGAGGAAACCGGTCTCCCAGCCGAACACATTGACCGTATCGCCGCGGCCAAATGAAGGAAGCCAACCAAGCTCAATGGAGAAGATATACATCAACATAATGGCAGTCAGGAACACAGGAATCGAGATACCGATACTACTCCCTGCCATGATAATTTTGGTGAAGACACTATTTGGGTGAATGGCAGAGTAAACCCCGAGCGGTATGGAGAACACCACGATAATGATGGTCGCCCCGATCACTAGCTCTAACGTAGCGACGAGTTTGTCGAGAATGACGTCAACTGCCGGGCGTTTGAAGAAATAAGAGGTCCCCAAATCGCCTTGCAGCGCATTACCGACAAAGCGAGAGTACTTTTCGATGAAAGGGTCGTTCAATCCAAGCTCATCGCGTAGGGCTTGTCTTTCTGACTCTGATACAGACTGACCCACCATTTCACGCAACGGATCGCCAAGGTTGTCCTGAATGGCGAACGCCACCAGACTGATCACAAACATCACTATCACCGCCTGAATTAGGCGCTTGACGAGAAAGGTAAACATTCCTAGCCCCTTCACTTTCCTTGAAGATTTTTGCTTTTGAATCTTTCAGTAGAGACTTTCTACTGAAAGAAACGGCCGGACATTCCACGGGTGGTCATGACGGCCGTTTCCGTTTTACGTTGTTTCGTCTCCGCCAGAAATGAGGGCTCTCCGGCGGAAAAGCGGTCGCTCGTTACTTAACGACCAGGTCACCGAAGTAAGGGAAGTTCATCCCATTCACGATTGGACCAATTTCTACGTTCTCTTTCGCTGCCCATGAAGGATCTTGCCAGTGAAGAGGAACGAACGCTGCTTCGTTGTAGAGGATTTCCTCTACTTTCTTCAGCATCGCATTACGCTTGCTCAGGTCAGTTTCTTTGTTTGCTTCGTTGACCAACTTATCCACTTCAGAGTTGCTGTAGTGACCACAGTTGTACTGGCCTTTACCGGTGTCAGCATTGCGGGTCATCGCCAGGAACTCGGTGAAGTTTGCGGAATCTTCCGTATCCGGGTGCCAGCCGATCATCATCATGTCAGCCGCACACTTGTCGAACTCAGGCCAGTATTGCGCTTTTGGCATGGTTTTCAGGTCAACATCGATGCCGATTTTTGACAACATCGCCGCCGTAGCTTGTGCAATCTTGTCATCATTCACATAGCGGTTATTTGGCGCCATCATGGTCAGCTTGAAGCCGTCAGCGTAACCTGCTTCTTCCATCAGCTGCTTCGCTTTTTTCAGATCATAACGCGGCTTCAGGCTATCGTTGTAACCGGCATAGCCTGGAGGGCTTTGCTGTGCAGACGCTGTCGCTGCGCCTTTCATGACCTTCTTCGCGATGCCTTCATTGTTGACCGCGTAAACGATAGCCTGACGCACACGCGCATCTTTCAGCGCTGGGTTGCTATTTTGGTTCATTTGGAAGGTAATAATACGGGTACCTGGCATGGTGTAGAGATCCACACCTTTCGCTTTCTCGATGCGCTTGTAATCGTTCGGTGAAACCGGCGCAATCATATCAACATCGCCAGACAACATTGCTGCTACGCGGGTTGCATCTTCTTTGATTGGCACCAAAGTCAGGTTATCAACGTTACCACCAGAATCTTTGTCCCAGTAATCCGCAAAACGTTCGAACTCAACTTTTACGCCCTGCTCGCGTGATTTCACGACAAATGGGCCAGTACCGGAAAGGTTGGTCGACGCAAAAGAGTTACCGTGCTTCACCACTTCCGCTTTGTCTTTACCATCAGCAGTGGTGCCCGTGTAGAACTTGCTGTCCATCGGGAAAATGTAGGTCGCAACGTTTTGGATCAGCGGGTAAGTGCCATCAGTTTTGATTTCTACTGTGTGGTCATCAACCTTGGTCAAAGAAACCAGCGGTGCAAAAATACCTTTAAAGTCTGGTGATGATTTCAGGCGGTTGAAAGTCCAAACCACATCATCAGCGGTCATATCGTTGCCAGAGTGGAATTTCACGCCTTTGCGCAGGTTAAAGCGCATGGTTTCGTTGTCTACACGCTCCCAGGACTCTGCAAGGCGTGGTTCAAATCCCATCGACTGGTTAAAGCGGACAAGTGGGTCAAAGACCATGTGGGATAATTGAAGGGTGCCGCCAGAGAGCTGCTCATGGGGGTCAAGTGACACTGGGTCGGCAGCGTAAGCAACGGTAATATCTGCTGCAGACGCAGCGAAGCTCAGGCCCGCCGCCATCATCGCGAGCGCGATTTTACTCTTGAAGGTTTTCATTGCATGACTCCTTATGCTGGGAGCCTTAGCTCCCGTTATGTTGTGTATTGCAAATTGAAACCACCAGCGAGCACAACATCATCCTCTCGCCAATGGTGGGATTCGTTTTTATCCTGCGACTGCACTCATGCCTTTGAACTCAGGCATCAAAGAAATCAACTGCTTGCTGTATTCATGCTGGGGTGATTTAAACAGCGCTTCGGTATGCGCCACTTCGAGCAGGGTGCCTTTTTGCATCACACCAATGCGGTCACACATTTGTCTGATAACAGGCAGGTCATGGCTGATAAACAGCATGGTCAGGTTCAACTCTTGCTGCAGATCTTTTAAAAGGTTCAAGATTTGCGCCTGCACCGACACATCCAATGCGGAGGTTGGTTCATCACAAATGAGAAGGCGTGGACGGGTTGCCAATGCACGTGCGATAGAAATACGCTGGCGCTGGCCACCTGAGAATTCATGGGGATATTTGATACCGCTTCCACGGCCTAGCCCAACGTGATCGAGTAAATCGCCGACGATTTGGCGGATCTGGTTTTCATTAGCCAGTTTGTGGAAACGGATAGGCTCGGCGATGATGTCCTGCACTTTCATGCGCGGATTCATCGAGGAATAAGGGTTTTGGAATACCATCTGCATTTGGCGGCGCATCGGGCGACGTTGCGCTTCACTTTTCAAAGACGTCAGATCGATCCCTTCAAACAATACCTTCCCCGAGTTCGGCGGATAAAGACCTGCAATCACACGGGCAATGGTTGATTTGCCTGAGCCAGACTCGCCCACGAGACCAAACGTTTCGCCTTCATGAACTTCAAAACTAACATTATTAGACGCTTGTACGTATTCACGGCGACTTTCGAAGAAAGAGTCCTTGGTAACAAAACGCAGATTCACGTTCTCGACTCTTAGCAAAGAGCCCGTATATTCGCGCTCGTCCTGGCTTTGTCCCAACCAATGTGTTTTCACATCCAGTGGCTTCATCTCTACCGCCTCTTCGATGTAACTCACGAGCGGAAAGCGATCGAGTTTGATGTCAGAGCGCGGAACAGCGGAAATTAGGCTGCGGCTATAGGGATGCTCTGGGTTGTTGAGCACTTTGGAGGTTTCGCCAAACTCCACCAAATCACCGCGGTACATCACCGCAATCTTGTCTGTGACGTTGGAAACCACCCCCATATCGTGGGTCACCAGCATACAGCCCACATTCTTTTCGACACAGAGGGCGCGGATAAGGTTAAGAATCTGATCCTGAATCGACACATCCAGCGCAGTTGTCGGCTCATCTGCAATAATAAGGTCGGGTTCACCTGCTAGCGCAATAGCAATTACCACGCGCTGGCGCATGCCACCGGAGAATTGATGCGGGTACTGTTTGATACGGTTATGTGCTTCAGGAATACCCACCTGTTCCATTAGCGCCAATGCGCGCTTTTTGGCTTCTTCTTCACCTACGTTCAGGTTAACCGTGATAGCTTCAACCAGCTGTTGCTCAACAGTGAACAGTGGGTTGAGAGACGTCATTGGATCCTGGAAGATAAATCCAATTCTCGCGCCTCGGTAGCGACGGATTTGGTCAGGTGCAAGACCAGAGATTTTCTCACCATCGAGGAACACATCCCCACTGGCTACTCGACCCGGAGGGCTCAATAGATCGATAACGGCGTTACCCACCGTCGATTTCCCTGCACCAGACTCACCAACCACACCAACTATCTCTCCCCTCTCTATAGAAAAGGAGAGATCTTTCACTGCTGCAAATACGCCGTGACGAGAGGGGTACTCGATACGGAGGTTTTTAACTTCCAATAATGCCATTGACCAGACCCTTGGTACTGCACAATTCCGTGCCTGCCGGAGAACAATCCCTGTTTAACATCAACAAAACAGGCTAAATAAGCGCATTACAATCTGGCAAATGTTTCACGAGAAATCAACATAATGAAACTATCAGCCATAATAAGCACAATTTATCGAATAAATATTCATCAAAAAGGCATTAACAGATAAACAACAGTATGAGTAATAACCCTTGTTTTACTGGCAGTTGCCGATAAGGAAAGCAGGTAAATGTGAGGTAGTAATCAAAGTATTTAATATGGCTAGCTATGCACCTGATAACTAAGAAAATGTAACATTTCACGCGTTTCCATGGTGAATAACGTTCACTTTTAAATCAAGAGTGTGAAGAAAACCAAAAAAAGAATAGGACACCGAGCCAGTATTTAACGTTAGTCGACAAGAATAAGACGGCTTATTGTCCTGATCACAGGGGAAGGTGCGATGGCAAGAGTGCTAACTGACCTCCAGCAGATCGCCCTAACAAACAAGCCAGGAAGTCAAAAACATAATAGAAAGCAAATACGAAAAAGCCTGCGCGATTGAACGGGCTTCTCTGAAAGTGGTCGGTGAAGAGGGATTAGGTGGGACTGGCCTTCCAGCGGGGCGGCCTTCCGCACCCGACCATGGGTTGGTACAACCCAAACACCAGATACGAAAAAGCCCGCTTGTTTGAGCGGGCTCTCTAAAAGTGGTCGGTGAAGAGGGATTCGAACCCCCGACCCTCTGGTCCCAAACCAGATGCGCTACCAAACTGCGCTATTCACCGAGTGGGGTGGCTGACGGGACTTGAACCCGCGACAACCGGAATCACAATCCGGGACTCTACCAACTGAGCTACAGCCACCACTGTTTTGTTTGTCAATTTCTTTTCGGGTTCGGCATTCCCGAAAAATAGAACTATTTACAGTTCTACCCTTGCTTAAAACGACGAAAGCCCGCTTGTTTGAGCGGGCTCTCTGAAAGTGGTCGGTGAAGAGGGATTCGAACCCCCGACCCTCTGGTCCCAAACCAGATGCGCTACCAAACTGCGCTATTCACCGAGTGGGGTGGCTGACGGGACTTGAACCCGCGACAACCGGAATCACAATCCGGGACTCTACCAACTGAGCTACAGCCACCACTGTTTTACTTCGCCAAATTTTCTAGTCCGGACTGGCGCACCCGACAGGATTCGAACCTGCGACCTTTGGCTCCGGAGGCCAACGCTCTATCCAGCTGAGCTACGGGCGCTTGCCCCTGTCGGCGGAGTCGCATATTACGGATATCGCCTCCTGCCGTCTAGCACTTTTTTTAATTTTTTTTTCGAACGGTTTATTTTTATCCGATCGGGCTAAAAACAGTGCAGGCAGGCGATATCATAACGGTTTCACGCAACAATCTAAAGCGCTATAATCACTTAATCTTTACACGGAGTTAACCTTATTTCGTCCATACTTCGTAATTAAGATCGTCACAATTGCTGAAAGGTCGACCCGGTTAGCCGATCCACCTCTACAATTGTGATAAAAATATCTAACCGTATAAAAAACGTCCGATAACTCGGAACCAAAAAGATATTGGGAGTGAAACAGTGAGCGCAAAGGGAATTTTTTTACGTCGTCTAGCAGTATCTGCTGTCACCGCTTTGTTTCTGATGGGTACAGCGCACGCTGTTGACATGTCAGAAGAAGCCATTGCAGAACGCATCGCACCAGTCGGTTCCGTTTACTTGGATGGCGAAGCACCTGTTGATACTGCTGCTGCACCATCGGGCCCACGTACCGGCGATTCCGTTTACAACACCTACTGTATGGCATGTCACGCGACAGGTGCCGCGGGCGCACCAAAAGTTAGCGACCCTGCCGCTTGGGAACCACGCCTTGCACAAGGCCGTGACACGCTGAACAAGCACGCCATCGAGGGCTTCAACGGCATGCCAGCACGCGGAACCTGTATGGATTGTTCGGATGACGAGATCGTGGCTGCTATCGACCACATGCTGTCTCTGTAAGGTATCCAAGATTGTGTGAAAAAGCGGCTTTCAAGCCGCTTTTTTGATGCCTGTTTACCAGTCTGGAAGCAAGGACACTGAATTCCCCCGCTACATCCCCCATCATTCGCGCGTGTTTTCTTCTTTCCTGTTCCTAAGATGACCGAATTCGAAAAAATGACCCAAGGCCTCGCCTTTAATGGGTGCGATGAAACGATTGATTCCATTCGCTCGAAAGCCTTCCAACTCCTTCAACGCTACAACGCTCTCCCGGTTGACCAATCCATTGATATTGCATCAGAGCTGTTTGGAAGCATTGGGGATGACTCAATGGTGATGCCGCCTTTCCACTGCGAGTTTGGTAAAACCATCCATATCGGTCCCAGTACCTTTATCAATATGGGTGCGATGATGCTGGATGGTGCGCCAATTACCATTGGCAGCAACGTGCTCATTGGACCTAACTGCCAGTTTTACACTGCCGGCCACTCAATGGATTACCGCAGTCGACGCAAATGGGAAACCTTCTGCAAGCCGATCGTGGTGGGTGATGATGTCTGGGTGGGCGGCAATACAGTGATTTGCCAGAGCGTGACCATTGGTGCTCGCTCAGTGATCGCAGCCAATTCGGTGGTCACCAAAGACATGCCGGAAGATTGTCTGATTGGTGGCACGCCAGCCAAAGTGATCCGTAAGCTGCACGAGAATGAATCGGCTGAAGAAGCTTGAGAAGCCTAAAAAAAGCCGGGGATTCCCGGCTTGTCTTTGTCAGTCCTTCTTGAGCATAGCGCGAAGGTTGGCAATCGCTGCCTGCCCTTTTGCCATTCGCTCTTCTTGCGTCTGGGGCTTTTTCTTCTCTTCCCATTCCACATCGTCGTATGGCAGCTCTTCAAGGAAACGGCTCGGAAGAGGCTTTATCAACTCGCCGTACTGACGGCGCTCCTTACAAAGCGTAAAAGTCATCTCACGTTGCGCTCGGGTGATCCCAACATAGGCAAGACGGCGCTCTTCCTCAACATTATCTTCGTCAATGCTCGATTGGTGCGGCAAAAAGCCTTCTTCCATCCCTACCAGATACACATATGGGAACTCGAGACCTTTTGAGGCATGCAGTGTCATCAACTGCACCTGATCAGCATCGTCATCGTCCTCGCCACGCTCCATCATGTCACGCAGTGTCAGTCGCTGAACCACTTCGCGAAGTGTCTTCACTTCGTTGTCGTAGTTGTCTCCTTCCAAGTCCGCCACAATCCAGCTGTAGAGATCGGACACGTTCTTCATCCGCATCTCTGCTGCCTTAGGGCTGGCTGAGGTTTCGTAGAGCCAATCTTCGTAGTGCGAGTCACGCACTAATGAGCGCACTGCATCAACGGCATCGCCACGCTCAAACTTATCGGAAAGCTCGACAATCCAGCGAGTAAAACGTTGCAGGGATTCCAGACCACGACCGTTTAGGTGCTCCTGCAGTCCTAATTCGAAACTCGCTGCAAACAAACTCTTTCCGCGCATATTGGCGTAAGTTCCCAGCTTTTCGAGTGTCACTGGGCCAATTTCACGACGTGGCGTATTCACAATGCGCAGAAATGCGTTATCGTCATCCTGATTGGTCAGCAGGCGAAGATACGCCATGATGTCTTTAATTTCTGCCCGTGCAAAGAATGAAGTGCCGCCTGAGATCTTGTAAGGAATTCGGTTCTGCATCAACGCTTTTTCAAACAAACGCGACTGGTGATTGCCACGGTACAGAATGGCGTAATCTTTGTAGTCCGTGCGGTTCATAAATTTGTGCGCGATGATCTCACCGACAACACGCTCTGCTTCATGCTCTTCGTTATTGGCTTTAAGTACTTTAAGCATTTCGCCGTCTGGCAACGCGGAGAACAGGGTTTTCTCAAACACGTGCGGGTTGTTGGCAATAAGAATATTCGCCGCACGCAGGATACGGCTGGTTGAGCGGTAGTTTTGCTCCAACTTGATGACTTTCAGGCTCGGAAAGTCCTGATTCAGCATCAAGAGGTTCTTTGGCTGTGCACCACGCCAACTGTAGATAGATTGGTCATCATCACCCACCACGGTAAAGCGGGCTCGTTCCCCCACCAGCAGCTTCACTAACTGGTACTGGCTGGTGTTGGTATCCTGATATTCATCCACCAGCAGATAACGGATTTTGCTTTGCCAGCGCTCACGCACTTCCTGATTGGTTTTCAGCAGGATTACTGGCATCAGAATCAAATCATCAAAATCCAGCGCGTTGTAAGCCTTCATCTGCTTCTGGTACATGGCATAGCAATGGGCAAATAACTGGTCGCGCTCACCCATCGCCGCAGATTCCGCTTGCTGCGGCGTCAGCATGTCATTCTTCCAGTTGGAGATGGTATGCAGCAGCTGGTTTAGCAAGTCCTTGTCGCCGTCGAGTTCATCTTCAGTCAGCTCTTTTAAAAGTGCCATTTGGTCCTGGTCATCAAACAGCGAGAAACCCGCTTTCAGGCCCAAACTTTTATACTCGCGGCGAATGATATTCAGGCCGAGGGTGTGGAAGGTAGATACCATCAGCCCCCGCGCTTCCTGGCGGTTCAGCGTCTGGCCGACACGCTCTTTCATTTCCCGCGCCGCTTTATTAGTAAAAGTCACCGCCGCAATGTGACGGGCCTTGTAGCCACACTGCTGGACCAGATAAGCAATTTTATTGGTGATCACACGTGTTTTACCGGAACCCGCACCAGCTAACACCAGACAGGGCCCGGAGACATGGTGGACAGCGTCATTCTGAGCTGGATTAAGTTTCATGAGGTCCCTCTGTTCAATCACGCGATATTTAGCAGGTGCATTGTATACCCAAACAACCTGAAGATGCTCGCATTCAGAGGTCATCAATGCGTTCAATTCGAGGCAAATTTCATGAGGAATAGTCGTTCTATTTCCGTGGAATTTAACAAAGAAGTGGGCGCATTGAGGGCCTCCCTTCGGGCGAGGTTGACTGACGCCGTGCTCTTTGTTGCTCCTTTTTGATGGAGTTGACTACACCTGCAAAGGAGCGCCGCGATCACAACGCCAGTCAACCTCGCTGAAGCCTGCATCTTCAGGTCGTTTGGGTATAGACGGAATAGCGGCGCACTTCATCTTTCGTCGATTTAAAGGAAAGAGTTGGCAGCCTGTAACAAAATCCATACAATGAATGAACGTTCATTCATTGGAGCGCTGTGTATGTCTGACAAGAAAACACAGATCCTGGAAGCAACGGAACGATTACTGGCGAAACATGGCTTCGACCGTCTGTCGATGCAAATGGTGGCCAAAGAAGCCGGGGTGGCAGCCGGCACCATTTACCGTTACTTCTCAGACAAAGACGACCTGTTAAGCCAACTTCGAAACCATGTTGTCCAGCAATGCGCTGCCAAGATGCTTGAAGGTCATAGCGACAACATGTCTTTGAAACAACAATTTGTCACCTTGTGGTTGAATGCCTGGCAGTTAACTATCAGCCGTGACGATAATGCGATTAACCGGGAACAATTTGACAGTTTGCCGTATCAGAACAACGGCGAACAGAAAATGGCAGAGCGGGAGGCTTTTTCACCCATCCACCAACTCTTCCAAACCGGTATCGCTAACGGAACTTTCAAACCCCTGACCACCGACGTGCTATCTGGGATAGGTCTTGAACCCGCAGTCTGTTTAGCTCGCAAACAGGTGAAAGGGGTTATAACGCTTGACGCCTCGGCGATCGATGATGCCATCGATGCTTGCTGGGACGCGATTTGCCTTCATAAAGAATCGGAGCAATCTCAATGAAGAAATGGTTTGTAGTCATGTTAGTCGTGGCGGTTTTGCTATTCGGCACCGTGATTGGCTTTAACATGTTCAAGCAACAGAAAATTGCCGAATACATGGCAAACATGCCTGAACCGGAATTCCCGGTCACAGCGGTAGAAATGGTTTCAGTCGATTGGATCCCTACCATTGAAGCTATTGGTTTTATCGAACCAAATCAGGGCGTTACCCTGACTACAGAAGTCAGCGGCGTCATTGAAAACATCAACTTTGAATCCGGTCAGGCCGTCAAACAAGGTGATGTCTTGCTGGCATTAGACTCAAAAGTAGAAGTCGCGAACCTCAAGAGTACCCAAGCTCGCTTGCCTGCTGCTGAAGCGAAGTTCAAGCGCTACCAAGGTCTGTTCCGTAAAGGCTCAATTTCTAAAGAAGCCCTGGATGAAGCCGAAGCGAATTTCCGTTCACTGCAAGCTGATGTTGAAAGTCTAAATGCGTCGATTGATCGCCGTACCATTGATGCACCCTTTGATGGTGTCGTCGGCCTGCGAAACGTCTTCCTGGGTGAATACTTACAACCAGGCACAGAAATCGTGCGTCTGGAAGACACGTCAATCATGCGTCTTCGCTTTACTGTGCCACAAACCGACATTGCGAAAATCAAACTGGGCCAGCAAATTGATATCTCGGTAGATGCCTACCCAGATACGCCATTTACCGGCAAGATCAGTGCGATTGAGCCAGCAGTTAACTTCCAGAGCGGTTTGATTCAGGTACAAGCAGACATTCCAAATAACCACGGTCAACTGCGCTCAGGCATGTTTGCCCGTGCAAACATCATTCTACCGACATTTGAAGACCAAATCGTTGTCGATCAGACTGCCATCAACTTCACCCTCTACGGTGAGAACGTGTATGTACTCCGAGAGGAAGAGGGCGCAACTCGAGCCTATCAGCAGGTTGTGAAAGTCGGCGAGCGTAAAGATCACATCGCACACGTGCTGGAAGGTCTGGAGCCAGGAGACAAAGTCGTGACTTCCGGTCAGGTGCGTCTGAGCAACGGTGCGAAAGTACGTGTTGTGGAAAGTGATGCTCTCAACCCACCGGCAGAGCTGCCACAACTGTAAGAGGCCGCTATGAAATTCACTGATATTTTCATCAAGCGTCCGGTACTGGCGGTGTCGATCAGTTTTCTGATCGCACTGCTTGGCCTGCAGTCGATGTTCAAGATGCAGGTGCGGGAATACCCGGACATGACCAATACCGTGGTCACTATCTCTACCAGTTATTATGGTGCGAGTGCTGACCTTATTCAGGGCTTTATTACTACGCCACTTGAGCAGGCCGTCGCACAGGCGGACAACATTGATTTCATGACCTCGGAGTCGGTGCTGGGTAGCTCAACCATCACGGCATACATGAAGCTCAATACCGACCCAAATGCGGCGCTTGCTGACATTCTGGCAAAGGTGAACTCAGTACGTGCACAGTTGCCAGGCGAGTCAGAAGACCCGTCAGTGTCGATGTCGACCGGTTCTACCACAGCGGTAATGTACATCGGCTTTACGTCGGAAGAGCTTGATTCCAGCCAGATCACTGACTATCTGGAGCGTGTAACCAAGCCTCAGCTGTTTACCGTAAACGGTGTAGCAAGTATCGACTTGTACGGTGGTCTGAAGTACGCGCTGCGCGTATGGCTGGATCCGGCAAAAATGGCCGCGTTTAACCTGACAGCGACTGATGTGATGGGCGTGCTGAACGCCAACAATTTCCAGTCTGCGACTGGTCAGTCCATCGGTACCTACATGGTATACAACGGTTCGGCAAATACTCAGGTTTCTGACACTGAAGAGCTGAAGCGCCTGGTTGTCGCCACCCAGAAAGGTCAGGTCATTCGTCTTGGCGACATCGCGAAAGTGTCGCTTGAGAAGAGCCATGACGTTTACCGTGCGACAGCAAACGGTTCAGAAGCAGTGGTTGCAGCCATTAACGCCGCACCAACCGCCAACCCGATAAACATCGCGGCAGATGTGCTTGAGAAGCTCCCAGAGCTTGAGCGTAACATGCCAAGCACCATCAAGATGAACGTGCTTTATGACTCGACCGTTGCCATCAATGAATCGATTCACGAGGTGGTGAAAACCATCATCGAAGCAGCGCTTATCGTACTGGTGGTGATTACCCTGTTTCTGGGCTCATTCCGTGCAGTACTCATCCCGATCATCACCATCCCACTATCGCTGATAGGTGTAGCGATGATGATGGAGCTGTTCGGGTTCTCACTGAACCTGATGACGCTGCTGGCGATGGTACTGGCTATCGGTCTGGTGGTGGATGATGCCATCGTTGTTCTGGAGAACGTCGATAGACACATCAAGCTCGGGGAGTCCCCATTCCGCGCCGCCATCATCGGTACGCGCGAAATTGCCGTCCCCGTGATTTCAATGACACTGACGCTGGCAGCGGTGTACGCACCTATCGCATTGATGGGGGGCATCACAGGCTCACTGTTTAAAGAGTTCGCCTTAACGCTGGCTGGTGCGGTATTTGTTTCCGGCATTATCGCGCTGACCCTGTCGCCGATGATGTGTTCGAAGATGCTGAAAGCCAATGCGCAGCCAAGCAAATTCGAAGCAAAAGTGCACCACTTCCTTGATCGCATGACCGAGGGCTATGCCCGCATGCTGGGCGGCGTGATGAAGGTGCGTCCTGTCATCATCACCTTCGCCGTTATCGTGTTTGTCAGCTTACCACTGCTGTTCAAGTTCATTCCTAGTGAACTTGCACCAGCGGAAGATAAAGGCGTGCTGGTGATGATGGGTACAGCGCCATCGACAGCAAACTTAGATTATATCCAGAACACCATGGCGGAAGTTAACCAGAAACTGGCTGATCAGCCAGAAGTGGCCTTCTCGCAGGTATTCTCTGGTGTGCCTAAGTCCAATCAGGCATTTGGTATCGCCTCTTTGGTGCCTTGGAGTGAGCGTGAAGCAAGTCAGGCAGACATCGTGAAGCGTATGACGGAGGAAGTGAAAGACATCCCGGGTATGGCGGTGACTGCCTTCCAGATGCCAGAACTTCCAGGTGCGTCTTCCGGTCTACCTATCCAGTTCGTCATCACCACACCAAGCAACTTCGAGAGCCTGTTCCAGGTAGCGTCAGACGTACTGTCTGAGGTGAAGAGCAACTCTATGTTTGTTTACTCTGACATGGATTTGAACTTCGATTCAGCGACGATGAAAATCAACATCGACAAAGACAAAGCTGGCGCATACGGCGTGACCATGCAGGATATCGGTATTACCTTGGGCACCATGATGGCTGACGGCTATGTGAACCGTATCGATCTGGATGGCCGTTCCTATGAGGTTATCCCGCAGGTTGAGCGTAAGTACCGCCTGAACCCAGAGTCCATCAAAGGTTACTACGTACGTTCTGCGAACGGCGAGGCTGTGCCGTTGGGCTCGCTGATCACCATTGATGTGGTGGCCGAGCC
This sequence comes from Grimontia kaedaensis, assembly GCF_023746615.1. NCBI lineage: Bacteria > Pseudomonadati > Pseudomonadota > Gammaproteobacteria > Vibrionales > Vibrionaceae > Grimontia > Grimontia kaedaensis. The sequence goes on along the minus strand of NZ_CP082275.1, from coordinate 32,587 downwards.
TCGCGCCCTGCCTCACTTCAACCAGCTGAACTCTGCAACCATAGGTGCCGTTGCTGCGCCTGGCGTTGCGATGGGTGATGCCATCAACTGGTTTGAGAACATCGCAGCTGAGAAACTTCCTCGTGGTTACCAACACGATTACCTCGGCGAAGCCCGTCAGTTCGTGACGGAAGGTAGCGCGCTTGTGGGCACCTTTATGCTGGCACTGGCGGTGATCTTCCTGGTTCTGGCAATTCAGTTCGAATCGCTGCGTGATCCACTGGTGATTCTGGTCTCTGTACCACTGGCTATCTGTGGCGCATTGATTGCCCTCGCTTGGGGCGCAGCATCAATGAACATCTACTCTCAGGTAGGTCTCATCACGCTGATCGGTCTTATCACCAAGCACGGTATCCTTATCTGTGAGGTGGCAAAAGAAGAGCAGCTTCATCGTGGTATGAATAAGATGGAAGCCGTGATGGAGGCCGCGAAAGTGCGTCTGCGTCCAATCCTGATGACCACAGCAGCGATGATCGCAGGTCTTATCCCGCTGATGTACGCAACCGGTGCAGGTGCCGCGCAGCGTTTCAGTATCGGTATCGTTATCGTTGCCGGCCTGGCGATTGGTACCCTGTTCACTCTGTTTGTACTGCCGGTGATCTACACCTATCTGGCGAGCAAGCACGAACCGCTGCCAGAGTTTGAAGAAGATTTGGATGTTTCAGCGCAGGAAAAACCCGCGCACTGATATTCTTCCAATACGATAAAGGGTCTCGATTGAGACCCTTTTCTTTTTTCAGCGTAATGAGTAGTAGCCTTTTGCGATACGACACTTTCGACAAAAGGTCAGGTGTTGCTTAGAATAACGGCATCAAAATAAGGAGTAACGCATGTTCGACCCAAAAAAGTTGGAGCAAATTGCCAAGCAAATCCATGAGTCTATGCCGAAACCGGTAAAAGATCTGGGTAATGATGTTGAGCAGAAGGTTCGTGAGGTGATCCAATCACAGCTGGCTAAACTGGATGTTGTCAGTCGCGAAGAGTTTGATGTTCAGACGCAGGTTTTGCTTCGCACCCGTCAAAAGCTGACTGAAATGGAACAAAAGCTGGCTGAGTTTGAGCAGAAGCTTAACGAGAAGTCTGACGCTTAAGCGCAAAACGAAAGACATAAAAAAACCCGGCTGTTGCCGGGTTTTTCGTATTTATCTATTGCGGTGATTAGTCACCAACTGCAATGCGCTTCATGTCAGTCATGTAGCCACGCAGCTCCTGACCAATCCACTCTACTGGGTGGTTGCGCAGTGCTTCGTTCACGTCGATCAGCGTTTGGTTGTCAACGTGGTTGCCAGTTTCACCCAGCCCTTTACCAATCACGTCAGTACCAACCAGCGGCATGAACTTCTCACGCAGAAGTGGCGTTGCAACGTTAGCAAACAGGTAGTTACCATATTCTGCAGTGTCAGAGATAACCACGTTCATTTCGTACAGACGCTTACGTGCGATGGTGTTTGCGATCAGTGGCAGCTCGTGCAGTGACTCGTAGTATGCAGACTCTTCGATGATGCCAGATGCAGTCATTGCTTCGAACGCCAGCTCAACACCCGCACGAACCATCGCAACCATCAGGATGCCGTTGTCGAAGTACTCTTGTTCAGAAATCTTCACGTCAGTTTCTGGGTAATTTTCAAATGCCGTTTCAGCAGTTTCTGCACGCCAGCCCAGCAGGTTCACGTCATCGTTCGCCCAGTCAGCCATCATGGTTGATGAGAAGTGACCTGAGATGATGTCATCCATGTGCTTGTTGTACAGCGGGCGCATCAGGTCTTTCAGGTCTTCAGACAGTTCGAATGCTTTTACTTTTGCTGGGTTAGAGAGGCGATCCATCATGTGAGTGATACCGCCAAATTTCAGTGCTTCAGTGATGGTTTCCCAACCAAACTGCAGCAGTTTACCCGCGTAACCCGCATCGATACCGTCAGCAATCATCTTCTCGTAACAAACGATAGAGCCTGCCTGCAGCATGCCACACAGGATAGTTTGCTCACCCATCAGGTCAGATTTTACTTCCGCAACAAAAGAAGACTCCAAAACGCCTGCACGGTGACCGCCAGTTGCAGCTGCCCATGCTTTCGCGATCTCGTGACCTTCGCCTTTTGGATCGTTCTCTGGGTGAACCGCCATCAGTGTTGGAACACCGAAGCCACGCTTATATTCTTCACGTACTTCAGTACCAGGACACTTAGGTGCGACCATCACAACAGTCAGGTCACTGCGCACTTGCATGCCTTCTTCAACGATGTTGAAACCGTGTGAGTAGCCCAGTGCAGCGCCTTCTTTCATCAGAGGCATCACTGCGTGAACAACTGCAGTGTGTTGTTTGTCTGGAGTCAGGTTAACGACCAGATCAGCCTGAGGGATCAGGTTTTCGTAGTTATCTACGTTGAAGCCGTTTTCTTTCGCGTTTTTGTAAGATTGGCGTTGCTCGTCAATCGCTGCCTGACGCAGAGCGTAAGACACGTCCAGACCCGAGTCGCGCATGTTAAGACCCTGGTTCAGGCCCTGTGCACCACAACCCACGATAACAACCTTCTTGCCTTTCAGGTAATCCGCTTCATTTGCGAATTCCGCTTTATCCATAAAACGGCAAACACCCAGCTGAGCTAATTGCTCACGCAAGTTCAAGGTATTGAAATAGTTAGACATGTCGAATACTCCGTAAAGAAATTTTGTCCTTTGGCGATGCGAACATGACAATCTGTTGCATCGAATTGCCCCCATCATAGATCAGGTAATTAGTTGCTTAAAGTGATATATTCACAACATGTAATTGCATTTTTTGCAACATGGAAATTAAGCGATGAACATCAAACATCTTCAGCTGTTCATACACCTATGTGACAGTAAAAGTTTCTCCAAAACAGCCGCAGCAATGCACATCAGTCCCTCAGCGCTGAGCCGCCAAATACAGAAGCTTGAGCAAGAAGCTGAACAACAGCTTTTTCTGAGGGATAACCGAAGCGTAGAGCTGACACTGGCGGGGAAAAAGCTATTACCTGTCGCGATGAGAATTCTGTCTGAATGGCAACAATACCAGAGTCAGTTTAATGCCTCGGGTAATGAACTGATGGGTGAGATAAGGCTGTTCTGTTCAGTCACCGCAAGTTATAGCCATTTACCTGAGCTGTTATCAGAGTTTCGCTTAAGACACCCACTTATTGAGCTTAAGGTATCTACCGGAGACCCGGCACAGGCGATAGATAAAGTGCTCTCTGATGATGCAGACATTGCAATATCCGCTTTGCCTGAACAGCTCCCCTCAAAGGTTTCATTCGAGCCTATCAGCGATATTCCGCTATCTGTTATCGCACCCGCAGGTGTCAGCAGTTTCGCCGATACCCTGCAAAGCGAAGATCCGGATTGGTCTTCTATTCCTTTTATCGTACCGGAAGCTGGTACAGCCAGAGAGCGCGCGAATACCTGGTTTAAGAAGATGAAGATCAAACCCAATATCTACGCGCAGGTTTCCGGCCATGAAGCAATTGTAAGTATGGTAGCGCTTGGGTGTGGCGTAGGCATCGCTCCAGATGTCGTGATCAATAACAGTCCTGTCAGGGATAAAATTGAAAAGCTCAAGCTAGCCCCCATCAAGCCATTCGAACTGGGAGTGTGCTGTCTACGATCGCAAATAGATAACCCGCTTATTAAAGCGCTATGGGACGTAGCAGAAGGGAAAACGATCTAGTTGCGATACTGTCTCAGCATCGGTATGGCGAAGAGCAGCAACAGGCATATCTCCTGACTATCCTCACTAAAAATTAACACAAGTGAGGTGAGCAATGAGCGTAGTTGAAAAGATTGGGAAGGCACTGGAACCTTTGATGCTCGTGATGGGCTTGGTCAGTCCTTTAGCAACGTTACCTCAAATCTATAAACTCTACTTCTCACACAGTGAGCACGCCGCAGGGTTATCTCTGACAACCTGGGTGCTCTATTCTATTATTGCCATGCTCTGGACCATTTATGGGCTTTACCACAAGAACCCAACGATATGGGTAGGTAATGGCTTAGGGTTTTTAATGTATTTGGCGATGGTCGCAGGGATCATTGCACGTGTAGGCATCATCTTCTAAACAGGAGCCTTTAATACAGATACTCATTAGGAGGTTGCACATATGATGTTGATAGAAAAACCTCTGTCATTCGACCGGGGCGTACAGCCTGAGGTTTCTTAGTAAGAGGCGAAGCAGGTAGGACTCAATAGGGATGCCTAGTTGCGTACGGCCAGTGCCCTCACCCAAGGTGTGAAGCACTTTTCAGGGAGCGCAGATAGCAAAAAACCTCAGCATTTCTGCTGAGGTTTCTCTAAGAAGTGGCGGAGCGGACGGGACTCGAACCCGCGACCCCCGGCGTGACAGGCCGGTATTCTAACCAACTGAACTACCGCTCCACACTTAAATTGGAAGCCTGGCGATGTCCTACTCTCACATGGGGAGACCCCACACTACCATCGGCGCTGTTACGTTTCACTACTGAGTTCGGCATGGAGTCAGGTGGGTCCATAACGCTATGGTCGCCAAGCAAATTCTGCTAAGTCTTCACCTTTTTAAAAAAGGTAAAAACCAAAATCTTGGAAAGTGACTGTCTTTGTTCTCGTTCTTACACATTCAACGTTCTTATTCGAGTCCGTCAAAACCCCTTGGGTGTTGTATGGTTAAGCCTCACGGGCAATTAGTATCAGTTAGCTCAACGCCTCGCAGCGCTTACACACCTGACCTATCTACGTCGTCGTCTCCAACAACCCTTTAGAGGACTTAAAGCCCTAGGGATGACTCATCTTGAGGCTCGCTTCCCGCTTAGATGCTTTCAGCGGTTATCGATTCCGAACTTAGCTACCGGGCAATGCCACTGGCGTGACAACCCGAACACCAGAGGTTCGTCCACTCCGGTCCTCTCGTACTAGGAGCAGCCCCTCTCAATCATCCAACGCCCACGGCAGATAGGGACCGAACTGTCTCACGACGTTCTAAACCCAGCTCGCGTACCACTTTAAATGGCGAACAGCCATACCCTTGGGACCGACTTCAGCCCCAGGATGTGATGAGCCGACATCGAGGTGCCAAACACCGCCGTCGATATGAACTCTTGGGCGGTATCAGCCTGTTATCCCCGGAGTACCTTTTATCCGTTGAGCGATGGCCCTTCCATTCAGAACCACCGGATCACTATGACCTGCTTTCGCACCTGCTCGAACCGTCATTCTCGCAGTCAAGCGGGCTTATGCCATTGCACTAACCTCACGATGTCCGACCGTGATTAGCCCACCTTCGTGCTCCTCCGTTACGCTTTGGGAGGAGACCGCCCCAGTCAAACTACCCACCAGGCACTGTCCTCAACCCCGATAAGGGGCCTAAGTTAGAACATCAAACATACAAGGGTGGTATTTCAAGGTCGGCTCCACACAAACTGGCGTCTGTGTTTCAAAGCCTCCCACCTATCCTACACATGTAGGCTCAATGTTCAGTGCCAAGCTGTAGTAAAGGTTCACGGGGTCTTTCCGTCTAGCCGCGGGTACACAGCATCTTCACTGCGATTTCAATTTCACTGAGTCTCGGGTGGAGACAGCGTGGCCATCATTACGCCATTCGTGCAGGTCGGAACTTACCCGACAAGGAATTTCGCTACCTTAGGACCGTTATAGTTACGGCCGCCGTTTACCGGGGCTTCGATCAAGAGCTTCGACCGAAGTCTAACCCCATCAATTAACCTTCCGGCACCGGGCAGGCGTCACACCGTATACGTCATCTTTCGATTTTGCACAGTGCTATGTTTTTAATAAACAGTTGCAGCCACCTGGTATCTGCGACTCTCAATAGCTCCATCCGCAAGGGACTTCACCGTCGAGAGCGTACCTTCTCCCGAAGTTACGGTACCATTTTGCCTAGTTCCTTCACCCGAGTTCTCTCAAGCGCCTTGGTATTCTCTACCCGACCACCTGTGTCGGTTTGGGGTACGGTTCCTGATAACCTGAAGCTTAGAGGCTTTTCCCGGAAGCATGGCATCAATGACTTCACTACCGTAGTAGCTCGACATCGTGTCTCAGTGTATAGCGTCCCGGATTTACCTAAGACACCCACCTACGCACTTGAACCTCGACAACCGTCGCGAGGCCCACCTAGCCTTCTCCGTCCCCCCATCGCAGTTATCAGCAGTACGGGAATATTAACCCGTTTCCCATCGACTACGCCTTTCGGCCTCGCCTTAGGGGCCGACTTACCCTGCCCCGATTAACGTTGGACAGGAACCCTTGGTCTTCCGGCGAGGAGGTTTTTCACCCCCTTTGTCGTTACTCATGTCAGCATTCGCACTTCTGATACCTCCAGCAGCCCTTACAGACCACCTTCAACGGCTTACAGAACGCTCCCCTACCCAGATATAAATATCTGCCGCAGCTTCGGTGTATCGCTTAGCCCCGTTACATCTTCCGCGCAGGCCGACTCGACCAGTGAGCTATTACGCTTTCTTTAAATGATGGCTGCTTCTAAGCCAACATCCTGGCTGTCTGAGCCTTCCCACATCGTTTCCCACTTAGCGATAACTTTGGGACCTTAGCTGGCGGTCTGGGTTGTTTCCCTCTCCACGACGGACGTTAGCACCCGCCGTGTGTCTCCCGGATAGTACTTACTGGTATTCGGAGTTTGCAAAGGGTTGGTAAGTCGGGATGACCCCCTAGCCTTAACAGTGCTCTACCCCCAGTAGTATTCGTCCGAGGCGCTACCTAAATAGCTTTCGGGGAGAACCAGCTATCTCCGAGTTTGATTGGCCTTTCACCCCTAGCCACAAGTCATCCGCTAATTTTTCAACATTAGTCGGTTCGGTCCTCCAATTGATGTTACTCAATCTTCAACCTGCCCATGGCTAGATCACTCGGTTTCGGGTCTACGTCATGCAACTCATTCGCCCAGTTAAGACTCGGTTTCCCTACGGCTCCCCTATGCGGTTAACCTTGCTACATAACGTAAGTCGCTGACCCATTATACAAAAGGTACGCAGTCACCTAACAAGTAGGCTCCCACTGCTTGTACGTACACGGTTTCAGGTTCTATTTCACTCCCCTCACAGGGGTTCTTTTCGCCTTTCCCTCACGGTACTGGTTCACTATCGGTCAGTCAGGAGTATTTAGCCTTGGAGGATGGTCCCCCCATCTTCAGACAAGATAACACGTGTCCCGTCCTACTCGTTTTCACGTTAAATAAGCCGTCGTGTACGGGGCTATCACCCTGTATCGCGCCACTTTCCAGAGGCTTCCACTAACTCATAAAACGCTTAAGGGCTAATCCGGGGTCGCTCGCCGCTACTGCCGGAATCTCAATTGATTTCTTTTCCTTCGGGTACTTAGATGTTTCAGTTCCCCGAGTTCGCCTCCACACACCTATGTATTCAGTGTGGGATACTGGCTGATGCCAGTGGGTTTCCCCATTCGGAAATCCCAGACTCAAGCGGTTGTTACTACCTAATCTGGGCTTATCGCAAGTTACTACGTCCTTCATCGCCTCTGACTGCCAAGGCATCCACCGTGTACGCTTAGTCACTTAACCATACAACCCCAAGAGGTTTCGTATGTTTAAACAACCAAGGTGTTCTAATAAGAACATGTTCACCCTTTTTGCCTCTGCTTTTTCTTAAAAAGCGGAAACATAAAGTGATGAACGATTTCGCCGGACTCAAATATTGTTCATCACTTCCGAGGAAGCGATGAAACCAAGAACACTTGAATGTGTTTGGTGTTAACTCCGTAGAGTCAACATTTGAGAACTTTTACAAACAAACTGAATCAGTTTGTTTAGTCAGCTTTCCAGATTTTTAAAGAGCATGTGATGTGTTCTATTGAACAACCACTTTTTAAGAACACTCACCATTCTCTGTTCGAAGAGAAGTGTGCTTAAAGAGTGGTGGAGCTATGCGGGATCGAACCGCAGACCTCTTGAATGCAAATCAAGCGCTCTCCCAGCTGAGCTATAGCCCCCCTGATATTTTGCTTCTTTCAGGAGAAAGAATGGTGGGCGATACCGGGCTCGAACCAGTGACCCCCTCCTTGTAAGGGAGGTGCTCTCCCAACTGAGCTAATCGCCCACATACGTTTTACATCCTCTGTGGTGAAGATGGTGGGTCGTGCAGGATTCGAACCTGCGACCAATTGATTAAAAGTCAACTGCTCTACCAACTGAGCTAACGACCCAGTGGCGTCCCATAGGGGAGTCGAACCCCTGTTACCGCCGTGAAAGGGCGGTGTCCTAGGCCTCTAGACGAATGGGACACACGGTTGTTTGGTATTGGGATACCAAACCACTCTTTACTTTTTCAACCTATACAATCTGTGTGGACACTAGCATTAATAGTATCGTTAAGGAGGTGATCCAGCCCCAGGTTCCCCTAGGGCTACCTTGTTACGACTTCACCCCAGTCATGAACCACACCGTGGTAAACGCCCTCCCGAAGGTTAAGCTATCTACTTCTGGTGCAGCCCACTCCCATGGTGTGACGGGCGGTGTGTACAAGGCCCGGGAACGTATTCACCGTGGCATTCTGATCCACGATTACTAGCGATTCCGACTTCATGGAGTCGAGTTGCAGACTCCAATCCGGACTACGACATACTTTCTGGGATTCGCTTCACATCGCTGTCTCGCTGCCCTCTGTATATGCCATTGTAGCACGTGTGTAGCCCTACTCGTAAGGGCCATGATGACTTGACGTCGTCCCCACCTTCCTCCGGTTTATCACCGGCAGTCTCCCTGGAGTTCCCGACATTACTCGCTGGCAAACAAGGATAAGGGTTGCGCTCGTTGCGGGACTTAACCCAACATTTCACAACACGAGCTGACGACAGCCATGCAGCACCTGTCTCAGAGCTCCCGAAGGCACCAATCCATCTCTGGAAAGTTCTCTGGATGTCAAGAGTAGGTAAGGTTCTTCGCGTTGCATCGAATTAAACCACATGCTCCACCGCTTGTGCGGGCCCCCGTCAATTCATTTGAGTTTTAATCTTGCGACCGTACTCCCCAGGCGGTCTACTTAACGCGTTAGCTCCGAAAGCCACAGTTCTAGACTACAGCCTCCAAGTAGACATCGTTTACGGCGTGGACTACCAGGGTATCTAATCCTGTTTGCTCCCCACGCTTTCGCATCTGAGCGTCAGTCTTTGTCCAGGGGGCCGCCTTCGCCACCGGTATTCCTTCAGATCTCTACGCATTTCACCGCTACACCTGAAATTCTACCCCCCTCTACAAGACTCTAGCCTGCCAGTTCAAAATGCGGTTCCCAGGTTAAGCCCGGGGCTTTCACATCTTGCTTAACAGACCGCCTGCATGCGCTTTACGCCCAGTAATTCCGATTAACGCTCGCACCCTCCGTATTACCGCGGCTGCTGGCACGGAGTTAGCCGGTGCTTCTTCTGCCGCTAACGTCAAACACTGCACGTATTAAGTACAATGCCTTCCTCACGGCTGAAAGTGCTTTACAACCCGAAGGCCTTCTTCACACACGCGGCATGGCTGCATCAGGCTTGCGCCCATTGTGCAATATTCCCCACTGCTGCCTCCCGTAGGAGTCTGGACCGTGTCTCAGTTCCAGTGTGGCTGATCATCCTCTCAAACCAGCTAGGGATCGTCGCCTTGGTGAGCCTTTACCTCACCAACTAGCTAATCCCAACTGGGCCCATCCGGTAGCGAGAGGCCCGAAGGTCCCCCTCTTTGGTCCGTAGACATCATGCGGTATTAGCCACCGTTTCCAGTGGTTATCCCCCTCTACCAGGCAGGTTCCCAGCCATTACTCACCCGTCCGCCGCTCGCCGCCCAACAAATTACCCGAAGGGTCAATGTTGTCGCTGCCGCTCGACTTGCATGTGTTAGGCCTGCCGCCAGCGTTCAATCTGAGCCATGATCAAACTCTTCAATTAAAGTTTTTGGCTCGATGAAATACTGTTGTGTTCTAACCCCTCTCTACAAAGTAAAGAAAGAGCAGAACGAATTGACTGTGCCGATAACTCCGTAGAGTTTTCGTTTGGTCACTCAGTAAACATCGATAAATCTTTTGTCTATCAACCACGAGTGCCCACACAGATTGCATAGGTCAAATTGTTAAAGAACGTTGACTTGAAGAAGCGTCGCTTCTCACCGTCAGGGCTGCGAATTTTACGCTGCCGGGCGATGAAGTCAAGAAGAAATTTTGATATTTTTCAGCGTTGCTTTCGCAACCCTCAAAACACCTTGTTGACTTGCCTCTTGGGGTGAATTTCCCTTCGAAGCGGGCGGCCATTTTACTGATTCGAAACAGCGCGTCAAGCGTTTATTTCAACTCAATTTTTGAGGCCTTCGCCGTACCGATTTGAGGGGGCGTTTCCGCGGTGGGAGCCGCTCTCCGTGTCGGTGAGGCGGCATTATAGGGAGGTCTGAAATTCTGGCAAGGCCTTTTTTGAGGTTTTTTATGAAAAACGGTGCGTTCGATCACTTTTCGCCCAAAGCGGTATTAAAGTAAACGAAATCGCTCTGAAAAGTCCTTCACTCTATCCCAATTGGTGTACTCAACTTCTTTGGTTGGGTCAGTTTCGCCACCTGTCATCTTCATAATGAACTGAATCATGACACGATCGAAAAGCTTATAGCGGGGATAATAGAGCGCACCGGCGAACACATCTTGCAGTTCTGGCTGCCAAGGCGACAGCTTTCTGAACTTCTTCATGTAGACACTACCTTCCGGTGTGTCTTTACCGGGTTTGCGTGCTGTCAGATTCACACAGAAAAAAGCAGCTTTCGTTTCATTGAGCGCAGAGAGGTTGTTTTCGATAAAACGGTATAGCTTCTTATTAAGGTGACCATAGCGAATTGACGCACCAATCAGTACCTTGTCATATTCCGCCCAATTCACCTTCGGCATGTCGTGGAGGTCCACCAGCTCACATTCGTAATTACCTGCCAATTCGCTTTCAATAGAACGAAGAATCTTTACTGTCTGCCCTTCACGACTTGAGTGAAGTAAAAGCGCCTTTTTCATCATTATTCCTATAAAAGCTGTTAGCTACGCCAGAAGGTCGGCGTGAAAAGAACCAGTAAGGTGAACACTTCGAGACGTCCAAAAAGCATGGAGACAATCAGCACCCATTTCGCGCCACTATTTATATCGCCAAAGTGAACCGCTACTTGACCGAGACCAGGACCAAGGTTGTTAAGGGTTGCTGCAACCGCAGAGAACGCCGTTAACTCATCAATACCTGTCGCGATAAGCCCCAGCATACAGATGACAAATACCAGTGCATAGGCCGAGAAGAATCCCCAGACTGCATCCACCACCTGTTGAGGCAATGCTTTGTTGCCCACTTTGATGGTGTACACAGCCCTTGGATGCACCAGACGTTTCAGTTCACGAGAACCTTGTAGTGACAACAGTAGGATTCGGATCACTTTCATACCGCCGCCCGTTGAGCCTGCACAACCACCTATAAAAGAGGAAAACAGTAAAAGCACCGGCAGAAATAATGGCCACTCAGAAAAACTCGTCGTGGTATAACCCGCTGTCGTGGAAATCGATACGGTCTGGAAGATGGCTTGGTTAAAAGCTTCGAACTCAGACTCGTAAGTGCCATGGTTGATCAACATGCCGAACACAATCGCCAGCAGGATAAGCTGGATCACAATAAAGGCACGGAACTCCGGGTCTTTGAAATAGAAGCCAGGATGCAGCTTGCCACTGGCAAAAGCAGCAAAGTGTAGCGAGAAATTACATGCTGAAATAAAGAGGAAGAACACCGTGATGAAGTTAATCGCCGGGCTGTTGAAATAGCCGATACTTGCATCATGGGTTGAAAATCCGCCGATCGCGACTGTAGAAAAGCTGTGGCTGATAGCATCGAATACCGACATTCCCGCCAGCCAGTAAGCCGATGCGCAGGAAACGGTCAGCGCAAGATAGATGTACCACAGCGCTTTCGCCGTTTCTGCAATACGCGGTGTCATCTTACTGTCTTTAACCGGCCCCGGGATTTCAGCACGATAAAGCTGCATACCACCGATACCGAGCACTGGCAGAATGGCGACTGCGAGCACAATGATACCCATGCCCCCGAACCATTGCAGAAGCTGGCGATAAAACAATACCGCTTTTGGCAGGTTGTCGAGCCCCACCATCACCGTTGCCCCAGTCGTCGTAAGGCCTGAAAAAGATTCAAAGAAGGCGTCAGTTACCGACATATTGGGCTGTTCTGACAGCATGAACGGAATAGACCCCGCGCTGCCTATTACCGTCCAGAACAGCACCACAATCAAAAAGCCATCACGAGCTTTCAATTCATGTCTGAAACGTCGGTTAGGAAACCAAAGAAGACCACCGCCCGCGAGAAGAAGGAAGAAAGTGAGAACAAAAGGGAAACCTTCACCATCGCGGTAAATGAATGCCACCACGGCTGGCGCCAGCATGGTGATACTGAAAAGGGCAAGAAGAAGCCCGACAATCCGGATAATTGAACGAAATTGCATAGCCTTGGACGGCTCATCCTTATATTCAGGGGTGAGCCTGAATTATGTATTTTTATCAAGCCCGGCCACGCTAACCTGACCGCGGGAGCGATTAAAAATCTCCGCTGCGATCTGTTCGGCACTCCGTGCATCCACTTCCACTGTCATCTCCACATTATGGCTGAATTCAGTATTAACCTGAACCGCGTTATGGGAAGCCAGTATCGATTCGATCAAGGCAATGTGAGGGTATTCACAGCTTATTGTGAACTGAACCGTAATCGCCTTCTCTTTCGTTGCCAGTTGCAGTAGCGCCTGTTGCACACCGCCACCATAAGCTTTGACAAGCCCACCAGTCCCAAGCCGGATACCACCATAGTAGCGCGTCACCACTGCAGTGACCTCACCCACACCACTGCCAGATAGCTGCGCAAGGATAGGTTTACCGGCCGTGCCGGAAGGTTCTCCGTCATCACTAAAGCCCCAACTCATCGAGTCTTCAGGACGCCCAGCAACGAATGCCCAACAGTTATGGCGTGCATCAGCATGCTTCGCTTTGATTTTTGCCACAAACGCTTTGGCACTTTCGATGCCTGGCGTATGGGCGAGATAGGTAATAAAGCGGCTCTTCTTTATCTCTTCTTCCGATATTACGGGTGATAACGGGATCAGATAGGGCGAGATATTCATGCGAGTCACCATAAATTGAAAAGGCGCGGGATTTTAACACAAGAAAATCGTAACACAGCAAAAGCGCTAACTCGTTGAAATAGTGAGAATGCAAGATTCAAACAGATAGTTTAAACACAAATTTCAAACATCTGTTTAACATTTCTATTGCCTTTTTGTTCAGCCCGGCTCAGACTAAAGCTGACTATAACGACTACCCTCTACCTAAAGGTAAACCAAACCAGACAAAGAATCTGGCAATACGGAGATAGAACATGATTTACCAAGGTGACACCCTGTCCGTGCGCTATCTAGAAGATGGCCTCGCGGAGCTGAACCTCGATGCACCCGGCTCTGTTAATAAATTCGACCTTGCAACACTGGAAAGTCTCAACGAGGCGCTTAATGCTCTCTCGCAAAAGTCCGACGTAAAAGCCCTGCTGCTGACGTCTGCCAAACCAGCGTTTGTCGTAGGCGCAGATATCACTGAATTCCTTGGCCTGTTTGCCAAGCCAGAGGAAGAGCTCTCAAATTGGGTCACGCACGCGAACGATATCTTCAACAAACTCGAAGATCTGCCTTTCCCTACCGTTTCCGTCATTTCCGGTTTCGCGCTAGGTGGTGGCTGCGAGTGCATTCTTGCTACTGATTTCCGTATTGCTGATTCCACCGCGCGCATCGGCCTGCCAGAAACCAAACTTGGCATCATGCCGGGCTTTGGCGGCACCGTGCGAATGCCTCGTCTGGTGGGTGCTGATACCGCGATGGAGCTCATCACCGCTGGTAAAGAAAGCAAAGCCGATGCCGCACTCAAAATCGGTCTGGTTGATGCCGTGACGGCACCGGATGACCTGCGTGATGCTGCGATTGCCCTTGCTAAGCAAGCCATTGAAGGCAAGTTGGATTGGCAATCACGTCGCGCACAGAAAAAAGCGCCACTGCAACTGAACAAGATAGAAGCCACCATGAGCTTCACCATGGCCAAAGGCATGGTGGCGCGTGTGGCAGGTCCTCACTACCCAGCTCCTATGACTGCAGTTGTGGCGATTGAAGAAGCGTCACGCTCCGATCGCGACGGTGCCTTGGTGGTTGAGAACAAACACTTCGTCAAATTGGCGAAGAACGATGTCACTCAGGCACTGGTTGGTATTTTCCTCAATGATCAGTACCTAAAATCCAAAGCCAAAAAAGCCGCCAAAGAAGGTAAGCCAACTGAGCGTGGTGCTGTACTGGGTGCAGGCATCATGGGTGGCGGTATCGCTTACCAGTCAGCCAGCAAAGGTGTACCGGTACTGATGAAAGACATCAGTCAGGCTTCGCTAGAAACTGGCATGAAAGAAGCGTCCAAACTGCTGAACAAGCAATTGGAGCGTGGTCGTCTTAACGGTTTGAAAATGGCAGAAGTACTTGCCTCTATCACCCCGAGCCTACACTACGCAGGTATCGAGCAATCTGATGTGGTTGTTGAAGCCGTGGTAGAGAACCCGAAAGTAAAAGCTGCAGTACTGAGCGAAGTGGAAGCCTTGCTGCCAGAAGGTGCTGTACTGACTTCCAACACCTCCACGATTCCTATCGATCTGTTGGCAAAATCGCTCAAGCGACCAGAAAACTTCTGCGGCATGCACTTCTTTAACCCAGTGCACCGCATGCCACTGGTAGAAGTCATTCGCGGTAAAGATACCTCAGAAGAAACAGTGGCACGCGTGGTGGCGTATGCCGCCAAGATGGGTAAAAGCCCAGTGGTCGTCAACGACTGTCCAGGGTTCTTCGTAAACCGCGTGCTGTTCCCCTACTTTGCTGGTTTCAGCATGCTGCTTCGTGACGGCGCTGACTTCACCAAAGTCGACAAAGTGATGGAGAAAAAATTCGGCTGGCCAATGGGCCCTGCTTACCTACTTGATGTCGTAGGTATTGATACTGCGCACCATGCACAGGCTGTGATGGCAGAAGGCTTCCCAGAACGTATGGCGAAAAGCTACCGCGATGCTGTCGATGTGATGTTTGAGTCCGAGCGCTTTGGTCAGAAGAATGGCATCGGTTTCTACAAATACTCGGTCGACCGCAAAGGCAAACCGAAGAAAGACGTGGATGCTGATGTTGCAGGCCTGCTGTCATCAGTACTCGGTTCGGCGACCGATTACAGCGACGAAGAGATCATCAACCGCATGATGGTGCCGATGATCAACGAAGTAGTGCGTTGTCTGGAAGAAGGTATTATCGCGACTCCTCAGGAAGCAGACATGGCGCTGGTTTACGGCCTTGGCTTCCCTCCATTCCGAGGCGGTGTATTCCGTTATCTGGATACCATTGGACTGGCAAACTATGTTGCTATGGCTGACCAACTGGCCAACCTGGGCCCTGCCTATGAAGTGCCGCAAGGTCTTCGCGACAAAGCTGCCAAAGGCGAAGGGTATTTCGATGCCCAACGACAGTCTGCCTAACCACAAGGAATTGAGAGGGAAAACAACATGAAAAACGTCGTGATTGTCGATTGTATTCGAACCCCGATGGGCCGCTCCAAAGCCGGTGCTTTCCGCCACACCCGTGCGGAAGATTTGTCAGCGCACCTGATGGCGTCTCTGCTTGCACGTAACCCGCAGCTGGATCCAACAGAAATCGAGGATATCTACTGGGGCTGTGTACAGCAGACACTTGAACAAGGCTTCAACGTCGCCCGTAACGCAGCGCTGCTCGCTGGCATTCCACACACAGTAGCCGCCACTACGGTTAACCGTCTGTGTGGCTCTTCCATGCAGGCATTGCATGATGCCGCACGTGCCATTCAAGTGGGCGATGCCGATGTCTGCCTGATTGGTGGCGTTGAGCACATGGGTCATGTTCCTATGACTCACGGTGTCGACTTCCACCCGGGTCTTTCCAAGTCTGTGGCAAAAGCCGCTGGTATGATGGGTCTGACCGCAGAGATGCTGGGTCGCATCCATGGTATCAGCCGTGAACAGCAAGATGCCTTTGCTGCCCGCTCCCACCAGCGCGCGTATGCTGCCACCGTGGAAGGCCGCTTTAAAAATGAAATCATGCCTACCGAAGGCCATGATGAGAAAGGCGGACTCTTCCTGATGGAAAACGATGAAGTTATCCGTCCGGAAACCACAGTGGAAACTCTTTCAGGTCTGCGCCCAGTATTCGATCCAGCTAACGGCACAGTAACCGCAGGTACGTCTTCCGCCCTGTCTGACGGTGCCGCGGCCATGCTGGTGATGAGTGAAGACAAAGCCAAAGCGCTCGGCCTACCGATTCGTGCTCGCGTGCGTTCGATGGCAGTCGCAGGCTGCGATCCTTCTATCATGGGTTATGGTCCCGTACCGGCGACGCAAAAAGCACTGAAGCGTGCAGGTGTCACCATTGATGACATCGGCATGATTGAGCTTAACGAAGCCTTCGCTGCGCAGTCACTACCTTGTGCAAAAGATCTGGGCTTGCTGGATAAAGTCGACGAGAAAGTGAACCTCAACGGTGGCGCGATCGCACTGGGTCACCCTCTGGGTTGTTCAGGCGCACGTATCTCTACTACGCTTATCAACCTGATGGAGCACAATGATGTCGAGCTGGGTCTTGCCACCATGTGTATCGGTTTAGGTCAGGGTATTGCTACGGTGTTTGAGCGCGTTTAAACAAAAACGTGTCGTCATCAAAGCCGGGTTTAATACCCGGCTTTGTTATTTGTAGCGGAGCATAGCTATGTGCTTAACGCATATTAATCATGATTTAGTTTCATTATTTTCATGACTACTTTGGTTCTACACTGTATTTCATACGTTTATTCCCCTTTCCGGAGGACATCCCATGTTCAAAGCACTGGTACTGGACCAAGCTGACAAAATCACCACTTCAAGCATTCAAGAACTCGACGTTGGCCGACTGCCACAAGGCGATGTGCTGATCGACGTGGATTACTCCTCACTGAACTACAAAGATGGTCTGGCTATTACAGGCAAGGGCAAGATCTGTCGTGAGTTCCCAATGGTGCCAGGTATCGACCTGACAGGAACAGTGGCAGAATCTTCAGATTCACGTTTTACCACCGGACAGAAAGTGGTACTGACTGGCTGGGGCGTCGGTGAAACCCATTGGGGTGGCATGGCACAAAAAGCGCGCCTCAAAGCTGACTGGTTGGTTCCACTGCCAGAAAGGCTCTCTGGCGATCAAGCAATGAAAATCGGTACTGCGGGTTTGACAGCCATGCTGTGTGTACAGGCACTTCAAGATGCTGGCATCACACCAGAGAAAGGTGAAATTCTGGTGACAGGCGCAAGTGGCGGTGTCGGTTCAGTGGCAGTCACGCTGCTGTCTGAACTGGGTTATCAAGTGGTAGCAGTAACAGGCCGTTCAAGCGAGAACGGTGAGTGGCTAAAATCGCTGGGCGCGTCGCGCGTGGTAGAGCGTAGCGAATTTGAAGAACCCGCTCGTCCATTGGAAAAACAAATTTGGGCAGGCGCGATAGATACCGTTGGCAGCAAAATGCTGGCAAAAGTGCTGGCGCAGGTTGATTACGACGGCGCAGTCGCAGCATGTGGTCTTGCAGGAGGTTTCGATCTGCCAACCACAGTCATGCCATTTATCCTACGCGGCGTGAAACTGCTGGGTGTGGATTCTGTATACGCGCCTTTCGAGCGTCGCCAGAAAGCGTGGCAGCGTATCTCTGAGATATTGCCAGCAAGCTACTACGATAACGGCTGTCGCGAAATCTCGCTGGAAGAAGTGCCAGACGCAGCAGAAGCCATCACCAATGGCCAAATCACTGGCCGTGTGGTGATCAAGCTGTAAGCCTTCTTTGAGGTATAAAAAAAACGGAGCCTATCGGCTCCGTTTTTTGTTTGAAAGACTATAGGTCAAACAAACCCCATGTCTTTAATCCGTGTATCGATAAGGCGGCTGCACTCTTCTTTAATCAGGTTTCGAAGCCATACCTGCGCCGCAGAATGCTCCGTCCTTGGGTGCCAAATCAGGGAGTAATCAAACGGCTTAAAATCAAACGGTAATGGTTTAATCACCAAATCGTATTTTTCACCCACCAGATACGCCAAGTCAGCAGGAACGGTAATGATAAGTGGCAGGCTATCAAGCATCGCCACAGCGGCTTCCAGGTGATAAGCACGTAGTGCCAGTTTCGGCTCCGGGTGTCCACGCAACGCTTCATCTATCAGCGCTTTCACACCATCACTGATAGCAATCACTGCATGTGGGTAAGCCAGGTAGTCTTCGAGCGTCAGCGCTTTATCGGCCAAAGGGTGATGTTTCGACACCATGCAAAATACGCTCACCAGTCCCAACCTGTCAGACTGAAGCGGGTCAACCGGACCAGTCGGGCGGCAAATCGCCATGTCGCAACCTTCCGAGGTCAACTGACGCATTAACTGGTCATGCTGCAAAGGGGCGAACTCCAGTGACAAACCTGGCGCTTCCTCATAAATACGCGGCAATGCAAATGGCAAAATGGTTTGCATGGCGTAATCAGTCGTTGCGATCTTAAAAGACTGCTCACACTTGGCCGGATCAAACTCTTCAGGCGAAAGGACATGACGAAGTGTATCTAGTGGCGCTGTCAGTTGAGCATTCAACTCCAACGCTCTTTGGGTTGGGATCAGCTGTTGTCCATGCCGGGTAAACAAGGGATCGCCCGTAAGGCTTCTCAATCGTCCCAGCACCCTACTCATCGCTGACTGGCTAAGGCTTAAACGGATAGCCGCTTTACTCACGCTACCTTCTTCCAACAGCACACGAAGCGCGATTAACAGGTTTAAGTCGCGGCGGTAGATATCTTCAAGTTCCATAACATGCCCAAAGAGTGGTAACGTTGCCATTATAAGCATGCCGGTCACCGATAAGGGTGATTAAGAAAGGCGTTTATTGATATTTGGCGAACGCCAGATAAAAAAAATCCCGCATTAAAGCGGGGAAGCCCAAGAAAACTGGGTGTGAGTGTAGTCGATGAGTGAGTTAGCCTAGCTGTTTCGCCATGTTCACGTTCGTTTGAACACTATTCGTTAACAACTTGTTAATTAAGTTACACATGTTTTTTACAAAACCAACCCCTGTTGAATATTTAGTCTTCATAAGTATGATCGGGTCGACGTTTTTAATGTGATAAATGCAGATGAGCTCAGAATTTGAAAATCCGGATCACTTTTTAGACGCAGAAGGCCTGCGTTGTCCGGAACCGGTCATGATGGTAAGAAAAACAATCCGCAACATGGCGGAGGGGGAAACCTTACTGGTGACGGCGGACGATCCGTCCACGACACGCGACATCCCAAGTTTCTGCCGTTTCATGGACCACACCCTTGTTGCCCATGAGTCAGAAACAAGCCCATTCCGCTATCTGATCAAGAAAGGTCTTTAAGACCTTCTGAGCAGATAAACGAGGGGAAATGAAAAAGGCAGCCAAGGCTGCCTTTTTCGTGTCTGTCAGTAATCTGATGCTTGTTCAACGTCGTTCACTTTCCGTTTGAGCGTGGCGTTTTCATGCTCCAGTTCCCGCATGGCCTTTTTCATTGGTAATACGTAACGCACTCTCACCAAAGCATCAATCGATAAGTAAGTGGTTACTATTGCGCCAACCACCATAGGAACCCACATATCAGTTAGCACCATTCCAAGAATATTCAGCGCCAATGCAAAGTGGAACAGCCACATCTGGCTTTTAGGGCTGATCGCCAGAAACCTGTCCATAACACGCTCCTTAATCACGATGACACTAACGCCAAACTACCATGGAACCGTCGGAGAGGTTGCTGATGAAATCACACATTCAGGCGTCTGGTTATGTTTCTTATCGCATAAAGAAAGTACCGATCGCGAGTACAGCAAACAACCCTGCCGTCACATACCGTACAACGTTCAATGGCAATGCATTTGCAGCCTTGTGACCCAGCAATACCACCGGGACATTGGCCAGCAGCATACCGATAGTCGTACCAATAATGACCATGGTCAGCGCTTCAGCATTTTGAGCACCGAGTACCGTTGTTGCCACCTGGGTTTTGTCGCCAATTTCTGCAATAAAGAAGGCGATGAAACTCGCCACAAACGGGCCCCGGTTTGACACACTTTCTTCATCATCGAGCTTGTCAGGGATCAACACCCAAACTGCCATCACCGCAAAGCTGACGATCAGCACCCAACGCAAGACTTCTTCGGTAAGATAATCGGCAACAACCACACCCAGCCAGGCAGCAACTGCATGGTTAAGGATTGTGGCGAAAAAGATTGCAAGAATAATAGGTACTGGCTTTCGGTATCGACTGGCCAGTAACAGGGAAAGGAGTTGGGTTTTATCACCAATTTCTGCCAACGCAACGGTGGCAATGGATATCGCTAACACGCTCATTATTGTTTTCCAGGGCGAGGATTATTATTCGAAAACCATGACAACCCACGCGCCCCGCCCGGTTCGCGTGAAGTGTCATTGGTCTCGTCAAACCCACTATCGTGTGTCGCCATTACCATGAAGATTGAGCTTCAAATATGTTGATAATGGCCTCGCTGGCGCGAGAGACTACTCCCCAAGAGCGTGCGCATTTTAGCCTCAACGCCTGACGGAATACAACCTCCGCCCGTTTTACCTTTCGACCCCGCTCGCCACCTTTGAAACCAAAGGACAAAAAACCGCCATTACCCCTACTTATCCCAAGCCTTGCGCGCTATAATCGCGTGTTATTTTCACTTCATTAAATCGCGCGAACCTGACGATGCAAAAATTCGACGTTAAAACTTTTCAGGGCATGATCCTCGCGCTGCAGGATTACTGGGCCCAACAAGGTTGTACCATCGTACAACCGCTCGACATGGAGGTAGGTGCAGGCACCTCTCACCCAATGACTTGTCTGCGTGCAATTGGTCCAGAGCCAATCGCAGCAGCTTACGTTCAGCCTTCTCGTCGTCCAACTGACGGCCGTTACGGTGAAAACCCTAACCGTCTGCAACACTACTACCAGTTCCAGACCATCCTGAAGCCGTCTCCGGACAACATTCAGGAACTGTATCTTGGTTCGCTGCGTGTTCTTGGTATTGACCCTGAAGTTCATGACATCCGCTTCGTAGAAGACAACTGGGAAAACCCGACACTGGGTGCCTGGGGTCTTGGCTGGGAAGTTTGGCTGAACGGCATGGAAGTTACCCAGTTTACTTACTTCCAACAAGTAGGTGGTCTTGAGTGTAAGCCTGTTACCGGCGAAATCACTTACGGTATCGAACGTCTGGCGATGTACATCCAAGGCGTCGATTCAGTTTACGATCTGGTATGGACTGATGGCCCATTCGGCAAAGTAACCTACGGCGATATCTTCCACCAGAATGAAGTAGAGCAATCGACCTACAACTTCGAATACGCTGACGTAGACTTCCTGTTCACTTACTTCGACCAGTGCGAGAAAGAGTGTAAATCTCTGCTTGAACTTGAGAAGCCTCTGCCACTACCAGCGTATGAGCGCATCCTGAAAGCAGGTCATGCTTTCAACCTGCTGGACGCACGCAAAGCTATCTCAGTGACCGAGCGTCAACGCTACATCCTGCGTATCCGCAACCTGACCAAGTCAGTTGCTGAAGCGTACTACGCATCCCGTGAAGCTCTTGGCTTCCCAATGTGTAATAAGGGTGAGGAGAAGTAAGATGGCGAACAATTTTCTGATTGAGCTGGGTACTGAAGAGCTGCCACCAACGCAACTTCGTACACTGGCTGAAGCATTTGCAGCAAACTTTGAGCAAGAGCTGAAAGACGCTGAACTGACCCACGAAGGTATGGTTTGGTACGCAACCCCTCGTCGTCTGGCACTGAAAGTCATTGCGCTGGCTGACCAACAAGCTGACAAGATGGTTGAGAAACGTGGCCCTGCCATCTCTGCCGCTTTTGACGCAGACGGCAACCCAACCAAAGCGGCACAGGGTTGGGCGCGTGGTTGTGGTATCGATGTATCAGAAGCCGAGCGTATGGTGACTGATAAAGGTGAATGGCTGCTGTTCAAGCAAGAAGTTAAAGGTAAGAACACCAAAGACATCGTTGTCGCACTGGCTGATAAGGCACTGGCGAATCTGCCAATCGCAAAGCCAATGCGCTGGGGTGACAAAGACACCCTGTTCATCCGTCCGGTGAAGACCCTGACTATCCTGTTGGGTGACGAGCTGATTGAAGGCACCATCATGGGTGTTGATTCAGCGCGTACCATTCGTGGTCACCGCTTTATGGGTGAAGCGGAATTTACTATCGACAATGCTGACCAGTATCCAGCGATTCTGGAAGAGCGCGGTAAAGTCATTGCCGATTACGAAGCACGTAAAGCCACTATCATCGCTGATGCCCAAAAGGCAGCAGAGCTGGTTGGCGGTATTGCTGATCTGGAAGATGACCTTGTTGAGGAAGTCACCTCTCTGGTTGAGTGGCCAGTGGTACTGACTGCAACCTTCGAAGAGAAGTTCCTGAAGGTTCCTTCAGAAGCCTTGGTTTACACTATGAAAGGCGACCAGAAGTACTTCCCTGTTTACAGCGAAGACAAGCAGCTTCTGCCTAACTTCATCTTCGTATCAAACATCGAATCGAAGGAACCTCGCCACGTTATCGAAGGTAACGAAAAAGTGGTTCGTCCTCGTCTGGCGGATGCAGAGTTCTTCTTCGACACCGACCGTAAGCGTCCTTTGATTGACCGTCTGCCACAGCTGGAAACGGCTATTTTCCAAAAGCAGTTGGGTACCATCAAAGACAAGACAGACCGCATCACTGAGCTTGCTGGCTACATTGCTGACAAGATTGGTGCTGATGTCGAAAAAGCAAAACGTGCGGGCCTTCTGGCCAAATGCGACCTGATGACCTCCATGGTTTTCGAATTCACCGAAACTCAGGGCGTGATGGGTATGCACTACGCGCGTCATGATGGCGAAGCAGAAGACGTTGCCGTTGCACTGAATGAGCAATACATGCCGCGTTTCGCAGGTGATGAACTGCCAGGCAATGGTGTTTCTTCAGCACTGGCGATGGCAGACAAGCTGGATACCATCGTAGGTATCTTCGGTATTGGCCAGGCACCAAAAGGTTCTGACCCATTTGCGCTGCGTCGTGCTTCTCTGGGTGTCCTTCGCATTATCGTTGAGTACGGTTACGATCTGGATCTGACCGATCTGATTGCCAAAACCAAATCGCTGTTCGGCGACCGTCTGACTAACGATAAGGTTGAAGCTGACGTTATCGAATTCATGCTGGGTCGTTTCCGTGCATGGTATCAGGACGAAGGCCATAGCGTAGATGCCATCCAAGCCGTGCTTGCAATGAACCCTACCCAACCGGCTGATTTCGACAAGCGCGTGAAAGCTGTAACGCACTTCCGTTCACTAGATGCTGCTGAGTCTCTGGCAGCAGCAAACAAACGTGTAGGTAACATCCTAGCGAAATACGACGGCGAATTGTCTGACACCATCAACAGTGAGCTGTTGGTGGAAGATGCAGAGAAGGCGTTGGCTCAAAAGGTCACCTCAATGGTTGAAGCGCTGAAGCCTGTCTTTGCAGCCGGTGATTACCAAGCTGCACTGACCCAATTGGCAGATTTGCGCGAACCTGTTGATACCTTCTTCGACAACGTGATGGTAATGGCTGAAGACGAAGCGCTGAAGGCGAACCGTCTGGCACTGCTCAATACCCTGCGTAGCCAGTTTATGAATGTTGCAGATATCTCTCTGCTTCAGAAATAAGCGCGGCAAGAAAAGTTAATCAAGAGCCCCGTTTGAACGGGGCTTTTTTGTATCTATATAATTGACTTTCCACCAGCCTCATTCACAGCCTCTACAGCGATGTCTTTGATTCTATCTAATCTAAAATTTTCGGTATGTTTCACGTGGAACATCTCTCGAAACGCTTTCTAAACCTCCCTCTTTCCGTATCTGAAACGACAACCTTTCCGCCGTTCGCTACATGTTAAAAAGAAAGCAGAAATTGCATTCATTTTGCGCAATGATTCAGTTATGGTTTGTCGACTAACCTGAAGGAACAAAGGATTAAATAGGTTTCGCGCTATGCAGTTTTCTAAGTTTGGAAATAAGTTTTCTCAGCATTCCGGCATCACACAGTTGATGGACGATCTCAATGACGGACTAAGAAACCCGGATGCCATTATGCTTGGTGGTGGTAACCCAGCGGCGATTCCTGAAATGCTTGAGCATTTTGAAGACTTGAGTAGACGGATGCTAGATGATGGCTCTCTTGTCGCAGCACTCTCAAACTACGATGGCCCGCAAGGGAAAACAGCTTTTATCGCAGCATTGGCAGAGATGTTGAATAAGACATATGGATGGCAGGTGACATCAAAAAACATCATGCTGACCAATGGCAGTCAGTGCGCCTTCTTTTATCTCTTCAACCTTTTCGGCGGGCAGTATGATGACGGCAGCTTTAAGAAGATCCTCCTGCCTTTAACACCTGAATATATTGGTTACGCCGATTCGGGTTTGGACCCTGATATCTTTACCAGCTTCAAACCGACTATCGAGCATCTGGATAACCGCCAGTTTAAATACCATGTAGATTTTGATGCGCTGGAAATTGACGAGTCAGTTGCGGCTATTTGTGCCTCACGACCAACAAACCCAACCGGAAACGTACTTACTGATGAAGAGATCGCAAAGCTTGATAAGCTGGCACGAGCGAACAATATTCCCCTCATCATCGACAATGCTTATGGCGTCCCCTTCCCTAACATCATCTTCGAAGATGTGAAGCCTTTCTGGAATGAGAACACTATCCTGTGTTCAAGCTTATCAAAGTTAGGTTTACCAGGTGTACGCTGCGGCATCATCATTGCGCAGGAAGAGATTATCACTGCCCTATCCAACATCAATGGCATTGTCAGCTTGTCACCTTGTGGTGTTGGCCCTGCACTCGCACTTGAGATGATTAAAACCGGCGACTTACTGTCGCTCAGTGAAACCGTCATTAAGCCCTTCTATCAGAAGAAAGCCAAACGTAGTATCGAGCTTCTTCAAAAAGCGATTCCTGATAACCGATTCAAAATACACAAACCAGAAGGTGCTATCTTCCTTTGGCTTTGGTTTGAGGGGCTACCCATCAGCACCAAAGAACTATACCAGCGCCTAAAGCAACGCGGTTTACTGATTGTACCTGGCGAATACTTCTTTATTGGTTCAGACCTGGATTGGGATCATACCCGTGAATGCCTAAGAATGAACTATGTTCAGTATGACGACGCCATTGCGCGGGGTATCGAGATACTTAAAGAGGAAGTGGAAAAGGCTTACGCTGAGTCTTAATTCTCCACCAAAGGTTCCACGTGAAACATCGCCCAGTTGGTAAATCGACTGGGCTTCTTTGTGCTCATCTTATAATTGGACTCACTAATCTGCTCGCAAACAGCAAAACGTGTTCTTTAGTCATTTGAATTTAACCGCTAGTGTTTCACGTGAAACACCGATTGGGAGGATTCAATGACAGTGAATAAAGCAAATTGTGTGGCAGAAACTGATGTAAAAGTTGGAGTTCTGACAGGAGCATTAATCGAACCAAAATCCTTTCGACATAGCGAAACGGTTTATCTGATTATTGCTGG
Source organism: Grimontia kaedaensis (assembly GCF_023746615.1). Classification (NCBI taxonomy): domain Bacteria; kingdom Pseudomonadati; phylum Pseudomonadota; class Gammaproteobacteria; order Vibrionales; family Vibrionaceae; genus Grimontia; species Grimontia kaedaensis. Next base: position 6,870 of record NZ_CP082275.1, on the reverse strand, counting down.
GAGTGGCCCCACGGATAGAGATGGTAATCAGCCATCGATAACAACGGATACGTACAAGAAGCTCGCTCATGCCCTTTCAAAACAAAACATCGCTTCATACCGCTATGACAAAAGAGGTGTCAGTGAAAGCAAAGTAGATGGGTTAAAAGAAGAAAACCTCACCATTGATACCTATATAAATGACGCTGTTTACGTGATTGACTGGCTTCGTAATAGATACCCAGCCTCGAAAGTAGGCGTCATTGGTCATAGTGAAGGTGGGCTCATCGGTCTCGCTGCAGGACTGAAAACAGAAATTGATAAGCTCGTGCTCGTCGCCACACCGGGTCGCCCAATAGACCAAATCATAGTGGAACAACTTTCAGCGCGAGCTCCCCAACTTGTTAATGAAGCCGAAGCCATTATCGATGCATTAAAACACGGTGAAAACGTCACTCACATCAGCGATAGCCTATTTCAGCTATTTAGACCCTCAGCCCAGCCTTATATGAAATCCTTACTGAGACTGGATCCCTGTTCTCTACTATCCAAAAGAAAAGGTAAAACTCTCATTGTTCAAGGGGAGCGTGATTTACAAGTGACAAAAGAAGATGCACTTGCACTTTATGCGGATAACGAAAAACAAGTGACCCTAAGATTAGTCGATTCGATGAATCACGTTCTGGTGGCGGTAAACGATAACCTAGAAGATAACTTGGCGTCTTATCAGAATCCGTCTTTAGCCATTCATGAAGAATTGATAAACGGTATAATTGAATACGCTTAAAGAATTAAAATTCAATAACTTAAATAAATACATCACGCTACGTAAAAAAAACGCCGCTAATGCGGCGTTAGGTACTCAGATTTTACGTAGAATCACGTGGTTACACATCGAGGTTGGCAACCTTCAGGGCATTATCTTCGATAAACGCACGACGTGGTTCAACGTGATCACCCATCAATGTCGTGAAGAGCTCATCTGCTGCTACCGCATCCTGAATGGTCACGCGCATCATACGACGTGATTCTGGGTCCATGGTGGTTTCCCAAAGTTGATCAGGGTTCATCTCACCCAGACCTTTGTAGCGCTGACGGCTAAGGCCGCGGTTAGATTCTTTAATCAACCAAGCCAGCGCATCTGCAAAGCTCTTAACAGGTTGCTTACGCTCACCACGTTGAATGTATGCAGTATCATCCAGAAGACCATCAAGTGCTTCTGCCAAATCAGCGATACGTCCGTACTCTTTTGAGTTCAGCAGGTCGTAGCTGATGAGATACTCATGATCAACGCCGTGGGTACGAACAATCAATTCTGGTTGGTAAGCCTGATGCTCTTCATCAAACTTCACCTCAGCGCGGTACTGGCTTTCACCGGTCGAGTTCTTATTCAGAACATCCACCAGCGTATCAATCCAGGCGCGTACTTCACCTTCGTTGCTCAGCGTATCTACACGCAGGCGCGGTTGGTAAACCAGCTCGTTGAGCATCGCGTATGGGTAACGACGGTTCATGCGCTTAATCAGCTTCATGACACCGTTGTACTGCTTCACAAGCTCTTCTAACGCCAGACCATTGAGTGCGGGTGCGTCTTGGTTAACGAAGAGTGAAGCATTTTCCAGCGCGATAGATACCTGGTATTGCTCCATCGCTTCATCATCTTTGATGTACTGCTCTTGCTTGCCCTTCTTCACTTTGTAAAGTGGCGGCTGAGCGATGTAGACATAGCCACGCTCAATCAGCTCAGGCATTTGGCGATAGAAGAAGGTCAACAGCAGCGTACGGATGTGCGAGCCGTCGACGTCCGCATCGGTCATGATGATGATGCTGTGGTAACGCAGTTTGTCCGGGTTGTACTCGTCACGGCCAATACCACAACCCAGCGCGGTGATTAGCGTGGCAACTTCCTGAGAAGAAAGCATCTTGTCGAAACGCGCTTTCTCAACGTTCAGGATTTTACCCTTCAGTGGCAGGATAGCCTGGTTCTTACGGTTACGACCCTGCTTCGCGGAACCGCCCGCAGAGTCACCCTCCACAATGTAGAGTTCAGACAGTGCAGGATCTTTTTCCTGACAGTCTGCAAGCTTGCCTGGCAGACCAGCCAAATCCAGCGCGCCTTTACGACGGGTCATTTCACGTGCTTTACGTGCCGCTTCACGCGCTCGCGCCGCATCAATGATTTTGCTACAAACGATCTTCGAGTCTTGTGGGTTCTCAATCAGGAACTCAGACAGTTTCTCGTTCATTGCTGACTCAACCGCAGACTTCACTTCTGAAGAAACCAGTTTGTCTTTAGTCTGGCTTGAGAATTTCGGATCCGGCACTTTCACAGACACAACGGCAGTCAAACCTTCACGGGCATCGTCGCCAGAAGTCGCTGCTTTGGCTTTCTTCGAATAGCCTTCTTTGTCCATGAAGGAGTTCAGCGTACGGGTCAGAGCTGCACGGAAACCGGCAAGGTGAGTACCGCCATCACGCTGAGGAATGTTGTTGGTGAAACAGTAAATGTTTTCCTGGAAACCATCGTTCCACTGCATTGACACTTCTACCGACACACCGTCTTCGCGTTCATGTTCAAAGTGGAACACAGTTGGGTGGATAGGTGTTTTGTTGCGGTTGAGGTGCTCTACGAATGCCCGGATACCACCTTCATACATGAAGTGGTCTTGTTTATTCTCTTCGCGCTCATCAACCAGCTTGATAGACACGCCAGAGTTCAGGAAGGACAGTTCACGCAAGCGTTTCGCCAGTATGTCGTAATGGAACGTAGTATCAGAGAAGGTCTCGTCACTTGGCCAGAAACGGATACGGGTACCGGTTTCGTCAGTGTCACCAATCGCTTCCAGCGGTTGCTCTGGAACACCCATCTTGTAGATTTGCTGGTGGATGTTGCCATGACGCCAGATGGTCAGCTCAAGCTTCTCAGACAAGGCGTTTACAACCGAAACACCTACACCGTGAAGACCACCGGAGACTTTGTACGAGTTGTCATCGAACTTACCACCGGCGTGAAGTACCGTCATGATAACTTCAGCTGCTGATACACCCTCTTCTTCATGGATGTCGACAGGAATACCACGACCGTCATCTTTTACAGATACCGAACCGTCTTCATGGATGGTGACCACGATGTCATTACAGTGACCAGCGAGAGCTTCATCGATAGAGTTATCGACCACCTCAAAGACCATGTGGTGCAGACCGGTACCGTCGTCAGTATCACCGATGTACATCCCCGGACGCTTTCGTACTGCATCCAGACCCTTGAGTACCTTGATACTCGATGAATCGTAATTGTTGGACATTGAGTTACTCTCGCTTAATTTTATTCTGCGGCTATTTTACCGTTTTCCACATGAAACATCTTACTATTTTCGTCGCACATTTCAGCGACCTGATCGGCACTAATGGCACTTACAAATACCTGTGCGCCTGTGGCTTTTAACTGCTCAGCCAATAGCGCCCGTCGTTGGCTATCCAACTCGGACGCAAAGTCATCTATCAAGTAGATGCATTGCTTTTGTTTGTCTTCGGTAAGTTGCTGGCCCTGTGCTAACCGAAGTGCACAAACCATCAACTTTAACTGCCCACGGGAAAGTACATCTTCCACCGGGGTGCCGCCCACGCGAAGGCGAAGATCTGCCTTGTGAGGACCACTGACCGTGTACCCGAGTTGCTGATCGCGTAAAAAGTTCTCGCGCAACAACTCAGCATAATCTGACTCTTTATCCCAACCACGCGTGTAGTTGAGTTTGATTTCATACTCAGGCAGAAACGCTTCACATAGCTTGGAAGCACGTTCTGAGAGCTTTTCAATGTAGTCTTTGCGCCACTGGTCAATTTGGTTAGCCAAAGGCGCTAATTCTGCATCCCAGTAGCTAAGCTCACGGTAGCTACGCGCTGTTTTCATCAGCGCATTTCGTTGCTTCGTAAGCCGTTTAACCCTAGACCACGCGGGGTAAAACTGGGGTTCCACGTGAAACACACCCCAGTCGATAAATGCACGGCGGAATTTAGGGCCACCGGTTAACAGCTCAAACCCTTCCGGGGTAATCAGCTGCATCGGCAAGACTTCGGCGAGCTGCACCAGCTTCTGCCCTTTTTCTTCACCGATTTTCACTTCTGTCGAACCGTCGCGGTTTTTCTGGAGTCCTACTGGTAGTAAGGACTCACCTGCATGCACGCGACCGTGTACAACTAATCTGTCTTGCTGGTGTCGGATCACCCTTCCGGTCAACTGGCTTCGAAATGAACGGCCATGCCCCAGATAGTAAACCGCCTCCAACACACTGGTTTTTCCACTGCCGTTAGGCCCTACAAGAAAATTGAAGCCTGATGACAGGCTAAGGTCACAGGCTTCAATATTTCTCAAATCATGGATAGAGAGTCGGGATAGCGCCATATTACAGACGAATAGGCATCACGACGTACATGGCGTCATCATTGCTGACATCTTCTACCAGTGTACTCGCGGTACCATCGGTCATCGAAAAGCGCACTTGTTCGCACTTAAGCGTATTTAATACATCCAGCACGTAACTGACGTTAAATCCGATTTCCAAGTCTTCGCCATCGTAATTAACGTCAACAAACTCTTCCGCTTCTTCCTGCTCGGGGTTATGCGCAGAAATGCGAAGCTGTCCTGAGCTCAGGTTCAAGCGCACGCCGCGGAATTTCTCATTCGACAATATCGCTGCACGTGAGAATGCCTGACGCAGCTCGTCACAATCTGCTTCCATGATTTTGTTGGAAGATTGCGGCATGACGCGGCGGTAATCAGGGAATCGACCATCCACCAGCTTGGAAGTAAACACAAACTGGTTCACCTGAGCGCGGATATTGGCACTGCCAATCTGGATGGTCACGGGCGCTTCTGGGTTATCCAGCATACGCATCAGTTCAGTCACGCCTTTGCGCGGCACAATCACTTGTTGGCCAGCCAATTCATTGTCGAGCGCAGTTGTACCTACCGCCATACGGTGACCGTCAGTGGCCACAGAGCGAAGCGTAGTGCCATCTGTCTCCAGCAGCATACCGTTTAGGAAGTAACGGACATCCTGGTTGGCCATGGAGAATGCAGTGCTTTCAATCAATTGGCGAAGCTTGCCTTGTGGCACCGTGAATTCCACGTTGCTCTGCCAATCTTCGATATTCGGAAAGTCAGCCGCTGGCAATGTCGACAAAGTAAAACGGCTGCGGCCTGAACGAATTACTGCGCGATCGCCTTCTAGCGTAAAACTGATAGGTGCGCTGTCTGGCAGACCACGGCAAATATCTAAAAACTTACGAGATGGAACGGTGACTGCCCCATCTTCTGCTTCACTTTCCAGCGGCAGGTTAGCAATCAGCTCAACTTCCAAATCCGTACAGGTCATGGAAAGTTGTCCGAACTCTACTTTCAGAAGGATATTGCCAAGAATAGGCAACGTAGGTCGTCCCCCTAATGCACCAGACACCTGCTGCAGGGGTTTCAAGAATTGGTCACGGGTAACTGTAAATTTCATATTAAGACGACAAAGTCCGGATCAGGTTGGAATAATCTTCTTTTATATCGTGGCTCTCTTCGCGCAGCTGTTCAATCTTTCGGCATGCGTGAAGTACCGTAGTATGATCGCGGCCACCAAATGCGTCACCAATCTCCGGCAAACTGTGGTTGGTCAGCTCTTTTGACAGTGCCATCGCCACCTGGCGTGGACGTGCCACAGAGCGGCTGCGACGTTTCGACAATAGGTCCGCCATTTTGATTTTGTAGTACTCGGCGACGGTCTTCTGGATGTTGTCGATGGTAACCAGTTTTTCCTGCAGCGCCAGCAAATCACGCAGGGCTTCGCGGACAAAATCGATGGTGATAGCACGGCCGGTGAAGTTAGCATTCGCTATCACGCGGTTCAGCGCCCCTTCAAGCTCTCGAACATTTGAGCGCAGACGTTTAGCGATAAAGAACGCCACTTCGTCTGGCAGGCGAATATTATGGTCCTCCGCCTTTTTCATCAAAATCGCCACACGGGTTTCAAGCTCTGGTGGCTCGATAGCAACGGTCAAACCCCAGCCAAAACGGGATTTGAGACGATCTTCCACGCCGCTGATCTCTTTTGGATAACGGTCAGAGGTGAGGATGATTTGTTGGTTACCTTCCAAGAGCGCATTGAAGGTGTGGAAGAACTCTTCCTGTGAGCGCTCTTTGTTAGCGAAGAATTGGATGTCATCGATAAGCAGCGCATCAACACTACGGTAGTAGCGCTTAAACTCTTCAATCTGGTTGTTCTGCAGCGCTTTAACCATGTCCTGAACAAAACGTTCAGAATGCATGTACACCACGCGCGCATCGGTTTTGCGATCAGAAATCGCATTACCCACAGCGTGCAACAAGTGGGTTTTACCCAAACCGGTGCCGCCGTAAAGGAAAAGTGGATTGTATGCAGCACCTGGGTTATCTGCCACCTGACGAGCTGCAGCCAAAGCGAGTTGGTTCGACTTACCTTCAACGAAGTTAGTGAACTTATGCTTGGGATTCACGTTAGAGCGGTGATTCACATCTGATTGCACAGGAGAAGGTGCAGGTTCCCAGGTACGACCAACAGGTTTAGCGGCGGGCGCAACAGGAGCTGGAGCTGCAGGCTGGCTTGGCGGCGCCACCGGGGCAACCGGCTTACTGCCAACTTCAAAGCGCAGCACAGGCAAGTCGTTACCGCAAAACTCATTCAGTAACTGATTGATGCTATTTAGGTATTTGTCGCGAACCCAATCCAGTACAAAACGGTTTGGCGCGAACAAAGTCAGGGTATTGTCATTTAACTCCGCCTGAAGCGGTCGAACCCACATGCTGAATTCTGTTGCAGGAAGGTCCTCTTGAAGGCGCTGAAGACACTGCAACCAAAGCGAAGATGACAC